>NZ_JBALUS010000003.1:0-613556 GCF_036963785.1 Brevundimonas sp.
AGCAGGTTGTCGCCGGTGTTGCCGGTGATGACATTGTCCAGCGCATTGCCGACGCCGAAGCCATTGCCCGCCGCCGCGGCCAGCGTCAGCGCCTCGATGTTGTCGTAGAGGTAGAAGCCCGTCGACGCGATGATGGTGTCGTAGCCCTCACCGGCCATCTCGAAGACGAGGTCGTTCTGGCCGCTGACGGTGAAGGTGTCATTGCCCGTGCCGCCGTACATCTGGTCGGGGCCGGTGCTGCCGAACAGCTGGTCGTCACCCGCGCCGCCGTCCAGGATGGAGCCCTGCAGGGTCGGTGCCACCGGCGGGGCGCTGGGGACCGACACATGCAGCGTATAGGTGCCCCCCGCGGGCGGCGGGTTGGTGGTCAGGGATGCCCCGCCGCCACTGGCCCACTGCGACACCTGAATGTAATAGGTGCCCGCTTGGGGAAAGCCGAAGGTCAATCCCGAATCCGTGGTGGGCCCATCGGAGGGATCAGCGTCGTCGTTCGTGGCCAGGACCGTGCCCGAGGCGTCCATCAGACGCAGGACCGTGTCAAAACTGGCGGAGTCGATGTCAAAGGTAACCTGTTCACCCGCCGTGACCGTGACCGCGTAATATTCCAGCCCGCCATGGGACGTGGCCCGCACGGTCGCATGCGGGATGATCGTCGAGTTGGCGATGGCCGAATTCTCCTCGACGTCGAAGGCGCCCGCCAGCGAGACCGCCGTGGCGATGCTGTTGTTTACGGTTGCGGAGCCCTTGACGATGTCGGGGGCGGCCTCTGTCGCCGGGGTTCCGGCATACAGCCGGTCGTTGCCGCCGCCGCCGTTGATGGTGTCGATGCCGCCACCCCCGCGGATCACATCATTGCCCGACCCGCCGGTCAGGTTGTCCGAGAAGGCCGAGCCGATGACCTCCTCGATGCTGATCAGGGTGTCATTGCCCGCCGCCCCGGTGACCGCGGTGCCGTTCATGGTGATGCCGCCGATCGCGGTCGCATAGCTGGCGATGTCATAGCCATTGCCGCCGTTCAGCGTGTCAGTGCCCTGGCCGCCGATCAGGGTGTCATTGCCCTCACCGCCGTTCAGGATGTCATTGCCGAAGCCGCCGTCCAGGGTGTCGTTGCCGCCCAGGCCGTTGATCGTGTCATTCCCACCCAGGCCGCCGATCGCATCAGCGAGGGCAGAGCCGTTGATGGTCTCATTGGTGATGTCGCCGGCCACCACCAGACCGCCGGTCGGGGCGGCGGCGATGGTCTGATCGGCGAACTGCAGGAATTCGACATTGGTGATGGTGTCGGTGCCGTCCGGGCCGACCACGGTGCCGATCTGGCCGTTCCAGGTGATGGTGTAGGCGCTGCGGTTGCCCGAGAAGACCACAGTGTCGATGCCCAGACCGCCGTCGATCTGGTCATTGCCGCCGTTGCCGCGCAGGCTGTTGTTGCCCGAATTGCCGCGGATCTGGTCGGCGCCCGATCCGCCGATAGCGTTCTCGATCACCGCACCAAGGGCAATGGAGACATTGCCGATAAAGTTGCCCACGTTCGAGAAGGCGGCCTGGCGCAGGTCGATCAGCTGGTTCTGGCTATAGCCCGAGAAGTCAAAGGTATCAGTCCCGCCCGCGTCCCAGACAGCGAAGATCATGTTGCCATTCACGTCGGGGGTGAACCACGGCTGGCCGGCGTTGGAGTTGAAACCATAGACGGTGTCGCCGGTGCGGGTCGTCATATTGGCGCCGTACAGGCGCTGGGCGGCGGCGATGTCATCCATTAGCGGCACGGCCGAATACCGGAAGAAGAAGTCGCCGCCGGTCCTCGTTTCGCTGAAATAGCTCATCAGCGAATACTGGCGGCTGTCCTCGAAATAGGTCGCATGGGCTTCATAGGTGATGCTGACGCCGGCGCTCGCATTGTAGGCGGCGGGGTGGCTCAGGCCGATGGCATGGCCGATCTCGTGGGTCAGCACCTGATAGCCATAGGCGTTGAGCACCGGCGTGGAGTTGTAGCCAAAGCTGTCGTTGATCCACACATCGCCCTGGGCCGCGCCGGTCGCCGCATTGCCGGGCAGATAGGCGAACGCCGCCGCCCCATCGGCGCCCGTATTGTAGTTGCCGAACAGGATGGTGGCATTGTTCGAATAGTCGCTGCCCGGGTCGGTGACCTGCTGGAAGGTGATGCCGGCCACATCGGCCCAGGACTGCAGGGCCAGCAGGGTGGCCGTGATCTGGGCCTGGTTGAATTGCGAGAAGCCCCCCGTCTCGTTGGGCATGGTCCCTGGCTGCGTCGCCCGGAACGCGAAGGTCACGGTCACATTCTGCCCCAGGCCTGCCGCCCACGACAGACCCGTGCGGGTGATCTGGGCACCCGCGTCGGTCGTGCTCAGCGAAGGCTTGCCGTTGTCGCCGAAAGCGCCCCGGTCGTCGCCGTTCAGGTAGCCCGACAGCCCACCGCCCGTGTCACCCGCGTCGATCGCGCCGTGGAACCGTCCGCAGCCGCCGCACAGACCGTAGCTGGAGATGGCGCCGAAGGTCGAATAGGCGTCGCTTTCGGTGCTGTCCTCAACGAAACGGCCCGAACCGCCAGTGCCGCCGTAGACCGAAAGCGCGGTCGCCTGACGACCGGTGAACAGGGAGTCGAACATTGGGAAAGTCCCTCGCGTGAATATCCAGCAGGCACCCTACTGCAGGAATCCCGGACGACAAGCGTTACAGGAGCGGCGCCGGTCAACTGACGGTGAACGGGGCGCGCGGGCCACACGAGGCGCGCGAGCCTGTACGCCCCCGCTTCCGTTCCCGGCCGATCCGATCTAGTGAGCCCGCACCATGGATGAGATCGAACGCCAATCCGAAGACCGCGCCTGGACCACGGCCAAGACCCTGGCCGAGGCCCTGCCCTATATCCAGAATTACGACCGCCAGACCGTCGTCATCAAATATGGCGGCCACGCCATGGGCGAGACGGCCGTCGCCAAACAGTTCGCGGCCGACATCGTGCTGCTCAAGCTGATGGGGGTGAACCCGGTCGTGGTCCACGGCGGCGGCCCCCAGATCAGCGCCATGCTGGACAAGGCGGGCGTGAAGTCCAGCTTCGTCGACGGCCTGCGCGTCACCGACGCCGATACCATGCAGGTCGCCGAAATGGTCCTGTCCGGCGCGGTCAACAAGGAGATCGCCCACTGGATCACCGTCGCCGGCAAACAGGCCGATGTGCGCGGCGTCGGCCTGTCGGGCAAGGACGCCGGCCTGCTGACCGTCGAGCGCACCCGCCGCACCAAACGCGACCCCGACAGCCTGATCGAACAGGAGGTCGACCTCGGCTTTGTCGGCGAACCGACCCGCGTCGACGCCAAGCTGATCACCCGGCTGATCGAATCCGATGCCGACTGGGTGCCGGTCGTCGCCCCGATCGGCGTGGCCGAGGACGGACTGACCTATAACGTCAATGCCGACACGGTCGCCGGCGCCATCGCCGGCGCCCTCAACGCCAAACGCATGCTGCTGCTGACCGATGTCGAGGGGGTCAAGGGCAAGGACGGCCAGATCATCCGCCAGATGACCCTCGCCGAGGCCGAGGCCCTGATCGCCGACGGCACCGCCTCGGGCGGCATGATCCCCAAGCTGCAGACCGCCATGGCCGCCATTCGCGCGGGGGTCGAGGCCGTGGTCATCCTCGACGGGCGCCGCCCGCACGCCATGCTGGTCGAGCTGTTCACCGAACACGGCGCCGGCACCCTGGTGCGGGCCAAATGAGCGTCGACCTCCACCGCGCCCGTGTCTGGATCTTCGACATGGACGACACCCTGTATCCGCGGGAACAGGGCGTCATGCGGCTGGTGCAGGAGCGGATCAACACCTTCATGATGGCCGCGGTCGGCCTGCCCCGCGACGAAGCCCACGTCCTGCAAAAGCAGTTCCTGAACGAGCACGGCACCACCCTGGCCGGCCTGATGGCCAACTATGCCGTCGACCCCGAGGCCTTCCTGACCGAGGTCCACGATGTGCCGCTGGATTCGCTGGAGCCCAATCCGGATCTGGACGCGGTGCTGCGCCGCCTGCCCGGGCGCCGCTTCGTCCTGACCAACGGCGCCCGCTATCACGCCGCCCGCGTGCTGGAGCGCATCGGCATCACCGGTGCCTTCGAGGGCGTGTTCGCCATCGAGGACATGGATCTGGTGCCCAAGCCGGCCCCCGCCACCTTCCGGCGGTTCATGGCCGCCCACGCCATTGAGCCCGAGGGCGCCGTCTTCTTCGAGGACACACCCCGCAACCTCGCCCCGGCCAAGGCGCTGGGCATGACCACGGTGCTGGTCGGCGACGGCCATGGCCATGAGATCGGCGACTGGGTCGATCACCATACCCACGACCTGCTCGAATTCCTGACCGAAACTGCCCTCAAGGAGGCCGCATGAGCGACCCCGCCCACTTCAAGTCCGTGATCGAACAGGCGTGGGAGGACCGCGCCTCGGTCTCCACCGCCACCACCGGCGAGATCCGCGACGCCGTCGACTATGCCCTGGCCGGTCTCGACGACGGGTCCCTGCGCGTCGCCTCGCGCGAGGCGGACGGCGCCTGGACGACGCATCAGTGGCTGAAGAAGGCCGTGCTGCTGTCCTTCCGCCTCAACCCCAATGTCCGCACGGGCCTGGCCACCAACGCCGGTGCCGGCACTCCCGACTCCAGCCCGGGGCCTTACTGGGACAAGGTGCCGGTCAAATGGACCGGCTGGACCGATGCGCGCTTCGAGGCGGCCGGCTTCCGCGCCGTGCCCGGGGCGGTCGCCCGTCACGGGTCCTTCATCGGCCGCGACGTCGTCCTGATGCCCAGCTTCGTCAACATCGGCGCCCGGGTCGAGGAGGGCACCATGGTCGACACCTGGGCCACCGTCGGCAGCTGCGCCCAGATCGGCCGGAATGTGCACCTGTCGGGCGGCGCCGGCATCGGCGGCGTTCTGGAGCCCCTGCAGGCCAATCCCACCATCATCGAGGACGGCTGTTTCATCGGAGCCCGCGCCGAGGTCGCCGAGGGCGTCATCGTCCGCGAGGGCGCGGTCCTGGCCATGGGCGTCTATCTGTCGGGCTCGACGAAGATCGTCGATCGCGCCACCGGCGAGGTCTTCCGCGGCGAGGTCCCGGCCTTCAGCGTCGTGGTTCCCGGCACCCTGCCCGACCCGAACGGCGGCCCCGGCCTCTACTGCACCGTGATCGTCAAACGGGTCGATGCCCAGACCCGGGCCAAGACCGGCGTCAACGAACTGTTGCGCGCCTGAGCCGTTCCGCACACGCCTTCGGGCTTGGGATCACCGTCCCCTTGCTTTAGTCAGGTCACCGCGGACCCGGTCCGCGATTGCAGGAGTATATATGTCGATGCGAGTTCTGGTTCTCGGGGGCGATGGTTTTTGCGGCTGGCCCACGGCCTTGCACCTGTCGGCCCGCGGCTGGGATGTGACGATCGTCGACAATCTGTCGCGCCGGAACATCGACAATGAGCTGGAGGTCTCGTCCCTGACCCCCATCCGCTCGATGGGCGAACGGATCGAGGCCTGGAAGGCCGTCTCCGGCAAGGACATCGGCTTCGTCAATATGACGGTCGGCAAGGAGTTCGACCGGCTGGTCGCGCTGATCAAGGACTTCGCGCCCGACAGCGTCGTCCACTTCGCCGAACAGCGCGCCGCGCCCTATTCGATGAAGTCGGCCCGGCACAAGCTCTACACCGTCGACAACAATCTGAACGCCACCAACCATTTGCTGGCCGCCATCGTCGAAAGCGGGCTGGACGTTCACCTCGCCCACCTCGGCACCATGGGCGTCTATGGCTATACGACCGCCGGCCTGCGCATCCCCGAAGGCTATCTGAAGGTCACGGTGGAGACCGACTTCGGCCCGGCCGAGCAGGAAATCCTGTTCCCGCCGAACCCCGGCTCCATCTACCACATGACCAAGACCCAGGACGCCCTGCTGTTCCAGTTCTACGCCAAGAACGACGGCGTCCGGATCACCGACCTGCACCAGGGCATCGTCTGGGGCACCCAGACCGAGGAAACCCGCCAGGACGAGCGCCTGATCAACCGCTTCGACTATGACGGCGACTACGGCACGGTTCTGAATCGCTTCCTGATGCAGGCCGCCGTCGGCTATCCGCTGACCGTGCACGGCACCGGCGGCCAGACCCGCGCCTTCATCCACATCCAGGACACGGTCCGCTGCGTCGAGCTGGCGCTCAACAACCCGCCCAAGACCGGCGACCGGGTCAAGATCCTCAACCAGATGACCGAGAGCCGCCGGGTCCGCGACCTGGCCCTGACCGTCGCCGAAATGGCCGGGGCCGAGGTCCAGAACGTCCCCAATCCGCGTCAGGAAGCCGACGAGAACGAACTGGTCGTCGCCAATGACCAGTTCCGCGATCTGGGCCTCAAGCCCATCACCCTCGCCCACGGCCTGATGGAAGAGGTGACCGAGATCGCCCGTCGCTATGCCGACCGGGCCGACACCTCCAAGATCGCCTGTGTCTCCAGCTGGAATGCCCGCCGGGCCGAGGCGCTCAAGACCGAGCCCGTGGTCTCGGCCACCGCCGCCGCCCATCTGCGCACGGCCTGATCCGACCGGCTGCCGTGACCGCATCCCGTCCCCGCGAGACCCCGTCGATCCTGATCTTCGGCGGCGGCTGGCTGGGACAGGCTGTCGGCCGTGACGTCCTGGCCCGGGGCGGCACCGCCTGGCTGACCTCGCGCGCGGCGGAGACCCGCGACCAGCTGACCGCCGGCGGCTTCCATGCCGTCGATCCCGCCGACCCTGAGGCCCTCAAGGCCGCCGTGGCCGGGGTGCAGGCCCTGCTGGTCACCGCCCCGCCCGAGCCCACCGGCTGCCCGGGGCTCAAGGCCCTGATCCCGGCCCTGTCGGCCTCGGGCGCCTGGCCCGACTGGATCGGCTATATCTCGTCCAGCGCCGTCTATGGCGACCGCGCCGGCGCCTGGGCCTTCGAGGACGAACCCCTTCACGCCTCCAGCCTGACCGGCGCCCGTCGCGTGCGGGCCGAGGCCGAATGGCTGGAAGCCGGCCAGAGCATGGGCCTGACCGTCCAGGTCTTCCGCCTGCCCGCCCTCTACGGTCCCGGCCGGTCCCCGGTCGACAAGCTGCGCGACGGCAGCGCCCGTCTGGTGCGCAAGCCCGGTCAGGTGTTCAACCGCATCCATGTCGACGACGTCGTCTCCGGGCTGGCCGCCTCCATGGCCCGCCCCCACCCCGGCCGCGCCTACACCCTCTGCGATGACCAGCCCTCGCCCGCCGACGAGGTCATCGAATGGGCCGCCCGCCGCATGGGCCTGCCCCTGCCGCCCGAGGTCGACTGGACCGACCCTTCCGTCTCCGAGGGCATGCGCCGCTTCTACCTCGACTCCAAACGCCTCTCGAACGCCCGCGCCAAGGCCGAACTGGGCTGGCGCCCCCGCTACCCGAGCTATCGCGAGGGCATTGAGGCATTGCTGCAGCTGGAGTGACGTCCTCCGCGCAAAGCGGACTCTCCGAGGGTCTGCCAGGGGTGGGAAGCGGACATTGACACCGAGAGCGGGCCTATGTTGTCTGACCCCATGTTGCCGCCCTTCATCATTCTTGTATGCGGCCTTGTATGCGGCTTGGTGGTGGCGGTTGCGCCTCGCTTCCTTATCGCCCGTGCAGAGGCGGCTCGTCTCCGGAGGCTGGAGGATATCGAACAGGGCGCGCCGGAGGACTACTTTGAGCAGCGGCGGGCGTTGACCTCCTACACTCTCTCCCGACGGTCCGTGAGGTTGTGGCGAATTCTTGGGGCAGTCGCTGCTGTTGGGTCAGCCGCACTGTTGCTACGTTCCGGCCTGACGGGATAGCGGCGCAAATATGCCACTGCGAATGTCCGCTACGGGTCGAAAGCGGACGGTCGCCTGGGGTTGAGGCACTGACATTGGTCATTCATCAGAGGCCCAGGGCATATCCTTGTCGAATCCGCTGAGCGCAAATCTGCCATCCGGATAGTTCGTCTCGAACCATGCCTTGCCGGCGCTGAAGAAGCACCCGCGGTAGCCTGCGGGATGGAGGCTCCCCTCGCCCCTTCGGGATATCTCCCGCCAATCGGCCAGTGTCGGCAACCGCTCGGCCTGGGGTCCCACGTCCTTGATGCGGAACGAAAGCGTTCTGCCGCCCTCGGTGAGGGTGACGACGTCTGCATAGAAGTCGAGGGGCACCGGCTCGTCCGAGCGTTCCAGATGGCGGGCAAGGCGGTCGAAATAGGCCGCCACGGCACCTTCCGGCAACTCCCCACCACAATACTCGCGGTGCGGCTCGTCAGCGAGTTCCTCCCGGCCTGGCTGCTCGCCGCTGGGTCCGTCGCGATCGCACGAGGCAACAAGCAACGCCACACCCACGCATGTGGCCAGACATGTCCTATGTCCGATCGTCCGCCGTCGCTGTTCATCTCGTTGCATGTCGGATCATTGAACACGGAGGGAAGGTCCGCAACGGGTCGCAAGTGATCCTGACCGTCGACCCGGAGATCAGAACGGGCAGACCCGGCCTATTCCTCCCCCTAGGGGGAGGGGGACCATGCGCAGCATGGTGGAGGGGGCAGCGCCGTCGTCGGCCAAGGCTTACGCGGATCCACCGTCCTGGCCCCCTCCACCGCTTCGCGGTTCCCCTCCCCCGAGGGGGGGATGAATGCTGACCCAATGCCTTCAGCCATGATGGCTGGCCGAAAATTCCCCAGCCCTTTCAACACCCTCACCGTTTCCCGGACCGTTCTGCCCGACCCGGTCCAGCCATGTCCCACACTCCTCCCGTCCCGTCGCACGGAGGGCTCGTAAGGCCTGCGACCTTGTGAGCGGCGGGAGCGGATGGAGCGGGGTTGGAGGGGCCTCAAGCAGCGAGCGACCGCGTCGCGAGCGATAGGCCTACTTTCAAACACCCCCATCACCGCCTCCGGGTGCGTGAGGGGGGCAAGGGTCGAGGGGGATACTCGGCCGTTCCGGGACGGGGCGCAGGCCCTGCCCGCCCGCCGGGGGCGCTGCGGTAAGGCGATAACACCGCCACCCGACGCAAGCTTCCGGAAAACCACCGCGCGGAGCGTCAGCCTTCGTCGAAACGGTAAACTCTAGCTCATCCGGGCGAAGGCCCGGCGCTCCGCCTGCCCTCCACCCCGCCGCTCCTGCGGACGGGGCCTCTGGCGTGCCTAGAACGGCAGCAGGTTCCGCTGGCGGCTGTAGGCCATGGTGCCGACATTGGCGCCAAGGCGCAGGCCGACGCCGGTGCGCACGGGGGCCAGGATGATGCCGTCGGCCTGCTGGTAGTTCACGCCGAGGCCGCCGATCAGATAGGCCGAGCCCTCGACCCCCGGATAGCGGCGATAGATCATGTCGGGATAGTAGAGCCCATAGACCAGGGTGAAGACGCGGCTGGCATTGCCGCCCACGTCCCAGCCGATGGAGATGCCCTGCCAGAAGATTTCCTGCGAGGCGCTGAGGTCCTTCATATGCAGCGCCCCGCGTCCGTAGCGCACGCCCACGCCCAGCGCGCCCGCGCCCTCCTCGCCCGCGATATAGGCGGTCGGGCGATCACCCTGATCGGCAAAGATGCGCTCGATGGCACCGCCCATGGCCTCTGCGGCGATGCCCAGCTCGCGCGAGCCGGCGGCCACCAGTTCGTCGGCCGTATAGGCGGGCGCATCCTGGTCCGAGCGGATCGGATAGTTGGGGCCCGTCTGTGTCTGTGCCTGCCCCGGCTGGGAGGTGGCACAGCCCGACAGCGATCCGGCCGCCAGCGGCGTGGCGGCGGCAAGGCCGGTCATGATCAGCTTGCGACGGTCCATGGCAAATCTCCTCAGGCAGCGACAGGGGCGCACCCTGTCGTGGCATTGAGTCAGACTTGCGGCGGCAAGGTTAACGGGACATTGCCGTCAGCCGTAGCACTGGAAGTCGATGTTCGAGGGGACCAGCGACGGCGACAGGTAGATGAACTGGCTGGTCTCGCCGGCGGACAGGCTGAAGGGGCTTTTCAGGCCGCTGTTCCACGTGACCGTGGCCTCCATGGATCGCGAGGAGCTGTTGCGGACCCTCAGGTAGCCCTGATTGTTGACCACGCCATACTCCGCCAGACCGCCGCACGCCCGGTCGCCGAAATATTCGCTGTCGTGCTGGTCATCGTAATAGTAGCCCTGCTCGGCCGCCATCTGGTCCGACAGCATCATCATGGTGGTCATCGCCTCCGCGCACCCGCCCAGCAGGGCGCACGCGGCGATGGCCGCAAAGACCTGTGTTTTCATGACAATCCCCCGATTCCTTACCCGAACACTGTTCGTAGAAACCGGAGGTCGTCAACAGGAATTTCAAGCCCGTGGCCTACTGGCGCAGCGCGGCGCCCAGCTTTTGCGCCGCTGCCACAATCTTCGCCGACAGGGCCTCGATCTCGGCCTCGGTCAGGGTCGCCTGATCGGGCTGGACCGTCACCTCCAGCGCCACCGACTTGAAGCCCGGCTCGACGCCCTTGCCGCGATAGACGTCGAACACCGCGACCTCGGTGATCCGCGCCTTGTCGGCACCCTGCACCGCCCGGACCAGATCGCCCGCCGGCACCCGGTCCTCGACCACAAAGGCAAAGTCGCGGCTGAGGGGCATCAGGGCCGACAGATTGGCCGGGCCGCGCGACTTGGTCTTGGCGCCGCGCGGCTCGGGCAGGGCCTCCAGGATCAGCTCGAAGCCCAGCATGGGCCCTTCGGCGTCCAGCGTTTTCAGCGTGGCCGGATGCAGGGCACCGAACTGGGCGATGAGGGCCTTGGGTCCCAGTTGCACCCGCGCCGAACGGCCCGGATGCCACCATCCGTCGGTGGGGCTGCGCTCGGGGTCCTGCACCGTCTGCAGGCCGGCGGGCGCGCCCAGCAGGGTGAGCAGCCGCATCAGATCCCCCTTCAGCTGGAACAGCGGGTCTTCGCCCGCGCCGCTCCAGTGGCGGGCCGTGTGGGGGGCGACCACGACCGTGATGGCCGTCCGCTGACCGGTCGGGCTGTCGTCGCGATAGACGGGCCCGATCTCGAACAGGGCCACATCGGGGTGGCCCCGGTCGGCATTGCGCGCCGCCGCCTGGATCAGGTTCGGCAGGATCGAGGGCCGCATACAGTCCAGCCCCTGGGCGATCGGGTTCTCGACCAGCAGCCGGTCGTCCCCGCCGCCAAAGGCCCGGGCGATATCCTGGCTGGTGAAGGACCAGGTGACCGCCTCGGCATAGCCCAGGGCGGCCAGCGCCCGGCGGGCCCGGCGCACCCGGGCCTGCAGCGGCGACAGCAGGCCGGCGCTGGGCGCGCCCAGACTCGGCAGGGGAGTGGACGGCAGGGCGTCATAGCCGACGATCCGCGCCACCTCCTCGATCAGGTCGGCCGGGCTATGGGCATCGGCGCGCCAGCTGGGCGGGGTCACGGTCCAGGGCTGGCCCGTCTCGACGGCAAAGCCGAGCGCCGTCAGCACCTCGGCGGAGCGCTCGGGGCTGACGTCGAGCCCGGTCAGCCGCCCGACGCGGGCCGGGTCAAAGGCGAAGGCCTCCGGGGCGGCCGGGACCTCGCCCGCAACCACGACCTCGGACGGCTCACCGCCGCACAGGTCGAGGATCATTTGCGTGGCCAGCTCGATCCCGGGCACCACAGTGCCGGGGTCGACCCGGCGGGCAAAACGGTACTGGGCGTCCGAGCTGATGCCCAGCGTCCGCCCGGTCTGGGCCGTCGCCAGCGGGTCGAACCAGGCGCTCTCGACGAAGACGTCGGTCGTGGCGTCCGAGCAGCCGGTCCTCTCGCCGCCCATGACGCCGCCAAGGCCGATGGCCCGCCCGCCCTCGTCATCGGCGATGACGCAGATGTCGGGGGCGGCCGTATAGGTCTTGCCGTCCAGTGCGGCGACGGTCTCGCCGTCGGTCCCGCCCCGGGCGACCACGGTCCGGCCCTTCAGGCTGGCAAGGTCATAGACGTGCAGCGGCCGGGCCCGGTCGTAGGCGATCAGATTGGTGACATCGACCAGCCGGTTGATGGACCTCAGGCCAATGGCCGCCAGCCGACGCTGCAGCCACTCGGGCGACGGGCCGTTGGTCACGCCCCGGATCACCCGTCCGGCAAAGACCGGGCACAGGCCGGGGGCCTCCAGCCGGATCGACACCGGGCTGGGGAATCGGCCCGCGACGGGCGTGATGGCAGGGGTCTTCAGCCGGCCCAGACCGGCGGCGGCCAGATCGCGGGCGATGCCGTCCACGCCCAGCCAGTCGGGGCGGTTGGGGGTGACCTCGAAGTCGATGACCGGCTCGGCCCCGAAGACCTCGGCTGCGGGCGTGCCGACCGCGAGGTCTGCGGGCAGGTCGAGGATGCCCTCGCTGTCACCCGGCAGCTCCAGCTCGGCGGCCGAGCACAGCATGCCGTTCGACACCACGCCGCGCACCGGCTTCTCGACCAGGGTCACGCCGAGGCCCGGCACAAAGGCGCCGATGGGGGCATAGATGGTGACCAGCCCCGCCCGCGCGTTCGGCGCGCCGCAGACGATCTCCCGGGGCCCATCCACGGTCTCGACCTGACAGACCTGCAGCCGGTCGGCATTGGGGTGGCGCTCGGCCGAGACGATCCGGGCAACGGTGAAGGGCGCCAGCGCCGCGGTCGGGTCGGTGACGTCCTCGACCTCCAGCCCGGCCATGGTCATGGCCTCGGCCACGCCCGCTGCGTCCGCCGTCGTGTCCAGGTGATCCTTCAGCCAGGAGAGGGTGAACTTCATGCCGTCGGCGACCCGAGCGCCTGGATAAGATGATCGATGAAGTCGGGGCCGCCGGTGAAGCCGACGCCGAAGAACCGGCATTTCTCGAAGGTGGTGTCCCGCACGGCGATCGCGCCGACCACCTTCCGGGGGCCGACCGGGCGCAGCAGAAGATTGCGGATATCGCCCTGGGCGTCGCCGAGGTCGCATCCGTCGAAGCGCACACCGCCGGCGGCCAGAAGGACGGCCGGCCCCTCGATCACGCAGTTCCGGAACGTGCGCCCCTCGATCGCCTGCCCCCCGGCGGCGACGATCTGCCGATAGACGAAGAACAGCGGCACGGTCAGGTTCTCATAGACGGTGCGTTGGGCCAGATCGTCGGGGATGGCGACGACCTTGCGCTCGTCGACGGTTTTGAGGTTGAGGGTCATCAGGAAAGTCCGCTTGCGGGGTTGGGTGCGGCGAAGGCCGAGAAGCCGTAGTGGGACAGCCAGCGGCTGTCGGCCTCGAACATGGGGCGCAGGTCGGGGATGCCGTACTTCAGCATGGCCAGGCGGTCGACGCCCATGCCGAAGGCAAAGCCCTGATACTCATCGGGGTCGATGCCGCAGGTACGCAGCACATTGGGATGCACCATCCCGCAGCCCAGAATCTCCATCCAGCTGTCGCCCTCATTCAGCTTCAGCACGCCGCCCGAGCGGTCGCAGCGGATGTCCATCTCGGCCGAGGGCTCGGTGAAGGGGAAGTGGTGCGGCCGGAAGCGCGCATCGATCCCCTCGACCTCGAAGAAGCGGGCGACGAAGGTCTCCAGCGTCCACTTGAGGTGCCCCATGTGGATGTCGCGGTCGATCACCAGACCCTCGACCTGATGGAACATCGGCGTGTGGGTCGCGTCCGAGTCCTTCCGGAAGGTCCGGCCCGGCGCGATGATCCGGATCGGCGGCGTCGTCGACATCATGGTGCGGATCTGCACCGGACTGGTGTGGGTGCGCAGAACCTTGCGCTCGCCCGTTTCCGGACCGGGCTTCAGGAAGAAGGTGTCGTGCATCTCCCGCGCCGGGTGCTTCGGCGGAAAGTTCAGGGCCGTGAAATTGTGGAAGTCGTCCTCGATGTCCGGACCTTCGGCCACCGAGAAGCCCATGTCGGCGAACAGGGCGACCATCTCGTCCATGACCTGAAGCGTCGGATGCACGCTGCCGGACCGGGCCGGACGAGGCGGCAGGGTCAGGTCCAGATGCTCGGACTTGAGCCGGGCTTCCATTTCGGCGGCCTCCAGCTCGGCCTTGCGGGCGGCGAGGGCGGCCGCCACCCGGTCGCGCAGGCCATTGATGCGCGGCCCCTCGGTGCGGCGCTCATCCGGGCTCATGGCGCCCAGGCCCTTGAGCAGGCCGGAGATCGAGCCGGCCTTGCCGAGGGCGGAGACGCGAAGGTCCTCGAGGGCCTGCACACCCTCGGCCGCGCCGATGGCGTTGATCAGGTCCAGTTCCAGTTGGTTCAGGTCTGTCATGACGCCCGTCGTCTAGCGAGACGAAAGCCGTTCGTCACCCCGAAAGGCACCGGCGACGCCGTCCGGGGCTTTCGGCAGGCCCCGCCCGATCGGGCCCGATCCGTCGAATACGTCCGTATTCGGATTTATCTCTATGATTTCGTTGTAAAATCTTCGAATTTGAAAAAGCCATCCTTAAGGGATTGCTGCCAAGGCTGCGCCCCGAAGTCAGGAGCGTTCTGTATGGCCCGGATCAGGGACTATCGCGTCATCGCCGAGCCGGTCGGGCCCGACGTCCTCGGGTCGGACGTGTTCGAGCGCTTCCGGACCGAGCCCAACGCCCTGGCCATCGGCGTGGTCGATGAGGACGGGCGACCCGTCGGTCTGATCGAACGCCATGCCTTTACCCTGAAGATGGCTGCCGAGTTCGGCCGCGCCCTCTATGCCCGCAGGCCGGTCTCGGCCCTCATGGATGCAAGCCCCATGGTCTTCGATGGCGCGATGGACGCCGCGACCCTGTTCCAGAGTCTCGACGATTCCGAGCTGGGCGGTCTGCTGGGCGGCTTCATCATCACCGAGAACGGCCGGTACAGTGGCGTCGGCTCCGGAGTGCAGGTGCTACAGGCCGCCAGCGCCCTGGCTCGCCGAAGAGCCGACGAGATGGCGGCCCTGGCCCGGGACCTGAGCCGGGCCGAAGCCGAGGCGCGGGCGTCCAGCCGTGCCAAGTCCGAGTTTCTGGCTGTGATGAGCCACGAGATCCGGACCCCTCTCAACGGGGTCCTGGGCGTCGCCGCCCTGATGGAGCGAAAGCTGACCCAGGAGGATCTCAGGCCACACGTCCGCACCATCCTCGATTCCGGACAGAGCCTGCTGCGCCTTCTGACCGATGCGCTCGACATGTCGCGGGCCGACGCTGGCATCCTGACACTGGAACCGGCGCCGATGAGACTGTCCGCCCTGGCGGGGGATCTTATGGCCCTTTGGCGGGCGCGCGCCGAGGAGAAGGCGCTTGTCCTGGAGGTCAGGTGCGAGACCTCAGGGCACGACTGGGTTCAGTGCGATGAATTACGGCTCAAGCAGCTGTTGAACAATCTGATCGGAAACGCCCTGAAATTCACCCCGTCCGGACAGGTCCGGGTCTGGCTGAAGGGCACAGAATCCGGTGGTCGGACCCGGATCGAGGGTTCTGTCGAGGACAGCGGCCCCGGCATTCCGGCGGACAGGATCGAGCAGGTGTTCCAGCCCTTCAATACCGGGGAGGCGGGACGCGAGGGTGCCGGCGCCGGTCTGGGACTGGCGATCTGTCGTCAAATTGTGGAGCGGATGGGCGGCTCCATCTCGGCCGGGACATCGGCGTTCGGGGGCGCCCGGTTCAGCTTTGACTTCGTGCTGGAGGCCGCAGCGTCCGGCGACCGGATCGCCGGGGAGACCCGCCCCGAACCGACGCCGCACGATACCCTGCACGTCCTTGTGGCGGATGATCACCCCACCAACCGGTTCCTGGCCGGCAAGCTGCTGGAAATGTTCGGTTGCAGCTTTGAGGCGGTGGAGAACGGCGCCGAGGCGGTCGCGGCGGTCAGCGCCCGCGCCTTCGATCTGGTCCTGATGGACATCAAGATGCCGGTCATGGACGGCGTCGAGGCGACGCGCGCCATCCGCGCGCTGGGCGACGGCAGGCGCTTCATCCCGGTGCTGGCCCTGACCGCCAATGCCGACGACGCGGACGCGCGTCAGTATCTGGCCGCCGGCATGAATGCCGTTGTCTCCAAGCCCATACAGCCCGACGTCCTGCTGGATGCCATCCGCCGGGCCATGAGCGAGCCCTTAAGCCACGCGGCCTGAACCGTCCTTCAGCACGAAGGTGATCTTCAGATTGACGCGGTATTCGGTGATCTGGCCGCCGTCAACGACGACCTTCTGCTCCTGGACCCAGGCGCCGCGCACCTGATCCAGCGTCTCATCAGCCCGGGCAATGCCCTTCTTGATGGCATCCTCGAAGCTGACGGTCGAGGACGAGGTGATTTCGGTAACGCGGGCGACGGACATGGGAGAACTCCTGTTGCGGTGTCCCCCTCAAACGGCAGGGCCCGGCCCCGGTTGCATCCAGCGTGGCCGGGCGGCCCGTGGCGCCCTTCGGACATGAAAACGCCCGCCGTCCCGAGGGGGAGGCGGGCGCTGTCAGATCGTCAGGCTTGACGGGTTCAGGCCAGGGCGGCGCGAACCTTGTCAGCCACGGCCTTGAAGCCGGCTTCGTCAGCAGCCATCGCGGCCAGGACCTTGCGGTCCATTTCGATGCCGGCCTTCGACAGGCCGTGCATGAACTGCGAATAGGTGAAGCCTTCCAGACGGGCAGCGGCGTTGATGCGCTGGATCCACAGGGCGCGGAAGTTGCGCTTCTTGGTGCGGCGGTCGCGGTAGGCGTACTGGCCGGCGCGATCGACGGCGGCCTTGGCGGTGCGGATGGTGTTCTTGCGACGGCCGTAGAAACCCTTGGCCTGTTTCAGAACCTTCTTGTGCTTGGCGTGCGAGACGACGCCTCTTTTGACGCGAGCCATTCTATATCTTCCTTCGGAAGGGCCCTAGCGCGCGCGACGCGGTCGCTTGCTGCTTGAGGGCCGCTGTTCAAATTCGTTCGATGCGATGAAGTCAGTCGGTCTGTGCGGCTACGCTCAGGCGTAGGGCATGTAGGACTTGATCTTCTTGGCGTCGGCGTCGGCCATGACCTGGGTGCCGCGGTTCTGGCGGATGTACTTGGAGTTATGGCTGATCAAGCGGTGACGCTTGCCTGCCACACCGGCCTTGACCTTGCCGCTCGCAGTGAATTTGAAGCGCTTTTTGGCGCCCGACTTCGTCTTCAGTTTCGGCATTTTCCATTCCTTTGTCGGCGACCGGTCTTCGGACTGAAAGTCCGGAGGGTGGACGCACTGGGTTCTGGAACCGCCCAGGCATGCCTGTTCGCCCGGCGGTTCGGTACGCGAAGGCGCGCGTCATACGGCAAGGCCCCGCCGAACGCAAGGGCACGAGTCCTCAGTCCGGAGGGTTGTGTTCGAGCAGGAAGGCGACGGTGGCTTCCAGCATCGCCAGTCGCGTCGGGGCGTAAGAGGCCCAGTGATCCTCACCCTCCAGGATGATCAACTGCGTCTCCTTTCCGGCCGATCGCAGGGCGCGGTCCATGATCTGGCTCTGGTTGAGCGGAACAACCGTGTCATCTCGACCGTGAATCAGCAGAATCGGCCCTTGGATGGAACCGACGTTGCGTGCCGGCGACAACTCCTGAAGGATGGAATCCCGGCGACTGTCCGCCCCCATGAAACGGGCCCAGTACCGGATGACAGGGTTTTGAGAGGTCGTGCCACTGCCCCTCTGTCGGGCTTCGGCTTCCAGCATGGCCGGCAGGTCAGACACGCCGGCAATGGATACAGCACAGCGATACACCCCCGGTTCGGTGACCATGCCCTGCAGCGCCGCATAGCCGCCGTAGCTGGCTCCGACGATGCAGACGCGTTCGGCGTCGACCATGCCCTCTTCGACCAGGTGTTTGACCCCATCGGACAGGTCGGTCTGCATCTTGCGGCCCCACTCGCCATAACCGGCCTGGAGATGGGCCTCGCCAAAGCCGTCTGACCCCCGGAACTGCGGTTGGAAGACCGCATAGCCGCGCGACGCCAGGGCCTGGGCGCGCCAGTTGAACTCCAGATAGTCGCGCGAAGCCGGACCACCGTGCGGCATAACCACCAGCGGCAGATCCTTCAGCTCACGTCCCGGCGGCAGGGTCAGATAACCCATCAGATCCATGCCATCGGCGGCCTTGTAGTTGATGATGAAGATCGGGCCGATCGCATCAACCGGAACATTCGGATAGGAGCGCCCGACCACCGAAACGGACCGCGCCGCGCCGTTGTAGAGGAAGTATGTGCCCGAATCCGAGACGCCATCGGAATGCACCACAACGGTCTGGAAGTCGTCGCTGAACGACTCCAGGGTGAGACGGCGCCCTGAAAGGCCCTGGGTCATGACGGTCCAGCCCGCTTCCAGATCCGGCTCGAAGAAGGTGTAGCTGGCGTCGTCGCCGTAGGTCCCCATGGCTACCAGTCGATCGTACCGGTCATAGAAGGGTCCGGAGGGCGCATCGGGCATTCGCGTCGTCTTGACTGTTTCGCCCGTTTTCAGACTGATCTCGACCAGATTGACGTCCTGACCTTCGGTCACCGAAATCATGGCGTGATCGCGGTCATGACCAAAGCCCCAGACCCCGGGCCCATCGAGAAGGCTGACGGTTTCATAGATCGTCCGCCAACCGCCGGAGCCGTCCGGGGTCGCAAGACGGAACCGGGTCGAGTCTTCCGAGCGGGCAATGCGCGCAGCGACACTGCCGTCCGGGCGGATCAGATATCCCGAGGCGTCCTGTTGACCCGTCGCGACCCGGCGGCCGCGGCCATTGTCCAGATCCACACGATAGACATCATAGGTCCAGGGCGACCCCTCGCTCGTTACAGCCTCGACATAGATGGTGGGCTCGCCGCGGTACTCCCCCCGCGTCAGGCCATAGATTGCATTGACCACGCTGCGGTCTGCGGATCGCAGGGCCCGCGCAACATTCTGGGTGCGGGCATTGACGATATCGAGTTGGGGCTGATGACTGATCCCCACAGTCAGTCGGGTTTCAAGCACGAGGGACCAGATGCCGACATGGTCCGGGGACAGCCACTGCAACCCCGTAAACCGTCGATCACTGACATCCACAGTGACCAGGACGTCACCGGCCGTTGACTGGACGACGACGACCGACCGCTCACCCTCGCGACGCAGATAGGCCAGACGGGTACCATCGTCCGAGACGGTGACGCTGCTGATGGCGGGCAGGGACGCCCAGGCGTCCAGCGGCACGTCCTGGGGCCGAACCTGGGCCTGGGCAGGCGCCGCGATCAGGGCCGAAAGCCAAACCAAGGCGCCGATAAAGACAGTCAGATGTCTGTGCATATATGCCTCCCCGCAATCCCTGCTGCGCGACAGCATAGCCGCAGGTGAACCCGCACGACAACGCCGACGCCTCCGGCGCGAGCGTGCAGTGCCGGTCGCGGGTCAGTCGGGCGGGTTGTGCTCGAGCAGGAAGTCGATCATCGCCGTCAGCATCGTCAGGCGCGTGTCCGACCGCGACAGCCAGTGGTCCTCGCCGTCCAGTTCGATCAGCTCGACCGGCTTGCCTGCGCGGCGCAGGGCCTGGGCCATGAGACGGCTCTGCTCGACGGGGACCACGGTGTCGTCGCGACCGTGGATCAGGAGCATCGGTGCGTCGGCCTGGGCCGCCAGCCGGACGGGCGAGCGCTCATCCAGGGAACGGTCGCCGAGCCGTTCAGCGCCCATGAAGCGGTTCCAGTAGCGCACGGCAGCATTCTCGTCCTCGGCCCGCCTGCGGGCCTCCCGATCCACCATGCGACGAAGATCGGAGACCCCGTTGACCGATACGGCGCAGCGATAGACGCCGGTGTCCAGCGTCGGTCCGGCCATCGCCGCGTACCCGCCATAGCTGCCCCCGACGACACAGACGCGCTCCGGATCGATCACGCCCTGGTCTGCCAGCCACCGAACCCCGTCCGAAAGGTCGGTCTGCATCTTGCGGCCCCATTCGCCATATCCGGCTTCGAGGAAGGCGTCACCGTAGCCGGTGGACCCCCTGAAGTTCGCCTGCAGTACCGCATAGCCGCGAGAGGCGATCGCCTGCGCCCACCAGTCGAACCCCGGGACGTCGCGCGATGCGGGCCCTCCATGCACAAGCACGACGAGCGGCAGGCCCTTCGGATCGTCGATGCCGGGCGGTGTGGTCAGATAGCCATGGATCTCCAGACCGTCCGCCGCCGCATAGCTGACCGGGCGGATCGGGGCGACCTGGTCAGCACCGATCTCCTGATAGGCGGCGCCGATCGCGCTCATCGTGCCCGCCGTCAGGTCCAGCAGATAATAGGTGCCGGAGTCGCCCGTACCGCTGGTGAACAGGATGGCCCGCTGGAAATCCTCGCTCCAGCTGATCAGAACCGGCGCGGCGTCAGGCAAGGCGGCCTTGCCCCGTTCCCACAGGGTCTGGGCGTCTGCGTCGACGAAGGCATAGATCTGGCGATCGTCGTCGAGGCGACCCGCCCCGATCAGTCGGCCGGTGGCGGGATGGAACCACAGCGACTGGGGAAAGAAGCCGGGACGGATCGACTGCCACTCCCCCGTTGCCAGGTTCACTTCGAAGAAGCCGGCGTCCTCGCCGTCGGCAGACGCCAGATCCGGTCGATCTGCGGCCACGACGACGCTGTCGCCATTGACCCCCAGGCCCAGGAGCGCCGGCAGGTCGATGGGCGCCGTCGTCTTCCAGACCTCACGGAAAGCGCCGCCGTCATTCCGGATCAGCAGGGTCCAGTCTCCCGTGCGGCCCTGGTACTCGCTGCGGGCTACAGTGCGGTCCGAGACCGGGTCGAAGACGAAGTCGTTGGTCTCGGGAAACATGGTGTCGGTAACACGGGCCCGGCCCGTATCCGGATCGACCCGGTAAAGATCGACGCGCTGGGGCCGCTCGGACGAGAACGCCCGAACCACCAGGTCAGGCCGGCCGTCGCCCGGCACCACCGTCACAGGGCTGAGCAGGGCCGGGAACATGCCCCGCGTCGTCGTCAGGAGCGGCACGACGCGCCCGTCCGCCAGATGGTACACCTGTCCCGCCGCGAACTCGGCATCCTCGATGCCGAGGTTACGGGCCGAACGGGTCTCGGTGGTGATGATCAGGACGCGGTCTTCGCCCAGCCATTGCAGCTCGCGGACCTTGGCCTCGCCGACACCCACATTGGCCACCGGGGCCAGGGCGGTGAGGTCGAGAAGGATCAGGCGCCGCTGCTCGCCGGCCACGCTGATGAAGGCAAGACGCTGGCCGGAGGGTGAAAGCTGCAGCAGCTCCAGCGACGGCAGGGCCCCATAGGCCGCAAGCGGCGGGGGCGTATTCGTCGACACGGTCTGGGCTGCCGCAAGCCCGGGCAGCGCCGAGAGCATCGCGACCGCCACAAGCATGCGAAACAGGCTCGCAACCCGTCGAACCGTCATGGTGCCCCCCCGGGTCGTGACGCCTACCTGGGCGCCAGGATCATGATCATCTGGCGGCCTTCCATGCGCGGAGCATATTCGACCTTGGCGATTTCCTCGAAGTCGGCCTGGACCTTGTTGAGCAGTTTCATGCCCAGTTCGGGGTGGGCCATTTCGCGACCGCGGAAGCGCAGGGTCACCTTGACCTTGTCGCCCTCCTCGAAGAAGCGGTGCATGGCCTTGGCCTTCACATCGTAGTCGTGGGTGTCGATGTTCGGCCGGAGCTTGATTTCCTTGAGCTCGACGACCTTCTGCTTCTTGCGCGCCGCGGCCTTCTTCTTCTGCTCCTCGAAGCGGAATTTGCCGTAGTCGAGAATCTTGCAGACGGGCGTCTCGGCGTTCGAGACGATCTGGACAAGATCCATACCGGCTTCTTCGGCGGCTTCCAGCGCGGACGCCAGAGGCATCACGCCCTGCTTTTCACCGTTCTGGTCGATCAGGAGCACGCGCGCGGCGCGGATATCCTGATTCATGGGCGGCCCATCCTTGACGGGCGGAGTTTGCATCGGACGGCGAATGGGCGTCGTTTCCTTATGTGGTCGAAAGAAGATTGGCGGCTGTCATAGGGAAACGCGCGGCGACCCGCCCCGTTTCCTGACTGTGCAATATGACCTTACGCGGCCCAATCTTCAAGGCGTGGGCCCCGGACGCCCCTCTGGCCAGGCCTCATACAGGTCAACCACGGCAGAAAAGACACGATCCACCGTCAGATCCTCGATCGGCGCGAACTGGCCGCGCGTCTCGTTGGAGGCGACCGTGGCGGTCTTTGGGCCCCAGGGGCCATACAGCCACCACTGCGTCGGGCCGAACAGGCCGAGCGTCGGCCGGCCGAGGGCCGCCGCCACATGCATCAGGCCGGAGTCATTGCCGACGAACAGGGCCGCCCGGTCGATGACGGCCGCCGAACACAGGATGTCGCCCTTGCCGACACAATCGATGCCGCGCTCGCCGGCGGCCTCGAGCGCCGGGGTCGCCGGGGGCCGGTCGCCGGGGCCACCGACCGGCATGAAGCGCCAGCCGTCAAAGCGGGGATCGGCCTTCAGCCGCTCCACCAGCTGACCCCAGCGGTCGGCGGGCCAGGACTTGCCCGGCTGATGGGCGATGGGCGCAAGCGCGATGATCGGGCCGGGACCGGCACCGGCCGCCAGCTGGGGATCGATGACGGCGGCGGCCTCGCGCCGGGCCGTCTCGTCGAGGAAGATCTCGGGGTGAAGCGGGGCGTCGGCGCCCATCAGGCGCGTGACCATTTCCACCTTGCTGACCCCCGTCTCCCATTGCCGGGTATAGACGACGCGCCGGCGGGTGTGCACCAGCCAGGCCAGGGCCGAGCCGCGGATGTCGATCACCAGATCCCAGCGCGTGCCCCGCACCTGACGCCACAGGTCATACCAGTGTCCGGACATCGGCTTCTTGTCGAGGATGATGATCCGCTCGACCCCGGGGGCGGCGCGAAAGAAGGGGGCCGGGGGCCGGCCGCAGGCCACAGTGATCGCGGCACCCGGCAGTTGACGCCCGATCTCGCGGATCACGCCCGAGGAAATCACGCAGTCGCCGATGCGGTTTGAGGTGACGAACAGGACCTGGGGGGCGCGTGTCATGCGATTCCGTCTTCGCTTCCGGGGTCAGGTCTGGCTATCAGGGTCTGCGACCCATGGCGAGAGGAGCCGGACATGACCGACCACCTGACCCGTCCCGACGGCGAACGTCTGGCCCTGAAACAGGTCGAGGGCGAGGGGCCGATTATCCTGTGGGTCGGGGGATTCCGCTCGGACATGGAGGGCACTAAGGCGCTGGCCCTTGAGGCCGCCGCACGCGAACGGGGCTGGGCCTCTGTCCGCTACGACCATTTCGCCCATGGGCAGTCGACGGGCGAATGGCGCGAGGCCACCGTCGGCCGCTGGTGCGAGGATGCCTGTGCGCTGGTCGATCATCTGGTCGAGGCAACCGGGAAGCAGGTGGTGCCGGTCGGATCCTCGATGGGGGGCTGGGTGGCGTTGAACCTGACGCTGGCGCGGCCACAGGCGATCAGGGGGCTGGTCCTGATCAATCCGGCGCAGGACTTTACCGAGCGGCTGATGTGGCCGGATCTGGGGCCCGTCCGTCAGGCCGAGATTCTGGGAACGGGCGAGACGCTGATGCCGGACGAGGGACTGGGGCCCTATGTGCTGACCCGGTCGATGTTCGAGGAGGCGCGGGCCCGCATGCTGCCGGAGGGGCCGCTACCGATCCGGTGTCCGGTGCACATCCTGCAGGGACGGAAGGATACGTCGGTGCCCTGGCGCCATCAGCTAGGCCTCATCGCGCAGCTGGAGTCGGCGGACGTGCGACTGGATCTGATCGCCGAGGGGGACCATCGATTGTCAGGTCCGGACGATCTGGCGCGCATGATCGCCGCCGTCGAGGCGATGCGCTCAGTCTGAGCCTTCGCGTTTGTTGAACCGGTCGGGGATCAGGCGCCGACGCGGCGCAGGCCCCCGGCCGTGGTCGGGCGCTGTTCGCCACCGGACAGGATCACGCGGTCGATGCGGGTCTTCTCAGCGCGGAAGGCCGCAAGGTCAGCTCCGCCGAGAATGGTCCCTTCCTGGGTCTTGACCCCGGACGGATTGATCCGGCGACCGTTCTGCCAGATTTCGTAGTGGAGGTGCGGACCGGTCGAGGCCCCGGTCGAGCCGACATAGGCGACGACCTGCCCCTGACGGACCCGGACGCCGGCGCGGATGCCCGAGCCATAGCGCGACAGGTGAGCATAGCCGGTTTCAAGGCCATTGGCGTGGCGGATGCGCAGCCAGTTGCCATAGCCACCCCAGCGGCGCGCCTCGACCACGACGCCGTCGGCAGGGGCCAGCACCGCCGTGCCGGTCGACGCGGCGAAGTCGATGCCCTGGTGCATGCGGCGGTAGCCCGAGATCGGGTGACGGCGGTAGCCATAGGAGGAACTGACACGGGCGCGGTCCAGCGGGGTGCGCATGAAGGCCGAACGCATGTTCTTGCCCGAGGCGTCGAAATACTGGGCTTCCGACGCATTGGCCGGTTTGAAGCGATAGAAGACCTGGCCCTTGAGCTCGGCATACAGCAGCTCGCCCGCCTCGACGACACGGCCGCTTTCGGTGACGGTCTGGCTGAACACCAGCACGAACTCGTCAGAGGCCCGGATATCGCGATCCAGGTCGAACTTGTGCGAGAACAGCTGGGTCGCCTTGCGGATCACTTGGCCGTTGGCTCCGGCCTGACGGGCGGTGGCATAGATCGAGCCCTTGACGGTGCTGCGGACCACGACGGTTTCGTGGGTGACTTTTTCTTCAATGGCGCGAAGGCGAAGGGCCCCGTCGAAGGTGCGGGACACGGTCAGCTGGCTGGCCGGGCCCGTGCGCATGGTGAGGCCGATCAGGCGCGCCCCGCCCCGGCCGCCGCGCGGCTGGGCGATGGCGGTCTCGAAGCGCAGACCGGCGCGCAGTTCGTTGACGTCATAGGCGTTGGCGATGGTCTGGGTGACGGCGCGGGCTTCCTCGTCCGGAATACCGGTGCGACGCACGGCCTGCTCAAAGGTTTCGCCCCTGCGGATCTGGACCGGGATGGCTTCCGGCGTGCCCATGCCGACCGGCGTTCCGGCGGCGGCGATCGCCTGGGCTTCAAGCTGGGTGATGGACTCGGCGCTGACCGCAACCGGAACCTCGGCCCTTACCGGGTGGTAGACCCGGCCCGCCAGCATGGCGACCACCAGGGCAGCGCAGGCGGTGAAGATGTGCGGCGCAAGGCGCATCGGTTGGCGGCGCGGATCAAATTGAGCCATCGTTTCCCGACATGTCGACGACGCCCGTATGGCGCCACGCGTGATACCAGCAAGTTCCGCGCCGAAGACGCCCCTCCGGCACCGGAGGTCCGCCTATAGCCCGTCAGGCCCCCAATGTGAAGCGCAAGGGTTACGAACTCTTAACGGCCAAGGCTGTTTTCCTGCATGGAGGACAGACATAGCGAGAACAAACTCGCCTGCTTCGAGTTATGCCCGACTGGGACTGTGAATCTTGCCCTGATCTTCACGACCTCGCCGAACCATCTGCCCCTGTCCAATAGTGTTCTTGAGGCAACTCTACAGTGCTCGCAAAGCAACATCCTGGTCCGCCCCGGCACTGCGCTGATCCAGACCGGGATCCGCTCGAAAGATGGGCGCGTCCCGTTCGGGGACAGGCTATGACCGTCTCGTGAGCCCACTTTCTCCCGAGCCTGAACCGACAGACAGCCCTTCGCCGGCGCGGAAGCGGCCCGGGCGGGCATGGCCGCGCGTGCTGACCGGCGTCATCGTCGGCGTGTTGATCCTGATGGCGGCGCTCTATCTGAACCGGCGGATGGTCGCGCGCGAGGTTCTGGTCGGCTGGCTGGATCGACAGGGGATCGCCGCTGAGGTCGAGGTCGAGCGGATTGAGCTGGACGGCTTTGTCGGGCGGATCCTGATCGGCGATCCTGAGGACCCGGACTTTCTGGCCCAGCGGGTCGAGGTCGATTACAGCCTGACCGCCCCCTGGTCGGAGGCGGGGCTCGGCGCCCGGCCCAGCCGCATCCGGCTGGTGGCCCCCTCGCTGCGCGCGACCTGGCAAGACGGGCGCTTCAGTTTCGGCAGCCTTGATCCGTTGATCGAACGGTTCACCAGCCAACCGGTCCAGCCCGAGGCCTCATCCCCCCTTGTGCTGGTCGAGCAGGGCGAGTTGCGCCTGACCACGGCCTACGGTCCCGTGCGGGTGCTGGCCGATGCGCGGATCGAGGACAGTCGTCTGGTCCGGATGACGGCCCGCATGCCGACGTCGGCTCTGGCGCTGGACGACCAGTCGGTGCGGGGACTGACCGCCGACCTGGACCTGACCACACGCGGGGATCGCACCACCGTTCGCCTGACCGCTGCGGCCGACCGTGTTGCCAGCGCGGACAGCACCGCCGGCGATCTGACGCTCAACGTCGAAGCCGTCCTGCCCTATCCGGAGGGAACCCCGTTGCGGCTGGACGGGCCGGGGCAGGTCGAGCTGTCGCTGGATGCCGCGACCTACTCTGCCGGCGATACGGAGGCACAGATCGTTTCGATCACTATGTCCGGCGAAGGAGAGCTGGCCGGCATCCTGACACGCCCCCGGTTTGAGGGACGCAGCCGGGGAACGGCCACAGCCGGGCGGTTCACGGGGGCCGGCGCGTCCGTGGCCGAGGTCCGGGCCAGCCTCGACGACTCGGCGACGACTATCGATCTGTCCGGCGAGGCTGCGCGCTGGAGCCGTGTCGGCCCGGCCCGGGTTCGGGCTGCTGCCGTGGACAGCGAAGCCTTTGGCGGACGGGACCTGGACCTGACGACGGCCCGTCTGGTCGCGGGCGGGAGCGACGGCCGGTTTGAGGTCACCGGTCCCTGGCAGGTCCGTGCGGGGCAGGCGTCGTCCGGCGAGCTGCAGCTGGCTGGTGTGTCAGGCGGACTCGATCTGGATCTGGTGTCAGACGGGGCGCTGACCCTTGCCGGACGGCTGGCCGCTGATCGGGGCCGCTGGCCCTTGCTCGGCGAGGCCGCCGCAGACGATGTGCCAGAACTGGCCGCGATGAAGGCGGCGCTGAGCGATTTCCGGCTGGAGGCACCGGGCTTTGTCTATCGGTCAGGGGTCGGCGGCGGGCGTCTGGACCTGACCCGTCCCGTCGCCATCCGTCCGCGCAATGGGGGTCAGCTGACGATCCGCGAAGGCGCTGCGCCCGTCCTGGTGCTGCGGGACGGCGAGGCGGCCGGGGGCCAGTTTCGCCTGACCTCCACGCGGGGCAGCGGCCTGCCCGAGGCCGAGATTGCCGTGCCGCGCTGGGCCCTGATACCGGGGGGCTTTGTGGCCGATTTTGATGGTCGTGCCGCGATGGACTTTGGCCTGGGGCGGGGACTGACGCTGGCTGGCGATGGACGCCTGCAGAGCCGCAACGGCGCGGTGACCATCACCACCACCGACTGTATGGCCGTGACCGCCGAGCGGCTGGAGCTGGGCGAGAATGACGTCGCCGATCTGGTCACGCGCCTGTGTCCCACCGGCAGTGCCCCGCTGGTGCGGATCGCCGACGGCGGTTGGCGGGTGGACGGGCGGCTGGCGGACGGCTCGGGGCGGGCGCCCTTCCTCGCGCTTGAGGTTGAGGATCTGGGTGGTGCGGTTGAGGTGATCGGACGCCCGCAGGGTCTGTCGCTGGACCTGACGGTCAGCGAGGCCCGTCTGGACGATGCGACCCGGCCGATCCGCTTTCATCCGCTGCAGGGACGCGGCATCGCCCGGATGCGGGGCGAGTCGTGGACGGGTGACTTTGTCCTGGCACGCGACGGCATGGAGGTGGCGCAGCTGGATCTGGCGCACGATGGCCTGACCGGTATCGGCGGCGTGGACATCTCGACCGGAGATCTGACCTTTGCCGAAGGGGGGCTGCAGCCCTCGACCCTGACGCCACTGGCCGCCGACCTGGTCGGCGAGCCGGTCACGGGCATGGCGCGCTTTGACGGGCGGATTGCCTGGACGGCGGAGGACGGGACCAGCACCGGGCGACTGGCCCTTCGCGACCTGGCCTTTGCCAGCCCCGCCGGACAGATCGCCGGCCTGGAGGGCACGGTCGAGTTCACCAGCCTGGCCCCGCTGACCACAGCGCCGGACCAGTCCCTGACCGCCCGCTCGCTGGAGATTGCGGGCGGGGTCACCGATCTCGGCGTGACCTTCACCCTCGACAAGGCGGCCCTGTCGGTATCGGGCGCCGAGCTGGCGGTCGGAGCTGGACAGGTGTTGATCGAGCCGTTCGACGTCCCGCTGGACCCGGCGGTTGCCTGGGGCGGGACCATTCGGCTGGAGCGGGTACAGCTGGGTGATCTGGTTTCCGGGGCGGGGTTTGGCGACAAGGTACAGCTGGACGCCATCGTCTCGGGAAGCATTCCGTTTGTGCGCAATCCCGATGGCCAGATCCTCATCTCGGGGGGATCGCTGCAGGCCGTCCAGCCGGGCCGGCTGTCGATCCAGCGCGAGGTGCTGTCCGGGCTGGAAGCAGGCGGCGGGGGCGAAGAGATTCCGCCCGGCGTGGTCGAAGACCTAGCCTATCAGGCAATGGAGTACCTGGCGTTCGACACCCTGACGGCGCGTGTCGACAGTCTGGACGGCGGGCGGCTGGGGGTGCTGTTCCGCATCAGGGGCCGCCACGATCCGCCCGAGCGCCAGGAGCTGCGACTGGGCCTGATGGATGTGATCCGGCGCGATTTCCTGGGTCAGCCGCTGGAGCTGCCGTCCGATACCGGCATCCTGCTGACGCTCGACACCACCTTCAATATGGACCAGATCGTATCCGATATCCTCGCCTACAACCGTGCCCGGCGCGGCGAGCCCGATCCCGTAGCGGCGAGCGAGCCGTAACCCGAAGCCGATACGCGCGTTCAGACCCTGTTCACCCCCGTTGGCGCTGTATGGCCCCGACACTGATGGAGACTTCCGGACATGAGGCCCTTTCTGCCCTACCGCAAAGCCCCCGCCCTGCTGGTCGTCGCGACCGCGCTGGCGCTGGGCGCGTGCACGCCGACCATTCGCCTGGAAGTCGCCCCGATCGAGATCTATGCCAAGCTCGACGCCGACGTCCGGGTCCGCCTTGATCGGGAGCTGCAAGAGCTTCTGATCGAGAACCCCAACCTGTTCTGATGAACCGAGCCCTGAAGGGTATGACCATGACTTTCCGCAAACTCTTCGTCATCGCCGCCGCCGTCGCCGCCCTGGGCGTCGCCGCGACCGGTGCGTTCGCCCAGTCTGCCGAGCAAAAGGCGATGGTGGACCGGGCCAAGGCCGAGGGCATCGTCGGCGAACAGGCCGACGGCTATCTGGGCTTTCGCGTCAGCTCGTCCGACCCTGCCCTGACTGAAGCGGTACAGGTCATCAACGCGGGCCGCCGTCAGGCCTATGCCCGCAGCGCGGCCGAAGCGGGCACGACCACGGCCGTCGCCGGCGCCGTGATGTTCGAGAACCAGCTGCTGCCGAGGATCACCTCGGGCCAGTGGTACCGCACCAACGACGGACGCTGGGTGCAACGCTAAGCCGGGACTAGACCCGGATATCCAGATAACTGCCGGGGCGCAGGGGGCGATCCGCCGCCTGCGCTTCGGTGCGTGAGGGCTCCGCCGGGGCAGCCGCAGCAGGCCGTGCTGCAACCTGCTGCACGGTTTCGACCTGGGCCAACGCCTGTCTGAAAAACGCCGCCTGCGCCTGACGAACGCCCGTGGCCGGTCCCGCCGGAGGCGAAGCAGCCGGGTTGAGGGGCAGGAAGGGGCGGATGTCGCTCATCCCCCACAGGTTAACGAACAGGGTTCAGAATTCGTTAACGGCCTGCCCGAACGGCGAGGATCACGGGCGCTCGGCCGGGGCGTTGAGGGCGTCGACCAGACGGCGCACGTCAGCCGCATCTGTCAGGGGGCCGGTGTGTTTGGCCACCACCCGGCCATAGGCGTCGACCGCATAGGTTTCCGGCACGCCCGCTATGCCCAGATCCAGCCCGGCCTGACCCTCGGCATCGACCAGAACCATGGAAAACGGGTCGCCCAGTTCGTCCAGAAACGCACGGGTGGCTGCCGGTTCGTCCTTGTAGGCAATGCCGACGATGGCGATCCCCTGCCCCTTCAGCTCCATCAGCACCGGGTGTTCGATCCGGCACGGCGCGCACCAGGAGGCGAACATATTGACCAGCATGGGCCGTCCCACGCCCGCTGTCTTGATGTCGACCTGCCCCGGCCCGGCGACATCTCCGGTCAGCATGGGCAGGACGGTTTCGGGCACCGGGTGTCCGACCAGGGCATCGGGCTTGTAGGCCGGGTCGCGGTTCAGGGCCCAGCCTGCGAACAGGATGGCCAAACCGACCAGTGCGACGAGCGGGAGCAGGGCCAGCCAGCGTTTCATGTGTCGTCCCCCTCCAGCCGGTCGAGTTCGCGCTTCCAGCGGCGCGCCTGCATCAGGCAGCGGGCGACCACCGCGACCAGCACGCCGACCGTCACCGCCCAGGCGGGCCAGACAAAGGCGGCATAGGACCCCATGTCCAGATCAACCATGAGCTCCCTCCCGTGCCCGCCGTGATTTCAGGGCCAGCACCCGACGCCGCACCACTTCGGTCCGAATGGCGGTCAGCCAGACGGCGAGGAACAGGGCCAGATACGCCGCCATCATGGTCAGCAGCGGCCACAGATAGGCCGGGTCCAGACTGGTCCCGCCAGCGCGCAACAGCGAGGCCGGCTGATGCAGGGTGTTCCACCAGTCGACCGAGAATTTCACGATCGGCAGATTGATCAGGCCGACCAGACCCAGCACCGACGCCGCGCGGGCGCCCCGGCCCTCGTCGTCAAAGGCCCCGCGAAGGACCGCATAGGCGATATAGAGCAGGAACAGCACCAGCATGGAGGTCAGGCGCGCGTCCCACACCCACCAGGTGCCCCACATGGGCTGACCCCACAGGGCGCCGGTGATCAGGGCCAGACCGGTATAGGCCGCCCCCGGCAGCACCGCCGCCCGGGCCGCCGCATCGGCCAGCGAATGCCGGAAGATCAGATAGAAGAGGCAGCTGACACCCAGAGAGGCATAGACCGCCAGCCCCAGACTGGCCGCCGGCACATGGATGAACAGGATGCGGACCGTGTCGCCCTGCAGCGCGTCCTCGGGCACGCGGAAGGCCCAGACCGAGCCCACGGCCAGCAGCACCGCCGCGATGACCCACAGAGGGCCGACCAGCGGGCGGGTGACGCGCATAAATCTGTCGGGATTGGCCAGACCGAACATGGGCGCGGCTTACCCCCCCGACCGCAGGGCGGCAAGCGGCCCGCATGTCGCGGCTTGCGGTGTCATGTCCGGCTGCCCCGCAGGCCGGCGGCCCCGGCCAGCACACCGATCACCACCGCCACGAGGGCGCAGGCGAACAACAGGGCCAGGGCCGGGGCGGGCGAGCGGCCGTCCGCCTGGGCGACCAACGCCCCGGCCCCGAAGATCACCGGGGGGAGGAACAGCGGCAAGACGATGACGGCGATCAGCAAGCCGCCCTTGCGCGCCCCGATGGCCAGCGCCGCGCCCAGCGCCCCGGTTGCGGAGAAGGCCAGGGCCCCGACCGCCGCTGTCAGGGCCAGCAGGGGCAGCAGCCCCGGGGCGAGGCCGAGGCTGATCCCGACGGGCAGGGTCATGGCGGCCAGCGGCAAGCCGAGGGTCAGCCAGTGCGCCAGTGCCTTGACCGCGACCACGGCCTCGTCAGGCAGGGAGCCGAGCGCCAGCAGGTCGAGGGTGCCGTCCTCAAAGTCGCGTTCGAACAGCCGTTCCAGCGTCAACAAACTGGCCAAGGAAAGTGCCAACCAGACCAGGCCGGGCGCCAAATTGGCCAATTGGTCCAGGCGCGGCCCGGCGCCCAGCGGAACGATGACCGCGAGGCTGAGCAGGAAGCCACAGGCCAGCAGCGGCCCGCCGCCGCCGTTCCACGACAGGGCCATTTCGCGCCGGAGCAGAAGGAGGGCCGCGCTCATGCCGTTCCGCCGATCTCGCAGACGCGGGCGGAGATGGGCAGGGGGTCGTGGACCGCCGCCAGAAGCATGCCGCCGCCCGCCAGATGCCCCTGCATCAGCCGGCCGACCTCGGCCCGCCAGCGGGCATCGAGCGGCGACAGGGGTTCGTCCAGCAGCCATACCGGACGCGGGGCGGCCAGCAGGCGGGCCAGCGCCAGCCGCCGCCGCTGCCCCGCCGACAGCCGCCGGACCTCCAGATCCATGAGCCCTTCGAGGCCGAGCGCCTTCACCGCTTCGTCGACGCCGCCCGGACCTCCGCCACACCAGCCGACCTGAAAGGCCAGTTCCTCGCGCGCGGTTCGGCCGGAGCGAAACCCGTCCTGATGGCCGATCAGATGCAGATGGCGGGTGCGGGCGACCTCCGGGTCGAGACCCTGCCCGTTTTCGTCGAACCGTATCCGCCCGGCCTCGAGCGTCAGGAGCCCGGCGATGGCGCGCAACAGGCTGCTCTTGCCTGCGCCATTGGCGCCCGTGAGGGCCACGGCCTCGCCGGGAGAGACGGTCAGGTTCAGGCCGTCGAACAGTCTGCGCTCCCCGCGCCGAACGGTCAGGCCGTCGAGCGTGAGGCGGATCATACCGGCACCGATGTTTTGCGAACCGCTCTCAATGTCCATGATGCCAGCAGGGATACATGGACGCGCACGCAACCGCGCACTATATCCGCGACAGCCGCAGCAGGCTTTCGCCGCGCGCGTCGGGGACCTGTGTGCCCCTGCGTCTGTCGCGCGATCGCGCAACCGGATGTCCGGGCGGCCTTTGCCAGAGGAAGCTCTCCATGCCGTCAATCGACACTCACGCCACCCGCCGGGATCTCGCCGTCGGGCGTAAGAAGTATGCCTATTACAGCCTTGCTGCCGCAGAGGAAGCCGGTCTGACCGGGATTTCCCGCCTGCCGCGCTCGATGAAGGTTCTGCTGGAGAACCTGCTGCGCAACGAGGACGGGGTCTCCGTCACCGCCGAGGACCTGAAGGCCGTCGCCGCCTGGGTCGAGAACAAGGGCTCGGTCGAGCACGAGATCGCCTTCCGTCCCGCACGCGTGCTGATGCAGGATTTCACGGGCGTTCCGGCCGTCGTCGATCTGGCCGCCATGCGCGACGCCATGACGGCGCTGGGCGCCGATCCCTCGCGCATCAATCCGCTGAACCCCGTCGATCTGGTCATCGACCACTCGGTGATGGTCGACCACTACGGCACCCCCGAAGCCTTCGAGGCCAATGTCGCCCGCGAGTATGAGCGCAACATCGAACGCTACAAATTCCTGCGTTGGGGCTCGTCCGCCTTCAACAATTTCCGCGTCGTGCCCCCCGGGACCGGCATCTGCCACCAGGTGAACCTGGAGCATCTGGCCCAGACCGTCTGGACGGCCGAGGAAGGCAAGAAGACCGTCGCCTATCCCGACACCGTGGTCGGCACCGACAGCCACACCACCATGATCAACGGCCTGTCGGTTCTGGGCTGGGGCGTGGGCGGCATCGAGGCCGAGGCCGCCATGCTGGGCCAGCCGATTCCGATGCTGATCCCCGAAGTGGTCGGCTTCAAACTGACCGGTCGCCTGCCCGAGGGGGCCACGGCCACCGATCTGGTGCTGACCGTCACCCAGATGCTGCGCAAGCGCGGCGTGGTCGGCAAGTTCGTCGAATTCTTCGGCCCGGGCGTCAACGTCCTGACCATCGAGGACCAGGCGACCATCGCCAACATGGCCCCCGAATACGGCGCGACCTGCGGCTTCTTCCCCGTGTCGCAGGCGACCCTCGACTATCTGACGGCTACCGGCCGCGACAAGGCGCGCGTCGCCCTGGTCAAGGCCTATGCCGAAGCGCAAGGCCTGTGGATCGACGAAAGCTCCGAGGACCCGGTCTTCACCGACGTTCTGGAACTGGACATGGCCGAGGTCGTGCCGTCGCTGGCCGGACCGAAGCGCCCGCAGGACCGCGTCGAGCTGACCAATGCCGCCCCGGCCTTCCACACGGCTCTGGGCGAGGTGTTCAGCCGCGAGGCGGACGCCCCGCGCGTCGCCGTCGAGGGTGAAAAGTTCGACCTCGGCGACGGCGATGTGGTGATCGCCGCCATCACCAGCTGCACCAACACCTCCAACCCGTCGGTGCTGATCGCCGCCGGTCTGGTGGCGCGCAAGGCCCGCAAGCTGGGCCTGTCGGTCAAGCCGTGGGTCAAGACCTCGCTGGCGCCCGGCTCGCAGGTGGTCACGGACTATCTGACGGCCGCGGGCCTGCAGGACGACCTGAACGCCATGGGCTTCAACCTGGTCGGCTATGGCTGCACCACCTGTATCGGTAACTCGGGGCCGCTGGATCCGGCGATCTCGAAGGCCATCAATGACAATGGTCTGGTCGCCACCTCGGTGCTGTCGGGCAACCGCAATTTCGAGGGCCGGGTGAACCCCGACGTCCAGGCCAACTATCTGGCCAGCCCGCCGCTGGTGGTCGCCTATGCCCTGGCCGGATCGATGCGCATCGACATCACCAAGGATCCGATCGGCAAGGACAAGAAGGGCAAGGATGTCTTCCTGAAGGACGTCTGGCCGACCAACCAGGAAATCGCCGACATCCAGAAGAAGTCGGTCACCCCGGCCATGTTCGCCAAACGCTATGCCGACGTCTTCAAGGGCGACAAGCACTGGCAGGGTATCGAGACCGCCGGTGGCCAGACCTATACCTGGGACGACACCTCGACCTATGTGCAGAACCCGCCCTATTTCGAGGGCATGACGATGGAGCCGGCAGCCGTCACGGATGTGGTCGAAGCCCGTATCCTGGGCATCTTCGGCGACTCGATCACCACGGACCACATCAGCCCGGCCGGTTCGATCAAGAAGAGCTCACCCGCCGGGGTCTATCTGACCGATCACGGCGTCGATGCGCTGGACTTCAACTCGTACGGGGCCCGTCGCGGCAACCACGAGGTGATGATGCGCGGCACCTTCGCCAACATCCGCATCCGCAACAAGATCACGCCCGAGATCGAAGGCGGCGTGACCAAACACTTCCCGTCGGGCGACACCATGTCGATCTATGACGCGGCCATGCGCTATCAGTCCGAGGGTCGTCCGCTGGTGGTGTTCGCCGGCAAGGAATACGGCACCGGCAGCTCGCGCGACTGGGCGGCCAAGGGCACGCGCCTGCTGGGTGTTCGTGCTGTCATCGCCGAAAGCTATGAGCGCATCCACCGCTCGAACCTGATCGGCATGGGCGTGGTGCCGCTGCAGTTCAAACAGGACGGCTGGACGCGTCTGGGCCTGACCGGCGAGGAGATCGTCACCATTCGCGGCCTGTCGGACGCCAATGTCGGCAAGCTGAAGCCGCGTCAGGACCTGTGGGTCGAGCTGTTCCGCGCCGCCGACGGCAAGATGGCCCGCTTCCCGGTCCGCTGCCGCATCGATAACGCCACCGAACTGGACTATTTCCGGGCCGGCGGTGTGATGCCCTACGTCCTGCGGAATCTCGCCCGCGACTGAGGGGTCCTTGCATCCTGATCACGGAAAAGGCCGGGGTTCGCTCCGGCCTTTTTCATGTCAGGCGCCCTGTGCGAAGGCCTCCCGGCAGAGCTCGGCGCCGAGCGCGTCGGCGAGCTTCACGCGCCGCTCCGTGAGGTCGCCGCCGGAATCCGGAAGGGTCACCGAAAGGGGATAGCGTCCGACGACCCGGCCACGCGGATCCATGAGATCGACACTGCCGGACAGACGCCCGCGCCCGTCCTCGTCCAGCAGGGTGCCGCCCCGGTCCAGAGCGTGGATAAAGACGACGGCGCGCAGTACGGTCTGGCCACGGGCGCAGGCGTCAGTCTGGCTGCGGAAGGCCGGGATGAAGGCCTCCGAGAAGGCATCCGGCGGGTTGTAGACGCTGCTGCGCACCTCGACCGCCTCGATCCTCGCGGCTGAGGCGACAGGCGGGGCGAGTTCGATCCGCACCTCGGGGTCCAGGTCCCAGAAGCCGGCTGAACATCCCGCCAGCGCGACCGCGACGAGCGACGCCACGATAACCCTGCGCATCAGTCCGGCGTGGCGTTGTGGGGGCCCGGGCGGCGCGGATTGCGCGAGAAGGCGGCGTCGCACAGGGCGCGGCCGAACGCTTCGGCCACGATCATCTGACGGTCGCCGAAGATGCCAGCCATGCGTCCGCCGGCATCAACCTCGACGACCAGCGGATAGCGTCCGACGACAAGATTATCCCGACGGGGATCGACCAGCTCGGCCACGGCGCGGACCTGGTGCCGGCCTTCGCCGTTGAGGGCGACCTCCAGACGTCCGGCGCGGTGCACGTCCTCGACGTGAAGCCTGAGGTCGAGCGGCCAGGTGCCGTCGGCGCAGGTGCGCATCTCCTCTCCGACCTCGTCCACGAAGGTGTCGGAGAAATCGTCCTCGACCTGCAGCCAGTCGCTGGACATGTAGATGGTCCCGATCGAGGCGGTCTCGGCCAGACCGGGCGGCAGGTCGAGCGGGGGGCCGCCCTCGATGACGGGCGCACAGGCGGCGGTGGCCAGAACGGCGAGCACCGAAGCGGAAACAAGGGCGGATCGGATCATTTCAGGAACCGGGGTTATGAAGGGCCTGAACCGCGTCATGACCCGGGATTTCGCCTGGGCCTAGTGTATTTTCAGCAATGAAACCGGTCGCTGAGCGCCCGATGTCAGTCCAGCTTCAGGGCCTCGGCCAGCAGGCGGGCTTCGGCGGCGCGGCTGGAGCCGGTGCGCCAGGCCACCACAATCTCGCGGCGGGGCGCGTCGGCGCTGATCGGGCGCACGACGACGCCGGGGTCGTCGGCGAGCCCGGCACGGACCGCCATTTCGGGCAGGAAGCTGACCCCCAGCCCCGAGGAGACCATCTGTACGAGGGTGTGCAGTGAGGTTGCAGCAAAGACGTCCTCGCCGCGGGGCGCCTCGATATCGAAGGCGGCCAGGGCCTGATCGCGCAGGCAGTGGCCGTCTTCCAGCAGGATCAGGTCGTCGGCACGGAGCGAGCCCGGCGGGATCGGCCCGGTGCCGGCCAGTCGGTGACCGATGGGGGCGGCGGCGAGGATCTCGTCATCGCCGATCCGGGCATGATCGATACCCGGCGCATTGTACGGCAGGGCGATGACGGCGGCGTCCAGCTGTCCGGCCTTGAGACCGGCGACCAGACGCGGGGTCAGGTCCTCGCGGATGAACAGGCGCAGGGCCGGATAGGCCACCTTCAACCCCGGCAGTTTGGCGGGCAGCAGGAAGGGGGCGACCGTCGGGATCACGCCCAGCCGGAATCGTCCGGACAGGGGCTTGCCGGCATTGCGCGCGGCCTCGACCAGATCCTCGGTGCGGGCCAGGACATCCTCGGCCCGGCGCACGGCCTCGGCCCCCACAGCGGTCAGCTGGATCCGGCTGCGGGTGCGCTCGACCACGGCCGCGCCCAGGATACGCTCCAGCTCCTGCACGCCCGAACTGAGCGCCGGCTGGCTGACGTGGGCGGCCTCGGCCGCGCGGCTGAACGAGCCGTGCTCGGCGAGCAGTTTCAGATATTGCAACTGGCGCAGGGTGGGCAGCACGCGGAACACTCCGGGAGGACAGGACCCCCTATACGCCTTCGCATAAGCGAAATCTATTCGCGGATGCGAAAGGATTGATTTGACTTCCACGCCCCGAGACCCCAAGTCCCGGCCATGCGGTCGGCTCCCCCCGGCCCGTGACATTCATTCATCCCAGACCAAGGAGAGCCCATGCTCGGCGTCGGCGAAAAACTGCCTGCATTCAAAATCATCGGTGTGAAGCCCGGCTTCAACAGCCACGAAGAGAACGGCGTCTCGGCTTTTGAGCCGGTCACCGAGACCAGCTTCGAGGGCAAGTGGAAGGTCATCTTCTTCTACCCGAAGGACTTCACCTTCGTCTGCCCGACGGAAATCGCCGAATTCGCCTCGCTGGCGCGCGATTTCGAGGACCGCGACACCGTCGTGCTCGGCGGCTCGACCGACAACGAGTTCGTCAAGCTGGCCTGGCGCCGCGACCACGCCGACCTGAACAAGCTGCCGATCTGGCAGTTTGCCGACAACGGCGGCAAGTTCGCCCGCGAACTGGGCATCCTGAACGAGGAAGAAGGCGTCGCCCTGCGCGCGACCTTCGTCGTCGATCCGCACAATGTCGTCCAGCACGTCTATGTGACCAACCTGAACGTGGGCCGCGCCCCGGCCGACACCCTGCGTGTCGTCGACGCCCTGCAGACCGACGAACTGTGCGCCTGCAACCGCCCGGTCGGCGGCGAGACGCTGGCTGCGTAAGCAGTGACGTGTGGCGAGTGATGAGTGGCGAGACCTTCGTCGCCCATCACTCGCTTCGTTTCTTGTAATTCTTCGTGGCTCAAGCAGCGAGCAACCGCGTTGCGAGCGTTAGCCACGTCCCGAAGGGAAACTTCCAGACTATGTCCCTTGATGCCCTGCGCGACCTGATCCCGGCCTATGCCAAAGATATCTCGTTGAACCTCAGCTCGCTGGCCAGCGAGACGGTGCTGAACGACCAGCAGAAGTGGGGCTGTTTCGTGGCCTCGGCCCATGCTGTGGGCACGGTGCCGGTGGTGCGCGCGATCGAGGCCGCGGCGGCCGAAAAGCTGTCGCCGGAAGCCCTGAATGCGGCGCGTGCGGCGGCGGCCATCATGGGCATGAACAACATCTACTACCGGTCCCTGCACCTGATGAAGAACAAGGAATACGGGACCCTGCCGGCGCGGCTGCGGATGAACGTCATCGCCAACCCCGGCGTCGACAAGATGGACTTCGAGCTGTGGTGCACGGCGGTGTCGGCCATCAACGGCTGTGGCGCCTGCATCGACGCCCACGAGGCGCCCCTGCGCCAGCACGGCTTTACCGCCCCCCAGGTCCAGGCCGCCCTGCGCGTCGGCGCGGTCGTGCATGCCGCCAGCCGCGTGGTCGCCTCGGCCGAGGCGCTGAACGCCTGATCAGAAGGTGACGGCGCGGGCGTCCATATGGGCGACCCAGTGCGCGAAGCCACCGCCAATCACGCCATCGACCGGCTCCGCGAGGGCACCGACACCGGGGCCCTCGACAATGAAGGTCCAGGTCGGCGTGACCACGCCGTCCACCAGCGGCCAGGTCACGATCAGATCGGCCCAGGTGGCCATGTCTCGTAAAGGGCCAAAGGGGGCGTGGAGACGGATTTCCCCATAAGCCGCCGACACGACCCGGCCGTGATCGAACCGCGTGCCGTCGGGCATGGCCTCGCACCAGCAGCCACCGGGCGTCAGATCAAGGCTGAGATTGGCTGCATCGCCGGTGTAGCTGTGGGCCGGGTCCCACCACAGTTCGACCTCTGAGAACGCGTCTGCCACCCCGGCCGGACCAAGACGGGTCGGGCCCTCGAACTTCAGGGTAAAGGCATTCTCGCTCCGCGAGACGATCTCTGCCGCGACCGGAGTTGTCAGCAGTCCCGCAAGGGCGAGGGCGACGGCGAAAATCAGAATGCGCATGATCAAGCCGTCTCGAAGGTCAGGGGTTCGCCCCAGAAGCGTTCGACCCGCTCGCTCTGACCGCGGGCGCTGCCGGTCGTGAGAAAGCGCATGATCCCGCTGTCGCCCAGCGCATATTCGGGGTGCCGGACGAAATAGCGGTCCAGCGCATCGGCGACGGCATCGGGCTGGCCGATGACGGGCGTGCCCTCGGGCAGGGCATCGGCGAACAGAGGGGCGACGATGCCATAGTGGGTGCAACCGAGAATGACCTTGTCCGGCCAGCGCCCGATGCGGCGGCGCAAGGCCTCGACGTGGTCCCGCACCGTGGTCCGCAGTTCGTCCTCATCGACACCCGCCTCGATCTGACCGGCCAGTCCGGGGCAGGGTTCGGTGAAGACCGCCAGATCCTCGCGCCGCTTGTCGATCTCGATCTCATAGACGCGGCTGTTGGCCGTGGCCTGGGTGCAGAACAGACCCAGCACCTCGACCGCCGACTTGCGCTCGTCGCGGAAGCGGTCATCGGTTTCGCGCGCATAGGTCCACGGCAGGCCCGTGGCAGCCTCGATCGTCGGCACGATGATGCCCAGCACATTGACGGGCCGTCCGAAGGTCCGCGCCGCATCCGACACCCAGGTCTGCTGCAGGCGGCGAAGAGCGATGGCCGAGGCGGTATTGCAGGCCAGCACGACCACTGAGGCCCCCTCGGCGAACAGTCGTTCGCAACCCGCGCGGGTCAGGTCGACGATCTCCTCGCCCTTCAGCCCGCCATAGGGCGCGTGTTTCTGGTCGGCCAGATAGAGGAAGTCCCGCCCGACGAAGCGACGGGTCAGGGTGCGGTGGATGGTCAGGCCGCCTACCCCGGAATCAAACACACCAATGGCCATCAGGGCCCCTTCATCACGCGCGGGACGGGCCGGACCCGCCGTCCTCCCTCATGCCCGCCACGCCGGACCCGTGGCAAGCCCCGGAACGCAACGTCGCATGAGCCCGTCATCACAGCCCGTTCAGGTGACGGCGGGCGCGCCATGGCCTAAGCTGCGATCCAACATCATCAAGGGAGCCATTTTTCATGGACAGACGCCAGCTTCTCGCCGCAGGGGGCAGCCTTTTTGCCCTCACCGGCTGCGCCAATATGGGTATGGATATGGGAGGCGGATCGCCCGCCGGCCTGAGCCCCGAGGCCCTGGCCCGGGACGCCGCCATCGCGCGTGCCGTCCTGCCGCAACAGACCCCGCGCGCCGAACTGCTGCAGAAGTGGACCGGCCCCTATGAAGGCGTGCCGCCCTGGCCGTCGGTGACCGCCGACAAGCTGAAGGTCGCCATCGTCGAAGGCATCGAGCTGCAGCGGGCCGAGGTCAACGCCATTGCCGACAATCCCGAGCCGCCGACCTTTGCCAACACCATGGTCGCCATGCAGATGGCCGGTGAGCCGCTGGGCCGGGCGCTCAGTCTGTTCGGGGTGATGAGCTCCAACATCGGTTCGGCCGACTATCAGGCTGTGCAGCGCGAGGTGTCGCCGCTGCTGTCGGCCGCCGGCGACGAGACCACCTTCAACGCCAAACTGTTTGCCCGCATCAAGGCTGTGGCGGACGGCGCCCGGGCTGCGGGCCTGACGCCTGAACAGACCCGGCTCGCTGAACGGAGCCGCGACAGCTTCGTGCGTAACGGGGCGGCTCTCGATGCCGCCGGCAAGGCCGAACTGGGCCGGATCAACTCGGCCCTGTCCAGCGCCTTCACCCGCTTTGGCCAGGCCGTGGTCGCCGACGAGAACACCTGGACCGTCCTGACCGACGAATCCCAGACCGCCGGCCTGCCCGCGTCGAACAAGGCCGCTGCCGCTGCCGCCGCGCGTGACCGCGATCTGGAAGGCTGGGCGATCGTCAACACCCGCTCCAGCGTCGATCCCTATCTGAGCTTTGCCGACGATCGGGCCATGCGTGAGCAGGTCTGGCGCAAATTCGTCAACCGTGGCGACAATGGCAATGCCAACGATACCAACGCCACCATCGCCGAGATCGTGAAGCTGCGCGCCGAACGCGCCCGCCTGCTGGGTTATGCCCACCATGCCGAATGGCGGATGCAGGACACCATGGCCAAGACCCCCGAGGCCGCCATGGATCTGATGATGCGGGTCTGGGAGCCGGCCAAGGCGCGCGTCACCGAAGAGGTCGCCGACATGCGGGCCATCGCGGGTCACGACATCGAGCCGTGGGACTATCTCTATTACGCCGAGAAGGTCCGGAAGCAGAAGTACGACCTCGATCAGAACGAACTGAAGCCCTATTTCGAACTGAACGCGGTCAAGCGCGGCGCCTTCTATATGGCCGAGCGCCTGTATGGCTACACCTTCACCCCGGTGCCCGCCGGATCGGTGCCGGTCTTCCATCCCGACGTCGAGGTGTTCGAGGTCAAGGACAAGGCCTCGGGCCGTCACATCGGCCTGTTCTATTCCGACGACTTTGCCCGCCCGGGCAAGCGGTCGGGCGCCTGGATGACCAGCTATCGTCTGGGCTGGGCCTATGACGGGGGCGGCAACCAGCTGGTCTCGAACAACAACAACTTCATCAAGGCCGAGGCCGGTCAGCCGCTGCTGATCTCGCTGGATGACGCCGCGACCCTGTTCCACGAGTTCGGCCACGCCCTGCACTATCTGTCCTACAAGGTGACCTACCCCTCGCTGGGCGGCACGCCGCGCGACTATGTGGAATATCCGTCCCAGGTTCACGAGCACTGGGTGCTGTCGCGCCCGATCCTGGACGGCTTCATGAAGCACGTCGAAACGGGTCAGCCCATGCCCCAGGCGCTGGTCGACAAGATCGAGGCGGCGGCCACCTTCAACCAGGGCTATGAGACGGTCAGCTATCTGTCGTCGGCCTTGGTCGACATGGACCTGCACACCCGTGCCACCCCGCCGACCGACATCGACGCCTTCGAGCGGGAAAGCCTGGCGCGCTTTGGCATGCCGGACGAGATTGTCATGCGGCACCGCCTGCCGCAGTTCAATCACCTGTTCACCTCGGACGCCTATTCGGCGGGCTATTATTCCTACCTCTGGTCGGAAGTGATGGACGCCGATACCTGGGCCTATTTCGAGCAGTCGGGCGACGTCTTCAATCCGGAAATCGCCAGCAAGTACAAGGCGATCATCTTGGCCGAAGGCAACACCACCGACCGGGGCGAGGCCTATCGCCGCTTCCGTGGCCGGGATCCGGACGTCGCCGCCCTGCTGCGCGTGCGTGGCTTCCCGGTGGACTAGGCACGGACGCGACGGCTCGCCGCGCGGCGGCTCGCTGCTTGAGCGTGACGAGCATGACGATGTGGGGCCGGGGGAGCGATCCTCCGGCCCCTTTTCTGTCAGCCGCTGTTCCGGAGGCCGGCGGCAATGCCGTTGAGAGCGACGAGGATGCCCTCGCGCACGGCGGGATCGTCGTCGCCGGCCCGGCGGCGGCGGATCAGTTCGACCTGCACATGGTTGAGCGGCTCGATATAGGGCAGGCGCAACTGGATGAGGCGCGCCAGTTCGGGTTGTCGCTCCAGCAGGCTGGACTGGCCGGTCAGGCGCATGACGGCGTCGTGGGTCAATTGCCATTCGGCGGCAATCCTGCCGTGGATGTCGTCGGCCAGCGCCCGATCCGGCACGAGGCTGGCGTAGCGGCGGGCCACGGCCATGTCCGACTTGGCCATGACCATTTCCATGTTCTGGATCAGGGTGGCGAGGAAAGGCCAGTCCCCGACCAGTCCCTTCAACGTGTCGACCTCGGCGGCGTCGAGAGTGGCAAGCGCCGAGCCAAAGCCATACCAGCCCGGCAGCATGACCCGCGACTGGCTCCAGCTGAACACCCAGGGAATGGCGCGCAGATCCTCGATGCGGGTCGAGGAACTGCGCGACGCCGGGCGCGAGCCGATCTTGAGCTCCGACAGCTCGGAAATCGGTGTCGCGGCGCGGAAATAGTCGATGAAACCGTCGGTCTCATACACGAGGGCGCGGTAGGCCTGCATCGACGCCTCGCTGAGGCGCGAGATCAGGGCGCCGTGCCGTTCTGCGGGCCCTTCGCCGCTTTCCTTGCGCAGCGACGCCAGCACCACGCCGCTGGTCAGGGCATCGAGGTTGCGCCGGGCCACACCGGGTTCGCCGTATTTGTTGGCGATGACCTCGCCCTGTTCGGTGACGCGGATGCGGCCCTCGACGGTGCCGCGTGGCTGGGCCACGACCCCGGCAAAGCTGGAGCCGCCGCCCCGGCCGACCGCCCCGCCCCGGCCGTGAAACAGTTGCAGGCCGACGCCCGCCTCGCGCGCCACATCGCGCAGCGCCCGCGAGGCGCGGTTCAGCTCCCAGGTCGAGGTGAGGTACGAGCCGTCCTTGTTGGAGTCCGAATAGCCGATCATCACCTCCTGGACCCCGCGCGCGCGCGCCAGCGCCAGCGGGGCGGGCTCGGCCATCAGGGCCTTGAGGGTGTCGGGGGCCGCCTGAAGGTCGGTGATGGTCTCGAACAGGGGCACGGCCTGGATAGGGCAGGCCTCCGGTGTCGCCGGGTCGAACAGGCCGACTTCCTTCAGCACCAGATAGACCTCGAGCAGGTCGGACGGGCTTTCGGTCTTGGAGACGATATAGGTCCGGATGGCGGCCGGGCCGAAGGTCGCGATGGCGCGCGCGGCCGCCAGGAGGATGGCGCGCTCCTTGAGCGTCTCTTCGGCATAGTCGCTCGCCCCCGGCACGAACAGCGGGCGACGGCTGGCCAGTTCGGCGCGCAACAGGGCCATGCGACCAGCCTCGTCACGCGTGTCATAGTCGTCGGCGACACCTGCGACCCGGAACAGGTCGGCGACGACCCGCTCGTGCACATCGGCATTCTGGCGCATGTCGATCACCGCCAGATGGAAGCCGAAGGCCTCGACCCGGTCGATCAGCCGCGACAGGACATCGTCGGTGAAGGCCTGGGCATCGGCGGTCTGCAGGGCGTCGCGCAGCACCCTCAGATCGGCGACGAAGGGTTCAGGTCTGCCGTAGGGTTCAGCGGCAAAGCCGGCCGGACGCGGTGGCAATGCCCCGACCTTCGCCTGATAGTCCGCCGCCAGTCGCGCATAGATCTGGGTCAGCGCCCGGCGGAAGGGCTCGCCCTGCCGATGGGGCGAGGTGTCGCCCGAGGCATTCGACAGGGCGGTCAGTTCGGGGGAAGGCTCGACCAGTTCCTCGGACAGGCTGAGCTCGGCCCCCAGTGCATGAACCGAGTCGAGATAGGCCCCCAGCGCCGCCTGCGTCTGGGTGCGGAAGGCCGCGTCCATGACCGAGGCATCGACATTGGGATTGCCGTCGCGGTCGCCGCCGACCCAGCTGCCGACCGTCAGGAAGGGCTTGAGCTGCGGCGCGTCCAGGCGCTGACGCCAGGCATTCAGATGTTCCGGAATGGCCTCGAGGAACACCTGCTCCAGAAAGGAGACGACGGTGTCGATCTCGTCCTGCACCACCAGACCGGAGGTGCGCACCAGCCGTGTGGCCCACAGCAGGAAGACCTGTCGCCGCAGGGCCGGGCTGGCCCCCTGCCCCTCGCCGCGTCCGTCCAGAAGCGCCGACAGGGCCGCGATCCGGTCCAGCACGCTCTTGCGTCGCACCTCGGACGGGTGGGCCGTCAGCACCGGCGAGATCAGGCCCCGGGCGAGGATGTCGACCACGGCCTTGCGGTCCACCGCGTCCCCGGACAGCCAGGCGAGCGCCGCCTCGGGCGTGTCCGGGCGGTCGTCGGTTGCGGCGCCCTGACCTTCGGCGTCGCGGGCGCGCCGGCGGGCTTCCCGATCCTCGGCGACATTGGCCAGCAGGGAAAAGACGGCAAAGCCGTGGGTCAGACCCACCGCCTGTTCCGAGCTGAGCCCGGCCAGCAGGCGTTCCAGCTCGGACGCGTCGCGGGTGTCGGCCCCGGCGCGGTGGTAGGCCACGGAGGCGCGGCGGACGGCCTCGATCCGGTCGTACAGATCCTCGCCCCCCGCCTCGCGGATGACGTCGCCCAGCACACTGCCCAGCAGGCGGACCTCTTCGCGCAGGCGGTCGGGGGTCGCGGTGTCGGCGGGCAGGGTGTCGGTCATGGGCTCTCCTTGAAGATCAACGATAGGCGTGCCATGCCCCTGAAGGACAGGCGGCGCGTCCCTGCGTAACGGAATTTGTGCAGTTCCGTGCCCTGCGGCTCCGCAGAACGCGGCCCGACTTGCCCTTTTCCCGGTTTTCCGCCATACACCGCCGCTTCCGGCGCAAGTTGACCTCGCGCCCTCCACCCGGACGATCCCCGCATGCGACGCGGGATGAGCCGGGAGAGGCCCCCAGCCGACGTGATCGTCCGCTGGGGTCGATCTCGTTTGGAGGCTCTGGGTCATGAACGCCATGACTTGAGGTTCTGATGTTCGAGGCTCTGAACGAGCGACTGACAGGCGTCTTTGACCGGATCACCGGTCGCGGCGCCCTGTCCGAAAAGGACATTGCCGAGGCGATGCGCGAAGTGCGCGTGGCCCTGCTGGAGGCCGACGTCGCCCTGCCGGTGGTCAAGGACTTCATCGCCTTCGCCAGCGAAAAGGCCAAGGGCGAAGAGGTCATCCGCTCGGTCAAGCCGGCCGATCAGGTGGTCAAGATCGTCTATGACGGCCTGATCGAAATGCTGGGCGGCGAGGAGCCGGTCGGCATCAATCTGAACGCCACCCCGCCCGCCGTGATCCTGATGGCCGGCCTGCAGGGGTCGGGCAAGACCACCAGCTCGGCCAAGCTGGCGCTGCGTCTGACGAAATTCGATCGCAAGAAGGTCATGATGGCCTCGCTGGACACCCGTCGTCCGGCCGCCATGGAACAGCTGGCCAAACTGGGCGAGCAAATCGAGGTCGCGACCCTGCCGATCGTGGCGGGCGAGAGCGCGGTCCAGATCACCCGCCGGGCCCTGCAATCCGCGAAGCTGCAGGGCTTTGACGTCCTGATCCTCGACACCGCCGGTCGCATCACCCTCGATGAGGGGCTGATGAATGAGGTGGCCGAGGTCGCGGCGTTGTCCAAGCCGGTCGAGACCCTGCTGGTGGCCGACAGCCTGACGGGTCAGGATGCGGTGCGCACGGCCAAGGCCTTCCACGAGCGTCTGCCGCTGACCGGTCTGGTGCTGACCCGCGCCGATGGCGACGGGCGCGGCGGGGCCATGCTGTCGATGCGGGCCGTCACCGGCCTGCCGATCAAATACATCGGGGCGGGCGAAAAGGTCGATGCGCTGGACGTGTTCGATGCCCGCCGCGTGGCCGGTCGCATCCTCGGACAGGGCGATATCGTCGCCCTGGTCGAAAAGGCCAGCCAGGAGCTCGACCAGTCCAAGGCCGAGGCCATGGCCAAGAAGCTGGCCAAGGGCAAGTTCGACCTGGACGACCTGGCCGGTCAGCTGGCCCAGATGAAGAAGATGGGCGGGCTTCAGGGCATCATGGGCATGCTGCCCGGCGTGGCCAAGATGAAGGCCCAGATGGCCGATACCGGCGTCGACGACCGGATGATCGCCCGCCAGGAGGCCATCCTCAGCTCGATGACCAAGACCGAGCGCAAGAAGCCGGACCTGCTGAACGCCAGCCGCAAGAAGCGCATTGCCGCCGGCGCCGGCGTCGAGGTCCAGGACATCAACCGCCTGTTGAAACAGCACCGCCAGATGGCCGATATGGTCAAGTCGCTGGCGCGCGGCGGTCCCAAGAAGATGCAGCAGATGGCCGCCATGATGGGCGGTCTCGGCGGCGGACCCGGCCAGCCCGACATGGCCCGGCTGAAGGCCATGGGCGGCGGCAAGATGCCGGAACCCTCGGCCGATGAAATGAAGGCCATCCAGGACCGGCTGTCCGGTCTGGGTGGCGGCATGCCCCCCGGTGGACTGCCCGGCCTGCCCGGTCTGCCCACCAAGAAATCCTGACCCATTCCCCTAAAGAAAGAGACTGAAAATGCTGAAGATTCGTCTGTCGCGTGGCGGCACCAAGAAGCGCCCCTACTATCACATCGTGATCGCCGACAGCCATTCGCCCCGCGATGGCAAATTCATCGAGCGCGTCGGCACCTACAACCCGATGCTGCCCAAGGACGGCGACAAGCCGCGCGTCACCCTGAAGGCCGACCGCATCTCGGAATGGCTGGGCAAGGGCGCGCAGCCGACCGACCGTGTCGCCCGCTTCATCAGCCAGAGCGAGGACGAAGCCCTGGTCGGCAAGGTCAAGTGGACCCAGTCGAACAACCCGAACAAGGCCCAGCCCGGCAAGAAGGCCCAAGAACGCGCCGCCGAGCGCGCCCAGCGCGAAGCCGACCGTCTGGAAGCCGAAGCCGCCGCCAAGGTCGAGGCTGCCGAAGCCGCTGCCCGCGCCAAGGAAGAAGCCGAAGCCGCCAAGAACGCTCCGGCCGAAGAAGCGCCCGCCGAGGAAGCTCCGGCTGCCGAAGCCGCCGCTGAAGAGGCCCCCGCCGAGGAAGCTGCTGCTGAAGAGGCTCCCGCCGAAGAGGCCGCTGCTGAAGACAAGACCGAGGCCTAAGCCTCATCCGTCTACCCCGGCGCAGGCCGGGGCCCAGATGACAGGAAGGCGGTGTCCGCGAGCGGGCACCGCTTTTTTGTTGGCGGCGGGCAGCGTAAGGGTCTGGGTCCCGGCCTCGACCGGGACAATCGGAGAATGGCGTGAGCGACGACAGACTGATCCTGGTGGCCCAGGTGGGCGGATCGTTCGGCGTGCGGGGCGAGGTGCGGATTACCACCTTCACCGCCGAGCCCATGACCCTGCTCGAATACCGGACCCTGTTGCGCGCCGACGGCTCGACCGGCCTGACCCTGACCACCGCCCGGCCGGACAAGAAGGGCGTCGTCGCCCGCGCCGCCGAGGTCGCGACCAAGGAGGACGCCGATGCCCTGCGCGGCCTGAAGCTGTTCATCCCGCGCGACCGCCTGCCCCCGCCCGAGGAGGATGAATTCTATCTGGCCGACCTGATCGGACTGGAGGCCCGCGATGCGGCCGATACGGTGATCGGCTCGGTCCGGGCGGTGCAGAATTTCGGCGCCGACGACATGCTGGAAATCACCCCGGCCGGCGGCGGCCAGACCTGGTACCTGCCCTTCACCCGCGAGGCCGTGCCGGAAATCCACTCTGGCGAGGGCTGGCTGCGCGCTCTACGTCCCGCCGAGATCGGCGAACGCGAGCCAGACTAGCTATTGTCTTCGACCGGAGCAGCCGGGCCGTTCTTCTTGATCGAGTCGATCGCATTCTGGGCCGAGGCCTTGGACGCATAGCCCTCGGTCGAGAACATCACCTCGGAATTGTATTTGAAGCGGACCCGATACTCTCCGGCCTTGTCCTTGTAGATTTCGAACGCATGCGCCATGCCGGGCGTCTCCCTGATGCGATCCAGTGGAAGCAGATCGGTCACAGGCTGGCATGCCGTGGCCGCGAGGCCAACCGCAGAAATGCCCGGCTCCTGGCAGGGCGCCCGCTTCAGTCTTCCGAGTCGCCCAAGCCCATCATGTGGAAGCCGGCGTCGACGTGGACGACTTCGCCCGTGGTCGAAAAGCCGAGGTCGGAACAGAGCCACAGGGCGGCGCCGGCCACGCCCTCCATCGAGGTGTCTTCCTTCATGGCCGACATGGCGCGGCCCTGGGCGATCATGCCGCGACCGCCGGAGATCCCGGCCAGCGACAGGGTGCGCATGGCGCCCGCCGAGATGGCGTTGACGCGGATGCCCTTGGGCCCCAGGTCGCGAGCGATGTAGCGCGTCGCGGCCTCCAGCCCGGCCTTGGCCACGCCCATGGTGTTGTAGTTGGGGATGGCCCGTTCGGCGCCCAGATAGGTCATGGTGACCATGGCCCCGCCGTTCGGCATCAGCTTCGCGGCGCGTTTGGCGACATCGACGAAGCTGAACACCGAAATGTTCATGGCCAGCAGGAAGCTGTCGCGGGTGGTGTTGTCGACGAAGGAGCCCTGCAGCTCATTCTTGTTGGCGAAGGCGACCGAATGGACCACGAAGTCGATCGTGCCGAAGGTCTTCTCCAGCTCGGCGAAGGCCGCGTCCATGGAGGCATCGTCGGTCACGTCGGCCTGGACGATCAGTTTGGCGCCGACGCTTTCGGCCAGCGGACGCACCCGGCGCTCCAGCCCTTCGCCCAGATAGGTGAAGGCCAGCTCTGCGCCCTGGGCGGCCAGCTGCTGGGCGATGCCCCAGGCGATGGAGTTGGAATTGGCAACGCCGAGGATCAGGCCCTTCTTGCCCTTCATCAGGTCACCGGTGGGGAAGGTCCAGCCGCTGTCGGAAGCCATGGTCATCTCCTCGGAAATCAGGGCGGGAGGGTTAGCAGGGCCTCCGCCACGGGGAAAGCGTCTGTTTACGGTCAGTCCACGGTGCGCCAGCGCCGGAGCCGCTCCAGCAGGGGGTTGGCCGTCACCCCGTGAATGATGATCGAGGCGAGGATGACGAAGCCCAGAATGGCCCACAGTCGCTCGCTGGAGCCGAAGTCGCCGTGGTTGATGCCGTAGGCCACATAGTAGACCGAGCCGATCCCGCGGATGCCCAGAAAGGCGATCAGCAGCCGGTCCCTGAAGGGATGGGGTGAGCCGATCATGGCGATCATCCCCGCCACCGGCCGTACGATCAAAAGGATAGCCAGGCCGATGGCGGCATCCGCCCAGGTCAGCGATGAAAGCAGGCCATTGGCCAGCGCCCCGCCGAACAGCACCAGCAGAAGCATGATCAGCAGGCGCTCGAACTGGTCCGCGAAATGGTGCATTTCCTTGTGGAAGTCATTGTCGCGCTCCCAGGCCCGGATCGTCACCCCGCAAACGAAGACGGCCAGGAATCCGTATCCATGGGCAACCTCGGCGAGGGCATAGGCCATGAAGGTCGCCGCCAGCGCCACCAGCCCGTCGCCCAGGCGTGACAGCCCGGCCTTTTCGCTGGCGAAGATCAGCCAGCCCAGCCCCTTGCCGACCAGCCAGCCGACGCCGGCGCCGGCCAGCAGTTTCCAGAACACCTTGACCGTGACCCAGTCGGTCCAGCCCGCCGAAGTGGCCAGTCCGCCGAGGGAGGCCATGATCGCCAGATGGACGAAGGGAAAGGCGAGGGAGTCGTTGAGCCCCGCCTCCGAGGTCAGGCCAAAGCGCACCTCGTCCTCGTCGCCGGACTTGGGCGGCCCGACCTGGACATCGGCGGCCAGCACAGGGTCCGTCGGGGCCAGCGAGGCCCCCAGCAGCAGGGCCATGGCCAGCGAAAAGCCGAGGCCATACAAGCCCAGCGCCATGACACCGAGGATGGTCAGGGGCATGGCGATGGCCAGCAGACGCCAGGTCGAGTTCCAGCTGCGCCAGCCCACCTTGCGGTCCAGCTTCAGGCCCGCCCCCATCAGGCTGATGATGACCACCACCTCGGTCATGCGTTCGGTCACCGTGTCCCAGGTGCGGGGGTCGGGGTTGAATCCCAGCCAGCCCAGACTGAAGACCGCAACCCCCAGCAGGACGCAGACAATGGCCAGCGTCAGGGGCGTCTTTTTCAACCCGACCGGCGCCCACGACACCATCAGGACAACAGCGCCGAGGCCGAGCAGGAACAGGATGTAGGGGTCAGGCGGCGTCAGGGCATATCTCCGGCAGAGTCAGGTCTGGTAGATTGGCGCGGCGGCGGTGTGCTGGCTAGAGTCAGCTTTCCGGGTCCTGCGCCCGTCAGAGAAAGGCTTCAGCATCATGCGCGTTCCCTTTGCCCTGTCCGCTGCCGCGCTCCTTGCCGTCCAGGGCAGCGCCGCGGCAGCTCCGCCCCCTCGCCTGCCGATCGCGATCGAGGTTCTGGCCCTCGACGCCGCCACCCATGGCGACAGTCGCTATGTCGAGGGTCTGGTTGACCGGGCGGGCCGGCCTTCCGCCTGGTTTGAGTATGAGCCGTCACAGATCGAGCCGGGCAGTCTGGAGCGCTGTGCAGACAGCACCCTGTCCGGCGCCGTCCCCTGTATCCGCTACCATCTGGCGAACCAGAATCTCCGCGAGGTGAGGCCAGTGCATGTCGTGGTGGTGATCGGCGAAGGACCGCTGCCCCCCGTCCGGTGTATCGGCATCGGGGGCCAGGACCACCGCGCGGAGGTCCAGGCGATCACCGTCAACCCTGCGTCCCTGCGCTACGCGGGGAACGCCCAATACAATGAAGACCTCGGCGCCCTGGCCGGATGCATCACCGCCGCAGGCGCCGAAAGCGGCTGGTAGCCGGTCAGATCTTCGACAGGATCAGGGTGCCATTGGTGCCGCCGAATCCAAACGAGTTGGACATGACGTGGGTCAGTTCCCCGTCGTGGCGCTGGCGCAGGATCGGCATGCCCTCGAACTCGGGATCGAGATTTTCGATGTGGGCGCTCTCGGCGGCAAAGCCGTTCTGCATCATCAGCAGGCAGTAGATGGCTTCCTGCGCGCCGGCCGCTCCCAGGCTGTGGCCCGTCAGGGACTTGGTCGAGGAGATCATCGGCAGGCGGTCGCCGAAGACGTTGCGGACCGCGCCCATTTCCTTGGAATCGCCGACGGGCGTCGAGGTCCCGTGCGGGTTCAGGTAGTCGATCCGGGGATTGCCGGCCATCTCGAGCGCGATCTTCATGCAGCGCTCGGCGCCCTCACCCGACGGGGCGACCATGTCATAGCCGTCGGAATTGGCCCCATAACCGGTGACTTCGGCCAGGATGGTGGCCCCGCGCGCCTTCGCGCGCTCATAGTCTTCCAGCACAACGATGCCGGCCCCGCCGGCGATGACAAAGCCGTCGCGGGCGGCGTCATAGGCGCGCGAGGCGACCGAAGGCGTGTCGTTGAAGTTGGAGGACATGGCGCCCATGGCGTCGAACAGGTTCGACATGGACCAGTGGATGTCCTCGCAGCCGCCGGCGAAGACGACGTCCTGCTTGCCCCAGGCGATCTGTTCTGCGGCCGCGCCGATGCAGTGGGCGCTGGTCGCGCAGGCCGAGCTGATCGAATAGTTGATGCCCTTCATCTGGAACCAGGTGGCCAGTACGGCCGACGGGCCGGAGGCCATGGCCTTGGGCACGGCGAACGGCCCGATGCGCTTGGGGGCGCCCTTGTCGATGGTGATCTGGGCCGCTTCCAGAATGACCCGGGTCGAGGGGCCGCCCTCACCGACGATCAGGCCGATTCGCTCGTCCTTGATCTCGTCCGGGGTCATCCCGCTGGAGGCGAGGGCCTCCTCGAAGGCGATGTGGGCCCAGGCGGTGCCGTCCGCCAGAAACCGCGAGGCGCGGCGGTCCACCAGCTCGGTCCAGTCGCCGATCTTCGGCGGGGCCCAGACCTGGCTGCGGAATCCATGAGCGGTGTGGTCCGGGGCGGCGACGACTCCGGAGCGGGCCTGTTTCAGGGAGTCGGTGACCGCAGCGGCGCCGGTCCCGATCGATGAGACGATCCCCAATCCTGTAACTACGACGCGCCGCATGCTGTTTTCCTGATCCTGTCCGTTATTCCGCCGCGTAATCCGCGATCCTTCCGGGGTATTCGGTGGGGCGATAACCCCGACTATTCGGCCTTGGTGCCCTGGCCGCCGAACAGGCCGACCCGCATGTCCGTGGCGCTATAGATAGGGACGCCATCGGCTTCGAGAACCCCGTCGGCGATTCCCATGACCAGGCGGCGGTTAATGACCCGCTTCAGGTCAATCTTGTAAACGACCTTCTTGACGTCCGGCTGCACCTGACCGGTGAATTTGACCTCGCCGACGCCGAGGGCGCGCCCTTTGCCGGGCCCGCCGATCCAGCCGAGGTAGAAGCCGACCAGCTGCCACATGGCGTCCAGACCCAGACAGCCGGGCATGACCGGGTCACCGATGAAGTGGCATTTGAAGAACCAGAGATCGGGATGCACATCCAGCTCGGCCTCGACATAGCCCTTTCCGTGGGCGCCGCCGTCATCGTTGATCCGGGTAATGCGGTCGAACATGAGCATGGGCGGGGCGGGCAGCTGGGCATTGCCCGGGCCGAAGAGCTCGCCCCGGCCCGAGGCGAGCAGGGCCTCATAGTCGTAGGAAGACGGGCGTTCTGACTGGCTCAAGAGGGCCTCCGTATGCTGAGCGGCGGGCGTGGCACGACAATCGGCCCCGGTCAACCGGCAAGGGTTCGGCGAAATGGCGTCAGCGTCGGCGAGGCGCGGGTCCCGCTGGGCGGTTGGCCTCGCACAGCGGGGAGGCCTGGGTGCCGAACACAGAGGCCTCGCGCACCCAGCCCCGCACGCGGCCCGAGCGGACCTCGCACCAGCCCTCCTCGCAGTCGGTGATAGGCACCAGGGCATGGGGCGACAGTCGGGCCCGGATGCCCGCGTCATCGCGGCGCGCAGACCGGACCTCGATCGCGGCGTCGCCCCGGTTCAGCACCGTCCGGCGGCCCGAGGTGGTGCTGCGGTGAACCCAGACCAGCGAGCCCTCCGGGTCGCAGATCTTGCGCCATTCAAAGGTCTCGGCCACCACCTGCACCGGCAGGCCGGCGACCTGATAGGTCCACAGGATCTGGTGATCCAGCCCCGGCCCCTTGCGGGCGTGGACCTCATCGGCCTTGAGCGTGATCCAGCGCGGCACGGGATAGCTGCTGGGTGTCGGACGCCCGTCGGGCCGCACAGCCTGTCCCGACAGCATCACGAACAGGCAAAGCGCAGCCGCCGTGGCGCCGGCGATGCGGCGCCCCCTTTGGCCTTGGGTCAGGGGGCTGCTAGACACCCTTTCCATCCCGCTTCGATCCTCCAGTTCCAAAGTCCCCGCCAATGTCGAGCCGCAGACTTAAGGTCGTGTTAACCAGACGCCTGCCGGACGCGGTGGAAACGCGTATGCGCGAGTTGTTCGATGCCGAGCTGAACCTGAAGGACGAACCTTTCAGCCGCGCGGCGCTGGAAGAGGCCGTCGGCCGGGCCGAGGTTCTGGTGCCGACCATCACCGACACGATCGATGCCGATCTGCTGTCGAAAGCTGGCGAGCAGTTGAAAATGATCGCCAATTTCGGGGCGGGCGTGGATCACATTGATGTCGAGGCCGCAGTCGGACGCGGCCTGATCGTGACCAATACGCCGGGGGTCCTGACCGAGGACACGGCCGACTTGGCCATGGGGCTCATCCTCGCGGTCAGCCGACGCCTGGTCGAGGGCGCAGGCGTTGTTCAGAAAGGGGAATTTTCGGGCTGGACCCCGACCTGGATGTGCGGACGCAAGCTGTGGGGCAAGCGTCTGGGCATCGTCGGCATGGGCCGGATCGGCCAGGCCCTGGCCCGGCGGGCCCGCGCCTTCGGCATGCAGGTGCACTATCATAACCGCAAACCGCTGAGCCCCATGATCGTAGAGGACCTCCAGGCCACCTACTGGGACGACCTCGACGCCATGCTACCCCGCATGGACATTGTTTCCCTGAACTGCCCGGCGACGCGCGAGACCCATCACCTGATGGACGCGCGGCGGCTGGGCCTGCTGGCGCCCCACGCGGTTCTGATCAACACGGCGCGGGGCGACCTGATCGACGAGGCGGCACTGGCGGACGCGGTCGGCCGACGCGCACTGGGCGGCGTGGGACTGGATGTCTTTGAGCAGGAGCCGGCGGTTCATCCCGGCCTTCTGAACCGGCCCGAGGTCGTTCTGATGCCGCATCTGGGCTCTGCGACGCTCGAGTCGCGCCAGGACATGGGCGACCGGGTGATCGCCAACATCATGACGTTCCAGAATGGTCACAGACCCCCCGACCGCGTCATTCCGGCCATGCTGTAGCGCCTGAAGGACTCCGGCTGACCCTCAGCGACACACCGGACAGGCCGGGTCAGCGGCGATCCGCACGGTGCGCGACCGGCCGGTCAGGGCATCGTGGATCCACAGCCGTCCGGTCAGGGTTTCACCCGCGCCAGCCAGTCGCTTGATGGCCTCGAGCGCGACCAGACTGCCGATGAAGCCGGCCAGAGCCCCGATCACGCCGACCCGGGCGCAGGTTTCGGCATCGGGCGGAATGTCCGGCACCAGACAGCGATAGCAGGGCCGGCCCTCGAACACGGCCACCTGTCCGCTCCAGGCGCCGAGCGCGCCCGAAACCAGCGGCACCCGGGCCTGCACGCAGGCGGCATTCACGGCCATCCGCGTTTCGAAATCGTCCGTCCCATCAATGACCAGATCCCAACCGGCGACGCGCTGCGAAGCCGTGGCCGTCGACAGGCGCTCGGCGAAGGTCCGGACCTTGACATGGGGATTGAGGGCGGTCAGCCGCCGGGCCGAAACCTCGACCTTGGATCGGTCGACATCAACGGTCTCGAACTGGATCTGGCGCTGGAGGTTCGACAGCGAGACGGTGTCGTCATCCACCAGCCCCAATGTGCCGATCCCTGCCGCGGCCAGATACAGGGCAGCCGGACCGCCGACGCCGCCCATGCCCACGATCAGCACGCGCGCGGCCTTCAGCCGCTGCTGGCCGGGCCCGCCGACATCGGCCAGCACCAGATGGCGGGCATACCGTTCGATCTCGTCTTCGGAAAAGGTCACGGCCCTGTTTAGGTCGCGTCATGCGGGGAATCGACCCGCAATGTTCCGCTAGCCGTCGGTGCCGGTCCGCGCTGTGTCCGGGGTGCCGTCTCCCCGGGCACACTGGGCCAGAAGATCCTCGGCATGGTCAACCGGAACCCGGCCCTGGGCGAGGGCCAGCAGGTCCAGGGTCGTCGACCAGGTCTCGAAATGGCAGTGCGCCATGGGGGCGTCGAACAGGCGGGTTGCCACGGGGCGATCGGCGAGGATCGACAGATTGGTGTGGCGGGGATCGGTCCGCAGGCGCCCAAGCAGGCGATCCACGTCCATGCGCGACCCCTCAATGACCTGCACGATCCGCCCGGCATCAATGGCAAGCGCACCGGTCAGATGATCGCGACGGTTGTTGGCCTCGGACACACCCAGGACCTGGGCAACCGACAGCAGGCTGGTACCGAGCGAGCCCAGGGCCTCGCTCACATAGGTGATGCGATGGAGCATTGTTCTGCCTGAATGGGGAGAATAGCGGAGGTGGGGACGCTACACGGAATTGAATTCTAATGTAACGGTTTACATGGGCAAGATTATGGCCGTCATTAGTCTGTTACATTTCAGAACCTTGAGCTTGCGGGCGCTCAATCGCGGCCCCATTTGGGCAGAATGAGCCATACAGAGTCCTCCTCCGCTTCGCACGCCGGCCCGGGCTGGCACGGCACCACCATCCTCGCGGTCCGCAAGGGCGGCACCACTGTCCTCGCCGGCGACGGTCAGGTTTCGATGGGGCCGACCATCGTCAAGGGCGCGGCGCGCAAGGTCCGCACCCTGGCCGGTGGCCGCGTCATCGCGGGCTTTGCCGGAGCGACCGCCGACGCCTTCACCCTGCTGGAGCGGCTGGAGGCCAAGCTGGAGCAATATCCGGATCAGCTGGCCCGCGCCTGCGTCGATCTGGCCAAGGACTGGCGCACCGACCGCTATCTGCGGCGGCTGGAAGCCATGCTGCTGGTCGCGGACAAGACCTCGATCTTCACCGTGACCGGCGTCGGCGATGTGCTTGAGCCCGAACACGGGGTGGCCGCCGTCGGATCCGGCGGCAATTTCGCCCTGTCAGCGGCCCGCGCCCTGATCGAGAACACCGACCTTGATGCCGAAGACGTCGCCCGCAAGGCCATGGCCATCGCCGCCGAGGTCTGTGTCTACACCAACGGCAATCTGACCGTAGAGCGGCTGGACCGCTGACCCCCCTCGTTTTCGACCCGCTGTCTGACTATCTGCGAGCCCATGACTGATCTGTCCCCCCGCGAAATCGTCTCCGAGCTTGACCGCTTCATTGTCGGCCAGGCCGATGCCAAGCGTGCCGTGGCGCTGGCCCTGCGCAACCGCTGGCGGCGCAAGCGTGTGCCGGATGAGCTGCGCGACGAGGTCACGCCCAAGAACATCCTGATGATCGGGCCGACCGGCGTCGGCAAGACCGAGATCGCCCGGCGGCTGGCGAAGCTGACCGGGTCGCCCTTCCTCAAGGTTGAGGCCACCAAATTCACCGAGGTCGGCTATGTGGGCCGGGACGTCGACCAGATCCTGCGCGATCTGGTCGAGGCGGCCCTGATCATCGTGCGGGACCGGCGCCGGGACGAGGTCCGCGCCCAGGCCGAGCGGGCGGCCGAGGACCGGATTCTGGATGCCCTTGTCGGTGCCGGCGCCCAGGCGACCACGCGCGACGCCTTCCGCACCCGGCTGCGCAAGGGCGAACTGGACGACAAGGAAATCGATCTGGCGCTGGCCGATACGGCCTCGCCGATGCCCGGACTGGACCTGCCGGGCATGGCGCCGGGCGGCAATGTCGGCATGATCAATCTGAGTGAGATGCTGGGCAAGATGGGCGGCCCGCGCACCAAGACGGTGCGGCTGTCGGTCAAGGCGGCCCATGCGCCCCTGATCGCCGAGGAATCGGACAAGCTGCTGGATAGCGACAGCCTGGCGCGCGAGGCCGTGCATCTGGCCGAATCCGAAGGCATCGTCTTCATCGACGAGATCGACAAGGTGGCGGCGCGCCAGGACCGGGGGGGCGGAGACGTGAGCCGCGAGGGCGTTCAGCGCGACCTGTTGCCCCTGATCGAAGGCACGACAGTGGCGACCCGCTATGGCCCTGTGAAGTCGGACCATGTGCTGTTCGTGGCCTCGGGGGCATTCCATGTGTCCAAGCCCAGCGATCTGTTGCCCGAGCTTCAGGGACGACTGCCGATCCGGGTCGAGCTGAAGGCCCTGACGCGGGATGACTTCAAGCGCATCCTGACCGAGCCAGAGGCCAATCTGATCCGCCAGAACCAGGCCTTGCTGGCGACCGAGGATGTGACGCTGGAGTTCACCGACGACGCTATCGAGGCGCTGGCCGACGCCGCCGTCGCGGCCAACGGCGCGATCGAGAACATCGGGGCACGCCGCCTGATCACCGTGGTCGAACGGGTGCTGGAAGAGACCAGCTACAAGGCCGCCGACCTGTCAGGGCAGACGATCCGCTTTTACGCCGACGCCGTGCGCGAGCGGCTGGGCGACCTGACCGGCGACAGCGATCTGAGCCGCTACATCCTCTAGATCGCCGCGACATCCGGTGTGGCGCAACTGCCGCAGGGGGAATTCTTGTCGGCCGGGACGGAGCGGATTCAGGGTCGAGTCATTCCACTGACCTAGTGTCGGCCACAGTGACTGTCTCGACGCGTCTTCTTTCACGGCCTGAAGAAAGCACGGCCCATGACCCGGACACTGCCCACCCTGATCCGCCGCCTGATGCAGCCCGATGAGCTGGACATGGCCGAGCACTATGAGACGCGCGGCGAACGCCTGGCCGATCTGTGGGTGCATCTGGTGGGTCTGGGGCTGGCCGCGATCGGCGGCATTGTGCTGGCCGTCATGTCGTCGTTTTCGGCTGCGGGCGCGGGCCTGATCATCGCGACGGCGGTCTATGCCCTGTGCCTGATCGCCATGCTGACGGCCTCGACCGTCTATAATCTGACCCATCCGGGACCTGCCCGGCCGCTGCTGCGGCGGCTGGACGAGGCCGCCATCTTCCTGATGATCGCCGGCAGCTATACGCCCTTCACCACCCAGAGGTTCGAGGGGGCCTGGTCGACCGGCTTCACCGTGCTGATCTGGGCGCTGGCGCTGGGCGGTGTGGCCGCCAAACTGGTGCTGCCGCGCCTGTCCGATGCGATCTGGAGCACCGTCTATGTGATCTTCGGCTGGCTGGCCGTGCTGGCGCTCAAGCCCCTGCTGGATACGGTGCACCCGGCCGCCCTGACCCTGCTGGTGATCGGCGGGCTGGTCTATACTTCCGGCGTCTTCGTCTTCATCAGCCCAAAGGTGAAGTTCCGCCGGGCCATCTGGCACGGATTTGTGGTCGCCGGAGCCGGTGTGCACTGGGCCGCCATCCTGGTGGGCGTGGTGCTGGCACCCGCAACCTGAGCCCCGCGCGGTGGAGGCTGGCGTAAAGCGTCGGGCCGCGCGATAGTGACCCCGGTTTCACGACAAGGACATCAGCGTGACGGATGCCAAGCCCGGTGGCGACACGGTCGTCATCAAGAAGTATGCGAACCGGCGGCTCTACAATACCGCCACCTCTTCATATGTGACGCTCGATGATCTGGCCGCCATGGTGCGCGAGGGGATCGACTTCGTCGTCTATGACGCCAAGACCAATGACGATCTGACCCGGACCATCCTGACCCAGATCATCTTTGAGGAAGAAAGCCGGGGCGAGGCCCTGCTGCCCGTGCAATTCCTGCGGCGGCTGATCGGCTTTTACGGCGGTCAGATGCAGGGCGTCCTGCCCAGCTATCTGGAGATGTCGCTGGATTCCTTCTCCAAGCAGCAGGAGCAGTTCCGCACCCAGCTGAACCGGGCGTTCGGCACCGGCGCCGGCGCGGGCCTGATGGAGGACGCTGTCCGCCAGAATATGGTGATGTTCCAGAAGGCCATGACCCTGTTCCCGGGCTTCAACGCCTATACGCGCCCCGGAGCGGCCGAAGAGACCGCCGAGGCACCCGAGACCCCGTCCCGGGCGGCGGCGGCGGGCGGGACATCGGGCGGCGACCCGGCGCTGGACGAGATGCGCCGCCAGATGGACGAGATGCGGGCCCAGATCGAGCGGCTGGCCGAGGGCAGCACCCGCGGCGGCAAGAAGGGCGGATCGGATCCGGCATGACAGGGCGCATCCCGCCTGTAGGTCCGGCCCCGCCCGTCACGGGCGTCGTGCCGGACCGGCGTGAGGGCCGACGTCGCGAGGACGAGCGCCGCCAGGCGGACCGCCGGGCCGAGGGCCGCGCCCTGGTGCCCCGGGAAACCCCTGCCGGGGGCCCGGACGAAACTGCCGATCCGGCGGCAGGCCCTGCCGCCACCCCGCCTCCGGTTTCCCCACTCGGGACGGGGGCGTTCGAGGCCCAGATGCTGGGGCAGACGGGGGCCCGCAAGGGTCTGAGAGGCGGCCCGCCGGTGCTGGATGCCGCCCGTTCGGCCTATCTGGGCAATGAATACTCCGGCGCGAAAGACCGTCGCCCGCCGCCGGGCAAGATCGACAAGACCGAGGTCTGAGCGGCAGCCGGTTCTGCGGCATGACCCTTGCTGGATGCGGGCCCCCTGTCCCGTATCGGAGCCCGGATCATGTCTCTGGCCAATCTGTTTTCGTTTACCGCCCGTGCCACCGATGTGATGATCGTGGCCCTGGTGTTCAGCGTCTTCGGCTGATCAGGCGCCGCTGAAGTCGAGGTCCTTGCGGGCCGCGATGATCGTCACGATGAACCCGGCCAACACATCCAGCATGACCATCACCGTGATCAGGAAGAAGGTCGATGTGGCAAAGGTCGGGATCAGCAGGAACTGCACCAGGCAGACGACGAACAGGATCATCGACAGGGCGTGATTGACGATCGCCACCTTCTGGCTGGAGGTCGATTTCAGCAGCTCGAAGAACAGGAAGATCAGGCCGAGGAACAGGATCATGTCGCCCACGCCGACGCTCCAGCGCACACCCGAGGTCATCGGCAGGGAAAAGACCGCCTGGCGCAGCGAGGGATCGGCGCCCAGCGACGGATCACCGCCCATCAGCCCCGTCAGAACGACGATGTTGTAGAGCAGCCACGGCACGACCAGCAGCGGTACAGCAATCCACATGATCCGTTCCCTCCATGTCCGCAGGGCGGACGTCCGATCTGATAGTGGGACCTGTTAACCTTTACGGCAAGCCTGTTCCCCTGTGCCGTGTCCGTCACGGCCCGCACCGGAGCGGAGCAGGTCGATCGTTCGACGCTCGAACAGGCGGGGCTCGCGGGCGGCTTCGGCCAGTCGCTCCCGGTCCAGCGTCAGGGCGGCCCGGCCCTCGGCCAGCATCAACCCCGAATCGCACGCGGTGGCGAGGGTGCCCAGGTCGTGAAGCGCCGTGATCAGCGTCAGCCCGTCGTTGACGCGCCCCCGCAAGGCCTCCCGCAGATCGAACGCGGCCACAGGGTCGAGCCAGTTGAACGGCTCGTCGAGAATGGTCATCGGACGCCCTTCGACGAAGGCAAGGGCGATGGCCACGCGTTGACGCATGCCGGCCGAACAGTCCCCGACCCACCGTCGGCACAGGGCCCTGATGCCCAGGGCCGTGCCCACCGGGCCGAGGCGATCAAGGGCCACCTCTGCGTCTCCGCCCACCAGTTCGAGGAGATCGCGCACCCGCAGAGCCTCGGGCAACCGGTCGGCGGGGGGCGCAAACCCGAACTGCCGGGCTCGGGCCATCCGGTCCGCACCCAGGTCGACGCCCTCGACGAGGCAGCGTCCCTCGGCCAGCGGCAGACGCCCCGCCAGGGCCCGCAACAGACTGGTCTTGCCCGAGCCATTCGCGCCGATCAGGCCGAACCAGGCGCCGGACGGCACCGACATGTCGACTCCGCCGACCACCCGCTTGCCCGAGCGCTCGACCGACGCCTGTGTCAGCTCGACCGCGACGGTCATGCCAGCCGCCATGTGGCCGGGACGGACCGCCGGGCCAGCCCCCAGAGGATGGCGAGGACGACCAGCGGCACCGCGGGCGGAAAGGTCAGCCCGGCCAGCGCACAGGCCACCACGCAAAGGCCGAGGACAAGGTCGGCGATGCGTCGATCATGGACCCGGTAGGCGAGGACGCGCGCAGCCATCAGGGCGAGCGCCGCCGCACCCGCACCGGCAATGGCGAGACCCGCCATCCCCCGGGACAGGAGGACGGCCGCAGGGAGGGTCAGCGCCAGACACAGGAGCAACGGGCGGGCCTGCCGGCCGATGATCCGCCCTGCCGGGTATCCGGACAGGGTCATGAACCGCACCGCCGCATCATCGACGGTCGTGAGCATGAGCGCCGCCCCCGCGCCGAGAATCCCGGCAAAGGCGGCGCCGCGGGCGACATCGAAAGCCCCGAGCGCCGGAAGGATCAGGATCAGCATTCCCGCCGCCAGGGCCCCGGACACCGGTCGCCTCAGGAAGGCCTGCAGGGCTCTGGGCACAAGGTCTTTGGCCCGCGCGCCGGGCCGGGGCAGGACGGCCCGCACCCCATGTCCGAGAGCGGCCCCGGCCAGATAGGCCGCCGGGGCGACCAGCGCGGCGTCCGGCCTGCCGATCAGGGCCACCAGCAACACAAGGGCGCCCCCCGCCAGATGAAGCACCAGACCGAAGTCACGCCGGGTTACGCGGTGCAGTGCGTCGGCAGCCAGAACACCGTCAGACGCATGAAACGCCAGCCGCCGGTGAACCAGATCCGCCAGCCCCATCCCGACAAGGGCAGAGGCAATGCCGACCAGGCCGATGGCTATCGGAAGGGGACGGCCAGCCAGAAGATGGTGCAGAGCCACAAGGGCGATCACCGCCATTGCGCCCACGAACAACCGGTCACCCCGGCGGCTCAGGGCCGACCGCAGGCTGTTCCCGGCGATCATCCGGTCATGGCGGACAAGGGGCGAGCGCAAGGCGTCAGCGATCATCGTCTTCACACCCCTCCTCGTCGTGCCGGTGCCGAGACCGGAGCGCCTTATTCGCGGCCCTCGACCTCGGTGACCTGTCCCGGATTCCGGGAGCGCGATTTCAGCCACATGACGCCCAGAAGGTCCGACAGGCTGGCCATCAGCCTCTCCCAGTTGGTGTATTTCGACTGGCCGGAATCGCGCGCCCTGTGCGTGATGGGCAGATAGCGGTTCTGGTAGCCCTCGCGGATCATCAGGGCCGGCAGATAGCGGTGGATGTGGTCGAAATACGGAAGCCTGAGGAAGACGTCCCGCCGGAAGGCCTTCAGCCCGCAGCCGGTGTCGTCGGCATCGTCGCCCAGCAGGCGCTTTCGAATGCGGTTGGCCCAGCGCGAGGCCCACAGCTTGGCGCCCGTGTCCTGACGCCGCTGGCGAACACCGCCGACCAGGGCGACCTCGGGTGGGGCGGCCAGCAGGGCATCGACCAGTTTCGGCGCCTCGGACGGCGGATTCTGGCCGTCCCCGTCCAGGGTCACCACCACTTCGCCGCGCGCCGCCAGAATGCCCGTACGCACGGCGCGGCTCTGGCCCGCATTGGCCCCGTGCGACAGGACGCGCAGCGCCGGAAAGCGGGTCTTCAGGCCCTGCAGGATGGCCAGGGTCTGGTCGCGGCTGGCATCATTGACCAGCACCATCTCATACGCCCGGCCCGAAAAGGCCTCGGCAATCTCGGTGACAAGGGTTTCGACCGCCCCTGCCTCGTCATGCACGGGAACGACCACGGAAATGCGGGGGAGCTCGGCTGTCATGGTCGCTCTCTAGCCCGTTTTGCGGCGAAGGGGGAGGGCGGGCCCTCACGGTCGCGCGAGACGGCTGACGCGATCCGAAACCGCGTGATAGAAGCGTGACCATGACCGGTTTCGATCTTGCTCATCGACTGCGCGGCTGGCGCGGTCTGGCCCTGGCGGCAATTGTGGCGCTGGTTGCGGGTTTGCCCAGCCTGATGCTGCTGCCGCCACTGGATCGCGACGAGAGCCGCTATGCCCAGGCCACCTCGCAGATGCTGGAGACCGGCGATTACGTCGACATCCGCTTCCAGGACGAGCCGCGCTGGAAAAAGCCCATCGGCATCTACTGGATGCAGGCCGCGGCTGTGGCCGTGACCGGCAGCGTCGAGGCGCGAAACATCGTGCCCTATCGTCTGCCCTCCCTGCTGGGGGCCATGATTGCCGCCATCGCCTGTGCCTGGGTGGGGTCGGCCGTGTTCGGCACCCGCACCGGCGTGCTGGCCGGCGCCATCATGGGGGCCAGCTTCCTGCTGTCGACCGAGGCCGGGATCGCCAAGACCGATGCCGTGCTGGTGGCCAGCGTCACGGCGGCCATGGCGGCCCTGATGCGCATCTATCTGGCGGTGCGGGCCAATGACCCGCCCAACCGGGGCCACAAGCTGATCTTCTGGGGGGCGCTGGGCCTGTCGATCCTGGTCAAGGGGCCGATCGGCCTGATCGTCATCGTGCCGGCCATCCTCGCCCTGTCGCTCTGGGATCGGGACATTCGCTGGCTACGGCCCCTGGGCTGGGGCTGGGGACTGGCGCTGGTGGCGCTGATCGTCGGGCCCTGGGCCCTGGCCATCACGGTCGCGACCGACGGCGGTTTCTGGCGCGAGGCCATCGGCGGCGATCTGGCGCCCAAGATCGCCGGCAGCCACGAGAGTCACGGCGCGCCTCCCGGGATCTATCTGCTGCTGCTGCCGCTGTTGTTCTTTCCCGCCACCCAGATGCTGCCGGCCTCCATTTCGACGGCCTGGCAGCGGCGCAGCGAGCCGGCCATCCGCTTCCTGATCTGCTGGCTGGTGCCCGCCTGGCTGATCTTTGAGCTGGCCCCGACCAAGCTGGCCCACTACACCCTGCCGACCTTCGGGGCGCTGGCCCTGCTGGCGGCGGTCGCCCTGACCCGGCCGATCGGCACCCTGTCACGAAGGCTGGGTGCGGTGCTCGGCCTGATCGCTGCCGGTTTGATCGTGGCGGTCACCGTCTATGGCGTATCGAACTATGCCACCTCGACGGCCCAGACCTGGGCGGCAGTCACCATGGTCACCGCCGTGGCGGCAGCAGCCATCGGCGGCTTCCTGTTGCTGAACAAGGCGCCGGTCGCAGGACTGGTCGCCGCGCTGGCGCTTGGCATCGTCAGCCACGCCGCCCTGTCCGGCACCATCCGCCAACTGCGCCCGCTGGCCATCGCCCCCCAGCTGACCCGCGTCCTGAAGGAGGCCAATCTGCATCCGCGTCAGGGCCTGACCACCAGCCCCGTGGCCATCACCACCTTCCATGAGCCCAGCTTTGTCTTTCTGACCGGCCGCGCGACCCAGCTGACCGATGCTGAAGGCGCGGCACGGGCCCTGGCCGAAGGGCGCCCGGCCATTGTCGAAGCCCGCGATGCCGAAGCCTTTGCCCAGGCCGCCGCCCGCCTGGGCGTGACCGGACGCGCGGTCGGAGAGGTCAGCGGCCACAACTATTCGACCGGGGATGACGTCAATCTGACCGTCTATGCTCCGCCGGGCAGCGAGGTCAGCCCCGGATCGGCCCGATGAGCCGCCCGATCCAGATCGTCGAGGTCGGGCCCCGCGACGGCCTGCAGAATGAAAAGGCGGTGCTGGAGCCATCCGTCCGGGCCGAACTGACCCGCAGGCTCGAGGCCGCCGGCGCCCGGCGGATCGAGGCCGTCAGCTTCGTCCATCCCAAATATGTGCCGCAGATGGCCGGCGCCGAAGAGGTCATGGCCGCCCTGCCCCCGGAGCCGGGCCGCAGCCGCATCGGCCTAGTCCTGAACGGCCGGGGTTATGACCGGGCGATCACGACAGCCGTCGATGAGGTCAATGTTTCGGTCGCCGCCACCGATGGATTCGGCCTGAAGAATCAGGGGCTGGACCGGGCCGGACAGCGCGCCATGGTCGAGGCCATCGTCGCCCGCCGCCATAATGCCGCGCCCGGAGACGCCGCGCCGTCGCTGTCGGTGACCCTGTCGTGCGTCTGGGGCTGCCCGTTCGATGGCGAGGTCAGCGTCGATGAGGTCGCCGATATGGTCGGGGCCTATGCCGCCATGGGCATCCGCGAGATCGCCCTGGCCGACACCATCGGGGCCGGCGACCCCTGGGCGGTCACCAAAAAGGTCGAGGCCGCGCGGAAGGCCGCGCCCGACGCCACCCTGCGCCTGCATTTCCATGACACCCGGAACACCGGTCTGGCCAATGCCCACGCGGGGATCGAGGCCGGAGTCGACGTTCTGGACGCCTCGGTCGGCGGCATCGGCGGCTGTCCGTTCGCGCCCGGCGCCACGGGCAATATCGCCACCGAGGACCTCGTCTATATGCTCGAGCGGGCCGGGTTCGACACCGGCTATGACCTCGACGCCCTGATCGAAACCGCCCGCTGGATCGGAGAGGCAATCGGCCGCCCCGCCCCCAGCGCCCTCAGCCGCGCGGGGGGATGGCCGGCGTAAATGACTGCACAGGCGAACCGGGAGGCACGTTTTAGATGGGCGATCGGCCTATTGGCCACTGTTGCACTATCAGCGCTCCCGGCACCACTTCGGCAGCCGACCCAAATGGCGGCGGCCTCAAAATCCGAAATCCTCTTGTCGGGGTTCGAGGCCCATGTGTTGAAGGCGTCCCACGCCATGGTCGAAGTCGAGATCAGATGGGCGATCAGCAATCTGCAAGGACCGCCCTTTGCGTTGATCAATATGCCAGAGGTCGCACTGACCACGACCGGTCAAATCCACCGGCTTGAGCCGCTGGTCAACGGAGCACCCGTTAGGGATCAGACCGTTCCCGCTGGCGAGACCGCCACCCTGAAGGCGACTGTTCGTATCGCCGACGCCGCGTGGGCGCGGGGATGCTGGACCGTGGGATATGCAATAGCCGGCTCCTTCGAGCCGGAGTGCATAAACCGGAGCGACGCTTCGGCGAACTAATTTCGGAGAGGGCTAGCCGCCCCGCCCTGTTTCGGCTAACAGCGCCCTCCCGAAACCGAGACACCCATGTTCACCAGAACCGCCCCTTCGTGCCTGCCCATGTTGCTCGACCGCCAGCCGGTCGAGGGCAATGGCGCGTGCGCGGGAGGGATCTGGTAAGCGACGGGGCGCAACGGCTTCGGTTTTTTCCAACCCCTCCTGCTTTCCGGCGGAGGGGTTTGTCATATCCAGACAGGCGTCCTCTGACCGGTTCGGGAGAACCAGACAGAAGAGGAGACGTCGGCCATGTCCGGCTATGACGTAATCGAAAGCGAGCGGGTGCCGATCAAGGCCTGGACCCGCGGGGTGCCGATCGAGGATGCGGCGCTTCAACAACTGAAGAATGTGGCCGCCCTGCCCTTCATCCACAAGCACGTCGCGGTCATGCCGGATGTGCACTGGGGCAAGGGCGCGACCGTGGGCTCGGTGATCCCGACGGTGGGCGCCATCATTCCGGCGGCCGTAGGGGTCGACATCGGCTGTGGCATGATGGCGGTGCGGACCTCGGTCCGGGCCGAACACCTGCCCGACGATCTGTCCGGCATCCGCTCTGCCATCGAGGCGGCGGTGCCCCACGGCCGCACCGACAACGGCGGGCGCAACGACAAGGGCGCCTGGCAGTCCGAGCCGCCGCCGTCCACGGCCACCCGGTGGGAGGCGCTGAAGGCCGGCTATGAGGCGGTGGTCGACAAGCACCCGAAGGCGGCGCATCCGCGCGGCTTTGGCCACCTCGGGACCCTGGGCACGGGAAACCACTTCGTCGAGCTGTGCCTCGACGAGGCCGGCGACCTGTGGGTCATGCTGCACTCGGGCTCGCGTGGGGTCGGTAACCGGTTCGGTTCCTACTTCATCGAGCGGGCGAAGCACGAGGCGCGGCGCTGGTTCCTGAACCTGCCGGATCAGGATCTGGCCTATTTCCCGGAAGGCTCCGAGGGCTTCATCGACTACATCCGCGCCGTGTCGTGGGCGCAGAAATACGCCCGCGCCAACCGCGAGGTGATGATGGAGCAGGTGCTCGGTGTACTGAAGGTCTTCTGGCCGGATCTGGAGACGACGCAGGAGGCGGTCAACTGCCACCACAACTACGTCTCGAAGGAGCGCCACTTCGGCAAGGACGTGTTCCTGACCCGGAAGGGCGCGGTCTCGGCCAAGGACGGTGAACTGGGGATCATCCCCGGCTCGATGGGGGCGAAGTCCTTCATTGTGCGCGGCAAGGGCAATGCGGACTCGTTCTGCACCTGCTCGCACGGCGCCGGTCGGGCCATGAGCCGGACCGAGGCGAAGCGTCGCTTCACGGTCGAGGACCACATCCGCGCGACCCAGGGCGTCGAGTGCCGCAAGGACGCCGAGGTGATCGACGAAACGCCGATGGCCTACAAGGACATCGACGCGGTCATCGCGGCCCAGGCCGACCTGATCGAGGTCGTGCACACCCTGCGTCAGGTGGTGTGCGTCAAGGGATGACGGGAGCCGGTTTCGCGCAAGCGGAGCCGGCTTTCGTCGTTCTGCCCCTGACGATCGATCAGCCCCGCGTCGCCCTCAGCCCGTCGATGAGGGTTCGGGCCACGATCCGCGTCAGGGTTTCGGTGCTGGTGCCGGCCTTGTCAGGCTGCAGCCGCCGGTCGATCAGCAGGACAGTTTGGACCTGTCTCGGCGAAAAGGAGATACCGCGAGAGGATGGTGAGCGCGCCGAGCAGGGTTCAGGCACTATCTCCTGAAAGCGCCGAGCGAGACCGCACCCGTTTTCCACGACCGCGTCAGGAACTGGTTCTCCGAGGTCATGCAAACGCTGAAGGGGCGACGGAGAACACGACGGCGCCCGATGACCTCGAATGTCTTCGGATCGAGCTTGAGGACGTCCCGGCTGAAGGGTCGTGCAACGGCCAGAACGCTGCCCCAATCATAGTTTCCTATGAACTGAGCCATATTGGGGGGCTTGGGGGGCTGCAACACCTCAGAGGTCTGGATAAGGCCTTGCGTCGCATCGACCAGACACAAGCTGTCATAGTTCGTGGCGGCAAAGGTGGTGTCCGAAAGACGCGTGAGGTTCCCGGCGCCGCCATGCCCCGACAGCTGGATCTCGTCCAGCTTCTGACCCGTGTGAATATCGAGCACCACAAGTGTACTGCTGCGGGTAATGGCGACGAGAATGACCCCCACCGCCGGCATCGCCAGACACTCGGTCGGTCCCTGATAGCCGAAGTCGTATTCACCTTCGAAGAACCAATTGAGCTCGTGTCGGGTGACCGTTTGGGCCGGTCCGTCGACGATGATCAGATCCGTGTGATTCCGCTTGCCCTTCACGAGAAGCGGCAGGGGCTCGATCCACAGGGCGCTGTCGCCATCGAATCGCCAGTCGTCCTCCGCCGTCCAAAGGCGACTGAGCTCGACGTGTGCTTCGGCGCACGCCCGGATGGATATGCCATGGGTGTCCCGGACCCGCATCAGTCCATCGCCGTGCCTTCGAACCCGCACATATCCGCCACCCGGCACAGAGACCCAGCGCTGTCGCCGCGCCTTCGTGTCCCACGACCAGATTCCGGAGCCCCTTCCAAAACCCGTGCCGTCGAAGACCGTGGCAGTGGCGGGGTCGAGGAACATTGCCCTACAAATTCATCAGCGCCGGGTCGCCGCCCTGGGCTGCGATGTTGTTCGAGATGGCCTTTTCGGCCGCGAAGCGGATCAGGCTGTGGGGACCGCCGGCCTTGGGACCGGTGCCCGACAGGCCCTCGCCGCCGAACGGCTGGACGCCGACCACCGCGCCGGTCATCGACCGGTTGATGTAGACATTGCCGGCGGGCACCAGGCGGATGACCTGATCGGCGAAGGCCTCGATCCGGCTGTGCACGCCCAGCGTCAGCCCATAGCCGCGACCGGCCAGCTTTTCCGTGACCGACTTCAGCTCGTTCGGGCCATAGCGATAGATGTGCAGGATCGGGCCGAACACCTCGCGCTCGAGGAAGTCGGGCGTGGGGATTTCGGCGATCACAGGGGCGAACAGGTCCCCGCGGCCGGCGTCGTCCGGAAGGTTGCCGCGGGCGATGACCTTGCCCTCCTTCTCCAGCCGGGCGACGTGATCCTCGAGGATCTTGCGGCTGTCGGCGTCGATCACCGGACCGATGTCGGTCGAGGGATCGGCCGGATCCCCGATCACAAGCGCATTCAGCGCCCCCTTCAGCCCGTCGATCAGGATCTGGGCGCGGTCCTTCGGCACATAGAGGATGCGGAGCGCCGAGCAGCGTTGGCCGGCCGAGCCGAAGGCCGAGACCAGCACATCGTCGATCACCTGTTCGCGCAGGGCGGTGGTGTCCACGAACATGGCGTTCAACCCGCCGGTTTCGGCGATGAAGGGCAGGATCGGGCCGGGCCGGGCGGCAATGGCCCGGTTGATGGCCCAGGCGGTTTCGGTGCCGCCGGTGAAGGCGACGCCGTTGATCCCGGGGTGCGACACCAGCTTGGAGCCAACCGTCTCGCCCCGACCCGGCAGCAGGGCCAGAACATCGGGCTCAAGGCCGCAGCGATGGAACAGGCGGACCGCCTCGGCGGCGATCAGCGGCGTCTGTTCAGCGGGCTTGGCCACCACGGCATTGCCGGCGGCCAGCGCGGCCGCGACCTGACCCGTGAAAATGGCCAGCGGGAAATTCCACGGGCTGATGCAGGCAAAGACGCCGCGGCCGTGCAGCATCAGCTTGTTTGTCTCACCCGCCGGACCGGTCAGGGTCTCGGCCCCCCCGAAATCCCGCTCGGCCAGCATGGCGTAGTAGCGACAGAAGTCGGCGGCTTCGCGCACCTCGGCCACACCGTCGTTCAGGGTCTTGCCCGCCTCGCGGCTGAGCAGGGCGACCAGACGATCGAGGTCGGCTTCAAGCCCGTCGGCCATGGCGCGCAGCACATGGGCGCGGGCATGGCCGCCCTTGCGGTCCCAGGCCACCTGGGCGCGGCCCGCCTGTTTGATGGCGGTGTCGATCTCTTCCGGAGACGCCTCGGACACATGTCCCAGAATGTCGTCGCGCCGGTAGGGATTGGTGACATCCTCGGCATGGACGCCGGCGTGCATCAGGCCGCCGATCATCGGACCGGACGTCAGGCGTTCGCGATCGACCAGTTCGAGGGCCTCGGCGTGGGTCTCGCGATCGCTCTTGCGGGTGTAGTCGCGGCCGAGCGAGTTCAGACGGTCGCCGTACATCGCCCGAGGCACCGGGATGCGGGCGTGGCGATCGGGCTGGGCCTCGACCAGCGAGACGGGATCGGTCGCGACCGATATGGCCGGCACCCGCTCGTCCATCAGCACATGGACGAAGGACGAGTTGGCGCCGTTCTCCAGCAGGCGGCGGACGAGATAGGGCAGCAGCTCCTCGTGCCCGCCGACGGGGGCATAGGCGCGCACCACCGGACGGTCGTCCTTCCAGCGCGCCTCGGCCGCGTCATAGAGCGCCTCGCCCATGCCGTGCAGACGCTGGAACTCGACCTTTACATCGGCGCGGCGTGCCATGCGGTGGATCGCGGTCAGGGAGACGGCGTTGTGGGTCGCGAACTGACCGTACAGATGCGGGGCCGCATCGATGATGGCCTGGGCGCAGACCAGATAGTTCACGTCGGTCGCGGCCTTGGTCGTATAGACGGGATAGTCGGTCCGCCCCATGACCTGGGCGCGCTTGATCTCGGTGTCCCAATAGGCGCCCTTGACCAGGCGGACCATCAGCCGCCGGCCCGAGGTGCGGGCCAGTTCGGCGACGCGGGCCACCACTTCGGGGCCGCGTTTCTGATAGGCCTGGACAGCGAGGCCGAGGCCCTTCCACTCCCCGAGATCCGGGTCATGCGCCAGCCGGTCGAGCAGTTTCAGCGAGATGACGAGGCGGTCGGCCTCTTCCGCATCCATGCAGAAATTCATGTCGTATTCGGCGGCGATCAGGGCCAGCCGCTTGATGCGGGGATAGAGCTCGTCCCAGACGCGGGCGCTCTGCACCGCCTCATAGCGGGGCGACAGGGCCGACAGCTTGACCGATACGCCGTGGCCGGTCTGGGGGCCCTTGGACTCCGGGCGCTGGGCCCGTCCCTTGCCGACCGCATGGATGGCGTCGGCATAGATTTTCTCATAGCGCTCGGCATCGGCCACGGTACGCGCGCCCTCGCCCAGCATGTCGAAGCTGCACAGCCACTTTTCGCGGCTGGCGCGCTTGAGGGCGCTGCCGATGGTGCGGCCCACGACGAACTGCTCGCCCATCATGCGGACGGCGGCGGCCACGGCCTGGCGGATGACCGGCTCGCCGACCCGGCCGGCGACCCGGCGCAGGAATCCCGGAAGGTCGCGGCGGGCATCCTCGTCCACCTCGACCAGCCGCCCCGTCAGCATCAGGCCCCAGGTGGAGGCGTTGACGAACAGGCTGTCCGACTGACCCATGTGCTTGGCCCAGTCGGCCGAGCCGATCTTTTCCGCGATCAGCTTGTCGCGCGTGTCTTCGTCGGGCGTGCGCAGCAGGGCTTCGGCCAGACACATGAGGGCCAGACCCTCTCGCGTGCCCAGCGAGAACTCCTGCAGGAAGCTCTCGACCACGCCTTCGAGGCGATAGTCCTTGCGGGCCGACTCGACGAGGGTGACCGCTTCGTCCACGGCGGCGGCGCGTTCCTCGCCCGAAAGCGGGATCTCGGCCAGCAGGGCGCGGACCGACTGGGTCTCGTCGATGAATTTCGCGTCGTCGAGCGCGTCCCAGTCCTGCGAGAGGGTCGTTTCGTCGAAGCGGGCGGAAAGGTCGTTCAGGGTCATCCGGCCCCCTTAGCGACTTCTTTCAAGGAGCGGGAGGGGGGCCTGGCCAAGTCTTTGCCGCCACGCTTGAAGCGGATCCCGGCTCGCCTTCGCTCCCGCTTCAGGTTAAGTCTCGACCTCTTCGAGACACAAAGGCTGCAACGGCCCCTCCATGCGCATCATTCTGGCCACCGACGCCTGGGAGCCCCAGGTCAATGGCGTCGTCCGAACCCTGACCCGCACCGTGTCGGAATGTCGCGGCATGGGCCATGAGGTCGAGGTCATCGAACCCAGCCAGTTCAAGACCATCCCCGCCCCGACCTATCCGGAGATCCGGCTGGCGCTCGGCGCCGAGGAAGAGATCCGCGAACGCCTGCGGGCCTATGAGCCCGACGCGGTCCATATCGCCACCGAAGGACCGATCGGCATCGCCACCCGGCGGATTTGCGTCGAATGGAAACTGCCGTTCACGACCAGCTATCACACCAAATTTCCGGAATACATCTCGGCCCGTTTCCCGGTCCCGGTGCAGGTCGGCTATGCCTATATGAAGTGGTTCCACAAGCCGTCGGGCCGGCTGATGGTGGCCACACCGACGCTGCGGGACGAGCTTCTGGAACGCGGGTTCCGCAATGTCTCGCCCTGGTCGCGGGGCGTCGACACCATACTGTTCAACCCCGACCTGCCGCGCATCTATGACGAGCTGGGCGGCAAGGACTGGGCGCGGCCCTTCTGGCTCAACGTCGGCCGTGTGGCTGTCGAAAAGAACATCGAGGCCTTCCTCGAAACCGACCTGCCGGGCACCAAGATCGTGGTCGGTGACGGACCGGCCCGTGCCGAGCTGGAACAGAAATATCCCGAGGCCAAATTCCTCGGCGCCCGGTTCGGCGAGGAACTGGCCCGCTGTTTCCGCGACGCCGATGTCTTCGTCTTCCCCAGCTGGACCGACACCTTTGGCCTGGTGATCCTGGAGGCCATGGCCACGGGCACGCCGGTCGCGGCCTATCCGGCGCACGGCCCGATCGACATCATTCCGGGGTCGGGCGCGGGGGCCATCGACGACGACCTCCGGGTCGCCTGCATGGCCTGCCTCGACCTCGACCGGGCCCAGGTTCGGGCCTATGCGGAGAAGTTCAGCTGGCGGGCCTCTGCCGAGCAGTTCGTAGAGAATCTCGAGCCCTATCCCGAGCCGGAGCGGGGCCGGTTCTGGCGCCGCCTGCGCCGCATCACCCGCCTGCGCCGCCGATCCCAGGCCGCGTGATGCTGCCGCTCGCGCTTACGCGGTGGATCTACCGCCGGCGCCTCGCCGGTCGCCTGCGCCCGAACGCGGCATCCCGCTTCGGTCTGGTGTTCCATGATCGGCGCTGGGAGTCGGCCGAAAGTGCCTCTGGCCCCGGGTCGGAACGCGCCTCGGAGCCCGTGCGCCACACGCTCGAAGTGCTGGAACGGATCCTCGGGGAGCGGGACGTCCACTCCATCGCCGACGTGGCGTGCGGCGACTTCAACTGGATGCCCATGCTACTGGGCGCCCATCCCCGGGTGGCCTATGTCGGCTATGACGTTGTGCCGGAGCTGGTGCGGCTGAACCGGCGCCGTTACCCCCATGTCCGGTTCGAGACGCTGGACATTACGCGCCGGGCGCCCGAGCGCGCCGATCTGGTGCTGTGCAAGGACCTGCTCAACCACCTGGACGAAGCGGATGTTCACAGGGCCCTCCGGAACATGGTGGCCTCCGGAGCGCGCTATCTTCTGATTACCAGCAATCGCGACCACGCAAACGCCGCGCTCTCCCCGCGCCACCCGCACGGCTCTCGTCATCTGAATCTGCAGGCACCGCCCTACAGCCTTCCCGAGCCGCTGGAGGCCGATCACTATCTGGCGCTATGGGAGACGCGCGCGGTCGCAGAGCATCTGGCCGCGCGCGCCTGAGCCGGGCCCTTAGTCCGCCGGGCGGGTCATCGGGGTGTGAGCGCGGGCGATCTCGCGCTGGGCGGCCAGTTCGGCCTGGGGAAGCGGCACCAGACCGCGATCCTGCAGATAACCGCCGGGGCCGGACGCGGCGTCCGAGACGAATTCGGCAATGAACTGGTCCAGGCCCGGCGTCACGCCGATGTGGGCCTTCTTGATGTAGATATACATCGACCGGCTGATCGGATATTCGCCCGACGAAATCGTCTCGAGCGTCGGATAGACGCCATTGACGCTGGCCGCCTTCACCGATTCCGAATTCTGTTCGAGGAAGGAATAGCCGAACACGCCGACCGAGCCCGGCGTGCGGGTCAGGGTCTGGACGATGGCGTTGTCATTCTCGCCCGAGTCGACCCAGACCTGATCTTCGCGCAGGGTGTGGGCGCGGGTTTCGAACGCGTCCTCATCGCTTTCCGACAGGGCCGCCAGCGTCGGATTGGCCATGGCGGCCGGCGCCATGCCGAGCTCAAGCCAGGAGTCGCGCGTGCCCGAGGTCGGCGGCGGGCCATAGACCAGAATGCGGGTGGACGGCAGGCCTGAGCGCACCTGATCCCAGCTGATGTTGGGGTTGGCGACAAAGCCGCCCTCGCCCGGCACATCCTTGGCCAGCGCCAGATACAGGTCATCGCCCTCGAAGGCGAAGTCGGCGCCGGTGCGGGCGGTGGCGATAACCAGTCCGTCAAAGCCGATCTTGAGCTCGATGATCTCTGTCACGCCATTGGCGGCGCACATGTCGTATTCCGACGGCTTCATCCGGCGCGAGGCATTGGCGATGTCCGGCGTCTGCGCGCCGATGCCCTGACAGAAGGCCTGGATACCGCCGCCAGTGCCGAGCGATTCGACGCGCGGCATGGCCCCGCCGGTGCTGCGGGCGAAATTCTCGGCCACGCGGGTGGTGAAGGGGAAGACCGTCGAGGAACCCGCAGCCCAGATGCCGTCACGGGTGGACGACCCGCCCTGATCGCCACAGGCGGCGAGGGCCAGGGCGGAGACAGCGGCAAGGGTCAGGAAGCGGAGACGCATGGAAATTACCTCGTATGCGGATGAGAGCCTGGCGCCCTTAAAGCAGACGTTTGCGCATGGCTTGTGACAGCATGTCGATCAGGGTCACCGCCACGATGATGATGATGGCGATGGTCGAGACCGTATTGTAGTCGAAGGCCTGCAGGCTTTCGAACAGGACCTGGCCGATACCCCCCGCACCGATCAGGCCCAGCACCGTGGCGGCGCGGCTGTTCGATTCGAAACGGTAGAGGGCAAAGCTGGTCCACAGCGGCGCCACCTGCGGGATGACGCCCCAGGCGATTTCGTGCAGGCGTCCGGCCCCGGTGGCCTTGACCCCGTCGATGGGGCCGGCGTCGATCGACTCGACCGCTTCCGAGAACAGCTTGGCCAGCACACCGGCGGTGTTCAGGCCGATGGCCAGCACACCGGCCAGCGGCCCCAGACCCACGGCGACGATGAACAGGGTGGCGCTGACCAGATCGGGGATCGACCGCAGCAGGTCCATGAAGCGACGCACCGGCCAGACCAGCCAGGGCGGCGACAGGTTGCGCGACGCCATCAGGCTGAGCGGCACGGCGATGAAGACGGCCAGGAAGGTGCCCCACAGGGCGATCTGGATCGTCAGCCACATCTGGCCGACCAGCAGTTGCCAGTTCGAGAAGTCGGGCGACAGGAAGTCGCGCCCGTAGTTCCGCATGTTCTCGCTGTTCGACAGCAGATTGCCGAGGTTCGGCATGTCCACGCGCCCGAAGCTGGCGATCAGGATGATGGCCAGACCGCCCCAGAGCAGCAGGTCGAGCGACCAGGCCGCCGTGGATTTCTCGGGCGGCGGCGGCACGGTGGCGGGGTCGCGCGACGCAGGCGCGGCCGGGCGACGCATATTGGCCAGCAGGGCGAAGACGATCAGCAGGCCGACCAGACCGAACGGCCCCCACTGGCGCGCCAATTGGACCAGGTTCAGGGCTTCGGGCGGAGCAACCTCGGGGGGCGTGCCCTCGCGCCGGGCCTGATCGGCCTTCATCTCGCGGATCGGGTTCAGATAGCTGTTATCGGCAGCCCGGAACTGGGAATAGTTCAGCCCCTGCATGATGCGACGTTGGCGTTCGGCCTCGGGACCGAAGCCCTGACCATAGCCCGTGAAGAATTCGGCGATCTCGGCCTTGAGCCAGCGCGGCAGGTCGCCCTTGACCAGAATGCCCGATTCCGGGATCGGCGGGGATTCCCAGATGACCTCGATCTGGGAGGCAATCTCGGGATTCTGGCGGGTCAGGAAGACGGTATTGACCGAGTTCGAGGTTGCGACATCGACCTGCCCATTGGCCGTGGCAAACGAATTGGCCTGGTGGTTCGCCGAGCGCACCGTGGCGAAACAGGCCCGCGGATCGATGTTTCGCGGGCTGAAGAAGTAGGTCATGGGCGCAAGCGTGCCCGAGGTCGACTGGGCGTCGCCCAGGCCGAAGTTCAGCGAGCGGTCGCAGCGTTCGATATCGGCGATGGTGATGCCGGACCCGCGGCGCACGATCAGGGTGGAGGTGTAGGAGTCCTTGCCGTCGACATCGACGGTCCGGGCGATCACCTCGGCCCCGGCGCGGTCGATGGCCTGGACGGCCGGCAGGGCCGAGAACCAGCCGATCTGGGTCTGGTTGGCGCTCATCGCCTCGACCAGAACCGAATAGTTGGAGCCGAAGATCGGTTCGACCGGAATGCCGAGGTGGCGCTCAAGGTCGTCCAGAAGCGGCGTCCACAGGGGGCCGGACGACGCCTGCCCCTCGGCCGAGAGGATCGAGAACACCAGCTTGTCCGGCGCGTCGGGCCGGGCCGGCGCGGTCTGGGCATGGGCGGGCAGGCCGAGCGTGACGACGGCGAGGGCGGCCGCGAGGGCGGGCGCCATGCGGGCGAACAGGGCGCGGATCATACCTTGGCCTCCCAGAAGGCATCCTCGAACTCGGGGCCATAGATGTCGATCAGACGGTCGTGGTCCAGCCCGGTGGCCGGGCCGTCATAGACCAGCTTGCCACCCTTCAGCGCCACGACGCGGTTGCAGTAGCGGATGGCGTAGTCGACCTGGTGCAGCGTCACCAGCACGCCCATGCCGTCGCGGGTGTTCAGTTCGACCAGCATCTCCATGACCTTGCGGGCCGAGACCGGGTCCAGCGAAGCGACGGGTTCGTCCGCCAGAATGGCGCGGGCGCCCTGGACGATGGCGCGGGCGATGGCACCGCGCTGTTGCTGGCCGCCCGACAGGGTGTTGGCGCGCTGGGCCGCATAGTCGGCGACGCCGACGCGGTGCAGGGCCGCCATGGCGCGCGTGCGGTCCTCCTGCGGCCAAATGCCCAGCAGGCCCTTCCAGGCCGGGATACGGCCGAGTGCGCCCAGCATCACATTGGTGAACAGGCTGAGGCGGCCGACCAGATTGAACTGCTGAAAGATCATGCCCAGCCGCGAGCGGGCGCGGCGCACGGCCCCGGTGGTGCGGCCATTGGCCTGAACCGTTTCACCGAACACCTCGATGCGGCCGCCGCGATCAATATCGACCAGACCGGTGATGGAGCGCAGCAGCGTCGATTTGCCCGAGCCGGATGGACCGATCAGGGCCACCATCTCGCCGGGCTCAACCGTCAGGGACACGCCATCCAGCGCCTTGAAGGCGCCGAACGTCTTGGACACGTCTTGCACGGAGACGAAGCCGGTGGACTCGGCGGGCGCAGCGGAGGAATTCATGAGCGGGCTGTTCGTGGTTAGACGGACGCCCGGGACGTGGCGCAGCCTGCGCACGGGCAGGTCTTAATGGCAGGCGGCGGCCATGCCGTCCAGACCACACAGGACGGATCAGACCTTTACCGCCTCGATCTGTGACCGGTCGGCCCGGGTTGAGGGTCCCCCCCGCACCCGCTCCAGCTGGTCCCGGGCCATCCGGCGCGCGGGCTCGCGGAACGGGCCGGGATGGGCCGCCAGACTGGCCAGCACCTTGCGCAGCCGGACCGACGCGCCGACATCGCCTGCGCCATAGCGGGCTGTGGTCGCCAGCACGTCCTCGAGCAGGTCCGCAGGATCAAGCGGCGAGGCGAGGAGGCGATCGCAGCTGACCGGGTCCGGGGTGGTTCGGGCCTGCTCCCATTCATCCAGAAGCCTGAGCCCCGCCGAGACCACCTGTATGGCGGTGCCGGGATCATTGATGCCGGGCGACAGGGCGCGGGCTGCGATCTCGCCCAGGACGATCAGGCCGTAGCGGGGGTCCTGATCGAACGAGCGGGTGTGGCCGACGGCAAAGGCCCCCTGCCAGTCTTCGAGAGCTTCATCGGTCAGGGTCTCCACCCCGACCCGCGCCAACGGTTCGCCACGCCGCACCAGGGTGCCCGGCATGGCGAGGATTTCCACGCGGCAGTCCGCATCCTCGGCCAACGCCTGAAGGCGTTCGGGATCGACGTTCTGGACATAGCCGGTGCGGAGAGCCGCAACCGTTGCGCCCGACTCCAGCTGCCCCTCCAGACCGCCCAGAAACGGGCGGGCGGCGCGGCGGCGCAAGGCCTGGGCCGCCTCGGTCTCGACCCGGTCGATCATGTGGCCGACCCGGGCCAGTTGCGCCAGGGTGTTGATCCAGGCCAGCAGCCGGAAGGCCACAAGGCCGACGACGACCAGGCTGGTCAGGAACAGGATGGCCCGACCACCGGCCCCGTAATATTGCGCATTGATCGCCGTGACCGCGACGATCGCATAGAGGAAGGCCCCCACGAAGGTCGACAGGGCCTTCTGGGTCCGGTCATCGGCCGTGACGAGGGCGGCGACGCGCGGCGTGGCGGAACTGGAGACCGAGGTATAGGCCGTCACCATGGCCCCCACCGAGAAGGTGGCCACCGCCAGCAGGCTGGAGGCCAGAATGGTCAGGATCTCCTCGACCGATTCATTGCCGATGCGCTCCGCCATTTCCGAAGGCACGAACGGTGCACCCCAGGCGGCGATCAGCGCCGCGCCGACCCCGAACCCGGCATAGGCGGTCGCCCGCACCCACAGCTGGCGGGTCATCCGGCGCCAGTAGAACAGCCAGCGGTTCATGAGGTGGGGCGGAGAGGCATCCGCCTAGCTTGCCTGACTTTGATCCAGAGACACAAGCTGATCCGCCGGCGCTTCGGGAAGAGACAGGCTGACCTCGGCGCCCCCGCCGGGCGCGCGGTCGATCGACATCCGACCCCGGACCTGCCGGGCAAAGGCGTGGGCCTGGGCCAGGCCGAGGCCCTGCGCGCCCGGCTTGGTCGTAAAGAAAGGTTCGACCGCACGGGTGCGGGCCTCATCGGAGAAGCCCGGCCCGCTGTCGCGCACCGACAACAGCCAGCCGCCCTCCATCTTCGGTTCCAGACGGACGGCCACCGATCCCCGACCGTCGACGGCCTCGATCGCATTGGCGACCAGCGCCCGGACAGCCCCGTCAAAGATCACGGGATCCAGCCGCACCGGGGCCGGTACAGACGGAACCTCGACCATCAGGTCAACGCCCGGGCCGACCTGGCTTCGCAGCCGTGTCTCCAGCCCCTTCAGCAGCAGGGCCACATCCATGACCTGCACGGGGGATTCGTCCTCACCCTCGCTGAAGGCGCCCAGACGCCGGGTCAGATTCTCGCCCCTCTGGCCGGCGGCCAGGGCCGCTTCGCCCAGACGGCGAATACGGCTGGGGTCGTCGGCCTGTTTCAGCATCATGTCGAGCGCGCTGGTCATCACCCCGATCAGGGCGTTGAGGTCATGGACCAGCCCCCCGGTCAGGCGGCCGACATCGGCCAGCCTCTGGCTGCCTTCGCGCTCCAGCCGCGCCTCGGCCTCGGTCCGGCGAAGGGCCTCGCGCTCGCTGTCCAGCTCGGCCCGCACCGCAACCAGCTCAGCCTCGAGTTCGGCCTGACGGGCGGTCGCGGCGTCAAGCTCAGCCGGATCGATCTGCGGCGTCTGCTCGACCGGCGTTTCCATTTCGGGTTCGGGTTCGCGCCGCTCTCCGGCCAGCAGCAGGGCATCGACGCGCCCGTCGTTGTCGGTCAGGGGCAGCATCCGCCAGCGCACCTCGCCGGCATCGATGACGGGTGTGTCCTCGGGCGAGGCCGCGAGGCCGGCGCGGATCGCCTGATGCGCCGCCGCACGGTCGGCCTCGGCCAGGAAGACATCCATGAACGACCGGCCCACGGGGGCGTCGGCCCCATGCGCCAGAGCCTCGGCCACGGGATTGACCTCCCGCACCTGTCCCTCGGCATCGACGACGACGAGGGCGCTGGAGGCCGCCTCGAACACCCGACGGACATAGCCCGGGTCGGTGACCTCGACCGGCGCTGTCTCAATCTGGGGCGTCATCAGCCCCTCGGTCTCGACAATGGCGGCCATGGAGCCGACCACCTGGCCATATTCGTTCTCGATCGGCATGGCGGTGACCGAGACCAGCATGGTCCTGCGGGTCGCCGGATTGGCCAGCAGATGCTGGAAGCCCTTGACCGTCTGGCCCCTCAGCGCGCGGGCGCTGGGCAGAAGGTCCGGCGGCACGGGCCGGCCGTCGGGAAAGGTGATGCCCCAGGTCGCCGAATGGAACCGCAGACCCAGCAGTTCAGCGTCCCGGCGTCCCAGCAGCTGGTGGGCGGCGCGGTTTGCATAGACGAATTTGCCCTGGCTGTCGGTCTCGACCAAGGCCACCGGAACAGCATTCAGGGTCTCGAACAGACGCTTGTCGGCACTCTCGGCGGCCTTTTGCACCAGGTCCAGCTCGGACGAGGTCGAGACGTGGCGCACCCTGTGGGTCACGGCAAACCATGCGCTGAACAGGGCGACACAGACCGAGACTGCCGTCACGGCCCAGAGCACCAGGGTCCAGTTCACCTCACCTTCCAGAAACATTGACGGCCTTGATCCCGATTTGAAGCAGTTGCGCGGTTCAGGCACGACACCGTGCAAGAGGCGAACCGGTTCCGCGTCAGCTCCCTCGCAAGGCGACTAGACCGCCGCAGCAGCCGGGTCCAGCGACCTGCGGTCACGATCCGGCGAGATCATGCAGCGCCCATGGCAAAGGGGCCGGACGTCTCCGCCCGGCCCCCTGTCATTGCAGATCCGTCAAAGGCCTCAGAAGGCGATGCGCATCACCAGCTGGTAGACCGGGCCGGCCGACTCGGTCTCGACTTCATATTCGTCGTAGTCGCGGGCCAGTTGATCGCCGACGCTGTCAAACTTGTCGAACACCTCGTCCTTGGAGGAGTCCAGCAGGTTCGACCCGGTCAGACGCACGACGACATTCTCGCCGATCTGCTTTTCGAGGAAGACCTCGAGGTCGGCGCCGTAGGAGGTGACGACCTCTTCCGTCAGAACCCGGTCCTGGGCGTCGCCCTGTTTCCGGTAGGTGGCCCCGAAGGCCGCGCCCCAGGTCGGCAGGTCCTGGGTGAAGCCCAGGCTCAGCACATAGTCCGACTGCCCGTTGAAGCGGCGCTCGCCGGCGAAGTCGGTGATCTCGCTGTCCAGCCAGGAGTAGTTGAGGAACACACCGGTCGACTCCATGCCGACGAAGTCCAGCGGGGTCGAGAGGTCGAACTCCAGCCCATAGACCTTGCCGTCGCCGACGTTGTCGACCGTGTAGACGAAGGTGCCGGGGCCCTCGGAACCTTCGACACCGGTGTTGGTCTCTTCGACCAGATCGGTGATGTCGCGGTAGAAGGCATTGATGCCGACCACGCCACGACGGCCCAGACGACGCTCGAAGCCGAGGTCGAAGCCGACCGCCGTCTCCGGCTGCAGATCCGGGTTGCCGACGAAGTCGCTGTCGCCGAACTCTTCTTCCAGCAGCGCGGGCGACAGACGATCAAAGTTCGGGCGGCGCACGGTGCGCGCGGCCGAGAAGATCACCCGGTCGGTGTCATTCAGACGCCAGCGCAGGCTGAATGAGGGCAGGAATTCGCCATAGTCGTTCTCGGTCACCTGCTGGGCCGCCGGAACCGTCCGGTCGGTGATGGTGACGTCGGTCGACTCATAGCGCAGACCGGCCTCCCAGCGCAGGTTTCCGGAGTTGCCCGACACCATGACATAGGGGTCGATGCGGTTTTCCTCGATGGTGGCGTCGCCCCCCTCGACCGGGCTGAAGGGGCCATAGTCCGGCACGGTCGGCCGGGGCGCCGGAGCGTTGGGCACATTGAAGCGGATCCGCGGGGTTTCCTCGATCAGGCTGTCGCGGGTCTTCCAGTTGGCCTGCAGGCCGAACTCCAGCTCCATGTCGTTCGACAGGTCGATCTTGTGCTCGATCGCCGCCTTCCACTCCTCGTCCTGGATGTCGACGCGCTCGGAATCCAGGGTGAAGCGGTCTTCGTCCGGGAAGGGGTTGGAATCGCGCAGATACTCGGACTCGGCCTCGAATTCGTACTGCTGGTCGTCGATGGTCGCATAGGCCAGTTTGAAGGTCGTCTCGCCCCCGAACATCTGGCGCTCGTAGCGGCCGCGCAGCGACAGGTTGTCGGTGCGGATGTCGAGGTCGTTGTCATTGACCACCGCCAGATTGGCCTCGGTCTCGATGCCGCCCTCATATTCCAGGGAATCTTCGTCCTGGAAGCGGTCGGTGCGAACAAAGACGCCCGCGATGTCCAGCATGCCGCCGGCCAGCGGCACTTCGTATGAGGCGTTGAAGGCATAGTCAGTACCGTCGCGGACGTCGGTCTGAACCTCGGTGTTGTCGATGGTGCCACCCGGCTCGTCATAGCGGATGCTGTACTTGTTCTTGGGGTTGCGGCGGTCCTGGACATTGGCCCCGACCAGCAGGCGACCCTCGCCGACCTGACCCCCCCAGACGGCGCCATAGGTGCCGCCGAACTCGCCATATTCGCTGTCCGGGAACATCAGGGCGCCCAGACGGATGTATCCGCCATCCAGCGACAGGGCATCGCGCAGAACGATGTTGATCGTGCCGGCCACGGCGTCGCCCGACCGGTTGGCGGAGGAGGAGCGAACCACCTCGACGCGCTCGATCAGCTCGGCGGGGATGCGGTCCACGAAGAAGGAGCGGTCGACGCCCGAGCCGGGCACTTCCTCGCCGTCGATCAGAATCTTGGTGTAGCCGGGGTCAAGGCCGCGCAGGCGGGCACCGTCGGACTCGAGCACGTCGGACAGAAAGGTCACCGACGGAACGCGGCGCAGGGCGTCGCCCACGGTCAGCGGCTCGAACCGCTGGAAATAGTCGAGGTCGTAGGACAGGGTCGGCACCACATCATCCGTGCGGTTCCGCATGGCCGGCTGACCGGTGACGATCACATCCTCGACGGCGGTGACCGGACCGGTGGGTTCCGCGTCCTGGGCAAAGGCGGCACCCGCCGCCAGAACGGGCGCCAGCGCGGCGCCCACGAGAAGCTTCAGTTTCATGATGTCGTCCCCTGGGGCGGACGTTGTCTCGTCCCTGGCCCCGGAGTGGCCGTTAGCGCCGCCCGGCAACGCCCGAACGACAGATTTCCGACCCGAGCTTGACGGTACGGATGCGGCCTTGTGACAAGTCTTCTGATAACGGAGTGATTTTCACACCATCTTGATATCTATCGTCTTTTTTCTTGATTGTGACAGTCTGCCGTGTACAGGCGGCGCAGACCCTTTCCGGAGCCTGACCATGCGCACCCTCGGCCTGATCCTGACCACCACAGCCCTCGGCCTTTCAGCCTGCGCCACGATCGAGGATCGCGGGCCGCAGGGCATTTTCGCCCCGGGCGACCCGGCAAAAGCCGTTATGGCGGCTGTCGAGACGGTCGTGACCACCGATCCGGAGGTCGACGCCGACGATCCCGCCCTGTGGGCGGACCCGCGCGATCCCTCGCGGGCGGTGATGTTCGGCACCGACAAGTCGGACGGCCTGTATGTGCACAATATGGACGGTTCGGTCCGCCAGTTCCTGCCCTCGGGTCCGGTCAACAATGTCGACCTGCGGGTCGACTTCCCGACCTCGGCCGGCGAGCGGGTGCTGGTGGCCGCCAGCAATGACGCGCCAGGGGCCAATGGCGTGAACCTCTATCTGTTTGATCCGGCGACCCTGACCACGGCGGACTATGGCTTCCTGCCCACGACCTACGAGCCCTACGGCTTCTGCATGGGGCGGCGGGACGACGGCTTCTATCTCGTCGTGACCACCAAGGCCGGCACGGTTCACCAGATGTCCGTTGCCGACGGGCCGCAGGGCCCGGTGATCGGGCCCGAGCGGGTCCTGACCCTGGGCAGCCAGCTGGAAGGCTGCGTCGTCCATGACGCCGCCGACATCGTATATGTCGGGGAGGAAGATGTCGGGGTCTGGCGGTTCGTCTTTGATCCGTCGGGACCAACCAACGCCCTTGAGGTCGCCGGCGTGGACCGTATCCGCATCAAGGACGACGTCGAGGGGCTGACGATCCTCCGGGACCGGGGGGTCGACTATCTGATCGTGTCCAGCCAGGGCGACAGCACCTATCCGGTCTATCGGATTCAGGGGCAGCGCCACTTCTATGTCGGTCGCTTTGCGATCGTCGACGGTCCCGAGATCGACGCGGTCACCCAGACCGATGGCCTGAGTGCCTTCTCCGGTGCGATCGGCCCCTTCCCCGAGGGCGCGATCGCCTTCCACGACCATGAGGACGCGCCCAACCCGGGTCAGCAGAACTTCAAGATCGTCGACTGGCGCGTAATCCGCGAGGCCCTGGGGCTCTAGACAGGGGCCTCCGGACGAGGGCTCTGGACGGGCACCGGCTCGTCCCCGACCGGGCGCTTGCCGATCCGCCAGTAGTAGAGGCCGATGCCGGCCGGGATCAGCCAGTAGGCAAATCCCGGCAGCCACGGCGTGTGCCGCAACAGGGGCAGGGCGGCGAGTGTGGCCGAGGCCAGACCGGCCGAGCCGCAGATAACCCAGATGTCCCGTCCACGGACGAGCGCAAGCCGGGACGGTACATCGACCGCCGTGGTCCGCGCCACGTGATGCAGCAGCACATAGAGGCCGCTCAGAAAGGCAAACCCCAGCCCGTAGCTGACGAAGATGCCGCGCAGGTCGCCGAGGGTGGTGATCCGCTCGCGGCCGGGCACCAGACCGCCGGTCATCCAGCTGGCGCCCGTCTCGGCCAGAAGGCGCAGGGGAAAGACATAGATCATCACGGTGAAGACGATCATGAGACTGATGAGGGTGATGGCGCCGTCACGGGCGGCGGTCATCCGCCCGAAGCGCCGGTGCGCGGACCAGAACAGGGCCAGAAGGGCAAAGCCCACGGCAAAGGCCGGCACCCGCCCGAGCGCCATGTCCAGATCGGCATAGGTTTCCAGCGGGCGCGAGCCGGAAATGACCAGCAGGGTCAGGGCAAAGGCGAATGAGGCGTCGACGAAGGCATCCAGCCGGCGCGCGGCGACCTCCTGCAGAGACTCGGACATGACAGACCCTCCCCGAACGGGAAGGTGATCCGCAATCTGTCGGGGATCAAGCGGGCAATCAGGCGGGGCCATGGCCGTAAAAACGAAAAGGCCCCGCCGGAGCAGGGCCTTCTGGTCGGTTCGACTGGAGCGGGCGAGGCGATTCGAACGCCCGACCCTCACCTTGGCAAGGTGATGCTCTACCCCTGAGCTACGCCCGCACTCTCAGTCGAGAGCGGGGCGTATAGCCGAGGGGGGCCGGGGCCTGCAAGGGGGAAGATCGCAAAATCATCCGATCCCGCGCTCAAGCAGCGAGCCGCCGCGCGGCGAGCGGTAGCGCGCTTATCTCGGCGCAAGCCGAATGGCGCCGTCGAGGCGGATGCATTCGCCGTTGATATAGACGTTCTCGGCCAGATGCAGGGCAAGCGACGCATAGTCCGCCGGGGTGCCGAGGCGGCTGGGGAAGGGAATGGCGGCGGCCAGGGCGTCCTGGATCTTCTGGTCCATGCCGGCCATCATCGGCGTCCACATGATGCCGGGCAGGATGGTGTTCACGCGCACACCTTCCTGGGCCAGGTCCCGGGCGACCGGCAGGGTCATGGCATAGACGCCCCCCTTGGAGGCCGAATAGGCCGCCTGTCCGATCTGGCCGTCCTGGGCCGCGACCGAGGCGGTGTTGACGATCAGGCCGCGCTCGCCGTCGGCCATCGGTTCGGCCGCCACCATGCCCAGCGCCGACTGGCTGAGCACCCGGAAGGTGCCGAACAGATTGATGCGGACGGTGCGCTCGAAGGCCTCCATGTCATGGGCGCGCAGCTCGCCCGTATCGCGCTTGCGGCTGACGGTCTTCTGGCCCGTGGCGATGCCGGCGCAGTTGACGGTCAGGCGCTCCTGGCCATGGGCGGCGCGGGCCTTTTCGAAACCGGCCGCCACATCCGCGTCCGAGGTCACGTCGACCTTGCAGAAGACGCCCCCGATCTCGGCCGCAATCTTTTCGCCGGCTTCCTCATTGAGGTCGAACAGGGCGACCCGCACCCCTTTGGCCGCCAGCGCCCGGGCGGTGCCCTCGCCAAGGCCCGAAGCGCCGCCGGTGACGACAGCGGCGATGGAGGAGTCGAGTTTCATGGGGAGTCCTTTGTCAGATCGGGATTGAACCGGAAGGGGTGTGGGACGATTTAGGGGTGATGGTCCGTCCTGCCAAATCCTCATCCGCCGAAATCGCCCGGGGCAAGGCCCTGATCCCTCGCGTCGACAAGCTTGACGAGGTCAAGGTCGAGCGCCGCTTCTGGCCCAAGGTGCAGCGCAGCCTGGCGCGCATCCCGTTCGCCGATCATCTGCTGAGCGTCTGGTATGCCGCCCGGGACCCGCAGACGCCGGCCGGGGCCAAGGGCATGATGCTGGCGGCGCTGGCCTATTTCGTCATGCCGGTCGATGCCATTCCCGATGTTCTGGTCGGGATCGGCTTTACCGACGACGCCGCGGTGATCACGGCCGTGGTCGCCACCCTGTCAGCCCATATCCGGTCGCGCCACCGCGAGGCGGCCCGTCAGGCGCTGGCCCGTCTGGCCCGGACCGAAGACTAGCTGCCGGGCGGACGCGTCCGCCACCAGCCGGTGATGGAATAGCGCGGCGCCGCCGCGAACGGCGCGACCATCGAGACGGCATGGTCCTGGGGCACCTTGAACAGGTTCAGCGTGCCGAAGGACGGGGTAAAGGTCTCGGTCACCGCCCCCTCCCCGTCGAGGAACATCAGCAGTCCGCCCCACTCGGCCCGCCAGCGCGGCGACAGGTTCAGCACATAGGCATAGAGCCGCCCGGCATCCTCATGGGCGTCGGTGTGGCCATTCAGGAAATGCCCCGGCAGGTAGCGCGTCGGCTGGGCGTCGACATAGGCGATCCGGTCATCGCCGGTCAGCTCGCGCGCAAACTGCAGAAACGGGTCGCCGTTGAACAGGTCGTGCAGCTCGAACAGCACCGACGGCAGCGGCAGACCCATGGCGCGCGCCTGGCCCAGCTTGATCCGGTCGAAGATGAACTGGAAGCCCTCGGTCGCCTCCTCATGGGCCATGCCATACAGGCGCGCCTGTTCGGCGAGCGGCTCGGCCTCGAACACGGCGACCGGGACGTCGGCATTGTAGGGGTTCTGGATGGCGCGGTTCCAGACCATGTCCGGCCCGGTCAGGGCCTCGTGCAGGGCTTGCGCGCCGTCGCCCAGCAGGCCGGAGACCCGGGCGCGACCGGTTGCGGCCAGTCGCTCGGCCGCGCCTGCCAGATTCAGATCCGGAGCAAGGGCGAGGGTCACGGCCCGACGGTCACCACGATCTTGCCCATGGCCGAGCGGTCGCCCAGAGCCTGGATGGCTTCGTGCGCCTTGTGCAGGGGGAAGGTGCGGCTGACGCGCGGGCGAATCTTGCCCTCGCTCCACAGCGTCATCAGGTCGGCCATATTGGCGGCATGGCCCTTGGGATCACGCATGACGGCCGCGCCCCAGAAAACGCCAATCACGGCCACCGACTTCAGCAGGGTCAGGTTGAGCGGCAGCGACGGGATGCCGGCCGGGAAACCCACCACCAGATAACGCCCGCACCAGTCCATGGCCCGAAGCGCCGGCTCGGCATAGTCGCCGCCCACGGCGTCATAGACGACATCGGCCCCGTCGCGCCCGGTGGCCAGCTTCAGCTCGCCCGACAGCTCCTTCTGGGCCGCCTTGTCCATGGGGCCGGAGGGGTAGATCAGACCGTTGTCTGCACCCAGTTCCAGCGCGAACTCGACCTTGTCGTTGGTCGAGGCGGCCGCCACGACGCGCGCGCCCATGGCCTTGCCCAGCTCGACGGCTGCGGCGCCGACACCGCCAGCGGCGCCCAGCACCAGCAGGGTCTCGCCCGCCTGCAGCTTCGCCCGGTCCTTCAGGGCATAGTAGCTGGTGCCATAGGTCATGATCAGGGCCGCGGCCGTCTCGAAGTCCATCGCCTTGGGAATCGGGATCACGCTGGCAGCGGGCACGGCAATCCGTTCGACGAGTCCGCCCCAGCCGGGCACCGCGATCACCCGGTCGCCCTTGTGGATGCCCTTGACCCCCTCGCCGATCGCCTCGACCACGCCGGCCACCTCGGCACCCGGCGCGAAGGGCCGCTCGGGCCGGAACTGGTATTTGTCCTCGATGATCAGGGTGTCGGGGAAGTTGATGCCCACGGCCCGGACCTCGATGACCACCTCGCCGGCCTTGGGTGTCGGGTCCGACACCTCCTCGACCACCAGGGTTTCCGGGCCACCGGGGGCCTTGGACAGGACTGCGCGCATGAAGAACCTTTCGGGGAGACGGAAGCGGGGCGGCCGGAGCGACTTGCCACCCCTGCCGGTCAGACGGTAACGCTCCGGCCCCACACTCCACAAGACATGAACCGGCCTGTCCGGCGCCCGGAGGCGTATTGATGACCCGACCCGCCCTGATCCTGCACGGAGGCGCCGGTGCCCGGCGCAGCCAGGACTATGCCGCCGAGAGGGCCGACATGGCCGCGGTCGTGCGCGCCATGCAGGCCCGGCTGGAGGCGGGCGAGGCTGCGCTGGACGTCGCGGTCGAGGCCGTCTGCCTGCTGGAGGATTCGGGCCTCTATGTCGCCGGGCGCGGCGCCTCGCCCAATCTGGACGGGGACTATGAGCTGGACGCCAGCCTGATGGACGGGGCCACGGGCCGCGCGGGGGGCATCGCCGCCCTGCAGGGCTTCCGCAATCCGGTGCGGGCCGCACGCGCCGTCATGGACCACACGCCGCACGTCCTGCTGGTCGGCGAGGGGGCGCGCCGGTTCTGCGAGGATCAGGGGCTGGAGACCGTGCCCGGCGGCAACGACTGGTTCACCCGGGCCGGACAGGGCGAGGACAACCATCCGCCGGGGACGCTGGCGCACGGCACGGTCGGCTGCTGCGTACTGGACACACAGGGACGGCTGGCGGCCGCCACCTCGACCGCCGGGGTGTTCGGCAAGCTGCCCGGCCGGGTCGGCGACACCCCCCTGCCCGCGAGTGGCACATGGGCGGATGGCCATGCGGCGGTCTCGTCCACCGGTCAGGGCGAATACTTCATCCGCACGGCGGCGGCGGCCCAGGTCGCCTGGCGCGTCGCCTCGGGCCAGACGGTGGCCGAGGCCGGACAGGCCGTGATCGACGCCATCGGCACCATGGGCGGCGACGGGGGCCTGATCGCCCTGGACCGCGCGGGGCGCCACGCCGACCCCTATAACAGCCAGGGCATGAAGCGGGCCTGGCTGACCCCCGAGGGCGAGATCGGCGTCGCGGTCTTCAACGACTGAGGGGCCGCTCAGGCTGACAGGCAGACCACCTGGGCGACGCGCAGGTCGCGGCGGAGGGCGTCGGCGACGCGGCCGTAGTTGGCCAGCGTGACGGGCTCGTCCAGCGGCCGGGCATCGCGGTCCGGCATGCCGCGGATGGCGGGGCCGAAGGTGTCGGGGGCCGTGGTATAGATCCGGCCCCGGCGCGGGGCCTCGGCGATGGTCACACCCAGCACCCGGCCCTGACGATCCAGCACAGGGGCGCCCGACAGCCCCGAGAGCGTGCCCTTCAGCCCCGCCGTCCGACCGACCTCGGCCCAGGCGAGGACCGGCTCGTCGCGCTGGCCGCGGCCGCGTACCCGGAAGGTCTCGCGGCCCAGCAGGCGCGACGTGACCTCACCCGCCCGCCCTTGGGGATAGCCGGGGTGAAAGCCGCGCTGGCCCTTGCGCAGTTCGGGGGCGGTGACCACCGCCAGCGGGTCGGGCCCGCCCTCGGTGATCAGGACGGCGACGTCGGCGCGCGGCGCAATGCGGACACTGGCGGCGACGGCGCGACCGCCGCCGACCATCAGGGCCGGCTTCGTGCAGCCCTCGACCACATGGCGGGCGGTGACCCAGCGGCCCTCGCCCGCGACCGAGAAGGCGGTTCCCGAGGCGGGCTGGAAGGGAATGTCCGGCGCATTCAGGGTGATGGCCGGGTCGAAGGGGGTGATGGGCCCCAGCAGGGCGCCCTCGACCTCATCCGGTTCGGGCGGCGGGGGCGGGGTGAAGACCTCCTCGCGCCGGTCAAGTGCCCAGATCAGGATCGCCAGCGACAGGAGACCGTAGAAGGCCCAGTCGGTCAGTCGCGACATGCCCCCCCCTAGCCCGCGAGGGCTGCGCCGAGGATCAGGGCGGTCGCCAGCTTGGCCCCGACCAGCAGCACGGCGGCCGAGATCTCGCCCTCGCGGATGCGCTGGGGCAGGCCGGTCAGCAGCATGTCGACCAGCCGGAAGACGAACAGCTGCAGCACCACGGTCGCCACGCCCCAGATGACGATGTCGCGGATCGAGGTCGAGACCGACAGGCTGATGGCCAGCGGAATGGCCAGGCCGATCAGCACGCCGGCAAAGGCGACGGCGGCGGCGGAATTGCCCTCGCGGATCAGGGCGACCTCTTTCCAGGGGGTCAGCAGGGCGTAGAGGGTCGTGCCGAGCACCAGGAGGGCGATGGTCACCGCCAGATGGGTCATCAGAACCGGAAAGCCCCGGGCAAAGGCCTGGACTTCGGGGCTGGTCAGGACGCTGGAGAGGGACGAGGAGTCCATGGAAGGGGTATGCGGGGCCTGAAGATCACGGAAGAAAAAACCGCCCTCCGTCCTTGCCTCAATCCAGCCCCAATCCGCAAGCGCGGCGGAGCCACAGTCTGTGACGAAAGGTTACGGGTGGGGTGGAGGAAATACCGTCTGAATCGTCTGGATGGTCTGAGTTCATAGTTACCGTCTGAACCGTCTGAACCGTCTGAACCGTCTGAATGGAGGAATCATGTCTGCGCTCGCGGTGGGTTTTGGCAACCGGACAGTATCGGCGACGCGCGAGCCAAGGCGGGGAGAACGGTGAGGGAAGGAGTTGGAGGCTTGATTCGGCTGGGGATTTGGGGCTCGAGTATCGCAGTATCCGTCTCCTCCCTAACGAAGTTGGGGAGGTGGATCGGGGGCGATAGCCACCGAGACGGAGGGGCTCTCGAGGGCGGGCCTGCGTTAAAGAGCCCCTCCACCGCTCCGCGGTCCCCCTCCCCACCTGAGGTGGGGAGGAGACAGGGGCGGCACATCCGCCCTCAGTCCGGCGTCGGGCGGGCGGGTCTGGCCGCGAGGGCGGCGCTTTCCTTCTTCAGCGGGCGCGAGACCGGGCAGACCTCCTGCACATAGCCGTTCAGGGTATTGGCCAGGGCGTCGGCGACCAGGCTGTAGTGAACGAACTGGCCCTTCTTTTCGCTGGTGACCAGACCGGCATTCTCGAGCACCGACAGGTGCTGGGACACGGCCGGTTTGGAGATTTCAAACCGGGCCGCGATCTCTCCCGCCGTCAGGTCGGCATGGGCCAGATAGGCCAGAATCTTGCGCCGCACAGGGCTGGAGAGGGCTTCGAATACGCGTTGCATCCTTGAGTATTTAAGCGATTTGCTAAGGGCTTGCCAGCCGCATTCGTATGTGTAAGCTATTACTTAAATACCGAAGGGCCAAGCAGATGTCAGACGTCCACGATCCGAATGCCGTCAACAGCCTTGTCGAACGGCCCGGGTGTAGCCCGGTCGAGGGCCGGGTGGTCTGGGACCCGGTTCACTCGCTCTGGAATGGGGGCATGCTGGCCGCCGCCGTCGTTCTGGCGCCGCTGACCTTCAGCTGGAGTGCGCTTGCCGTGTTCGTCGTCACGACCGGGGGCGCCCTGCTGCTGGGGCATTCCGTCGGCTTTCACCGGTGCATGATCCACGGCAGTTTCCAGTGCCCGCTGTGGCTGGAACACACATTGGTCTGGATCGGTACGGCCGTCGGCATGAGCGGCCCGTTCTGGATGATCCGGGCCCATGACCTGCGCGACTGGGCGCAGCGGCAACCAGACTGCCATCCCTATCTGGCCAACCGCGCGCCGATCCTGACCGATGCCTGGTGGCAGATGCATTGCCGGCTGGAGCTGGAGCGCCCGCCCGCGTTCGATCTGGGTCGGTTCCAGCGGGACCGGTTCTATCGGTTCCTCGAACGCACATGGATGCTGCAGCAACTGCCGATCGCGGGACTGCTGTGGCTGGCCGGTGGCTGGAGCTTTGTCGTCTGGGGCGTGTGCGTCCGGATCTCCGTCTCGATCATCGGCCACTGGTTCGTCGGGCGTCTGGCCCATACGCAGGGCCCGCAGAGCTGGCGCGTGCCGGCGTCGGGTGTGCAGGCCCATGACGTGCCGTGGGCGGCCATCCCGACCATGGGCGAGGCCTGGCACAACAACCATCATGCCTTTCCCGGCTCGGCGCGGCTGGGTCTGTATCCGGGCCAGAGCGACTGGGGCTATCGCTTCATCCAGCTGCTGGAACGGATGGGGCTGGCGTGGGACGTGCGCACGCCGGAGGTCATGCCGGGGCGGATTGCGCGGCTGGAGGCGGTGCGATGAGGATTTCCCGCCCGCGGGCGTTGCGGACGGGACTGGCTCGGGATTTGCGGACGCTGGAGATGATGAGGTCCAGGTCGGCGCTCAGGCCAGCGCGAGAACCATCATGACGAACTACGTTCTTGAGCGGCCTATTCTGGGGACGGCGGCGGGGAGCATGCTTGGTGGTTTGCTCACATCCGCTTGGCTCACATTACGGCTCTGGGCCACGCCTCCCGTCTCGGGACGACCCCAGCCCGACGCCACTCAGCTCGTAAACTGGGGCGGCTTGAGCTTCGTCATGGCGACGATCGTCTTTATGATTGGGTTACTCATCATCGGCGTCCCGGCATGGACAGCGCTGCATAGCCGGGGCTTTCGCGGACCCTGGATAGCGACTTCGCTCGGGGCAGCCTTAAGCTATGGCGCCACTGTGGTGTTCGACCTCACCAGTCATCACGTCGTATTCTACGAGCTCGGAGATGTATTGCTCGCTCTCGCCGGCGCCATCGTGGGCTGGACCATCCAGCGGATAGCCTATGCGCGAGCCGACCAGGTCAAGCCGCCGTCTGCTCCGCCCGTCTGACACTCGCCCGGACCTTTTCGCTTTCCGACTTCAGCTGGCCGCAGGCGGCGAGGATGTCGCGGCCGCGGGGGGTGCGGATGGGCGAGGCATAGCCGGCCTTGTTGAGGATGGCGGCGAAGCGTTCGATGGTCTTCCAGTCCGAACATTCATAGTCGGTGCCGGGCCAGGGATTGAACGGGATCAGGTTCACCTTGGCGGGGATGCCCTCGATCAGTTTCAGCAGGGCGCGGGCTTCCTCGGGGCTGTCGTTGACGCCCTTGAGCATGACGTATTCGAAGGTCACGCGGCGGGCATTTGACAGGCCCGGATACGCGCGGATGCCGGCCATCAACTGGGCCAGGTCATACTTCTTGTTGAGCGGCACCAGAACGTCGCGGAGGGCATCGTTGGTGGCGTGCAGGCTGATGGCCAGCATGGCCTGGGTGCGGGTGCCCAGAGCCTCGAGCTGCGGCACGACGCCCGAGGTCGAGACGGTGATCCGGCGGCGTGAGAGGGCGATGCCCTCATTGTCCGAGATGATGTCGATGGCGTCGGCGACGTGGTCGAGATTGTAGAGCGGCTCGCCCATGCCCATGAAGACGATGTTCGACAGGCGGCGGTCTTCCTTGGGCGACGGCCATTCGCCGAGGTCGTCGCGGGCCACCTGGACCTGGGCCACGATCTCGGCCGCCGTCAGGTTGCGGACCAGCTTTTGCGTGCCGGTGTGGCAGAAGGTGCAGTTGAGGGTGCAGCCGACCTGGCTGGACACGCACAGGGCGCCGGCGCGACCCACGTCAGGGATGTAGACGGCCTCGACCTCAATGCCCGGGGCGGTGCGGATCAGCCATTTGCGGGTGCCGTCGTTCGACACCTGACGCTCGACGATCTCTGGCCGGGCGAGGGTGAAGGCCGCGGCCAGCTTTTCGCGCGTGTCCTTGGCCACATTGCTCATGGCGGCGAAGTCGGTGACGCCGAAATGATGGATCCAGCCCCAGACCTGGGAGGCGCGCATCTTCGCCTTTTCCGGCGGGCAGATGTCGGCGTCGATCAGGGCCTGACGCAGGCCCTCCCGCGTCAGCCCCGAGAGGTTGACGGGCGCAGCCAGGGAAGGCCGGGCGCGGGAAAGATCGAGCGTGGCGCTCACGGAAAGCATCCTGTCGAGGCGGGCGGGGCGGGTGGAAAGGCGGGGCTTATAACACAGAACCCGTCACGATTAAGGCCCCGTCCCGGACAGCGGCTGCGGCGCTTGCGGGATGACAATCCGTCAGAGCAGGGCCGAGATAGCCTCTCGCGCGGCCTCGCCGAGGTCGGGGCGCTTCAGCGCCAGGGCGACATTGGCGCGCAGCAGGCCGATCTTGTCGCCGCAATCGTGGGTCACGCCTTCGTACTCATAGGCGGTGAAGGCCTGGTCCTGCATCAGCCGGGCCATGGCGTCGGTCAGCTGGATCTCGCCGCCGGCACCGCGGCCTTGCGTGGCCAGCAGGTCGAAGATCTGGGGCTGGAGGATGTAGCGGCCCGAGATCGACAGGTTCGAGGGGGCCTCGCCGCGCGGGGGCTTTTCGACCATGCCCTTCATCGAGATGCGGCGGCCGTCGCGTTCAGCCGGGTCGACGATGCCGTATTTGTGGGTGTCGGCCTCGGGCACCTGTTCGACGCCGATGACATTGCCGCCGACCTCGGCATAGACGTCGGCCAGCTGTTTCAGGGCGCCGGGCTGACTGTCGACGATGACGTCGGGCAGGATGACGGCAAAGGGTTCGTCGCCAATGATGTCGCGGGCGCACCAGACGGCGTGGCCGAGGCCCTTGGGCTGCATCTGGCGGGTGAAGCTCATCTCGCCGGCGGTGGCCAGTTCGCCGTTCATCATCTCGAGGATGTCGGTCTTGCCCTTGGCCTCCAGCTGGGCCTCCAGCTCGATCTGGTGGTCGAAATAGTCCTCGATGGCCTGTTTGGCGCGGCCGGTGACGAAAACGATATGCTCGATCCCGGCCTCGCGCGCTTCCTCGACGATATAGCTGAGGATGGGGCGGTCGACGACGTTCAGCAGTTCCTTGGGCGTGGTCTTGGTGCCGGGCAGGACCCGGGTGCCGAGACCGGCGACGGGAAGGACGGCCTTGCGCAGGCGGGCGGGGGTGGCGGGCATGGACGACTCCTGTACGGGATCACTCAACCGTGACGGACTTGGCAAGGTTCCGGGGCTGGTCGACGTCGGTGCCCTTATGGACGGCGGTGAAATAGGCCAGCATCTGGACCGGAATGGCATAGACCAGCGGCGCGATCAGGGGATGACAGTCCGGCGCCTCGATCCGGGCGATGCCGGTGCCGTGGGGCGTGGGGGCCGACAGCGGCGCGATCATCACCACCGGGCCACCGCGCGCGGCCACTTCCTGAAGGTTGGAGGCGGTCTTTTCGAACAGCTCATCCAGCGGGGCGAGGGCGACGGTGGGCGTTTCCTCGTCGATCAGGGCGATGGGGCCGTGCTTGAGCTCGCCGGCGGCATAGCCCTCGGCGTGGATATAGCTGATTTCCTTGAGCTTGAGCGCGCCTTCCATCGCCAGCGGATACATGGCGCCGCGGCCGAGGAAGAGGACGTCGGTGGCGCGGGACAGGTCATGCGCCACCTCGCGCATGCGATCTTCCATCTGCAGGGCCTCGGCGATCAGGCGCGGAGATTCGAACAGGGCCTGGACCAGTCTGGCCTCTTCGTCCGCGCTGATCCGGCCGCGGGCCACACCGGCGGTGACGGCCAGGGCCAGCAGGCCGGCGACCTGGGCCGTGAAGGCCTTGGTCGAGGCGACGCCGATCTCGGGCCCGGCATGGGTGGGCCACAGATATTGCGCCTCGCGCGCCATGGATGAGGAATGGACATTGACCAGGGCCGCGGTCGGCAGGCCCAGCCCCTTGCACCAGGTCAGGCAGGCGAGGGTGTCGGCGGTCTCGCCCGACTGGCTGACGGCTACGGCCAGGGTGTCGGGCATCAGGGCCGGCGAGCGGTAGCGGAACTCGGACGCGATCTCGACGTCGCAGGGCAGGCCGGCCAGTTTCTCGAAGGCATAGCGGCCGATCTGGGCCGCATAGAAGGCGGTGCCGCAGGCCACGATCTGGATGCGGGCGATCGATTTGAAGTCGACGTCCTGTTTGAGGGCCCGGCCGTTGACGAAATCCAGATAGGCCGAGAGCGTGCGCTGGACGCTGTCGGGCTGTTCGTGGATCTCCTTTTCCATGAAGTGGCGGTACTCGCCCTTCTCGACCTGGGCGGCCGAGGCGGAGACGATCACCTTCTGACGTTCGACCGGTTCGCCATCGACGTCGAACATGCGGGCGCCGGTGCGGTCGAGGGCGACATAGTCCCCCTCTTCCAGATAGCTGATGGTCTGGGTGAAGGGACCGACGGCGAGCGCATCCGAGCCCAGATACATTTCGCCCTCGCCCCAGCCCACGACCAGCGGGCTGCCGCGCCGGGCGCCGAGGATCATGCCGTCCTCGCCCTCGATCAGCACGGCCAGGGCATAGGCGCCCGTCAACCGGTCGAGGACCGACTTGAAGGCGACCACGGGATCATTGCCGCCGCCGAGAGCGCGATCCAGCAGATGGGCGACGACCTCGGTGTCGGTCTGGCTCTCGAAGGTGTTGCCGAACGCCTCCAGCTCGGCCTTGAGGTCGGCGAAATTCTCGATGATGCCGTTGTGGACCAGGGTCACGCGTCCCGCCTTGTGCGGGTGGGCGTTTGCGGTCGTCGGCGCGCCGTGGGTCGCCCAGCGGGTGTGGCCGATGCCGACGGTCGAGGACAGGGGCTCGGCCTTGAGCACGGCTTCCAGCGCGGCGATCTTGCCCTTGGCGCGGCGGCGCTCGATACGCCCCTCGACCAGGGCGGCAACGCCCGCCGAGTCATAACCCCGATATTCGAGGCGCTTGAGGCTTTCGATCAGCCGGGGCACGGCCGGGCCCGTGCCGGTGACGCCAATGATGCCGCACATAGGTTCGTCCCTTATCAAAGATCGTCAGAAAACCATGGCTTTACGCACAGCCCCGTGACGGTCTAAGCCCACTCCGCCCTCGGGGGGCGGCTCCCCCCTAGGCCAAGACGACGGGGCCTGACACCTAAATTGCGGTTTCGCAAGGTTTCTGTCTCTGATGTCGGACACGCCGGGGGGCCAGGAGTGAGGGATATTCATGGCTGAGAGACGCTATTTCGGGACCGACGGCATCCGGGGCCGGGCCAACACCCACCCCATGACGCCCGAGGTGGCCCTGCGGGTCGGGCTGGCCGCCGGGCGGATGTTCATGTCCGAGGATGACCGGCGCCACACGGTGGTGATCGGCAAGGATACCCGTCTGTCCGGCTATATGATCGAGCCCGCCCTGGTGGCCGGCTTTGCCAGCGCCGGTATGGATGTGATCACCTTTGGGCCGCTGCCGACGCCGGGCGTGGCCATGATGACCCGCTCGATGCGGGCCGACCTGGGCGTGATGATCTCGGCGTCGCACAATGCCTTCATCGACAACGGCATCAAATTGTTCGGGCCGGACGGCTACAAGCTGTCGGACTCGGTCGAGCTGAAGATCGAGGCGATGATGGACGCCGATCTGGACGCCGATCTGGCGCCCGCCGACCAGCTGGGACGGGTCCGGCGGATCGACGACAGCCAGGCGCGCTATATCGAGGTGGCCAAGGCGACCTTCCCCAAGGCGCTGAGCCTGAAGGGTCTGAGGGTCGTGATCGATTGCGCCAACGGGGCCGGCTATCGCGTCGCCCCGACCACCCTCTATGAGCTGGGCGCCGAGGTTTTCCCGCTGGGGGTCGAGCCCAACGGCCTGAATATCAATGCGGATTGCGGCTCGACCTATCCGCAGGCGCTGAGCGCGGCGGTCAATCTGCACCGCGCCGACATCGGCATTGCGCTGGACGGCGACGCCGACCGGGTGATCATCTGCGACGAGAAGGGCCAGGTCGTGGACGGCGACCAGATCATGGCGCTGGTCGCGCGCGACTGGGCCACCCAGGGGTTGCTGATGGGCGGCGGGGTCGTCGCCACGGTCATGTCCAATCTGGGACTGGAGCGGGCGCTGCTGGCCGACGGTCTGACGCTGGAGCGGACCAAGGTCGGCGACCGCTATGTCATGGAGCGGATGCGCGAGGGCGGCTTCAATCTGGGCGGCGAACAGTCGGGCCACATCATCCTGCGCGACCACGCGACCACCGGCGACGGCCTGATCTCGGCGCTGCAGGTGCTGGCCGTGCTGGTCAAGAGCGGGCGCAAGATGAGCGATCTGGCCCGTCAGTTCGATCCGGTGCCTCAGATCCTCGAGAACGTCCGCTATGCCGCCGGCAAGCCGATGGAGTCAGCGACCGTCAAGGCCGCCATCGCCGAGGGCGACGCGCGGCTCAAGGGTCAGGGCCGGGTTCTGGTGCGCAAGTCCGGGACGGAGAAGCTGATCCGCGTCATGGCCGAGGGCGATGACGAGGCCCTGGTGCGCTCGGTCGTCGACGACATCTGTGCCGCCGTGAAAACAGCCGGCTAGACCGCGGCGAGGGCCTGTTCGAGGTCGACCCACAGGTCCTCGACGTTTTCGACGCCGACCGACAGGCGGATCAGGTCATCGCCGATGCCACAGCGGCCCTTGGCCTCGGACGAATAGTCCGAATGGGTCATGCTGGACGGGTGGGAGGCGAGGCTTTCGGAGCCGCCGAGGCTGACGGCCAGTTTGAACAGCCTGAGGGCATTCAGCATGCGGAAGGCCTCGGCCTCGCCGCCCTTCAGCCGGATGGAGAAGGTCGAGCCGGGCCCCTGGCACTGGGCCTCGAAGATGGCGCGCTGCTCGCCGGCGCCACCCCCGGCGACCAGCACATCGGTGACCTTGTCGTGGGCGCGCAGACGCTCGCTGAGCACCCGGGCGTTGTCCTGGGAGCGTTCCATGCGCAGGTGCAGGGTCTCGAGGCTGCGGCTGAGCAGCCAGGCGGTATGGGGATCGGTGGCGGTGCCACAGATGGTGCGCATCTCGGCGATGCGGGCCATGACCTCGGTCGTGCCCAGACACCCGCCGGCGATCAGGTCGGAGTGGCCCCCGACATATTTGGTCAGCGAATAGAGCGACAGGTCCGCGCCGAGCTCGAGCGGGCGCTGCCACAGGGGACCGAGGAAGGTGTTGTCGACGGCAACAATGGGGCGTTCGGCCTGATCCAGCCCCCGGGCTTCGGCGACGGCGGCGGCGATATCGACGACCTGATTGGTCGGATTGGACGGCGTTTCCAGATAGACGACGGCAAGGCGCCCGCCGCCTTCCACCGCCTTGGCGGCCGTGTCGCGAATGGCCTGTTTCAGGACTTCGGTGCCGCCCGTGGCCAGCACCTGGGCCACCTTGACGCCATAGCGGGGCAGGATGCGGTCAAACAGATATTCGGTGCCGCCATAGGCCGGAGCGGCATAGAGAACGGTGTCGCCGGGACGCGTCAGGGCCAGCATGGCCGTCGAGATGGCCGCCATGCCGCTGGAAAAGACCAGGGCCCGGTCTGCCTTGTCCCAGACGGCCAGGCGATCCTCGAGGATTTCGAGGTTGGGATTGTTGATCCGCGAATAGATCAGGCCCAGCGCCTCGTCCGGCTCCTTTTCGCGCAGACCATAGGCGACCTCGAAGAAGCGCTTGCCGTCTTCGGCGGACTTGAAGACGAAGGTCGAGGTCTGGAACAGCGGTGCCTTGATCGCCCCCTCGGACAGGGTGGGGTCGTAGCCAAAGCCCATCATCAGGGTCTCGGGCGCCAGATCGCGACCGCCAAGCGTGCGGGATTTGTGGTGGCTCATGCGAATACTCCTTACTCAGCCAACGTCCCGGCCAGGACCTCGATCCGTTTGCGGATGTCGGGGACGGCGACGGTTTCCCAGAAGGTGGCCCGGGCGGGGGGGCCCAGGACCATCAGCGTCGGATCGGGGGTGCCGTCGGCCGTCAGCACGCGTCCGCTGTCATCCAGATCCAGTCCCAGCCGCAGGGGGTCGAGGCGGGCGCGGCCGGTCGAGATCAGCGGCCCCGTCAGCGGATCGCGGGCGGGATCGTGGCCCGGGCCCGTACAGTCGATCAGCCAGTCCGCGGCTACGCTCTCGGTGACGGTTGCGCCCTTGGGCCGGAAGGTGAGGGTCACGCCATCACCGGCAGGCGCCACCGAGACCACCCGCCCGGCGGTGACGGTCAGACGCCCGGCGTCGGCCAGGGCCTGGATTTCTGCTGCAATGGCGGGGGCGATGCGGTGACGATGCACATCCCAGAAGGGGCGCAGGTGGCGCACCCACCGGGCGCGGGTGGCGGCATCCGCCGCGCGCCACAGATCGCCGGTGACCGGGCGCAGACCCTCCATCAGCGCCCGCCACTGACCCTGCTTCGCCAGCCGACGGGCCGCAGACAGCCGCGCCGAGGCGGGGCCGTCGGCCAGCTCGGGCAAGACCGGCAGCGGGGCCTCGGGGTGATCGTGATGGGCGCGCGGGCCCAGCCCCCGACGGGACAGGGCGAACAGCGGCCCGCGCCAGCCCCGGGCCTTCAGCCAGACCGCCATATCGACCATGGTCAGGCCGGTGCCGATGATGGCGACGCGGTCGTCGCCGCGGATCCCGTCGAGCGCGCTCGGCGCCCAGGGGTCAGCGATGATCCGCCGGCTGTCCGCCGACGCTGTGCGGGGCGCGGGATTGCCGGTCGCCAGCACGATGGCCCGGCCGGACACGCGGCGGCCGTCGTCGAGCAGGACGGTCTTGCCCTCGATCACCCCGGCGCAGCCCTGCACCCGGGTGACCCGCCCGGGATGCGATGCCTCGACCGCGCGCAGACGGTCCTGGACGTAGAGGCCATAGAGCCTGCGGGGCGCGAAGCCTTCCGGATCGGCGCGGTCTGGATGGTTGAGCCCCAGCCAGTCGACGAAATCGCCGGGCCGGTCCTCGACGGCGCTCATCCGGTTCGAGCGTACATTCAGCAGGTGGCCGTCAAACGGGGTGGAATAGGCCACGCCGAGGCCGAAATCGCCGCCGGCATCGATCAGGGTCGAGGTCACGCCCCGTTCAGCCAGACGCGCGGCGGCCATGGCGCCGGAAAATCCGCCGCCGATGATGACGATCTGGTCGCTTGAGCTGGTCACCCGTCCTCCCGGTCGAGGGCCTAATGGACCGCTGCGCGGGTGCGGTCAAACTTCCTGATTCCAGCCCCCGACCTCGGGATGGGCGGCCAGCCGGGGTTTGACCTCGTCATGGAAAAGCGCCCGCATGTCGGCCTCTGACGTCAGGCTTTCGACCACCACGACCAGCTCGGGCTTGTTGGAGGAGGCGCGGACCAGCAGCCAGGCACCGCCCTCCAGCTCGACCCGGATGCCGTTGACCGTCACCAGCTCCAGAATACCCCGGCCCAGCACAGTGCCACCGGCGGCCGCCAGCGCCCGGTATTCCGATGCGATCCGCTCGACCACCGCATATTTCTCAGTATCCGGACAATGGGCGTTCATGGTCAGGGAGGTGAAGGCCTGCGGCAGGTCGGCCTCCAGTTCCGACAGGCGGCGGCCACCCGCCCGGTCCAGCAGGCGCAGGATTTCCCGGGCGAACACAAGGGCGTCGTCATAGCCACGGCCGAGCGGCGGGGCGAAGAAGACGTGGCCCGACTTTTCAAAGCCGACCAGCGCGCCTTCGGCGGCGACCGCCCGCTTCATATGGCTGTGGCCGGTCATGCCATAGACGACGCGCGCCCCGGCGGCCGCCAGCACGGGGTCGGTTCGGTAGAGGCCGGTCGACTTCACATCGACGACAAAGGTCGCGCCGGGATGATCTGCGACCAGATCGCGCGCCAGCATCAGCCCCATGCGGTCGGCGAAGATTTCGCGGCCCCGATCATCGACCACGCCGCAGCGGTCGCCGTCGCCGTCAAAGCCCAGGGCCAGATCGGCCCCCGTCTCGCGGACCCGTTCGGCCATGGCGTCCAGCATGACGCGGTCTTCGGGGTTCGGGTTGTAGCGAGGGAAGGTCCAGTCGAGGTCGGTGTCCATCTCGATCACCTCGGCGCCCATGCGGCGCAGGGCCTCGGGGACAAAGGCTCCGGCCGTACCATTGCCGCAGGCGGCGAGAACCCGGATCGGCCGGGACAGTTTCGGCCCGGACGCGACCTCGGCCTGATAGCGCTCGGCGAAGTCCTGAACGGTGACGACGTGCCCGCCGGGTCGCTCGATCCGTCCGCCCTCGAGCGCCAGAGCTTTCAACCGCGCCATTTCCTCCGGGCCGAAGGTGAAGGGCGGATGGGCGCCCATCTTGACCCCGGTCCAGCCGTTTTCGTTGTGGCTGGCGGTGACCATGGCGACGGCGGGCACGCCGAGGGCCTCGCGGGCGAAATAGGCGATGGGGGTCAGGGTGAGGCCGATGTCGTGGACCTCGGCCCCGCCGGCGACCAGACCCCGGATCAGGGCTGATTTCACATCCCCGGAATAGCTGCGGAAATCGTGGCCGGTGACCAAGCGCGGGCTGTCCAGCTCGTGCAGCAGGGTGGCCAGCGCCAGCCCCAGGGTCTCGACACCCTCAAGGTCCAGATCGGGGCCCAGAACCCAGCGGGCGTCATATTCGCGAAAGCCGGTCGGAGCGATCAGGCCGGGCATCAGACACCTCGGGGCAACAGGGAACAGCGGAGGGCTATAGGAGAAAAGGGGCGGGCCGATCAAACGGCCTGCGAAGGATCGCGACCTGCGGCCCGGCTTGACCCCCGCCCGGGGGACGCCTAGGCGAAAACCCTTGTCATCCGGAGATCTGCATGCCCCGCCTCGTCCTTTTGCGTCACGGCCAGAGCCAGTGGAACCTCGAGAACCGCTTCACCGGCTGGGTCGACGTCGACCTGACCGATCAGGGCGAGGCCGAGGCCAGAAAGGGCGGCGCGCTGATCTCGGAGGCCGGTTTCACCCCGGCCGTCATGTTCACCTCGGTGCTGAAGCGGGCCCGGCGGACCGGGGATCTGGCGCTGGCGGCGGCGGGTCTGAAAGACGTGCCGATCGTGCGCGACTGGCACCTGAACGAGCGGCACTATGGCGGACTGACCGGCCTCAACAAGGCCGAGACGGCCGAGCAGCACGGCGAGGATCAGGTCCGGATCTGGCGCCGCAGCTATGATGTGCCGCCCCCGCCGATGGAGGCCGACCATCCGCACAGCTTTGCCGGGGACCCCCTGTATGAGGGCCAGACGATCCCCGATACCGAGAGCCTGAAGACCACGCTGGACCGGGTGCTTCCCTATTGGGACGCCGAGATCGCGCCGCGCCTGAAGGCCGGAGAGGATGTGCTGATCACCGCCCACGGCAATTCGCTGCGGGCCATCGTCAAACATCTGTTTTCTGTGCCGGACGACCGGATCGTCGGCGTCGAGATTCCGACCGGCAATCCGCTGGAGATCGATCTGGACAGCGATCTGGTGCCCACGGCGGCCCGCTATCTGGACACGGGGCGGGCGGCAGACCTTCCGCCGCTGCCGGAGACGCAGGCGTGAGCGCGCCCGACGACGCCCGCCATATGGCCCGCGCCATAGAGCTGGCGCAGGCGCGGATGGGGGAGACCTGGCCCAATCCGGCGGTCGGCTGTGTGCTGGTCAACGACGGCGAGGTGGTTGCCGAGGCCGCCACCGCCCAGGGCGGCCGGCCCCACGCCGAGGAACAGGCGGTTCCCGCCGCCGGCGACAGGGCGAAGGGCGCGACGGCCTATGTGACGCTGGAGCCGTGCGGGGCGCGGTCGTCGGGGCGCAAGTCGTGCGCCCACTTCCTGGCGGAGGCCGGGGTGTCGCGGGTGGTGATCGCGGCGCTCGACCCCTCGCCCTTTGCCTCGGGCCGGGGCACCGAGCGCCTGCGTCAGGCCGGGCTGGAGGTCGAGACCGGCCTGATGGCCGATGAGGCGCTGGCGCTGTGCGAAGGGTTTTTGCACCGGCTGGAGACCGGCCGGCCGCTGGTGCGGATCAGCGAGACGGGGGACGGGTTTGATGCCCGCTTTACCGCCTCGCCGCGCGCCGATCTGATGGGCGAGCTGAGCCGGCTGGGCGAGGCCGGCTACACGCGGTTGTGGGTGTCGCCGGGCGAACTGGCCGACAGCCTGAAGGATCAGGGCCTGCTGAAGGTCTGAGGCCGGACAGCAAACCTTCCTTAAGCGTAATCGTGTCAGCGTGCGGCCATGGCCCAGGCTGCTGAACCTGTCGCACGGCGACGGCTGACCCAGAGCGAGGTGGACGCGATCTGCGCCCGCCACGATCGCCTGTGGCAGGCCCGGCCCGGCGGAGCGCGGGCGGTGTTCGCCTGGATGGACCTGAGCGGGCTGGACCTGAAGGGTCGAAATCTGGCCGATGCCGATTTTTCCGCCGCCGATCTGACGGGCTGCGACCTGTCGGGGGCGCGCCTGGACAATGCCACCTTCTTTGGCGCGGACATGCAGGATGTGATGCTGGCCGAGGCGTCCATGCGGCGCTCCGACCTGCGGGGGGCCTGTCTGAGGGGCGCCGATCTGACGGGGGCCGACCTGTTCGAGGCGGATCTGCGCGAAGGCACCATTGCCGCCGCCGATGCCCGCATGGGTTTCCGTGTCATCGAAGCCCGGGCCCGGCATGAGACCCAGGCCCACGGGGCCTGTCTGGCCGGGGCCAATCTGGAGCGCTCGCGCCTGACCGGCGTGGTCGCCGTGGCCGCAGATTTTACCGATGCGGTGATGAAGGACTGCAAACTGGTGCGGGCCAATCTGAAACAGGCCAGCTTCAGGGGGGCCGATCTGGCCGGGGCCGACCTGTCCGGCGCGGACCTGTCAGGGGCGGACCTGCGCGACGCGGTGCTGGTCGGCGTCAACCGCCAGTCCTGGCGGACGGACGGCGCCCGTATGGAAGGCAGCCTGACCGATGACCGGTCTTCCGGTGATCCGGTGTCGCGCCTGCCGGCCGCCGACATGCTGCGCGACCATGCCCTGTGGTGCGAAACCGGGGGAGTCGAGGGCAAGCCCTCCGTGTTCGACAGCGTCGACCTGCGCTCGCTGAAGTCGATCCGGGGTCTGAACCTGACGGCGCTGTCGGCGCGCGGTGCGATCTTCTATGGCCTGGACATGGAGGGGGTGCAGATGCAGGGCGCTCATCTGGAAGGGGCCGACCTTCGCGCCTGTAGCCTGCGGGGGGCCGACCTGCGCGGGGCGCGACTGGCCGGAGCGCGGCTGAACGGCGCCGATCTGCGTCAGGCCCAGTTGGGGCCTCTGCTGTTGTCCGCCGACCGAATTCTGCCCGCCGATCTGACCGGCGCCATCCTGCGCGGGGCGGACCTGTCGGGGGCGGACCTGAGAAATGGCCGTCTGACCGGGGCCGACCTCAGCCGGGCGCGCCTGCATGGGTGCCAGATGCGACTGACCGATCTGTCCGGCGCTGTCCTGACCGGGGCGCTGGGCCTGAATTCCGAAGGAATACCTGCATGAGTTTCACGCGCCGCGCCCTCGGACAAGGTGATGTGGAGATGCTGGTCATGGCGCATGAGCGCTTTGTCGAAGGCCGGGCAGGCGGTCGGCGGCTGGCGCTCAAATTCATGGCCCTGGACGGGCTCAATCTGGCGGGACGCAATCTGGAGGAAGCCGACTTTACCGGCTGTTCCCTGCGGGGGACGAAACTGTCCGGCGCGCGACTGAACCGCGCCGTCCTGTTCTGCTGTGACCTGCGCGAAGCCGATCTGAGCAGTGCCCAGCTGGCGCGTGCCGATCTTCGCGGGGCCTGTCTCAGGGGCGCGGATCTGGCGCGGGCGGACCTGACCCAGGCGGATTTCCGCGAGGGCGTGATCGCCGTCCCGCACGCGACCAAGGGGCTGTCATCGGTCAAGCACGAGACCCATCAGGGCAATGCCGACGGCGCCAGCTTCACCGGGGCCACGCTGAACGGGGCAACCCTGGAGGGCTTCAGCGCCTTCAAGGTCGACTTTACCGACTGCGCCATGAAGGACACCCGCCTGACCCGCGCCAACCTCAAGGACGCCGACCTGTCGGGCGCCATGATGGAAGGGGCCGACGTCGGGGGGGCCAATCTGTCAGGGGCCCGCATGATCGGCGCGGTCCTGACCCATGTCGCCTTTGACACGGCGCGTACGGAACGGACCGACATGACCGGCTGTCTGCGCGAGCCGACGCTGGAGGCCATTACCGAGGCCGATGCCCTGCTGGAGCAGGCGCTGGATGCCAATGCCTGGGCCGAAAGCGGCGGGGTGCTGGGCGCGCCGGCCAATTTCGAGGGCAAGGACCTTCGCCCGCTGGGGGCCCGGCTGAAGGGGCTGAAGCTGCCTGCGCTCAATGCCAAGGGCGCCTGCCTGGTCGGCATGGACCTGTCGGACGTGGCACTGCAGGGCGCCAATCTGGAGGGGGCGGACCTGAGGGGCTGTAACCTTCGCGGGGTAGATCTGCGGGGCGCGCGCATGATGCGCGCTCTCCTCAGCCACGCGGATCTGGACGGGGCGCTGCTGGCGGCCCTGCCGCTGGGCGGGGGGCGGTCGATGCCGACCAATCTGTCGGATGCCGGGCTGCGCTATGCCCGTCTGGTCGCCACGGACTTTACCGGGGCGGTGATGGACCGGGCCGACCTGACCGGGGCCCGGATGGACGACGCCGTGCTGAGCGATGCCCAGCGCGCCAGCCTGACGATGCGGCGCGCCGCCGCCTGAGACATGCGCGGGTCTTGCTCCGGGGCGGGCCTCGGCCTATCCCGGGGCCATGAGCGCACCCCTGATCTGTCCGTCCATACTGGCCTCTGACTTTGCCCGGCTGGGCGAGGAGGTCGCTGCCCTGGAGGCCGCGGGCGCCGACTGGGTCCATGTCGATGTCATGGACGGCCATTTCGTACCCAATCTGACCATCGGCCCGGACGTGGTGAAGGCGCTTCGCCCCCACACCCGGCTGCCGTTCGACGTGCACCTGATGGTGGCGCCGGTCGATCCGTGGCTGGAAGCCTATCACAAGGCCGGGGCCGATGTGCTGAGCGTGCATCCGGAATCCGGGCCGCACCTGCACCGGACGCTGGGCCGGATCCGGGAGCTGGGCGCCAGGGCGGGCGTGGTTCTGAACCCGGGGACACCCGTCGGGATTCTGGACGAGGTGATCGATCTGGTCGATCTGGTGCTGATCATGTCGGTCAATCCGGGCTTTGGCGGGCAGAAATTCATCCCGGCCTCGCTCGACAAGATCGCGCGGGTCCGCCAGCGGCTGGATGCCGCCGGATCGAAGGCCACCCTGCAGGTCGATGGCGGGGTGACGGCGGACAATGCGGCAGACTGTGTCGCCGCCGGGGCCGATGCGCTGGTAGCGGGCACGGCCGTATTCCGCGGGGGTCCGTCGGCCTATGCCGACAATATTGCGGCGCTGAAGGGCCGCTGATGGCGGGGATCGGCCCGTTCGCCAGGCCCGAGGCCTCGGTTCCCGAAGGCCAGATTCCCGGCCTGCGCGGGGCACCGCCCCGGACGCCGGTCAGGCCGTCGGGCGCCCGGCCCGGTGCCCGTATTTGGCCGCTGGTAATCGGGCGGTTGATGACCCGCCAGATCTGGATCGAGCTTTATGGCCTGCCCGGCTATGGCCAGACGCTGAAGGGCAGGCCCTGGGGGCTGAAGCCCTCGGCCTTTGCGGCCACACCCCGCGATTTTCGCCCGCTTGAGGCCCCCGGCGCCGGCAAGCCCATCCTGCAGGGGCGCTTTACCCTGGCCGGGATCAGCCTGGATGTCCCCGCCCCTCAGGACCCGTGGGACCGGGCCAGTCCGTCGCGCGGCTTTGCCGAGGCGCTCCACAGTTTCGACTGGCTGCCCGCCCTGATGCAGGAGGGCGAGGCCGGGGCGCGCGAGGCGCTGCGGCTGACTCTGGCCTGGGGGCGGGTGTTTCACCGTTGGGCGCCGTTTGCGTGGGACCCCGACCGGATGGCCCGGCGACTGCTGCATCTGGCCCCGGCCCTTCGGCGCATGGGGGCCGTCGCCACCGATACCGAGCGCGGCCTGCTGGCCGTGCTGGTCGCGCGGCAAGCCCGTCAGCTATTGCGCCCCCCGGGGCCGGCGGCGGGAGCGGCGACCCGGGCCGTGGCCGTGGCTGTCACCGGATGTGCGCTGGCCGGTATGTCCGGAGCGCGCCTGCGCCGGCGTGCCCTGAAGCGGCTGCCGCGGGCCCTGTCGCGCACGCTGAGACCCGACGGTGCCCATATGTCGCGCAGCCCGGAAGCGGGGCTGGAGCTGCTGTTTGATCTGTTGACGCTCAAGGACGGGCTGACGCAGCTGTCCGAGCCGGTGCCCGAACCGCTGGAGGCCGCACTGCAAAGGCTTGCGGTCGCGACTCAGGCCCTCACCCTGCCCGACGGGCGTCTGCCGGGCGTTCACGGGGGCGGGGTCTCGACTGCAGCACGGGTGACGGCGGCCCTGTCCGCTGCCGGACTGGCCCCGGTCGCCGAGACGACCTCGACCGCCCCGCCCCAACCCCCTGTGGGGGGTCTGGCGCGGATGCGGAGCCCCTTGCTCAGCCTCGTGGTCGATGTCGAGGCACCGCCGCGCGGGGCCTGGACCGAGGCGGCCTGCGCCCAGCCGCTGGCGCTGGAAATTGTCTGTGGTCGCGACCGGCTGATCACCGGCTGTGGGTGGACGCCCCGGGCCTTCGAACGTCAGGGGCTGAGGCTGACGCCGGGCCATTCGACCCTGACCCTCAGCGAGACCTCGCTGGGTGAACCTCTGGGCGGCTGGCAGGCCGACCTTCTGGGGCCTCGCCTGTTGACCCGGCCCTACGCCGTTCATCATGAGGAGCGGCAGGGTGACGGCGCCCTGTGGCTGGAAGCCCAGCATGACGGCTGGGCGCCGCTGACGGGTCTGGCCCACCAGCGTCGTCTGTATCTGGATCAACGGCTGGATGAGTTGCGCGCCGAGGAACGCCTGTTCCCGGCCGACCATGCCCCCAGCCCGCCGCCGGTTCTGGCCGCCCCCTATGCCGTGCGGTTCCAGCTGGAGCCGGGCGTGCAGGCGTCTTTGGCGCGCGACCGGCGCTCGATCCTGTTGCGCGGCCACTCGGGGCGGGGATGGTGGTTCCGCACCGACGGGCCCGATGTCGCCATCGAGCCTTCGGTACACAGTGTCGAGGGTCAGACGCGGCGCGCCCTGCAGATCGTCGTCCGGGGCTCCGCCCGCACGGACGCGGAAACGCGCATCCGCTGGAAACTCAATCCCGCAGGCGCGTCAGGCGATCCGGTGGTGGAATAGGGCCGCGGTCGCCTCAGCGATGACGGCTCTTTTCGGTGAAGGCGGCCGCCACCATGGTGGCCAGCGCCGGATTCCGGAGGAAGATGAACCCGCCTGCCAGCGTCGCAACCGAGGCCAGGATGGGCCGGTTGCGGAACAGCTGGAAAGCCCGGCCGGCAAGACCGTCCGTGAGGCTGGACTCGTCTTCTTCGTCGTCACCCTCGGCCTTCTTGAGGAAGACCATAACCACGGCGAGCGCCGCCAGGGCGAACAGCAGGAACGTCACGGCTGCTGCCGCCATGGGCACGATCACCACGGACAGGGCGAAGAAAACCACCGCCCCGAAACAGAGCACGGCAACGAATGCGGCTCCGGCCGCCACCGCAACGGCGACGGCCTTCTTGACGAGTCCGCGTCCCAGCATCAGTGGCGACGACCGGCCAGCAGCATGCCGATCACAACGCCGATGCCGAGCGCGATACCGGTCGATTGCATCGGACGCTCCTGCACCCGCTCGACCAGATAGCGCTGGGCTTCGTCGAAGCGCTCAGCGGCATCGTCATAATATTCGCGGCCGCGCACGCGGGCCTGCTCATAATAGGCTTCGGCCTGACCGCGGACTTCGTCTGCCTTGTTGCGCAGGCGGGCCTCGGCGGCCTCGGCACGGGCACGCAGGCGTTCACCCTCTTCGCGGGCCCCCACCTTGATGTCTTCCTTGAGGGTTTTCAGGTCGTTCTTGATGTCTTCGCGGGCCTTTGTGGTGGCCATGGTGACGCTCCCGGTCTGTAAGCTTGACGATAGTAAGAGATATAAGGAGCCAACGCTACCGACGCCAGCGGGTTCCCGCATTGCAGCATGAACGGCGACCCTCGCGCAGACTGTCGGGCCGTTGCGGAGGTCGAAGACCCGCCTTAAGCGTGACGCCATGATCCAGTGGCTGATCCCCCCGCCCGAGACCCCGTCCCTGCCCGTCGCTGACAGCGCCCGGCGCTATGCCGTCCGGCGGATCCTGTGCGTCGGCCAGAACTATGTCGACCATGCCCGCGAAATGGGGGCCGACCCGGATCGGCCGGCGCCGTTCTTCTTCTCCAAGCCGGCCATGGCGCTGGTCACCGATGGCGGCGATCCGCTGTTTCCGTCGATGACCGGAAACCTGCACCACGAGGTCGAACTGGTGCTGGCGCTGGGCGAGGCGGCCGAGATCGTCGGCTGGGCGGTCGGGTGTGACCTGACCCGCCGCGACCTGCAGGCCGAGGCCAAGGCCAGGGGCCGCCCCTGGGACGCGGCCAAGGGGTTCGATCAGTCCGCGCCCTGCGGCGCCCTGACGACCGGACCCGGACCGGATGCCGCCTCGGCCATCCGGCTGTCGGTCAATGGGGAGGGGCGTCAGTCGGCGCGCCTATCCGACATGATCTGGGCCCCGCATGAGATTGTGGAGCAGGCCGCGCGCCTGTGGGACCTGGGCCCGGGCGATCTGATCTTTACCGGCACGCCGGCCGGGGTGGGGCCGGTTCAGACCGGCGACCGTGTCGAGGCTGTGATAGAAGGGCTTGCGCCCTTGTCCTTCACCATGGGGCCGCCCCGGAGCTGAGGTTTTCATGATCCTGCACGGCTATTTTCGATCGGGCACCAGCTACCGGACCCGTATCGCGCTCAATCTCAAGGGGCTGAGCTATGAGACGCGCGGCATTGACCTGCGCACCGGGGCCCAGAAGTCCGACGCCTATCTGGCGCTCAACCCGCAGGGGATGGTGCCGGCGCTGGAGACGCCCGAGGGGGTGCTGGTGCAAAGCCCGGCCATTCTGGAATGGCTGGAAGAGCGCCATCCGCGACCGCCCCTGTTGCCCGATACGGCGATGGACCGGGCCACGGTGCGGGCCATGGCGGCCGTCATCGGATGCGACATCCATCCGCTCAACAATCTGAGGGTGCTGAAGGCCCTGCGCAGCCAGTTCGAGGCGGATCAGGCGACGGTCGACGCCTGGGCCGGGCGCTGGATCACGCCGGGGTTCGAGGCGCTGGAGACCCTGGTCGGGCGGAACGGTGCAGGCTGGAGCTTTGGCGACACGCCCGGTCTGGTCGACTGCTATCTGATCCCGCAGATCTATTCCGCGCGCCGGTTCAATGTGCCGCTGGAGGCCTTTCCGCGTCTGCTGGCGATCGAGGCGGCCGCAGCCGATCACTCCGCCTTCATCGCCGCCCACCCGGACCGGCAGCCGGACGCAGACTGACCGGAAAACAGCGTGCGGTAAGGTTCTGGCAAACTCTCGGTGAGGCGCCCTTAAACATTCGGCGTCAGGATCGTCGGGTGAGTTCAGAGATTTCCGCCCCTCCCGCCGCCCAACTGGCGCTCGCCGTGGTCCCCGCTGCCCCGCGCGAGGCTGTGGGTGGCGCGTTGTCGCGCGAGACCGGCCTTGCCCAACTGCTGCAGACCGCCGCGGACGGCGGCATTCGCCGCATCCTGACCCGGCCCGAGGGTGATGACGAACGCACCCTGTGTCAGGCCTGGCCCTTCCCCTCCCCCTTTCAGGTATCGGTGACGACGCTGGATGCCAGCGAAGGCCCCGACCGGATCGAGGCCCGGGCCCGCCGGTCGCTGGAGCGCCTGGGTCTGCCGCGCGGTGATGTGCTGCTGGTCCGCGATGGGCGCGATCTGGCCGGAGCCGAGGGCCGCACCCTGTGGGAGCGTCTGGTCGCCCTCAAGGATCGTGGCCTGTTCCGGCGCATCGGCATCCGCACCCGGCTGGAGGACAGTCCGGTGCTGGTGGCGCGGCGCTTTCAGCCCGATCTGATCCAGCTGCCGCTCAACATTCTGGACCAGCGCGCGCGCCGCGACGGCGTACTGGCGGCGCTCGCCGAACAGGGGGTGGCGGTGCAGCTGGCCTCGGTTCTGGCCAATGGGCTGCTGTTTGCCGGGTCGGACGAAATGGTCGGGGCTTCGGCGGCCGACGTCGTTCTGCTGTCGCGCCTGCGCCGGCGTCTGGCCGAAGCGCGCCTGGACCCCATGCAGGCCGCGCTGGCCTATGCCGCCGACAGCCTGATCGGCATGGCCGAGGGCTCAAGCCTTTTGGCCTGTGTCACCTCGGCCGCCGAGACCCGCGCCCTGCTGGCCGCCGTCAATGCGGCCCGGCCCGCTCTGGACTGGACGGTCTTCGACCAGGGCGGACGGCTGGCGGCGACCGGGGATACGGCCGCCGCCTTTTCCGGCGTCAGTAGCGCAGCCTGATCCCGAGGGCGACGGTCCGCCCCGGCTCGCCATAGCCCCGTAGCGACTGCCAGCGCTCGTCAGACAGATTGTCGACCCGGGCGGTCAGCTCGACCTGATCCGTCAGCGCATAGCCGAGGTTGAGATCGGCGGTGACAAAGCCGTCGCGCGTACCACCCGAGTCCGGCATATCGCCTTCGGCCCGGACGGTCAGGCGTCCGCTCAGCCGCGCGCCGCTATAGCCCAGACCGACCGTGCCCGCGTGTTCCGGCACCCGCAGCAGGGCCAGACCCGTGGTGTCGTCCCGGGCATCGGTCCAGCCATAGGTCAGGCTGAGGTCAAAGCCCCCGCCCAACAGGGCGCGCCCCTCCAGCTCGATGCCCTCGGTGCGGGTGCGGTCCAGATTGATATAGACGCTGTCAAAGGTCAGCGGATCGAAGCGGTAGATGATCTGGTCCTCGATGGTCAGGCGATAGACCGTCAACCGCCCCGTCAGGCCGCCGCCCGGACTCTGCCAGCCGAGGGCCAGCTCGGCCCCCTCGGCGTGCTCCGGCTTCAGCGCCGGGAAGGGATCGGCGGAGAAGCAGAAGTCACAGACCGACTGGCTCACCGTCGGGGCCTTGAAGCCTGTGCCGAAGGCTCCTGAGAGGCCGAAGCCCGCGCCGAGGTCAGCATGGGCGGTCAGCCGGCCCGTGGTCGCGGCGCCGAAATCATCGGTATCGTCATGGCGAAGCGCCGCGCCGACCGTGACGCGGGAGGTCATCGGAAACAGCACGGTGCCATAGACCGAGCGGGTGCCCAGATCGTCGGACAGGCCGCTGTCGAGGTCGGCGGACTCCGCGCGCCGCTCCAGCCCGGCCGCCCAACTGAGGCGGCCCTCGCCGCCCGTGCCGTCCATGTCCCAGCGCCAGACCTGCCGGTCGGCCTCGAACCGGTTGGCAAAGTCGGAGCGGGTCTCGCGCGCGATGTCCGATGCCGCCAGCGTCAGCCGGTGACGCACCCCGCCGGTCCGGACCGACAACCGCCCGTGGCCTGACCAAGCCTCGCTTTTCGACACATCGTCGGTGTCGCCCAGCACATAGGCGGGGGCGGGATAGCCATCGATCTCGACCCGGCTTTGCGTCCAGCGCAGGGCGCCGTCCAGCTCGACCCCGGCGCGCGGCGTGATCCGGCCCTTGAGCCCCGCCGTCAGGGTCTCAAAGCCGTCGTCCTCGGTGCCGGCGACGGCGGCCGAGACCCCGTCGGTGCGGAAGCCGGAGACGCTGAGCCCCAGCGCCCCCCGCTCTCCGGCCCGGCCCACGGACAGAGCGCCGCGTCGGGTATTCAGGGAGCCCGCCTCCAGATCGGCGCGGACGCCGTCGACCTCGCGCGTGGTCAGGGCCACGACCCCGCCGATGGCATCCGACCCCCACAGCGAGGACTGGGGCCCCGACAGGACCTCCATCTGCGCGATGTCGGACAGGCTGAGGCTGGAAAAGTCATAGGCGCCGTTGATCTCGGCCGGATCATTGACCGGCACACCGTCGATCAGCACCAGGGTCTTGCCGGGGCTGGCTCCGCGCAGGCGCAGCTGGGTCAGGCCGCCGAAGGGTCCGGTGCGGGTCACGGCCGCGCCCGGCACCTCGGCCAGCAGGTCGGCGGCAAAGATCGCGCCGCGCGCCTCGATATCGGCCTTGGTAAACACCCGGGCGCCGGGGGTCTCGGCTTCCGGCTGCGGCAGGCGGGTGGCGGTGACGATCACCTCCTCCAACTCCACCGGATCGCCGGGATCGCCGGGGCCGGGATCATGGGCAAGGGCGGGGGGGCTCGCGCACAGGCACAGCACCGCCAGCGATGCCGTCGTCATCAGATGTCTCATGGACAGTCTCCGTCGGCCCGGCGGCAGCGCGCGACGGGCGTTCAAGGTGCGACCGATCCCGACCCCCGGATGGGGGGCCGGCGCTGGGATCGGGTCGCTTCGACGGAAGTCCCGCGCCTCTGTCTGGTCCCGGACAGAAGACGAGCGACATCGGCGGCCAGGTCTCCTGGCTTGCGGATCGACAGCCGCCGCCCTCGCCTTCCCGAACCGTCCGAAGACCGCTCAGTGACGCCGGGATTGCTCCCGGACCGGACGACGGCCTGGCCGCCTACAGTTGCGGGCACAGCCGCGGTTTTGGACCGCGTTCCCTTAACCGCCTGTCGCGCTTGTCGCAGCGCCCGTCGCGGCGCGCAAGAGACGCTTGAGACCGGGCGCGCGATCCGTCACCCTGTGGCGAGGCATGAACCGTCCGCTTTCCCCACCCCCCGTCGCCGAACAGCCGGTGCGCTCCACAGAGGGCGCGACCCCGGTCATGGCCCAATTCCTGGAAGCCAAGGCGGCCCAGCCGGATGCCCTGCTGTTCTTCCGCATGGGCGATTTCTACGAGCTGTTCTTTGAGGATGCCGAGGTGGCGGCGGGTGCGCTCGGGCTGGCCCTGACCAAGCGGGGCAAGCATCTGGGCGAGGACATCGCCATGGCCGGGGTGCCCGCCCATGCCATGGAAGGCTATCTGGCCCGGCTGATCCGGCAGGGCCACCGGGTGGCCATCTGTGACCAGACCGAAGACCCGGCCGAAGCGAAGAAACGGGGCTCCAAGGCCGTGGTCCGGCGCGAGATCGTGCGGGTCGTCACCCCCGGCACCCTCACCGAGGACAGCCTGCTGGATGCGCGCGGGGCCAACCGGCTGGTGGCGGTGACCCTGCGCAGTGGCCGGGCCGCCGTGGCCGCCGTCGAACTGTCGTCGGGCCGGGTGGAGACCGCCGTCTGCGACGCGGGCGATCTGGCCTCGACGCTCGTGGCCTTCTCGCCGTCCGAGATTCTGGTGCCCGACCGGCTATTCGGCGATGCCGACCTGGATCAGGCGCTGGCCACCGCCGGTGCGCCGGTCCAGCCGCTGGCCCAGGCGCTGGCCGAGCCCCGGGCCGCCGCCGAGCGGGTGGCGCGCCTGTATGGTGTGGCGACACTGGATGCCTTTGGCGCCTTTGAGCCGGTCGAGATTTCGGCGCTGGGCCTGATCGCCGCCTATCTGGAGACCACCCAGGTCGGGGTGGTGCCGGTGCTGTCGCCACCGCGCCGGTCTGTCGAGGGCCAGCATCTGGCGATCGACCCGGCCACCCGGCTGAGCCTTGAGATCGACCGCACCCAGAGGGGGGAGCGGACGGGGTCGCTGCTGGACACGCTGGACCGGACCGTCACCGCCGGCGGGGCGCGGGCGCTGGCCGAACGGCTGGCCCGGCCGGGGCGCGACCCGGACCGCATCAACCGGGCGCTGGATGCGGTCGGCTGGCTGGTCGAGCACCGCAGTCTGAGAGGCGAGGTCCGCGACCTGCTGAAGGGGTCATCGGATACGGCGCGGGCCCTGACCCGGCTGGCGCTGGGACGGGGCGGGCCGCGCGATCTGGCGGCGATCCGGGCCGGGACGCGGACGGCCCAGGAACTGACCGCCCTGTTCGCCCGCCGGTCGGACCGGCTGGACCCGACCCTGCCCCATGATCTGGAGCGGGCGCTGGCGGCCCTGACGCCGGATGCGGCGTTGCAGGCCCTGCTGGCCGAACTGGACGAGGGTCTGGTCGAGGATCCGCCGCATCTGGCCCGCGACGGGGGACTGGTCGCCCCGGGACACCGGCCGGAGCTGGATCAGGCCCGCACCCTGCGCGACGACAGCCGCCGGGTAATCGCCGAGCTGGAGGCCCGGGCCGTGGCCGACAGCGGCATCCCCTTCAGGGTGCGCCATAATGCCGTGCTGGGCTATTTCCTCGAGGTGACGGCCAAACAGGCCGAACCGCTGATGCAGCGCGGCGCCGAAAGCCCCTTCATCCATCGCCAGACCCTGGCCAATCAGGTGCGGTTCACCACCGTCGAACTGTCCGATCTGGACGCGCGCATCACCCAGGCCGGGCACCGGGTGACGGCCATGGAGGTCGAGACCTTCGAGGGCTGGCGTGCCCGGGTGCGCGAGCTGGCGGCCCCGATTCAGGCGCTGGCCGATGCGCTGGGCTGGCTGGACGCCACCGCAGCCCTGGCCGAATGGGCGGAAGAGGTCGGCGCGGTCCGGCCGGATGTCGATGACGGGCTGGAGCTGTGCATCGAGGGCGGCCGCCACCCGGTGGTCGAGGCGGCCGTGCGGGCCGAGGGCAAGCCCTATACACCCAACGATTGCCGGCTGGACGGGGCGGGGGCGAACGGATGTCCGCGTCTGGCCCTGGTCACGGGGCCGAACATGGCGGGCAAGTCGACCTTCCTTCGTCAGGCGGCCCTGCTGGTCGTGCTGGCCCAGGCGGGGGCGTTTGTGCCGGCGCGCGCCATGCGGCTGGGCGTGGTCGATCGACTGTTCAGCCGGGTCGGCGCGGGGGATGATCTGGCCCGCGGCCGATCAACCTTCATGACCGAAATGGTCGAGACCGCCGCCATCCTCAATCAGGCCACCGACCGCAGCTTTGTCGTGCTGGACGAGATCGGGCGGGGCACGGCCACCTATGACGGTCTGGCCATCGCCTGGGCCGTGACCGAGGCCCTGCACGAAGCCAACCGCTGTCGCGCCCTGTTCGCCACCCACTATCACGAGCTGGCGCAGCTGGAGGGGCGGCTGGACCATCTGGCCAATCTGTCGCTGAGGGCCCGCGAGTGGAACGGCGATCTGGTGTTCCTGCACGAGGCCGTGGCCGGTCCGGCGGACCGCAGCTATGGCGTGCAGGTGGCCAGGCTGGCCGGGGTGCCGCCCGGCGTGGTCGCGCGGGCCCGGGCAGTTCTGGACCAGCTGGAGACCACGGGCGAGGCCGACAGCCGTCTGGATGACCTGCCGCTGTTTGCCATGGCCGAGCCCCCTGCCCCCGCGGCGGCGGTGGCCCCCCCCGCCATGGTCGCGGCGCTGGCAGAGCTGGAGCCCGATGACCTGAGTCCGCGCGAGGCGCTGGAGGCCCTTTATCGCCTGAAGGCCCTGTCGCGCGGTGCCGGCCCGGGCCGGCTCTGATCGGGATGGTGCCCGACCTGGACCCCGAGGTGATCGCGGCGCTGGAGGCCGCGGCCGCGACATCCCGGCCCCGGGCGGCGCTGGCCCCGGTGCTCGCCGAAATCCTGTCGAACGGACGGGCCAGGGCGGCCCAGCGTCTGGTGCAGGGCGCAGGCGGGGTCGAGGTGGCGCGCCTGTATGCCCGGGCGGCGGACCGCATGGTTCAGGCCCTGTGGTGGGTGACCACCGAGCACCTGTTCCCCGCTCCCAATCCGACCGACGCCCAGCGCCTCGCCCTGCTGGCGGTCGGGGGCTATGGCCGGGGGGTGCTGGCGCCGCATTCGGACCTCGACCTGATGTTCCTCAGGCCCTGGAAGTCGACCTCGCGCACCGAACAGGTGACCGAGTTCGTCCTCTATGTGCTGTGGGATCTGGGGCTGAAGATCGGCAGCACCTCGCGGTCGATGGACGAGGCCCTGTCGGTCGGCAAGTCGGACATGACGGTGCGCACCGCCCTGCTGGAAGCGCGGCCGCTGGCCGGGGACAGCGATCTGGCAGAGACCTTTCTCACGCGTTTCCGCCAGCAGGTGGAACGGGCCGATGCGCGGCCCTTCATCGCCGCCAAATTGGCCGAGCGGGAGGCACGGCACCAGAAGGTCGGCGCGGTGCGCTATCGGGTCGAGCCCAACGTCAAGGACGGCAAGGGGGGCTTGCGCGACCTCAACTGCCTGTTCTGGATCGCCCGGGGCCTGGCCCCGGACAGCCCGCTGGGCGAGACCGCGCTGGAGGACCTGCTGACGCGGCGCGAGCGGCGACTGTTTGCCGAGGCCTTTGATTTCCTGTGGCAGGTGCGCATCCACATGCACCGCATCGCCGACCGACCGGTCGAAGCCCTGACCTTTGACCTGCAGCCCGAGGTGGCGCGGCGCATGGGTTGGCGCGGACGCGGCGATGAGCCGGCGGTCGAGCGCTTCATGCGACGATACTTCCTCGTCGCGCGGGACGTCGGGGCCCTGACCCGGGCCATGAGCGCCCAGCTGGAGGCCCGCCAGCAGAAGAAGGCCGGCGGTCTGGTGCGGGGCCTGTCGGCCCTGTGGTCCGGGCGCGGCAAGCCGCTGGAGACGCCCGGCTTTCTGGTCGACCGGGGCCGGCTGAGCGTGACCGGACCCGAGGTGTTCGACGAGGACCCGACCCGGCTGCTGACCCTGTTCGTCGAGGCCGACCGGCTGGACCTGGACCTGCACCCCGACGCGTTTGCCGCCGTGACCCGGTCGCTGCCCCGAGTGACCCCGCGCCTGCGCCGAGACCAGGAGGCCAGCCGGGCCTTTCTGACGGTTCTGGCGCACGGGCAGCGGCCCTACCGGGTGCTCAGCATCATGAATGAGACCGGGCTGCTGGGGCGGTTCCTGCCGGAATGGGGGCGGATCGTCGGCCAGACCCAGTTCAACATGTACCACGCCTATACGGTCGACGAGCACACCCTGCAGGCCGTCGGCATCATCAATGACATCAAGCGCGGCAAGCTGAAGGACGACCATCCGCTGGCGTCCGAAATCATTCACCGGATCACCGATCCCGAAGTGCTGATGCTGGCCATGCTGCTGCACGATGTCGGCAAGGGCGGTGATCGCGGCCAGCTGGAGGACGGGGCGATCGCGGCCCGGCGGGCGTGCGAGCGGCTGGGCGTCGACAGTCGCCGGATCGAGCTGGTTACCTGGCTGGTGCGGCACCATCTGGCCCTGTCCGACTATGCCCAGAAGCGCGACGTGACCGATCCGGACACCGTTCAGGCCTGCGCCGATCTGGTCGGCGACCCCGAGCGGCTGCGGATGCTGCTGGTGCTGACCGCCGCCGATATCCGCGCGGTTGGCCCGGGCGTGTGGAACAACTGGAAGGGGCAGCTGCTGCGGGACCTCCATCGCCGGGTGCTGGCGGTGTTCAAGGGCGAGACGGTGGACGAGCCCGACCCGCTGGCGGCCTATCCCGAACTGGTCGCCCGGGCGCGCGAGACCGGCGCCGCCGCCGATGTTCTGGTCGACTGGGCCGCGGATCCGGCGGCAGAGCGGCACCCCCGCGCGGTGGGGCGGGCCACGACCCGGGTGGCTGTGGCCGCCGCCGACCGGCCCGGCCTGTTTGCGGCGCTTGCGCAAGCCCTGTCGCGGGCAGGCGCGGACATTGTCGGGGCACGGGTCGTGACGGCGCCCGACGGTCTGGCGCTGGATGTGTTCGAGGTGCAGGACGGCGCGGGCCTGCCCTATGGACAGGCCGAACCCCGCCGGCTGGAGCGGCTGATCCGGTCGCTCGAGGCCGCCGCCCGCGCGGTGCCGGAGGGCACCCCCGATGTGCCGGAGGAGGAGACGGTGATGACCGCCGTCAGCGCCCGTCGCGCGGCCTTTGACGTCCGGCCCGTTGTCATGATCGACACCACCGCCGCCAGTCAGGCGGTCGTCATCGAGGTCTCGGGCGCGGACCGGCCGGGCCTGCTGGCCGAACTGGCCACTGCCATCGCCGCCGAGGGGCTGTCGTTGCGCTCCGCCCACATCGCCAATTTCGGCGAGCGGGCGGTCGATGCCTTTTACGTCACCGATGCCGCGGGCCGAAAACCGACCCGGCGGGCCAAGCTGGACCGGCTGGCGGCGACGCTGGAGGCGGTGCTGGACCGGGCGCGCCTGCCCGATCCGTCACCCGGTCAGCGGCCCATCACCCCGGTGCGGGCCAGTGTGCGTGACGTCTCGGATCTGGGACGGCTCAGCGGCCGATCGCCTGACGCTGCAGGGCGAAAAGCGTCTCGCAGCCGCCGTGCGCCAGGGCGAACAGGCGATCGAACTCCGCACGGCTGAAGCCCCGCTTCTCGCCGGTCGCCTGGATTTCGACGATGCTGCCCGAACCCGTCAGGACAAAGTTGGAATCCGCCTCGGCGCTGGAATCCTCTTCGTAGTCGAGGTCGAGAACCGGGGTGTCATTGAACACGCCGCAGGAAATGGCCGCGACCTGGTCGGTCAGGGGATCGGTCTTGAGCACCCCCTCCTCGCGCAGATAGTCGAGCGCCGAGGCCAGCGCCACCCAGGCGCCGGTGATGGCGGCCGTGCGGGTGCCGCCGTCGGCCTGGATGACGTCGCAGTCGAGGGTCACCTGACGCTCGCCCAGGGCCTTGAGGTCGACGACGGCGCGCAGGCTGCGGCCGATCAGGCGCTGGATCTCCTGCGTCCGGCCCGACTGTTTGCCCGAAGCGGCCTCGCGACGGCCGCGGGTATGGGTGGCGCGGGGCAGCATGCCGTATTCGGCCGTCACCCAGCCCTGACCCTTGCCGCGCAGCCACGGCGGCAGGTGCTCCTCGACCGAGGCGGTGACCAGCACCTTCGTCTGGCCGAACGACACCAGACACGAGCCTTCGGCATAGCGATTGACGCCGGTTTCCAGGGTCACGGGGCGAAGCTGGTCGGGCGAACGGTCGGAAGGGCGCATGATGTCTCTTTTGCGTATTGGATGGGGTCGCGGGCGTGCTTATCCTGAAAGCGTGACCCTGTCCCGTTCCCAGATGCCAGAAGGCCCGGCCCCCGCAGATGCCGGACGGAGCTGCCCATGATCACGACGCCCTTTCATCCCTCGCCGTCCCTGACCACCCTGGACGCCCGGGCGCGCGACATTTTCCGCAGCGTCGTCGAGACCTATCTGGAAACGGGCGAGCCGGTCGGGTCGCGGACCCTGTCGCGCGGGACCATCGCCCTGTCGCCGGCCTCGATCCGCAATACCATGCAGGACCTGACTCTGGCGGGCCTGCTGGCCTCGCCGCACACTTCGTCCGGCCGGGTGCCGACCCATGCGGGTCTGCGCCTGTTCGTGGACGGCCTGCTGGAGATCGGCGACGTCGGCACCGAGGAGCGGCGCGAGATCGATGCGCGGCTGGCCGGTCTGGCGCGTCCGGGCGGGCGGGTCGATTTCGATCAGGCGCTGAACGAGGCGTCTTCCCTGCTGTCGGGGCTGGCGGGCGGGGCCGGGATTGTCGCCAGCCCGGTGCGCGACACGGGCATCAAGCACGTCGAGTTCGTGGCGCTGGGCCACGATCAGGCCCTGGCCATTCTGGTGGCCGAGGACGGACAGGTCGAGAACCGCCTGATGCCGATGGGGCCGGGCATGACGCCGTCGACCCTGCAGGAGGCTTCGAACTTTCTGAATGCGCGGCTGAAGGGACGCTCCCTGACCGAGGCCCGGGGCGAGATGAGCCAGGAGCTGTCGACGGCGCGTCAGGCGCTGGATGCCGCCGCCGCCCGGCTGGTCGAAGACGGCATGGCGGCCTGGTCGGGGGCGGCGGGGCCGCGGTCGCTGATCGTGCGGGGGCGGGCCAATCTGCTTCAGGATCGCGAGGCGCTGGAGGATCTGGACCGGGTGCGGGTGCTGTTCGACGATCTGGAGCAGAAGGAACAGCTTATCGGCCTGCTGGACGGGGTGTCCGAGGCCCAGGGCGTGCGCATTTTTATCGGCGCCGAGACGCGACTGTTTTCACTTTCGGGTTCCTCTGTGATCGCCGCGCCCTATATGACGGGGCGACAACGGGTGCTGGGCGCGGTCGGCGTGATCGGCCCCACGCGTTTGAACTATGCCAGGATCATTCCGTTGGTGGACTACACCGCCCGCGTACTGAGCCGACTGTTTGACGGACAAGAGCCTTGAACGACACACCGCACGACCCTGACTTTGACGACCTGAACGGCATCGATCCGGCCGATGAGGCCGATGCCGAGGCGGGCCTGAATTCCGATCCTGCCCATACAGGGGTGGGCATGGACAACCTCGACGCCATCATCGACGAGCGCGACCAGTGGAAGGACCGGGCGCTCCGCGCCGTGGCCGAGGTCGAGAACATCAAGCGCCGGGCCGAGACCCAGAACAATGACGCCCGCGCCTATGCCATCCAGCGCTTTGCCCGCGACCTGCTGGGCGTGGCCGACAACCTTGAGCGGGCCCTGCAGGCGGCACCCAAGGATGCCGAAGGCGCGGCCGCCGGTCTGGTGACCGGGCTGGAGTTGACGCAGAAGTCGCTGCTGTCGGCCTTTGCCAGCAACAATCTGGTGCGCGTGGCCCCCGAGGCGGGTGAGGCGTTCGATCCACACCTGCATCAGGCCATGATGGAGCAGCCCTCCGAGACGGTGCCCGGAGGGTCGGTGATCCAGACGCTGCAGGCGGGCTATGCCCTGTTCGGGCGCACGGTGCGTCCGGCCATGGTGGTCGTGGCGGCCAAGGGATCCGGACCCGCGCCCGGCACCTCGGCCTCAGACGCGGCCCATGCCTATGAGGCGGCGGCCTCGGCGACCGGCGGCGCCCACGACTCGAAGGCCTGATTATTTGGGGTCTGAGGCCTCAGGCCTTCAGGCGCGCGTCGAACAGGCCCAGCAGTTTTGCCCAGCCGTCGGCGGCGGCATCGGCTTTGTAGCTGGCGCGGTAGTCGGCGTGGAAGCCGTGCTGGGCCCCGTCATAGACGTCGATGCGGCTGTCGGTGCGCCCGGCGCGCTGCAGGGCCTGGCGCATGACCTCGACGCTGGCCAGCGGAATGCCGCGATCCATCTCGCCATAAAGGCCCAGCACCGGCGCCTTGAGATCGGCCGCGAGATCGACGGGCCAGGGCTGGCCGGCGGCGATCTGTTCGGGTGTGGCATCGGGGGCGGGGGCCAGACGCCCGTACCAGGCGACCCCGGCGTCGATGGCAGCAAAGCGGGCGCAGGCCTGCCACACGACCTTGCCACCCCAGCAGAAGCCGGTGATGCCGACCTTGTCCGCCCTGGCCCAGAGCTGGCGCGACAGCCATTCCATGCCGGCGGAAATGTCGCCCATGACCTGTTCATAGCCGGCCTGGCCGACGATTTCCTGGATGCGGCCGAAATCGGTCAGGGGCGCGGGATCCGCGACCCGCACGAAGAAGGCCGGGGCCATGGCCGCATACCCCGCCTTGGCCAGCCGACGGCAGATGTCGCGGATGTAATCGTGCACCCCGAAGATCTCGGAAGCGACGATCACCACAGGAAAGGGGCCGTCGCCCACGGGGCGCGCAACATAGGCGGGCAGATCGAAGCCGTCGGGGGCCGAATAGGCAATGGTCTCGGTGACGAGGCCTTCGCTGTCGGTGACGATCGGGCTGGCATCCTGGGCGAGAGCGGCCGGGGCATAGCCCGCAAACATCAGGCCGGTCAGGCCCCCCGTCGCCAGCGCCCTGCGGCTGAAACGGAAATCCTGATCGGTCGGGCCTTCGGGGCGGGTCAGGCGCATCGGACGGTCTCCTCAAGGTCAGGCGTTGAGCCTGCGCCCTGTGCTCCGGGACGTCCAGTCATGATCGGCGCAGCGACCCGGGTCAGCGGGTGAAGTAGTAGTCCGCGATGCGGCAGACGTTGATGCCCACCCGTTCCAGCCGCTCGCCGTTCGAAAACTCCGCCCGCACCACATAGACACAGGCGCCGGAGCCATTGTCGACGTCGATGACCGCACTGTCGCCGGTCGCCAGCGCCTCGGGCGTCAGAAGGTCGCCGCGCCAGTCGGTCCGGGTAGGGTCGGTGGCATAGAGGCTGACGATGGTCCAGCCGGTCTGGTTATGGACGCGCACGCGGCGATTCTGTCCGTCATTGGACGACTGGGCGCCGCGCGTTGTCCCGCGCGACTGATCCGCGGACTGGGCCCAGCCGGGCGCCGGCGCCGCCAACAGGCAGGCCGAAAGGGCCAGGAGACCTGTCGCGCAAACAATGCCGCAGAGCCGCAGGCCGGAAAACTTGGACATAAGGGCGTCATCCCTGCATCGAGTGGTATCCAGAAATCGCAGTTTCCGGGCGGTGTGACCTGTTTAGGCGCCCCCCATACTGGCGTCCAGCCGATGCTGAGACACCTGACGGAGCCTGATTATCGTCTTCCGTGAGGCGGTGAGGCGATCTCAGCCCCGATCGCAGCGGGCCCGTATGCACGAAAGGGCTTGCGGGTGCCCCTGCGCTTCCCATATCGGCATCAGCCGGTGCAAAGCCCCTTGTCTCTCTGGGGATTTGCCCGAACCGAACACCAACCCCCCGGGGGTGGCTGACAGGGGCGCTCAGACGAGGCCCGGAGCCATCCGCCGAACAGGAGCAAGACGTAGAGTCCATGAGCAAGATCATCGGCATTGACCTCGGTACGACCAATTCGTGCGTAGCCGTCATGGACGGCAAGACCCCGAAGGTTATCGAAAACGCTGAGGGCAACCGCACCACCCCGTCGGTGGTGGCGATCCAGGATGGCGGCGAAGTGCTGGTCGGCCAGCCCGCCCGCCGTCAGGCCGTGACCAATCCGGCCAATACCCTGTTCGCCATCAAGCGCCTGATCGGCCGGAATTTCGACGACCCCGTCGTGGCCAAGGACAAGGGCATGGTGCCCTATGAGATCGTCAAGGGCCCGACCGGCGACGCCTGGGTGCGCGCCCAGGGCAAGGATTATTCGCCGCAGCAGATCTCGGCCTACACCCTTCAGAAGATGAAGGAGGCCGCCGAGGCCTATCTGGGCGAAAAGGTCGAGAAGGCGGTCATCACCGTCCCGGCCTATTTCAACGACAGCCAGCGCCAGGCGACCAAGGATGCCGGCAAGATCGCCGGCCTCGAAGTCCTGCGCATCATCAATGAGCCGACGGCGGCCGCGCTCGCCTATGGCCTCGAGAAGAACGACGGCCAGAAGATCGCGGTCTATGACCTGGGCGGCGGCACCTTCGACGTCTCGATCCTCGAGATCGGTGACGGCGTCTTTGAGGTGAAGTCGACCAATGGCGACACCTTCCTCGGCGGCGAGGACTTCGACCTGCGTCTGGTCGACTACCTGGCCGACGAGTTCAAGAAGGAGCAGGGCGTCGACCTGCGTCAGGACAAGCTGGCCCTGCAGCGCCTGAAGGAAGAGGCCGAAAAGGCCAAGAAGGAGCTGTCCTCGACCACCCAGTACGAGGTCAATCTGCCGTTCATCACCATGAACGCCTCGGGCCCGCTGCACCTGAACATCAAGCTCAGCCGCTCCAAGCTGGAAGCGCTGGTCGAGGATCTGGTCCAGCGCACCATCGCGCCCTGTGAAAAGGCGCTGAAGGATGCCGGGCTGAAGGCCTCGGACATTGACGAAGTGGTGCTGGTCGGCGGCATGACCCGCATGCCCATGGTTCAGGAAGCCGTGAAGAAATTCTTCGGCAAGGAGCCGCACAAGGGGGTCAACCCCGATGAGGTCGTGGCGCTGGGCGCCGCCGTTCAGGCGGGCGTGCTGCAAGGCGACGTCAAGGATGTGCTGCTGCTGGACGTGACCCCGCTGACGCTGGGCATCGAGACGCTGGGCGGCGTGTTCACCCCGCTGATCGAGCGCAACACCACCATCCCGACCAAGAAGAGCCAGACCTTCTCGACCGCCGAGGACAACCAGTCGGCCGTGACCATCCGGGTCTTCCAGGGCGAGCGGCCGATGGCGGCGGACAACAAGATCCTGGGTCAGTTCGACCTGATGGGGATTCCGCCCGCACCGCGCGGCATGCCGCAGGTCGAGGTGACGTTCGACATCGACGCCAACGGCATCGTCCACGTCTCGGCCAAGGACAAGGCGACCAACAAGGAACAGTCGATCCGCATCCAGGCCAATGGCGGCCTGTCGGATGAGGACATCGACAAGATGGTCAAGGAAGCCGAGGCCAATGCCGCGGCCGACAAGCAGCGCAAGGAAACGGTCGAGGCCCAGAATTCAGCCGACAGCCTGATCCATTCGACTGAAAAGGCCATGGCCGAGCACGGCGACAAGATCGGCGAGCCCGACAAGGCGGCCATCCAGACCGCCCTCGACGAGCTGAAGGCGGCGCGTGAAGGCTCCGATCTCGAAGACCTGCGGGCCAAGACCACTGCCCTGGCACAGGCCTCGATGAAGCTGGGCGAGGCCATGTATGCCTCGCAGCAGGGCGCAGCCGGTGACGGCGAAGACGCTGCGGCCCCGGCCGACGACGGCGTGGTCGATGCCGAGTTCGAGGAAGTCTCGGGCGACGAGGCGGACAAGAAGGCCGACTGACGACCGCGCCTTCCCCCGCAATCCGGGAAGGCACAATGCATCCGGCCCCGCTTGTCAGGCGACAGGCGGGGCCGTTTCATGAAACTTGCATCATGCGACCCGACACCCATGTCTGACAGGGTATCGGTTTCCGGCCAGCCTCCGCCCAAGAGGGGCGACCGGATCGAAACGGGATAATGAGGATCACGGCCAGATGGCGCAGCGCGATTATTACGAAATCCTGGGGGTTGAACGTACGGTCGATGCCGCCGGGCTGAAGGCCGCCTATCGCAAGCTGGCCATGCAGCACCACCCGGACCGCAACGACGGCTGCGAGGAGGCCTCGACCCGCTTCAAGGAAGTCTCCGAAGCCTATGCCGTCCTGTCGGATGCGCAAAAGCGCGCCGCTTATGACCGGTTCGGCCATGAGGGCGTGGGCGGCGGCGGTCAGGGACCGTTCGGGCGCGGCGGGGCCGGCTATGCCGACGTCAACGACATCTTCGAGCAGGTGTTCGGCGACGCCTTTGGCGATGTGTTCGGCGGGCGCGGCGCCCGCAGCGGCGGGCCCCGGCGGGGATCGGACCTGCGCTATGATCTGGAGATCACGCTCGAGGACGCCTATCGCGGCACCGACGTCGAGATTTCCTTCCCCACGACCACCGCCTGTGAGCCCTGCGAGGGCACGGGGGCCAAGCCGGGCACCCAGCCGGTCACCTGTTCGACCTGTCAGGGCGCGGGGCGCGTGCGTCAGGCCAACGGCTTCTTCCAGGTCGAGCGCACCTGTCCGCACTGCGGCGGCGCCGGCAAGCGCGTGGCCGAAGCCTGCACCACCTGCCGCGGTCAGGGGCAGGTTCGCCGCTCGCGGACCCTGTCGCTGAAAGTACCGGCCGGGGTCGATGACGGGTCGCGCATCCGCCTGACGGGCGAAGGCGATGCCGGGCTGCGCGGCGGCCCGCGCGGCGACCTCTATGTATTCCTGTCGGTCAAGACGCACGAGCTGTTCGAGCGGGACAATCTGGACCTGCTGGTGACGGTGCCGGTGCCGATGACGGTGGCGGCGCTGGGCGGGGCGATCGACGCCCCCTGCCTTGTGTCCGAGGCCTGCGACGGGCGCTGCAAGGCCCCGGTCCAGGTGCCCGCGGGCGCCCAGACCGGCAAGACCATCCGCATCAAGGGCAAGGGCATGCCCCACCTGAACGGCAAGCAGCGCGGCGATCTGGTCGTCGAGCTGTTCGTCGAGACGCCCTCGGACCTGACGCCCCGCCAGAAGGAGCTGATGCAGGAACTGGCCCAGTCGTTCGGCGAGGACCAGAACCCGCGCAATTCCAGCTTTGCCGGCAAGGCCAAACGCTTCTGGGCTGATATTCTGGGGGGCGACGGCGACGGGCCGGGCGCTTCCTCCTCGCGGGAGTCCGCCGCGTGAACGCCCTGTTCCACGCCGGGATTTCCGGCGCGCGCGGGCGGATGGGACGGGCGGTCAGCCAGGTTCTGGATGCCCGCAAGGATGTGGTGGTCGCGGCCCGCTTTGATCGCGGCGAACTGCCCGATCTGTCGCTGTGCGATGTGATCATCGATTTCTCGACGCCCGAGGCCTCGGTTGAACTGGCCGAGCGCTGCGCCGAGGCGGGCGGGCCCGCGCTGGTGATCGGCTCGACCGGCCTGTCGCCCGAGGAAGAGGCCCGGATCGAGGCAGCGGCCGACAAGGTCGCCATCGTCCGCAGCGGCAATTTTTCGCTGGGCGTCAACATCCTGATCGGTCTGGTCGAGCATGCGGCCCAGCGGCTGGACGCGCGTGACTGGGACATCGAGGTGCTGGAATCGCACCACCGCAAGAAGGTCGACGCGCCCTCGGGGACTGCCCTGATGCTGGGCGAGGCCGCGGCCAGCGGGCGAAATGTCGAGCTGGACGATGTCCGCGCCGCCCCGCGCAACGGCGTCGGCGAGCCCCGCGCCGAGGGCGAGATCGGCTTTGCCGCCCTGCGCGCCGGGGGGATCATCGGCGAACATTCCGTGATCTTCGCCTCGGACGACGAGGTGCTGACCCTCAGCCATTCGGCCATCGACCGCTCGCTGTTCGCCAAGGGCGCGGTCGCCGCCGCCGCCTGGGTGCGCAACCGCCGCCCCGGCCTTTACGACATGCAGGACGTGCTGGGCTTCCGCCAGGCCTGAGGGGAGACGCCGTGATCCGGCTGGAGGGCATCACGGGCGGCATCTTGCTGAGGATTCTCGCGGCGGGCAGTTTCTCGCTGATGTCCGGCCTGATGAAGCTGGCCGCCGAGACCGGCGTCACCGCCCCTGAAATGATGTTCTACCGCGCCGTCTTCGGCCTGCCGGTGGTGCTGGCCTGGGTGATGATGGGGCCGGGCCTCAAGGCCATCACGACGCGGCGGCCCCTGATGCATCTGTGGCGGTGTGCGCTCGGGGTGACCGGCATCCTGTGCCTGTTTCAGGCCCTGACCCTGCTGCCGCTGGCCGATGCGACGACGCTCGGTTTTACCGCGCCGATGTTCGCCACCCTGCTGTCGTTCCTGTTCCTCAAGGAGGCGGTCGGGCGGCATCGCTGGCTGGCGGTCCTGGTCGGCTTTGCCGGGGTGATGATTGTCATGCGCCCGGGCGGGGATGCCCTGCCGGCGATGGGGGTCGCGTTTGCGCTGGTGGGTGCGGGCTTTTCGGCCGGGGTGACCGTGACGCTGCGCCACCTGAGCCAGACCGAGCATGTGGCGGCCATCGTCTTCTGGTTCTTTATCGCCTGCGCGGTCGTGGGCGCCCTGCTGCTGCCGGCATTTGGCAGCCTGCATCCGCCGCTGGCCTTTGCCTTCCTGGTGGGGGCCGGCATGGCCGGGGGCGTGGCCCAGCTGGCCATGACCGAGTCGCTGCGGCTGGCGCCCGTGTCGGCGGTCATGCCCTTTGACTATCTGCAGATCGCAGGCGCCGTGCTGTTCGGCTGGCTGGCGCTGTCGGTCGCGCCCTCGATCTCGTCGCTGGCGGGGGCCGCCCTGATCGTCGCCAGCGGGCTCTATACGGCCTGGCGCGAGCAGGTCCGGCGGCGGGCGGTCACGGCCCCCACGCCGCCGATCTGATTGCCGTCAGTGCGCGTGGGCGTGCCGGCGCCCGAACACCAGACTTTTCAGGAAGAAGAAGACGGCGATGACGATGGCATAGCCGATGAACAGGGCGAACAGGGCCAGCCAGAAGCCGCCGCTCAGAAGATCCGGCAGGGCAAAGGCGCCGCCGTCCAGCACCGGCCGCACGACGGTGATGATCACATGGATGACGGCCGCCGCCAGAGCCGTCGGGAACAGCCGGCCCCAGCTGGCCATCAGCACGGCGGCCACGGCCGCGATGATCAGGCCCAGCACCTGGTTGACGCCGTCAAAGCCCCCTTCTGCGAGGGCAAAGATGCCCCTCAGCAGTTGTCCGATCTGATCCAGCAGGCCTTCCATGCCGGTCCTCCCTGTCCATGACGACCCCCGACGCGGGGGCCAGATATCGTCAAGGTTAACACCGTTCTGCGGAAATGGCTCCCGGGGGCGCCGGATCGGTGGAGGGGGATGGCTGAACCGGCGTCGGTCTAGCGGCCGGTCGAGCCGAAGCCGCCGGCGCCTCGGGCGGTCTCGTCGAGGCTGTCGACGACCGACCATTCCGCCCGCTCATGGGCCGCGATGACCATCTGGGCGATGCGCTCGCCGCGCCGGATGACAAAGGCCTCGCCGCCCAGATTGGCCAGGATCACCCCGACCTCACCGCGGTAGTCGCTGTCGATGGTGCCGGGGCTGTTCAGACAGGTGATGCCGGCCTTGAGCGCCAGACCGGAGCGGGGCCGCACCTGGGCCTCGAAGCCCACAGGCACGGCTATCTTCAGACCGGTCGGCACCAGGGCCCGGGCGCCAGGCTCGAGCACCATGGGCTGGTCCTCCGGCACAGCGGCGCGCAGATCCATGCCCGCCGCGCCGTCGGTTTCATAGGCCGGCAGGGGCAGGCCCTCGGCGTGGGGCAGTTGCACGAGCGCGATGCGGGTCATGAAGCCTCTTTCGAAAAACGGGCGACGACCGCGCGCACCAGACGATCGGCCACGGCGGTCTTGGTGGTCTCGGGCCAGGGCTCGGGGGCCTCGCCCTTGCGGAACAGGATGACCCGGGTGTCGTCACGCCCGAAGACACCCTCCGACACATCATTGCCGACGATCCAGTCGCAGCCCTTGGTCTCCAGCTTGGCGGCGGCGCGCGCCTCCAGCTGGCCGGTCTCGGCAGCAAAGCCGATGACCAGGGCGGGGCGCCGCTCAGCGCGGGTGGCCAGAGCCTTCAGGATGTCCGGGGTTTCGACCAGCGACAGGGCGGGCGGCCCCTCCCCCGGCTGCTTCTTGATCTTGGTGTCGGCGGCGCCCGCAACCCGCCAGTCCGAGACCGCCGCCGTCAGAATGGCGAGGTCCGCGGGCAGGGCGGCCTCGACCGCCGCCAGCATCTGGTCGGCCGTCTCGACCGACACCCGGTCAACACCGGCGGGCGTGTCCAGCGCCACCGGCCCGGAGATCAGGGTCACGCGCGCGCCAGCCCGGGCGAGGGCACCGGCGATGGCATAGCCCTGTTTGCCGCTGGAGCGGTTGGTCAGGCCGCGCACGGGGTCGATCGGCTCGAACGTCGGTCCGGCGGTGACGAGGGCATGGCGGCCGGCCAGAGGACGGGCCAGCAGCCCGGCCTTGCCGTCATGGGCGAGGATGACGTCAAGGATGGCTGCAGGCTCGGCCATGCGGCCCGGGCCATATTCGCCACAGGCCATTTCGCCGTCGTCCGGGCCGACCACCGTATAGCGGGGCTCGGCAAAGCCTTGCAGGGTGGACAGATTGGCCTGGACCGCCGGGTGCAGCCACATGCGGACATTCATGGCGGGCGCCAGCAGCACCGGGGCGTCGGCGGCGATCAATGTGGTCGAGGCCAGATCATCGGCCGCACCCGTGGCGGCCTTGGCCAGCAAGCCGGCGGTCGCGGGTGCGACGACGATCAGATCGGCCCAGCGCGACAGTTCGATATGGCCCATGGTGGTCTCGTCCTCTGACGAGAACAGGTCCTGGCGTACCGCACTGCCGGTCAGGGCCGCCAGCGACAGCGGGGTGACGAATTCGGCGCCCGAGCGGGTCAGGACGGCCTTCACCTCCAGCCCCGCCTTGCGCATCAGCCGCACCAGCTCCAGCGCCTTGTAGGCCGCGATACCGCCCCCCACGATCAGCAGGACGCGGCGCACAGCGGGGCGAGCGGGACGATGTTCGGCCATGCGTCTTCCTTAGCCGCCCCTCCCCGCCCCGTCGAGCAGCGGCCGTTTCGCGAAATCCGGTTCACCGAACAGGAACATTGCAAGAACATTAATCTTGTGCTTTTGTCCTCCCCGGCGGGTTCCTTGAGGGAGGGTTAGATGCGCCAGACAAATCTGTTTCTGATCGTGGCCGGTTTGGCCGCTCTGGGTCTTTCGGCCTGTGACAATGGCGCCTCGGCGGTCGAGACGCGCGACCGTGCGGCGGTGGCCGAAGAGGCCAAACCGGCCGACGCCGGATCGGGGGGCGAGGCCGCCAAGAACGCAGGGGCCGCCGCCGGGGCCAAGCCGGCCGTCACCGCCAACCGGCGCGAGACGACCGAGGCCAAGGTCCAGCGGTTGTTTGAACGGAACGGGGCGGATTTCGGCACGACGACGGTCGAGGCCTATCTGGCGGCAATCACGGCCTTCACGACCACACCGCCTGCAGATGCCGAGACGGTGCGCCGGGCGAATGGCGATACGCTGATCTATCAGGCCTCGACCAACACCTTTGCCGTGGTCGATTCCGACGGGGTGCCGCGCACCATGTTCAAGCCCGACGACGGGGCGGCCTACTGGGCCAAGGAGAAGGCGGCGGCGCCGACCTTCGGCCAGCGGCGTTCGGGCAGCGAGAGCCGCTAGTCGGCCGTTTCGGTTTCGGGCGTGTCCAGCATTTCGCGGATCAGATCCAGCGCCAGGCGCTGACGTTTGGCCGACAGCTGGGGCGCCAGCCGGGCGATCTCGATCGTCTGGCGGGTGGCGGGAAAGTCATGCTCGAACTCGGCGCCCTCTTCGGCCATGCCGGCGGCACCTTCGGCCAGACCGTCGAAGAAGTAGCCGACGTCGACCTTGAAGAAGCGTGAGATGTCGAACAGCTTGGACGCCGAGATCCGGTTGACGCCCTTTTCGTACTTCTGGATCTGCTGGAAGGTCAGACCAAGGGCGCGGCCCAGATCGCTCTGGTTATAGCCCAGGCTGATCCGCTTTTCGCATACGCGACGCCCGACATACCGGTCTACCGGGTGGGGCCCATCGACGCCCTTGCCTCTCGCCATCGTCTCTTGTCCTGTTGCAGCGCGTTGACGCCGTCATGCGCCCGTCAAAACGCCCTGTCACCTAAAAATCAAGACAGATACGGGGCGAAATACTGCGCACACGCCTGACAGGGGAATTCTCTGTTTGCGTACGGCACCGGACACACGGTCAGCGTCGGACTCGTCGGACGAGGGGCAAGAACCGGTCGCCGATCGCGAGCAGCAAGGCCCCCAGGGTCAGCAACCAGAATCCGAGATCGCCGATCCGTCCGAACAGGGTCGGAGACAGGGCGGCCGGCAGGCGGGTGTCGATCACACCGCTCTCGCCCGGGTCCAGCCGGGCGCCGGGGTCGACCCGGCCCCAGGGGTCGATCAGGGCCGAGATGCCGGTCGGCGTGGCGCGCACGACGGGCAGGCCCGTCTCGATGGCGCGATAGGCGGCCAGATTCAGATGCTGGACCGGGCCCGAGGTGCGCCCGAACCAGGCGTCGTTCGAGACATTGGCGATCCATAGCGGTCGATCCGCGCCCACACCCCGGGTGAAACCGGGATAGAGGCTTTCATAGCAGATCAGCGGCTGAAGATCGGGCAGGCCCTCCAGCTTCAGCGGCGCCGGACGCGGCCCCGGGCTGAAATCGGCGGCCACATGCACGAGGCTGCGCACCCCGATACGGCTCATCAGGGCCCCGGCCGGCAGATATTCGCCGAACGGCACCAGCCGGTGCTTGTCATAGATGCCGGTGACCTCCAGCCCGCTCTCGCCGCCCCGACGGACAGCCAGCAGGCTGTTGTAGAAGCGGGCGCCGACCTCGGTTGACGGGTCCGGTTCGGCGCGGCTCATCCCCATGAGCAGGATCTGGCCCGGCTGCAGCACATTGCGGAGCGCCGCCGCTTCCCAGGCGTCGGGGGCGAGTACGGCATTGGCGGTATTGGGCAGGGCGCCCTCGGGCCAGATGATGACGTCGGGCACGCGCGCGCCGGGACGCCCGGTCAGATTGACGTAGCGGTCGACGATCGAGCGATAGGCGTCAGGCGTCCACTTCGACTGCTGGTCGACATCGGCCTGAACGATGCGGATGACCGTCGGCGTCATCTCGACCTGGGCGCCGGTCAGGCGGAAACCGCCCCAGACGTAGAGGGCGAGGATCAGCACAACCCCCAGCGCCGCCTTGCCGGCCCGGGCCTTGCGGTTGCCGGGCATCATCAGGGGGCCAAACGAGGCGAAGGCCGCCACGGTGAGAAAGCCGAGACCATAGACACCGACGAGGGCCGCCACCTGCGACGGGGCCGAGCCCGCCTGCCAGCTGGCCCCCGCCGGATTCCAGGGAAAGCCGGTCAGCACATGGCCGCGCAGCCATTCCACGAGGGCGAACAGGGCGGCAAAGGCCAGCACCCGGCGCACACCCTTGACCTCAAGGTTGCGATAGACCGCCAGCGCCAGACCCCAGAACAGGCCCATGCCCATGGGGAGCAGCGCGGCGGCAAAGGGCGCCATCCAGGCCTGGGCCGGATTGACCAGAAAGGCCTCGGCCACCCACCAGCAGCCGACGAGGAAATAGGCAAAGCCCGCCAGCCAGCCCATCCAGAAGGCTCCGCGGCGATCGGGGGAGCCGTCGGCCAGCACCAGCAACAGGGCATAGCCCAGCAGGCCCGGCAGGATGCCGAACGGCGGGTGGGCGAAGGCCGCTCCGGCGCCCGCCAGCAGGGCAAGGCACGCGCGCAGCAGGCGCATCCGGCCGGTCAGACGAGCGGTTGGGTTAACGGTCGCGTCGGTCATGGCTCGCGATCCAGAATGGCACGATAGGGATCATCAATCCCGAGACCTGCAAGAAGCGTACGCTCGCGCGCCTCCATGAGCTCGGCCTCCTCGTCGGCCTGATGGTCGTGGCCCTGAAGGTGCAGCAGGCCGTGGATGACCAGATGGGAGAGGTGATGGGCGAGAGATTTGCCCTGGTCGACGGCCTCACGCCGGCAGACGCCGAAGGCCAGGATGATATCGCCCAGATAGGTGTCTTCGGCCGGCGCGCCGGGGACCGCAGGGGCTGGAAAACTCAGCACATTGGTCGGGGCGTCGCGGTCGCGAAACCGGGCGTTCAGGGCCTGAACCGCCTCATCGTCCTCAAGCAGCACGGTGGCCAGCGGCTCGTCATCGGGCATGGGGGCACCGCCCAGCACGGCCGCTGCGGCGCGCCTGACCACCGCCTCGACATCGGGCAGGGCCCCGGCCCACGCCGGATCCTCGACCTGTATCTCGATCATGTGCCGCCGCGCGCGCCGTCCGCGTCATAGGCCCGCACGATCCGCTCGACCAACGGGTGGCGGATGACGTCCTCGGCGGCGAATTCGACCACGCCGACACCCTCGACGCCCTTGAGAATACGGAGCGCGTGCGACAGGCCGGAGTCACGCGGATTGAGCAGGTCGATCTGGGTCGGGTCGCCGGTCACCACCATGCGGGAGTTCTCGCCCAGCCGGGTGAGCACCATCTTCATCTGCATGCGCGAGGTGTTCTGGGCCTCATCGACGATGACGAAGGCGTTCTTGAGCGTACGGCCGCGCATGAAGGCGATGGGGGCGGTCTCGATCTCGCGGCGGTCGCGGTGGGCCTGGACCTGTTCCGGGCCCAGAACCTCGTTCAGGGCCTCCCATATGGGGGCCAGATAGGGGTCGACCTTTTCATTCAGGTCGCCGGGCAGAAAGCCCAGCTTTTCGCCGGCATCGACAGCGGGACGGGTGACCACCAGTCGGCTGACGCTTTTCGCCCGCAGGAGCGACGCCCCATAGGCGGCCGCCAAGAAGGTCTTGCCGGTGCCCGCCGGGCCCACGCCGAAGCTGAGCGGGCAATGGGTCATCATGTCGACATAGCGGCTCTGGGCCAAGCCCGTGGGCGTGATGGCCCCCTTGCGGCCAAAGGCCAGCACCCCGCCGGTGGCGGCCGCGCCCCTCCGGTCCTGACGCAGGATGGCGATGACCAGATCGTCGGTGATCTCGACCCCCTGCTCGACCTTGGCCGACAGGCTTTCGATCATGCGCCGGGCATCGGCCCGGTCGCGCGGCGAACCGTTGATGCGGATGCCGCCGCCGGGCGCGTCGAGATCGACGTCATAGGCGGACTCCATCCGGGCCAGATGGCGGCTGTTGGGCCCGACCACCTGACGCAGGACGCCGTCCTCGAGGGTGATGAATTCGCTGCCGCGCGCCATTCAGGCCGCCTGTTCCGAGCGGGGCATCAGACGCCCCTTGAGACTGTTCTGCTGGCCCGCCGTGATCTCGACCTCGACGATCTGGCCGATCAGGTCGCGCGCGTCCTCCACATGGACCGACTGCAGGTAGGGCGAGCGGCCAATAGCCTGTTCGTCATGCCGTCCGGGCTTTTCGAACAAGACCGGTAGCACGCGCCCGGCCTGGGACGCATTGAAGGCCGCCTGTTGGTCCAGCAGCAGGGCCTGCAGCCGGTGCAGACGCTCGCGCGACACTTCGGCGGGCACCTGGGCCCCCATGGTGGCGGCGGGCGTTCCCGGGCGCGGCGAATACATGAAGGAGAAGGCCGAGGCGTATCGGACCTCGCGCACCAGCTCCATCGTCGCCTCGAAATCGGCCTCGGTCTCGCCGGGGAACCCGACGATGAAGTCGCCGGACAGGGCCAGATCGGGCCGGACCGTCCGCAGGCGCTCGACCAGATCCAGATATTTGGCCCGGCCGTGTTTGCGGTTCATCAGGCGCAGGATGCGGTCCGAGCCCGACTGCACCGGCAGATGCAGATAGGGCATCAGGGCGTCCAGCTCGCCGTGGGCGACGATCAGGTCCTCGCCCATGTCATTGGGATGGCTGGTCGTATAGCGGATGCGGTCCAGACCCGGGATGTCGGCCAGGGCATAGGCCAGTCGGGCCAGCGACGAGGGCGTGCCGTCCGGCCCTTCGCCGTCATAGGCGTTGACGTTCTGGCCCAGCAGGGTGATCTCGCGCACCCCCTGATCGGCCAGCGCACGCGCTTCTCCGAGGATGGCGGCGACAGGCCGCGACCATTCGGCGCCGCGGGTATAGGGCACCACGCAGAAGGTACAGAATTTGTCGCAGCCCTCCTGCACGGTCAGGAAGGCGGTGACGCCCTGCACGCCCCGGGCCTTGGGCAGGGCATCGAATTTGTCGACCGGGGCGAAGTCGGCGCCGATCCGCTCGCCGCGCGCGCGGGCCGTGCGGGTCAGCAGTTCGGGCAGCTGGTGATAGGCCTGGGGCCCGACCACCAGATCGACGGCGGGCTGGCGGCGCATGATTTCCTCGCCCTCGGCCTGGGCGACACAGCCGGCGACGGCGATGGTCATGGCGCCCGCTTTTTCCTCCTTGAGGATCCGCAGCTTGCCCAGCTCGGAATAGACCTTTTCGGCGGCCTTCTCGCGGATGTGGCAGGTGTTGAGGATGACGAAGTCCGCGTCCTCGACCGTCTCGGTCGGCGCATAGCCCAGCGGGCGCAGGACATCGGCCATGCGCTCGGAGTCATAGACATTCATCTGGCAGCCGTAGGTCTTGATGAACAGGCGCTTGGGCGCACCCGCTCCGGCCTTGGGCAGGGTCTCGGTGTCGGTCATGGTTCGCTTATGAGGGCAGGGCGTGGCGCCCGCAAGGCGGGGGCGGGACCCGGTCAGGCTTCCTCGGTGTCACGCTGGCTGTGACGCTTGTAGATCAGGCCTTCGCGGTCCGACGGCTCGGCGCCGGGCGTGGGCTTGCCATACAGTTCCAGCTTGTGGCCGATCAGGTCAAAGCCGAGGCGTTTGGCGATCTCGGTCTTCAGCCGCTCGATCTCGGCGTCGTAGAATTCGATGACCTCGCCCGTCTTGGTGTCGATCAGGTGGTCGTGGTGGTCGTCGCCCGCCTCTTCATAGCGGCTGCGACCGTCGCCAAAGTCGTGCTTTTCGACGACGCCCGCCTCTTCGAACAGGCGCACGGTGCGGTAAACGGTGGCGATCGAGATGTGCGGATCGACCGCCGAGGCGCGGCGGTACAATTCCTCGACATCGGGGTGGTCTTCGGCCGCAGACAGCACCCGCGCGATCACGCGGCGTTGCTCGGTCATCCGCATGCCGCGGTCGGCGCATAGTTTCTCGATCCGGTCCATGGGCAAAGAATAGGGCCTTGGCGGGCTCTAGGGAAGCGTCCCGCCCAAGTTGCGAGTGAGAATCAGGGCGTCGACCGCCGGACCCTCGCTGCGCGCATAGTAGCCGCGGCGGCGTCCGCTCTCGATCATGCCCAGCCCCTGGTAGAGCGCCCGGGCGGCGGTGTTGTCGGCGGCGACCTCAAGGAAGACGTCGCTGACCCCGCGGGTGCGGCAGGTGGCCAGCGCCGCCTGCATCAGGGCGAGGCCGCGTCCGCGGCGCCGGGCCTCGGGCAAGACCGCAAGCGTCAGGACCTCGGCCTCGTCCCCCGCCCGACGCATCAGGATGAAGCCATCGGGCTCCACCTCGGCCCAGACGCCGGGCTGGGCCAGCAGGTCGCGAAGGGCCGCTTCCGTCCAGGCAGGCGTGATCGCCCGGGCGTGGATATCCGCCAGCCGGGCCGCATCGATGCTCATACCCGCTCAGGCCGGGGCTGGCCCGGCAGGCGCGTCGGCGGGGTGGCGTCGGGGGCACGCAGATAGAGGGGCTCGAGCCCGGTCGGGTCCGCTTGCCCGGCACGGATCGTTGTCAGATGGACAAGGGCTGCCGGATCGGGGCCTTCGACCGGCCCTGCGTCCGACGGTTCGGGTGTGATCAGGTGTGCGCCACTGCCGATCACCCGCGCCTGGGGGCTGGAGGCGCCCAGCAGGGCGGTTGCATCCTCGATCGTCATGGCTCCGGCGGCCTGCATCGGGGCGCGGGCAAGCGCGGGGTCAATCTCCCCGACATCGTCGACGGGCCCCCAGAGCGCCAGATAGACCTGACCCCGGCGGGCATCCATCACGGCCGCAATCGGAGAGGGGCTGTCGGATTCGGCCAGATGCGCCTGAACGGCCAGCGCATCGAGCGAGGACAGGCCAATGGGGCGGGCACCGGTGGCGGCGGCCAGTCCCTGGGCGAAGGCCAGTCCGACGCGGAGACCGGTGAAGGAGCCCGGCCCGCGCGTGGCCGCGACGACCTCAAGCGCGGATGCCGGAATGCCGGCCTCGGCCAGCACCGCCTCGACCAGAACGGGAAGCCGTTCCTGATGGCCCCGGGTCATCGCCTCGGACCGGGACGCGACCACCCGGGCCTCGCGTCCGAGGGCGACCGTGCACAGGCCTTGGGCCGTATCCAGAACCAGAAGGGTCATGAGGCCCGCCCAGGGTTCAGGGGTGGGCGCCCGACGGTTCGGCCAGGGCCTCGGCCAGAACCACCAATGCCCGTCGCGCCCGGCTCCGGGGAATGCGGGAGAAGGCGGCGGCCAGCCTCCCGGCGGGTGTGGCGGCTGAAGCCAGTGTGGCGGGCGGCACCGCGTCCGCCGTCAAGGATGGGTCGTGCACCGGAAAAAAGCTGCCCGCCTCGGCCCCCAGCGCAAGGGCGATCTGATGGAGACGCGAGGCCGAGATGCGGTTGATGCCGGTCTCGTATTTCTGGATCTGCTGAAAGCTGACGCCCACGCGTTCGGCCAGGGCGATTTGCGAAAGGCCCATCGCCTGCCGTCGCCCGGCGATCCGGGCGCCGACCCAGGTGTCGACCGGCGTGCCCTCGCGGCTTGTCTGACGTCTGGACTGACGGGACACCCGATCCCTCCGATGAATACGCTTTGTCGAACCTAAAACGTTTCATATGCGCTGCGGAATTGAAATGCAAGTGTTTCACGTTTCGTTGCGAGAGACGACGGTGGACAGGCGGACAACCTCTTGCCGGGCAAGGCGCTCGGTCTGGTCCAGGCCTGCGGACCCGCCCTTCAGAATGAGAAAATCCCGGTCGGCCCCGTCGAACAGGCGGACACGCGTATCGCCATCGGCTGTCTCGACCACACAGCCCTGTCCCCGGCGCGGCCAGCGGCCGGGATCGCAGACCAGAACCACGCCGCTGGACGCCCAGGGCCAGACCTCTTCGGTGTGGACCGGAAACGTGAAGGTTTCAGTATCCGGGGGGACCGGGGCTTCGGCGGCCTGGAAGGCCCTCGAGCGTGCCTCTACGCCGCGGCCACCCTCCCCTTCCCCGCTGGGCTGAGGCGGCGGCGGGCCGCGCTCCAGCGACAGGGCGTCAGGCGTCGCACCGAGGGCCGCGGTCAGACGGGTCTGGATGTCGGGCCGGAACAGCCCGGCGCGCTTGCCCGCCTCATAGAGGCCCCACCCCTGCCCGGTCATGCCGACCCGTTCGCCGGCCTCGGCCTGGCTGAGGCCGGCGGCGTGCCGCAGGCGGGCGAGCGCCTCGCCGAGGGCGGCGAGTTCGGCCTGCATACGGGCCTTGACCTCATCGGATGACGCAGACAGTCGCATGGCCCCGGTTTACCACGCAGGCGGGACAGGGCGACGAAAAAGTTGGACCGGACTCAGAGGGTCTGTTCGACCTGGGTCACTTCGGGGATGTAGTGGCGCATCATCTGCTCCACCCCCGCCTTGAGCGTGGCGGTGGAGGACGGACAGCCCGCGCAGGCGCCCCGCATCCGCAGCGTCAGGAGGCCGGTGGCCTCGTCGAAGGAGTCGAACAGGATATCGCCGCCGTCCTGGGCCACGGCAGGCCGGATCCGGCTGTCCAGCAGGGCCTTGATCTCCTGCACGATCTCGGTGTCCTCGGTGCCGTCGCCCGGTTCCTCGCCCGAGGCCCCCGCATTCAGCACCGGGCGGCCTGAAACGAAATGGTCCATGATGGCGGCCAGGATCGGCGCCTTCATCTCGGACCAGTCGGGCCCGTCCGGACCGCGGGTGACGGCGATATGGTCGGCGCCCAGCATCACACCCGCGACATTTTCCAGCTCGAACAGGGCTTCGGCCAGAGGCGAGGCCGTCGCCTCGTCGATGGTGCGAAACTCCAGGGTGCGGTCGGGTGAGACCTCCCGTCCGGGGAGGAATTTGAGCGCCTGCGGGTTGGGCGTGGTTTCGGTCTGGATGAACATGGCCCTGACATGCGCCCGCTGCGCGGCGCATTCAAGGGCTGCGCTCACGCAGCAAGACGCCGCGTGCCGAGAGTTGGCGCGCCCACTTTTACGCCAGGTCGTCGATCTCGCTATCGCTCAGTTCGCCCGGCACGATGGTCACCGGCAGCTTGCGCCCGCCCAGCGAGCCCTGTTTCAGGATGGCGCTGATCAGGGGACCCGGCCCCCGGCCCCCGCCGCCCGAGGCCAGGATCAGGATCTTGATGTCCGGATCCTCGTCGACGACCTTGCGTAGGGCGGCCAGCGGATCCCCCTCCTCGATCAGGAACAGCGGGGGGGCGCCGGAGCGATCGGCCGCCTCTTCGCCCAGCCGCATCAGCAGCGCCTCGGCCTCCTCGCGCAGCTGGCGGTCAATTTCGTCGCGGACACCCGACCAGTGGGCATCCGACCCATGGCCGATGACCCGCAGCAGGGCCACCCGACCGCCCGTCGAACGGGCGCGGCGGGCGGCATAGCGGAGCGCCGTCTCGAACTCGGGGCTGTCGTCGACGACCACCAGGAATTTACGCGGCATGATGTCCCTCCCCTTGCTGGCCGACGACGGGACCTAGCCCGCCGAGGCGGCCACCTCCCGGATCGTGGCGTTGGCGATGGTCAGCTTGGCGAAGGTCCAGCCCTGACCCGACTGTTCAATCTCGTCGACCGAGGCGCGGACACCCTCCACCACCTCGAGCCGGTGACCGATCCAGGCGTCGACCGCGGCCTCGGCGGTCGCCTCGCTCTGACCAACCTTCGGGTCCGAGGCGCGGGCGACAGCCCGGGTCAGGACCATTTGCTCGACCATGAAGTCCTGGATCAGGCGGCGCACGGCCAGACGGTCGAAATGGTCGGCCGAGGGCACCTGGCCCGCGGCAAACCGCAGCCGGTCAAGATCGAAGGCAGCGCCGACCTGATGGTACAGGCGGGCCATGGCCGGCGCGGGCCAGTCGACCTCGCGGGCCAGATCGCCGACATCCGCCACCGCCACCTGCGACCGAAGCAAGGCGACCTCGTGGGCCATGGCTTCGGGGATGCCCTGGGCGATAAAGCCCCGGACGCGGTCATCCAGCCGGCCCTGTTCGAACCGCGACAGGACGTCTCCGCCCTCGGACAGGAGGGCATCGGCGATCGGGCGATAGGTCTCGATCAGGCTGTCGACCGTCACACCCGACAGGGGCGCGCGGCGGGACAGCCAGAAGGTCTGGCGCCGCAGGACGGTGGCAATCTCGCGGTAGAGGGCGATCTGGGCGGGCGACGAGACCTTGAGGTCGAGCGCCGATACCGCGTCCCAGGCCTCGTCGAGGCGGAAGATGCGGCGGGCTGCAGCAAAGGCCACGACCATGGACCCGGCACCGACCTCGGCGCTGCGCTTGAGCCGCTCGGGGAAGGTCGCCCCCATCATGTTCACGATCTGGTTGCTCAGGACCGTGGCGATGATCTCGCGGCGCAGGCGGTGGGACTGCATTTCCTCGCCGAAGCGCGCGAGCGGCTCGGGGAAATACTGGGCCAGGGTTTCGCGGAAGAAGGGATCGTCCGGGGCTGTCGAGGCGACGATCTCGTCGAACAGTTCGATCTTGGAATAGGCGGTCAGCACCGCGATCTCGGGCCGGGTCAGGGCCTGACCGATGGCCTTCATCTCGGCGATGCGCACATCGTCCGGCAGGCCCTCGACGCGCCGGTCCAGACGTCCGCGGCTGCCCAGCGTCTGCATGAAGCCTTGCTGGGAATCCAGGGCGCGCACGCCCTCGTCGGCCTGCAGGGTCAGGGCGAGGGTCTGGTCGTAATTGTGCGCCAGAACCTTTTCGCCGACCTCTTCGGTCATTTCGGCCAGCAGGGGGTTGCGATCCTCGGGCTTGAGCGCGCCCGACATGATGGCCGACCCCAGCAGGATCTTGATGTTGACCTCGTGGTCGGAGGTGTCGACGCCGGCCGAGTTGTCGATGGCGTCGGTATTGATGCGGCCCCCGCCCTCGCCGCGGCCCTTGAGGGCAAAGGCGATGCGGGCGGCCTGGGTCAGGCCCAGATTGGCGCCCTCGCCGACCACCTTGACCCGCAGGTCCTCGGCATTGACCCGCAGGGGGTCATTGGTCTTGTCGCCGACCTGGGTATCGGTCTCGTGCACCGATTTCACATAGGTGCCGATGCCCCCGAGGTAGAGCAGTTCGGCCGGGGCCTTGAGGATAGCCCGGATCAGGCTTTGCGGGTCGAGGGCTTCATCCTCGATGTCCAGCATGGCGCGGACCTCGGGCGTCAGCGGGATGGATTTTTCCGCGCGCGAGAAGACCCCGCCGCCCTTCGAGATCTTCTTCGCATCGTAGTCCTGCCAGGACGAGCGCGGCAGGTCGAACAGGCGGCTGCGCTCGGCCCAGCTGGTCGCCGGATCGGGATCGGGGTCCAGGAAGATGTCGCGGTGATCGAAGGCCGCCAGCAGGCGGGTCTGTTTCGACAACAGCATGCCGTTGCCGAACACATCGCCCGACATGTCGCCCACGCCGACCGCGGTGAAGGGCTCGGTCTGGATGTCCCGGCCCATTTCGCGGAAGTGGCGCTTGACCGCCTCCCAGGCGCCGCGGGCGGTGATGCCCATGGCCTTGTGGTCATAGCCGACCGATCCGCCCGAGGCGAAAGCATCGTCCAGCCAGAAGCCGTAGTCCGCCGAGACGCCATTGGCGATGTCCGAAAAGGTCGCCGTGCCCTTGTCGGCGGCCACGACCAGATAGGGATCGTCCCCTTCCCAGCGGATGACCCCTTCGGGGGTCACCACCGTGCCGTCGGCGTCGATGGTGTCAGTGATGTCCAGCATGCCCGACAGGAAGGTCTTGTAGGCGCGGATGGCCTCGGCCTGCTGGGCGTCGCGGTCACCGCCCGCGCGGACGATCTGGGGCAGATTCTTGGGATAGAAGCACCCCTTCGAACCCACGGGCACGATGACGGCATTCTTGACCTGCTGCGCCTTGACCAGTCCCAGCACCTCGGTGCGGAAGTCCTCACGCCGGTCGGACCAGCGCAGGCCGCCCCGGGCCACGGGGCCGAAGCGCAGGTGCACGCCCTCGATATGCGGAGCCCAGACGAAGATCTCGCGATAGGGCTTGGGCAGGGGCAGATCGTCCAGCTCACGCGAGGCGATCTTGATCGAGATGTGCGGCTGCGGCTGCCCCTGGTCATCGCGGATGTAGTAGTTGGTCCGCATTGTCGCCCGGACCAGATTGGTCAGGCGACGCAGGGCACGGTCATGGTCGAGGCTCTTGACCGCCTGCAGCTGTTCATCCAGCCGGGCATTGAGGTCCGAGACCTTGTCGAACCGGCCATCGCCCTCGGCCGCATCGGGATCGAATTTCAGCCGGAACAGCTCCAGCAGACCGCGCGCGACGTCCGGATACAGATAGAGGGCCTCTTCCTGCACCGACTGGCTGGGGTCCATGCCGGTCTGCTGGCGATAGCGGGCGAGGGTGCGGATCAGGGCGGCTTCGCGCCAGCCGATGCCCAGCTCGATCACCAGCCGGTTCAGACCGTCGCTCTCCGTCAGGCCCGACCAGACGGCCGCGACCGCAGATTCGAACGGCGCCTTGATGGAGTCGAAGCTCAGCTTCTCGCCGCGCGGGTCTTCCAGCAGGAATTCATGAATATGGATGGGCAGATCGCCCTGGGGCCGGACGGCATGGCCCCATTCCTCAAGCGTCTTGAGCCCCATGTCGGCCAGAACCGGCAGGACATCGGACAGGGGCACGGGACTGCCGCGGTGATACAGCTTGAAGCGGAACTGCAGGGGGCTGTCCTCGGCCGTGCGGAAGGCGCGCACCGCGATCGGCTCACCGCCGTCGCGTTCTCCGCTGTCGTTCAGCTGGTCGAACCGCTCCAGATCGATGACGGCTTCGGCCGCCGTATAACGGTCGCGATAGGCGGTGCCGAAGGCTTCGGTCCAGCGGGTGCTGAGCGGGCCGACGGCGACGTCGTCGACCCCGGCGGCACGCAGGGCGGCCTCGAACCGCTCGGGCCAGCCGCGTCCGGCCTCGGCCACCTCGGCCTCGAGCGCGACGGGGTCAGGCGTGGGATGTTCGCCGGGCGTGACCCCGATGATGTAGTGGATGCGTACCAGCGGGGCATCGGACAGCTGCGGATACCAGGCCGACAGTCGCCCGCCCCAGGCCTGGGCCAGGATCCGCCCGATCCGCTCGCGCAGGGAGGCGTGGAACCGCTCGCGCGGGATGAAGGCCAGGATGGAGACAAACCGGTCGAACGGATCGTTGCGGGTGAACAGGCGGATGCGCGGCCGGTCGTACAGGTGAAGGATGCCGAGCGCGATCGGCAACAGTTCGTCCTCGGTGACCTGGAACAGCTCGTCGCGCGGATAATTTTCGAGGATGTTCTTCAGCCGCTTGTGGCTGTGGCCGCTGCCGGCCTTGCCGGCGCGCTTGAGGGCGTTCTCGACCTTGCGCCGGACCAGCGGCACCTGTGAGGCCACGCGGTCATAGGCCTCGGCCGTGAACAGGCCGACAAAGCGGGTCTCGCCCGAGGGCCGCCCGTCCGTCCCGAACCGCTTGACGCCGATATAGTCCATATAGGCCCGGCGGTGCACGCGGGACCGGGCATTGGCCTTGGCCACCGTGACCGGGTCCGACAGGTCCAGCTGGCGCTTCATCTGGCGGGTCAGGACGGCGGGTTCATTGGCGCGGCGCAGCACGGTGCGCTCGGGATCGCGCAGCACGCCCAGCCCCTCGCCTGACTGCGAGAGCGGCGCCTCGGCCTCATAGCCGCCGTCGGCCGAGCGCGGATAGTCGTAGTCGCGCGCGCCGAGGAAGACGAAGTGGTCGTCATTCAGCCAGTTGAGAAAGGCCACCGTCTCGGCGACGACCTCGGGATTGATGCCGGGAGGGTGGGCCTCAAGATGGGCCACGGACCGGGCCATCAGCTCGCGCATGGCGCCATGGTCGGCGGTCGCCGCCGTGACATCGGACAGGGTGGTGGCGAGACCTTCGCCCAAGCTGTCGCGCCGCTCCTGCGGGAGCGGGTCCATCACGACGATGATGACGGATTCGCGCGTCTGGCCGGCACCGGCCGTGCGCTGGCCCGCGCCGTCCCGCGTGACGTCGGCGATCGGGTGGAACATGGCGCGCACGGACACGCCGGTCTCGGCCAGTTCGCCCATGACGCTGTCGACCAGGAAGGGACGGTCGTCCTGAACGATCAGGATGCGGTCAAAGGCCGTGGCGCGACCATCCGCCCCGTGCAGGGGACCGACCTGGATGCGCGCAGGCTCGCCGGCCTGACGAACGGCGGCGGTGGTCCAGGCCTCGGCCAGCAGGGCCGCGAGGTCCTCAAGGCCGATCTCGGGCGTCTCGTCGGCGTCGTAGTCTTCCAGGGCCTCGGCCAGGAACCCCTTGACCAGGGCGTCGGTCTTCTTGCCCGCAGCCTTCTCAAAGCCCTTGCACAGGATGTCGAGGGAGGGGGACGAGGGAGCTGCGGCGTCGCGGGACATGCGAATAGGGTCTCAATGGCGCGGCTCATCACCGCCTGGATGACCCTGATGACTAGATCGGTGCGCGCCAAAGGGAAAGCCCGGAAACGGCGCGAGCGGGACCGCCCGGACGCAACAGGGCCGGGCCCGCCTGTGCGAGCCCGGCCCTGCCGGAGTTTTAACCGGTATCCCGCTTTAGAAGCGGATGTTCATCCCCAGGCGGAAGCCGTGGTAGTCGAAGTCACCATTGCTGCGGGTGATGTCGGTCCCGGCCGTATTGGGCGGCAGGATGAAGGGGTTGGTCGGACCCGCCGTACCCGGACCGGCGCGCACGACATAGTCGCCCGCCTCCAGGCTGGTGTAGAGATATTCCGTCACCAGCGTCAGGTTGGGGGCCAGTTTCCACTCCACGCCGGCGCCGTATTGATAGCCGTCAGCATCGTCCTCGCTGGTCTGCTCGGTGAAGCTGTTGGCGCCATTCGTGGTGAAGAAGCTGTTCTGGACCTTGCCATAGGCGACACCGCCGGTGCCGTAGACCAGGGCCGGGCCCATGGCGTAGCCGATCCGGGCGCGCAGGGCGGCGGTGTGCTCCAGTTCGCGGTTCATGGTGTAGGAGGCCGGCGTGGTGCTGAACGAGGTGACGCTGTCGTTGACGTCTGCCGCGGCCACTTCACCGACAGCGCCGACGACCCAGTTTCCGAACTGCACATCGTAGCCGATGCGGGCGCCGCCCTCGACGCCGTCCCCCTGTCGGTAGCAGCCCTCAGCCAGAGTGGCGCCCCGTGCCGTGTTGGCGCAGGAGCCGGGGCTGAAGGCGCTGTTCGTGGTGCCATTCAGGACGACGGTGTCGTCGAACTCGCCATCAAAGTCGCGGTCGAAAATCAGCTGCTCGTCCGGATCGCCGTTGGTTTCCAGATAGCTGCCATAGATGCCGATGTAGGGGCCGCTCCAGTCATTCGGGGCGGACTGCGCCAGGGCAGGGGTGGCCAGACCGGCCATCAGGACCGTTGCCAGGGCGGCGCCCGTGTAGAGTGAGGTTCGCATCCGTAATTCCTTTGTCTGACCGGGTGTCTCCACCCGGGCGTGATCGTGCTTCCCTCCCGGCTGACACAACGGGGGGCCGAAGGAGGCGTTCCTTGCGGACGTCACCCGGGAGCAGGCTGCGTCAAAGGTGTGGGTTTCCCGCCACAACGACTAAGGCCGCCGGGCTTGCACCCGACGGCCTCTGTCTGGACGAGCCCGGGAGGGGGAGGGGTCGTCCTCGCGCACCGCGACCGGGGGAGGGGGAGGGAGGCCGCGGCGGTGATGCAGAGGTGGTTCGCCCCCACGCCCCTTTCAAGCCGTCAGTCGTCCGAAACGGAGGCGTCCGCCTGTGGCGCGTTGACGCGGGGGGTGGGGCGCTTTTTCGACGGGGTCTCTTCGCTGTCCGGGTAGGGTTCGCCATCGCCGGACATCAGGATGGCGATCCAGCGACTGCCCTTGAACTCGGCCAGGATGGCCATCATCAACACCGCCAGCGGCGTCGACAGGAACATGCCGATCACCCCCCACAGCTTGCCCCACAGGGCCAGCGACAGGAGGACCACCACCGGGTCGATATTCTGATTGTCGCCCTGCATGCGCGGCTGGATCCAGTTGCCGACGATGAACAGCACGGTCTGCAGTCCGATCAGCAGGATCAGGGCCTGCCAGTAGCTTTCAAACTGGACGAGGGCGAACATCGGCGGGGCCAGGCCCGCGATCGCGCCGCCAAGGATCGGGATGAAGCCGACCACGAAGATGACAAAGGTCCAGAACTCGGCGTTCTGAAGGCCCACAGCCCGCATCAGGGCCCAGGCCACTGCGCAGATCATCACCCCGGTCACCGCCTGCACCCAGAGGTAGCCTTCGACCCCCGAACGGATGCGCTGAAAGACGGCGCGCGCCTCGTGCCGGGTTTCGCGCACGGGGAACATGCCGACGATCTTGCGCTGGAAACCCGCCTGGGCCGCGATCAGAAAGGCGAGATAGACCAGGACGAAAAAGGCGCCGCTGGCGACGTTCTGAACCTGCAGGGCAAAGTCGGCCACATAGCTGCGAAGATCGATGTCGCCGATCAGGTCCATGGCCGTCGGCGGACTGTCGACCCCGAACAGGGCCGCCAGGTCCCGGATCACCTGATCGATCCGTGGACCCAGTCGGGTCGACACGCCCGAGGCCTCGCCAAAGAAGCCCGTCGCCCCGTTCACGATGATACCGATCGAGGCGAAGAAGCCCAGAATGACAAGCACCAGCGCGGCCACGCCGGCCATCCGGTCGCTGAGGACCGTATTGTCGGCCACGAACCGCTTGATGCCGTCGATCATGATCAGCAGGAAGATGGCCATGGCCAGCGGGGTGAGGATGTCCCGCAGCCAGAACAGCGCCGCGCCCCCGGCCACCGCGGCCAGCATCACCAGCGCATTGCGCGCAACAGTCGAGGTGGGAACGGCCATGGCGGACTTCATGGGCCGGTTGTCCGGCTTCCGGGCGTTCCCGTCAATCGCGGTCTGGTCTATGTCCTGTGACAGACATAGCGAGGGCAGGGCATGAGCGCGACGGACGGGTTGTTTCTGGGGTGGACCGAGGACGACGGTGAGTCCCATGCCCGCCACCTGCGGTTTGACCGGGCCAATCGCCACGGGGTGATTGCCGGCGCCACCGGCACCGGCAAGACCGTGACGCTACAGATTCTGGCCCAGGGATTTTCCGACGCCGGGGTCCCGGTTTTCTGCGCCGATGTAAAGGGCGACCTGTCCGGCATCGCCGTGGCCGGAACGCCCGGTGACAAGCTGATCGCCCGGGCCGAGAGCATGCAGCTGGCCCTGACCCCGCGCGCCGCCCCCACCGTCTTCTGGGACCTGTATGGCGAGGCGGGCCACCCGGTGCGCACCGCCGTCAGCGAGATCGGCCCCGTGCTGATGGCCCGAATGCTGGGGCTCAACGAGGTGCAGGAGGGGGTGCTGTCGGTCGTCTTTCACGTTGCCGACACCGAGGGTCTGCTGCTGCTCGACCTCGACGACCTGCGGGCCCTGCTGGTCCATGTGGGCGAGAATGCCGAACGCATCGGGCGCGAGGTCGGCCATGTGGCCCCTGCCTCGATCGCCGCCATCCAGCGGTCCCTGCTGCAGCTGGAGCAGGAGGGCGGCAAGGCCTTCTTCGGCGAGCCGGCGCTCAGGCTCGAGGATCTGATCCGCACCAGTCTGGACGGCCGGGGACAGGTCAATGTGCTGCACGCCGCGCGGTTGATGAACAGTCCGAGGCTGTATTCCGCCTTCCTGCTGTGGCTGCTGTCGGAGCTGTTCGAGCAGTTGCCCGAGATCGGCGACCCGGAAAAGCCGCGTCTGGTGTTCTTCTTCGACGAGGCCCACCTGCTGTTCGACGATACGCCCAAGGCTCTGGTCGACAAGGTGGAACAGGTGGTGCGCCTGATCCGGTCCAAGGGGGTGGGCGTCTATTTCGTCACCCAGAACCCGGCCGATATCCCCGACAGCGTGCTCAGCCAGCTGGGCAACCGCATCCAGCATGCCCTGCGCGCCTATACGCCCTCGGAGCAGAAAGGGCTGAAGGCCGCCTCCGACAGCTTCCGGCCCAATCCGGCGTTCGATACCGCCGAGGCGATTCCGGCGCTGGGCGTGGGCGAGGCGGTGGTCTCGACCCTCGACGAAAAGGGCGCCCCCGCGATGGTGGCCCGCACCAGGATCCGCCCGCCGGACAGCCGTCTGGGGCCGGCGACCGAGCCCGAGCGCGCCGCTGTCATGGCCGCGAGCCCGGTGCGCGGCGTCTATGACACCCCGGTCGACCGGGAGTCGGCCCATGAAATCCTGACCGCGCGCCATGCCGAGGCGGATGCCGCCGAAGCCGAGGCGAAAGCCGCAGCGGACAAGGCCAGGGCCGATGCGCTGGCGGCGAAGGAGGCGGAAAAGGCCAAGGCCGCCCGCGAGAAGGAAGAGACCCGCATCCGCCGCGAGGCCGAACGCGAGGCCCGCGCCCGCGCCCCGGCGCGGCGCTCGTCCCGGGAAACCCCGCTGGAGGCCGCGACCAAATCCGTCCTGCGCACCGCCGGCTCAACCCTGACCCGCGAAATCCTGCGCGGCGTGCTGGGCGGGATGCGGCGGCGGTGACTGAGGAGCCGCCGACCTACTGGCTGGCTGCCTGGCCCCTTGTGTGGTTCGGTGGCTGGATGGCAGTCTCCATTTTCCTTCGAAAGGCGCGCGGAAAGCCGATCTTTCCCCGATTGCCGCGAGACGCTGTGTACTCGCAGCGCGCCGGCTCGGGCTGGGATGACCGCCATTTCCTGGGGCGGATGGGGGGCGCGAGGCGGGTCCTGCTTGTGGCCGTCACAGAGGAAGAGCTCCTTGTGTGCCCGGACTTCCCGGCCAATCTCTTCATTCCGCCGTGGTCGGCCGGTATGGAATTCCAGACCCCTCTGCGGGGCATTCACAGGGTCTATGAACGACGGTGGATCCGGAATCCGGCTGTGATCATCGAACTGATCGATGGTCGGCGGTTCGGACTGGCCCTGCGCCGGCCGGAAGCGTTCAAGCGGGCCCTGGGGTACGGCTAGAGCCTCGGCACCAGCCGCCACATCCTGAGGGGGTGGCGGACCGCCCCGGCCTCGGCACCCGCCGCATCGCCCCGGCCCATATAGAGGTCGGCCCGCACCGGGCCCCGGATGGCCGAGCCGGTGTCGAGCGCCATGACCAGACCGCGATAGCTGGCGCGGGCCCCGATCAGATTGCCGCCGTCGGCCTCGATCCAGACCGGGTCGCCATAGGTCCAGTGGGCGGGATCGACCGCAATGGCGCGGCGCGCGGGCAGGGGAATGCCCGCGGCCCCGGCCGGGTGGCCGCCGTCGTCGGGGTCCATGCGGAAAAAGATGTAGCGCGGGTTGAGCGCCATCACCGCCCGGGCCTCCGGCCCCCGGTGGGCGGCCAGCCAGCCCCTGATGGCGTCCCCCGAGGTGCCGTTCGGCGGCAGCAGGCCCTGATCCGCCATGGGCCGGGCGATACCGACGAACGGATGGCCGTTGTCGGCGGCATAGGCGGCGCGGGCGCGCGATCCGTCGGCAAAGGTCAGATAGCCCGAGCCCTGGATCTGCAGGAAGAACAGGTCCTCGGCCCGCATCCAGCCGAGGATCTCATAGGCTGATGCGTTGGCCTCGATGGTGGCACGGTCGTCCAGCCGGTCGCCGCGCTGCCAGCCGGCGGGCCGGGCCAGCACCGGGGCATCATGGTCGGCATCGGGGACGCGGCGCGCCTCATACTCCGGCGCAAAATAGGACGTCAGCAGGGCGCGGGACGGTTCCGGGGCCACCGCCTCGACCGCGACGAACCGGCGTTCCAGAAAGGCGCGGGCCGCGCTGGGCGTGGGATTGTCGGCGACCAGCGCGCGGGCTTCGCCGCAGATCGCCTGCGACGCCGGCTCGCGCCGGGCGCTGCAGCCGGTGGCATAGGCGATCAGGGCGGTCAGGTGATCTTCCTGATCCCAGCCGGGCAGGGCGGTGAGTGCCACGGCCCCCACGGTCGGGGACGGAGCCGAGGGCGCGGGCCGGGTGACCGGAGGCACCGGGAGAGGCGGGGCAACGGGCTCGGGCGCGCTGGCACAGGCCGAAACAACGGCGGCCAGCAGCAGGGCCGCAACCGCACCTGCCCGACCGGCCGCCGCCATCATGCGGTGGCGGGCTCCACCCGGGCCAGCACCCAGTTGGGGTCGCTGGCGTTCAGCGGGCGCTCGAAGGTCCAGAGTTCGGCGGTGCGACGCTCCTCGACGCGCGGCTCCTCGCTGCCGGCGCTGATGGTCTGCTTCAGTTCCGACAGGAAGCGCACCTTGGCCACGGCCTTTTCGCCCTGAACCGTCGCCAGTTCCAGATCGGCGCGAGGGGGGTGGGGGAATTCGACCCGTTCCTGTTCGCCGCGCGCCTCGCGGTCGGCCATGCCGGCTTCGAACGACGTCATGACGACGGGGGTCAGCAGGGGCTTCAGCGCCTCGCGGTCGCCCTCGGCATAGCCGCGGACGATGGTCTCATGGGCCTGACGGGCCCCGTCGAGGAAGCGGTGCGGGTCAAAAGCCGGGTCGCGGGCCTTGAGCCCGGCAATGGCCGCAAGCGTTGCCGGGTCGAGGACGGCTCCCGTCGCCGCTTGCCCGGTCTGGGGTGCATCGGCGGCTTCAGGGGCCCCCTTGGGCTTGGCGCGGGCATCCTCTTCCGGCTGGCGGCCGACCTTCTTGCCCAGCACATTGTACAGCTGGAACAGCACCACGGCCGCGATCACGGCAAACAGGATGATCTGGAATTGAGGATTCACGTCGGGTCCGGGTCTGGCGCCACCGGAGGTGCGGCGCTTGACCCTGAGGATTAGGGATTGCCGGGGCCCCACGCAAGGAGGCCCGGCCTGCCGATCCTGTACCGCTGCCCCCCCGGGGGTGCGTGACATTGCCGCCCCGCGCCCGCCATGCTAGTCGCCCCGCCTTCAGGCCGCTGCTGGGGTCTGAGCTTTCATCGATCCAGGAAGACCTGTCCGCGCATGACCGATTCCACGCCTCCCGCCCCCAATGGCGACACCCCCAACGGCTCGACCGAAACGCCGGTGCAGCCGGGCCAGCCCGCCCTGCCGGGCTTTCGCATCATGGCCCAGTATGTGCGCGACTTCTCGTTCGAGAACCCCCGCGCGCCGGAGAGCCTGAAGGTCGAGGGCCGGCCCAATATCGATCTCGGCGTCGAGATGAACGCCCAGGGCCGTCAGGACGGCCTGTTCGAGGTGGAGCTGAAGCTGTCGGTCAAGGCCACCAGCGAGGACAAGCCGGTGTTCCAGGTCGAGCTGGTCTACGGCGGCCTGTTCCAGCTGATGAATGTCCCGGAAAAGGACATCGAGCCGCTGCTGCTGATCGAATGCCCGCGCTATCTGTTCCCGTTCGCCCGCGAAACCATCGCCAAGGCCACGTCGGACGGCGGCTTCTATCCGCCCTTCCTGATGGAGCCGATCGACTTCGGCGCCATCTATACCCAGCGCCAGGCCCAGGTCGCGCGTGGCGCCGCGACCCCTCCCGGTCAGGCCTGAACCACTCCGAGCGGGGCGATCAGGCCTTGAGCCAGAGCGCCTGATCCCCCAGTTCGGCGGCGACAAAGGCCGCATGCGCCTGAACCTCGGCCTCGGTCAGGCGCGGTGAGAGCGGCGTGGGCCGGGCTCCGTGGCGCTGCGGCCCCGCCTGCGCGGCGGCGTGGCCGGACAGGGTGACCAGCTCCAGCGAGCGGGCCTTGCCGCCCTTCAGCTCCAGATACACATCCGACAACAGGCGGGCGTCGATCAGGGCCCCGTGCAGGCTGCGCTCCGTCAGGGAAATCTTGAACCGGCGACACAGGGCATCCAGGGAATTGGCCATGCCCGGAAAGCGCATCTGCGCCATCTGCAGGGTGTCGATCCAGCGCGCCTCCTCGATCAACAGCTGGCCGCACAGGCCCAGTTCGTGATTGATGAAGGCCCGGTCAAAGCTGGCGTTGTGGGCGATGACGGGCGCATCGCCGATGAATTCCAGCAGATCGGCCGCGACCTCGGCGAATTTCGGCGCGCCGTGCAGCTTTTCCAGAGTGATGCCGTGCACGGCGATGGCGCCGGCGGGAATGTCGCGCTCGGGATGGATCAGCCGGTGGAAGGTGCGGCCGGTCGGCAGCAGGTCATCGATCTCGATACAGCCGACCTCGATCATCCGGTCGCCCGTCCGGGGGTCAAAGCCGGTGGTTTCAGTATCCAGAACGATCTCGCGGGCCATGGCCCTTGATGCCGCGCTTCGCTCCGGGCTTCAATCCGTCGCGGGTGAGGTCAGGCGTTCCATCAACAGCCGAACCTGGTCCCGGGCGTGGGGAATGCCCCGGCCGGTATCGATGACGACATCGGCATGGGCGCGCTTTTCGGAATCGGGCACCTGACGGGACAGGATCTGCCGGAACCGGGCCTCGGTCATCCCGGGGCGGGACAGAACCCGCCGCCTTTGCTCGGCCTCGGGCGCGCTGGCGACCACCACGGCCGTGACGCCGGTTCGGTCGGCGCCCGTCTCGAACCAGAGGGGAATGTCCAGAACCACGACGGCGCGGCCTTCCGCGCGGGCCCGGACAAGGAAGGCCTCGCGGTCGGCCCGAACCAGCGGATGGACAATGGATTCGAGCGTCGAAAACCCTTCAGGATGCGCCTGAAGCTGTGCCGAGAGCCGGGTCCGGTCGACCGCACCGTCGACGACCACGCCCGGAAAGGCGGCCTCGATCGCCTCCACCGCGGCGCCGCCCTTCTGATAGAGGGCATGGACGGCGGCATCGGCATCCCAGACGGCGGCGCCCGCCTCTGCGAACAGGCGCGCGGTCGTGCTTTTGCCCATGCCGATCGAACCGGTCAGCACCAGAACGATCATGGCGTCTCTCCCAGCACCCGCAGGGCCTCGGCCCGAACATCGACGTCGGGCGGTGCCACGCCGAACAGGGTCGCAAAGGACGGCCGCGCCTGGCCAATCAGCATGGCCAGGCCGTCGACGACCGTATGGCCCCGCTCCGCACCGGCCTGCAGGAAGCCGGTCATCAGGGGGCGATAGGTCATATCCATCAGCACGGCCTCGGGCGCGAGCGTCGTCAGGTCCAGCTCGGGCGGGACGCTCAGAGCATTGACGACGAGGGCGGTGTCGGAGACGGCGTCGCTGCAGGCCAGTCGGGCCGATGTGTGGGGCTGGACGGCGGCGATCAGGGCATCCGCTCGTGCGGGCGTGCGGTTGATGATCCGCACCTCGGCAAAGACCTCGCCCAGGGCGTGGACGGCCGCCCGCGCCGCGCCCCCGGCGCCCAGCACAGTGGCGATGTTGCCCTTCATCTCCAGAGTCGGAGCCTGTTCCATAAGCGCCGCCATCAGGCCGTGGCCGTCGGTGCTGTCGGCCCGGAGCACGCCGCCATCCTGCCAGAGCAGATTGGCCGAGCCACAGGCGCGGGCGGTGGGACTGGCCTCCTCCGCCAGTTCGAGGGCAATTTCCTTGTAGGGCGCAGTGACATTCAGGCCGCAAAGGGTGCCCTGTCGAAGGTCTCCAATGAGGTCTCGGAATTGATCGTCGCTTTCCGGACCATAGGCCGTGTAGGCCGCGTCGAGGCCGGCCGCCCGGATCCAGGCGCTGTGGATCACCGGACTGAGCGAATGGGCGATCGGCCAGCCCGCGACCCCGGCCCGGATTGTCATCGGTCGATCACGCCCTGATCCCGCAGGGTCTCCAGCACCGCCCACAGCGGCAGGCCCAGGACGGTGAAATAGTCGCCGTCGATGCGCGAGAACAGCTGGGCCCCGGGTCCTTCCAGCCTGTAGCCCCCGACCACACCGGTCAGGGCCGAACCCTCGGCCTCGAGATAGGTGGCCAGCCAGGCCTCGGAGAAATCCCGCACGGTCAGGGCCGCCGTATCGACGTGGCGCCAGACAATCTGTCCGTCCCGGGCGAGCGCTGCGGCCGAATGCAGATGGTGGGTGCGACCCCGGAACCCCCGCAGGCGTGCGGCAATGGCCTCCAGATCGTCCGCCTTGGATACAATGGCCCCGGCCTCGTCCAGAATCTGGTCACCGCCCAGGACCAGCACGCCGGGGCGCATGCGGCTGACCGCGACGGCCTTGGCCTCGGCCAGGCGCACCGCCATGTCCGCCGGGCCGAGGTCGGGATTGGCCTGACGCAGGCCCTCCTCGTCGAGATCTGCGGGTTGGAGATCGACCGCCAGGCCCACCCCGGCCATCAGGGCGCGGCGGGCCGCACTGGCCGAGGCCAGCACCAGGGGCTGACGCTGAAACCCGGCCTTCATGACGGCACGCCGGGCGTACGGCCCGCCTTGCCCGAGCGGCGCTCGCTCAGCAGGTTGACGATGGCGGCGGCGGTTTCCTCGACCGAGCGTCGGGTCACGTCGATCACAGGCCAGCCGCGGCGTTCGAAGGCCCGCCGGGCCTTGATCGTCTCGTCGCGGACCGCGTCGTGATCGATATAGGATGAACTGCGGCCCGCATTCAGGCCGTCGAGGCGGTTGCGCCGGATCTGCACCAGCCGGTCGGGCGACACCGTCAGGCCCACGACCAGCGGCCCGTTCAGCTGCGTCAGGCGCTCGCCGTCCTCCTGTCCGGGGACCAGGGGCACATTGGCGGCGCGGATGCCCCGGTGCGCCAGATAGATGCAGGTCGGGGTCTTGGACGTGCGGCTGACCCCGCACAGCACGACATCCGCGGCCTCCAGCTGTTCGGTCGTGCCCTGGCCGTCGTCATGGGCCATGGCGAAGTCCAGCGCGCCGATGCGGTTGAAATAGTCGGTATCGAGGGCGTGCTGGGCCCCGACTCGGGTCGACAGCGCCGCGCCGAGATAATGGGACAGGGCGCCGACCAGAGGATCCAGCGCCCCGATCTGGGGCATGTCCAGCGCCCGGCAGCCATCTTCGAGCTGCAGTCGCAGACCCTTGTCGACCAGGGTGTGCAGCACCACGCCCGGCGCCGCCGCCACCTCCTCCAGCACCCGCTCCATCTGTTTGGGCGAGCGGACCAGGGCATAGATGTGTTCGATGGGGATCACGCCGTCGAAGCGGGCCGTGACCGCCTTGGCCATGGCGTTCAGGGTCTCACCGGTCGAGTCGGAGACCAGATGGACGTGGAAATAGGTGGCCAGCCGGCCGGAGCCTGAGCGTGTCGGGGTCATGTCCTGTCATCGTCCGAAGCGGCGCGGGCGTCAAACCTGTTCGAGCGGGTCAGAACCCTGCGGAGCGAATCCGGGATTCCTGTGGATGATCCCCTGCGGCAGGCGGGGATCAATCGGTCCGCCATGCGGGCGGAATCCGGGATGGCAGGCCGGGCGGCCGGACAACGGGGACGGATGTGAAGATATGACGACGGTTCGGGGCCATCTGTCCCAAGGGCGGCAACCGCGTTCCGATGCCCTGGGGAAAGGTTAATGAGACGTTAATCCGCAAACAGATCATCCCCCGACGGACGTCGGCTTCCGGGCCCGCCCATTAAGGTTTGATTAAGGATTATCCCCGGTTTCTACAGGCTCTGCCGGCAGCTTCGATCCTTGCCGCAAAGCCCTGTGAAAAGGTCGGCAGCGGGCGCCGGACTCGGGCCAACTGTCCCCGTCATCCCCGGCCCTACCTGCTGTCTTCACTTTCAATATCTCTATCGAGAGGAAGAGAAGCAGAGCGAGGCATTTCGCCCGCTTGAGGTCTTGGTCCGCCCGGCCTAAAGCCGCTCCATGACGGATACGCGCTTGCTCAGGGCCCTCAGGGGTGAAGTCACCGACCGGCCCCCGGTCTGGTTCATGCGTCAGGCGGGGCGCTATCTGCCGGAATACCGGGCTCTGCGGGCCGAGGCCCCGGATTTCATCGCCTTTTGCCTGAACCCCGGGATGGCGGCCGAGGCGACGCTGCAGCCCATGCGCCGTTTTGGCTTCGACGCGGCGATTGTCTTTGCTGACATCCTGCTGATCCCCCAGGCTCTGGGCCAGAAGGTCTGGTTCGAGGCGGGGGAAGGTCCGCGGCTCGGCGCCCTGCCGGATCTGGGGCATATGCAGGCTTTGACCGCCGGGGCGGGTGACTACCTGTCATCTGTCGGGGAAACCCTCAGCCGCGTGCGGGCCGCGCTGGACCCCGAGCGGACCCTGATCGGTTTTGCCGGCGCACCCTGGACCGTTGCGACCTATATGCTGGATGGCGAGACGCGCTCGATCGGCAAGGGCGAACGGGCCCAGGCCCGGACCTTTTATTACCGGGAGCCGGAGAAGGTCCTGGCCTTGCTGGACATTCTGGTCGAGGCCACGGCCCACTATCTGAAGATGCAGGCGGATGCGGGGGCCCAGGTCCTCAAGATCTTCGAGAGCTGGGCCGAGGGCCTGCCGGACGATCTGTTCGAGGTTCTGGTCCTGAAACCCCACCAAAAGCTGGTGGCCCGGGTGCGGGAATTGGGCGTGACCGTGCCCCTGATCGGCTTTCCGCGCGGATCGGCTGCGCTGGCCGAACGTTATGCCCATGACTGCGACGTCCAGGCGGTCGCCCTCGACACAGCTTGCCCGCTGGAGGTTGGTCGCCGGGTGCAGGCGATCAAGCCGATCCAGGGCGCGCTGGATCCGCTCCTGTTGCGCGCTGGAGGCCCGGCGCTGGATCGCCGAGTGGACCAGCTGCTGGAGGCCTGGGGCGCGGGGCCGTGGATCTTCAACCTGGGCCACGGAATCCTGCCGGACGTGCCGATTTCGCATGTCGAGCAGGTCCTCAAAAGGATTGGCGCGCAATGAACCGCCCGCAGGACAGTCAGGGTCGCCGCGTCGCGGTGGTGCTGTTCAACCTGGGCGGTCCGGACGGACCGGAGTCCGTAAAGCCCTTCCTGTTCAACCTGTTCAATGATCCGGCCATCATCGGCCTGCCGGGGCTGTTGCGGACGGCGGTGGCGTGGTTGATCTCGAGCCGTCGGGAAAAGAGCGCCCAGTCCAATTATGACTATATGGGCGGGGGGTCGCCCCTGCTGCCCGGCACCCGGTCCCAGGCCGTGGCGCTGGAGCAGGCCCTGTCGGAGCGCCTGCCGGGCGATCAGATCAAGGCCTTTATCTGCATGCGCTACTGGCATCCGATGACGGAGGCCGTGGCGGCCGAGGTCGAGGCGTGGGCGCCTGACCAGATCGTGCTCCTGCCCCTGTATCCGCAGTTTTCGACCACGACGACCGCCTCGTCGCTCAAGCTGTGGCACGAGACCTATCGCGGACCGGGCGCCAGCCGCGCCATCTGTTGCTATCCCCAGGCCGAAGGCTGGGTCGAGGCCCAGGCCGGGCTGATCCGCGAGGGGCTGACGGCCGCCGGCGACCCGCCCGTGCGCGTGCTGTTTTCTGCCCATGGTATCCCCGAGTCGCTGGTGACGAAGAAGGGCGATCCCTATGCCGAACAGGTCGAGGCCGGGTGTCGCGCCGTCGCCGAACGGCTGGGCCTGAGCGACTGGGGCCTGTGCTACCAAAGCCGGGTCGGGCCTATGAAGTGGCTGGGGCCGTCGACCCCCGAGGCCCTGGAACAGGCCGGCAGGGACGGCGTCGGGGTCGTGCTGGTGCCGATCGCCTTCGTCTCGGAGCATATCGAGACCCTCGTCGAGCTGGATATCGAATACCGGGAACTGGCCGAGGAACACGGCATCCACCCCTATATCCGGGTGCCGACGGTCAGTGTGACGCCGGCCTTCATCTCCGGTCTGGCCGAGGGTGTGGTCGCGGCGCTGGATCGCTCGGGTACGGCGCCGTTCGGGCCGGGCTGTCAGGCGGCGTGGAAGGCCTGTCCCTGCCAGGCCGAGCAGCGGCAGGGGGCAGCGGCGTGAACCTGTATGATCTGGCGCGCGGGCTGCACATTCTGGCGGTGATCGCCTGGATGGCCGGTCTTCTGTTCCTGCCGCGCCTCTATGCCTATGACGCGGAGCAGGCGGACAAGCCCGAGCCCTTGCGCAGCGAGATGCGCGGCCTTCTGCGCACCTGGCAGCGGCGCCTGCTGAAGATCATCCTGAACCCCGCCATGATCGCAGCCACAGTGCTCGGCCTGTGGCTGTTCTGGATACGGAGCGGAGACGGCGCGGACTGGAGCTTTGCCCACCAGCCGTGGATGCTGGCCAAGATCGCGGGGATTCTGGCGCTGGGGGCCTGGCACGGTTATCTGTCCGGCGAATTCCGCCGCATTCAGGCCGGGACCTCGGTCCGCACGAGCCGGTTCTGGCGGATGACCAATGAGATCCCCTTCCTGATCGCCATCGTCATGGTGCTGTCCGTGACCCTGGAGTGGGGCACGCGCTGACGCTGCGGCTGCAGCGGACTTGACCCGCTGCGGCGGGCGTGGTTTCCGTGGTCCTGAGCCGTCCTGCGGGGCGGTGCCCTTCTCTTCCTCCTGTGTCCGCCACTGATCGCCCTCATGGGCCGGGCAGGCTCCGGAGTTCCCCGACTGGCCCATAAGGGCCTGACATTATTAGGTTTTTCGCTCCTGAACATGGATTGTTCGGGGGCTCATTCCCGTGCGAGTTCCGATGAGCGATCCCACCGACATCTCCGACACCCCTGAGACCGAGCCGGCTGTGGCCGATGGCGCCGTGGCGGACACGCCGGCCACTGAGGTCGAAACGACCGAGGACGATGAGGATGAGGGCGAAGCCATTGTGCCGTCCGGCCGGATCACCCTGGCCGAGCTGAACGAGAAGACGCCCGCCGACCTGGTCGCCTTTGCCGAACAGCTGGAGGTCGAGAACGCCTCCAACCTGCGCAAACAGGACCTGCTGTTCGCCATCCTCAAGGCGCTGGCCGAGGAAGAGGTCGAGATCATTGCCGACGGCGTGCTGGAAATCCTGCCCGACGGCTTTGGCTTCCTGCGCAGTCCGGACGCCAACTATCTGCCGGGTCCCGATGACATCTATGTCTCGCCGTCGCAGATCCGCCGTTTCGGCCTGCGCTCGGGTGACACCATCCACGGCGCGGTGCGTGGCCCGCGCGAGGGCGAGCGCTATTTCGCCCTGCTCAAGGTCGACACGATCAATCTGGAAGATCCGGAACTGGTCAAGACCAAGGTCCTGTTCGACAACCTGACCCCGCTCTATCCCGAAGAGCGGCTGCACATGGAAATCCAGGACCCGACGCTGAAGGATCGGTCGGGCCGGGTGATCGACATCGTCGCGCCGCTGGGCAAGGGCCAGCGCTGCCTGATCGTCGCCCCGCCGCGGGTCGGCAAGACGGTCATGCTGCAGAACATCGCCAAGTCAATCGAGGCCAACCACCCCGAGGTCTTCCTGATCGTGCTGCTGATCGATGAGCGGCCGGAAGAAGTGACGGACATGCAGCGGACGGTGAAGGGCGAGGTCGTCGCCTCGACCTTCGACGAGCCCGCCACCCGCCACGTCGCCGTGGCCGAAATGGTCATCGAAAAGGCTAAGCGTCTGGTCGAGCACAACAAGGATGTCGTGATCCTGCTGGACTCCATCACCCGGCTGGGCCGCGCCTACAACGCCACTGTGCCGTCGTCCGGCAAGGTGCTGACGGGGGGTGTCGACGCCAACGCCCTGCAGCGGCCCAAGCGCTTCTTCGGCGCCGCCCGGAACGTGGAGCAGGGGGGCTCGCTGACCATCATCGCCACCGCCCTGATCGATACCGGCAGCCGGATGGACGAAGTCATCTTCGAAGAGTTCAAGGGCACCGGTAACTCGGAAATCGTGCTGGACCGCAAGGTCGCTGACAAGCGCATCTTCCCGGCCATCGATGTGCTCAAGTCCGGCACCCGCAAGGAAGATCTCATCACGCCGAAGGATCAGCTGGCCAAGACCTATGTCCTGCGCCGCATCCTCAATCCGATGGGCCCGCAGGACGCGATCGAATTCCTGCTCGACAAGCTGCGCCAGTCGAAGAACAACGCGGACTTCTTCCAGTCGATGAACACCTGATCTGGCCCTATCGCCTCGCACGCGGTGCGAGGCTACTTGAGGTCGTGTTTCACGTGAAACGTCCTCAAGCCGCGAGGTTCCGCGAACCGAGCGGCAGGACAAAGGAGACATCATGAAGGTCAATGTCGAGATCGATTGTACCCCGGCCGAGGCGCGCGCCTTTCTGGGCTTGCCGGACGTGACGCCGCTCAATGAGGCCATGGTCTCCGAGATGCAGAAGCGGATGGCTGACAATATGGCCGCCATGCAGCCCGAAGAGCTGATGAAGACTTGGACCGGCTTCGGCCTGCAGGCCCAGGAGCAGTTCCGGCGCATGATGGAAGCCGCCACGAAATGAGGCCCAGGTGACGGACACGCTCTTTGCCCTGGCCACGCCGCCGGGTCGGGGGGCGGTGGCCGTTATCCGGCTGTCGGGACCCGACTGCGACCGGGTGCTGGAGGCTCTGGGGGGGCGGCTGCCCTCGCCGAGACACGCGGTCGTTCGCTCGCTCCGCCATCGGGGCGCGGTGCTGGACCAGGCGCTGGTTCTGCGTTTCAAGGCGCCGGCCAGCTATACCGGCGAGGATGCGGCCGAACTGCATTTGCACGGCGGCAGGGCTGTGGTCGAAGCCGTCAGTCGGGCGCTGATCGATCTGGGCGTGCGCCCGGCCGAGCCCGGCGCCTTCACCCGCCGTGCCTTTGAGAACGGCAAGCTGGACCTGACCCAGGCCGAGGCCATCGCCGATCTGATCGACGCTGAGACAGCCGAACAGTCGGCCCAGGCGCTGGGACAGCTGCGAGGCGCGCTCGCCGACACCTATGCCGGGTTCCGTCGTGATTTGCTGACCGCCCTGTCGCTGGTCGAGGCCGAGATCGATTTCCCGGACGAGGATATACCCGATGGCCTGGCCAGCCGGGCCGGGCCGGTACTCGACGCCCTGATCCGCGATCTCGAGCGGGCCCTTGCGGACGGCCTACGGGGGGAGCGCATTCGAGACGGCTACCGGATCGTCCTGATCGGCGAGACCAATGCCGGCAAGTCGTCGCTGTTCAATGCGCTGGTCGAGCGCGAAGCCGCCATTGTCACCCCGATCGCCGGAACCACCCGGGACGTGCTGGACGCCGCCCTGGTGATCGGGGGCTATGCCGTGACCCTGTCGGACACAGCCGGGCTGCGCGACAGTGACGACCCGGTCGAGGCGGAGGGGGTGCGTCGCGCCCGCGCCCGGGCCGAGGCGGCCGACCTGCGGCTCTGGGTGGTCGCGCCCGGGGATCCGGTCGGTCCCGCCGGTGCGCTCGTCAGGCCCGGCGACCTGTGCATCCGGACCAAAGCCGACCTGAACCGGCCCGGCTGGCCCGAGGTGTCCGCACACGTCGAGACGCTGACGGTGTCGCCGACCGCCGGAGAGGGGCTGGACGCCTTGACCAGGTGGCTGTCCGGTCGGCTGGCCGCTGATCTCAGCGGCGGAGACTTCCCGGCCCTGACGCGGGAGCGCCACCGCCTCAGGCTTGAGGAAACCGTGGCCTCGGTCCAATCGGCGCGGCAGGCGTTGGCTATCGCGCCCGAGATGGCGGGCGAAGATCTGCGCCGGGCCGCAGGCAGTCTGGCCCGTATCACCGGCGATATCGGGGTCGAGGACGTGCTGGGCGAGGTCTTCGCCAGCTTCTGCATCGGCAAATAGTTTCACGTGAAACAGGCCCGGCGCGGTGGCGGACGGGCCGCTTTTCCCCTATGTCCCCGGCCATGAACACGTTCGACGTCATCGTCATCGGGGGAGGGCACGCCGGCTGTGAAGCCGCGGCCGCCTCGGCGCGCGCCGGCGCCCGCACCGTGCTGCTGACCCAGCGGCTCGACACCATCGGCGAGATGAGCTGCAACCCGGCCATCGGCGGACTGGGTAAGGGCCATCTCGTCCGCGAAATCGACGCCATGGACGGCATCATGGGGCGGCTCGCCGATGTGTCGGGCATCCAGTTCCGCATGCTGAACCGGTCGAAGGGCGCGGCGGTGCAGGGGCCGCGGTCGCAGATCGACCGGCGGCTCTATCGCGAGGCCATGCAGGCCGAGCTTGCCGCCACCGCCAATCTGACCCTGATGGCCGGCACGGCCACGCGCTTGATCGTCGACGGCACCCGCGTCGTCGGGATCGAGACCGAGGCGGGCGATTCCCCGAGGGCGGCTGCGGTCGTGCTGACGACCGGCACCTTCCTGAACGGGATCATTCACCGGGGCGATCTGCGCATTCCGGCAGGGCGTCATGGCGAGGCCCCGTCCACCGGTCTGGCGGCCGATCTGCATGCCGCAGGGCTGGCGCTGGGCCGCCTCAAGACCGGCACGCCCGCCCGGCTGGATGGGCGCACCATTGCCTGGGACCGACTGGAGATGCAGGCGGCCGACGCCGAGCCCGTGCCCTTCAGCTTCCTGACCGACCGGATCGCCGTGCCCCAGATCGCGTGCGGCATCACCCATACGACGGAAGAGACGCACCGGATCATCGCCGAGAATCTGGGCGAAAGCGCTGTCTATGGCGGGCATCTGTCCGGCCGGGGCCCGCGCTATTGCCCGTCGATCGAGGACAAGGTCGTCCGGTTCGCCGACAAGACCAGCCACCAGATCTTCCTCGAGCCCGAGGGACTGGACGATCCGACCGTCTATCCGAACGGCATCTCGACCTCGGTGTCCGAAGCGACCCAGGACGCCTTCCTGAGGACCATCCCCGGTCTGGAGGCGGTCGAGGTGTTCCGCTACGGCTATGCCATCGAATATGACTATGTCGACCCCCGCGAACTGCTGCCGACGCTCGAGGTCAAGGCGCGCGCGGGCCTGTACCTGGCCGGCCAGATCAATGGCACGACCGGCTATGAGGAGGCAGCCGCCCAGGGTTTGATGGCCGGGCTGAACGCCGCTCGCGCGGCTGGTGGACGGGACGCTGTGATCCTGCGCCGTGATCAGGCCTATATCGGGGTCATGATCGACGATCTGGTCACACGCGGTGTGACCGAGCCCTACCGCATGTTCACCAGCCGCGCGGAATACCGGCTGAGCCTTCGGGCCGACAATGCGGACCGGCGCCTGACGCCGCTGGCGATTGAGTTGGCGCTGGCCGGACCGGATCGCACGCGGGCGTTCACCGCCAAACAGGCCGAGCTGGGCGATGTGCTGGCCTGGGCCAACGAAACCAAATTCACGCCGGGCGAGGCGAAGCGTCTGGGCATTCACGTGAATGCCGATGGTCAACGTCGGTCGGTGCGGGATCTTCTGGCCCATGCCGGGGTGACGCTTGACCATTTCCTGCCGGTCCGGCCGGACCTCGCTGAGCGCAGCCCTGCAGTGCGCGAGCAGTTGTCCATTGAGGCCCTCTATGCCGGCTATCTGGACCGCCAGTCGGCGGATGCGGAGGCGCTGCGGCGGGAGGAAGATCTTCGCCTTCCTGCCGACCTCGACTATGGCGCCCTGGGCGGGCTGTCGACCGAGGTGCGCGAGAAGCTGGCCAAGGTCCGTCCGGTGACCCTGGGACAGGCGTCCCGCATCGAAGGGGTAACCCCCGGCGCCCTGACGGCCCTGCTGGCGCATGTGAAGAAGACGCGGGTCGCCGCGTGACCGTTCGCACGCGAGAGGATTTCCAGACGCGCACCGGCGCCTCTGACGCGCGGATGGCGGAGCTGGACCGTTTCCGGGACATGCTGACCGAGACCAATGCGGTCATGAATCTGGTCGGTCCGGACACCCTGCCGGACTTCTGGTCGCGTCACGCCTGGGACAGTGCGCAGCTGCTGGAAATGGAGCCGGAAGCCCGAACATGGGCTGATCTGGGCGCCGGTGCGGGCTTTCCCGGCTTAATTCTGGCCATACTGCTCAAGGCCAACCCCGACGCGCACGTCTGGCTGATCGACAGTCTCGGCAAACGCTGTCGTTTCCTTTCGGCCGTGGTTGAAACACTGGAATTGCCGGCCACGGTGATCCACGGTCGCGCGGAAGACCAGGACGATGTCGCCGTGGATGTGGTCACGGCCCGGGCGCTCGCCCCGATGGAGCGGCTGCTGGGTTATGCACAGCCCTATCTGCAGCGCGGTGCACAAGCCGTGTTTCTCAAGGGGGAACGGGCCGAGGAGGAGTTGCGCGAGGCGCGAAAATCCTGGCAATTTGACCATGAGCTCAGGCCGTCGCAAAGCGATCCTCGCGGCCGCATTGTTTGTATCGGGAGTGTCCGCCGTGTCCGTCCTCACTGAGACCAAGCGTGGACCACGTGTACTGGCGGTGTCCAACCAGAAGGGCGGCGTGGGCAAGACGACCACAGCCATCAATCTCGGCACGGCTCTGGCCGCCATCGGCGAAAAGGTCCTGATCGTCGACATGGACCCCCAGGGCAATGCCTCGACAGGTCTGGGTGTTTCACGTGAAACGCGGCGCGTCACCATCTATGACGTCGTGACCGACGGTAGGGCCGTGGCTGAAGCGGCGGTGGAAACGGCCGTCCCCGGGCTGCACATCATCCCGTCGGACCCCGACATGTCCGGTGTCGAGATCGAGCTCAGTCAGGCGGACAGGCGATCCTTCCGGCTTCGCGACGCCCTGCTGGCCCATGGCCGCGTCGGTCAGACCCAGTATGACTATGTCCTGATCGATTGCCCGCCGTCGCTCAACCTTCTGACGCTCAATGCCATGGCGGCAGCTGATGCCGTTCTGGTGCCTCTGCAGTGCGAATTCTTTGCGCTGGAGGGCCTGACCCAGCTGATGAAGACCATCGAAATGGTCCGCCAGAGCCTCAATCCCCGGCTGGAGATTCAGGGTCTGGTCCTGACCATGTATGACAAGCGCAATGCCCTGTCGGGCCAGGTCGCCAATGATGTCCGGGCTCACTTCGGCGATAAGGTCTATGACGCGGTCATCCCCCGGAATGTGCGGGTGTCCGAGGCGCCGTCCTTCGGCAAACCGGCCCTGATCTATGACCTGAAATGCGCCGGCAGCCAGGCCTATCTCAAGCTGGCGCGTGAAGTGGTGAAGCGCGAGCGCTCGCGTCGTCTGGCTGTCGCCTGAGTTCCTGAACAGAAAGAATGAGTTGTGTCTGAACGTCAAAGAGGTCTGGGGCGCGGTCTGTCGGCCCTACTGGGGGAAAACGTCGGAGAGCAACCGGTCGCCGTGTCCGGCGAGGGGGCGCCCGCAGGCGTGCGCCTGCTGCCGATCGAGCTGCTGAGCCCCAATCCGGACCAGCCGCGGAAACAGTTCACCCCGGCGGACCTCGAGGAACTGACGGTTTCGATCCGCGATCGCGGCGTGCTTCAGCCCATATTGGTTCGCGCCTGGCCGGGCGAGCCGGATCGCTGGCAGATCATCGCCGGCGAGCGCCGCTGGCGCGCGGCCCAGGCGGCCCGCCTGACCAGTGTGCCGGTCATCGAGCGTCAGATGGACGATGTCGAGGTGCTCGAGGTCGCGATCATCGAGAACGTCCAGCGGGCCGACCTCAACCCGATGGAAGAGGCCAATGCCTATGCCCAGCTGATGGAGCGGTTCGGCCGCACACAGGACGCCGTCGCTGGCGTGGTGGGCAAGAGCCGCAGCCACGTGGCCAACACCCTGCGCCTGCTGCAGTTGCCGGCGCCGGTGCGCGAGCACGTCATGGCCGGTCGCCTCAGCGCAGGCCACGCCCGGGCGCTGATCACCGCCTCCGATCCGGTGGCTCTGGCCGAGGAGGTGCTGGCCAAGGGTCTGAATGTCCGCCAGACCGAAATCCTGGCGCGCCAGGCGACCGAGGGTGACCGGCCGGTCCGGCCATCCCAGCGCGGTGGCGGCAGTCACAGCGAAGCCTCGGCCGATATCGAGGCCCTGCAACAGGATCTGGCCGATGCCCTGGGGATGAAGGTCGAACTGGCGGATCGGGGTGGGAAGGGCGAGCTGACCCTGCGCTACGCCAGCCTGGAACAGCTGGACGAGCTGTGCCGTCGATTGATGCGCCTTTGATCCACGGCCGTGCTAGGGTGACAGCATGACCGACGCGCCCCACGATCCCAGCAAAAGCAACCCGACCGCTGATGCCATGAAGCGGGCCCTGGCCGCCAAGAAGGCCGGGAGCAGTGGCGCAGCCACGTCCGGGGGCTTCAAGCCGGGCCAGCACGAAGAGAAGATGGTCGCGCGTCAGAGCGCAGCGGCCAACAAGCCCGCTTTCCGCAAGGCGTCAAAGCGCGGTTAACCCACTGATTTATATAGGCTATTTTGGCTAAAGTCCCAGCCTGCGGGCCCGCGCCGAGATTTCGAGGAACAGCCGCTCGGTGATCAGCCGGTCAGGCAGGCCCGTGGTCTTGGTGCGAACCTCGGCCAGCGCCACGGCCTCGGTGACCTCCTGCAGGTCGCGCGGGGACCAGACCTTCACCTGCCGCAGGATCTCGGCCTCCTGTTTCCAGAAGACGCCCGCTGCCTTGGCGGCCTCGCGCGCCCCCTGACCCGAGGCGATGGCCGCAGATATGCGGCGCAACCGCCCCAGATGCTGGCCTGCCGCGCGAACCGCCGCGACGGCGGCCTCGCCCTCGGCAAAGGCCCGGCGCAAGCCCCCCTGACAGGCCGCCGCCTTGCCGCCAAAGGCCTGCTGGGCCGCGTCCTGGAACGAGGCCTGCGGCTCGACGCCCAGATGCGCCTCAAGCTCCGCCTCGTCGATCTGCCGGCCGGATCCGGGGCCGATATAGAGGATGAGCCGCTCCAGCTCCTGACGCATCAGGCCGCGTTCGCGGGGCAGGCGGGCGACGAACCGGTCCAGTGCCTCGCGCGTCAGACCGACATTGTCCGCCTGCAGGGCCTCGCGCGTCATCCGTGCGACGTCGCCGGTCTCATCCTCATAGCAGACGATGCCGACGGCCCCGGCCTGGCTCTCGGCTGCGCGGCGCAGCGCTGAATCCCGGCCCAGATTGCCCGCCTCAATCACCCAGACGGCGTCGGCGTTGTACTGGCCGTCCGCATGGCCCTTGAGAACCGCCGCCAGGGCCTTTTCCTGCGGCACGCGCTCGCCGCCGAGGCGCAACCGCACCAGACGTCGCCCGCCCATCATCGACAGGGCCGACAGGGCGTCCTCCAGCCGGCCGTCGTCCGCCTCGACATCGGTCTCGGTCAGCAGGGAGACATTGAAGGGGTCGTTGAGGTCCGGGGTGACGGTCTTGCACAGCCGCTCGGCCCGTTCCCCCACGCCCGAGCGGTCACGCCCATGGATCAGGACCACGCGCACCGACGGGTCGGGGGACTTGAGGAAGCGCTCGATCTCCGGAGCCTTGGAGAGCTGCATGGCCCCGGATCAGGGACGGGCCGGGGCGGTCGGGCCCACGGCGTGGAACAGGGCCAGGCGGATTCGCTGGGCGAGGGCCTCGGCCGCACGCTCCTCGGCGTCTTCCTGGGCCGCGATCGCGGCATAGGGCTGGTCCGAGACGGCATAGGTGACCGTGACCGTCTCGCTTCCGGTCCGGGCTTCGCCGCCGGACAGCGGCGTCAGCGTCCACTGCCCGATAAGGGTCATCTCATAGCGGGCGGCGGTGTCGTCGATCCGACGGCCCAGCGGCCTTCGGGAGGGATCAAGCGTCACGTCCAGACGCCATGCAGGTGCGAGGGCCCGATCATACAGAAGGGCATCCTCCAGCCGCTCACGCAGCCGGTAGCCCAGCCGGGTGTCGGGGGTTTCAACCACAATGCGCGACAGGCCGGCCGTGGCGGCCTCCCCATACAGGGGAGTGAAACCACAGGCGGAGACGGCCAGCATCAAGGCCGCAGCCCCGCCCAGCCAGAGCCCGCGCAGGCCGCCGGTCATCCTGCCACCAGATTGACGATACGATCGGGCACCACGATCACCTTCCGGACCGACAGACCATTGGCCTCAAGGTAGGCGCGCACGGCCGGATTGGCCAGCGCCTCGGCCTCGACGGCCTTGGGATCGGCCCCGCGCGGCATGACGATCTCGCCGCGCCGCTTGCCGCCGATCTGGACGGGCAGGGTCAGCTCGTCATCGGCCGCCAACGCCGGGTCCCACTGGGGCCAGGGCGCGTCCAGAACCATGCCGCTCTCGCCCAGCGCGCTCCAGCATTCCTCGGCCAGGTGGGGGGTAAAGGGGGCGATCAGGCGGGCAAAGGCCGACAGGGCCTCACGCCGCGCCGCACCGCCCGCGCCGGCATGGGCGCGCAGGGTCGACAGAAAGCCGTACAGCTTGGCGATGGCCGAGTTGAAGCGGAAGCCCTCGACGCCTTCGGTGACGGCCTTGATCGCCTTGTGGGTCTCGCGGCGCAGGGTCTGGTCGACCTCGGCCTGATCGGGCGCGGCGCCGTCGAATCCGTCGAACTCGGCCCAGACGCGCTGCACGAAGCGGCTTGCGCCCTCCAGACCGCCGGTCGTCCACTGGACGTCCCGCTCGGGCGGGCTGTCGGACAGCACGAACAGACGCCCGGCATCGACGCCGTGGCTGTCGAGGATTTCCTGCGGCGCGACCACATTCTTCTTGGACTTCGACATCTTCTCGATGTCGCCGATCGACAGGGGCTCGCCGGTCGACAGGCGGGTCGCGACGCGCTTGCCGTCGACCGTCTCCAGCCGGACATCGGTCGGCTCGACCCAGGCCCCGGCTTCGGTGCGATAGGTCTCGTGGACCACCATCCCTTGCGTAAACAGGCCGGCAAACGGCTCCTTCACGGACATCATGCCGGCATCCGTCAGGGCGCGGCTGATGAAGCGGGCATACAGCAGGTGCAGGACGGCGTGCTCGACCCCGCCGATATACTGGTCGACCGGCAGCCAGTGGTCCGCAGCGGCCTTGTTGATCGGCGCCTCGGCCTTCGGATCGGTGAAGCGGGCGAAATACCAGCTGGAATCGACGAAGGTATCGAGCGTGTCGGTCTCGCGCACGGCCTCGGCATCGCAGGACGGACAGCGGACGTGCTTCCACGTCGGGTGGCGATCCAGCGGATTGCCCGGCTTGTCGAAGGTCACGTCCTCGGGCAGCACCACCGGCAGCTGGTCGGCCGGCACCGGCACGGCGCCGCAGGACGCGCAGTGGATGACCGGGATCGGACAGCCCCAGTAGCGCTGGCGGCTGACGCCCCAGTCGCGCAGGCGGTACAGGGTCTTGCCCTCGCCGGCGCCGGCGGCCTCGACGCGGGCGATGACCTCGGCCTTCCCCTCCGCGATCCCCTTGCCGTTCAGGAAGTCCGAATTGAACAGGGCGCCGGGACCCGTATAGGCCTCGTCCCCGACGTCGAAGCTGTCATCGGCCCCCTCGGGCCGCACGACCGGCAGCACCGGCAGGTCATATTTGCGCGCAAACTCCAGATCGCGCTGGTCGTGGGCCGGACAGGCGAAGATGGCGCCCGTGCCGTATTCCGACAGGATGAAGTTGGCGATCCAGACCGGGATCTCCGCGCCGGTGAACGGATGGCGGACCTTCAGGCCCGTGTCGCGACCGATCTTCTCGGCCTGTTCGATCTCGGCCTCGGAGGTGCCGCCCCGGCGGCATTCGGCGACGAACTCCGCGACGGCAGGATCGGCCTCGGCCAGCTGTTTCGACAGCGGATGGTCGGGGGCGAGGCCCAGGAAAGAGGCGCCGAACAGGGTGTCGGGCCGGGTGGTGTAGATCTCGATGCCGCCCTCAAACCCCTTGGGCGGCGCGCCGGCAAAGGCCCAGGTCATCTGCAGGCCGCTGGACCGTCCGATCCAGTTCTCCTGCATGGTCCGCACCTTGTCGGGCCAGCGGTCCAGCGTCTTCAGCCCGTCGATCAGGTCGTCGGCATAGTCGGTGATCCGCAGAAACCACTGGTTCAGCTTGCGCTTTTCGACCACGGCACCCGAGCGCCAGCCGCGCCCGTCGATCACCTGCTCATTGGCCAGAACCGTATTGTCGACCGGATCCCAGTTGACCACCGAGTCCTTGCGATAGACCAGGCCGCGCTTCAGCAACTCCAGGAACCAGGCCTGCTGCTTGCCGTAATAGGCCGGATCACAGGTGGCGAACTCGCGCGACCAGTCCAGCGACAGACCCAGCAGCTTCAGCTGGTCCCGCATGGTGGCGATGTTGGACCAGGTCCATTCGCCCGGGTGCACGCCGCGCTCCATGGCGGCGTTTTCGGCCGGCATGCCAAAGGCGTCCCAGCCCATGGGGTGCAGGACCTCAAAGCCCCGGGCCCGTTTGAAGCGGGCCACCACATCGCCCATCACATAGTTGCGCGCATGGCCCATGTGGATGTTCCCGGACGGATAGGGGAACATCTCCAGCACATAGTATTTGGGCTTGCCGGTCGGCGCGGCCGGCGTGGTGAAGGCGTCAGCCTCGCGCCAGCGGTCCTGCTGGCGGGGCTCGGCGGTCTTGGGGTCGTATCGGGCCACGCGAAAGAGGGCTCCTTGAACGAGCCCGGCGCGGGCCGGGCCCGGATGCGTCGGTCGGGAGAGACGAAACCCGGCTCGGGGCCCGTCAGATCGGGTACAGGAGGCGAGTGCCCCCTACGGTCAGCGGGCGTCGGCGAGGTTGAGCTGGCGCGCGCGCGTCAGGATGGCGTTCTCGAGGTCCGTCTCGGTCTGCGGATCGACCGGGGCGGCCGTCCACTGGCCGTCGGCGCCACGCACCTGCTTGACCACGGCCACGTTCAGGGCATCGGCCCGAAGCCGGGTGTCGAGGATGAAGACGGTGGCCTTGAACCGCTCGTTCGGGGCGGCGGGGTCCGAATACCAGTCATAATTGATCACGCCACCCCAGGGGTCGGCGCTCTCCAGCGGCATGAAGCTGAGCGTGTCCAGCGAGGCGCGCCACAGATAGGCGTTCACACCGATGCCGACGGACGGGTCGTTGGAGGCCGCCGCATTGCCCGAACCGCCGATGATCGGGATCGAGCTACATCCGGCCAGGGCCAGGCTCGATGCCATCAGGACCATTGCTGCGCCGCGAACCACAGCCGACTGGGTGGCCATTCAGGACTCTCCGTTCAGATTCAACCTCATCGCTCCCGGACAGAAGCGCATGCGTCGTCCCGGATCGCACCGACCCGGAACTGTCCGTCCTATAGCACGGGGAAAAGGGGCAAAGACAAGGCAAAGCCGCATCTGCGGCCCGGAGCGCGGGACTCGCCAGCCGGGATAGGGGCGGCAGACCGGAATTCGCGTGACGCTTGCGCCACAGGAGGGAACGGAGTCGCGACGCGCGCAACCCTTGGCCCCCGTTTGCATTGACCGAACATGAGGCCAGTGTCTTAGTTTCAGGTCATAAAGCGGCGGGACCGGTTTTTGCCGGTCGCTGACGCCAATCAGAGTCGAAGGCTCAAAGGGCAGGACATGCGCCAGACGCGCACAGGACAGGTCAAGGCACAGCGCGCCCGCACGGGCGTGACCGCCAGTCTGTCGGTCGCCCTGATCATGGCTGGCGCTGCCCTGACGCTGGCGCCCGCCACCGCTGAAGCGCAGACGCGCCCCGCCCCGCGGGCCCAGACGCCGACCGTATCGCTCAGTGACGCAGATCGCGCAGCGCGCACCGGCCAACGCCGGGGTCTGCGCCTCAACGAAAGCGGACGCTGGGGTCTCGACTTCAGTCTCAGCCCGCCCGCCAGTCGCGAAGCTGAATGGGGTGACGTCGAAGCCGGCGCCTACTACCGCGTCAACCCCAGCCTGCGCGTCGGGGCCTCGGCCGGTCTGGCGGTCACCGATCCCGATCCGGCCCGGGTCCGCGAACCCGATGCCCGCGCCCAGCCGCGCGTCCGCCTGGAAAGCATCTTCCGCTTCTGAGCGCCCGTTCAGCCCGCGCTGAACACCCTCACCACACCGCCAACCGCCGCCAGCCCGCACAGACCGGTGTCCGCCAGAGCGGGCGCCGTTTCCGCCGTGATGCCGCCGAGGCCGTAGACCGGCAGGGGCAGGCACGCGACCCGACGGGTGACCTCCGCGATCCCCAGAGGGTCCCGATCCGCGCTGGATCCGCCTGCCTGAAATACCGGTGACACAATGACGGCGTCCAGGCCCTCGGGCGCAGGCCTGGAGGCCTCGCCATGCAGGGCGCCGGTTATGGTCCATTCGGGGTGACGGGACCGCAGGGCCGCAGCCCGGCCCAGATCGCGTTCGGGCAGATGCACGCCGTCCGCCCCGACGGCCCGTGCCAGATCGGCGTCGAGCCCGATCAGCAACCTCAGGCTCCGCGCGGTCGTGACGCGCCGCAGCAGCCGGGCCTCGTCGGCCATTTCGGGCCGGCCAAAGCCGCGATAGACCACCCCGGCCCCCCGGGGCAGGCGCGCTGCGACCTCCCAGGGCCGGGGGGTGCGGACCGGATCGGTAAAGAACAGCAAGGGGGGCAGGGACGCGACACCCGGGCTGACAGCCGCCGCGGCCCGGTTTAGAGCCTGTGCCGTCTGCCACAGCTGGTTTTCGTCCGGGTCGCCCGTCATGTCCTCCTCATCGCCTGTCTCTGCGCCTCCGTCCATTGCCCAGCGTCTGGATGAGGCGCGGGCGCGGATCGAGGCTGCCGCGCGCGATTGCGGACGCGACCCGGCGGCCGTCACCCTGGTGGCCGTGACCAAGACCCAGCCCTGGGGCCGGGTAAAGGCCATACTGGATGCCGGACAGGCCGTATTCGGCGAGAACCGGGTGCAGGAGGCAGACAGCCGCTGGGGTGCCCCCGAGGCCGCAGCCCATGCTGTGGAACTGCGCCTGATCGGTCCGTTGCAGAGCAATAAGGCCGAGGCGGCCTTGGCCCGCTTCGACATCATCGAGACCCTGGACCGCGACCGACTGGCCGAGGCGTTGGCCCGGGCGGGCGACAAACTGGGCAAACGTCCGCGAGTCCTCATTCAGGTCAATACCGGTGAAGAGCCCCAGAAGGCGGGTATCGCGCCGCGCGACGCCGATGCCTTCATCGCCCGGGCGCAAGAGGTTCATGGTCTGGTGGTCGAGGGTCTGATGGCTATTCCCCCGGTCGAGGAGGCCGCCGGTCCCCATTTCGCCCTGCTGGCCAAAATCGCTCGTCGCAACGATCTGGAGGTCCTGTCCATGGGCATGAGCGGCGATTTCGAGACCGCCATCCGTTTTGGCGCGACCCATGTGCGGCTCGGTACCGCCCTGTTCGGGCCTCGCGATACGGATTGAACGACGGGAAAACGCCGGCCTGCCCTTGGCGTAGGCCGCGACGCTCGCCATCATCAGGTCATGCCCACGCCCAAGACCCTGCTGATCATCGACGACGACGACGACCTGCGCGAGGCGCTGGCCGAGCAATTGGCCCTGCACGAAGAGTTCGTGCCCCGCCAGGCGGCGAATGCCACCGATGGCATCCGCATGGGCCGCGACTCGCGTATCGACCTGATCCTGCTGGATGTGGACCTGCCCGACATGGACGGGCGCGAGGCCTGTCGCCTGTTGCGCAAGGCGGGGGTGTCGACCCCCATCATCATGCTGACCGGCCAGACCTCGGACTCCGATACCGTTCTGGGCCTCGACGCCGGGGCGAATGACTATGTGGCCAAGCCGTTCCGGTTTGCCGTGCTGCTGGCCCGCATCCGCGCCCATCTGCGCAGCCACGAACAATCCGAGGACGCCGTCTTCCGCATCGGCCCCTATGAATTCCGCCCGGCCGCCAAGACGCTGTCGGCATCCGAGGGCCGCAAGATCCGGCTCACGGAAAAGGAAACCAACATCCTCAAATACCTGTATCGCGCCGGGGCCAAGGCCGTGTCGCGCGAGGAACTGCTGACCGAGGTCTGGGGCTATAACGCCGGGGTCACCACCCACACGCTCGAGACCCACATCTATCGCCTGCGCCAGAAGATCGAGCCCGAACCCGGTCAGGCCCGTATCCTCGTGACCGACCAGGGCGGCTATCGCCTCCAGCCGTGACCGGCTTCATGCCGTGGTCCGAAGTGGTCGCGCGCGTCCGCCACCTGCTTGAGGCGCGGGGCGACCCCGTTTCCGATGCCCTGTTGGGAAATCTGAAGGATATCGTGGAGCTGGCGCAAGCCGGGGTCGCGCTGCCCGAGGTGGGCATTGGCTACTGGCCGACCGCTACACTGGGCTGGCCGTCCTTGACCCTCGAAATCTTCGAGGACCGTATCGAGGTTTACCCGCCTGCCCCGCCCGGCAAGGCCATCACCGTCTGGGGCGAGCCGCACACGCCGGGGCAGGCCTTTTCCGAAGCCTTCAAGACGGCCGTTCTGAACGCCGAAGGCCCTATCCCGGACGCCATTCGCTGAGAACAGTGCTGGAGCTGCCGTCCTCGAAGGCGACACGGTCCAGCTGGACGGCAGCGATACAGACCGGACGCTGGTCGATACTGGCGGCGCGACAGCGGATGGCCTGGCCATCGGGGAAGCTGGAAAAGCGGCCCTCAAGCACCACACGATAGCCCATCGGCGAGGGAACGGGGGCGCGACCGTCTTCGCCTCTCAGGGTAAAGCGATAGGCCTGTCCGTCGCGGCGGCCCAGACGCGAACTGTCGGTCTCATGAACCGAGGCCAGACCCACAGTCTGGGAGGCGGCCTGTGCACCCCCGCCCATCAGGGGATCCCGCGCGATCTTGGGGCAGGATTCACTGCCCAGCCACGGACGGGTGACCCAGAAACCTTCGACCGCTTCCCAGCGGTCTGCAGCGCCCGACCCCACGATCAGGGCGGTGTCAGACCAGTCCCCGGGCGTCAGCGACAGGACGAGAGTCTTGTTGTCCGGTCCCCAGGTGAGGCTGGGCAGACCCGCGTCGGCGCTGCTCGCCTCACTGTCCACCGGCGCAGCCGGGGCCGGTCTCCCGCATCCGAACGGCAGACGAATGGCAAAGGTGCGACCGACAAGGGGGTCCGCGCCGGTGGGCGCAACCCCGGTGGCATAGGCTGATCCGGCGCGGGAAATGGCGCCGAGGAACGCGGCGCGATCCAGACTGGTCGGGGTCGAGACCTTCGGCTCCGGCACGGGCGTCTCGACGATCGGTTCGGCGTCGACGGGCTGTTCGCGCGGTTCGCGATCGCACTGCGCCAGACCCAGAGCCATCACGGACGCCATCGCCAGGCGGGCGACAGGCAGATCGCGGATCGATTTCATCGTGTCATTCCCAAGCATCCCAAGGCTTTAGCACAGTCTGACTTCAAGACGAATTTCCGTGAGCCGTATTGACGCCGGCCTCGGGGGCGCGTCTTCAGGGACGGATGACTCTTGATCAGATCATAGCCCTTGGCGTCCTGGTGACCGTGGTCGGCGTGCTGATCCACGGCCGGGTGCGCGCGGATGTCGTGGCGCTGGCCGGGGCGGCGGTGCTGCTGCTGCTGGGTGTGGTCCGGCCAGTCGAGGTTCAGGCGGCCTTTGCCAGCCCGGCCGTCATCGCCCTCGCCTCCCTGTTCGTCATCGCCTATGCGATCGAACTTTCAGGCCTGCTCGGCCTGCTGATCCGCCAGGCGACCAAGCTGTGTGCCCGTCTGGGCGAGGCGGGTCTGTGGATCGTCATGATGCTGTGCGGGGCCGCCTCGGCCCTGCTCAACAACACCCCGATCGTGGTGCTGGCGGCGCCGGTCATCAAGGATGTGGCCGGGACGCTGAACCGCTCGCCCAAGCGCTTCCTGATTCCGCTCAGCTACATCAGCATCATGGGCGGCTCCTGCACCCTGATCGGCACCTCGACCAATCTGCTGGTCAATGACATGGCCAGAAACGTCGGACAGCCGGTCTTCACCCTGTTCGAGATCACGCCCGTGGGCCTCGCCATCGCCGTTTGCGGGGCGCTCTGGCTGTATTTCGTGGGGGCGCGCCAGCTAGGCCGCGCGGTTGCCGACGATGAGGCCGAGGCCCTGCGCCGCAAGCGCGCCGAGGAGGCCCGGATCGAGGCCGAGACCCAGAGAGCGGCGCGGCGCTTCCGCCTGCCGTTCAGCCTGCCGCGTGTCGGCGAGCCCCGCCCGCTCGAAAACGGGTCCGGCGATGCCCAGCTGGGGGACATCAAGCTCTATGCGGCCGCCGACCGGCCGTTCGACTTCAAACGGGCCATGGTGTCGCTGAGCATCTTTGTGGCGGTCGTGCTGGCGGCCGGCATGGGCTGGATTCCGATCGCGGCGGCGGCCTTTGGCGGCGCGGTGGCGTTGATCCTGCTTCGGATCCTGACCGCCGAGGAGGCCTACTCCGGCCTGCGACCGGACATTCTCCTGCTGATCGCGGGCATGGTCGTGCTCGGCATCGCCATCGAGGTGACCGGCCTCGGCCAGACCGGGGCCACCCTGCTGATCGACGTCATCCGGCCGTTCGGGCCGCTGGCGGCCCTGATCATCCTTTACGGTGTGACCCTGTTTTCCACCGAGCTGCTGTCCAACGCGACGGTGGCGGTGCTGATCACGCCGGTGGCCGTGGCCCTTGCGGTCAGCCTGGGCGTGGATCCCCGACCCTTCCTGGTGGGGGTCATGATGGCGGCCTCGGCGGCGTTCGCGACACCGTTCGGCTATCAGACCAATGTGCTGGTCTATCAGCTGGGTGGCTACAGCTACATGGACTTCGTCCGGATCGGGGTGCCGCTCAACCTGATCACCTGGGTCGCGGCCATGATCGCGATCCCGATCTTCTTCCCGTTCTAGGCCTCAGACGTCGAGGTCGACACTGACCGGGGCGTGGTCGCTGGGGCGTTCCCACGCCCTTACCGGCTCGTGGATGCGCGCTGAGCCCGGCACCACGGCGGGCGTCAGCCCCGGCGAGGTCCAGATGTGGTCCAGCCTCAGCCCCCGGTTCGACTTGCGGAAGTCCTGGGCGCGGTAGCTCCACCAGCTGGCCAGCTTTTCCGGCTCGGGAAAGGCGTCGCGGATCACATCGCTGAAGCGTCCGGCCTGCTGCAGCCGGGTCAGGGTCTCGATCTCGACCGGCGTATGGCTGACGACCTTCAACATGTATCGGTGGTTCCAGACGTCGAACTCACCCGGGGCAATGTTGAAATCCCCGGCCAGGAGCAGGGGCGCATTCGGGTCGCGCGCCGACACCGCGGCGGTCAGTCGCTCGTAGAAATCCATCTTGTGATCGAATTTCGGATTGAGGGCGCGGTCGGGCAGGTCGCCGCCCGCCGGGATGTAGAAATTCTGGATCTCGACGCCCCTGACCGTCGCCGACACGCAGCGCGCATGCCCTTCGCGGCACAGGCCCAGGTTCGGCGCCTCGTCCAGCGGCAGGCGGCTGGCGATGGCCACCCCGTGCCAGCCCTTCTGCCCGCCGATCTTGAGATGCGGCAGGCCCATCTCTTCAAAGGCGCGCACCGGGAACTGGTCGTCGGTGCATTTGATCTCCTGCAGCAGCAGGACGTCGGTGGCGCTCTCGGTCACATAGCGGGCGACCTGGTCGATGCGCAGGCGGACGGAGTTGATGTTCCAGGTGGTCAGGCGAAGGGTCATGCGCCCGCCTTAGCAGGGGTTCGTCAGCGCGCGCAAAAAAACGCCCGGCCGCAAGACCGGGCGCTTTCAGAGGTGTCTCTGCCGCAGGGAGGGGGATGACATCCGTAGCGGTCAAATGGCTGCTGCCAGCCTGTTGTCATTATGCAACGTCAAATCGAAAACGTCAAATGGCCGCTATAGCCCCGCTTTCTGTGGCGGTTTTGACACGGTTCGTCAGCCGGGCGTATCCGTCAACGATTGCGTCCCGGGCGGCGGGTCGGGTCGCGCAGCTGGAACAGGCTGCTCGACAGATTCCCGGCGGGCCTGAGCGTGGTCAGCTGGGTGCGGGTCCGCGCGCCCTGGGCATCGACAACGGTCCATTCCTGCAGACGCATGGGGCTGCCGGCAAAGGCCAGGGTGACCGACCCGTCATTGGGCCGGCGGGCGTCCCGCGCGACCAGGGCAAAGGCACCCGAATCGCGACGCACGACCCGCTCGATGCGCACGCCCTGGTCCAGACGGACCTCGCGCGAGAGGAAGGTCGACAGCGGCGTCTCACTGAGCGGCACCTGACGGAACACCTCCAGGCGCGGGTCATAGCGCATGACGTTGTTGCCGTCCGAGACGACCAGCAGGCCCTCGGGGTTGGTGTATTCAAAGCGCATCTTGCCGGGGCGCTGCAGCCAGAACCGGCCCGTACGGCGCTGACCGCCCGCGCCCGTCTCGACAAACTCGCCCTGGGCCGAGGTCAGGCCGCGCAGATAGGTCTGGGCGCGGGCCACAACGGCCTGATCGGCCTCCGACAGGCCCGCCTGGGCCATGACCGAGGGGGCGCTGACCAGCAGGCCGGTCACGCCCAGGGCGGCACCGAGGCCAAAATCGCGGCGGGACAGGATGGGAGGCGTCGTCATGAAATCATCCTTGAAAGTGAAGCGGATCGAGACTCGAACATCCCCGGTCCACAAGGCGCGGTCATGGCTCCAGCCTGACCATATTCCGGCGCTGCGATGAAGCCCCGTTCATCGGAAACAGGGCCCGGCGCCACGCCGGCCCGGAACAACGCCCTTCGCGCGCACCGGTTCATCCTGCCCTCAGGCAGAGAGCGACCGCGTCGCGAACGTCAGGGCGAAATCCCTGCCCTCAAGCAGCGAGCCGCCGCGCGGCGAGCGTTAGGGCCACTCCTAAAGAGGCGGCGGTCCGGCCAGGACGTCGCGCTTGCCGGCATGGTTGGCGGGGCTGACCACGCCTTCCTGCTCCATCCGCTCGATCAGGGTGGCGGCGCGGTTATAGCCGATCTGCAGACGGCGCTGGACGTAGGAGGTCGAGGCCTTGCGGTCGCGGGTGACCACGGCCACGGCCCGGTCGTACAGGTCGTCACCGGTGCCGGCTCCATCATCGCCGCCGTCGACGCCGTCACCGTCCGGCTCGTCGGTGATCAGGTCCAGATAGTCGGGCGCCCCCTGCGCCCGAAGGTGGGCACAGACTTCCTCGACCTCGCGGTCGGTCACGAACGGCCCGTGCAGGCGGGTGATCCGCCCCCCGCCGGCCATATAGAGCATGTCGCCCTGACCCAGCAGCTGCTCGCCGCCCTGTTCGCCCAGGATGGTGCGGCTGTCGATCTTGGAGGTCACCTGGAAGGATATCCGGGTCGGGAAGTTGGCCTTGATCGTGCCGGTGATGACATCGACCGACGGGCGCTGGGTCGCCATGATCAGGTGGATACCGGCCGCGCGGGCCATCTGGGCCAGCCGCTGGACCGCGCCCTCGACATCCTTGCCGGCGACGAGCATCAGGTCGGCCATCTCGTCCATCACCACGACCAGATAGGGCATGGGTTCGGGCCGGATCTTTTCGGACTCATAGACCGGGCGGCCCTGTTCATCGAAACCGGTCTGGACGGTACGTTCGAAATGCTCGCCCTTGGCCTGGGCCTCCTTGGCGCGGGCGTTGTAGCCGGCGATGTTGCGCACCCCCAGCTTCGACATGCGGCGATAGCGGTCCTCCATCTCGCGGACCGTCCATTTCAGCGCCACGACCGCCTTCTTCGGGTCGGTCACCACCGGGCTCAGCAGGTGGGGAATGCCGTCATAGACGCTGAGCTCCAGCATCTTGGGGTCGATCATGATGAAGCGGCATTCGTCGGGGCTCAGCCGGTACAGGATCGACAGGATCATGGCATTGACCCCGACCGACTTGCCCGAACCGGTGGTGCCCGCGATCAAAAGGTGCGGCATGCGCGCCAGGTCGGCGACATAGGGCTCCCCGCCGATCGTCTCGCCCAGCGCCAGCGGCAGCAGGTGGGCGGGTTTGTCATACTCGCCCGAGGCCAGCAGATCGCGCAGATACACGGTCTCGCGCTTGGCATTGGGCAGTTCGATGCCGATGGCATTGCGGCCCTGAACCACGCTGATGCGACAGGCGCGCGCCGACATGGAGCGGGCGATATCGTCGCTGAGTGCCACCACGCGTCCGTGCTTGACCCCCGGGGCGGGGACCAGTTCGTACAGCGTCACGACCGGGCCCGGCCGGATCTGGTCGATGGAGCCGCGCACGCCGAACTCCTGCAGCACTTCTTCCAGCAGGCGGGCATTCTGTTTCAGCGCAGCCTCATCGACCGCGGCGACGCGCTTTTCCGGCTTGGACAGGGTGGCCAGCGACGGCAGGTCAAAGGCCCCCGGCGGACGCACGAAATCAAAGGTGCGCTGATCGACGTCGGCATCCTTGCGGGCGGCGCGGGTCGCCTTGGTCGGGGCGACGCGCGGCTCGGACACGTCGGGCGCGCGGGCGGCAGCGGGCGCGGGCTCCCGTACCGGCGGGACCTCCGGATCGACGGGCTTGGGGCGGGGCGGGGCGCGACGCACGGGGCGGGCGCGGGCGGTCTCGGCGGGGGTGGCCGCGCGGGTGCGGGCCCGGCCCCGGATCCAGTCCAGCGCGTCGCCCAGATCAGCGGGGCGAAGGCCCAGCGCGTGGCCCAGCGCCGTCAGGGCCCCCGCCAGGAACATCAGCCCGATCACCACACTGACGATGACGCTGTTGCCCGGCAGGCCCAGCGCATTCAGTCCGGCAACGATCACCCCGCTGAACCCGTCGCCTGACAGGCCGCCCATGCCGGTGACCAGCGGCCAGATGGCGGGCGGGGTCGGCGTCGACAGGGCCGCGGCCAGCGCCAGCACGCCCAGTGTCGCGGTCAGGCTGCGCATCGGCGTCACCAGCAGCCGGTGACGCAGGGTGTCGCCCACGGCGATGGCCAGCCCGAAGGCCAGCAACAGCAGGGCAGCCGGCCAGGCCGCCAGTCCGAGGCTCTGCATGAACAGATCGGCGACCACCGCCCCCTGCGTCCCCAGCCAGTTGGTCGGGGCATGGGTGGAGGCAGCGTTCCAGCTGGGATCGTTGCGGTTCCACGAGATCAGGGCCAGCAGCAGCAGCACCGACAGCAGGGCCTGCAGCATGCCGCGAAAGCGCACGATCGCCGGCGCCTGCCAGACAATGCGGGCGCTCAGCCAGATCCGGTGACTGATGGCGAGGGCGGCGGACATGGGCGGGCAGACCCCTTGCGGACAAAACAGCGGCGAAACACCGACAGGGTGGCAGAGGGAGGGTTAAGGGGCTGTTTACCTCGCCCCTATGTGCGCCGCTTTCGGAGGCCTTTCGCCGCACTGGACGGATGGCAGCGACAGCGCGACAAGGGGCCATGACCGAGATTGCTGACACCGATGTGCTGATCGCCGGCGCAGGCCTGGCCGGGGCCAGTCTGGCGCTGGCCCTGTCGCGCGAAGGCTTCGACGTCACCGTGGTCGATCCCCAGCCGTTCGAGGCCCAGCTGGCGCCGACATTCGACGGGCGCTCGACCGCCATCGCCTTTGCCACCTACCGCATGCTCCACACCTTGGGGCTGGGTCAGGACCTGGCGCCGCATGCCTGCCGGATGGACCGGATTCTGGTGACCGACGGACGCCGGCCCGGCGCCTCGGCCAGGGCGCCTGATCCGGCCTATCTGCGCTTCGACGCCGATGAGATCGGTGACGCCACCGGCGGCGAACCGCTGGGCTATATGATCGAGAACCGTCGCTTGCGCGTGGCGCTGGCCCGCGCCCTGGCCGAGACCGATGTCACCATACGGGCGCCGGTGGGGGTAAGCGGGGTCGAAACGGGCCTGGGCCGCGCCACCGTCACCCTCAGCGACGGGTCACAGGTGCGCGCCGCGCTTGTCGTCGGCGCCGAGGGCCGCCGCTCGGTGGTCCGCGACGCGGCCGGTATCGGCGTGATCCGGCAGGCCTATGGCCAGAGTGGTGTGGTTGCCACCGTGCGTCTGGCCGCCCCGCACGACGGCGTGGCCCATGAATATTTCCTGCCGGGCGGCCCGTTTGCCATCCTGCCCCTGACGGATCAGCGTGCCAGCCTGGTCTGGACCGAACCGACGCGGGCGGCCGAGGCCCTGCGCGGCGCCTCGGACGCCGCCTTCCTGTCCCATCTGAACCGGCGCTTCGGGGATTTCCTCGGGACGGCCCGGCCCGAGGGACCGCGCTTCGTCTACCCGCTGGACCTCAGCCTCGCCACGGCCATGGTCGCGGCGCGTGTGGCCCTGATCGGCGATGCCGCCCACGGGGTGCATCCGGTCGCAGGGCAGGGGCTGAACATGGGGCTCAAGGATGTGGCCGCCCTGGCCGAGGTGCTGGCCGACGCCCGCCTGCTGGGCGAGGACATCGGCGCCGAGCCGGTGCTGGAGCGCTATGCCCAGTGGCGGCGCTTCGACACCGTGGCGCTGACCCTGGCCTTCGATGCCTTCGTGCGTCTGTTCTCGAACGATATTGCCCCGGTGCGCGCCGTGCGGGATCTGGGCATGGCCGCCGTCAACCGCATCGCCCCCCTGCGCCGGGCCTTCATGCACGAAGCGGGCGGCGCCACTGGCGACCTGCCCCGGCTTTTGCGGGGCGAGGCGGTCTAGTCCAGCTGCCGGGCTTCGCCGACCAGCAGGATCGGCACGCCGTCGCGGATCGGAAAAGCCAGCTTGGCCCCCTTCGACACCAGTTCCTGACGGGCGCGGTCATAGCTGAGCGTGCCCCGCGTCACGGGACAGACCAACACCTCCAGCAGGCGCGGATCCACAGTCGAGGGGGTGTTGAAACTGTCGCTCATGCCCCGATCATAGAACCGGCAACGGCCCCGTCCAGACGCATGCGACCTATTGCAGCGAGGGCGGCGTGTCCTCGTCGCCGCTGTCGGCCGCATTGATGCTCAAAAGGGTGGTCAGGGCGCGGGCCCGGGCGGTCAGATCGGCGGCCTCGACCAGGGCCTGTTTCTCGGCCACCTCGAACGGCAGGGCCATGCACAGGCTGTTGACCAGGGCCTCGGCGGGGGCGTCGCGCGCCGTGTCCCAGTCGATCTCCAGCCCCCGGTGCTCCAGGAACAGGCGTAGCGCCTCCAGCAGGACCGGACGCGCGATCTCGGCACTGGAGGGGGCCGGGATCAGATCAGCCCCATAGGGCTGAAAGTCCGCGCGCACCTGTCGATAGGGGGACCGGGCCGGAATCTCCTCGGCGATGCGAAAGCGGCACAGGCCCGTCAGGGTGATCATATAGCGCCCGTCGGGCGTCTCTGCGAAATTGGTGATCCGGCCGACACAGCCGACCGGCGCCAGTGTCGGGTGATCCGCCGGTCCGCCGGTGGTCTGGACCATGCCGATGATGCGGTCGCCGGCCATGGCGTCATCGATCATGTTCAGATAGCGCGGCTCGAAGATATTGAGCGGCAGCTGCCCGCGCGCGAGCAGAACCGCGCCATCCAGCGGGAAGACGGGAATGACCTGCGGCAGGTCACTGGCCTTGACGATGCCCTGGGCCACCGCGCCGGCCTAGGCGAACAGCAGCGACGACAGGCGCCGCCGCCCGTCCTTCGCCACATCGGAATTCAGGCCCGCCGCCTCGAATACGGTCAACAGTTGCTTGCGGGCCGCCTGATCGTTCCATTCCCGGTCGGCCTTGACGATATCCAGCAGCTGATCGACCGCGCCGGGCAGATCGCCCTTGGCGGCCAATACCCCGGCCAGATCAAAGCGCGCCTGATGGTCCGACGGGTCTGCGGCGATCTTTGCCTTCAGGGCCTCGGCCTCGCTGTCGTCCGCCACCTGGGCCCCGAGCGACAGCTGGGCGCGGACGCTCTGGATATCCGGATCGGTCGAATTCGGTCCCGCCATGGCCAGGGTCTGGATCGCCTGCTCGCGATCCCCGTCGGCCAGATAGACCCGCGCCATGCCGGCGATGGCCTTGAGGTTTTCGGGCTCCAGCGTCAGCACCTGGGCAAAGGCCTGGGCCGCCCCGCCCAGATCGTCCAGCGACAGGGATTCAGCCCCCAGCGCCAACAGTTGATCGACGTCGGAATTGCCGCCCTTGCCGCCGGTCAGCTTGTCGATAAAGGCCTTCAGCTGGCTCTCGGGCACTGCGCCCTGGAAGCCGTCGACCGGCTTGCCGTCGACAAAGGCATAGACGGTGGGGATCGACTGCACCCGCAGCTGGCCCGCATAGGCCGGGTTCTTGTCGACATCGATCTTGACCAGGGCGACAGCGCCACCGGCGGCGCGCACGGCCTTCTCCAGCATGGGCGTCAGCTGACGGCAGGGCCCGCACCAGGTCGCCCAGAAATCAACGATGACCGGGCGGCTCTTCGACGCCTCGACCACCTGTTTCATGAACTCCGCATCCGAGCCCTCGACGATCAGATCGTCGGTGTTGGCGTGGCCGTTCGGCTGGGCGGGATCGATCAGGGACATTCAGGCTTCCTCGGCAGGGGGCGGGGCTTCACCCGCCACATGGTCATGGGGCACGGGATCGGCAACCGGGTCAACGATGCGCGGTCCCTCTTCCCCGGAGAAATCGACGATCAGGGGGGTCCGTTCCAACAGGTCGAGGAACCGCCGGAAATCCGTCTGGTCCAGCGCCGTCGTCGCCGTATTGGTCAGGGGGTGAAAATTGACGACGTCCGCCGTCCACAGCGCCCGGTCCAGCACGAAGCGGACCTGCCCTTGGGTGTCATTGACCAGACCCAGCGCCGTCACCGATCCCGGGGTCACGCCCAGCGTCTCCACCATGGCCGCCTCCGAGGCAAACGACAGCCGGTCCGAGCCCAGGCGTTTCGCCAGACGCTTCAGGTCGATGGTCGTGTCCTGACGCGCGCTGACCAGCCACAGCTGCCCGCCGCGCCCCTTCAGGAACAGGTTCTTGGTGTGGGCCCCGGGCAGGGCCGCCTTGATCGCATGGCCCTGGTCGACCCGGAACACCGCCGGATGGTCATGGGTGCGGGGCGCAAGGCCCACCTCGGCCATCCAGGCCAGCAGGCGGTCGCGGTCAAAGGGGGCGGGAAGGCTCATCCCGCCATCATAGGTTTTGACCGCGAGCCGGGCCACCGGATAGGAGAGGGGCTGAGGCAATCTGAACCGGAGGTCCAAGGTGGAACTGGAGTGCTATCCGATGACGGCGCGGCCGCCGGACATGGTGCCGGGGCGACAGTCGCGCGCCTGGATGGACGCCTTCGCCAGCCGCCACCCCTATCGCTGCCTGCCGCTGACCATGGCCAACACCACGGGCTGGGAAATCCTGTGCCCGGTCGGCTTCACGGCCGAGTGGAACGGCGGCCCGCGTCAGGAAGACATCCGCATCACGCCCGAGCGGGTCAATTCCGACCTCAGCCACTTCGTCACCTCGCACTTCTCGCGCGGCGTGCTGACCATGCATCCCCAGTATATGTTCCGGACCCCGCCGGGCTGGCAGATGATGGCCACCGGCTCGCCCAATCACGTCAAGGACGGCATCCAGGCCCTGACCGGGCTGATCGAGACCGACTGGCTGCCCTTCCCCTTCACCATGAACTGGATCTTCACCCGGCCCGGCAAGATCACCTTCGAGCGCGGCGAGCCGTTCTGCTTCATCACCCTGATCGAGGCGCGCAAGGTCGAGGACTTCCAGCCCGTCATCCGCTCGCTGGAATCCAACCCCGGCATGAAGGATCAGTTCGAGGCCTGGAACCGCCAGCGCACCGACTTCAACCAGCGGCTGGCCAAGGGCGACCCCGAGGCCGCCAAGGAGGCCTGGCAGCGCTACTACTTCAAGGGTGAAATCCCCGAGGCGCTCGGCAATGCGCCCGAGACCCACACCAACAAGCGGCGCCTGAAGACACCCCGGCTGGGCTGACCCGGCCGGGGCACTCCCGTGGCGTTAGCGGATCAGGCGCGGGGCGATGTTGGCGATCACATCGCGGGCGTCAAAGGCGTTGGGATCGCCGGCGGGCTTCGGTCCGCGGCCCATGACGATTTCCGAGGTCGCCTCGAACCGGTCGATCTGGCGGACATTGACGTCGTTCCAGTACGGGTCGAACCGGCTCCAGCTGCCGCCGCGATAGAAGCGCCAATAGGGGTTCCAGCCGCGGTAATAGGGGTCATAGAACGGGTCGCGTCCGCCGACATAGCGGGTGTCGCGGTCCGTGGCCCGCTCGACCGTGGCGAACCAGTCATAGCCCTCCTGCACCGTCAGCTCGGCGGCGCGCAGCAGCAGCGACATCTCGACCTGCTCGCGCGAGGTCACCGAGTTGCCGGCAAAGGCCACGCGGAAGCGGTTGGCTTCCAGCCGCTGCTCGGCATAGCCGCCGGCGCGTCCGGGCTGCATGGGTCCATAGGGGGTCGGCGTGGCGCAGGCCGCGACCGTCAGGGCCAGGGCGCTGGCGGCCACGACCAAAAGGGCGGGGCGGCGAATGTTCGAGCGAGGCATAGTGTCCATCTCCGAAAGCGAGGGCGTCCGGACAACAGGTGCGCTCACCCGTCATCCGAAACAAGAGGTTGGCAGCGGCCGAAGCCAAGCCGTTTCTACCTGAACGGAGCCTGAACAAGCCGGTTCCCGCCGGCCGCGTCGCGCCGCCCTACAGCCTCAGCCCGATCAGCACCGCCGCCGCCAGCAACAGCACCCCCACGGCCGCATCAAACCCCCGCCGGAACCCCGGCGCCGTCATCCGCCGCGCCAGCGCCGCCCCGCCCAGGCCATAGGCATTCATGGTGATCATATCCATGCCGACGGTCGCCAGGGCGAACAGCGCCAGCTGCGGCACCAGCGGCCGCCCCAGATCCAGAAACGGCGGCAGCACGGCGGTAAAGAACAGCACCGCCTTGGGATTGGCCAGCTGCACCATGAAGCCGTCGAAGAAGGCGCTGCGCCCCAGCGTCAGGCTCGGCCGCTCGGGCTTGCCCGGCACATCTCCCCGCACAGCCCCCCACAGCGCCTTGCCGCCCAGCCAGGCCACATACAGCGCCCCGCCCACGGCGATCACCCGAAACGCGGCGGGAAAGGCCAGCACCAGCGCCCCCAGCCCCAGCGCCGCCGCCGTGAACCACACCAGCGTCGCCAGACTCATGCCCAGCACCCCGACCACCACGGCCCGCCGCCCGCGCGCCATACCATTGGCGATCGAGAACAGATTGGCCGGCCCCGGCGTCACCGCCAGCACCGCCATCACCCCCAGAAAGGCCGCATACCGCTCAGGATCGACGGGCAAGGCATAGGTCATGCCGCCCGATGGATGAGGCCGCGGGAGCGGTCAAGGGGCGTTGTTGCTGTTGATCCCGGGTAATGTTTCATTCTGGGATTGGGACCTATGCTCGCCGCGCCAAGGAGGACTGCGACGGTGGATGAGATTTCGAGGGTTCGCGCGCTGCATGATCACGCCGTGCTCGACACGGATGCCGAGGAGCGGTTTGATCGCATCGCCTCGATGGCGGCGGCGCACTTCGACGCGCCGATCGCTCTCGTGTCTCTGGTCGATACAGACCGACAGTGGTTCAAGGCATGCATCGGCCTCGACGTGCGGCAGACGACGCGGGACTGGGCCTTTTGCCATCACGCAATCCTGCTTGGCGCGCATCAGGTCATGGTGATCGAGGACGCCACCAAGGATGCGCGCTTCGTCGATAATCCCCTCGTCACGGGCGAGCCGAACATCCGCTTCTATGCCGGAGCGACCTTAACCACAAAGGAAGGGGCCGACCTCGGTACTCTTTGCGTCATCGACACCAAGCCACGCGCCAAGCCCTCGGAGGCCGATTTGGCGCATTTGGCCTCTCTGGCCAAGATGGTGGTGGACCAGATCGAGCTGTCCAAGGCCCGCAAGGCCTTGGAGGAGCGCCATCAGGTGCTCGACCTCGCGGAGAAACTTTCTCTGACGGGCTACTGGACCTTGAACACGGATACGGGGGCTGTGTTCTGGTCGCCTCAGGTCTATGCGATCCATGGGGTCGACGATGAGAGCTACCGACCCGGCCTTGACGACGCGCTGGCCTTCTACGTCGACGGCGACCGCCAGATGGTCGAGGCTCTTATCGCCAAGAACTCCGCAGCGGGAGTTGGTTGGGATTTCGACGCGACGATACAACGGCGGGATGGCACCCTGCGGAACGTCCGCTCGGTGGCGGCCTGTCAGAAGGGCCCCAACGGTCATGTGAGGGGCTTCATCGGCGTCTTCAAGGACCTGACTGACGAGCGGCGCGTCATCGCCGAAGCCGTGGAGCAGGAGCGGCGCTACCGACTGCTCGCCGACCACGCCAGCGATGTGATCGCAGTGTATGGAGCTGACGGAAGGTTCACTTACCTGTCACCGTCCATTACGGAACTGCTCGGCTATCTGCCGGATGAGCTCCTGGGCAAGACGCCCTATGACCTTATCGTCCCCGAAGACCAGGCTCGTGTCGCTGCCGAATTCGCCGCTGCGGCCAGGTCGAAGTCCGCTCTGACCGTCGAGTATCGCGCCCGTTCCAAGGACGGTCGAAGCCGCTGGCTCGAAGCGCGGCCCCGGTTTCATCGGGACGAGGCCGGCAAGGTCATTCAGATCACCGATTCGGTGCGCGACGTGACCGAGCGGCGTGAACGCGAGGTGGCGCTGGCAGAGGCGCGGGTTGCTGCCGAGAGCGCAGCCACGGCCAAGGCCGAGTTCCTCGCCAACATGAGTCATGAGATCAGGACCCCGTTGAACGGCGTGATCGGATTTGCCGAGGTTCTGGCCAACACCGTTCTGGATACCGACCAAAAGCGTTACGTCGACCGCATTCGCACGGCCGGAAAGGGCCTGTCGGCTCTCATCGACGACATCCTCGACTTCTCGAAGATCGAGTCCGGCAACATGATGATCGAGGCGCGCCCGTTCGACCTACGCGCCATGGCGACGGAAATCGTCGATCTCACTCGCGCAAGCATCGCCGGGCGGCTGCACCTCGACATCGACTATGACGGCGGCCTTGCCGATCGCGTCATCGGCGACGAACAGAGAACCCGGCAAGTCCTCCTGAACCTGATCGGGAATGCCGCGAAATTCACCCATGCAGGCTCGGTGCGGCTGGAGGTGCGTCGGCGACAGGATTGGCTGGAGTTCAGGGTCGTGGATACGGGCATCGGTATCTCGGCCGAAGCCATGAGCCGTCTGTTCGACGGCTTTACTCAGGCTGACGCATCCGTTGGGCGCCGCTTTGGCGGGACAGGGCTCGGCCTCAACATCAGTCGCTCGCTGGCACGCCTGATGAATGGGGATGTCACGCTGGAAAGCGAGCCGGACGTGGGCACCACGGCCATCTTCTCCTTGCCCTACAAACCGAGCGCGGATCAGCCCGTTTCGCTTCCACTCCGTTCAGCTCGGCAGCGTTCCGAACGCAAGCTGCGCGTCCTCGCGGTAGACGATGTTCCGACCAATCTTGAGCTTATCGAAATCCTTGTCGCCGGCGTCGGACACGATGTGACTTGCGCGGCTTCCGGGGAAGCGGCGCTCGAACGCTTGCGGGCCGATCCGGCTTTCGACCTTGTTCTCATGGACGTCCAAATGCCCGGGATGGACGGTCTGGAAGCCACCCGGCGTATCCGCAGGATGCCCGAGGCGGCCAACGTCCCGATCGTCGCCCTGACGGCCAATGTCCTGGCCGATCAGATCGAGGCCTGCCGTGCGGCCGGTATGGACGATCACCTCGCAAAGCCGATCAAGCCGGAGGTGCTGGGCGAAACGCTGGACCGCGTGTGCCGCATGGCCGTCCCTCCGCCGTCGAGCCCGACAACCCCGCATGGGGCGGACCCCTTGGCCGCACTCAAGGAACGCTATCGCGAGCAAATGAAGACCTTCGCCACTGAGTATTCCCGCATGCTGGCCATGCCTTCCGAAGCGGGGGTCGCCGCCATCGCGGCTTACACCCACTCCATCGCGGGAACGGCGGGAAGTCTGGGCTTCGCCGACGTCTCGACGGCGGCATTTCAACTGGAGTCCGCCGCCGAACAATGCCGCGAAGACGGAAGCGCCGTCGAGAGTTTGCCTGCTCTCATTCAGGCCGTGCTTCGAGCTGTAGAACATACATGAGGGTTGTGTTACGTAACGGTGTGTGGCCGGGGGGCTATTCTAAACCCTTATTCGAGGTTGGTTTTGTCCAAGTACATCGTGGTCGAGGACGACCCCTTCTGGTCCGCAGAAATCTCTGCCGCTCTGTCGCAGGCCAACATCCAAATTCTGAACGCTCAAGACGGACGCCAGGCGTTGGACCTGGCGAGCCGCTACCCAGATGCCACCATGGTGCTCGACATCATTTTGCCCGAGGTGGACGGCGTCGAAGTGCTCCAGAAGCTTTCCGAGGTGGCCCCACTTATGCGCGTCCTCGCCATCACCGGCGGTGGTCGACTCGGAGCGGGCTTCTACCTGAAACTGGCGTCGACGTTCGGCGCCACGGGTCAACTCGCGAAACCTTTCACTGCACAGCAGCTTATAGACAACTGGACGGCCTTGGCGGCTTGACGCCTAGGACTCGGAGCAAATGATGGGAACTGCCGCGTTGATCCTGGTGGTCGATGACGACCCGGTCATGCGCGAAATCACGCGCGTTCATTTGGAAGGCGCTGGTTATCGAGTGGCCCTCGCCACCAGTGCCTTGGACGGTCTTCAGAAGGCGCGGACTCTTCGACCGTCAGTGGTCGTAATGGATTTCGCCATGCCGGGAGGCTCCGGAGGCGAAGCGCTGCGGGCCCTTCGGATCGACGACGAGATCGGAAACACACCCGTCTTGATGGTGACGGCCTGGTCTCTGGCAGAGAGCCAATCGTCAGCATCAGGCCTCGCAGCGACTTGGCTCCAGAAGCCCGTTATGGGCGACCGCCTGATTCAGTCCGTGCGAGATCTTCTTCCCGCATGATCCGACCTGGGGGCCATGGTTCGCGCGGCGCTCGCGTGCTGGTCGTCGACGACGATCCCTTCATCCAGCAGATGGCCCAAGCGCTGCTGGAGCGAGACGGGCGCCGTGTGAGCGTGGCCGCGACCGGCGCGGCCGCCTTGGCCAGGATGGCAGAGCCCGCGCCGGAGCTCGTGTTGCTGGACCTCGGCCTTCCGGATATTTCCGGCTTGGAAGTTCTGCGACATTTCCGGGCGGCGAGCGCCTGGCAGCAGGTGCGCATCCTGGTGTTCACCGCCTCGCACGAGACCGAGAACATCGTTCGCGCCAAGCAGGCCGGCGCCTCCGGCTATGTCTGCAAGCCTGTTAAGCCGGACACCTTGGCGGACATGGTCTGCGACCTTCTCGATCAGCCCTCTCTGACCTGGGTCGACGACTATACCCGAGCCCACCGGCCGATCTGAACCGCTTCAACGTGACATTTACTCCGCCGTGTTAGCGTCGGGAATGGCCCAGAACTGGCTGCCGTTGTCGGAGTATCCCGTGATCAAGCCCCGCATTCTCGTTGCCGAGGACGATCGCTATTTGGCCGCCTTGATCCGGCAGACCCTGGAAGGACGAGGGCTGGCGATTACCCTGGCCCAGAACGGCGAAGAGGCGCTGTTTCAGGCCGACGAGATTTGTCCTGATCTGGTGATCCTGGACGTCGGGATGCCCGTGCTCGACGGCCTCACCGTCCTAAGAACCTTGAAGGCGGACCGCTTTCACCGCCAGGTGCCGGTTTTGATGCTGACGGCGGCCAGAAGTGAGACCGATGTCCGCCGCGCGATCACGAACGGCGCGTCCGACTACCTTATGAAGCCGTTCCGGCCCGACAAGTTGATCCTGCGGGTAGACCGTTTGCTCCAGAGGTCACAGAGCAACAATATCCGAATGGGATATGAGTTCGCCTAGCGGCAACAAGGGCGTATCCGCCTTCCTTTCTGGCGAACGAACCGCTCTCTTCGGGCATCCGCTTCGAGCGGAGACACCCGTGCGCAACGCTCCGGGCCAGCCACTACAAATCTGGACAGCCAAAAAGGCGCCCCCGTTTCCGCGAGCGCCCTCTTCTGTCCCGGCTCAAGGCGGGTAGGACAAGGCTGGCTGAGGCGGGCTGACGCCCGCCCCGAGCGTGGACTTAAAAGTCCATGCCGCCCATGCCGCCCATGCCACCCATGTCGGGGGCGCCGCCGGCCGAGGCCTTCTTGGGGGCGTCCGCCACGGCGGCTTCGGTGGTGATCAGGATGCCGGCGACCGAGGCCGCGTCCTGCAGGGCGGTGCGGACCACCTTGGCGGGGTCGATGACGCCCATCTTCACCAGGTCACCATACTCCTCGGTCTGGGCGTTGAAGCCGAACGAGGCGTCCTTGTTCTCCAGCACCTTGCCGACCACGATCGAGCCTTCGACGCCGGCGTTTTCGACGATCTGGCGGATCGGGGCCTGGATGGCGCGACGGATGATGGCGATACCGGCGGTCTGGTCGGCGTTGTCGCCGGTCAGGCCCTCAAGCGCCTTGGTGGCCTTGAGCAGGGCGATACCGCCGCCCGGGACGATGCCTTCTTCCACCGCGGCGCGGGTGGCGTTCAGGGCATCGTCGACGCGGTCCTTCTTCTCCTTGACCTCGACCTCGGTCGAGCCGCCGACGCGGATGACCGCGACGCCGCCGGCCAGCTTGGCCAGACGTTCCTGCAGCTTCTCCTTGTCGTAGTCCGAGGTGGTGTCCTCGATCTGGCGCTTGATCTGGGCGATGCGGGCCTCGATGGCGTCCTTTTCACCCACGCCGTCGACGATGGTGGTGTCGTCCTTGGTGATGGTGACCTTCTTGGCCTTGCCCAGCATGTCCAGGGTGACGTTTTCCAGCTTGATGCCCAGGTCTTCCGAGATCACCTGGCCGCCGGTCAGGACGGCGATGTCCTCCAGCATGGCCTTGCGGCGATCGCCGAAGCCCGGCGCCTTGACGGCGGCGACGCGCAGGCCGCCGCGCAGCTTGTTGACCACCAGGGTGGCCAGGGCCTCGCCCTCGATGTCCTCGGCGATGATGAGCAGCGGACGGCCGCTTTGGACCACGGCTTCCAGGATCGGCAGCATGGCCTGCAGGCTGGAGAGCTTCTTCTCGTGGAGCAGGATCAGCGGCTCTTCGAGGTCGGCCTCCATCTTGTCGGCGTTGGTGATGAAGTAGGGGCTCAGATAGCCGCGGTCGAACTGCATGCCTTCGACGACGTCCAGCTCGGTCTCGGCGGTCTTGGCTTCTTCAACCGTGATGACGCCTTCATTGCCGACCTTGTCCATGGCGCGGGCGATCATTTCACCGACTTCGACGTCGCCATTGGCGGAAATGGTGCCGACCTGGGCGATTTCCGAGTTGGCCGAGACCTTCTTGGCGTTGGCCTTGATTTCGGCGAGGACGGCGGTGACCGCCTTGTCGATGCCGCGCTTCAGATCCATCGGGTTCATGCCGGCGGCGACGGACTTGAGGCCTTCCTGGACGATCGACTGGGCCAGCACGGTGGCGGTGGTGGTGCCGTCACCGGCCTTGTCGTTGGTCTTGGAGGCGACCTCGCGGATCATCTGGGCGCCCATGTTCTCGAAGGCGTCTTCCAGCTCGATTTCCTTGGCGACCGAGACGCCGTCCTTGGTCGAGCGCGGGGCGCCGAACGATTTCTGGATGACCACATTGCGGCCCTTGGGCCCCAGGGTGACCTTCACCGCATTGGCGAGGATGTTGACGCCGCGCAGCATCTTGTCGCGCGCATCGGTGTTGAACTGTACGATCTTGGCAGCCATTGAGGCAGCTCCTTTGAAGTAGTGAGTGGTGAGTGACGAGTGGTGTGTGGCGAGGGTGATCGAGGTCAGGTCTGAGCGGCGGGGTCACGCTGGACCGGTCTCGCCACTCGCCACTCGTCACTCGCCACTGGGGCTGAGCGTTTAGCTCAGCACCCCCAGCACGTCCGATTCCTTCATGATGATCAGGTCTTCACCGTCGATCTTGACCTCGGTCCCCGACCATTTGCCGAACAGGATGCGGTCGCCGGCCTTCAGCTCCAGGGCATTGACCTTGCCGCTGTCGTCACGGGCGCCGGGCCCGACGGAGACGACTTCGCCTTCCTGGGGCTTTTCCTTGGCGGTGTCGGGGATGATGATCCCGCCCTTGGTCTTGGATTCTTCTTCCACGCGCTTGACCAGCACGCGGTCGCCGAGAGGACGAAACGCCATCTGTGATATCTCCCTTTGGAATGGTCTCCCGACCGGGGCTTTGGCAGCCGCAGGGCGAGAGTGCTAATGCGGCCTGCAGGTAGGGTCGGACACCCCGGCGCGTCAAGGGTTGAGCGGGCGCCGCCGCGAGAAAAATCTCAGCGCGCGGCGGTGTCGGCCAGCTCTTCCGCCCGGTCCCAGCTGGCGCGAACCTGCTGGGCGAACAGGGGGGCCGCCCGGCGCAGGGGATCGCCGCCCTCCAGCGCCATGCCGCTGCGGGCGAACAGATCCCGCCGCGCCGGCCGCAGCACCGCCAGCGCCTCGCCCGGCCGGTCCCGGTCGGACAGGAAGTCGGCCATGGTGCCGGCCAGCCGCACCGCCTCCGGATGCCCCGGCGCCAGCCGCGCGGCGACAATGGCCTGCGACCGCTGATACAGGGCCTCGGCCATCGCGTCGTCACCGGTTTCCGCCAGCGCCAGCGCCCGGCCCTCCAGGGTGGTGACCAGATCCGGGCTGTCGGCGCCCAGGCCCGGCTCCAGCACCGCCAGCGCCTCGGCAAACAGCGGCAGGGCCTCGGCATGGCGCCCCTGTCCGGACAGGGTGATGGCCAGATTGGCGCGGGCGATGCCGGTGAAGGGGTGCTCGGGGCCTGCCACCTCCAGCGCGAGGGCCAGCACCCGCTCGAACACCGGCTGGGCCTCGACGTCGCGGTCCGCCAGATGCAGATACCAGCCGTAATTGTTCAGCAGCTGCGCCGTCAGGAAGGGATCCCCCACCCCCTCGGCAATGCCCACGGCCCGGGCATAGGCGGCCTCGGCCTGATCCATCCGGCCGGTCCGGCGCAGCACATTGCCCAGATTGCTCAGCACCAGCGCCACGGTGTCGCTGTCGCGGCCATAGGCGACCTCATAGATGCCGAGCGCGCGGCGAAAGACGGGCTCGGCCTCGGCAAACCGCCCCTGGGCCATCAGGGCATTGGCCAGCTGGTTCATCGTATCGGCGGTCAGCGGATCGTCGGGGCCGAGAAGGTCCAGCCTCAGGCCCAGCCCCACCCGCGCGGCACTTTCAGCCTCGGCGAACCGGCCCAGCGCATCCAGCGCCCGCCCTTCCTCGAACAGCAGTTCGGCGACCGTGGCCGTGTCGGTCCGATCGGCCAGCAGGGCCCGGGCGCGCGCGATATTGACCAGCGCCGCCTCATAACGCCCCTGGATGTAGAACAGCCGCCCCTGAATCTGCAGCGGCTTGACCAGCGCCGGATCCGAGGGTCCGCGCGCCGCTTCAATGACGGCCACAGCGGTGGCGAGGGCCTGGTCCGCCTCTTCCGACCGGCCGGTGGCCAGCCGCAGCCGCGCCACCTCGACCCAGGCGGCCGAGGCCTCCTCGACCCTGCCGGTCTGGGCAAACGCCGCCGCAGCCTCGACAAAGGCGGCTTCCGCGACTGCCATATCCCCGGCGTCCCGGGCGGCGACGGCGGCCTGCAGCCGCTCGCGGGCGAGGGCGTCGGGGCTGGAGACGCGCACATCCGTCGGCCCGGCCGTCGGAGGGGGCGGGGGTGGCGGAGGCGGAGGCCGGTCCTGGGCCAGCGCCGTCCCGGCGATCATCAGGCTGCCCGACAGCGCCGCGCACGCAGACAGCGCCCGGACAGCCAGACGGCGCAGCGACAGATCAGGGCAGAACGGGGCAGACGGCATGACGGCGTAACCTGCGCTGAACACTGTTCCGAGACAAGCCCGGACACGGCAGGCGACGCTCGATGAACGCGGGATGAACAGCCCCCTCCCGAGGGGTTCAGGTGCTGCGCGCCAGTATGGGCCCATAATCTTCACCGACCCTCCACGAAAGGACGGCCCCATGACCCGCACCCTGACTGCCGACACCGCCCAACGCACCGCCGTGACCGGCGCCCTGACCGCTGGCGTTCTGGCGCTCGGCCTGATGGTCGCCAACCCGGCCGCGGCGCAGAACTATCGCTATGACCGCTATCCGGACCGCGACCGCTCTTCCAGCGGCGAGGATGTCCTGCTGGGGGCTGCTGTCGGCGCGGTCGCCGGCGCCATCATCGGCAACGGTGACGGCGAATACATCCTCGGCGGCGCCGTCGCCGGGGCCGCCATCGGCGCGACCGCCAACCGCGGCGATGACTGCAACTACTATCGCGGCGGCCGCTGCTACCGGAACCAGGGCCACTGGGAGCGCGAGCACGGCATCAACAGCCGCGACCCCCGCTACTACGGCAACGATCGTCGCGACCAACGCTATGATCGCCGCTACGATCGGCGCGATGACCGACGCGATCGCCGCTACGACCGCCGCGATGATCGCCGGGACTATCGGAATGACCGCCGCGACTACCGCTACGACCGTCGCTGGTAAGGTCTAGATCAGCCGCTCAAACAAGGACCGCGTGGACGGGTCCCAGGTCTCTGGGGCCCGTTTCTCGTGGGCGGCCCCCAGCACCCGCTTGGCCAGCACCTTGCCCAGTTCGACGCCCCACTGGTCAAAGCTGTTGATGTCCCAGATCACCCCCTCGACGAAGGTCTTGTGCTCATAAAGGGCCAGCAGCGCGCCCAGCGCCTCTGGCGTCAGCCGGTCCATCAGAAGGGTGGTCGAGGGCCGGTTGCCCGGAAAGGCGCGGTGCGGCGCCAGCCGCTCGGCCTCGTCCCGGTCCGTCCCCTGGTCGATCATGTCGGCCAGCGCCGCCTCGGCCGTCCGTCCCCGCATCAGGGCCTCGGCCTGGGCGACCGCATTGGACCACAGGGGTGCGCCGTCCCGGCCCTCCAGAGTCTGCTTCACCACCACGAACTCGGCCGGCACCACCTCGGGCCCCTGATGCAGCTGCTGGAAAAAGGCATGCTGGCCATTGGTGCCGGGCTCGCCGAACACCACCGGTCCGGTGCCGCGCGTCGCCGGCGACCCGTCGCGGGTCACCCGCTTGCCGTTCGACTCCATCTCCAGCTGCTGCAGGAAGGCCGCAAGACGCCTCAGCCCGTGGGCATAGGGCGCGACCGTCCGCGCCCACCGCTTCAGCCCCTCGACATTATAGACCTGGGCCAGGGCCATCAGCACCGGCGCATTGTAGGCCAGCGGGGCCTCGAGGAAGTGCCGGTCCATCTCGCTGGCCCCCGCCAGCAGGCCGCGAAACACCTCGCCGCCCAGGCCGATCACGCACGACAGGCTGACCGCCGACCACAGGGAATAGCGCCCCCCGACCCAGTCGGAAAAGCCGAACACCCGACCACAGCCGAACGCCTCGGCCTTGTCGGGCGCCGCCGACACGCCGACCAGATGCCGCCGCAAACCGTCTTCCGGCAGGGCGGCGGCCAGCCAGTCGCGTGCCAGCCTGGCATTGGTCAGGGTCTCCTGCGTCGTGAAGGTCTTCGAGACCACGATCACGAGGGTCGAGGCGGGGTCCAGCCCCGTCAGCGCCTCGGCCATCTCGCGCGGATCGATATTGGCGACGAACCGCACGTCAATGGCGGGATCCAGCGGCTTCAGCGCATCCCACACCAGACGCGGCCCCAGATCCGAGCCACCGATGCCGATATGGACCACCGCCCGGAACCGTTCGCCCGTCGCCCCGGCCTCTTCACCGGCGCGGATCGCCTCGGCATAGGCGACCATCTGGTCCCGCACCTGTTCCACCTCGCGCGAGACCGGCTCGCCCAGGGCCTCGAAATGGGCCCCGTCGGGGGCCCGCAGCGCAGGGTGCAGCACCGCCCGGCCCTCGGTGGCATTGACCGCCGCCCCGTTGAACAGGGCCCGTTTCCAGTCGCCGACGTCACAGGCCTCGGCCAGCGCCAGACAGGCGTCCAGCCCCTCTGCCGTAAAGGCCTGTTTCGACAGGTCGAGGGTCAGGCCCGCCACCTCCAGCGTCAGCCGCGCCACCCGCCCGGGCTCCGCCTCGAACAGTGTCTCGATCCGGACATCGCCGTCCCGGTCGGCCACGGCATCAAACCGGGCCCAGGCCTCAGCCCGGCGTTTCGGGTCGGTGACAGGCAGGGCGATGGACATGGGCGACTCCGGATCGGGGGGTGGGCGTCAAGGGCTCGTTTACGGCTGGGGCGTAAACCGGTGCAATCCCCCAGGTCGACCTGATTCGGGATGCGCCGACACGATTCAAGGGCCCCGTGCCCGGAAAGGTTACCATGTCCTGCGGACTGGCCCTCGCGACCGCCCTCCTGCTCACCAATCCCGACGTGGCGCTGGCCGCCTCGGTGGATCCGGCGACCGTGCCCGCCGACCTGACCGGTCTGGCGGCAGAGCCCCTGTTCATCGACATCGTCTCCCGGTCCGGCCGGCTCAAGAGCGTGGCCGAGGGCTGGGCCGCAACCGGCGCTGTGCACGCGCCCGGCTTCCTGACCGGCAGCGACTGGCTGAACTTCCGCACCGAGGCCACGGCCCTGGGCGAGCTCAACCTGCAGGGCCATTTGATCCTCAAGTCGCGCGAGAGCGAAGGCGACATGACCTGCATCCTGCGCGGCCTGTCCGAGGACCTGCCGGTCCGACTGGCTGATATGGAAGCCGCCGACACTGCGGGTGCCCGCGATCTGGCCCTGGCCGAACTGGTGCATCTGTTCGACGACAACATCGCCGTCATCACCAGCCCGGCCCAGACTTTCCCGGAATAGGGCCTTTCCGGAATAACGCCCTTGCCGGAATGAGGGGCGTTACGCCCCTTCCAGCTCGTCCGCATATTTGATTGAGCAGCCATAGGGCGTGGCGAACGGTGTCGAGACCGGGCGTCCGGCCTCCATGTCCGCCAGCGCCGCCTTCACATGGTTATTGGCGCCGTCCAGATCCTCGATCTTGTTGGTCGGGCGGTCGTCGATTCCGCCGACGAACAGCAGCCGCCCTTCCGGGTCGATGACGCGCATGTCCGGGGTGGTCTTGGCATCGTACAGACGGCCGACCGTGCCCTCGGGGTCCAGCAGCAGATGGGTGGCGGCGGCGTCATTCCGGGCCTTCCATTCCCGCGCAGCCTCCCCTTCGACAAAGCCTTGCTGGCCCGGCGCCGAGGAAATGATCGTCAGCCACACCACGCCGTCGCCGGTGGCGTCGCGCTGCAGGGCCTGCATGGCGCCGCTCTCATAGTGTTTCTGCACATAGGGACAGCCCTCATTGGTCCATTCCAGAACGACCGTCTTGCCGCGGAAATCGGCCAGGCTGCGCTCCACCCCCTCGGCATCGACCAGGGTAAAGGCCGGGGCCATGTCGGCGGCCGGGGCTTCGGCAGTCTCTGTCGACCCGGTCTCTGGCGCCTCGGTGGCGGGGCTACAGGCGGCCAGCAGCGCCAGGGCGGCGCCCGTGGCCAGCAGTCGGATGATCATCGCAGTCTCTCCGTCAGGGTGGCAGGAAATCAGACCCTCATGAACCGGCCGTGCGGATCGCCTCGGCGACCAGTCCCGGCGTCAACAGTTGCGGCAGCACGCGGGGGGTGTCCGTGCCCGGCGCATAAAGCAGATACAGCGGAACGCCCGACCGCCCGTGGCGCTCCAGCTCTCGCGTGATGGCGGGATCGCGCACGGTCCAGTCGCCGACCAGATAGACGGCCTTCGTCTCGTCCATGGCCGCGCGGACCTGACCGGACGTCAACGCCACCCGCTCATTGATCTTGCAGGTCACACACCAGTCGGCGGTGAAATTGACCAGCACCGGGCGTCCCCCGGCCTGCGCGGCCGCAACCGCATCCGCTGACCAGACCCCGGCTTCAGGCCCCGCCGCAGCCGATGCAGTGGCCTGTGCCCGGGTCACGGGCTCCATCCGGCTGACGAGAACCAGCGCCGCGATCACGGCGATCAGCGACAGGGCTCCGAGAACCAGCGTCCAGCGCCCGGCCCCCGCCTGCCGCGTGCCCCACAGCCACAGGGCAAGGGCCAGCATCAGCCCCGCGATCAGGCCCAGCGCCAGAACCTCGCTGCCCGCCTGCCGCGCCGCCACCCAGGCCAGCCACAGGGTGGTCGCATACATGGGAAAGGCCAGCAGGCCCTTCATCCGCTCCATCCACGGTCCCGGCCGGGGCAGACGCGTCAGCAGGGCCGGGCTGAAGGCCACGACGACGAACGGCAGGGCCAGCCCCAGCCCCAGCATCAGAAAGACGATCAGCGCCGCAGCCCACGGCATGACCAGCGCCGCCCCCAGCGCCGCCGCCATGAAGGGCGCCGTGCAGGGCGCGGCCACGGCCACCGCCAGCACCCCGGTGAAGAAGGCACCCGTGCCCCCGGGCAGGCGCGACAGCCGGGCCTCGCCCAGCCCCTGCAAGGACTGGCCGATGTGATAGACGCCCGACAGGTTCAGTCCGACCGACAGCGTCAGCAGCGCCAGCGACAGCACCACCACCGGGCTCTGCAGCTGAAAGCCCCAGCCGACCGCCTCGCCCGCTGCCCGCAGGCCCAGCATCAAACCGGCCAGCAACAGGAAGGTCACCAGCACGCCGGCCAGGAACATCAGACCGTCGCGCCGCGCCGCCTGCGGGTCATGCGCCGCCCGCGCCAGCGCGGCCGCCTTCATCGCCAGAATGGGAAACACACAGGGCATCAGGTTCAGGATCAGGCCCCCGATCAAGGCCAGCAGCGCCGCCTGGAGCAAGGCGGAGGGGTCAAATCCCGTGGGACCGGCGGCATCTTCCGCCCGCAGCGTGCCACCGCCGCTGACCCCCTCGGGCAGGGGGCCGGGTTCGGCAATGATCTCGTAAGCGCCCTGTCCGGTGGTGATCACCCCGCCCACCGGCCCGGTCAGCCCGCCAGCCCGCACCTTGCCGCCGGGGGCGAGGGTCAGGCTCAGCCCCTCGGGACCCCATGTGCCGGTCTGGGGCGCGGCATGGTCGATAATCCCGCCCTCGAACGGAAAGAAATAAACGGGACCGGGGCCGTCCGGTCCCTGAACGGCGTCGCCGGTGACGGCCAGTGTCAGGCGCCCGTCGTCGGCGCGCGCCACCCGCGCGGTAAGCCCCGCCGGACGCGGCGAGGATTGCAGCACCGCCTGAATGGCACTCGCATGCCGGGTCTCCAGCGCGGTTTGATCCCCCGCCCCGACCGGCAGCCGCAGGCCCAGGGTCAGCTCGTCCGGCACGCACATCTCGGCGCTGCACACCAGGAACAGGGCGGTGACGGACAAATCCAGCATCCGGCCCGGCTCGGCATCGGCGGGCACGGCGATCGGCACCGGCAGATAGACGACGTCGGAATAGCCATAGTTCATCAGCCCCGACAGCGGCTGGCGCTCCGGCAGGGGCCAGACGATGTCGCCGGCCTCCCAGCCTTGCGGCAGGCTCCAGTTCAGGGTGGTGGCTCCGCCGGAGTCACCGGGATTGCGCCAGTATGTGTGCCAGTCCGGCTTGATGTCCTGACGCACGGCCAGGATCAACGTCGACCCGGGCGTCGCGCTCGCGGTCATCGAGACCAGTTCCGCCGTGATCCGATCGGTCGAGGCGGGTCCGACGGTCGGCGAGGCGTCCTGCGCCGGGACCGGCGCGGCCGCCATCGCCAGCCAGCCTCCGATCAGGACGGCGAGCAGGGATGCCACAAGGGAAGTCGGTCGCCGCAGCCTCGTCACCCGGATCCTCGTCAACAGTCGATCTGGGCCCACCCTAGACAGGGAAGGGTGGCCAGGTCACGCCCCGGGGCTCTGTGCGACGGCAGGTCGCGGCGGTCAGCGCGGGGCCGCGTCCACGATCACTTCGGTGCGGCGGCGCAGCGGTTCGGCGGTGCCGTCGGCGTTCACCGCCCCGGTGTCGCCCTCAACCGCGATCTGGAACGCGGGCAGGGGCCAGCCCTCCGCCTCGAGCGCCTCGGTGACCGCGACGGCGCGTCGTTCCGACAGGGTCTGATTGGCGGATGAGGACCCCGTGGCCGAGGCCAGGCCGATGACCTGCACCTTGCGGATGTCGCAGTCCCTGAGCTGGTCAGCGGTCATGCGGATCGCCTGCCAGGCGGCATCGGTCAGCTGCGCCTGCCCCTCACCGAAATAGATGTCGAACCGCTTGGCCGAGCAGACGGTCGGCGTCGCGACCAGATCGCTCCTGTCGCGAAAGATGCCCGACCCCTCGCACCCCGTCAGAACTAGGGCCGCGGCCCCCGCAACACCCACGAAACGCAGCGTCGACATCGATGACATGATCAGCTCCCACCCGGACAGGCTCCCACCCTAACAGAAAAAGGCGGCCCTCCCGCATGGAAAGGCCGCCCGTCTCATCAGATTATCACACCGGGATCAGTACCGCGGCGGGTTCCGGCGCGTGCCGTCTTCCCAATAGCAGTCCCCTTCCGGGTAGCAGTAGTAGTAGGCACCGCGCTGCTGGTCATAGTTGCGGCGCTGGTTGGCGCGGTCCTGCGACGAACCGCGGATGGCTCCGGCGGCCCCGCCGACGACGGAACCGATGGCGGCACCGCGACCGGCATTGCCGTCGCCCACATTGTTCCCGATCACGGCGCCGGCGACGGCGCCGATCGCGGCACCGGCAGCGCCCTGCCGGACGGCTTCGTTGGTCCCGCCGTAACCATTGCCATACGGATCACTGGCGCAGGCGGAGGTCAGCAGACCCGCGGCCGCTACGGCCAAAAATACCTTCTTCATCGTCAATCCCTTTTCCCTTCGGTTCGCCCCCGAGGTGAGAACGCTGGATTACTGTCCCGGTTCCTCGACTATATCTTGGATTAAGACTGTATTAAGGTCCGGGAGACGGGGCCGGGGGGCGTCTGTGCCACCGGTTCTCCCGAATGTAGGGGGTTTAGCGTATGCGTTTCAACCAGATCACGCGCATGGCCGATGACGGCCACACCGGTCCTGTATGGGCCCGCAAGAGCCGGCGGTCGGGGGGTGGCCTGTCCGGCATCATCGGCCTCATCATAATGCTTCTGGCGGTGTTCGGCGCCCTGACGGCCGCGCTCGGCATCAAGGAACAGTCGCTCGCCGAGGGCGGCGCTGTGCTCGACGGCTGGATCACCAAGGGCGTCGATGGCGCCAAGGGGCTGATCGGTCAGGCCCCGGAGGCGGCCGAGGCCGTGGCTGACGATGCCGGAGATCTGGCAGAAAAGACCGGTGATGCGCTCGAGGCCGGTGCCGAGAAGACGGCGGACGAACTCTCCAATCCCTGAGGGATTGCGCGCCTTGCCATCGGGTGGAACGCCATGGCCTGTCAGCACGTTGACGGGCCATGGCTGAAACCTTGACCGTAGATGAGTCGTCACCCGAGCGCACGCTGACGACGGCCGTGCCCCTGCGCACCATTGTCGTTCTGGTCAATCCGCTGTCGGGGGGTGTCGGGGCCAATGCGGTTGCCGAGGTCGAGGCGATTCTGGCGGACTATCCCGTCACGGCGACTGTCGTTGCCCTGACCCCCGATGATTTCGACAACCAACTCGATGCCGCCTTCGACGCGACGGCCGACGCCCTGTTCGTCTTGGCAGGCGACGGCACGGCCGGCACCATCGCCGCCCGGGCCGGGCCGAAAGGGCCTCTGGTGGCGCCCCTGCCGGGCGGCACGATGAACATGCTGCCCAAGGCGCTCTACGGCACCGGCGACTGGAAAGAGGCCCTGCGCCGGGCCCTCGAGGCCGGTACCGAAATTGCCGTGGCCGGCGGCCGGGTCGTGGATGCCACGGACTCCCGACCCTTCTTCTGCGCCGCCATCCTGGGGGCGCCCGCCCTGTGGGCCCCCGCGCGTGAGGCGGTCCGGACCGGGCGGCTGCGACTGGCCTGGCTCTATGGCGTCAGGGCGCTGCGCCGGGCCTTCAGCGGGCGACTGCGCTACACCCTCGTGGGCCAACACCCGTCCCGGACCGAGGCCCTCGTCCTGATCAGTCCGACGATCTCCCGCGCCGTCGATGCCGAAGGCGGGCTCGAAGCGGCCGCCATGAACACCACCGGCGCGGCCGAAGCCTTCCGGCTGGCCGCCCATGCCCTGTTTGACGACTGGCGGCAGGACCCCGCCGTCCGGACCCGCATCACCCGCTATGCCAGTGTCTCGGCCCGATCGCGTATTCCCGCTGTGATCGACGGCGAACCGACGCTGCTGGATTCCGAGGCCGAGATCATCTTCGACGCCGTGGCTTTCCGCGCCCTCGCCCCCGCCCCCGAGCCGCAAGCCGAGGCGGAGGCGAGCGTCTGATGGGTCGGATCATCCAGATATCCGACATCCATTTCGGCTGCGAGATTCCCGAGGCGGTCGCAGCCGCCCATGACCTGTTGCACGAGGTCCGACCAGATCTGACCCTGATCACCGGTGACATCACCCAGGTCGGCGCCCGCGCCGAATTCCTTGCCGCGGCCCGCTGGATCGACAGCCTGCCCACACCGGTGTTCGTCACGGTCGGCAATCACGATGTGCCCTACTGGGACGTTGTGGCCCGCGTCTTTCATCCCTGGACGGCTTTTGAAGCGGCGGTCGGTCATCCGGCCCATGACCACCAGTTCAGCGCCCGCCTGAGCGACACGGCCCTGATGGTCCGGGGGATTACGACGGCGCGGGGCTGGCAGGTCCGGCTCAACTGGTCCAAGGGCGTCATCGATCTCGACCAGACGGCCCGCGCGGCAGACGCCCTGTCCCGCGCCCCGGTCGGCGCCCTGAAGATCGTGGCGGTCCACCATCCCCTGATCGAGATGGAGGGCGCGCCCGTCACCGGCGATGTCAAACGCGGGAGACGGGCCGCGGAGCTGTTCGCGGACGCGGGCGTGGATCTGGTGCTGAGCGGCCATGTGCATGTGCCCTTCGCCCTGCCGATCCAGCTGGGTGACCACCGGTCCTATGCGGTGGGCTGTGGCACCCTGTCCCATCGCCTGAGGGGTGTCCCCCCCAGTATCAACCGCATCGAATGGGACGACGAGACCATCACGGTCACCGTTCTGGCCTTTGACGGCCAGGCCTTCGTCGAGGACACCAGTTGGACCCTGTCGCGCCGTCAGGACACCCGAAACGCAGAGACCGCCCCCCGCCCCGAAGCCGTGGCTGAAGAGATGCGCCAGTTGGCCGAGGACGACCCCGACTAGAACGCTGACCGGTTTTGCGCAGGCGTCCCTGCGGTGCTAGACGCGCGGCCATCCCGCCGCCTCCCCGCGCCCTCCAGACCGAGCCCTGCCCATGCCCGCCGCCCCTGACTTTCCGCCCGCCCCGGATGCTGTTCGCCCGGTCCGTGCCCTGATCTCCCTGTCGGACAAGTCGGGGCTGGAGGACGTCGCCCGCGCCCTTCACGACTTGGGGGTCGAGCTGGTCTCCACCGGTGGCACCCGCGCTGCGATCGACAAGGCCGGACTGCCGGTGCGCGATGTCACCGACCTGACCGGCTTTCCGGAAATGATGGACGGCCGGGTCAAGACGCTCCACCCCGTGGTGCACGGCGGCCTGCTGGGGGTCCGCAATGCCCCCGCCCATGCCGCAGCGATGGAACAACACGGCATCGGCCCGATCGATATCGCCTGGATCGATCTCTACCCCTTCGAATCCACCGTTGAATCGGGCGCGGGCTTCGAGGCCTGTATCGAGAACATCGACATCGGCGGCCCGGCCATGATCCGCTCGGCGGCCAAGAACCACGGCCACGTCGCCGTCTGCGTCGATCGGGACGCCATGGATCAGGTGATTGCCGCGCTGAAGGCCGACGGCGCGACCTCGCTGGCCCTGCGCAAGCAGCTGGCCGCCCGCGCCTTTGCCCGCACCGCGGCCTATGACGCCGCAGTCTCCACCTGGTTCGCCGACCGGGTCGAGGATCCGGCCCCGGTCCGCAAATCCATCGCCGGCAGCCTCGCCCAGACGCTGCGCTATGGCGAGAACCCGCATCAGGCCGGCGCCTTCTATCGCACGGCCGACCGTCGCCCCGGCGTCGCCAACGCCCGCCAGCTGCAGGGCAAGGAGCTGGGCTACAACAACATCGCCGATGCCGACGCCGCCTACGAACTGGTGGCCGAATTCGCCGAGCCGGCCTGTGTGATCGTCAAGCATGCCAACCCCTGTGGCGTGGCCATCGGCAGCGACCTGTCCGCGGCCTATCAGCGGGCGCTGGCCTGCGATTCCGTGTCGGCCTTCGGCGGCGTGGTAGCGGTCAACCGGCCACTGACGGCAGCCGACGCCCGGCTGATCACCGACATCTTCACCGAGGTGGTCATTGCCCCCGGCGCCGATGAAGAGGCCATGGCGGTCTTTGCGGCCAAGAAGAACCTGCGCCTGCTGCTCACCGACGGCCTGCCCGATCCGATGCAGCCGGGCTCGGTGTTCCGCTCGGTCGCCGGCGGCTTCCTCGTCCAGTCGCGCGATCTGGCGCGCATCACGCCCGCCGACCTGACCATCGTCACCAAGCGCCAGCCGTCGGACGCCGAGGTCCGGGACATGCTGTTCGCCTTCACCGTGGCCAAGCACGTCAAGTCCAACGCCATCGTCTATGCGAAGGACGGCCAGACCGCCGGCATCGGCGCCGGCCAGATGAACCGCCGCGACAGCGCCCGCATCGCCGCCATCCGCGCCCGCGAGGCTGGAGAGGCCCAGGGCCTGCCGTCGCTGGCCGAGGGCTCGGCCTGTGCCTCCGAGGCCTTCTTCCCCTTCGCCGACGGCCTGCTGGAAGCGGTCGCCGCCGGGGCCACCTCGGTCATCCAGCCGGGCGGCTCGATCCGCGACGCCGAGGTGATCGCCGCCGCCGACGACAAGGGCATCGCCATGGCCTTTACGGGGGTCCGTGTCTTCAGGCACTGATAGTCAATGGACACGCTTGCGGAACGCTGGGCCCGGCTGGAGCCACATGTGACGGTTCTCGGGCCGGACGACGACCGGCCGCGCCCGGCGGTGCTGCTGTTCCACGGCTGCGGCGGCGTCCGCGACCACCTGCCCCTCTATGCCGAGGCGGCCAAGGCAGCGGGCTGGCGGGCATACATCATTGATTCCTATGCGGCCCGGGGGTGGAACCGCACCTTCGCCATGGCCACGGTCTGCACCGGCCTGCATTTTCGCGGACACGCCCGGGGCGGGGATGTGCTGGCCACGATCGACGGCCTGTCATGCCGGCCCGAGGTCGACGCCGGTCGCCTGTGCCTCGCCGGCTGGAGCCACGGCGGCTGGGGCATTATGGAGGCCATGAGCGCCGATCCCCGCCCCGGCGCGCTCGGCCTGTCGGACCCGGCTGCCTGTGACCTCGCAGGGGTGAAAGGCGCCTGGCTGGCCTACCCTTACGTCGGCTTCCTCGCGGCCAACCGGATGAAGCCGTGGCGGCACTGTCCGAAGACCATCGGCGTCATCGCCCGCACCGACCACCTGACGACGGTCCGCAATGCCGAGCGGGTCCATGCCATGGTCCGCAACTGCGGCGCCGAGGTGGAGACCTGGATCGCCGAGGGCACCCATTCCTTCGATGAGCCGATGAGCGCCCCGCCGATGCGCCATGACCCCGAGCTGGCAAAGGAGGCGATCCGGCGCTTCACCGCCCTGCTGACGGATCTGGCGCCGGCCCTCTAGACGGGCTCGACGACAACCTCGCCCCGGATGGAGTTGGCGAGGTAGCAGGCCTCGTGCGCGCGGTGGTGGAGGTCATCCAGCACCTCGGCCGGGGGCGCCTCGCCACCCCAGCGGATATCGGGACGCAGGGTCACCCGGGTGATGGAAACCTTGCCCCGGTCGTCCCGGCCCATCTCGGCCACGGCCGCATCGGTATAGCGGTCGACCGTCAGGCCGGCCTTGGCCGCAAAGGCCAGAAAGAACAGCATGTGGCAGGCGGACACGGCCGCCACCAACGCCTCTTCCGGATCGACGGCGGCGGGGTCCGAGCCCGGCACCGGCGGGGCCGACGAGCCCCGCACCACGGCGCCCCCGTCAAACCGCCAGTCGTGCGCCCGCGAATAGGCCCCGTCGGTAAACGGTTGATCGCCGCGCGACCAGTCGACGGTGGCGGTATAGGTGCTCATGTCAGCGGCCCTCCGGGGTTTCGAGTACGGTGTAGACGATACGCCGGCGAATTTCGAAGCCCAGCGATCGGTAGAGGGCGATGGTGGCGGTTCGGTCCGCGAAGGCGTGCAGGAACACGGCGTCGCCCTGATCTAGAATGCGGCTGCAGACCTCGCGCATCAGGGCCCTGGCCAGCCCCCGGCCCCGATGGTCCGGATGGGTGCAGACGGCCGAGACCTCGGAGAACCCTGCCACACGCAGCCGCGTCCCGGCCATGGCGATCAACCGGCCGCCCTCCCGGATGCCGATGAAGCCGCCAAAGTCGAAGGTCCGGCGCCGGAACGGGCCGGGCTTGGTCAGCATCGCAAGGTCGTGGATGGCTTCCGCATCTGCCTCGCCCAGCGGCTCCCACGCCACCGAGGGGCCGGGCGTCAATGTCCGGCAGACCATCTGGGCCAGCACGGCACGCAGTTCGCTGGTGGAGTCGGGCGGCAGCACGTCGACCATGTCCGAGCCTTCTGCTTCCAGAAAGCCCGCGCCGGGGGCCGCCTCGACAAGGGCCGCAAGATCGCCGACCCCGTCGGCGTCCCGGACGGCCGCGAAATTGCCGATGTCGGGGCGGAGTCGCACCGCGCCGGGTTCGTGGATCGCCAGGGCGGCCTGTCGCCCGGTGAGGGCGGACCAGATCGGCCGATCAAGAGGATGATGGGGGCTCATGCCCTTCCTCTATCGCCCCACCCGCAGAGCGTCATCTGCCGGCAGGATACCCCGTCCGAAATCCGCGACTAGGCCCGCCAGAAGCCCACGATCCGCTTGACCTCGTCGACGACCGGGTCGGCGACGGCGGCGGCGCGTTCGGCGCCGTCAGCCAGCACGCGGTCGATCTCGGTGGGGTCGGCCATCAGGCGGCGCATTTCGGCGGTGACCGGGGCCATGGCGGCGACCGCCACCTCGGCCAGCTTGGGCTTGAAGGCGCCAAAGCCCTGTCCCGCAAATTCGGCCAGCACAGCCTCCTTCGTCTGGTCCGACAGGGCAGCATACAGGGTGACGAGGTTCTTCGCCTCGGGCCGTCCCTCCAGCCCGTCCAGGGTCTCGGGCAGGGGCTCGGGGTCGGTCTTGGCCTTGCGCACCTTGGCGGCGATGGTGTCAGCGTCGTCGGTCAGGTTGATGCGCGACAGGTCGGACGGGTCCGATTTGGACATCTTGGCCTGACCATCGCGGAGGCTCATCACGCGCGGGGCCGGGCCCTGGATGACGGGGTCGGGGATGGGGAAGAAGCCCGGCACGCCAAAGTCATTGTTGAACTTCTGGGCGATGTCGCGGGTCAGCTCGAGGTGCTGTTTCTGGTCCTCGCCGGTCGGCACCTCAGTGGCCTTGTAGACGAGGATGTCGGCGGCCTGCAGCACCGGATAGGTATAGAGGCCGACCGAGGCACGCTCCTTGTGCTTGCCCGACTTCTCCTTGAACTGGGTCATGCGGTCCAGCCAGCCGAGGCGGGCGACGCAGTTGAACACCCAGGCCAGCTCCGCATGGGCGCGCACGGCCGACTGCGGAAAGATCACCGAGCGCGCCGGGTCGAGACCCGAGGCCAGATAGGCGGCGGCGATCTCGCGCGTCTGGGCGGCCAGCTTCTCGGGCTCCTGCCAGACGGTGATGGCGTGCAGGTCGGCGACGAACAGGAAGCAGGGGGCCCCCGCGTCCTGAAGCTGGGTGAAGCGTTTCAGCGCGCCCAGATAGTTGCCGAGGTGCAGGGCACCCGAGGCCTGGATGCCGCTGAGGATGCGGCGCGGACCGGAATAGACGGGAGGCGTATCAGTCATGGTCAGGGCCATGCCCCAGCCGGGGCGGGGTGGCAAGAGTGCGCATCAGGCCTTGCCGCCGTTGCCACGCTGGACCAGCGCCTTCAGCTCGGAGATACGCACCGCGCGGGTCGCGAAGGCAAGGACCGCATAGGCCAGGCCGCCGAGGGCCGTGACCAGCAGGACCGAGAGCTCCTTGGCGCCGTGGTCGAGGCCGAGGCCGGACAGGGCCTGTCCGATCGACGGCTCATAGTACGGCCGCCCCCAGGTGGCGACAGCGACCAGCAGGCCCATGCCGGCGGCGGCGAAGGCGATGCGGATCAGGCGCGAGACCAGCGCCGGGCCGGGCCGGTAATGGTCGCGCCGCCACAGGGTCAGCGCCAGCAGGCCGGCATTGGACCAGGCCGCGGCACTGACGGCGGCGGCGATGCCGGGCACGCCCATGCCCGAATAGAACAGGCCCACGGCCACCACGGCATTGACCGCCACCGACACAAGGGCAAAGCGCATCGGGCTCTTCGTATCGCCGCGCGCAAAGAAGGCAGGGGCGAGGATGCGGATCAGCACAAAGGCGGGCACGCCCCAGCCGAACTGGAACAGGGCCTCGGCCGTGGCGCGGGCATCGACGTCGAGGAAGGCGCCGCGCGTGAACAGGGCATCGATCAGGAAATAGGGCATGCCCATCAGGGCGGCGGCAGCCGGCAGGGTCAGGGCCATGGACAAGAGCACGGCCTGATCCATCGAGGTCTTCTGCCGCTCGTGGTCATTGGAGGCCACCGCCGCCGACAGACGCGGCAAAAGGGCGATGCCGATGGCCACGCCGACCAGTCCCAGCGGCAGCTGATACAGCCGGTCGGCCGTCGCCAGCCAGCTGCGGCCGCCGTCGACGAAGCTGGCCAGATTCCCGGAGACGAAGACATTCAGCTGGGTCGCCGAATTGCCGATGGCGGCGGGGATGGCGGTGATGATGATGGCCTTGACCGCCGGAGTCAGGCGCGGGATCGCCAGATGGATGTTGGCTCCGGCCTTGCGCACGGCCCACCAGCACAGGCCGGCCTGGGCGACGCCTGCCGCCAGCACGGCCCAGGACGCCGCGTAGGCCGCGCCGACCTGGCCTCCCGTCGCCGGAATGACGGCGACCAGCATGATCAGGTTCAGCAGAATGGGATAGGCGCCGGAGACGATGAACCGGCCCCGCGCATTCAGCACGCCCGACAGCAGGGCGGCGACGGCCATGCACGGCAGATAGGGCATGGTGATCTGGGTCAGGACCACGGCCAGCTTGAAGCGCGCGGGGTCATTGAGGAAGCCGACGTTGATGACCGTCATGATCCACGGCATGGCCAGCTGGGCGACGATGGTCAGGACGACGGTGACCATGGCCACCATGGCCAGGGCTTGCGTCGCGACGCGGTCGGCGGCCTCGGGGCCGTCGGTCTCAAGCGTCCGGGCATAGGCGGGCACGAAGGCGGCGGCAAAGGCCCCCTCGGCAAAGATGCGCCGGAACAGATTGGGGAAGCTGAGGGCCGTATTATAGGCGTCGGCGGCGGGCCCGGCCGAGGCGCCGAGCGCCGCCGAGATCACCACATCGCGGGCAAAGCCGGCCCCCCGGCTGATCAGGGTCAGGCCGCTGAAAATTGCTGAGGACCGCATCATCCCGCCCTCGCGACGGGCGGGGGCGGCCGGGGTGGTCCCGCCAGGGCGGGTGGTGGCCGTGGCCTCGGGCGTCGGAACGGTCTCGGGCGGCAGGCTCACAGGATCGGGCTCACGGGCGTTGGCTCAGGCGGGGCGGAAAACCAGCCATAGGCCGAATTCGGATGCGTTGCACTCATCGAAAAACACCGTCTGAATAGTCTGAACCGTCTGGAATGGACTCTCCGCCCGCCAGACTTCATCCCTTCTCCCGATGGGAGAAGGTGGCGCGAGAGCGCCGGATGAGGGGCGGAGGTGACCGTCGGCGAACGCCGTGGCAGGACCGGTGCGACGGCCCACGCCGACGGACACGAAGAGCCCTCACCCCCTGCCCCCTCTCCCGTCGGGAGAGGGGAGGAAAAACACCGTCTGAATAGTCTGAACCGTCTGAATGGTCTGAACCGTCTGAACCGTCTGAATTCGCGCCTCCGCTAACCGGGAGGTCTGGCAACCGGACAGTATGGCGGACGCGGCAGCCAGGGCGGGCAGAACGGTGCGGGAATCTGCGGGGCTATTGAAGGGGCGAGGGAATTTCGGGGCGGCTGTCGCACCACAGGTCTCCTCCCTATCGAAGATGGGGAGGTGGCGCGGCGGCGCGGCCGACGGGCCGGAGGGGCTCTTGAGGGCGAGTGCGCGGCAAAGAACCCCTCCACCGCTCCGCGGTCCCCCTCCCCATAAAATGGGGAGGAGACGGGTCGCGGCCACGAAAAAGGCCCCGGCGTTTCCGACGGGGCCTCTTCCTCAGTCATGGATCTGCGCGTCAGTCGCGACGACGGCCGCGGCTGCGGTCGCGGTCACCACCGCCTTCACGCTTGGGACGACCGCCCGTGTCGTCCGACAGCGGCGGCTCGCCGCGTTCGGCGCGTTCGGCGTTGATCTTGTCGGTGATGTCCTCACCGGTTTCCTGATCGACCACCTTCATCGACAGCTTGGTCTTGCCGCGATCATCGAAGCCGAGGAATTTGACCTTGACCTCCTGGCCTTCCGACAGGACGTCGGCCGGGTTGGCGACGCGTTCCAGAGCGATCTGGGACACGTGAACCAGGCCATCCTTGGCCCCGAAGAAGTTCACGAAGGCGCCGAAGTCGACGACCTTCACGACCTTGCCGGAGTAGATGGTGCCGGGCTCGGGCTCGGACACGATCGACGAGATCCAGTTCTTGGCGGCGTCGATCTTTTCCTGGTCCGAGGCGGCGATCTTGACGGTGCCGTCGTCCTCGATGTTGACCTTGGCGCCGGTCTTTTCGACGATTTCGCGGATGATCTTGCCGCCGGTGCCGATGATGTCGCGGATCTTGTCGACCGGAACCTTGATGGACTCGATCTTGGGCGCGTACTCGCCCAGTTCCGAACGGGCGCCGTCGATGGCCTTGTCCATTTCATCGAGGATATGCAGACGACCGGCCGACGCCTGGGCGATGGCCTTCTTCATGATCTCCTCGGTGATACCGGCGACCTTGATGTCCATCTGCAGGCTGGTGATGCCGTCACGGGTGCCGGCCACCTTGAAGTCCATGTCGCCGAGGTGATCTTCGTCACCCAGGATGTCCGACAGGATGGCGAACTCGCCCGAGGGCTCCAGGATCAGGCCCATGGCGATGCCCGAGACCGGCTTCTTGAGCGGCACACCCGCATCCATCAGGGCCAGCGACGACCCGCAGACCGTGGCCATCGAGGACGAGCCGTTCGACTCGGTGATCTCGGAGACCAGACGGATGGTGTAGGGGAATTCTTCCGACGACGGCAGCATCGGGCGAATGGCGCGCCAGGCCAGCTTGCCGTGACCGATTTCGCGACGACCGGCGCCGCCCATGCGGCCCGTTTCCCCGACCGAATAGGGGGGGAAGTTGTAGTGCAGGAGGAACTTCTCCTTGTACGTCCCGGTCAGGGCGTCGATGTACTGCTCGTCCTCGCCGGTGCCGAGCGTGGCGACGACGATGGCCTGGGTTTCACCGCGGGTGAACAGGGCCGAACCGTGGGTGCGCGGGAAGACACCGACTTCCGAGACGATGTCACGGACCTTGTCGAGGGCACGGCCATCGACGCGGTTGCTGTTGTCGATGATGTCGCGACGCAGGACTTCGGCTTCGCAGGTCTTGAAGGCGGCGCCAAAGGCACCCGAGTCGACGCCGTCCGGGTTTTCTTCGGTCTTGAGGAGGGCCTCGGCGGCCTTCTTCTTGGCGGCACCGACCGCTTCGTGGCGGGCGTGCTTGGCCTTGTGGGTGTAGGCGGCCTTGATGTCGTCGCCGACCAGCTTCTTGATCGAGGCGACCACGTCCGAGTGATCCTCGGGCGTGAAGTCGAACGGCTCCTTGGCGGCGTGTTCGGCCAGGTCGATGATGGCATCGATGACCGGCTGCATGCCGCGGTGGGCGAACATCAGGGCCTCGAGGAAGGTGTCTTCCGACAGTTCCCTGGCCTCGGACTCGACCATCATCAGGGCGTCCTGGGTGCCGGCCACGAACAGGTCGAGGTCGGAATCGGGCATCTGGTCGATCGTCGGGTTCAGGACCAGCTCGCCGTTGATGTAGCCGACGCGGGCGCCGCCGATCGGGCCCATGAAGGGCACGCCGGAGATGGTCAGGGCGGCAGATGCCGCGACCATGCCGACCACGTCCGGATCATTTTCCAGGTCGTGCTGGAGAACGGTGACGACCACCTGGGTCTCGTTCTTGAAGCCCTTGACGAACAGGGGGCGGATCGGACGGTCGATCAGGCGGGAAACCAGGGTTTCCTTCTCGGTCGGACGGCCTTCACGCTTGAAATAGCCACCGGGGATGCGGCCCGCGGCAAAGGTCTTTTCCTGATAGTTGACCGTCAGGGGGAAGAAATCGAGGCCGGGCTTGGGCGCGCGGCCGTAGACGACGGTGGCCAGAACCACGGTCTCGCCATAGGTGGCCAGAACCGCGCCGTCCGCCTGACGGGCGATGCGGCCCGTTTCCAGCGTCAGCGGGCGACCGGCCCACTCAATGGTCTTGCGTTTGATATCGAACATATTTTCTCTTTCGTGTCCCATGGCCGAATTGCCGATGGGGGCGGACAGTCAGGGCTTGTCTCAGTCCTTCGGGCCCAGGAACCCGGGGGCGCTGTCGCACCCGGGCGGGATGGAAGAGGACCGGCGTGGCCCTCGCGTCGTGGAGGCGTGCTGCCTCCGTCCGCCCTGCGGCGGATAAGAGAAAGGGCCCCCCGAAGGCGGCCCTTCCCGTCACCTGAACCTAGCGGCGCAGGCCCAGCTTTTCGATGAGGGCGGCATAGCGGCCTTCGTCGACTTTCTTGAGGTGGTCCAGAAGGCCCCGGCGTTGCGACACCAGCTTGAGCAGGCCGCGACGGCTGTGGTTGTCCTTCTTGTGGGTCTTGAAATGCTCGGTCAGGTTGGCGATCCGTTCCGTCAGGATGGCGACCTGCACTTCGGCGGAGCCCGTGTCGGCGATGCCGCGAGCGTTTTCAGTGATGACTTCGGCCTTGCGTTGAGGCGTAATCGACATCGTGTGAGTCCTTTTCTTGCCCTACCGCTCGGCCCGCGGGGCCTCGCTGCTTGAGGGCTGGAGGTTAAAAACGCGGTCGGGTTCAAGTCGACCGGCCCGCATCTGACAGAGGGCGACCAGGGTTCCGTCCTCGAAGGCCGAAACGGTCCGCGAGCCGGGCGAGAGCCGGGCTTTCAGGGTTTCGATCTGTCGGGGAAGCAGAAGGATCGGCCGTCCCTGCCGAAGCGAGAAGGCATCCGTCGCGGTCACGGCCAGATCCGGGATGTCGTCCAGAGCGGTCGTAACCGGAAGAAGACCTTCCGAGGCGGCGCCCCTATGCACCATTTCGCGAAGAATATCCAGCGAGACCGCGTTTTCCGTCGAAAACGGCCCCACCTGTTCGCGCCGGAGGGCGGTAACATGCCCCTCGGCCTCCAGCATGAGCGCCAGATCGCGCGCCAGCGAGCGGATATAGACGCCCTTGCCGGTCCGAACCCGGATCTCGACCCGGTCGGTGTCCGCGGCGGTGATCGTCGCCTCATGAATGGTGACGGGCCGGGACTTCAGCTCGAACTCGGCGCCGTCGCGGGCGAGGTCATAGGCGCGCTGGCCATCGACCTTGATGGCGGAAAAGCGCGGCGGCACCTGTTCGATCTCGCCGACAAAGGTGGGCAGGGCAGCCTCGATGGCCTCCTGCGAGGGGCGCACATCCGACCGGGCGATCTCGGCGCCCTCGGCATCGACGCTGTCGGTCGACACGCCCCAGGTGAGGGTGAAGCGATAGACCTTTTCGGCCTCCATCATGAAGGGGACGGTCTTGGTCGCCTCGCCCAGGGCGATGGGCAGTATGCCGGTGGCCAGGGGGTCGAGCGTGCCCGCATGGCCCGCCTTTTGCGCATCGAACAGGCGGCGGACGATCGAGACGGCCTCGGTCGAGCCGAGCTCCAGCGGCTTGTCCAGGCAGACCCAGCCGTGCACGGCCTGACCGCGCTTGCGGCGGGCCATCAGGCGTCCCCGCCCTCGTCCCCGTCGTCGGGCTTGAACACATCCGCCTGGACCCGCGGATCGTCCAGCAGCCGGTTCAGCCGCTCGGCGGCCTCGAAGCTGACGTCGTGGCGGAAGCGCAGATCGGGGGTGAAGCGCATGTCGATGTGCCGGCCGAGGGCGCCGCGGAGGAATTTGGCGTGGGCGTTCAGCGCCTTGACGATCTCGTCGACCTGGCCGCCGACATCGGTCGCATCGACCCCGGCGCCCAGCGGCTCGACGAAACAGGTGGCGTGTTTCAGGTCGGGCGACAGCCGGACCTCGGTGACGGTGATCGACACACCGATCAGGGCCGGGTCGCGGATCTCGTTCTCGCGCATGACCTCGACAAGGGCGTGGCGGATCAATTCCGAGGCGCGTAGCTGGCGCTGGCTGGCGCCGTAGCCGGCCGTGGCGCCGGGTTTGCGTCGGCTCATGGCGGGGTCTTTCTCGATCAGCAGTGACCGGCAAGGGGCCGGACGACAAGGGGGCGCGGTTTAGTCGCCCCGACCGGCCCTGTCCAGCGTGGCGGCATTTCGGGCATCGGCCAGCACGGAGCCGGCGACGAGGGTCCGCCCCGGATGGACGGTCAGACCGGCGGCCTCCAGCACCTCGGCGGTCCAGCGGTTGCACATCCGTCCGATCCAGAAGGTCTCGGTCGAGGCATAGAAGCGGGTGCGCCCGTCGGGTCCCGTGGCGCTCAGCCGGGGGGCGCCGCCGGGCAGGTCCAGCGAAGCCTCGATCCGGGCCGCCAGGGCCTCGAAGGCGTCGGGAGACAGATGCAGCTCAACCTGTCGGTCGGGATTACTCACAGGGCTGACCCGGTTGAGCGGGCTCAGCATGACGACCGAGGGATTGTCGGGCGCAAACAGGGCCCGGACCCCGTCGGGCAGGCGGGCGGTGATCGGGGTCTGGTCGACATAGAAGCGGGCATCGCCCCAGCCGATCCGCACGGCCTCGCCCGGGCCCAGACCGGCGACCAGCACGGCAAGCGGTCCGCCCCGCGCGATCAGGGGCGCGCGATCCATGACCAGATCGGTGTGAAAGCCGTTGCTGTCGACCCGCACCGGCACGGCGTCTGGCCCGTTCAGGGGCAGGTCCGGGCCGGACTCAGACCAGCTGACCAGACCGAGGACCACGCCGACCAGCCCCGCGATCAGGATGCGAAAGGCCCCGCTCATGCTCATCTCCGCAATGCCCGGTGCTCAGGGAATATGGAAGGCGAGATCGGCGCAAGCCCGGGCGTCGCCCTCGGGCCGGCCGGCAAAGGCCAGCAGTCGCAGGGTCTGCCCCTGAACCGCCAGCGCCAGATAGCGGGCCGGATATTCGGCACACAGGGGCCGGCTTCCGGCAGAAGGCGTGATGTCGGTGATCTCGCGCAGCTCAACCTGTTGCCCCGGGGCCAGGCCCGCCGCAGCAAAGGGCGGCTCGGACCCGGTGCCGATACGGTGCGGCCGGGTCTGAAGAACGCCAAGGCCGGTGATGTCGAGCTGCGCCCCTTCGGCATGCATCAGGGGCCAGGGTGTCGAGCCGGAAGCGGCGAACGGGCCGCGCAGGGCATGATCCACAGCCCGGGTCGGCAGGGTCGGGGCCGACGCGGCGGGGGCTGACACGCGCGTCCAGATGTCGGTCAGTTCGGCGCGGGCCCGGGTCACGGTCTGCTCGGCGCTGCGCTCGTCAAAGGCCGACAGCAACAGCACCAGAACCAGCACCCCGAACAGGTCGAGGAGGCGTCTCATGCGGCGCTCTGGCGGGACGGATCGGGACACATGGGTTAACGCTAACAGCGATCCATGACGGTTCGAAGCCCTATCGCGTCGAGGGCGAGGTTTCGTCAGGCTGGGGCGAAGCGCCCTCGGGCAGGGTCCATTCGCCGCGATAGGAATAGCTGAGCGTCACACAGTGGCGATAGGTGCCGTCGGTCCAGCGGCCCACGGCGTGCAGGGTGATGGGATCGCCCTGACGGATCCGGCCGGTCAGCAGCCAGGCGTCATCGGCACCGGGGCACAGCGCCCGCACCAGCCCCCGCCCGTCGCCTTCCTTGACGATGCCATAGACGTCATTGGCCCGCACGCCCTCGGGCAGGGCAGCCCGGGTCTCCCGCGGGCCGCCGCGACGGATCTCGGCCGAGCCGCGCGCGGTGGTCGAGAACAGCCGCTGGACGCTGACGGCGCCGAAGAAGTTGCGCCGGATCTCGATGGTGATGCCCTGCGTCAGGGCCTGGGTGATGCGGTCGGAGGCGTCATAGGCCCAGAAGCGGGTTTCCGCCGCCGCCGGGCCGACCATGAAGGCGAGCAACAGAAGGCCTGTGGCAAGTCGTTTCATGACCGGTCTCCGGTGGGGCAGGGATCAGGCGCGATTACAGCTCGCGCTTGATCTCCTCGACGGTAAAGCACTCGATGAGGTCGCCTTCCTTGATGTCCTGGAAGCCCTGGAACTGCATGCCGCATTCCTGGCCCGAGGGCACTTCGTTGACCTCATCCTTGAAGCGTTTGAGCGTGTTGAGCGTGCCCAGTTCCAGCACCACGACATCGTCGCGGATGATGCGGACGCGGGCGCCCTTGCGGACCACGCCTTCGGCCACCCGGCAACCGGCGATCTTGCCGATCTTGGAGATGTCGAACACCTGCAGCACCTTGGCGTTGCCCAGCCAGGTCTCACGCTGGATCGGCGCCAGCATGCCGGACAGGACGCCCTTCATGTCGTCGAGCAGGTCATAGATGATCGAATAGTAGCGGATCTCCACCCCTTCCCGATCGGCCAGCTCGCGCGCCTGCTTCGAGGCCCGGACGTTGAAGCCCAGGATGGGGGCTCCCGCCGTCTTGGCCAGGTTGACGTCGCTCTCGGTGATACCGCCGGCGCCCTGGAACACGACCCGGGCGCGGACCTCGTCGTTGCCCATGGCCTGCAGCGAACCGGCGATGGCTTCGGTCGAGCCCTGCACATCGGCCTTGATGACCACAGGCAGTTCCGAGATCTTCTTCGAGCCCAGCTTGGCCATCATGTCTGCCAGCGACACGGGGTTGGCGGCAGTGGCCTTTTCACGCTGCTTGCGCTCGCGGAAATCGGTCAGTTCGCGGGCGCGGGCCTCGCTTTCGACCACGGCGAACACTTCACCGGGAGAGGGCGGCTCGTCCAGGCCGAGGATTTCGACCGGGACCGAGGGTCCGGCCTCGTCCAGCTGGGCGTTGCGCTCGTCCAGCAGGGCGCGAACCTTGCCCCAGGCGGCGCCGGCCACGACGATGTCGCCGCGACGCAGGGTGCCGCGCTTTACCAGCACGGTGCCGACCGGGCCACGGCCCTTGTCCAGCTTGGACTCGATCACCACGCCCTCGGCGGAACGGCCCGGGTTGGCGCGCAGGTCCATGACCTCGGCCTGGACCAGAACGGCCTCGAGCAGCACATCGAGATTGGTGCGTTCCTTGGCCGACACCTCGATCATCTGGGTGTCGCCACCCAGGTTTTCGGCGATGACCTCGTGCTGCAGCAGCTCGTTGATGACCTTCTGCGGATTGGCGCCCGGCTTGTCGATCTTGTTGATCGCCACGATCAGGGGGGCTCCAGCCGCCTTGGCGTGCTGGATGGCCTCGATCGTCTGGGGCATGACGCCGTCGTCCGCCGCCACTACCAGGATGACGATGTCGGTGACATTGGCGCCGCGCGCCCGCATGGCCGAGAAGGCCGCGTGGCCGGGCGTGTCGAGGAAGGTGACGCGCTGATCGTCCTTCAGGCGAACCTGATAGGCGCCGATGTGCTGGGTGATGCCGCCGGCCTCGCCGGTGGCCACATCGGTGGTGCGCAGGGCATCCAGCAGGCTGGTCTTGCCGTGGTCGACGTGACCCATGACGGCCACGACCGGGAAGCGCGGCGTGGTGGCGTCCTCGTCATCCGCCTCGGCCAGGAAGCCGGTTTCGACGTCAGACTCGGACACGCGCCGGACGGTCATGCCGTATTCGTCGGCCACCAGTTCGGCGGTGTCGGAATCGATCACATCGTTGATCTTCATCATCATGCCCTGACGCATCAGGAATTTGACGATGTCGACGCCGCGCACGGCCATGCGGATGGCCAGATCGCCAACGGTGATGACGTCGGGGATGACAACCTCACGCGGGCGGTTCGGCACTTCCGAGGTGCCACCCTTGCGCTTTTCCTTCTCGCGTTCGCGGGCCCGGCGGACCGAGGCGAGCGAGCGGATGCGTTCGGCCGCGTCCTCGTCACCGCCGGCCAGGGCCTGGATGGTCAGGCGGCCTTCGCGGCGCTTGGGCTCACCGCGCGTGCGGCTGATGGCCTTGCCCGGACCGGCGTCCGAGAAGCGACGATCCCGGTCATCCTCGGGACGACCGGCGCGACCGGCAAAACCGCCGGCAGTACGGGCGGGACGCGAAACCTCGGGCGTCGCCGGGGCAGCGGCGGGCGCCCCCCGACCTGCGGGCGCACCACGCCCACCGGGCGCGGCACCCGGCGCGGGGCGCGGGGCATTGGCGGAATAACGAACGGGCTCGCTGGGCACACGGGGCCGACCGGCGGCGCCACCGGGCGGTCCGCTGAGGGCCACTTCACGCGCCGACCGGCCACCAAAGGCCGGACGCTCGGGTGTTTCGCGGCGCGGCTGGCCAGGCTTGGGCACGCGCTGGCCGAAATTGACCGCCGGACGCGCCGGACGAGCCGGAGCTTCGGGGGCCGCAGGCGGCGCGGCAGGTGCCGGCGTTTCCGCCGCTGGTTCAGCCTTGGCCGGAGCCTCGGCCTTGACCGGTGCAGCCTTGGCCGGAGCGGGGGTCGGCTTGGGCGCAGCCGCGTTCAGCTTGGCCGCTTCGGCGCGGGCGGCTTCGGCAGCGGCCTTGGCGGCAGCGGCCTCGCTCTGCGCGGTTTCGGCCAGCTTGCGCGTGGCTTCGTCGCGCTTGGCACGCTCGGCGGCTTCGGCCTTCTCACGAGCGGCGCGTTCGGCCTGGGCGGCCTCGATGGCGCGGCGGCGGGCTTCCTGTTCCTCGGACGACAGGCCCCCGGCATCGGTGGGGCGCGGCGCAGGCGCTTCGGCCCGGGGCGGGGCGGGGCGGCGCCCGGCCACGTCAAAGCCCTGGGTGCGCGGCTGGACCGGCGCTCCGGGGCGACGCTTGGTCTCGACCACAACCGTCTTGGTGCGGCCGTGGCTGAAGCTCTGGCGGACCGTGCCGGTCGAGACGGAGCCCGTGGCGCGCGGCTTCAGGCTCAGCGGTGCACGCGGACCCGTCTGCGGGGTCGCGGCGCCCGTGCCTGTGGCGCTGGAGGTCTCGGTCGTCTTGCCGTCCTGGGTCTTGTCGTTCTCGTCGGTCATCCGGTCGCTTCGTCTGGACGCCGGGACAATCCCGACGCCACGTATCAAACACAAAAGGGCGAGCGCGCCCCGCCTCCCCTTCAGGAGTCGGAACCCTGCCCGTCCACAGCCTGCCCGGGCCCGCCAGGGAGCCCATCGTCACAAGGGTCGTTCGGTCCGTCCCCGGAGGTGTGGCCGGGCCCGGCCCGATCCCACTCCCGCGGATGAAGCGGACGAAAACCCGCCAATCTGTTGACCTCAAGGGCCCAGCGATCCGCGCGTCCGCCTGCAAGCAGCACGCTGTGTATCGCATTTTCCAGCCCCAGGGCCAAACTCAATTCTTCCGCCCCGAATGCACCGCACAGGCCCACGGGGCGAGGTGTGTGCCGCATGAGGGCCATCAGGCGCTGGCGTCCGTCGCGCGCGCCGTCGGCGGCCTCGACCAGCCAGGCGGCCCGGCCGCCCTTGATCGCAGCAGCCGATTTCTCGAAGCCGGAGATAAGCACGCCTTCGCGCCTGGCAAGCCCCAGTTGTTCCAGGCAGCGCCGGACCAGCAGGCTTTCGACCTGATCGGCAAGGCCGGGAGAGGCCTGCACCGGCGCCTTTGCGGCCCGTGAAAACAGGCCCTTGCCGGCCGCTGTGATCGAGGCGCGGTCGGCCGCGACCCACAGGCCACGGCCCGGCAGCTTGCGCGCCAGATCGGGTACGACCTGACCGTCCGGGCCCACGACGAAGCGGATCAGGGCAGACTCGTCCATGACCTGGCGCGTGACCAGATCGCGGCGTTCCCGTTCAGCCTGTGCTTCGGCGAGCCCCATGGACGGTCCGGTCTCCCATCACGCTTCGACGTCGTCGTCGTCGGACGGGGCAGAGGCGTCGTCGGCATCCCCCTCGTCGTCGGAGGCGTCGTCAGAGGCATCGTCGATGTTCGAGCCGGCGAAGACGGTGTCGGCGTCATAGGACTCCTCGCCTTCGCCGCCCTCTTCGGCCTCATATTCAGGCTCGGGCTCGGGCTGCGGCAGTTCCGAGGCATCGATCCAGCCGGCCGCGACCCGGGCCTGCAGGATCAGCATTTCGGCGTCTTCCTGGGCCAGGCTGAAGCTCTCCAGCACGCCGGGGACCTTGACGCGCTCGCCGTTCTTCATCTCGTAGCCGCCGCGGATTTCGTCGGTGGCCAGATCGGCCAGATCCTCGACGGTCTTGACGCCATTCTCGCCGAGGGCCACCGCCATCGGCAGGGTCACACCGGGAACCTCGAGCACGCCGTCCTCGACGCCCAGTTCCTTGCGGCGGGCATCCAGGGCCTGAGCCTGCTTGTCGAGGAAGTCGCGGGCGCGGGCCTGCAGTTCCTCGGCGGTTTCCTCGTCGAAGCCTTCGATGTCCGAGATTTCATAGGGCTCGACGAAGGCCAGATCCTCGACCGTGGCGAAGCCTTCGGTGACCAGCAGCTGGGCGATCACCTCGTCCACGTCCAGGGCTTCCTGGAACAGGGTGGTGCGCTCGGCGAACTCGCGCTGGCGACGCTCGGAGTCCTGGGTCTCGGTGATGATGTCGATCTGCCAGCCGGTCAGCTGCGAGGCGAGGCGGACGTTCTGGCCGCGACGGCCGATGGCCAGCGACAGCTGTTCATCGGGCACCACCACCTCGACGCGGTCGGCCTCTTCGTCGAGCACGACCTTGGAGACCTCGGCGGGGGCCAGGGCGTTGACGATGAAGGTCGGCTCGTCCGGGTTCCACTGGATGATGTCGATCTTCTCGCCCTGCAGCTCGGCCACGACCGCCTGCACGCGCGAACCGCGCATGCCGACGCAGGCGCCGACCGGGTCGATCGAGCTGTCGTTGGACAGGACGGCCATCTTGGCGCGCGAGCCGGCGTCGCGGGCGGCGGCGCGGATCTCGATCACGCCGTCATAGACCTCGGGCACTTCCTGGGCGAACAGCTTGGCCATGAAGCCGGGATGGGCGCGCGACAGCATGACCTGCGGGCCCTTGGCCTCGGGCCGGACGTCATAGATGTAGGTACGGATGCGGTCGCCGATGTTGAACAGCTCGCGCGGGATAGAGTCGTTGCGGCGCATGATGCCCTCGCCCCGGCCCAGGTCGACGACGGTATTGCCGTATTCGACGCGCTTGACGGTGCCGTTGACGATCTCGCCGACGCGATCCTTGAACTCTTCGTACTGGTTGGCGCGCTCGGCCTCGCGGACCTTTCCGGTGACGACCTGACGGGCCATCTGGGTCTGGACGCGGCCGAATTCGAACGGCGGCAGTTCCTCGATATATTCCTTGCCGACCACGGCCTCGGGATCACGCTTCAGCGCGTCCTTGAGGCGGACCATGGCCGAGTCATTGAACTCTTCCAGCTCGTCCTCGGGCTGCCAGTCGTCCTCGACGATGGTGACGTGACGCGTCAGGGCCAGCTCGCCGGTCTTGGGGTCCAGGCTGGCGCGGATGTCGTGATGGGCGCCGTAGCGGGACTTGGCACCCTTCTGGATGGCCTCTTCGATCGCCTCGATGACGATCTCCTTGTCGATATTCTTCTCCTGGGCCACCGCATTGGCGATCTGGAGCAGTTCGAGTCGGTTTGCGGAAACGCCGGTCACGGCCATGGGTCAGTCCTCGGAGTCGGTAGAGTGGGTGTCAGCGTCAGGATCGGAAGCGTTGCGGGCGGCGCGCTTTTCGGCCCCCGCCTTCAGAAGTTCGTCGGTCAGGACCAGCTTGGCATCGACCAGCCAGTCAAAGGGGATCAGGGCCGTGTCGGTCTCGCCGTCCAGGTCGATGGCGACATTGCCCTCGTCGGTGCCGGCCAGAATGCCCTTGAAGCGCTTGCGGCCCTCGATCATGCGATCGGTTTCCAGCCGCGCCTCATAGCCCTCGAACAGGTCGAAATCTGACAGCCGGGTCAGGGGCCGGTCGATCCCGGGCGAGGAGACCTCCAGCAGATATTCGCCGGCGATCGGGTCGGCGGCATCGAACACCTCGGAGATGGCGCGGCTCAGCCGGGCACATTCCTCGACCGAAATGTCATTGTCGGCGGGGCGTTCAGCCATGACCTGCAGGCGACGGCGCAGGGTGCCGCCCATCAGCCGCACACGGACCACCGCCAGGCCGAGGGTCTCGGCGACGGGGTCGATCATTTCGATCAGGGCGCGGTCTTCGGCGGTCCTGGCGCGCACGCGGGGCGTACTCCCAATAAAAAAGCGGCCGACCGTCTTAAGGCCGCCGCTTGATCACGACGCCGTTCGACGCCGGTCTAACGATGTGGCCCGCCCTATAGCGCCCCCGGCGCGACTTGTCAGCCCCCGGGAGGTGATTGCTTTTTCCGCAGGCTCGCCTAGAGGCCATCCCATGGAGATTCACTGGATACCGCAGGACACGCCCGGCAGCCTCGGCGTGTCGCGTCGGCCGCCGGGGGGCGAGGCCATGGAGGCCGTGCTGGTCGCCAATCTGGGCTATGTCGACCGGGTCGTGACCCTGCTGGAGCCCGAGGAGGTCGAGCGGCTGGACATCGTCCGCGAGGCCGAGGTCTGCAAGGCGCACGGCGTCGCCTTCGACAATCTGCCGGTGCCCGACCACGACATTCCCGCGGATGTGGCGGCCTTTGATCGTCTGGTGAAAAAGTTGCGGAAACAGCTGCTGGCCGGCGAGCGGATGGTCATCCACTGCAATGCCGGTCTGGGCCGGGCCCCGACGTTGGCCTGCTGTCTGCTGGTCGCCGGGGGGCTGCACCCGGACGAGGCCGTGCTCAGGGTCGGGGCCGCGCGCGGGCGCACCGTGCCCGAAATGGACAGCCAGTACGCCTTCATCCACGCCTTTGCCGAGCGTCAGGCTGCGTCGGCCGCCCGTCGCTCGAAGAGCAGAAAGACCGGCTCGGTGTCGCCCAGGCGCTTGTCCTCGTAACGCGTCTGGATGTGATCGGCGGGGGCGGTGCGCCAGTCGTCGGCGGCCTCGGCCATCCAGTGAAGACCCGGCGTTTCCAGAAACCGTGCCAGTGCCCAGTCGGCATAGGCCTTCCAGTCGGTGACGAAGCGCAGCTTTCCGCCCTCCTTCAGGATGCGCGCCAGTTCGGCGGCCACGTCGGGCTGGACCAGTCGCCGTTTGGCGTGGCGCGCCTTGGGCCAGGGGTCCGGGAACAGGATCAGCACATGGTCGACCGAGGCGTCCGGCAGGGCCGCCAGAACCGCGCGCGCGTCATCGGCATGGATGCGGACATTCTTCAGCCCGCCCTCCTCGATGTGGCGCAGGGCTGAACCGACCCCGTTCAGGAAGGGCTCGCAGCCGATCATCAGGGTGTCGGGGTGGCGCGCGGCCTGACCCGCCAGATGCTCACCCCCGCCGAAGCCGATCTCCAGCCAGACCGCGCGGGCCCCGGGCATGATCGCGGCGGGATCCAGCGGCCCCTCGGCGGGATCGGGCAGGGCGACCGCCGGCAACAGGGTGTCGAACAGCGCCGCCTGACGCGGTTTCAGCGCGCGCGACTTGATGCGGCCAAAGCTGCGGATCGGGCCGTGGGAAGAGGGGTCGGACATGACTATGAGTGACGCGTGGCGAGTGGCGAGGAAAACGCTGGGGGTCGAACCGGCCGACGCTTCAGCAGCGGCCCCAGCCTTAAGGCGTCACCGAGTGAGTTGAAAGGGTCTCGCCACTCGCCACTCGCTACTCGCCACCTTCTTCAGGCCAGCGCCTTCAGCTGATCGACCAGATCGGTCTTCTCCCAGCTGAACCCGCCGTCGGGCTCGGGCTCGCGGCCGAAATGGCCATAGGCGGCGGTGCGGGCATAGATGGGTTTGTTGAGGCCCAGATGCTCGCGGATGGCGCGCGGGGTGCCGCCGCCGATCAGGCCCAGCAGCTTGTCTTCCAGCACCGTCTCCGAAATCTTGCCGGTACCGTGCAGGTCGACATGGATCGACTGGGGCTTGGCCACGCCGATGGCATAGCTGAGCTGCAGGGTGCAGCGATCGGCGAGGCCCGCCGCCACGACATTCTTGGCCAGATAGCGACAGGCATAGGCCGCCGAGCGGTCGACCTTGGTCGGGTCCTTGCCGGAAAAGGCACCGCCGCCGTGCGGGGCCGCCCCGCCATAGGTATCGACGATGATCTTGCGGCCGGTCAGGCCCGAGTCGCCGTCCGGACCGCCGATCTCGAACACGCCGGTCGGATTGATGTGCCATACGGTCTCATTGGTGATGAAGCCCTCGGGCAGGACGTCCTCGACCACCGGCTTGACCAGGGCGGCGACATCGCCCTGCGACATCCCCCGGGCGTGCTGGGTCGAGACGACGATTGAGGTGGCGCGCACCGGCTGACCGTCCTCGTAGAACAGGGTGACCTGGCTCTTGGCGTCGGGCTCCAGCGCCTTTTCACCGCCGTGACGCAGCTCGGCCAGACGGCGCAGGATGCGGTGGCTGTAGGCCAGGGTGGCCGGCATCAGCTCGGGTGTTTCGTTCGAGGCATAGCCGAACATGATGCCCTGGTCGCCCGCGCCCTCGTCCTTGCCCTCGGCGGCGTCGACGCCGACCGCGATGTCGGCCGACTGGCCGTGCAGATAGTTGGAAAAGGTCAGCGTTTCCCAGTGAAAGCCGTCCTGCTCATAGCCGATGTCGCGCACGGCGGCGCGGACCACCTGTTCGATCTCGGCCTCGATGCCGGGGGCCCAGGCGCCGTTCTCCCAGATGCCCTTGCCGCGGATCTCACCGGCCAGCACCACACGGTTGGTGGTGGTCAGGGTCTCGCAGGCCACGCGGGCCTCGGGGTCCTTCGACAGGAACAGGTCGACGATGGTGTCCGAGATGCGGTCTGCGACCTTGTCGGGGTGTCCCTCGGAAACGCTTTCCGAGGTGAAATGGAAGGAGGTACGGGACAAGGGCGAGCTCCGCGTGGCCATGAACGCCAAGGATGGGCCGCCAGACATATAAAGATATGCTTATATGTTCAAGCGGTCTCGCAAGCCGGTCAGCAGGGGCGCGATCAGCGCCAGCGCCGCCGACTTGACTGCCATGCCCCACAGGAACGGCATAACCCCCGCCGACAGGGCCTCCGTCGCCCCGATCCGGAGGCTGAGGCCCGCCCACCCGAGGGCCAGAATCAACAGATGACCGGCCAGCCCGAGGGCAAAGCCGCCCAGCATCGTGCGCCATATGGGGCCGGGGGACAGGGTGCGGCTGCCGGCTCCGACCATCAGGGCCGCCAGCGGAAACCCGACCAGATAGCCGGCGGTCGGCCCGGTCAGGGCCGACAGGCCCGAGGCCCCGCCCGCAAACACCGGCACGCCCAACGCCCCTGCCGCCAGATAAATCAGGCCTGCCGCCAGTCCCCACCGCGGCCCCAGCGCCAGTCCGGCCGCCAGAACCGCCAGCGTCTGCAGCGACTGCGGCACCGGCGACCCCGGCACCGCCACATCCACCCGCGCCCCAAGCGCGATCAACCCGACAAAGGCCAGGAGGGCGACGAGGACGGCGATGCGGTACGTTGTCATCATGAAAGGAAGTGGTGCCGCCTAGGTGACTCGAACACCTGACCCCCGCATTACGAATGCGATGCTCTACCGGCTGAGCTAAGGCGGCCTATGTCGGCGGGCGTGACCGGCCCGGCGCGAGGGCGGTGTTTATACGGGGCGGGGCGGCTTGCCAAGCGTCTGCGCGTCGAGCGCGTCGAGAAGGCTGTGCTCGTCCGGTCGGGCGGCGATGTGGACCCCGGCAAAGCCCAGCGCCATCAGCGGTTCGGCCACGGCGTCGGACAGGGCGAGGGCGATACGCCCGGGGGCAGAAGCGGCGTGGTTGCGGGCAAAGGCCACGGCCGCGCGCGCCGAATGGAACAGGATGCCGTCGATAGGGCCCGGGGCAGCAACGTCGGCCTCGACCGTCTCATAGACGGCACGCGGCAGGACCGTCACATCGGGACCCACCAGGGCGGTCAGGTCGGCGGCGGGCCGGGTCGGGCCGGGCACCAGCACCGGGCCGGCGGCCGCGTCCCGGATCAGGGCGGCGAGGGCGCGGGCATCGCCGGACGCCGAGCGCACATCCGTAAAGCCGACGGCCCGGGCGGCTTCGGCCGTGCCATCGCCCACGCAGAACACCGGCGGGGCGCGGTCGGGGCGGATCGCGGCCCAGACGGCCACGGCATTGCGGCTTGTAAAGGCCAGCGCCGCATGGGTGGGGACGGGGTCGGCGCTGTCGCTCGACAGGGCGCGGACGACCAGCAGGGGGGCGATCACCGGATCATGGCCCCGTGCCGCCAGCCGTGCGGCCGTGTCGTGCGCGCCGGGTTCGGTGCGGGTGATCCAGAGGCGCATGGCCCTAGTTCTCGAACGGCTCGCCGTCGGCGAGGGCGCGGTCCTGGACCGTCTGGCCGAGCGCTTCGGCGGCGGCCTCGACGTCGGAGGACAGGGGAATGCGGGCCGTCTCGCGCCAGCGGCGGGTGCCGTCGGGGCGCAGCCGCTCGGCGATCAGCACCAGATCCTCGCCCTCCTGCCAGGCATGGGCGCCGACGGCGGTGCGGCAGGATCCCTCCAGCGCCCGCATGGCGGCCCGCTCGGCCAGAACGGCCAGCGCCGTGACGGGGTCATTCAGGGCAGGCCCCCAGAGGTCGAGGCCGGGCGCGCCGTCCTCGCGGGTCTGCAGGGCCAGGGCCCCCTGACCGGGCGCCGGGACGAAATCCTCGACCGGCAGCAGGGCGCGGATGCGGTCGCCACGGCCCAGCCGGTTGAGGCCCGAGGCGGCCAGCAGGATGGCCTCGAACTCGCCGTCCGCGACCCGCTTCAGCCGGGTGTCGACATTGCCGCGCAGCAGCTCGATGCGCAGATCGGGACGAAGGGCCAGCAACTGGGCCTGCCGCCTGAGGCTGGCGGTGCCGACGCGGGCCCCCTCGGGCAGGTCCAGGACACTGTCGAAACGCTCGCTGACAAAGGCGTCGCGCGGGTCCTCGCGCACGGGAATGGCGGCCAGCTTCAGGCCGGGCGGCGGCTCGACCGGCACATCCTTGAGCGAATGCACCGCCAGATCGCAGCGGCCGTCGATCAGGGCGGCCTCGATCTCCTTGGTGAACAGGGCCTTGCCGCCGACCTCGAGCAGGCGCCGGTCCTGAATCCGGTCGCCGGTGGTGACGATCGGGACCAGCGGCAGGTGGGCGTCCATCTCGCTGGACCCCACGCCGAGCGCCCCGGCCAGGGCCTGACGGACATGACCGGTCTGGGTCATCGCCAGGGTCGAGCGGCGCGTGCCGATGCGGAGGGTGAGCGTCATGGTCGGATCGTCGCCGTTGCGTCGCGGGTTGCGGGCCGCTACCTCGACCCGGTGAACAGGATTGTGGCCACCCCGATGAGCATGGACACCAGAGCCGCGCCCTATAGCACGGGGCCGGACACGGCAACCGGGCCGCTTGTCCTGCTGGGGATCGAGACCAGCTGCGACGAGACGGCGGCCTCGGTGGTGCGCCAGGCCGCAGACGGCACGGTCGAGGTGCTGTCCTCGGTGGTCCACAGCCAGATCGACGACCATGCGGCCTATGGCGGGGTGGTGCCGGAAATCGCGGCGCGCAGCCATGTCGAGACGATCGACGGCGTGGTCAAGCGGGCGCTGAGCGACGCCGGCTGCGACTGGAGCGGGCTGGACGGGGTGGCGGCGACCGCCGGGCCCGGACTGGTCGGCGGGGTCATGGTCGGCCTCAGCTACGCCAAGGGCGTGGCCCTGGGGAGCGGCCTGCCGCTGGTGGCGGTCAACCATCTGGAGGGGCATGCGGTCTCGGCACGGCTGGGCCGGCCGGTGGGCTATCCCTTCCTGCTGCTGCTGGTCTCGGGCGGGCACTGCCAGCTGCTGGAGGTGCGCGGCATCGGCGACATGAGCCGGCTGGGCACCACCCTGGACGATGCGGCGGGCGAGGCTTTTGACAAGATCGCCAAGGCCATGGGGCTGGGCTATCCGGGCGGGCCGGCGCTGGAGCGGCTGGCGGCCACCGGCACGGATGCGGGGGCCGAGCGGTTCGATCTGCCCCGGTCGTTGCTGGGACGTCGCGACTGCGACTTTTCCTTCTCGGGGCTGAAGACGGCCGCCGCGCGCCTGTCGCAGGGGCTGACGACCGAGGCGGACAAGGCCGATCTGGCGCGCGCGGTGCAAAATGCCATCGCCCGCCAGCTGGCCGAACGCTCTGTGCGGGCGCTGGACCTGTTTTCCGAAAGTCATCCGGACCTCGACCGGCCCGCCTTTGTCGTGGCCGGCGGAGTGGCGGCCAATGCCACAGTGCGCGCCCGCCTGACCGCGGTGGCCGAGGCGCGCGGATTCGACTTTGTCGCCCCGCCCATGGCCTATTGCACTGACAATGCCGCCATGATCGCCCTGGCGGGCGCCGAACGGCTGCGGCTGGGGCTGACCAGTGACCTCGCGGTGGCCGCCCGCCCCCGCTGGCCCCTGGACGAGGCCCGCGCCCTGTCCGACCCCACCCACGCGCCGGGCCGCAAGGGCGCCAAATCATGACCTGTCGTAACGGAGCAGACCGATGCAGATGAAGACGGCAGGGGTGATCGGCGGCGGCGCCTGGGGCACGGCCCTGGCCCAGGTGGTGGCGCGCGCGGGCCTTTCGGTCACGCTGCAGGCACGCGAGACCGAGGTGGTCGACAGCATCCGCCGCGACCGGGTCAATGCGGCCTTCCTCCCGGGTATCGAACTCGACCCGGCCATCCGCGCCACGACCGACATGGCCGATCTGGCGGACTGCGATCTGGTGCTGGCGGTGCCGCCGGCCCAGCACCTGCGTGGCACGCTGGAGGCCTTTCGTCCGCATTTCCGGGCGGGCACCCCCATGATCCTGTGCTCCAAGGGGATCGAGCGCGGCACGCTCAAGCTGATGACCGATGTGCTGGCCGAGACCCTGCCCGAGGCCACGCCGGCCGTCCTGTCGGGCCCCAGTTTTGCGGGCGAGGTGGCCCGCGGCCTGCCGACGGCAGTCACGCTGGCGGTCGCCGACGCCGACCTGGGCGAGGCCCTGATGGCGCGCCTGTCGCCGCCGGGGTTCCGCCTGTATCTGACCGATGACCTGATCGGGGCCGAGGCCGGCGGGGCGCTGAAGAATGTGCTGGCCATCGCCTGTGGCATCGTCGAGGGGCGTCAGCTGGGCCGCAGCGCCCACGCCGCCCTGATCACCCGGGGCTTTGCCGAGATGACCCGTCTGTGCGTGGCGCTGGGCGGGCGGTCCGAGACGGTCGCGGGCCTGTGCGGTCTGGGCGATCTGGTGCTGACCTGCTCCAGCCCGCAGTCGCGCAATATGAGCCTCGGTCTGGCGCTGGGTGAGGGCCAGACGGTCGAGCAGGCCCTGGCCGGGAAGCGGTCGGTGGCCGAGGGCTATCAGAGCGCGCCCGCCGTCCGCGACCTGGGCCGCAAGCTGGGTCTCGACATGCCGATCGCCTATGGGGTGGCGTCCCTGCTGGCCGGAGAGGCAACGGTTGATCAGGTGATCGGCAGCCTGTTGTCGCGCCCCCTGCGGGCCGAGACGGACGGATGACCGGGGAGCCGAAACCCGAGGCCCCCGATCTCGAGCGCAAACGGGTCTGGAAGACGCCGGCGGGCGTGGCCCTGTGCGCGCTGGACGACATTGCCGAGCCCGGCTCGCGCGGCTTTGTCCTGCAGATCGGTGAGGCCTTTTTCCACGGCTTTGTGGTGCGCAAGGACGGCGAGGTAGCCGGCTGGGTCGACCGCTGCCCGCATCAGGGTTTGCCCATGGCGATCGAGCTGGACCGCTATCTGACGCCCGATGGGTCGCTGATCCTGTGTGGCTGGCACGGGGCGGTGTTCCAGCCGCTGGACGGCGCCTGTGTCGGCGGGCCCTGCGCCGGTGCGCGCCTGATGCCGTGGCCGGTCCAGGCCTCGGGCGGGGTGATCCGGACGGCCTAACGCTTCAGGCGCTTGGCATTGGCAACGGCGGCGGTGTGGAGCGGCTTCAGCGCTTCGGCCTGGGTTTTCAGCAGGCCGGTGTTGAAGGTCAGCATCTGGCCGGTCGCCCGGCCCCACCAGCCCATGGCGTAGGTGAACTGGGCCGAGGCCAGACCCGCCGGGGTCCGCGCCGAGGCCATGGCGGTGGCCGCGCGCTGGGCGTGGCCGACCTCCGCCAGGGCGGACTTCGAGGCGCTGGCGGCGAGGGTGCCCACGTTTCCGGCCACCGAGGCGGCCGAAGCGCTGAGGGCCTCGAGCTTTTCGGTGCCCATCAGCGACAGCTCGGCGACGTCGGCGCGGAGCGGATCGGCCAGGGCGCGGGCCATGATCTCCATCCGGGCGGCGATGACGTCGGACGAGGCCGTCAGCATTTCACTGCTGTCAGACGCCGTGCTCAGGGCGGTTCGCGCATTGCGGGCCATATGCTTGCCGTCGCGCGTCATCGATTTGGGGGAGGTCATGGCACCAGTCTAGCCCATCCGGTCAGCCGGGTGTGACTTCATTTGTAAAGGCCGCCACATCCTTGATCAGGGCCGGCACGGCAGCATCGATGATGCGCTGGCCCTTCTCCGGACTGGCCTGGGCCGGGTCCGAGCCGATGCGGCCGTCGGGGAAGCGGGCGCGGTAGTCCAGGGCGTCACGGATCGGACCCACGGGGGCGATCTTCGGCGAATAGTCGGCGGTCTTGATCCGGTCGGGATAGGCGGCCTGGGTGACGGCGATCTCGGACGGGGTGGCATGCATGCCGTGGCCGGTCGGGAAGATCGAGCTGCACAGGGCGTGCACCCCCGGCAGGTCCCACCAGTTGACCAGCTTCAGCGCAAACGGCGCCCGCTCCTCCAGGAAACTCCACTCGGCATAGATTTCGGCGAAGGTCGCCTCAATGGTTGAGACATTGCCGCCGTGGCCGTTCAGGAAATAGATCCGCTCGAAGCCGTGGCGCGTCAGCGAGCTGACCCAGTCGGAAATGGCGGCCATGAAGGTCGAGGGGCGCAGCGAGATCGTGCCGCCGAACGCCAGATGGTGCTGGGCCATGCCGATGTTGAAAGTCGGGGCGATGATCAGGCCGTCGTCCTGCTTCTCGGCCGCGTGGGCGATGATCTCCGGGCACAGCCAGTCGGTGCCGAGCAGGCCGGTCGGGCCGTGCTGTTCGTTCGAGCCGATCGGCACGACGACCGTCTTCGTGGCCTTCAGCCGGGCCTCGATCTCGGGCCAGGACGACAGGTGGATCAGCATGGCAAACTCCGGAACTCAGATGCAGAAACAGCGCCCCCCAAGGGCCAGACCCGCATACGCCGATTGGTCGCAGCGGACAATCGCGGCTTGGCCCGCACGGCCGGCGCTGGCAGGAACAGGGTTTGAGGGAGGCGGAACTGGCCCGGACGACGGTAAAGAGCAGGGCGAAGGCCAAGGTCCGGTCGGGGACCGACCGTGCGCGGGGCGCCCGCGGCTGGCCGCCTGATCCGGCGCGGGTCGAAGCCATCTTTGCCCGACTGGCGGCGGTCATGCCCGAGCCGAAGACCGAGCTGAACTTCAGCAGCCCCTATACGCTGGTGGTGGCCGTCGCCCTGTCGGCCCAGGCGACCGATGTCTCGGTCAACAAGGCCACCGACCGGCTGTTTGCGGTGGCCGATACGCCGCAGAAGATGCTGGCCCTGGGGGAAGAGGGGCTGATCCCCTACATCGCCTCGATCGGCCTCTACCGGAACAAGGCGAAGAACGCCATCGCCCTCAGCCGGATCGTGCTGGAGCAGCACGGGGGCGAGGTGCCGCTGACGCGGGAAGCGCTTCAGGCCCTGCCGGGCGTGGGCCGCAAGACGGCCAGCGTGGTGCTGAACGAGCTGGAGATCGAACCGGCCATCGCCGTCGACACCCACGTCTTTCGCGTGTCGCACCGGCTGGGACTGGCCAATGCCAATACCCCCGACAAGGTCGAGGCCCAGCTGCATCAGGTCGTGCCGGAGGGCTGGCTGCCCAAGGCCCACCACTGGCTGATCCTGCACGGCCGCTACACCTGCGTGGCGCGCAAGCCCAAATGCGAGGCCTGCGTGATCCGCGACCTGTGCCCGTCCGTCTCGCCGGTCGTCGGGACCTAAGGCAGCTTCAGCGCCATGCCGACCGACGCAGGGGCCGTCAGGGTAAAGCCGTACTGAGCGTAGAGGCGGTGCGCCTCGCCATCGGCCAGCAGGCTGACATAGGTGCCGGAGGGCAGCTCGGCCCTCATGCGCTCCATCAGGCGGGCCATGATGGCCTTGCCCAGACCCCGACCCTGATGCGCGGGATCGACGGCGATATCGACCACCTGGACGAACAGGGCGCCGTCGCCGACCGCCCGGCCCATGCCGACCGGCTGGTCGCCCTGCAGAATCTGGACAGCGATCAGGCTGCGGGGCAGGCCGACGGCGGCCCCCGCCTCGGTCTTGGGGCTCAGACCGGCGATGTGGCGCAGGCGCAGATAGGTCTCGACCGACGGCGTCTGGTCGCTGAAGCTATAGCCGCTCGGCAGGTTGGTCACAGGTGCGTTCCGGTCAATGATTGAGGCGTCCGGCGACGGCGGTGACGAAGGTCCGGCCGCCGTCCGGTGCATGATTGAGATAGAAGTCCGGCTCGATCAGCTCGGCCTCCATCAACAGCCACTGGCGGTCGGCCCCTCGCGCCAGATCGATGCGGGCGTACAGCAGCTCTTCCTCGACCGTCGCCAGCACGCGTTCGGCCAGTGCGAGGGCCGCCGGATCCGGGTCGGATTCGGGCGCATAGAGGCCGCCGAACTGCTGCTGGATGCGGAACTCGCCGGCGCGCGGGCGTTTGCGCACCGCATGGCTGAAGCGGCCGCCAAAGAACAGCAGTGACAGCTCGCCCTCGGTCTCCAGCGTTGCGATGAAGGGCTGGATCAGGGCCGGGCCCTCCGGCGTCTCGGTCAGGGCCTCGCCGCGCGCCAGCCGCGTGGTCTGCCAGCCGCCGCCGGAAACACGGGGTTTGACCACCAGTTCGTCTGTGCCGAGCGCGTCAAAGGCGTCGGCGACCTGATCCGGCGTGATCTGCTCGCTCCAGAGCGTGGGCGGCACCGGCAGGCCCGCCTCGCCCAGCCGCTTCAGATAGGATTTGTCGGAATTCCAGGCCAGCACGGATGCCGGATTCATCATCGGCAGGCCGGCTGCCTGCCAGGTCGCACAGGCCTTCATCCAGCGCACGTGGTCGCGGTGATAGCCCCAGGCCACCAGCGGCATGACCAGATCGGCCGCGGCCAGCCCGTCCGCAGACCCGATGTGATCGGTCCAGGCCTCCGACCGGGCGTCGAGACCGCCCGCGGCAAAGGCAGCAACCAGCCGGTCACGCACCTGCGGCCATTGGCCGGCAAAGGAGGGGTCTTCGGGATTCGGGGTCAGGATCACAATGTCGGACATCGGCGGGTCATAGCGGAAATTGCCCGACGGCAAAGCCTCGACCCGTCGGCCTGCACTGGTCATGCGGGGACAGTCGGGCTAAGCGGCGCCCATGACCCATTCCGCCCCTACCCACGACGTCTGCGCCGTCGGCAATGCCATCGTTGATGTGCTGAGCCCCTGCACCCCCGAATTCCTGTCCGACAAGGGGCTGGAGCCCGGCTCCATGCGGCTGGTCGACGAGACGGAAAGCGCCACTCTCTATGACGCCATGGCGGCCGGGGTCGAGGCCTCGGGCGGCTCGGCCGGCAATACGGTGGCCGGCATCGGCAGTCTGGGCGGACGCGCCGCCTATATCGGCAAGGTCGCCGATGATCAGCTGGGCGGCGTCTTCGCCCACGACATCCGCGCGGCCGGCGTCACCTTCGATACCCCGGTGCTGAAGGACGGCGCGGGCACGGGCCGCTGCCTGATCAATGTCACCCCGGACGGCCAGCGCACCATGTGCACCTTCCTCGGCGCGGCCAACCAGCTGGCGCCCGAAGACCTCGATCTGGCGCAGGTGGCCGACAGCGCCATCGTCTATCTGGAGGGCTATCTGTTCGACCCGGCCCCGGCCCGCGCCGCCTTCGAAGCGGCGGCCGCGGCGGCGCACAAGGCGGGCCGGAAGGTCGCCATCACCCTGTCCGACACCTTCGTCGTGGCGCGCTGGCGCACCGAGCTGCTGGCCTTCCTCGACGGTTCGACCGACATCGTCTTCGCCAATGAGGCCGAGGCCTGCGCCCTGTTCGAGACCGATGATGTCGAGGCGGCCCCGCGCGCCCTGGCCGAAAAGGTCGAGGTGGTCGCCGTGACCCACGGGCCGAAGGGTTCGGTGCTGGTGCGCGGCGAGGAGCGCGCCGACATCGCCGCCGAGCCGGTCGCCAAGGTCGTCGATACCACCGGCGCGGGCGATCAATATGCGGCCGGCGTCCTGTTCGGTTTGGCGCGGGGCCTGCCGCTGGAAACCTGCGGGCGGCTGGGAGCGATTGCCGCCGCCGAGGTCATCTCGCACTGGGGCCCGCGCCCCATGACCTCGCTGAAGGATCTGGCCGAGGCCGCCGGGATCCGCCTTTAGTCCACGCGTTCCAGCGCAGCGATGAAGAAGCCGTCCAGCCCGCCCTTGTCCGCCCACTGGCCGGGCAGAATGCGCAGCCAGCCCTCGGGCGTCAGGGCCTCTTCCGGGGCGCCCACCGCCGCCGGATCGGCCGCCACCGTGCGGAACGCCTCATTGCGGCGCAGGAAGGCCGTGACCTGGGTCTCGCCCTCCTCCCGCTCCAGCGAGCAGGTGCAATAGACCAGCCGCCCACCGGGCGCGACGCGGGCCGCTGCGGCATCCAGCAGCCGGTGCTGGACATCGGCCAGATTGCCGACATCGGCGGGCCGGGTGGCGCGCAGGGCCTCGGGATTGCGGCGGAAGGTGCCGGTCGCCGAACAGGGCGCATCCAGCAGCACCCGGTCGAAGGTGCGCGCATCGTCCCAGTCCTCGGCGGGTGAGGCGATGACCTCGGCCGACAGACCCATGCGTTTCAGATTGTCGCGCAGGCGGTCCAGCCGCTTGTCGGAGCGGTCCAGCGCGGTGACGGTCGCGCCCGTGGCCGCCAGCTGCAGGGTCTTGCCGCCCGGGGCCGCGCACAGGTCGAGCACGGTGTGGTCGGCGCGCACCTCCAGCAGGCGGGCGGGGACGGCGGCGGCGGCGTCCTGCACCCACCAGAGGCCGTCCTCGAACCCCGCCCAGTCGCGCAGGTCGCCGCGGCGGTCGGTGCGCAGGGTGTCGGGGGCGAGGATGTGGGCCTCCAGCGCTTCGGCCAGGGCCCCGGCATCCGTGCCGGGCTTGAGGCTGAGGTCCGTCGGGGGCTCAAGGCTGGCGGCCTTGGCCATGGCCTGCAGCGCCGCCTCGCCGTAGGTCTGGCGCCAGCGGGCGGTCAGCCAGTCGGGAAAGTTGGCGACCGGATCGGTCGCGCCCGTCCCGTCACGGTCGATCCCGCGCAGCACGGCATTGATCAGCGCCTTGTAGGGCCGGGTGGCCGGATCGCGCTCGGCCAGTTTGACGGCGCTGGAGACGGCGGCAAAGGCCGGGGTGCCCAGCGTCAGCGTTTGGGCCAGGGCGGTGCGCATCAGGGTCCGCACGGCCAGCGGCGGCGACCGCTTCAGCCGCCGGTCGAGGATGGCGTCGATCTCGCCCAGTCGCCTGAGGGCGGCCATGGCCACGGCCCGGGCAAAGGCGCGGTCCTGAGGCTCCAGCGTCGAGACCGGCGGCTTCGACAGGGCCTCATCGAGGCCATTGCGACGTTCCAGCGCGGCATTCAGCAGCAGGCCGGCGGCATGGCGGGCCTGAATTCCGGGATCATCCGTCATCCTAGACCGACACCTGTGTGCCCAGCTCGACCACGCGGCCGGGCGGGATGTGGAAGAAGTCGGTCGGATTGGCCGCGTTGCGCATCAGGAAGATATAGAGCCGGTCCTGCCACAGGGGCATGCCCTGGGTCGCCGAGGGGACCACCGATCGGCGGCCCAGGAAGAAGCTGGTCGACATGATGTCGAACTTCAGCCCCTGCTTGCGGCACAGGCCCAGCGCCTTGGGCACATTGGGCTGTTCCATGAAGCCATAGGACAGCACCACCCGTTTGAAGTCATCATTGATCGGCTCGATCTCGATGCGCTTGTCGTCGCGCACCCGGGGCCGGTCGACGGTCTTGACCGTCAGGATGATGTTCTTCTCGTGCAGCACCTTGTTGTGCTTGAGATTGTGCATCAGCGCGACCGGGGCGACGCCGGGGTCCGACGTCAGGAAGATGGCCGTGCCCGGTGTCCGATGCGGCGGTCGGGCCGACAGCATCTCGATCAGATCCGACAGCGGCAGGCTGTCCCGCCGGGTCTTGGCCGTCAGGATCTGGGTGCCGCGCACCCAGGTCAGCATCAGCAGCACCAGACCCGTGCCGAGCGCCAGCGGGAACCACGCCCCCTGCGGGATTTTCAGCAGGTTAGAGGTCATGAACACCAGATCGATGGTCACGAACGGCAGGATGACCGCAAGGCTCGGACCCAGCTTCCAGTGCCACAGGCGCCGGACAATGAACCAGGCCAGCAGGCTGTCGATGAACATGGTGCCGGTCACGGCGATGCCGTAGGCGGCGGCCAGGGCGCTGGAGGTCTGGAAGGTCACCAGCAGCAGCAACACCCCGACCATCAGCAGCAGATTGATCGACGGCACATAGATCTGGCCGGCCAGATCCTCGGAGGTGTTCAGGATCTTCAGGCGCGGTAACAGGCCCAGATGCACCGCCTGCTGGGTGACCGAGAAGGCACCGGTGATGACCGCCTGGCTGGCGATCACGGTGGCGATGGTGGCCATGACCAGCACCGGCCAATAGGCCACGTCGGGCACCATCGACCAGAACGGATTGGCGGCCGCCGTGCGATCGGCCAGCACCAGCGCGCCCTGGCCCAGATAGTTGAGCATCAGACAGGGCAGGACCACCCACAACCAGGCCTTGCGGATCGGGGATTTTCCGAAATGGCCCATGTCGGCATAGAGGGCCTCGGCCCCCGTCACGGCGAGGAAGACGCTGCCGAGGATGACAAAGCCGACGAAGCCGTTGGAGATCAGGAAGGTCAGCCCGTAATGGGGCGACAGGGCCCGCAGGATCGAGACGTCGTCAAAGATATGATAGAGGCCCAGCCCCGCCAGAACCAGAAACCAGATCAGGGTCAGCGGGCCGAACCAGCGCGCCATACTGCCGGTGCCGCGCGACTGGATCATGAACAGGGCGATCAGGATGCCGGCCGCGATCGGCAGGACGAAGGGCGCGAACATATCGCCCATGCCCGGCGCATCGCGCAGGCCCTCGATGGCCGAGACCACGGAAATCGCCGGGGTGATGATACCGTCCCCGTAGAACAGGGCGGCGCCGACCACCCCCAGCAGGAAGACCACGGCCGAGCGTTTGCCGATGGCGTGCTGGGCCAGCGCCATCAGCGCCAGCGTCCCGCCCTCGCCCTTGTTGTCGGCCCGGGTCAGGAAGACGACGTATTTGATCGTCACCACCAGGATCAGGGCCCAGAAGACCAGCGAGACGACGCCCAGCACGGCCATTTCGGCGGTGCCACCCGAGCGACTGTGGTGCAGGGCCTCGCGCATGGCGTAGAGCGGGCTGGTGCCGATATCGCCGAACACCACGCCGATGGCGCCGATCACCAGACCCAGCTTGCCCTTGGCCGCCAGTCCGTGGTCGCCGTGCCCGTCCTGGGGCGCGGTGGTATCGGATGTAGCCTGAGGCGCTGCGGGGCCGGACGCGCCACCCGGGGGCGGTGCGTCGGGCCTGGGGGTGTCCCCGGTCATGCCTGGTCTCCGGGAGCCGTGGGAGGACGGTCCCTTCCATAAAGCCGCGGGGCTTTAGACCCTTTCTTCGGACGGTTCAATCGTGGCCCCCGGCACCGGCCCCCCAGCGAGGACGTTTGTGATTCCTGCGACAAACGCCTAAATCCGCATACGGAACCCATAACCCATGTCCGACAGCCAAAGATTCCCCGTCGCGGCCCACGCCCTGGCCTATCTGGCCCACAAGGGCGCCTACGGCCCTGCGCAGGCGGTGCCCAGCGCCATCCTGGCCGCCTCGGTGCCGACCAATCCGGTGGTCATCCGCCGCGTGACGGGTCTTCTGGCGCGCGCCGGCCTGATCGAGACGCGCTCGGGCGCCAGTGGCGGGGCCTGGCTGCTGCGTCGCCCCGAGGCCATCCGTCTGGACGAGGTGCTGAAGGCGGTCCACGGCTGCGCCCACCTGGGCTCTCCGCCTGCGGGGGCCAAGGGCTGTCCGGTGGGCGAGCATATCCCGCGACAGGTGGCCCGCGCGCTGGTTGCCGCAGACCGCGCGGCGGGCGAGGCCCTGTCGCGCATCACCATCGCCGACCTTCTGGCCGAAAACCCGCCCTCGCTGGCCGGGTTCGCCCTGCCGGTCGCAGCCGGCAAATGACCCGCAGACGGGTGCTGATTACCGGGGCCTCCGCCGGCATCGGCCGGGCGCTGGCCACCGTCTATGCCGCCGAGGGCTGGGACCTGATCCTGACTGCCCGTCGCAAGGCACCGCTGGATGCGCTGGCGGCCGAACTGGGCGCAGCCCACGGCTGCGACGCCCGGGTGATCCTGGCCGATCTGGGGGTGGAGGGCGCGGCCGAGCAGCTGGTGGCAGACATCCATGCGCAGGGCCTGACCGTCGACGGACTGATCAACAACGCTGGCTTCAGCCGCACCGAGGGCTTTCTCAACACCCCGCCCGAAGATCAGCAGGCCATGATCCGTGTCATGCTGACCGTACCGGTTCAGCTCAGCCGGGCGGTCGTGCCGGGTATGGTCGAGCGGGGCTTTGGCCGGGTGCTGAATGTGGCCTCGCTCGCTGGCCGCATGCCCGCGACCGGCGGCGACACCCTCTACGGGCCGATCAAGAGCTTTCTGATCAAGGCGTCACAGGGGCTGTGGCTGGAAATGCGCGGCACGGGCGTGCACGTGACCGCCCTCTGCCCCGGCTACACCCTGACCGAGTTTCACGACGTGAACGGCACCCGCGATGAGGTGTCCTCGGCCTATCCCGCCTGGATGTGGCAGAGCGCCGACCATGTGGCCCGCGTCGGCTGGCAGGCCTGCGAGGCCAACCGCCCACAGGTCACGCCGGGCGTCATGAACAACCTCATGGCCGGCCTGGCCAAACACCTGCCCGACCGGATGGCCCTGTCCATGGTCGGCGGCCACGCGAAACGGCTGAAGCGGATCTGATCGCTATGCGGCGGGGTCGAGATTGGCCGGAAAGCCGCCTGCAGGGCGGCCTGCACTCAGAATCTTCGCCTTCAGGCTCGCAGAGGTGAGGGTGTCGCGGCTGTGCCGATACAAGTTGACCCGGTTCGTCCTTTCGGTTCCGTCCGGTTCGAATAGCTGGAAGACGATTCCGCGCGGCGCTCCCTCGATGCGAGCATTGAGATCAGGGAACAGATTCCCCAGCCTGCGGATCAACAGGGTTCGAAATTGCGGCGTCGAAACCCCGGGTCGAGGCTCCGGCATCAGTGCCCACCGGCCGGATAGGGCGCGGTGACATCGCCCGAGAACATGCCCGGGATGGCCTCGCCGAGGCCCGCCAGGATGAACTGGATGGCCAGGGCGCAAAGGATCAGGCCCAGCACCCGCACCACGATGGCCATGCCAACCTCGCCCAGCAGCCGGCTGATGGGGCCCGTCATGGCAAAGCAGACGAAAGTCGCGACCCCGGCTCCGACAATGGCGACCAGACCGGCGACCTGACCGGCCGCGCCGATCTTTGTCGCCTCGCCCGCCTGGATGATGATGGTCGAGATGGCGCCCGGGCCGATCAGCAGCGGCATGGCAAAGGGCACGATCAGCCGCTGGAAGCGCCGACGGGCATAGCCGCGCACATCGGCCAGGTCCGACTGGGCGTCGGCATCGGCGAAGATCTTGAGGAAGTCCTCGCGCGCCATGTCGAGGCCCAGCAACAGCAGCAGAATGCCGCCCGCGATGCGGAAGGCGGCCAGCGAAATGCCGAAAAACTCCAGCAGCGCCAGACCGGTGAAGAAGAAGAACACCAGAAACGCGACGATGAACAGGCAGATCAGCGCCGACACCGACATGCGCTGGCTGAGGGTCGCCCCCGCCGTGGCCGCCGCAAAGATCGGGATGTTGCCGATCGGATCGACCAAGGCGAACAGGGCTACGAACAGGTTGACGCCAAGATCGACCGCGCCCATGGCTGATAGTCCCCTGTTTAAATCCGTCCGGTGAGGTGTGGCGCGCCCCGGCGCACCCGTGTTCTCCCCATAGCCGCTTGCAAGGAGTCCGTCGATGACCTCTCCCGTTCTTGCCGACCCGCGCCTGATCGTCGGGCTGGACCTGCCGTCGGTCGAGGCCGCTGAGGCGCTGGTCGACCGGATCGCCGACGGGGTCCTGGCCTATAAGGTCGGACTGACCCTTCTGGCCCGGCCGGGCGGGGTGGCCTTCGCCCACAAGCTGCGCGCCCGGGGCAAGATGGTCTTTCAGGACTGGAAGCTGCACGACATCGGCGCCCAGGTGGAGGGTGCAGCGCGCACCGTGGCCGAGGGGGGCTGTGACCTGCTGACCGTTCATGCCGAGCCGCAGGTGATGGCGGCCGCCATCCGGGGACGCGACGCGGCGGGCTCAGGGACAAGACTCCTGGGCGTGACCGTGATGACCAGTTTGTCCGACGCCGATCTGGTCGAGATCGGCTATCGCCAGTCGGCGTCCGATCTGGTCGAGCGGCGCGTGCGTCAGGCGCTCGACATCGGCATGGACGGCGTGGTTGCCAGCCCGCTGGAGGCCGCCCGGGTTCGGGCCCTGGCCGACGCGGCGGGGCGCGCGGACTTTCTGATCGTTACCCCGGGCGTGCGACCGGCCGGGGCTGACCAGGGCGACCAGCAGCGCGTGGCCACCCCGTCCGAGGCGCTCAGGGCCGGTGCCACCCATCTGGTCGTGGCGCGGCCCGTCGTGGCGGCGGACAGCCCGGTGAGGGCGGCGGCGCGGATTGCCGCCGAAATGCTCGAGGCCTAGCGGTCGTACATATAGACGTCTGAACAGTCGCAGTCCCGTCGGCGGTCATAGCGCCGGTCCCGCCGGTCATAGCGGTCATCATAGTGGTCGCGGCGCTGGTCGGACCGGGGCCGGTCATCCTGATAGCCGTACTCGTCGCGATAGCCCTGATAGCGGCTGTAGCCATAGCGCCCGCCCCGGTCGTAGCCGCGGTCGTAACCCCGGCCATAGCTGTCGTGACGCTGGCGATAGCGATAGGCATAGCCGTCATGCGGGCGCGGCGGCTGGTAATAGCTGTCGCTGTAATAGCCATAGCCGTATCCGTCGCGACCCGTGGCGGCGGCGCCGGTGGCGGCATAGACGCGCGTCTCGCCCTCATAGACGGCCCCCGCGGCGCCGGTGCGCGGATAGCTGTAGCCATAGTCATAGGGCGAGGGCTGGCCATAGGTGACCACCACGCGGCTGTCGGCCCGGCTATAGCTCTGGCCATAGCTGCCATAGCTGGCATAGGCCTGCGCCGGCGGGCGATGATCGCGGTATTGGGCCGCGACGGGCGTGGCAGCCGCCAGCGTCAGGGCCGCAAGGCCTGCGCCCAAGGCCAGAGCGCGGGGGGTCAGGGCGCGAAAGGAGCGGGAAGTCGACATCGCCTTGTCCTCGAAATCGCCGGTTCGGCGGGATTAACGAGAGGTTAACGCCATGCCCGGCGGATCGTTCGCTTTTCCCCTTGAAGGCGACGGATTCGCTCAGAAGTCGACGGCCAGACCCTTGCGCTCCCAGTCACCATAGCGGGTCGGCTCAAGCCCGCGTGGACCCCCGACCTCGTCCGACGGCGCCCCGGCAGCATCGGCTTCGGCGTTTCGGGCCGCCGCTTCTTCCAGGGCGCGCCGCTCGACAGGCGTCAGGGGGCGGTCCGGTGTCGCACCGGGCAGGTCGGCGTTGTGAACCGGGGCTTCCAGCGGGGGGGTGGGCGCTTCGGTCACAGGCGGGTCCTCTTGAGGCAGAGCAGGGCTGAGGACACATAGGAGACCGGTGGCGGCACGGCCAGCCCGCCCGCTTCACCCGCCCACATTCAGAGTTCCCGTCCGGTCATGAACCACGCCAAGACCTTCATCCTGCTGGCCGCCCTCACTGCCCTGTTCGTCGGCATCGGCTATCTGATCGGCGGCGCCATGGGCATGGTCATAGCGCTGGTGCTGGCGGCCGGCCTCAATCTGGTCAGCTACTGGAACGCCGACAAGATCGTCATGCGCATGTACCGGGCCCAGCCGGTCGACGAGACCCACCCCAATGCCGTGGTGCGCGCCTATGTCGCCGATGTGCTGCAGATGGCCGAGGGCGCCGGCCTGCCCCGGCCGGTCGTGGCCATCATCCCCTCCGACCAGCCCAATGCCTTTGCCACGGGCCGCAACCCGGAACACGCCGCCGTCTGCGCCACCTCGGGCCTGCTGGACCTGCTGACGCGGGACGAGGTGCGCGGCGTCATGGCCCACGAACTGGCCCATGTGAAGAACCGTGACACCCTGGTGATGACGGTCACCGCCACGGTCGCCGGCGCCATCTCGGCGCTCGCCAATTTCGCCCTGTTCTTCGGCGGCGACCGCGACCGGACCGGCGGTCTGATCGGCACCCTTGCCCTGATGCTGCTGGCCCCGCTGGCGGCCGGTCTGGTGCAGATGGCCATCAGCCGCACCCGCGAGTATCAGGCCGACCGCGTCGGCGCCGAGATCGCGGGCGACCCCCATGCCCTGGCCTCGGCCCTCGAGAAGATCGAGGCCTATGCCCGGCGCATCCACAATCCGGTCGCCGAGCGCAATCCGGCCTCGGGCCAGCTGTTCATCATCAATCCGCTGGCCGGCAAGGGGGCCGACAGCCTGTTCTCGACCCACCCGGCCACCGGCAACCGGATCAAGGCCCTGATGGCCCTCGGGGTCAGCAGGGGCGCCGCTTCGCCACGCCTGCGCCCGCTGGTCAGCGCGGGGTCCGGCACCACGGTGCCGACCACGCCGGCCGCCCCGCGCGGGCCGTGGGGCTAGGGCGACCGTCGTTTTGTCGCGCGGGCCGCCCGTGCTAGTTTCGCGCCATGGCGGAACCCGACGAAACGATCGAAGATATCGCCGCCAACCTTCTGACGGGCGTGATGGTCTTCCTGCTGAGCGCCGCGATGCCGATGCTTGCCGTCTTGCAGATCGTAAGCCGCCCCGACATCTGGACCACCGCCCCGAGCATGAAGACGCTGCTTTTGCCGGCCATGTTGGTCGGGGGGATCTACCTCGGCTTTGTCGGTATGCGCTGGGGTCTCAGGCGTGTCAGAATCCACCTGGAAAGACTCCGGAACCGACCGCCCTCGTCCGCCTCGGGCTGACGTCCTTCCATTCCCGCCCTTGCATCTCGGTGCATCTGGTTCTTTAAGCGCGGCCATCGTTTCGAGCGCCTCCCCGCGCACTCTCCCCGAGGTATCGCCATGTCCGATTTCAAGCCCAAGAAGGTTGTCCTTGCCTATTCCGGCGGGCTCGACACCTCCATCATCCTGAAATGGCTCGAGACGGAGTACGGCGCCGAGGTGGTCACCTTCACTGCCGACCTGGGCCAGGGCGAGGAGCTGGAGCCGGCGCGGGAGAAGGCCCTGCGCATGGGCATCAAGCCCGGGAACATCTTCATCGACGACCTGCGCGAGGAATTCGTCCGGGACTTCGTCTTCCCCATGTTCCGCGCCAATGCCCTCTATGAGGGCCAGTACCTGCTGGGTACCTCCATTGCCCGCCCGCTGATCGCCAAGCGCCAGATCGAGATCGCCCGCATGGTCGGCGCCGACGCCGTCTGTCACGGGGCCACCGGCAAGGGCAATGACCAGGTCCGGTTCGAGCTGAGCTATTATGCGCTGGAGCCCGACATCCGCGTCATCGCCCCCTGGCGCGAGTGGGACTTCAAGAGCCGCGAGGCCCTGCTCGACTTTGCCGAAAAGCACCAGATCCCGATCGCCAAGGACAAGCGCGGCGAGGCGCCCTTCTCGGTCGACGCCAACCTTCTGCACAGCTCCTCCGAGGGCAAGGTTCTGGAAGACCCGGCGGTCGAGGCGCCCGAATTCGTCTATCAGCGCACGATCGCGCCCGAGGACGCGCCCGATCAGGCCACCGTCATCACCCTCGGCTTCGAGCGCGGCGATGCGGTCTCGATCGACGGCGAGGCCCTGTCGCCCGCCACCCTGCTGGCCCGCCTGAACGATCTGGGCCGCGACAACGGCATCGGCCGCCTGGATCTGGTCGAGGGCCGGTTTGTCGGCATGAAGTCGCGCGGCATCTATGAGACGCCGGGCGGCACCATCCTGCTGGCCGCCCACCGCGGGATCGAGTCCATCACGCTCGACCGCGGGGCCATGCATCTGAAGGACGAGCTGGCCGTCCGCTATGCCCAGATGATCTACAACGGCTTCTGGTTCGCGCCCGAGCGCGAGATGCTGCAGGCCGCCATCGACAAGAGCCAGGAACAGGTCACCGGCACCGTTCGGGTCAAGCTCTACAAGGGCAATGCCACGGTCATCGGCCGCGAGAGCCCGCTCAGCCTCTACGATCAGGATCTGGTCACCTTCGAGGAGGGCGTCCAGGCCTATGATCACCGCGACGCGGCGGGTTTCATCAAGCTGAACGCCCTGCGCCTGCGGGTGCTGGAGCGCCGGAATCGCCGGACCGGCGGGGCCTGAAGGCGCCGCTGGGCGGGACCGCCACAGCCTTACCGCGATTTCACTTGAAGGTCGGCGGCGTTGGGTAAAGGCTGGGGCCAGCGATTATCCCCAAGCCCAAAGGCTCTTCCCCATGCGTCGTTTGATCCTCTCCGCCGTTGCCGTCTCCGCCCTCGGCCTGTCGGCCCTCGCCCTGCCTGCCGTGGCGGCCCCCGCCGCTGCGGTCGCCGTCGCCCAGGACCCCATTACCGAGGCTGAGGTTGAAGAGCGCGCCGCCGCCTTTGAGGTCACGCTCGAGGCCCTGGTCGCCGAGATCGAGGCCATCCGGGCCGACACCAGCCTGACCGAAGAAGACCGTCAGGCCCGCATGCAGGCCGCCATCGACCGCAAGAAACCCGAAATCGACGGCTTCGTCGCCATGCTGTCCGGCTTCGTCCGTCAGCAGACCCTCGACGAGGGCGGCACCGCCGAAGAGGCCGAAATGGCCGCCGGCATGATCGAGGACATGTTCGTCGAAATGCTGGTCCCGGGCCTGCTGTCCGGTGAACTGGCCGCCGCCATGGCCGCCGAAGGCGAATAAGCCGCCCCTTTCTCTCTATCAGGAGGTCTGACCATGATCCGCGCCCTGTCGCTTGCTGCCGCCCTGGCCCTGCTGCCGGTCTCCATGGCCATGGCCCAGACCTCCGATCCGGAGTCCGCTGAAGCCGCCCTTGAGGCCGCCGCAGAGGTCTTCGAGGGCCGCATGGACGAGTTCGCCGAACGCGCCGAGGCGATCTCGGAGGATGACAGCCTCACCGAAGAGCAGAAGGAAGCTGCGGTCATGGCGCTGTGGGGCGAGTATCAGCCCGACGTCATGGCCTTCACCCAGACAGTGTCGGTGTCCGTATCGGACATCGTTGCCGAGGCCCTCGCCGAGGTCGACATCGAGGCGGTCGTGGCTGAGGCCCTGGCCGAGGCCGATCTGGCCGGGGACATGGGCATCGCCGAGGCCGTGGCCGTGGGCCAGGGCATGATGACCAACGGCGCCTGGGCCAGCGACGACCCCGAACATCAGGCCACCTACGGCCTGATGGCCGACTACGCCCTCGGCATGGCCCTCGACGACGCCGAGATCGACCTCGACGCCAGTCCCGAGGACTGAGGTCCGGCGTGTCTCCTCCCCATTTTATGGGGAGGGGGACCGCGAAGCGGTGGAGGGGTTCTTCACCGCGCACTCGCCCTCAAGAGCCCCTCCGTCACGTCGGCTTCGCCGCCGCGCCACCTCCCCGGCTTCGCCAGGGAGGAGACCGCAACTACGACACCCGCCCCCAAATTCCCCCGTCCTTTCCACGCCCCTGTCGTTTCTCGCACCGATCTGCCCGCCCTGGTCGCGGCAAGGTCCATAGTGTCCGGTTGCCACAGGTCTGGATGACGGCGGCGCGATTCCAGACCATTCAGACCATTCAGACCACTCAGACGGTGTTTTCTCGCGTGACCCGCGCCGTTGCTCTAGACCCGCCCGATGAGCCCTTTGCCCGCGTTCCAGCCTGACCCCGCCAGCCCCGTCGTCGTCGTCGGTGCCGGTCCCGCCGGTCTGATGGTGGCCGAGCGGCTGTCGGCAGCGGGCGTGGCGGTTGAGGTGCACGACCGCATGCCCTCGCCGGCACGCAAGCTCCTGATGGCCGGGCGCGGCGGGCTGAACCTGACCCACAGCGAGCCGCTGGACCGTTTCCCTGCCCGCTATGGCGAGGCCGCCCCCGGGGTCATGGACTGGCTGTCCCGCTTCGGCCCGCAGGATCTGCGCGACTGGGCCGACGGATTGGGAGCCGAGACCTTTGTCGGGTCGAGCGGGCGGGTCTTCCCCAGGGCAATGAAGGCTTCGCCCCTGCTGCGGGCCTGGCTGAAGCGCCTGCAGGATCAGGGCGTGACCCTGCACAGCGGCTCTCGCTGGATCGGCCTCGAGGATGGCGCGCCGGTGTTCGAACAGGCCGGCGAGCGCCGTCGCATCCCGGCCCGGGCGCTGGTCGTGGCAACCGGCGGCGCCAGCTGGCCGCGGCTGGGGTCGGACGGACAGGGCCGGGATGTGCTGGCCGACCTCGGCGTGCCCGGCACCGGCTTCCGGCCGGCCAATGTCGGGGCCCGTCTGGACTGGTCGGAGGAATTCATCGCGGCCCATGCCGGGCAGCCCCTCAAGGCCGTGGCCCTGACCCTGGAGCGACGCCGGGTTCGGGGCGAGGCCATGGTGACCCGCTATGGGCTGGAGGGCGGCGCCATCTACGATCTGGGTCCGGAGCTGCGGCGGGCGCTGGCCCGCGCGGAGGGCGGCGACGGCCCGGCCCGGCTCTATATCGACCTGCGGCCCTCCGAGACCGCAGAGGTGCTCGCGGCCCGACTGGCCAAGGCGCCGTCCAGCCTGTCGCGGGCCAATCGCCTGCGCCGGGCTGCGCGTCTCAGGCCGGTCGAACTCGCCCTGCTGCGTCAGGCGCCGCCCCTGCCCGCCGGGGCCGACGACCGGGCCCTGGCCGAGCGGCTCAAGGGCGTGCCGCTGACGATTACCGGCCTTCAGGGGCTGGAGCGGGCCATCTCCAGCGCGGGCGGCATTGATCGGGCCGCGCTGACCCCATCCCTGATGATCGCGGGTCACCCCGGCCTGTTCGTGGCGGGTGAACTGCTGGACTGGGAGGCCCCGACCGGCGGCTATCTGCTGCAGGCGGTGATGGCCTCAGGCGTGGTCGTGGCCGACGGTGTGCTGGACTGGATCGCGGGCGCCGCCCCGGTTATGGAAGCGCAATGACCGACGCCCCCGAAATCCATGGTTCCTGTCCCGACCCCTTTGGTCCGGTAAAGGAAGCCTTCGCCCGCAACTTCACCGACGGCCCCGAGGGTCTGGACGAGGTCGGCGCCCGCTTCACCGTCTGCCGGGCGGGCGAGGTGGTGCTGGACCTGTGGGCCGGTCAGGCCGACAGCGTCGCGAACCAGCTGTTCGGGCCGGACACCCTCGCTCCCGTGTTCTCGACGGGCAAGGCGGTCATGGCGTTGATGATCGCCTGGGCGGTCGAGCGCGGCCTGCTGGACTATGAGGCCCCGGTCGCGTCGATCTGGCCCGCGTTCGGCCAGGCGGGCAAGGCGGACATCACCCTCGCCCAGCTGATGAGCCATCAGGCCGGCCTCGCGGGCCCGTCCCCGGCCATCGACCCCACCCTGTGGTTCGAGCCGGAAAAGGTGCTGGAGGTCCTGTGCCGTCAGGCCCCGCTGTGGGCGCCGGGCACCGCCTCGGGCTATCACCCGATCACCGTCGGCTATCTGGCGGGCGAGGTGTTTCGCCGCGCCGACGGCCGCACCATGGGCGAGGCGCTCAAGGCCGACTTTGCCGATCCGGCCGGTCTGGACCTGTGGCTGGGCCTGCCGGAGGCCGAACACGGTCGCGTCGCCCGCATGAAGAAGCCGACCGCCGCGCCGGATCTGGGTCCGATCGACGCCATCAAGACTGCCGCCTTCCTCGACAAGGGCTCGGCCCCCGCCGGCCGCGGGTCGGCCGAATGGCGCAGGATGGAAATCCCCTCGGCCAATATGCATGCGACCGCCGAGGCCCTGGCCCGCATGCTGGCGCTGGCCCTGCCGGAGGGGCTAGCCGGCAAGACCCTGTCGCCGGCGACGCGCACGGCCTTGATGCAACAACGGATTTCCGGGCCGGACCGGGTGCTGCCCTTTGACCTGTCATGGGGGGCCGGGGTCATGCGCAATCAGGGCCAGGGGGCGGTGTTCGGCCCCAATCCCGAAACCGTCGGCCACTGTGGCTGGGGCGGGTCCTGCGCCTTCGCCGACCCGGTGACCGGCCTGACCGCCGCCTATGTCATGACCCGCCAGTCGCCGCACCTGATCGGGGATCCGAGGCCTGCGGCCCTGATCAAGGCGCTCTACGCCGCGCTTTAGGAGGCCTGCTGTCCGGGAGCATCCGGCATGGCCAACGGATCGGCCGGGGCGGCCGGTTCGGCGACCGGCTGGGGCGCCGGCGACAGGTCCTGCACCGGCGAGACATAGTCTGCCATGGCGTCGAACTCCTCGAGGAAGACCGCCCGCATGGGGTCCGTCTCCATCAGCACCTCGTGCTTGGCGCCCGGCACCTCGACATAGCGGCCGCGCCCGAGCCGCTTGGAGGCCCAGCGATTGGTCTGCTTCCAGACACGGTCGTCCTCGCCCGGCTGGACGATGGCGACCGGGATCTTGACCGCCTTCAGCGCCTTGGGCTTCAGCGTCCGCTCGCCGAGGTCGATGGCAAACCCCAGCCAGCCCCAGGTCGGCCCGCCGACCGCCAGGTGCGGACAGGCATAAAGCTGCTGCCGCCACAGCTCGTAACGGGTCTCGTCCGAGGTCAGGGCGTCGTTCTCGAAGGTGTGCTCGAAGGGATCGTCCGGATCGTCCAGCACATAGTCCCCGGCCTTGCCGTGCCGCAGGTTCCAGCGCACCGCCAGCTTGACCGACCACATCGAGCGCTTGCCGGTCTTGATCTTGAGCATGGGGGCGCTCAGCACCGCTCCGGAGATGCGGCTCTCGCCCATCTGCAGGCTCATCAGGTTCAGCGCTCCGCCCATCGAATGGCCGACCATGATCCAGGGCTTCGGCGCCCGGGTCTCGAACGCGTCCAGCAGGCGGGCATAGTCGTCGAGGAACTCCTCGACGGCCCGGGCATGGCCCTTCAGCCGGTCGGGCAGCAGCCGCGCCGACAGCCCCTGACCGCGCCAGTCATGCGCCAGCACGCAAAAGCCGCGCGCCAGCAGATTGCCGATCACCTCGAAATACTTCTCGATCGGCTCGGTCCGACCGGGGCTGAGGATGACGGTGCCGCGCGGCTTGGCCGCGACCAGGGTTGAAGGTGTCCAGAAGGCTGCGCGCAGGCGCAGGCCGCCTGCACCCCGGAACCACTCGCCCTCGCCATGCGGCGGCGGTGAGGCTCCGGGAACGCCCATCAGCGGGGCATTGGCAGCATAGGCAGCGACTCGGTTCACTCGGGCTTCCTGAATTTGAGCGTCATCCGATCGCTCTCACCGATCTCATCATATTCCGTGCGGTCGAAGTCCGGGTCCGGCGGCTGGCCCTGGGGAGCGGTCAGCCGCATCGGGGGCAGGGTGTCGACGCCGAACGGATGATCACGATCATCCCTTTCATTCGCGTTGATTTCGGAAGCGGACACAAAGATGAAGCCGGCCTCGGCCGCCAGCTGGCGGACATAGGCCTCCTGGACATAGCCGCTGGCGGCGATCGGGTCCTGGTCATCCTCGGCCGACAGCCGGTGCTGTTCGATGCCCAGGGTCGCGCCCGGACGCAGCACGGAAAAGGCGTCGGCAAAGGCCTTCTCGGCGATCCCGGCCGCCATCCAGTAGTGCAGGCGGCTCATGAACAGCACCAGATCGGCGGTGTTGGCCTCGGCCACCGGACCGCTGGTCGGCCCAAAGTCGCTGTATTCGATCTCGCCATACAGGCGGGTATTGGCGGAGAACCGCTCTTCGTAGGCGGTGACCATGCGGGCCAGGGCAGGGTCGACGCCGAGCCCGGCCTGAAAGTTCACGGCCACATACTTTCCGCCGTTACGGGCCAGATAGGGGGCGAGGATCTCCGTGTACCAGCCGCTGCCGGGCCAGAAGTCGACCACCGTCATCTTGGGCTGCAGGTCGAAGAAGCGCAGCGTCTCGAACGGATGGCGCCATTCATCGCGCGACCGCTCCTCGCCGCGCCAGTCGCCGGCGATGGCCCAGGCCAGGCTGCCCTCCGGCGGGCCCTCGGGAACCGCCGGAGCATCCGGTTCCGGCTCGGCGGCCTTCTTGCGGTTGTCGCAGGCCGCCACCAGCCCGGCCATGCCGGCGCCCAGAATCAGCCCGCGACGCGACGGACGGATCACGCCGGACGCAGGCGACCGGGGGGCTCGGAAGGTCGGATCGGACATGTCGCGTTCCTGGGACACTTTCTCGGCTCGGTCACGGGTGGGCGACGCCGGGCAGGCCGACGGCCCGACCGGCTTAGACAGCTTCGCTGGCAGGGTCAAAGCCGCCGTGCCCAATCATTCCGGCTTGCGAAAGCGCAGGGTCATCCGGTCGCTTTCGCCGATGGCATCATAGGCGGCCCGCTCGGCCTCGGTCAGGACGCGACCGTCGCCCTCGCTGCGGCGCACCGGCGGCAGGGTCCAGACCCCGAACGGATGGCTGTGATCGTCAGCAGGATTGGCATTGAGGTCGCTGGAGGCCTCCAGCTCGAACCCGGCCTTCAGGGCGGCGGCGATGACGTAGGACTCGGGCACATAGCCGGTCGCGGCGCTCTGATCGACGTCGCTGCCCTCGGGCGCGCGGTGCTGTTCGACCGCCAGAATGCCGCCCGGTTTCAGGCCGGTAAAGAACATGGCCATGAAGTCGTCCGTGCGCCCGGCCCGGTGCCAGTTGTGGAACGCGCGCGCCACCAGGATGAAGTCGGCCGAGCCGTCGGGCACACCCAGGCCGTCCTGGATGCGGTTGACCGGCACATAGGTCCCGCCCGTGGCGTCGGCATAGGGCTGCAGGATCTGCGTCCACCAGCCGTTGGCGCCGGGCTGTATTTCGACCACGCTCAGGCCGGGGCGCAGGCCCCAGAAGGTCAGGCTTTCGTACGGGCGACGATGGACGTCGCGGGCGCGGTCGGCGTCGGAGCGGCTGTCCGAGGCGATGGCCGCCTTCAGCACTTCGTCTTCCTGGGTCATCGGCTGGATCAGGGCCGGATCCTGCGCGGCGCGGGAGGTCTGGGCGACGGCGGGCGTCGCAAGCGCCAGACCGGCGACGGTGGCCATCAGGACAAGCGGGCGAAGAGCGTAGGTCATGGGACAGGTCCGGTCATTCTGAGAAGGGTTGCCCCAGCCTTAAGCGGCTGAGCCGGGAGGGCAAGCGGGACCACCCTGCGCCGGGAGACAAATCGTCGCGCCGAAAATGCAGGCGGCGGTGCGGGCCCTCTTGACGTCGCCCCGGGCCACCCCAAATCCCTGACCGGGAGCGCCGATGTCGGGCTCCCGGGACGAGCGACGCTGCAAAGCGGGTCGTATCGCCCATAACCCCGCCGTCCGGGCAAATCGCCGGGCGGTTCAACCTTGCTGATCCCAGGAGGATGATATGCGTACCTTTGACCTGACCCCCCTCTACCGTTCCGCCGTCGGCTTTGACCGTCTGGCCGGCATGCTGGAAAGCGCCGCGCGCACCAGCGAAGCGGGGTGGCCCCCCTATAATATCGAGACGACCGGCGAGAACGCCTATCGGATCGAACTGGCCGTGGCCGGCTTTTCGCCCGACGAACTGACGATGGAGGTCAAGGAAAACCTTCTGACCGTCACCGGCAAGAAGGCGAACACCGGCGAGGACCGGACCTATCTGCATCGCGGCCTGGCCGAGCGCGACTTCGAGCGCCGCTTCCAGCTGGCCGACTATGTGGTCGTGACCGAAGCCCGGCTGGTGAACGGTCTGCTGACCGTCGATCTGAAGCGCGAACTGCCCGAGGCGCTCAAGCCTCGCCAGATCGAGATCGTCACCGGTTCTTCGGCAATCGAAGGCAAGGCCGAGCCCAAGGCCCAGCCGAAGATCGAGAAGAAGGCCGCATAAGCGCGCCGGTCTTCCTGTAACCCCAACCGACCTGCGGCCCGGAGGCTTTCGCTTCCGGGCCGTTTTTCATGGCTCAGCCGCGCTTGAGCGTGATGTACCAGGCGCCTTCGCCCCCATGACGTCGGTGCGCCGGGGCATAGGCGGCGACCACACCGCGCAGGGCATGGCTGCGCAGCCATTCCGGCAGGGAGGCGCGGATTACCCCCTCACCGCCGCCCGCCCTGCGACCGTGCCCGGTAATGACCAGCACCACGCGCAGGCCGCGCTGGTGCGCGCGCAGCAGAAAGCCGGTCAGCACATCCTCGGCCTGGAAGCGGCCATGGCCGTGCAGGTCCAGACGCGCTTCGATCGGCTCGCGCTCCCGCGACACGCGACGGTGGCGACGAGGGTCCAGATCGGACGGCGCCGACTGGGGCCGGGGCGCAGGTGACGGCGGGGGCGTAGGAGCGGTGCCCGAGGCGGACCGGGGCCGGTTGGTCGGCGCGGTCTGGACGGCCAGGGGCGGGGGCACCGGCATGCGGCGCGGGGCCAGGGGCGTGACGGTGGATGCTACCCGCTGCCACAGCCGCTCACCGTCCTCGGCCGGGACGGGACGGTCAGATTTGCGGGTCATCGACCGGTTCGTCCCCCGCCCCGGCCGGGCCCGGGTCACGGGACAGCAGATCGCCCGGCTGGCAGCCCAGTTCGCGACACAGGGCGTCGAGCGTCGAGAACCGGACGGCGCGGGCCTTGCCGGTCTTCAGGATGGACAGATTGGCCACGGTCACGCCGACGCGGTCGCTGAGCTCCGTCAGGGACATGCGCCGCTCCTGCAGCAGTCGATCAAGTTGGACGCGGATGGCCATGGGGGAACTCTAGTCGATGCGGATCAGATCGTCAGTTCGGATTCGCGCCTCAGCCGGGCGCCTTCACGGAAGACCTCGGCGAGGACGAAGACGACCAGCACGGAAAAGGCCGGGGTGACGAGGTTGAACAGGCTGGGCGGATCCATTACGCCGCGCACGAGCCGCGAGACCAGCAGCTGGCCCAGCCAGACCCCGCCGGTGACGATGGCGAGGATATAGCCGACCTGCTTCAGGCGGCTGACATTGTCGGGGTGGAAGGGATCGCCCAGTGTCAGGGTGCGGAAGATGCGCCGCAGGTGGCGCAGGATCAGGGCGAAACCGCCGAAATAGCCGACGAAGGCGCCGATCCCGAACAGGGCATGGGCGCGCGGCAGGGGAATACGGGTGCCGCCGGTATCGGACATGACCGTCAGGCCGACCTGGTCCATCGGAATGATGGCGACGACGGCAAAGACCAGACAGGTCAGCAAGGTCAGGAAAATCAGCAGCCCATAGGCTATATCGAGGGCTGTCTTGAGCAGGCTGGACACGGAACCGGGGCCGAGGGCCCGAAAGCCGGGCAGGCCGTGTCCCAGTCGGGTGCCGAGTCGGGAGGCGAAGCGAAGCGAAGGTGGGCGCATCGGGGGTCTCGCCGGCCGGATCGACAAGGGGACGATCTGGGGCGATCGCCGCGCGGGTACCGGCCGTTCAGGCCCGCGCGGATTTTACAATCGCGGTGTTTGTCTGCAGCGTCAAAGTCGGGGACTTCAAGGCGGGCCGGATCAGAAGGACTGGACCAGAATGGCGACCAGGGCGGTCGGCATGGCGGCCAGCAGGGCGACGTTCAGCACGACGTGACCGATACGGTCCATCAGCATGGTGACAGGCATGGTGTTCATTGTAGTTCTCCATCTTGCCCCTGAGAGGGCGGGTTTTGCGTGTTTTTGTTCAGATCAGCAATGTGGTTGCGCTATGAGCCTTTGACAAGAACGCTGCAACCCCGCGTCCTTGAAATAATAGATAGGCCTGCCGCGGCAAAAAATCACGTTACATATCGTTTAACGATGTTAAACTTTGGCAATCCTGCCCCGCCGAAAGAGTCCGGTCATGAAACTGAAATTAATCAAAGGGATGCGGCTGCTGGTCGCGACCCACAATCCGGGCAAGGCGGTCGAGATCGCGGCCCTGCTGGATGGAAATTACGACGTCGTCACAATGAGTGATCAAAATCTGCCCGAACCGGACGAAACCGAGACGACCTTTTCCGGCAATGCGCTGCTGAAAGCGCGTCATGCGGCCGACGCTTCGGGTCTTGTGGCGCTGGCGGATGACTCGGGCCTGTCGGTGCGGGCGCTGGACGGGGCGCCGGGCATATTTTCTGCGCGGTGGGCCGGTCCGGACAAGGATTTCTCCCACGCCATGGCCAAGGTCGAGCAACGGCTCGAGGAGATCGGTTCGGACGATCGGGCGGCCTGGTTCACCTCGGCCCTGGCCGTGGCCTGGCCCAGGGGACCGGCGGTGGTGGTCGAGGGGCGGGTCGACGGGACCCTGACCTTTCCGCCGCGCGGCGACCGCGGGTTCGGCTATGATCCGGTGTTCTTGCCGGAAGGCCACGACCAGACCTTTGGGGAGATGGAGCCGGCCTACAAGGACGGGATCAGCCACCGCGCCCGGGCCTTCGCCCTGCTGAAAGACGCCCTGATTGACTGACGCGCCCGACGGTCTGGCGCTCTATGTCCACTGGCCGTACTGCGCGCGCATCTGTCCCTATTGCGACTTCAACGTCGTGCGGGCCCGGGGGCGCGAGACCGAGATGGCGGGGCTGGTGACGGCCCTGCTCGACGATCTGGAGGCACAGGCGGCCCTTGTCGGACCTCGTCCGCTGGTGTCGATCTTCTTTGGCGGCGGCACACCGTCGCTGATGCCGCCCGAGGCCGTGGCGGCGGTCGTGGAGCGGGCGCGGGCCCTGTTTCCGGCGAGCAGCGCCCTTGAGGTGACGCTGGAGGCCAATCCCACCGATGCCGAGGCGGAGCGCTTCTCGGCACTGGCCGGGGCCGGGGTCACGCGCCTGTCGCTGGGGGTGCAGTCTCTGGACGATGCCGCGCTCAAATTCCTCGGCCGCAATCATTCGGGGGCCGAGGCCCGCCGGGCCGTCGCGCTTGCCGCCCGCCATTTCGAACGTCTGTCGATCGACCTCATCTATGCCCGGCCCGGCCAGACGGTGAGCGACTGGACCGGCGAACTGACCTGGGCGCTCGAGAGCGGCTTTGAGCACATCTCGCCCTATCAGCTGACGATAGAGCCCGGCACCGCCTTCGGCCGGGCCGTGGCGCGCGGGGCCTGGACACCGCCCGACGAGGATCTGGCGGCTGATCTCTATGAGGCGACACAGTCGGTGCTCGGGCAGGCCGGCTTCGAGGCCTATGAGGTGTCGAACCATGCGTGCGGCGTGGCGGCGCGGTCGGTTCACAATCTGCATGTCTGGCGGGGCAGGGACTATCTGGGCATCGGTCCGGGAGCGCACGGGCGGTTGACGCTGGACGGGGTGCGCACAGCGACGATCGCCCACCGGGGGGTCGCGGACTATGTCGCCGGGGTCGAGGCCGGCACGCCCTGGGCCGAACAGGCCGCCCTGTCGCCGGTGGAGGCGGCCGAGGAAAAGGTGCTCCTGGGCCTGCGCACCGTTGAGGGCGTTTCGCTGGCCGTGCTGGCAGACCTGCAGATCCTCCCGGTTGATCGCCCGCTGGCCGGTTTGATTGAGGACGGCTTCCTCGCCCTGTCGGACGGGCGCGTGGCGGCGACGGCGCGCGGTCGCCCGGTGCTGGACGGCGTGTTGAAAGCCCTGCTGACCTGATCTTTGCTTGAGGGGCGCGCCGCAGGCTGGCACGGTCGCCCGATGACTGAAACCGATCCCTCCCGCCTGTGGTCCGGAACCGCGCCACCGCCGCGTCGGGTCGATCCCGGCCTCTATGTCGTGGCGACACCGATCGGCAATCTGCGCGACATGACGCTTCGGGCGCTGGATGTGCTGGCGGCGGCCGATCTGGTGCTGGCCGAGGATACACGGGTCAGCGCGCGCCTGCTGACCGCCTATGGGCTGCGGGTCAAGCTGGAGCGCTGCGATGACCATGCGGCCGTACGCGCCATTCCCGGGGTGCTGGAGCGGCTGGACGCCGGGCAGGTGGTGGCGCTGGTGTCGGATGCTGGCACGCCGCTGGTCAGCGATCCGGGCTATGCGGTGGTCAAGGCCGTGATCGAGGCGGGGCTGCCGGTCTTTCCGCTGCCGGGGGCGTCGAGCCTGCTGGCGGCGCTAACCGGTGCGGGCCTGCCCAGCGACCGGGTGCTGTTCGCGGGATTCCTGCCGGCCAAATCGGGCGCGCGCAGGACGGCGCTGGAGGGGCTGAAGGCCCCCGGCCAGACGGTGGTGGTATTCGAAAGCGGCCCGAGGCTGGCGGCATCCCTTGCCGACATGGCCGAGGTGCTGGGCCCGCGCGAGGCGGTGGTCGCCCGCGAACTGACCAAGCTGCACGAGACCTGGGTGCGCGGCCCGCTGGACGAGCTGGCGGCCGATCCACGCTGCCAGTCGCCCAAGGGCGAGATGGTGGTGGTGATCGGCCCCGCCGATGAGGTGCTGCCCGATGAGGCGACGCTGGATCAGGCCCTGACCGCCGAACTGGCTGACCGGTCGGTGTCCGAGGCCGCCGCGCGCGTGGCCGCCAGCCTCGGCCTGCCGAGGAAGCAGGTCTACCGGCGGGCGCTGGAGCTCTCGGGCCAGTGACCCCGACCGCGCCTGACCGTCGCGAGGGGCGCACGCACAAGGGCCGCCTGGCCCACCACGAAGGCCATGCCGCCGAATGGACGGCGGCGGTCTGGCTGATGCTCAAGGGCTATCAGATCCTCGGGTTCCGGCTGAAGACCCGCCACGGCGAACTGGATATCCTCGCCCGCCGGGGACCGGTGCTGGCCGCCGTCGAGGTCAAGCGGCGCGCAACCCGCGAGGCCGCCATCGAGGCCCTCGGCCCCGTGCAGCACGGGCGGCTGGTGCGGGCAGCGGGCGCGGTGCGCAAGGCGCGGCCGGGCCTGAAGGGGCTGACGCTGCGGCTGGACCTGATCGCACTGGCGCCGGGGCGTCTGCCGCGCCATATCCGGGGTCTGGCCGCCGAGACCGACCTCGATGGCCGCTATCGTCTCTGATCCGAAAGGTCCGCCATGCTCAAGGTCGCCATCCAGATGGACCCGATGGAAGCGGTCGATATCGCCTCCGACACCACCTTTCTGATGGCCCTGACCGGGCAGGCGCGCGGGCACCGGCTGTGGGTCTATGATTTTCGCACCCTGGCCCTGGAGGACGGGCGGCTGTTCTGCCGGGCGCGTCCCGTCACGGTCCGCGACAAGAAGGGCGACCACGCCGATTTCGGCGACTGGCTGAAGCTGGACCTGGGCGCCGATGTCGATGTGGTGCTGATGCGTCAGGACCCGCCGTTCGACATGGCCTATGTCACCGCCACCTATCTGCTGGAAACGATCCATCCCCACACACTGGTGGTCAACGACCCGGCCGAGGTGCGCTCGGCGCCCGAAAAACTGCTGGTCGCGCAATTCCAGGGCCTGACGCCGCCGACCATGATCTCGGGGGACGCGGACATGCTGGCGGACTTCCATGCCCGCCACGGCGATGTGGTGCTGAAGCCCCTGCACGGGGCGGCCGGCTCGGGCGTGGTCAAGCTGAAGGCCGGCGACCCCAATCTGGCGGCCCTGGTCGAGATTCACGCCATGGGGTCGCGCGACCCGCTGGTCATCCAGAAATTCCTGCCCGCCGTCTCGGCCGGGGACAAGCGCATCCTGATCGTTGACGGCGAGCCGGTGGGAGCCATCAACCGCGTGCCGCTGAAGGATCAGGTGCGCTCCAACCTCCGCGTGGGCGGCACCGCCCAGCCGGTCGAACTGACGGACCGCGACAAGGAAATCTGCGCCGCCATCGGCCCGACGCTGAAAGAGCGCGGCCTGATCTTTGTCGGCATCGACGTGATCGGGGACTGGATGACCGAGATCAATGTCACCTCGCCGACCGGGGCCCAGCAGCTGAAGCGCTTTACCGGCATCGATGCCACCGACCGCATGTGGCAGGTAATCGAGGCGAAGCGCGCCGCCGGTTGAGCCCGCGCAGGTTCACAACCCGGCATTTGACAACCAGCGTTCGTTCATGATCTGTTCCATCCTGCGGGAGCGGAGGGACGGCCATGGTCGCGCGGGTGGTGACGGTTGCGTTCGACGGGGTGGATGCCCGGCGCGTCGATGCCGAGGTCCAGATCCTGGGCGGCGAGGGCACCCAGGCCAGCTTCACCTTGGTCGGCCTGCCGGACAAGGCCGTGGCCGAAAGCCGCGAGCGGGTACGCGGCGCCTTTGCCGGGATCGGACTGGCCCTGCCGTCGCGGCGCATCATCGCCAATCTGGCGCCCGCCGACCTGCCCAAAGAGGGCAGCCATTTCGACCTGCCGATCGCCCTGGCCCTGCTGGCCGCCATGGGGGTAATCGCGCCCGATGCGCTGGACGGCTGGGCCGCGCTGGGTGAACTGAGCCTCGACGGACGGATCGTGCCGGTCAGCGGCGCCTTGCCGGCGGCGGTGGCGGCCAACGGCATGGGGCTGGGCCTGATCTGTGCCGAGGCCAATGGTCCCGAGGCGGCCTGGGCGGGGCCCGAGGTGGCAGTCCTGGCCCCGCGCTCGCTGATCGGCCTCATCAACCATTTCAAGGGCAGCCAGGTGTTGAGCGCACCGCGCCCCGGACCGTTGAAATCGAACGGCCCGGTGCCCGACCTGAACGAGGTGCGCGGTCAGGAAGGGGCCAAGCGCGCGCTCGAGATCGCCGCGGCGGGCGGTCACAATCTGCTGTTCATCGGCCCGCCGGGATCGGGCAAGTCGATGCTGGCCCAGCGTCTGCCCGGCCTGTTGCCGCCGCTGACCCCCCGCGAACTGCTGGAAACCTCCATGGTCTGGTCGATGGCCGGGCTGATCGAGCGGGGTGGGCTGACGCGCGAGCGGCCGTTCCGGGCGCCGCATCATTCGGCATCCATGGCGGCCCTGACCGGCGGCGGGCACCGGGCCAAGCCGGGCGAGGTGTCGCTGGCCCACAACGGCGTGCTGTTTCTGGATGAACTGCCCGAATATTCGCCCCAGGCGCTGGATTCGCTCCGTCAGCCGCTGGAGACGGGCGAGGTGATCGTGGCGCGCGCCAATGCCCATGTGCGCTATCCGGCGCGGGTGCAGCTGGTGGCCGCCATGAATCCCTGCCGCTGTGGTCTGGGCGGGCCCGGCAAGGGAGCCTGCGGCAAGGCCCCGCGCTGCCAGAGGGACTATCAGAACCGCATTTCCGGCCCGCTGTTCGACCGTATCGACCTGACGGTGGAGGTACCCCCGGTGACCGCCGCCGACATGAGCCTGCCGGCCCCCGCCGAAGGTACGGCCGAGGCCGCCGCCCGGGTGGGGCGGGCGCGAGAGGTTCAGGCCGCGCGCCTGACCGACCTCGGCCCCGAGGAGGGCGGCGCCACCATCAATGCCCATCTGGGCGGCGCTTTGCTGGACCGTCATGCCCGGCCCGATGCCGACGGTCGGGCCCTGTTGATGCGGGCGGGCGAGGCCGGGGGTCTGACGGCCCGGGGCTGGACCCGGACCCTGCGGCTGGCGCGCACCATCGCCGATCTGGACGGGGCCGAGGGCATATTGCGCCGCCATGTGGCCGAGGCCCTGATCTATCGCCACAATCGCATGGATGCCGAGGCCCAGTTCAACCGGGCGACGGCCGCGGCCCACAGCCCGGTTTGAGCGAGCGTTAAGAGGTCGGCGCTAGTCTTTAGCCATGACGTCGCCTGCCGCCCCGCATGATCCGCCCGAGTCGGATCCCGCCGTCCGCTTCCTGCGGCTGATGAGCCATGAGATGCGCACGCCCCTGAACGGGGTGATCGGCATGCTGGGCCTGTTGTCCGACAGTGGGCTGGACCCGGCGCAGAAGGCCTATCTGGAAGCGGCGCGCACCTCGGCCGATCACCTGCTGGGGCTGGTCAATGACCTGCTGGACTATGCCCGGCTGGACGCCGGCAGTCTGGAGTTCGATCTGGCGCCGGTGCGCATCGACGATCTGGTGCGGGGCGTGGCCGAACTGCTCAGCCCGCGCGCCCATGACAAGGGGCTTGAGATCGCCTGGAGCGTCGCCGCCGATGTGCCCGTTGTGCGCGCCGACGAAGGCCGCCTGCGCCAGATCCTGTTCAACCTGGCCGGCAATGCGGTGAAGTTCACGCCTGACGGGGGGGTGGCGATCTCGGTCACCCGCTCCGGCGATCACGCCCTGGCCTTCGTGGTCGAGGACACCGGTCCCGGCGTGCCCGAGGCGGCCCGCGCCCGCATCTTCGAGGAATTTGGCCACGCTGACAGCACCGACGCCACCCGTCATGACGGGGCGGGGCTGGGGCTGGCGGTGGCGCGGCGGCTGGCCGAGGCCATGGGCGGCAGCCTGTCGGTCGACGACCGCCCTGGCGGCGGCGCCCGGTTCGTCTTCGCGGCCCGGTTCGATCCGGTTCCCGGCGACGCCCGACCGGCGGCGGCCGCCCTTGAGGGGCTGAAGGTCGCTGTGGTGGGCGCCCATCCCTTCACGACGGCGGCCGCGACGGCCATGGCGGAAACGGCGGGGGCCACATCGGTCGATCCGGCGCAGGCCGATCTGGTGCTGGTCGATGACGACGGCCGGACGGAAGACCAGAGTCTCGCCCCGCGTCCCGACCGGCCCCACGCCGTGATTATGCTCCGGCCCGGACGGCGCGACCGCATCGCCGACTACCGGGCCGCCGGCTTCGACGGCTATCTGATCAAGCCGCTGCGCCCGGCCTCGCTGGTCGAACGAGCGCTGGCCCTGACCGGGACGGCGTCCGGCCCCGGCCCTGCCGCCGACAATACCGAGGACGACCGCCTTGTCCGCCCGGCCTTCCCCGGTGTGCGGGTGCTGCTGGTCGAGGACAATCCGGTCGGCGTCCTACTGGCCACCACCCTTCTGAAGCGGCAGGGCTGTGTGGTCGAGACCGCCGCGGGCGGCGAGGAGGCGCTGGGTGCGCTGCAGCGGGCGCGGTTCGATCTGGTGCTGATGGACATGCGTATGCCGGGCATGGACGGCCTGACCGCCACCCGCACCCTGCGCGCCCGCGGCGACACCACCCCGGTTCTGGCCCTGACCGCCAATGCCTTTGCCGACGACCGCCGCGCCTGTCTGGACGCCGGCATGGACGACCATCTGACCAAGCCCCTGGGCGTCGAGGCCCTGACCGCCGCCCTGACCCGCTGGACGAACCCGCCGGAGCGCGCCAAGGTCGCCTCCGCATAGGGACGGTTGTCGCGTCCCCGCAGAGGACGAGCCGCATGACCGAGACCGCGAATTCCCGCCCGGAACCCGATGCCCGCCGGTTTGGCGGTCTGGCGGTCTATGGCGAGCGGCGCACCTTCACCATGCTGCTGCTTGGTTTTGCGTCAGGCCTGCCGAATCTGCTGATCTTCGACACCCTCTCGGCCTGGCTGAGGGATGACGGCGTATCGCTGGAGGTGATCGGCTTTTTCGCCCTCGCCACCCTGACCTATGCCCTGAAGTTCGTCTGGGCCCCGCTGCTGGACCGAACCAATGTGCCGGTGCTGACCAAATGGCTGGGGCACCGGCGGTCGTGGATGCTGCTGACCCAGGCCATGATCATCCTCGGCCTGTGGGCCATGTCGACCCTGACGCCCCAGACGCAGCTGGCCGGAATCGCGCTTTTCGCCGTGGCCGTCGGCTTCTTCGGCGCGACACAGGACATCGCCATTGATGCGTGGCGGATCGAGGCTGCGGACGACACGCGGCAGGGGGCCATGGCCGCGGCCTATCAGCTGGGCTGGCGCGTGGCGCAGATCGCTGCGGGCTTCATCCCTCTGGCGCTGGCCCAATACTACAACTGGAACCTGTCCTACGCCGTGATGGCGGGCCTGATGGTCTTCGGGGTGCTGGGCGTCATCCTGGCCCCCCGCGAGAAGACGCACATCATCCGGCCGATCCCGGTCGAGGACATCCCCTCGCGTCCCACGCTGGAAAAGATTGAATGGGTCGTACGGCTCGGCCTGATCATCCTCGCCGCCTTCATCATCGGCACCGGTTTGACGGACAAGCCGGACGCCCTGCTGTGGGGCGGCGGGCTTGTGCTCAGTGAGGGCGCGCGTGCTTCCATCACCGCCACGGTCGAGCAGAGCGGTCTGGTCGGGGTCCTGAATCAGCTGGGTTATGTGATCGGCGGCTTCGGCGTTCTCGCCCTTGCGTGCTGGCCCATCCCGCGTTTCAAGACCCGCCCCGGTGCCTATCTGGCCGGGTCATTCGGCGCGCCGCTGATGGATTTCTTTGTCCGCTTCGGCAAGCTGGCCGGACCCATTCTGGCGCTGATCTGCCTCTATCGTCTGGCCGACTTCGTCCTGAACATCATGAACCCCTTCTACATCGATCTGGGGTTCAGCCTCATCGAGATCGGCGAGGTGCGGAAACTGTTCGGGGTCATCGCCCTGTCGGCCGGCGTGTTCGCCGGGGGCTGGTCTGTGGCCCGGTTTGGCCTGATCCGCACCATGGTCATCGGGGCCTTCATGAGCCCTGTTTCCAACCTCGTATTTGCGTGGCTGGCCGCTCAGGGCCACGATCTGGGGGCCCTGTTCATCGCCATCGGCGTCGACAATGTCGCCTCCGGTTTCGCCGGCACGGCGCTGATCGCCTATATGTCGAGCCTGACGTCGATCGGCTTTACGGCCACCCAGTATGCCCTGTTCAGCTCGCTCTACGCGCTGCCCGGCAAGATCATCGCCTCACAGTCCGGCAAGATCGTCGAGGCGTCCGCCCGGGCGGCCGACGCCGGAGGGCCGCTTTCGGGACTGAAGGGGCTGTTCGCGAATGTGCCCCCGGGAACCCTGGTCGAGGGCGCGGTAAAGAGTGGGGTGACACCCGCAGGCCTCGGCGCGGGCTATGTCACCTTCTTCCTCTATTCGACGGTCATCGGCGTGTTTGCCGTCCTTCTGGCCTTCTATGTGGCCGCGCGTCAGCCCCGGGTTGAAGCCGAATACGCGGCTCGCGAGCAGGAACCGAAACCCTAGGCTCGCTCAGGCCTGGCCCTCGTCGCCGACGGCCTCGTCGTAGGCGGCGAAGGTGGCCGAGGCGATGATCTCACTGACCGAGGCGCCGAGGCTGACGATCTGGACCGACTTCTCAAGGCCCACCAGCAGCGGGCCGATGACCGTCGCGCCGCCGAGCGCCTGCACCAGCCGCGCCGAGATCGAGGCCGAGTGGATGCCCGGCATCACCAGCACATTGGCGTCACCCGTCAGGCGCATGAACGGATAGGCCGCGCGGGCCTCGGGATCGAGCGCCAGTTCGGCGGGCATTTCGCCCTCGTATTCGAAGTCGACGCCGATCTGGTCGAGGATGCGGATGGCCTCGCGCACCTGTTCGCTGCGGTCGCCCGGGGGGTTGCCGAAGGTCGAATAGCTGAGGAAGGCGACGCGCGGGGTACGGCCCAGTTTCTTGACCGTCGCGGCGGCCTGGATGGCGATCTCGGCCAGCTCGCGCGCGTCGGGCAGTTCGTGGATCGAGGTGTCGGCGACGAACAGGGTGCGGCCCTTGGCCAGCAGCACCGACAGGCCGATCAGCCTGTCGCGCACATCCAGCACCCGGCGCACTTCCTTGAGCACCATGTTGAAATTGCGGGTGGTGCCGGTGACGACGGCATCGGCGTCGCCGCGCGCGACCATGGTGGCGGCGAAATAGTTGCGGTCCTGATTGATCATCCGCTGGACGTCGCGGCGCAGATAACCGCGCCGCTGCAGGCGTTCGTACAGCCAGTCGGTATAGGCGTCGTTCTTTTCCGAAATGCGGGCGTTGACGATCTCGATGTCCAGATCGTCGAAATTGAGCCCGGCCTCGGCGGCGTTCTTGCGGATCAGGTCCTCGCGGCCCAGCAGGATGGGGGTGCCCAGCTCGGCCTGTTTGAAGCCCCAGGCGGCGCGGATGACGGTGGTCTCCTCACCCTCGGCGAAGACGACGCGCTTGTTCGGCGCCGCGCGCACGGCCGAGGCGATCTTCTGCATCAGGGCGGCGGACGGATCGACCCGCTGGCGCAGGGCGATGCGGTAGGCGTCCATGTCGAGGATCGGCTGGCGGGCGACGCCCGTGTCCATGGCCGCCTGGGCGACGAAGGGCGGAATGTACCAGATCAGGCGCGGATCGAACGGCGTCGGAATGATGTAGTCCGGGCCGAACTTCAGCTTGCGGCCGGAATAGGCGGCGGCCACCTCATCGGGCACATCCTCGCGCGCCAGCATCGCCAGGGCCTGGGCGCAGGCGATCTTCATCTCGTGGTTGACGGTGCGAGCCCGCACATCGAGGGCGCCGCGGAAGATGTAAGGGAAGCCCAGGACGTTGTTGACCTGGTTCACATAGTCCGACCGGCCGGTGGCCATGATGGCGTCCGAGCGCACGCTCAGCACATCCTCGGGCGTGATCTCCGGGTCGGGATTGGCCATGGCGAAGATGATCGGATTGGCCGCCATCGAGGCGACCATCTCCTTGGTGATCGCGCCCTTGGCCGACAGGCCCAGCACGACGTCGGCGCCGACCATGGCCTCGGCCAGGGTGCGGTGCGGGGTATCGGTGGCGTGGGCCGCCTTCCATTGGTCGACGTTTTCGCGGCCCTTGTAGACCACACCGTCGCGGTCGACGATGACGGTATTCTCGGCGCGAACGCCGACCGCCTTCATCAGGCCGATGGACGACAGGCCCGCCGCCCCGGCCCCCGCCAGCACCACCTTGATGTCTTCCAGCTTCTTGCCCGTGATGTGACAGGCGTTGATCAGGCCGGCGGTCGAGATGATGGCCGTGCCGTGCTGGTCGTCGTGAAACACCGGAATGTCCAGCAGGTCCTGCAGCTGGGCCTCGATCTCGAAGCATTCCGGGGACTTGATGTCCTCCAGATTGATGCCGCCCCAGGTGTCGCCGATGTTCTTGACCACGGTGACGAACTCGTCCGGATCGGTGGTCTTGACCTCGACGTCGAAGCTGTCGACGTCCGCAAACCGTTTGAACAGGACGGCCTTGCCCTCCATCACCGGCTTGGACGCCATATGGCCCAGATTGCCCAGACCCAGGATGGCGGTCCCGTTCGAGATCACGGCGACCAGATTGCCCTTGGACGTATAGTCATAGGCCCGGTCCGGATCCTCGGCGATCGCCAGCACCGGTACGGCCACGCCCGGCGAATAGGCCAGCGACAGGTCCCGCTGGGTCGCCATCGGCTTGGTCGGCGCCATGGAAATCTTGCCCGGCATGGGTTCGCGGTGGAACTCCAGCGCGTCGTCGTCGGAAAAGGTCTGCTTGTCGGTCAGGTCGGGCATGAGGTCGTTTCAGTGCGAGAGGAAGGCGGCGATCCTAGAGGGCGGGTGCCGCGCAAACAACGGCGGCGGGGCATCGATTTGACCTTGCGTCAGGTGGGACGTGTCAAATGGTGACGGTTCCGGTGCCGTCGAACGCGACCGGGCCGGTCATGAAGACATGGTCGCTGGCCTCGTCCCAGCGGATGGTCAGCGCCCCGCCCTCCAGCGTCAGGGTGGCGGACCGACCTGTCAGGCCCCGGCGGTGGGCGGCCACCAGCGCGGCGCAGGCCCCGGTGCCACAGGCCAGGGTCAGGCCCGCCCCGCGCTCCCACACCCTCAGGCGGATGTGGTCGGGCGACAGCACATGGGCAAAGCCGACATTGACCCCCTCGGGGAACAGGGGGTGATGCTCGATCAGGGAGCCTGCGCCCCGCACGAAATCGTCGTCCAGCCGGTCGGTGAAGAAGACCACATGCGGATTGCCCATCGAGACGGCGCCCGGCGTGTGGATCACGGGGGCCTCGACCGGCCCGACCTGAAGCTCGATGCCGCGGGTGTCCATCTCCTCGGCCAGCGGGATCTGATGCCAGGCCAGCCGCGGGGTGCCCATATCGACCTCGATCCGGGTGCCCTCGGCCCGGCGCGCGACGGTGGGACCGCCCAGGGTGCCGATCACGGCGCTCTCCTGTCCGGAGGCTTCCAGCAACAGCCAGCCTACACAGCGCAGCGCATTGCCACAGGTCTCGACCTTGCCGCCGTCGGCGTTCCACACCCGCATGAAGGCGGTCTCGCCCGGGTTGGTGGGCGGTTCGATGACGATCAGCTGGTCACAGCCCGGTCCGGTATCCCGCCCGCACAGGCGACGGACGGTGTCCGGCGACAGATCGAAGCCCGGCGCATCGACGCGCAGGATGATGAAGTCGTTGCCGGCTCCATTCATCTTCACATAGGGCAGGGACGTCGCGGTCATGTCCCGCCTATAGGCCAGGGGCGCGCCCCGCGCGAGCGGCCGGATGATCACGAACGGTTTGCATGCGCGACCATCCGCGCTATCTCCGGGCATGGCCTCCCCCACGAGCCCGAAAGACGACGCGCGCGGCTGGCGCATCCGGGCCCGGCTCAGGGCGCTGTATCACGGCAGCTCGCGTCAGGCCGTGCGCTTCCGCTTCACCGTCCTGATCATCGACATCGCCATCATCGCCTTTTTCATCGCGGCGCCGATCCTGAAGGGCGAAGGCTGGATCTTCTATGCCCTGGACTATGTGATTGCGGCCGTGCTGGCGGCGGACCTGATCGCGCGCGCCATGGCCTGGAGCGACATCCGGTCGTGGCTGAAGCGCCCGGTGGTATGGGCCGACCTGTTCATTCTGGCGACCCTGCTGTTTCCGGCCTGGCTGTTCAACTTCGGCTTCCTCAGGGTCATTCGCCTGTGGACGCTGATCAACTCCGACTTCTTCTGGCGGACGGTCGGCCGGAAGTATGACGACACCCACGTCGAGGATGTGATCAAGGCGTTGGCGGCGCTGGTCACCTTCATCTTCGTGGCCACGGGGTTCGTCTATACGGCCTTCGTCGGCACCCATGAGGGGCTGACCGGCTACGTCGACGCCCTCTATTTCACCGTCACCAGCCTGACCACGACCGGCTATGGCGACATCCTGCTGCCCGGCGCCTGGGGGCGGATCGTCTCGATTGTGATCATGCTGACGGGGGTGACCCTGTTCGTCCGTCTGGGCCAGACCCTGCTGCGCCCGCCCAAGATCCACTATCCCTGTCCGAACTGTGGCCTGCAGCGGCACGACCCGGATGCGGTCCACTGCAAGGCCTGCGGCGAGGGGCTGTGCATCCCCAACTATGAGCACTGACCCGTCCGCCTCATGACGAAACCGTAATGAAGCGGGTCCCGGCTTGTCGCCGCCCGCCGCCCGGTTAAGGTGCGCCACCCCCGACCGGAGATTTTGTCCATGCTTCGTCGCACCCTGACGGCCGTCGCCCTCACCCTGCCGTTGGCGCTGGCCGCCGCCCCTGTCCTAGCCCAGAGCACCGCTGACCCCTCCATGACCCCAGCCGCCGATGCCGACGATCCCTATCTGTGGCTGGAAGAGGTCGAGGGCGAGCGCGCCATGGCCTGGGTCGAAGACCAGAACACCCGTTCGCTGGGCGTCCTGACCGGTGACCCGCGCTATCAGGACCTGCACGATCAGGCACTGGCCCTGCTGGAGGCGCGCGACCGTATTCCCTCGCCCGGGTTCCGCCGCGCGGGCGGCGTCGAGAGGATCGACAATTTCTGGCAGGACGCCGACCATGTGCGGGGCATCTGGCGCACCACCACGGTCGACAGCTACGCCACCGATGATCCCCAGTGGGAAACGGTTCTGGACTTTGACGCCCTGGCCGAGGCCGAGGGCGCCAACTGGGTCTACAAGGGCGCCAGCTGCCTGCCGCCCGACGGACGGCTGTGCCTGGTCAATCTGTCCGACGGCGGCAAGGATGCCGTTACCGTGCGCGAGTTCGACCGCGAGACCGGCCAGTTCATCGAGGGCGGCATCACCCTGCCGGAATCCAAGGGCGGGGTGTCGTGGATCGACGCCGATACCCTGCTGGTGTCGCGCGACTTCGGCGAAGGCTCCCTGACCGATTCCGGCTATCCGCGCACCGTGCGCCTGATGACGCGCGGCCAGTCGGTCGAAGACGCCCCGGTGGTGTTCGAGGGCCAACAGAGCGACGTCTCGGTCAGCGGCTTCACCCTGCGCGATGCCGACGGCGTGGTGCAGGCTGTGCTGCTGAACCGCGGCATCAACTTCTATGAGAGCGAGACCTGGCTGCTGAACGCCGGCGGCACGACCCGTCAGCTGCCCCTGCCGCTCAAGGGCGGCATCACCGCCCTTGTCGATGGTCAGCTGATCGTGTCCACGGACCAGGACTGGACCGCACCCTCGGGTCAGGACTTCAAGACCGGCGATGTGCTGGCCTATGACCTTGCCGCCTGGCTGGCCGATCCGACGGTCGAGGCCCATCTGGTCATCCGCCCGGGCCCGCGCGAGTCGATCGAGGGCATCACCTCGACCCGCAACCGTCTGGTCGTCGCCCTGTTCGAGAACGTCCGCGGCGCCGTCTATGTCTATGACCCCTCGGACTGGAGCCGCACGCGCCTGGACCTGCCCGAGAACGTCACCGTTGGCGTGGGCTCCAGCTCCAGCCTTGATGACCGGGTGTTCGTCAGCGTCGCCGGCTATCTGAACCCGCAATCCCTGTGGCTGTTCGACGCCGCGACCGGCGAGGGCGAGGTGGTCAAATCCCTGCCGGCCAAGTTCAATGCCGACGGCCTTGAGGTCCGCCAGTTCGAGGCGGTGTCCGCCGACGGCACCCGCATCCCCTATTTCGTCGTGGGCCGGTCGGACATGCCGATGGACGGCTCCAACCCGACCCTGCTGTACGGCTATGGCGGCTTCCAGGTGTCGATGCTGCCCGGCTATTCGGCCACGGTCGGCAAGCTGTGGCTGGAGCGCGGCGGCGTCTATGTCGTCGCCAATACCCGCGGTGGCGGCGAGTTCGGCCCCACCTGGCACCAGTCGGCCCAGGGCGTGAACCGCCAGCGCGCCCATGAGGACTTCCAGGCCGTGGCGCTCGACCTGATCGACCGCGGCATCACCAGCCAGCCCCACCTCGGCATCATGGGCGGCAGCCAGGGCGGCCTGTTCATGGGGGCGATGCTGACCCAGCGCCCGGACCTGATCAACGCCGCCGTCATCCAGGTGCCCCTGTTCGACATGCTGCGCTTCCACAAGCTGCTGGCCGGGGCCTCGTGGATCGCCGAATACGGCAATCCGGACATTCCGGAAGAGCGCGATTGGATCGCCGCCTATTCCCCCTATCAGAACCTGCGCGCGGGCCAGCCCTATCCGGAGGTCTTCATCCACACCTCGACCAAGGACGACCGCGTCCACCCGGGCCATGCGCGCAAGGCCGCCGCCCGCATGCAGGAGCTGGGCTATGACGTCCTGTTCTACGAGAACACCGACGGGGGCCACGCCGCCGGCGCCAATCTGCGCGAGACCGCCCGGCGTCTGGCGCTCGAATACACCTATCTGACCCGCCGCCTGATGGACTGAAAAGCCCGATCCTCCCCCGTGAAGCTTGCGAAACGGGGGAGGATCAAGAAACCGGAGTTTGCATAATGCGTCGCCTGATCCTGTCCGCCGCCATTCCGGCCCTGATGCTGGGCGCCTGCAGCACAATGCCCGGGGCGCAGGACCCGACCGAGGCCTCCGTGCCGGTCTCACAGGCGTCCATGCCGAACTTTCCGGCAGACCTGACGCCGGCGGGCGTGGCGGCGGCGGATGATCATCTGGCGCTGGAAGCGGTCGACGGGGCCGAGGGCATGGCCTTCGTCGCCCGCTCAAACGAACGGGCGCTGGCGACGCTGGAGGGCGACCCCCGCTATGAGCCGTTCCGCCAGCAGGCCGAGGCGATCCTGACCGCGACGGACCGGATCCCCGCCCCGTCCTTCCTCGGCGACGGCATCGGCAATTTCTGGCAGGACGCGACCAATCCCAAGGGCATCTGGCGGCGGACGACGCTGGAGTCCTATGCCTCGGGGAATACGCAGTGGGAGACCCTGCTCGACATCGACGCCCTGGCCCGCGCCGAGGGCAAGGACTGGGTGTTCAAGGGCGCCAGCTGCCTGCCGCCCGCCGAGACCCGCTGCCTGGTCAACCTGTCCGACGGCGGCAAGGATGCCGTGGTGGTGCGTGAGTTCGACCTGACCACCAGGGCCTTCGTGGACGGTGGTTTCGTCCTGCCCGAGGGCAAGCACCGGATCAGCTGGCTGGACGCCGGCACCCTGCTGGTCGCCACCGATTTCGGGCCCGGCACCCTGACCGAGAGCGGCTATCCCTATATCGTCAAGACGCTGAAGCGCGGCCAGACCCTGGCCGAGGCGACCGAGGTCTATCGCGGCGAGGCGGGCGACGGCGGCTATGGGGTCAGCGCCTCGGTCTTCCGCGACAAGCACGGCGTAGTGGAGGCGGTGATTATCTCTCGCCCGCTCGACACCTTCCGCTCTGAGACATGGGAGCTGGTGGACGGCACTCCGGTGCGGTTGGACCTCCCGGCGCGGCTGACGATCTTTGGCGTGACCCATGGCTCTCTCATTTTTTCCAATGATGACCCCTGGACATTTATGGGCGAGGAGTTGCAGGCCGGGTCGCTTCTTTCGCCCTGCCTAGCTTGCCTTCGACCCGAACGAGATGGTCTCGCGTCCATACCTTCTCGAGAGTGGACCATCTTCTCACCGAGTTCGCGACAATCGATCGCGGACGTTCGGGTTCTCGACGACCGCGTCCTTGTTGCGATCTCGGATAATGTCGCGGGACGGCTGGCCGTCTTTGTTGACGGCGGTCACAGGGCCAGCTGGTTGCGGACCGATATCGTCACGCCAGACAACGTCAATGTCTCCCTCGGCGATTCGTCGAAATCGCGCGGCGAGGCCTTCGTCTCAACCCAAGGTTTCCTCACTTCCCCGACCCTGAGCCTCGCCGACACCGGCGCGGCCCGGCTCACCGAGCTCCGTTCCGCCCCGCCCAAGTTCGATGCCTCGACCCACCGGGTGGAGCAGTATGAGGCCACCTCCGCCGACGGGACGAAAATCCCCTATTTCGTGGTCATGCCGCGTGACCTCGCCATGGACGGTACCGCGCCCACCATCCTGTTCGGCTATGGCGGCTTCCAGATCAGCTTCCCACCCGCCTACAAGCCCGAGATGGGCAAGCTGTGGCTCGAGAACGGCGGCGTCTTCGTCCAGGCCAACATCCGCGGCGGCGGCGAGTTCGGCCCGGGCTGGCATCAGGCGGCCCTCAACGAAAACCGCCAGCGCGCCTTTGATGACTTCGCCGCCGTGGCCGAGGATCTGATTGCGCGCGGCATCACCTCGCCCCGCCATCTGGGCATCTACGGCCGGTCGAACGGCGGAGTGCTGACCAGTGTGTCGATCACTCAGCGGCCCGAGCTGTTCAATGCGGCGGTTATCGAAAGCCCGCTGATCGACATGCTGCGCTATCACGAGCTGCCCGCCGGGGCCTCGTGGATCGGCGAATATGGCGACCCACGCATTCCGGAAGAGGCCGCCTGGATCGCGGAATACTCGGCCTATCAGCGGCTCAGCCCCGAGGTCGACTATCCGCGCGTCTACATCACCACCAACACCCGCGATGACCGGGTCCACCCCGGCCATGCCCGCAAATTCGCGGCCCGGCTGGAGGCGCAGGGTCACGATCACCTCTATTTCGAGGACACGGCCGGCGGGCATTCGAACGACGCCGACCCGGTCGCCAACGCCCGGCGCTGGGCCCGGCACTATGTCTATCTGGCCCAGCAGCTGATGGACTGACGGCGGCTTCACACGCCCCTCACGCGAAAATGAGGGGCGCGTGAGAGGCGGAGCGGCTAGGAGTCTGACCCATGATATTTCGGGGCTGGACACGATTGGGGATCGCGGGGGCTGTAGGCGCCTGCCTGTTCGCCGCTGTGGGCACCTCGGCGCAGACCGTGCGTCGCGTGGCCCAGTCCGACGTCACCGTTCGGTCCGTGCCCGTGGTGGTCGAGCTGTTTACCGCCCAGGGCTGTGGCGGCTGTCCGGAAGCCAACCAACGCGTCGAGACCCTGGCCGACCGGCCGGGCGTGATCGTGCTGACCTATCCGGTCGACTACTGGGACTACACCGGCTGGACCGACACCCTGGCCCAGCCCGAATTCTCCGCCCGCCAGCAGGAATACCGCCAGGCGCTGCGCCTGAGGGCCGTGGCCACCCCGCAGGTCATTCTGGACGGCTATCGCACCGTGGCCCCGCGCGACGAGGACACCCTGGGGCTGGCCGTGGACGAGGAGTCCGCCCGCAATCTGTGGGGTCCCGAGATCGAGTTCCGCGAGACCGGCGACCGGGTCGGCATCGGCTCGGGCCGGGTCGCTGCGGAGGGGGCCGAGGTGCTGGCCGTGGTCTTCCGTCCGGGCCCCGTTTTGGTGCGGGTTGAAAGTGGCGACAACCGGGGCCGGGTGGTGCGCCATACCAATGTGGTGCAGTCGATCCACCCCATCGGCGAATGGACGGGGCGGTCGATCCTGCTGTCCCTGCCCGACGACATCGAGGACGGCGACCGCATCGCCGTGCTGATCCAGTCGCGCGACGATCGCCACATTCTGGGTGCCGCCGTTCGCTGACCGGCGAAAGGCCCTTTGCGGTCGCCATCACATTCAGTCAGTATTCGACCGGCCGGGGGGCTGGCAGGCTGTCGCGACGCGCAGTCTGGCGCGAGGCAGGGGAAGACACATGGGGCAGGGCGCACAGCAAACAGCAACGGGTCGGGTCTGGACCGCGGGTGTCGGCCTGGTCGCTGCCCTGCTGGTCGTGGCCTGCGCCGGGCTCGGTCGGGCGCAGGATCCCGGGACCGCCACCCTGCCGCCCGAAGCGGCCGGCATTTCGCAGCTGGTGACCGCCGCCGGCCTGGCCGACTGGGGACGGGCGAACGAGGATCCGGGGGCCCTGATCATGGCAGCCCGGATTGTCGGCGAGGTGCCGTTGCGCAATCAGGGGGATCAGCCCCCGGTACTGACCTTCGAGGGCCTGCTGGATGAGGCCGAGGTCATGGCGGCCGGTCATCCCGCCTATCTGGCCGCGATCGAACAGGTGCGCGGACAGGGGGTGCGGGGCGTGGTCTCCTCGCCCTTCGGCAATGGTCCGATTGCGACGGTCAAGGATGTCCGGGCGCGCGAGACCTTCGGCTTCGAGGTCGATGCCCGGGGCGGGGAAATCCTGCGGATCGCCGCCATCGGCGACGGCGACACCAATATCGATCTGGTCATCCGCGACGCCGAGGGGCGGCTGCTGTGTCAGGACGGGTTCGGCGACCACTATCCCGTCTGCACTTTGATGCCCCGCATCGCCGGCAAGGTGCGGGTCAGCGTGGTCAACCGCGGCGAGATCTGGACCAAGGTCCAGATCCTCAGCAACTGAGGACAGAATGAGGGCTTGGGCGCGAGGGGGACTCCGGGGATGGCCGCTGCTGGGGCTCATGGCCGCGCTGGTGCTGGCCCTTGCCATCGGCGGGCATGTGGGAGCCCGCCCGGGCGTCGCCCTGCAACAGGACCCGGACACGCCTGAATCCCTGCGCGCTGAAGCGTTTGAAGCCGCCCAGTGGGCCATTGTTTCGGATGCGGCCGACGCGCTGGCCAAGGTCTCGGCCCGGTTTGCCGAGGGCGACGACGCGCTCGGTCTGCTGGCCGAGCGGCGCGAACGACTGATCCAGCGCCGGGATGCCCTGGAGCGTGAGGTCGAGAGCCTCTATGCCCAGGATACGGACTCCGCTCGCGAACGCCGCCGCATCATGGGCCGCACCTATGAGCAGACCCTGGCCGAGCTGGCCGAGGTCGATGCCCGGATCGAGGCCGAGTTTCCCGCCTTTGCCGAACTGACCAGCCCGCGCGCCCTGACGGTCGTCGAGACGCAAGCCTTGCTGAACCCGGACGAGGCCCTGCTGCTGGTCTTCGTCAATCCGGAGGCGACCTATGTCTGGGGCGTGACTTCGGACCGGGTCGAGTGGGCGCGGGCCGCCGATCTCGGCGAGGAAGCCCTGGCCCTGTCCGTGGCCCGGCTTCGGGCGTCGCTGACCACGGCCGGCGCGCGGGCCGATCCGACGCTGGACCCGGCCCTGTTCGCCGGCCGTCCGGTCCGGGCCTATGACCGGGCCGAGGCCCATCGCCTCTATCAGGCGCTGGTCCAGCCGGTAGAATCCGCCTTCGAGGGGCGGACCACCCTGATCACCGTGGTCAGCGGCCCCCTGACCACCCTGCCATTGGCGGCCTTGGTGACGGCCCCGCCCGTGGGCGAAGACACGGCACCCGAAGCACTGGTGACCACGGAATGGCTGATCGATCGCTATGCGCTCGCCACCCTGCCGTCAGTGTCCAGCCTCAAGGCCCTGCGCTGTCATCTGGCGACGAACAGCGACCGGCACCCTGGGTGTCCGGCGCCGCTGACCTTGGGACACGCGGAACCGGTTGCGGCTGCGGGTGACCGCCTGCCCCTGATCGCCTTTGGTGCGCCGGTGCTGACCGGATCGCCGATGCCCGGTGCCCGGGGCGCGCCGGATGCGGACGGCATTCTGGGGCCGGGCCGGCTGGCCGATGTGGAAAAACTGCGCGCCCTGCCCGATCTTCCGGGCGCGCGGGCCGAGCTGACGGCGCTGGGCCAGATCTATCCGAAGGGCGTGGTCCGCATCGGCGCGGCCGCGACCGAAACGGCCGTGCGTCAGACCGATACCGACCTGCTGGCCGAGGCGCGCTTCGTCGTCTTTTCGACCCATGGGCTGATGGCCGGCGCCAGCTTCGCCGAGCCGGGACTGGTCATGACCCCGCCTGCGGAGGCGACCGCCGAGGACGACGGCTACCTGACCGCATCGGAAGCGGCCGGTCTGCGCCTGAATGCCGACTTCGTCGTCCTGTCGGCCTGCAACACGGCGGCCTCCGACGGCCGGCCGGGGGGCGAGGGGCTGTCCGGTCTGGCGCGGGCCTTCTTCTATGCCGGGGCGCGCTCGCTTCTGGTCTCGCACTGGGAGGTCTCGGATCAGGCGACCACCGCCCTTATCACCGGCACCTTTGCCGGGCTGGACCGGACGCCCGGAAACCGCGCCGTCGCCCTGCAGGGCGCCATGCGCGAGGTGCGCGCCGACCGTCGCTGGCAGCATCCGGCCTATTGGGCGGCCTTCACCCTGGTGGGTACCCCCAGCTAGGCGTCAGGCGCCCGCCTTCCTGGCAAAGCTCCAGGCGGCGTCCGACAGCGGCCCGACCTGGGCGGCCATGGTCCGGGCGTGGCTGCTGGCGGCGGTGCCGTCGCGCACCCGCCCGGCGATGCCCTGACAGATGGCGGCCAGCCGGAACAGATTATAGGCGAACAGCCAGTCGAGATTGTCGGGCCCCGCGGTTCCGGTCTTTTCGGCATAGCGCGCAACCGTATCCTCGACCGAGGGAATGCCCAGCGCCTCCAGATCCGCTCCGGCCAGACCGTTTCTCAGGGTCGCCGGAATCACCCAGGCGATCAGCAGATAGGAAAAGTCCGCCATCGGGTCGCCCAGCGTCGACAGCTCCCAGTCCAGCACGGCCCGCACCTCGGCCCGGTCCGGCGCCAGGATCATATTGTCGAGGCGGAAGTCGCCGTGCACGATCCGCGTCGGCCCATCTGCCGGGAGGCTTTCGGGCAGGAAGGCGATCAGCCGGTCCATGGCCTCGATCGTGTCGATCTCGGACGCCTGATACTGTTTGGTCCAGCGGCCGACCTGACGGGCGAAATAGTTGCCGGGCTTGCCATAGTCGGACAGGCCGATGGCGTCCGGGTCGAACCGGTGCAGGGCCGCAAGCGTATCCGTCTGGGCCCCATAGATGGCACGGCGCTCGGAGGGCGACAGACCGGGCAGTTTAAGGTCCCAGAACACCCGACCCTCGACCTTGTCCATGACATAGAACATCGAGCCGATGACGGCATCATCCGTACACAGAGTATAAGGTCGGGCGACGGGGAAGCCCTGTGCATGAAGCGCCGAAATCACCTGAAACTCGCGATCAACCGCATGGGCGCTGGGCAGCAGCACGCCCGGCGGCTTGCGCCGCAGCACATAGGTCTTGCCGGGGGTGGCCAGTTCATAGGTGGGGTTCGACTGCCCGCCCTTGAATTGGCGGATCGTCAGGGGCCCCTCATAGCCCTCGACGTTCTCAGCCAGCCAGGCCTCCAGCGTGGCCGCGTCCAGGGCATGGCGAGGATCGACCTCGCGCGTGCCGGAAAAGGCGGACTGGGGGTCGAGGGAAACGTCGGTCATGTGGGGTCCGTCTGTGAAGAAGTCGGTGCGGCGGCGGCGAGAGTGGCGCGGACGGCGGCCTTCCAGCCGGCCAGCAACCGGGTGCGGGTGGCGGCATCCATCCGGGGCGTCCGGACGGCGGGGGTCTCGGCCGGAGCGATGTCCAGCCGGTCGATCAACCCGACGCCCAGGGCGGCCAGCTTGGCGGCCCCCAGGGCGGTCATCTCCTGAAAGGCCGGGCGCTCGACCTCGACCTCGCAGATGTCGGCCACGAACTGCATGGCCAGCGCATTGGCCGTCACCCCGCCATCGACGCGCAGGCGCTTGAGCCGGGGCGCGCCGTCGGCGGCCAAAGCATCCAGCAGGTCGCGGGTCTGATAGGCCAGACTTTCCAGCGCGGCCCGCACCAGATGGGCCGGGCCACTGTCGCGCGTCAGGCCGGTGATGGTGCCGCGAGCCTCCGGCGACCACCAGGGCGCGCCCAGGCCGGTAAAACCCGGCACCAGATAGACCCCGCCATTGTCCGGCAGGCTCTGGGCCATGGCCTCGGACTGGCGAGACTGGCTGATCACCCCCAGCCCGTCGCGCAGCCACTGGATCGCCGACCCCGCCGAGAAGATCGAGCCCTCCAGGGCATAGGCAGTTTGTCCGTTCACGGAATAAGCCAGTGTCCCGAGTAACCGGTTGGTCGAAATCACGGGCTCCGCGCCCACATTGGCGACCAGAAAGGCCCCGGTGCCATAGGTGATCTTGGCCTCGCCCGGCTGGATCGCGCCATGGCCGACCAGCGCTGCCTGTTGATCGCCCGCCGCGCCATGGATCGGCACCGCCCGCCCGAACAGGGCCGGGTCGCAATCGCCCAGACGGTCGGCACAGCCCCGAATCTCGGGCAGGGCGGCCATCGGCACCCGGAACAGGTCGGCCAGATCCGGCTGCCAGTTCAGGCTCTTGAGGTCCATCAGACTGGTCCGCGCCGCATTGGTGGCGTCGGTGACGTGCACCCGTCCCCCCGTCAGCTTCCAGACAAGCCAGCTTTCGATGGTGCCCAGCTTCACCTCGCCCGCCTCGGCCCGCTCGCGGCTGCCGGGCACCGCATCCAGCAGCCAGGCGTATTTGGAGGCCGAGAAATAGGGATCGAGGATCAGGCCTGTGCGCGCCTGTACCTCCGGCTCATGCCCCTCCTTGACCAGCGCCGTGGTGACGTCGGCCGTGCGCCGGTCCTGCCAGACGATGGCGTGATGCAGTGGCTCGCCCGTTCCCGCATCCCACAGGACCGCTGTCTCGCGCTGATTGGTGATGCCGATGGCCGCAAAGCGGTCGATGCCTCCGGCCTTGCGGATCACCTCGCGACAGGTCTGCAGGGTCGCGGTCCAGATTTCGCCGGCATCATGCTCGACCCAGCCGGGCTTGGGGAAATGCTGCTGCAGTTCGATCTGGCTGACGGCCGCCGCCGAAAAGGCCCCGGCCTCCGACACCTCAAAGGCGATAGCCCGGGTCGAGGTCGTGCCCTGGTCGATGGAAAGGATCATCCGACTCATGGGGGATTAGTGACGACGGACGCCGGGCGAGGCAAGCGCAATGCCCCTCGCCACGCGCCCGCCGGCCGCGCTAAATGCGACCATGACCCACACAGCCTCCTTCTCCGGTGTCCTCGATGCCGCCCGCCAGATTGCCGGTGCCGCGGTCCGTACCCCCCTGATCGAAAGCCCCGCGCTGAACGACCGTCTGGGCGGCCGGGTGCTGATCAAGGCCGAAACCTTGCAGGTCGCGGGCGCCTTCAAATTCCGCGGGGCCTGGAATCGGATCAGTCGCCTGACCGAGGAAGAAAAGGCGCGCGGCGTGGTCGCCTATTCCTCCGGCAATCATGCCCAGGCCGTGGCCGCCGCCGCCCGCCGCATGGGCATCCCGGCCGTCATCGTCATGCCCGCCGACAGCCCCCGGGTGAAGGTCGAGGGCGTCATCGCCTTCGGCGGCGAGGTCCGCTCCTATGACCGCTGGACCGAATCGCGCGAGGCCATCGGCGAGGAGATCGCCCGCACACGCGGCAGCGTGCTGGTGCGCCCGTTCGACGACCCCTTCATCATCGAGGGCCAGGGCACAACCGGGCTGGAAATCCTCGAACAGGCCGATGCGCCCATCGACCAGCTGCTGTGCGGGGCCTCGGGCGGGGGGCTGATCGCCGGCATCAACCTGGCCTTCGCCGAGCGGTCGGCCGCAACCCGGGTCTTCGCGGTCGAGCCTGCTGCCTATGACGACACCCGCCGCTCGCTGGAGGCCGGCGAGCGCGTGACCTTCCCGCCGGGGGCCGCGCCCTCGATCTGCGATGCCCTGATGAGCGACCGGCCCGGCGAACTGACCTTCCCCATCAATCAGCGGCTGGCCGGCGCTCTGACCGTCACCGATGCGGAGGTGGCCGAGGCGGTCCGCTATGCCTTCCGCACCCTGAAACTGGTGGTCGAGCCGGGCGGGGCGGTGTCGCTGGCGGCGCTTCTGGCGGGCAAGGTCGAGGCGGCGGGCCGCACCACGGCGATCGTTCTCTCGGGCGGAAACATTGACCCCGCCCTGTTTGCCGCCATCATCGAGGATCATTTCACCCCCGGAGCCCCCGCATGACCAAGCCCGACGATCTGCAATCCCTGATCGGCACCGAAGTGGGGGTCTCCCGCTGGATCGAGGTCGACCAGGCCCGCATCGACGCCTTTGCGAAGATCACCGAGGACGAACAGTTCATCCACGTCGACCCCGAGGCGGCCAAGGCCACCCCGTTCGGCGGCACGATTGCGCATGGGTTTCTGACCCTCAGCCTCGCCTCGGCCATGAGCTATGACGCGGTCGCCCCGCTGGAGGGCGTGGTGATGGGCGTCAACTACGGCTTCGACAAGCTGCGCTTCCTCGCCCCCGTCCCTGCGGGCTCCAGGATCCGGGGCCGGTTCAAGCTGCTGTCGGCCGAGGACAAGGGCGGTGGCCGCTGGCTTCTGAAGCACGAGCTGACTGTCGAGATCGAGGGCGGCGATAAACCGGCCCTCATCGCCGAATGGCTGGGTATGCAGGTCGTTGGCTGAGATCAGGGCTCGCGGTGTCAAAAGGCTCCGGGTCCTTCTCCGATCCGTAGCGGCGGGCTCTGCCATCCTGTTCTCAAGCTCGCTCAATCCGCTGGGGGTGATCCCCGCGCCAGAGGTCCTCAACACCGCGGGTGTGATCGCCCTGATCGCCATTCCCTCAGCCCTGCTCTTCGATGTCGTGATGCCTCCTGCGGGGCGGCGGCTCGGGCCTGCGATCAGACTCCTGTTGGCAATCCCGGCTATCCTGGTCGCCTTTGTCTGGATCGCCTTGAGTTCCGGACTACCGGCCGTCGTCAATCGCGTTACCGCTCCGGGGGGGCAGCAGTATTTGCTGGGGATCGGACCCGCGCCGACGGACGTGGACTATCAGTTGTGGCGCAGCGTTGGATCCGCCGGACTGCTCTGGAAGCCTGCAGGGACGCTTACCTGGTCGGAAGATGGGCGCTTCACCGAGGCGCCTGCGCTCGTGCTGGTCCATGAGCGATGGCTCATGGTTCGCCGGGGCGGGATATGGACGGACTGCTACGAGATCCTGGCGGATTCGCTGACGTCTTGCGGGGGTGGCTCCAGCGTTCCGGACTGGCAGGACCCGGACGCCTGGCGTCAGGCTTCGGCGGAGATGGCCGCAAAAGTGGGAGCTACCCCTGAAGAGGCCCAGACCCTTGCCGAGTCTTCCTGAGCCCGACTGGCTGGCGCGCGATGCTGCCACGGTCGCCCGTGATCTGATCGGGGCGCGACTACTGGTCGGGGGTGTCGGCGGTCTCATCGTCGAGACCGAGGCCTATGATCCGGCCGATCCCGCGTCGCACAGCTTTGGGGGCCCCCGGCCCCGGAACGCCGCCATGTTCGGCCCCGTAGGCCGGGCCTATGTCTATCGCATCTACGGCGCCCACTGGTGCTTCAACATCGTCTGTGACCAGACAAAGCCGGGCAGCGCCGTGCTGATCCGGGCGCTGGAGCCGACCGACGGGCTGGACGTGATGGCCGTCCGTCGCGGCACGGACGACCCGCGAAACCTCTGCTCGGGTCCCGGCAAGCTGTGTCAGGCGCTGGCGATCGACAAGGCGCTCGATCATGCCCCGCTGGACGCCCCGCCCTTCGTGCTGGAACCGGGCCCGCCCCCCGCCGGTCTCGCCGTCGGCCCGCGCATCGGCATCACCAAGGGAGCAGAGACCCCCTGGCGTTTCGGCCTCAAGGGCTCGCCGTTCCTCAGCCGGCCGTTTCGGGGGTGACTTCGAAGACCGCCAGCCGCTCATCCAGCCGCGCCCGGACGTCCGGCCACTCCCCGGCTAGGATGGAAAAGACCACCGAACTGCGCACGTGCCCGGTCCAGGTGATCATGTCGTGGCGGAGCACGCCTTCACGCGTGGCGCCCAGCTTGACCATGGCGGCCTGGCTGCGCCTATTCCGGTCGTCGACCTTGAAGGCCACGCGATTGGCGCCACAGGCAAAGGCATGCTCCAGCAGCAGCCGCTTGGCCGCCGGATTGACCGAACCGCCCCGGGCCGAGGGCTCGTAGTAGGTGGTGCCGATCTCCACAGCCCGGTTGCCGCGCTGGATGTCGATATAGCTGCTCATGCCGACAAGGGTGCCGCCCGCCATCACCGCGAACGGAATACGGGTGCCGGCCGACTGACCGGCGACCAGATCCTCCCAGCCAGCGTCGAAATGCTGGCCACCATAGGACCGGTAGTAGAGGGCTGGCCACAAATCCGGGTCCGCATCACAGGCGATACGGAGCGGTTCCCGATGATGATCCGCCAGGGGCTCCAGCCGGACAAAGCGGTCTTCCAGAACCGCAGGCCGGAGGTTCATTCCCCCAGGCACCTCAGGGCGACCTCGAGGTTCCTCAGGCCGTCCTCGCCCGTCACCGCCGGGGTCTCGCCGGTGCGGATGGCGTGGACGAAGGCCTCCAGCTCCTTCTTGAGCGGCTCGTTGGGCCAGCTGTGCACGCCGCGCGTGGAATAGGTGCCGTCGGGCTGCTGGCCGAAATATTCGGTCACCTGACGCGTCATCAGGTCGGCGACGACGAATTTGGCCTTGGTCGCGACCTGCAGGGTGCGGGTCTTGTAGGGCGTCACCCAGTTGGTGGTGATGTGGGCGATGGTGCCGTTGGCCAGCCGGAACTGCAGCAGGGCCGTATCCTCGCGCTCGGCCTTGGTGCGGGCCAGCTGCGGCTGGACTTCGACGATTTCCGAATCCGTCAGATGACGGATGATGTCGATGTCGTGCACCGCCAGATCGATGACCACCCCGACTTCGCCCATGCGGGGCGGGAAGGGGCCGACCCGGGTGATCTGGATCGAGATGACGTCCTCGTCCTTGATCGCGCGCTTGACCGCCTCAACCGCCGGGTTGAACCGCTCGACCTGACCGACCATCAGCACCCGGTCATTGGCCTTCGCCGCATCGATCAGGCGCTGGGCGTCCTCGACGGTCGCCGCGATCGGCTTTTCGACCAGCACATGGACGCCGCGTTCCAACAGGGCCACGCCCAGATCGGCATGGGTGCGGTTGGGGGTGGCGATCACGGCCGCATCCAGACCGGCCTCAGCAAAGGCCTCAGCGCTGGTCACGGGAGAGGCGCCATAGGCCTCGGCCACGCCTTGGGCGACCACGGTATCGGGGTCGAACACATGGGTCAGGTTCACGTCACGGATATCGGTCAGAACCCGGGCATGGTTGCGGCCCATGACGCCGGCGCCGGCCACGCCGATCTTCAGAGTCTGCATCGGACTTATCCCTTGTAGCTGGCGACGGCGGCGATGATGCGGTCCTGGGTGGCCTCGTCCAGATCCGCATGCATGGGCAGGCTCAGCACCCGGTCCTTCAGGCGCTCGGTGACCGGCAGCCCCCCGGCCCCTTGCGGGAAGCGCTGATAGGCGGGCTGCATATGCATGGGCACCGGATAATAGACGGCGGTCGGCACGCCCTCGCCCTTCAGATGATCGATCAGGCCCGCGCGGTCGTCGTGCTCGATCGTGTACTGGGCCCAGACCGAAACGCCGCCCTCGATCACATGCGGCACGGCCGCGACGTGCGGGGCGAGGTGCTCGTTGTAGCGGGCGGCGATGCGGTTCCGCCATTCGATCTCCTCGGGGAAGACCTTCAGCTTCTCGATCAGGATGGCCGCCTGGAGGGTGTCGAGCCGCGAGTTCATGCCGATCCGCATGGCCAGATATTTGGGATCGTGATCGAAGGTCCGGCCCTGCATGTCCTTGGCCACGACCTTGCCGTGCACCCGCAGCGAATCCATTTCCTCGGCCAGATCGGCATCGTCGGTCAGCACCGCCCCGCCGTCGCCGTAACACCCCAGCGGCTTGGCCGGGAAGAAGCTGGTGGTGGTGATGTCGGCCCACTTCAGCGGATGGGCATCATTCAGCGTACAGCCGAACCCCTGCGCCGAATCCGAGATCAGCTTCATGTCGTGGCGGTCGCAAATGGCCCGGATCGCCGGATAGTCGGCGGGCTGGCCGAACAGGTCGACGGCGATCACCACGCGCGGTTTCAATTTGCCTTCGGCCTTCACCGCCTCAATGGCGGCCTCCAGCTTCTGCGGGTCCATATTGTAGGTCTTCGGATCGACGTCGACGAAGATCGGCGTGCAGCCCAGCCACGGCACCACCTCGGCCGTGGCGGTAAAGGTAAAGCTGGGCACGAACACCGCGTCGCCGGTGCGCAGGCCCCAGGCCATCAGCGGCAGGATCAGGGCGTCGGTCCCGTTGGCACAGCCCAGCGCATGTTTGGCCTGACCAAAGGCGGCCAGATCGTCCTCGAACTGGCGGACCGGCGGGCCCATGACCCAGGCGCCGCTCTCCACGGCGGCCATGACGGCGGCCTCGATCTTGCCGCCGAGACGACGGCGTTGGGCCTGCAGGTCGATGAAGGCAATGCTCATGGGTCTCAGTCTTCCTGTGCGACGGGTTGGCCCCGCGTCTGGTGGCGCGCCATAGCAAGCACGCGCCCTTCTGACCAAACGGGGGACGGTCACTTCGCGTTGCGACTTCTTACGATGCGCCCTAATCAGGGCGACCTCAATGTCCGTTCGCGGGCTCATGATCCTGACCCTGATCCGGGAGAAGATGTGATTTCAGTACCGGCGTCCGCCGGCCATGCGGCCGTGTTTCTGGATCGCGACGGCGTCCTCATCGACGATGTCGGCTATCCCCACCGCGAGGACCAACTGGCGTTTGTGCCCGGCGCCGCAGAAGCCGTGCGCCGCCTGAACACCCTGGGCTATCTGGTGGTGATCGTGACCAACCAGTCGGGCGTCGCGCGCGGCATGTTCAGCCACGGCCAGATGGAGGCCTTCAACGACCTGATCGTCCGTCGGCTGGCGGCAAAGGGCGCGCGCATCGGCGCGGTCTATGCCTGTCCCTACCATGCCGAGGCGGTCGATCCGGCCTGGCGCCACCCCGACCACCCGGACCGCAAGCCCAATCCCGGCATGATCCACCGCGCCATCGCCGACCATGGCATCGATCCGAAGCGCGCCTTCATGATTGGCGACCGTCCCAGCGACATGGAGGCCGCACAGAGAGCGGGTATCCCCGGCTTCCTGTTCGACGGTGGAAATCTCGACGATTTCGTTCGCGACCTGCTGGCGATCTGAGGCATAAATTCTACATGGGGTGAAATACCCCGCCCCTGATCGTCGGAGCCCTGATCATGACCGAGACCCGGACCTATGCCGAGCGCCGCTTCACCTCCGAGGACGGACTGGACCTCTATGCCCGCGACTATGCCGGGGCCGACGGTCAGGCGCGCCTGCCGGTCATCGCCATCCATGGCCTGACCCGCAACTCTGCCGACTTTCACGGCATCGCCACCCTGCTGGCCCAGAGCGGTCGTCGCGTTCTGGCGGTCGATGTGCGCGGGCGCGGCCGTTCGGACCGGGCCCCCGATCCCATGACCTACCAGCCCGCCACCTATGCGAAGGATGTGCTGGCCCTGCTGGCCCAGACGGGCATCGAGCGCGCCGTCTTTCTGGGCACCTCCATGGGCGGGCTGATCACCATGGCGGTCGCCGCCCTGCGGTCGCGGGTGATCGCGGCGGCCATCCTCAACGACATCGGGCCCGAGGTGGACAAGGCCGGTCTGGCCCGGATCGCCGCCTATACCGGCCAGCCGGTCGACACCCCGACGTGGGAGGCCGCCGCCGCCTATGTCGAGAAGACCAATGGCGTCGCCTTCCCCCACTATGGCCCCGACGACTGGGCGGCGTTTGCCAGGCGCGTGTTCCGCGAGGGCACCGAGGGCACGCCGGTGCTCGACTATGATCCCGACATCTCGGTGCCGATCCGGGCGGGCGGTGACAAGGCGCTGGTGCCCAACCTCTGGCCCATGTTCGGGCGTCTGGCCAAGGCAAGGCCGACCCTGCTGGTGCGCGGCGAGACCTCGGACCTGCTCAGCGCCGACATCGCCGCGAAGATGCGCAAGCGCGCGCCCAAGATGGACTATGTCGAGGTGCCGGGCATCGGCCACGCGCCCATGTTGGACGAACCCGCCGCCCGGGCCGCCATCTTCGAATTCCTGTCGGACGTGCCCTGAGCCAAGGGGGCTCAGGCCTTCTTGACGAACTCGGTGCGCAGCACCAGTCCCTTCACCTTGTCGACATTGGCCTCGATCTCGTCGGGGTCGCCGGTCAGGCGGATTTTCCGCACCATGGTGCCGCGCTTCAGCGTAACCCCGCCCGAACCCTTGACCTTCAGATCCTTGATCAGGGTGACGCTGTCGCCGTCCGCCAGCTCATTGCCGTTGGCGTCGCGGGTCGGGGTATCGCTCATGTCGGGTCTTTCGGTGTGGGCGCCTTGATCGGCACGTTTTCATCCAGTTCGTCCAGCCACACGCGGGCCGACACATCCGACGGCGCGCGCCAGTCGCCCCGCGGGCTCAGCGACCCGCCGGTCACCACCTTGGGCCCGTTCGGCAGGGCCGAGCGCTTGAACTGGCTGGTCTGGAAGAAGCGCACGATGAATTTCCGCAGCCAGAAGACGATGGTCTCGAGGTCGTATTCGACCTTCTCATCGTCGGGCGTACCCGACGGCCAGTGCCCCGTCGCGGCATCCTTCCACGCCTGCCAGGCCAGGAAGGCGACCTTGGACGGCGCCATGCCATAGCGGCTGAAGTGGAACAGGAAGAAGTCGTTCAGCGCATAGGGGCCGACGGTCGCCTCGGTCGACTGGATCTGTCCGTCCTTCGCCGGCACCAGTTCGGGCGAGATTTCGGTGTCGAGAATGGCCTGCAAAACCGGCGTCGCCTCGGCGCCGACCAGTTCGCGGTCGGCCACCCAGCGGATCAGGTGCCGGATCAGCGTCTTGGCCACGCCGGAGTTGACGCCATAGTGGCTCATGTGGTCGCCGACGCCATAGGTGGCCCAGCCCAGCGCCAGCTCGGACAGGTCGCCTGTGCCGATGACGAAGCCGTCGTGCTGATTGGCCAGCCGGAACAGATAATCGGTGCGCAGCCCCGCCTGCACATTCTCATAGGTGATGTCGTGGACCGGTTCGCCGTTCGCCGCCGGATGACCGATGTCGGCCAGCATCCGCTCCGCGGCCGGGCGGATATCCAGCTCGGCGGCCGTCACGCCCAGCGCCTTCATCAGGGCCCAGGCATTGGCCTTCGTGCCCTCCGAGGTCCCGAAGCCCGGCATGGTCCAGGCGCGAATGCCGGTGCGCGGCAGCTCCAGCCGGTCAAAGGCGCGACAGGCCACCAGCAGGGCGTGGGTCGAATCCAGCCCGCCCGAGATGCCGATGACCACGGTCTTCGACCCGGTGGCGGTCATCCGTTTCATCAGGCCCTGGACCTGGATATTGAACGCCTCATAGCAGTCGCGATCCAGTCGCGCGGGGTCATCCGGCACAAACGGGAAGCGGTCGAGGGGGCGGATCAGGTCGACCGCAGCGGACGCCTCGCGGGCCGGGAAAAGGTGGCGACTGAATGCGGAGCCATGGGTTTCCCTGTCAGAGCAATCGGCGAAGGTACCGTTCCTCAACCGGTCCTGGCCGATGCGGTCCACGTCGATGTCGCAGATTGTCAGCGCGCCGCCCATTCCGAACCGTTCGCCCTCGGCCAGCTTCGCGCCCAGTTCGTGGATCGTCGCCTGACCGTCCCAGGCGAGGTCGGTCGTGCTCTCGCCCCAGCCGGACGCCGTAAACACATAGGCGGCCATGGTCCGTGCCGACTGGCTGGCGCACAGCAGGGCGCGCTCCTCGGCCTTGCCGATGACGATGTTGGACGCCGAAAGGTTCAACAGGATCCGCGCCCCAGCCATCGCCTGTCGGGTCGACGGCGGCAGCGGCGCCCAGAAGTCCTCGCAGATTTCGACTCCGAAGACGAACCCGGCGCGGTTCTCCGCTTCGAACAGGACGCACGGATCGACTTCGACAATCTCGTCGCCCCATTGGAGGGGCTCACCAAAGCGTTGGCTGGCATTCGCCGATGAAAACCAGCGCTTCTCACAATATTCCCGATAATTGGGCAGATAGGTTTTCGGCACCACGCCGATCACACGGCCACCCGCCAGGACAATCGCGCCGTTGTAGAGCCGCTCCGCGTGTCTGACCGGGGCGCCGACGACGACCGTGATTGCCGTGCCCCCGGTCACCTCGGCCAGCCGCAGGGCCTGCCGCTCCACCTCGTCCAGCAGGGCGCCCTGCATATGCAGGTCATCCAGCGCATAGCCGCTCAGGCTCAGCTCGGGAAAGACGATCAGGTCGACGCCCTGTTCGGCCGCCTGTTCGATCAGGCGGATATGCTCGTCGGCATTGGCCCTGGGGTCGGCAGGATAGACGACAGGGGTGGCCGCTGCCACGCGCACAAAGCCGTGGGTCGCGGGGCTGAAGAAGGGATGTGTCTGGGCCATCAATCCATCCGGGCGCGCATCGGGGCGCCGACCGCCGCCTTGTCGCACATAGAGGGCGGATTTCCCAAGACAGGGTTTCTTCGTGTCACAGGTGACGCTGGCGACGGCGACCGCTAAAGCGGACTCCATGAATGACGCACCGAAAAAAGGCTGGTTGCAGCGGCTGAGCGACGGACTGTCCCGGTCCTCGCGCCAGATGACCGAACAGGTGGTCTCCACCTTCGTCAAGGAGCCGCTCAGCGAGACCGCGCTGGAACAGCTGGAAGAGCATCTTCTGGAAAGCGATCTGGGCCCGGCCGCGACCGACCGCATTGTCGAGCGCTTCCGCGCCCTGCGCTTCGGGGCCGGGGCGTCCGAGGTCGAGGTGAAAACAGCGCTGGCCGAGGCGGTGGCCGATGAGCTGCGCTCGCACGAGGCGCGCTATGAACCGCTGAACGGCCCGCGCCCCTTCGTCACCCTGTTCGTCGGCGTCAACGGCTCGGGCAAGACCACGACGCTGGGCAAGATCGCGTCCGACCTGACCGGTCAGGGGGCCAAGGTCATGGTCGTGGCCTGTGACACTTTCCGCGCCGCTGCCCGCGAGCAGCTGAAGGTCTGGGCCGAGCGGGCCGGGGCCACCTTCGAGAGCCGCCGCGACGGCGCCGATCCCGCCGGTCTGGCCTTCGACGCCCTGACCCGGGCCCGGGCCGAGGGCTATGACGTCGTGCTGATCGACACCGCCGGCCGGCTGCAGAACAAGTCGGCCCTGATGGACGAACTGCTCAAGATCGTGCGCGTCCTGAAAAAGGTCGATCCCGACGCCCCGCATGAAACCCTGCTGGTGCTCGACGCCACCGTCGGCCGCAATGCGCTGGAGCAGGAAAAGATCTTTGGCCGGACGGCCTATGTTTCGGGTCTGGTGATGACCAAGCTGGACGGCACGGCGCGCGGCGGGGTTCTGGTCCCGGTCGCCCAGGCCTCGGACGCCCCGATCAAGCTGATCGGTGTGGGCGAGGGGGTCGAGGATCTGCAGCCGTTCAACGCCGACGCCTTTGCCCGGTCTCTCGTTGGACTGGAGGTCACCTCATGAGTGAGCGCAAAGCGCCCCCCGCCTGGATCCGTCAGGCCGTCGACTTTGGTGCCCTGGTCGCCTTCGCCGGGGCATTCCTCGTCTATCGGCTGAACGGGCTTGAGGGCGACCAGGCCCTGGTTCAGGCCACATGGTTCCTGGTCGGCGGCGCGGCCATTGCCGTGGTCGTTGGCCTCGTCGTCGAGCGGCGGCTGGCGTTGATGCCACTGATCGTCGGCGGTTTCGCCCTCGTCTTCGGTCTTCTGACCCTCCTGACCCAGGACGATCTGTGGGTGAAGCTGAAGGTCTCCATCCTCAATCTCAGCCTGTCGGTCCTGCTGCTGGGGGGATTGAAGATGGGCAAGCAGCCGCTCAAGGCGCTGCTCGGGACCGTCATTCCGATCAACGACCGCGCGTGGAAGATCCTGACCCTGCGTTACGGCCTGTTCTTTGCCGCCGTGGCGCTGGTCAATGAGGCGGTGCGCAGCGAGGCCCTGGTCGGCTGGGCGACCGACCAGCTGGGCTATGAGGGCGTCGATCCGGCCGACGTCTGGGTCAGCTTCCGGGGGGTGCTGTGGATCGCCTCGTCCGTGTTCGGCCTCAGCAACATGCCGCTGATCTTGCGCAATCTGCAGTCCGAGGCCGGAGACGAGGCGGTCGTCCCGCCGCGCGGCCCCAACGCCGCCCCCTGAACAGCGCGGGTGCAGACGGAAGAAATGTCGCGCAGCCGTCGCGAAAGCGTAAAGCGGCCCTGATAGCCCTGTCGGCATTGAGGCGCGTCAGGGGAGTTGATCGGTCATGGTGAAGTCCGGCAAGAAGGCTCGCGAGGCTGGCTCCCTCGCGGAATCGCCCAGCCATCTGATCCATCGGGCCCTGCAGCTCGCCCTCGACATCTATGCGCGCGAAGTGGGGTCCGACGGCCTGACCCAGCGCCAGTTCGCCGTGCTCGAGGCCGTGTCCCTGCGGGCCGGCCTGACCCAGACCGATCTGGTCAAGGCCACCGGCATCGACCGTTCGACTCTCGCCGATCTGGTGGCGCGCATGGCCCAACGCGGACTGCTGTCGCGCGAACGTTCGACCCTGGACGCGCGCGCCATGGCCGTGCGCCTGACCCCGGAGGGCGAGGCGGCTCTGGCCGATGCCCGTCCGCGCGTCGTCGAGGCCGACCGTCAGATCATGGCCCTGCTGCCCAAGGGTCGTCGCGAGACCTTCCTCGAAATCCTGGCCGAGCTGGCCGGGGCTGCCGATGCGGCGCCCCAGGAAGCGTTGGCCGCGGTGCGCGCCGAGAAGAAGCGGCTGAAAGAGCTGCGCAAGGCGGAAAAGGCCGCCCTCAAGGCCGGCAAGGCCGCCTCGAAGAAGTCCGGCAAGAAGTCCGGCAAGGCCAAGGGCAAGGATACGCCCCCGGCAGAACCGGAAGCCGCCTAGGTCCGTGTGCCGCTGACGGCGCGGAAGCCGGCCGAGGCAAACCGCACCATATACTCGCAGGCACTGTCCAGATCGCCGGATTGGCACAGGCCGCCGGACAGTCGGTCCAGCCGCCCGGTCTCGCCGAGGGTCAGGGTCAGGGCCCCCGACAGATTGTGCCATCCCCAGTACAGATCGGCATCGCTGGCGTCCGGCAGCACGACCCGCAGCAGGTCGATCAACCGCCGGATCGACGGGTCGAAATAGCGGGCCATGGTTTCACCGCCGAACGTGGGGTTGGCATTGGTCTGGGCCACCAGGGCGGAATAGTGCTTCCACCCCGGCCCGCCCTTCAGCGACCACTGGAAGGGCGGTCTCAGAAAGGCCTCCAGCAGGCCCTCCAGGGTCATCGTGCCCTCGTTCTCGCGGGCATAGCGGTTGATCGCCTCGACCCGCTCGTTGTTCCAGACTTCGGCCCGCCGCAGGAAGACCGCATCGAACAGGTCGCGCTTGGCCCCGAAATAATAGTGAACCAGGGCCGTATCGACGCCCGCCTCGCGCGCGACCTCGCGGATCGTCACACCGTAAAAGCCGTGTTTGGAAAACAGGTCCTCGGCGGCGTCCAGGATTGAGTCGCGCGTTTCGCCGTTCCGGCCGCCCTGGCTCTTGGACGGCCGGCCCCGTTTAGCGGTGGTCTCCACCCGGCCCGGACGGACGCTCTCGACGGTCAGGGCCGGGGCCGGCGGCGCGGTGATCTTGCTCATGCCACCAAGGCTAGTCGGGCCATCTCCATCCGGCAATCACGCATCCGGCCTCCCGCCCGAGGTATGTATTCATGCCACAGCCCCGCTTGAATTCCGCGCCGCGACAGGCGTGGCCGTTTGACAGATGGGCAAAAACGGGGTCAGTCTGCGGAAAATCATTGAACGCTGAATAAAAGCGTCTTGGGCTGGAAACAGAGATTGGGGTTTCAAATGAACAGACTCGTAAAGACCGTCCTTCTGGCGGGGGCCGCCTGGAGCGCGCTGTCCGTCACCGCCATCGCCCAGGAGGCGCCGGCACAAGATCCGGCCGTCACCTCGCTGGATGAAATCATCGTCACCGCCCGTCGTCGCGACGAACAGCTGAAGGACGTGCCGGTCGCCGTCACCGCCCTGTCGTCCGAACGGCTGGAAGAGACCGGCGCCACCGACATCACGGCCCTGCAACAGCAGACGCCGAACGCGACCGTTCAGGTGGCCCGGGGCTCCAACTCGACCCTGATCTCCTTCATCCGCGGCGTCGGCCAGCAGGACCCGCTGTGGGGCTTCGAGCCCGGCGTCGGCCTGTACGTCGATGACGTCTATGTCGCCCGCCCGCAGGCGGCCGTTCTCGACATCTTCGATATCGAGCGCATCGAGGTTCTTCGTGGCCCGCAAGGCTCGCTGTACGGCCGCAACACGGTCGGCGGCGCCATCAAATATGTGACCTCGCGCCTGTCGCCGGACGCCGAGGCCACCATCCGCGGCGCCTATGGCAGCTACAACCAGATGGACCTGGTCGCGTCGGGCAGCATGCCGCTTAGCGACACCTTCCGCATCGGCGGCGCCTTCGCCCACCTGACGCGCGACGGCTACGGCTCGAACCTGAACACCGGCGCCGAGCACTACGACAAGGACGTCAACGCCTTCCGCGTGAGCGCCGAATTCACCCCGCGCGACGACGCCTTCTTCCGTCTGGCCTATGACCGGACGCAGGATGACTCCAGCCCCCGTCACGGCCACCGCGAAGTGGCGGGTGTCGGTCCGGGCGCGGGCGTGCCGGACAGCGTCTATGACACCTATGCCGGTGTCGGCGACGAGAACTCGGTCGAGAGCGAAGGCCTGTCCTTCACCGCCCAGGTCGACCTGAACGAGCGCTGGATCTTCAAGTCGATCACCGCCTGGCGCGAAGGCCGCACCGATACGGTCATCGACTTCGACAACACACCGGCCCCGACGTTGGACATCCCGGCCTATTATGCCGACGAGCAGTTCACCCAGGAATTCCAGTTCCAGTTCGACTATGACCGGGTCCAGGGCGTGTTCGGCGTCTTCTATCTGGACGCCTCGGCCGAAGGCGCATTCGACACCATTCTCGGCAACGCCGGAATCGTGATCGGCACCGGCGGTGTGGTCGAAACCGAAAGCATCGCCCTGTTCGCTGATGTGAACTATGACCTGACCGAGCGTCTGCACCTCGGCCTCGGCATTCGCTACACCGAGGACAGCAAGACCGGCACCGTGTTCCGCGCCAACTATCTCGGCGCCACCCGGTCTCCGCTGCTGGGCGGAACGCCGCGTGCGCCGCTGCTCCTGCGGACCGACTACACCAACGACCGCACCTTCGACGACGTCTCGCCGCGGATCGCCCTGTCGTATGACTTCTCGGACGACATCACGGGCTATGCCTCGTGGTCTTCGGGCTTCAAGTCCGGCGGCTTTGACATGCGCGGTGACGCCATCCTCACGCCGGACACGGTCGATGGCTATGAGCCGGAAACGGTCGACAGCTATGAGCTCGGCCTGAAGGGTCGCGCCGGTCCGCTGTCGTTCAGCTCGTCGATCTTCTACAACCAGTACGAAGACCAGCAGGTCACCACCCAGGTGCCGGCCGTCGGCGGGATTGCCAGCTTCGTCGACAACGTCGGCCAGTCGACCCTCTACGGGGCCGAGTTCGAAGGCTCCGTCTTCCTGAGCGAGAACCTGACGGCCAACTTCGCCGTCGGCTATCTGAACAGCGAGTTCGACGAGTTCCTGCGCTACAACCTCACGACCATGGTCTATGAGGACATCTCGGATCTGGTGGTGCTGCAGAATGCTCCGGAATGGACCGGCTATGTCGGCCTGACCTGGCGCAGCGATGTGGCGGGCGGCGAACTGATCGTGACCCCCTCGGTCAGCTATCGCGGCGACTTCAGCCAGTTCGAGTTCCCGAACCCGATCCTGGACCAGGACGCCTATGCCCTGGTTGACCTGTCGCTGATCTGGACCGCGCCCAGCGAGCGCTGGAGCCTCGGCCTGTTCGGCAAGAACCTGACGGACGAGGAATACCGCGTGGGCGGCTACAACTTCCCGGGCGCCCTCTTCAACGACTCGGTCATCGGCTACTACGGTCCGCCGCGGACCGTGACCGGCTCGATCCAGATCAAGTTCTGATCCGGCTTCGGCCATTGAACGTCTGATACCTATCCGGGCGGCGGTTCCAGGCGGACCGCCGCCCTTTTTCTTTTGCATGCAGGACCGGGGGCGCTACCGTTCCCCCGGCATCAAGACCACCAGGGGGAACCGTCATGACCGAAGCCACCACGCCCGGTACCGAGAAGGCTGGCGCTGAAAAGCCCGTCGCTCCGGGCTATCGCTTCTACGTTCTGGCGATCCTGATCTTCGTCTACATGCTGAACTTCCTGGACCGGCAGATCATCGGCATTCTGGCCGCGCCCCTTAAGGAAGAGTTCGGCCTTTCGGACAGCCAGTTCGGCCTGCTGGGCGGCATCGCCTTTGCCTCGGTCTATTCCACACTCGCCATTCCCCTGGCCTGGCTGGCGGATCGCTACAGCCGGGTCTGGATCATGACGGGTGCCCTGACGGTCTGGTCCGGGTTCACCGCACTGTGCGGCGTGGCCGGCTCCTATGGTCAGCTGTTCCTGTTCCGCATGGGCGTCGGCGTCGGTGAGGCCGGCGGCGTCGCCCCGGCCTATTCGCTCGTCGCGGACTATTTCCCGCCGCATCAGCGCGCGCGCGCCCTCGCGGGCTTTGCCTTTGGCATTCCTCTGGGCACGGCCGCAGGCACCCTCGTCGGCGGCCTGCTGGCGGCGGAATACGGGTGGCGGACGGCCTTTATCGTGGTCGGTCTGCTCGGTCTGCTGGTCGCACCGGTCCTGCGCCTGACGGTCAAGGACCCCAAGCGCGGCGCGACGGACGTCCCGCGTCCCGTTGACCCGGCCGCTCCGGCCGATGCCGCCGCCGTCGCCTCGCATCCGCCCGCAGCCTCGTCTGCGGTGGGCCGCACCGCCTCGCTCATCATGCTGGGCCTCGGCGCCGGTCTGATGGCGCTGGCGGCCCTCAATCATTTCGACCTGATCGCCCTCGGCAACGCCATGGTGCTGGGCTTTGCCGGCCTGCTGGCTCTGGTCATCGGCATCTCCCTGATGATTGCCCGGTCGACGGCCTCGGTGGTCATCAAGAAGAAGAGCTTCTGGCTGCTGGCGCTGGGCGCCGCCTCCTCCTCCGTCTGCGGATATGGCGTGGCCGGCTGGCTGCCCCTGTTCTTCATGCGCAGTTTCGACCTGACCCTGCGCGAAGTCAGCTGGTACTATTCGGGCATCGCCCTGATCGGCGGCACGCTCGGCATCTGGCTGGGCGGCATGATCGCCGACAAGCTGGCCCATCGGGGCAAGGGCGCCTATCCGCTGGTGCCCGCCATCGCCTTTCTGATCTCGGCTCCCTGCTTCATCCTGGCCATGAACTCCGACTGGCTGATCGCCCAGATCTTTGCCGACGGCGGCACGCGGGCCCAGTCGCTGATCGTGGCCTTCCTCATCTTCATCATCCCGACCGGCCTCAACCTCGCCTGGTTGGGGCCGATCACGGCATCGGTCCAGAATCTGGTGCCGGCGCCCATGCGCTCGACCGCGTCGGCCCTGTTCCTGCTGATCAACAACCTGCTCGGCATCGCCGTGGGCTTCTACTATTTCGGCTGGATGAGCGATCTGCTGGCGCCGCAGTTCGGCGAGGAAAGCCTCCGCTGGGCCATCTACACCGGCATGGGCTTCTATGTGCTGGCGGCCGTCCTGCTGATCGGCGCCTCGCGCACCCTCAAGAAGGACTGGATCGACTGATCCTTTGGCGTCAGACCCGGCTCCGCCTGTTGCGCCTGCGAACGGGCGGAGCCTATAAGCCTCGCACCCCTCCCCATCAGCGGACGCGACGGTTTCCATGAATATTCACGAGTATCAGGCCAAGCAGGTTCTGAAGGGCTTCGGCGCGCCGGTCGCGGCGGGCGTGGCCATCACCTCGGCGGACGAGGCCGAGGCCGCCGCCCGGTCCCTGCCCGGCCCGCTCTATGTCGTGAAGTCCCAGATCCATGCCGGCGGCCGCGGCAAGGGCAAGTTCAAGGAACTGGGCGCCGACGCCAAGGGCGGCGTGCGTCTGGCCAAATCGGTCGAGGAGGCCGTAGCCCACGCCCGCGAGATGCTGGGCAACACCCTGGTCACCGCCCAGACCGGCGACGCCGGCAAACAGGTCAACCGCCTCTATATCGAGGACGGCGCCGACATCGACCGCGAGCTCTACTGCTCCCTGCTGGTGGACCGCCAGCACGGCCGCGTTGCCTTCGTCGTCTCGACCGAGGGCGGCATGGACATCGAGGCCGTCGCCCACGACACGCCCGAGAAGATCCAGACTATCGTCATCGACCCCGAGGCGGGCGTCACCGATGCCGACGTCGCAAAGCTGAATTCGGCGCTGAGGCTGGACGGCGCGGCCGCCGAGGACGGCAAGACCCTGTTCCCGATTCTCTACAAGGCCTTCCTCGACACCGACATGTCGATGCTCGAAATCAACCCGCTGATCGTCATGGAAAACGGCCGTCTGCGCGTGCTGGACGCCAAGGTCAGCTTCGACGGCAACGCCCTGTTCCGCCACCCGGACATCCTCGCCCTGCGCGACGAGACCGAAGAGGACCCCAAGGAGATCGAGGCCTCGAAATGGGACCTCGCCTATGTGGCCCTGGACGGCAACATCGGCTGTATGGTCAACGGCGCCGGTCTGGCCATGGCGACCATGGACATCATCAAGCTGTACGGGAAGGAGCCCGCCAACTTCTGTGACGTCGGCGGCGGTGCCTCCAAGGAAAAGGTCGCGGCGGCCTTCAAGATCATCACCGCCGATCCGCGCGTCGAGGGTATTCTGGTCAACATCTTCGGCGGCATCATGCGCTGTGACGTGATCGCCGAGGGCGTGGTCGCGGCCGTCAAGGAAGTGGGCCTCAAGGTGCCGCTGGTCGTGCGTCTGGAAGGCACCAATGTTACCGAGGGCAAGAAGATCCTGAACGAATCCGGCCTGGCCATCACCGCCGCCGACGACCTCGACGACGCGGCCCAGAAGATCGTCGCGGCGGTCGGCTGATGCTGGCCGGGCTCGCATTGGCAACTGCCGCTATGGTGGCGGGGCCGGGGTCGGCGGATACCGTCACGCCGGCTGTCGCCGCGTTCAGCATGGCTTGCCTTGACGTCCGGGGTGATCGTGCCGCCTTCGAGGCTGTGGCCGATGCGCAGAGCTGGCGTCCGGTTGAAGCCGCGCCGCGAAATAACGACTGGATAGTCAGCTATCAGTCTGCCGGTCTGGTCATTCGGCTTTTCCAATATCAGGTCGCGATGGTCGGGGGCGAGGCGGTCCCGGGTCGGATCTGCGCGGTAGACCGGATCGAGGCGGGCCCCGATTGGGAGCAACAGGTTTCCGCCCTCAAGGTGGACGGTCGGGTCTTGGGAAAATCGACCCTGCCTGATCCCGATGTCTACCAGATTCCACCCGGCATGGAGGTCAGGGTCTGGGACCTTTCCGACGGCAGCCGCATCCACGCCTCCTACATTCCCGCCCGTTCCTATCTCGAACTTTCGATCAACTATCCAACAGGCATCTGACGCATGACCTTCCTCAAGTCCCTCGCCGCCACCGCCGTGGCATTTGCCCTCGTTCCCGCCGTGGCCCAGGCCCAGGCGGTTGATCCCCAGCTGGCCCTGTTCCAGTCGACCTGTGTCGAGACCGATGGTCAGGCGTCGGCCGCCATGGCCAAGCTGGACGCCGCCGGCTGGGACGTGCTGCCGCCTGAAATGATGGGCGCGGATGCCCCCTTTGATAATATGCAGGCCCGCCTGCTGTTCGCGGACGAAGGCATCCAGATCGCCATGACGGGCGACATGGCCGAAGGGCTGGGCACGCTCACCGACGGCGGCGAGATGTATCTGGCCGTGTGCGCCGTCGGCGTGATGCCCGGCGACTATGCCGCCATCGACGGGGCCGTCGCCGACTGGCTGGACATGACGCCGAACGCCGAGATGAGCGAGGCGGGCCTGAACGGCTACCCCTATACGATCGAGAACGGCCGCAAGGTCGCCGTCGCGGAAGATCTCGGCGAGGAGGCCATGCTCGAACTGGCGGCGGGCGATAAGATGCGCATCGTCATGACCGGCGATACCGATGGGGTCATCATGATCATGTATATGCGGCCGCAACCCCGCTAACGGACCGCGATCCCCCTCCCCGAATCCCTACTTGCCGCGCCGCGGCCACTGAACCCAGGTCAACCATGTCGATTCTCGTCAACAAAGACACCCGCGTCCTCGTCCAGGGCCTTACCGGCAAGACCGGCACCTTCCATACCGAGCAGGCGCTGCGCTATTTCGGCACGAAGATGGTGGGCGGCGTTCACCCGAAAAAGGGTGGCGAGATCTGGCACGGGTCCGAGGGCGAGAGCCTGCCGATCTATGCCTCGGTGGCCGAGGGGCGTGAGGCGACCGGTGCCGACGCCAGCGTCATCTACGTCCCGCCGGCCGGTGCGGCCGACGCCATCATCGAGGCCATTGAGGCCGAGGTGCCCTTCATCGTCTGCATCACCGAGGGCATCCCGGTCGCCGACATGGTGCGGGTCAAGGCGCGCCTCGACCGCTCCACCTCGCGCCTGCTGGGCCCGAACTGCCCCGGCGTTCTGACGCCCGAGGAATGCAAGATCGGCATCATGCCGGGCTCCATCTTCAAGAAGGGCTCGGTCGGCATTGTCTCGCGCTCGGGCACCCTGACCTATGAGGCCGTCTTCCAGACCACCAACGAAGGCCTGGGCCAGACCACGGCGGTTGGCATCGGCGGCGACCCGGTCAAGGGCACGGAGTTCATCGATGTGCTCGAGATGTTCCTGGCCGACGACGCCACCGAATCGATCGTCATGATCGGCGAAATCGGCGGCGCGGCCGAGGAAGACGCCGCCCAATTCCTGATCGACGAGGCGAAGAAGGGCCGCAAGAAGCCCATGGTCGGCTTCATCGCCGGCCGGACTGCGCCCAAGGGCCGCACCATGGGCCACGCGGGCGCCGTCGTCTCGGGCGGCAAGGGCGATGCGGAATCCAAGATCGCCGCCATGGAGGCCGCCGGCATTACGGTTTCGCCGTCTCCGGCCCGCCTCGGCACCACCCTGACCCAGGTCCTGAAGGGCTGAAGCGGGGCGGTATCGGAGAATTTCTGGTCCCCGGACCAATTTTCCGGCGCTTTTGCCCCCTTTCGGTCATGACCCGCCGCCGAACCGTGCGTATATGTCCCGTCACCGACAGAGCGTGCCGCTCTGCGGCCAAGGGATTGCGACGAACACGATGGCGGATGATGCCGGTCGGCTGAACCAGGTCTTTGCCGAGACCAGCTTTCTCTACGGGGCGAATGCCGCCTTTATCGAGGATCTCCACGCCCGCTGGGCCGATGACCCCGGCTCGGTGTCGGCCGAGTGGCGGTCGTTCTTCGATCAGCTGCGCGACAGTGCCGCGACCGTAAAGGCCTCGGCCGAAGCCGGTGCCTGGGGCCGCAAGGGCGCGGGCGACCCTTCGGAGGAGACCGGCGTGTTTGACGGCCGCTGGCCGGAGACCAAACCGGCCGGCAAGCCGGGCAAGGCCGCGTCGGCGGCTCCCGCTCCCGCCGCATCGGCGGCCACCCCCGAGGACGTGCGCGCCGCCGCCCACGATTCGATCCGGGCCCTGATGCTGATCCGCAGCTACCGCGTGCGCGGTCATCTGCAGGCCACGCTCGACCCGCTGGGCATGGAGCCGCCGGTCCAGAACCCCGAGTTGACCCCCGAATTCTACGGCTTCAGCGAGGCCGACCTCGACAAGCCGATCTTCCTCGACGGTGTGCTGGGTCTCGAGACCGGCACCCTGCGCGAGGTGCTGGCCATCCTCAAACGCACCTACTGCGGCCACATCGGCATCCAGTACATGCACATCGCCGAGCCCGAGGAGAAATCCTGGCTGCAGGCGCGCATCGAAGGGCCCGACAAGTACGAGGAAAACGCCTTCACCCGCGAGGGCAAGCTGGCGATCCTCAACAAGCTGATCGAGGCCGAGACCTTCGAGCGTTTCCTGCATAAACGCTTCCCCGGCACCAAGCGCTTCGGCCTGGACGGCGGCGAGGCCATGGTCCCGGCGCTGGAGCAGGTCATCAAGCGCGGCGGCAATCTGGGCGTCGACGAGATCGTGCTCGGCATGGCCCACCGGGGCCGCCTGAACGTCCTGTCGGCCGTGATGGGCAAGCCCTATCGCGCCATCTTCCACGAATTCCAGGGCGGCTCGTCCATGCCGTCGGACATCGAGGGCTCGGGCGACGTCAAATATCACATGGGCGCCAGTTCGGACCGGTCGTTCGACGACAACCGGGTCCACCTGTCGCTGACAGCCAACCCCAGCCACCTGGAAATCGTCAACCCGGTGGTGCTGGGCAAGGCCCGCGCCAAACAGGCGTTCGATATCCGCGAGGCCAATGCCGGCAAGCCCGAGGCCGAATGGGCGCTGGACCGCACCAAGGTCATGCCGTTGCTGATCCACGGCGACGCGGCCTTTGCCGGCCAGGGCGTGGTGGCCGAATGCTTCGCCCTGATGGGGCTGAAGGGCTATCGCACCGGCGGCACGATCCATTTCGTGATCAACAACCAGATCGGTTTCACGACCAGCCCGCGGAACTCGCGCTCCTCGCCCTATCCGTCGGACGTGGCCCTGATGGTCCAGGCGCCGATCTTTCACGTGAACGGCGACGATCCCGAAGCGGTCGTCTTCGCCGCCAAGGTGGCCACCGAATTCCGCCAGAAATTCCACAAGGATGTGGTGGTGGACATGTTCTGCTACCGCCGCTTCGGCCACAATGAAGGCGACGACCCGACCTTCACCCAGCCCCTGATGTACTCCAAGATCCGGGCCCAGAAGTCGGCCCGCGAACTGTATGCCGAACGCCTGGTCGGCGAGGGCGTCATCACCGCGGAAGAGGTCGAGGCCGAGATCACCCGCTTCGAGGATTTCCTCGATGCCGAGTTCGACGCCGGCAAAACCTTCAAGGCGGAAAAGGCCGACTGGCTGGACGGCCAGTGGCACGGCATCGGCAAGCCCGAGGGCGACGAGCTGCGCGGCGAAACCGCCGTCCCCGAGGCGCGCCTGCGCGAGATCGGCGCCCGTCTGACCACCGCCCCCAACAGCATCGATGTGCACAAGACGCTGCGTCGGGTGCTGGACGGTCGTCGCCAAATGATCGAGTCGGGTCAGGATCTGGACTGGGCCACGGCCGAGAGCCTCGCCTTCGGCACCCTGCTGGACGAGGGTTTCCCCGTCCGTCTGTCGGGTCAGGATTCCGTGCGCGGCACCTTCAGCCAGCGTCACTCCGGCATCATTGATCAGACCACGGAAGAACGCTTCGTCCCGCTCAACAATCTGCGTGACGGACAGGCCCATTTCGAGGTCATCGACTCGGCCCTGTCGGAAGAGGCGGTGCTGGGCTTTGAATACGGCTATGCCCTGTCCGACCCCAACACCCTGGTCATGTGGGAGGCCCAGTTCGGCGACTTCGTGAACGGCGCCCAGGTGGTCATCGACCAGTTCATCAGCTCGGGCGAACGCAAATGGCTGCGCATGTGCGGCCTCACGATGCTGCTGCCGCACGGTTATGAGGGTCAGGGGCCCGAGCACTCCTCGGCCCGTCTGGAGCGCTTCCTTCAGGCCTGCGCCGAAGAGAATATGCAGGTCGCCAACTGCACCACCCCGGCCAACTATTTCCACATCCTGCGTCGCCAGATGCACCGGCCGTTCCGCAAGCCGCTGATCCTGATGACGCCCAAGTCGCTGTTGCGTCACAAGAAGGCGGTCTCGACCCTGGCCGATCTGGCCGAGGGTTCCTCCTTCCACCGCGTGCTGCACGACGACGCCCAGACCCGGCCCGATGTGGCGGGCATGACGCTCAAGCCCGACGCCGACATCCGCCGCGTCGTCCTGTGTTCGGGCAAGGTCTATTACGACCTGCTGGAAGCGCGCGAGGCCGCCTTCAAGGACAGCAAGCCGGTCGACGACATCTACATCCTGCGTCTCGAGCAATTCTATCCCTGGCCGATGAAGTCGCTGATGACCGAACTGGCCCGCTTCCCGGGCGCCGAGCTGGTCTGGTGCCAGGAAGAGCCCAAGAATATGGGCGGCTGGACCTTCGTCGATCCGTGGCTTGAACTGACGCTCGATCGTCTCGATGTGAAGGCGAAGCGCGCCCGCTACGTCGGGCGGCCCGCCTCGGCCTCGACGGCGGCCGGCCTGATGAGCCGCCACAAGGCCGAGCTTGACGCCTTCCTCGCCGACGCCCTCGCCACCCCGAACTGACCCTTGCTTATCCGGAACCGGAACTGACATGGCTGATATCCTGACCCCCGCCCTTGGTGAATCCGTCGCCGAAGCCACCATTGCGAAGTGGACGAAAAAGGTCGGCGACGCGGTCAAGCGCGATGAGCTGCTGGTCGAGCTGGAAACCGACAAGGTCTCGCTCGAGGTGGTCTCGCCCGCCGACGGCACGCTCGGCGAAATCGCCTTTGCCGCGGGCGACACCGTCACGCCGGGCGCCATCCTCGGCAAGGTGACCGAGGGCGCCGCCGCCCCCGCCGGCGAGGCCGCCCCCAAGGCCGAGGCCAAGCCCGCCGCCGCTGCGGCCGCCAAGGGCGACAGCGAAGCCTCCGTGCCGGTTCAGGTGCCGACCATGGGCGAAAGCGTCGCCGAGGGCTCGGTCGGGACCTGGCAGAAAAAGGCCGGCGACCGGGTGGCCAAGGATGAGCTGCTGGTCGAGATCGAAACCGACAAGGTGGCCGTGGAAATCAGCGCCCCGGCCGATGGCGTCCTGACCATTTCGGCCGAGGCCGGCTCGACCGTCACCCCCGGTCAGGTGATCGGCCAGATCGCCGCCTCGGGCGAGGCTGCAGCCGCAGCCCCCAAGGCCGAGGCCGCGCCGGCCAAGGCCGCCTCGGGCTCGGACGAGCCGCACCTGTCGCCCGCCGTCCAGCGCGTGGTGGCCGAGAACAACCTTGATCCGAAATCCATTCAGGCCACCGGGCCCAAGGGCAACATCACCAAGGCCGACGCGCTGAAGGCCGCCGCGCAGCCCCAGCCGACCGCCGCGGCCGCCCCGGCCAAGGCCGCGCCGGCGGCTCCGCCCCGCGCCGACCAGCCGCGCGAGGAGCGGGTCAAGATGACCCGCCTGCGCCAGACCATCGCCCGTCGTCTGAAGGAATCGCAGAACACGGCCGCCCAGCTGACCACCTTCAACGAGGTGGACATGTCGGCGATCATGGCCCTGCGCAATCGCTACAAGGACGCCTTCGAAAAGCACCACGGCATCAAGCTGGGCTTCATGAGCTTCTTCGTGAAGGCGACGATCGCGGCGCTCAAGGAACTGCCCGCCGTCAATGCCGAGATCGACGGCACCGACATCATCTACAAGAACCACTATGACATCGGCGTCGCCGTGGGCACCGAAAAGGGCCTGGTCGTGCCGGTCCTGCGTGATGCCGACGTCCTGTCGCTGGCCGGGATCGAAAAGGGCATCGGCGATCTGGGCCGGGCCGCCCGCGACGGCGACCTGACGCTGGACCAGCTCCAGGGTGGCACCTTCACCATCACCAATGGCGGGGTCTATGGCTCGCTGATGTCGACGCCGATCCTGAACATGCCCCAGGCGGGCATCCTCGGCATGCACAACATCGTCCAGCGCCCGGTCGCGATCGACGGCAAGGTCGAAATCCGCCCGATGATGTATCTGGCCCTCAGCTACGATCACCGCATCGTCGACGGCAAGGAAGCCGTGACCTTCCTTGTGCGGATCAAGGAACACCTCGAGGACCCGCAGCGCTTCCTGCTGGACCTCTAGGCCGGGGGGCGGGCGATGGCTCTTCGCGAAATCGCCCGCTTCGTCGATGTCTATGAGGCCGATCTGGCGGCGGCCTTCCTTGAGTCGCACGGCATTCGCGTCACCGTCACCGAGCGGTTCCAGACGACCGTCGATCCGCTGATGCAGCGCGCCCTGGGCATCCGCTTGATGGCCCACGCCTCAGAGATCGAGGCCGCGCGGGACCTTCTGGCACGCGTGAAGGCGGGCGAGTTTGCCGAATCGAATGAGTTTGAACCCACCGCCGAAAGGGATATGCCTTCCGGCATCGGTGGTCGTGTGATCGCGGTGATGACCGCTGCCTCAGGGGGCTTTTCGGGGACCAGCATCCCGCGCCGCCTCAAGCCGGTCCACTGGATCGGCCTGCTGCTGATCCTGTCGATGTTTGTCGTGCCCTATGTCCTACTCCGCATGAGGGCCTTGTAGGGCTCAGGCGTCCGGCGACCCCAGCACCTCATCCGTATGTTCCCCCAGCGCGGGGGGCGGGCGATCATAGGCAACCGGGGTGGCCGACATGCGGATCGGGCTGGCCACGGTGCGGATGGGCTCCGACAGATCGGCGCGGGTCTGCTGGACCTCCAGCCCCCGGTGCTTCGCCTGCGGCTCCTCGAACACCTGATCGACCGTATTGACGGGGCCGCACGGCACGCCCGCCGCCTCCAGCGCCGCCATCAGCCCCTTCATCGATTGCCCGGCCGTCAGGGCCGACAGCTCGGCCGACAGGGTCGCGCGGTTCTCGATCCGCACCGCATTGGTGGCATAGCGGGGGTCGGTGCCCATGCCGGGGGCCCCCAGGGCCGAGCACAGGGCGCGGAACTGGCCATCATTGCCGACCGCGATCACGACCATTCCATCCGTGCACGGAAAGGGCTGATAGGGCGACAGGTTGGGGTGGGCATTGCCCATGCGCGTGGGCGCCTTGCCCGAGACGAACCAGTTGGTCGCCTGATTGGCCAGCATGGCCGCCTGCACATCGAACAGGGCGATGTCGATCTGCTGGCCCTCGCCCGTCGCCCGCGCATGCAGCAGGGCCGCCATGATGGCGTTCGACGCATAGAGGCCGGTGAACAGGTCGGCGACCGCCACCCCGACCTTCATCGGCTCGGCCCCCGGCGCCCCGTCGGGCTGGCCCGTCACGCTCATCAGCCCGCCCATGGCCTGGATCATATAGTCATAGCCCGCCCGGTGGGCGTCGGGCCCGTCCTGCCCGAAGCCGGTGATCGAACAATAGACCAGCCTGGGATTGATCGCCTTCACCGATGGCCAGTCCAGCCCGTACTTTTTCAGACCGCCCGTCTTGAAATTCTCGACCACCACGTCGCAGGTCGCGGCCAGTTTGCGGACCGCCTCGGCCCCCTCGGGCGAGGCGATGTCGACCGCCACCGACTTCTTGCCCCGGTTGGCGCACAGGAAATAGGCGGCGTCGCCCCGCGACCCGTCGGTCCTGGTGGTGAAAGGCGGGCCCCACAGGCGGGTGTCGTCCCCCGCCCCGGGCCGTTCGATCTTGATCACCTCGGCGCCCAGATCGGCCAGCGTCTGCGTTGCCCACGGCCCGGCCAGCACCCGGCTGAGATCAAGGACGCGAACGCCCGCCAGCGGTCCCTGCGTCAAAGGCCGGGATCCCACACGCCCGCCTCGCGCATGCGGCACTCGCGCGCCTCGCGGGCACGGCTGTCCATTTCGTCGGCCATGCAGCAGACCTCGCGCGAGACCGTTGCCTTGCACAGACCGGGCACCAGCGAATGCAGGAAGGCCGCCCCCGCCAGCCTCAGCAGGCGAAACCCGAACCGCGACGAGGCGGCCATATGTTCGAAATAGCCCTCGTCCACCTCCCGCGGGTGGGCGACGAACAGACGGTGAAGCAGGTGGCTCATGCTGCGGATCATAGCCGCAGTCTGCGCGGCCCTCTACCCGTCCGGCGCGTTCTGGCCTAAACCCGCGCGGCAGGGGCAGAAAAAGAGGTCCGATCAGCGACCCGCCCGCAGATTTCAGGAGCGCCTCCATGGCCGACGGCACCCCCCCGACCCGCACCTTCCGCTGGGATGACCCGCTGGATATGGACAGCCGCCTGACCGACGACGAGGGCATGATCCGCGACGCTGCCCGCTCCTATGCCCGCGACCAGCTGCTGCCGCGCGTGGTGGCCGCCTTCCGCGACGAGACCTTTGACCGGTCGATCATGACCGAGATGGGCGAAATGGGCTTTCTCGGCGCCATGCTGCCCGAGGAATACGGCGGCTCGAACGCCTCGCACGTGGCCTATGGCCTGATCGCCCGCGAGATCGAGGCGGTCGACAGCGGCTATCGGTCGGCCATGTCGGTCCAGTCGTCCCTGGCCATGTACCCGATCTATGCCTTTGGCTCCGACGAACAGAAGGCGAAATTCCTGCCGAAGATGGCGGCCGGGGAGTGGATCGGCTGTTTCGGCCTGACCGAGGCCGACGGTGGCTCGGACCCCGCCTCGATGAAGACGAAGGCGGAAAAGGTCGACGGCGGCTATCGCCTGAACGGCGCCAAATACTGGATCACCAACAGCCCGATCAGCGATCTGGCGATCGTCTGGGCCAAGCTGGATGACGTGATCCGCGGCTTCATCGTCGAGCGCGACTTCGATGGCTTCACCACCGACAAGATCGGCGACAAGCTGTCGCTGCGCGCCTCCATCACCGGCGACATCGGCCTGAACGACGTCTTCGTGCCCGAGGCCAATCTGCTGCCGGGCGTGAAGGGGCTGCGCGGCCCCTTCTCCTGCCTGAACAAGGCCCGCTACGGCATTGCCTGGGGCGCCATGGGCGCGGCCGAATTCTGCTTCCACGCCACCCGCGACTATGTGGGCGAGCGCATGCTGTTCGGCCGGCCCCTGTCCTCGCGCCAGCTGGTCCAGAAGAAGCTGGCCGACATGCAGACCGAAATTTTCCTCGGACTGGAGGGCGCCCTGGCCCTCGGCCGCCTGCTCGACACCGGCGCCTGGGTGCCCGAAGCCATCTCGATGATGAAGCGCAACAACTGCGGCAAGGCGCTGGCCATCGCCCGCGAGGCCCGCGACATGCACGGCGGCGCCGGCATCACCGGCGAAATGCACGTCATGCGCCACGCCATGAACCTCGAGACGGTCAACACCTATGAGGGGGCCCACGACGTCCACGCCCTGATCCTCGGCCGCGCCATCACGGGCCAGAGCGCCTTCTAGATCCCCGCACGTCAGGAAGTATCAGGCGCGCGGACCGGTTGATCGGCCGAACATTGTCTTTCCGGGACAGGGGCCTATCCTCTGCGCGCGTGGGGAGACGGGGCTATGGACGAGGTTAACCAGACGGACGGGGCGGCGGGCGAGGACCCCTTCGCCCAGCTGGCCGAGGTGTTCGGCGGCTGTACCGCCCTGTTGCTCGAGGACGAACCGGCCCTGTCCGAACACGTCGCCAGTCGCCTGACGCGCGCCGGCTTTGCGCGCGTCGATCGGGTCGAGTCGGGCGAGGCGGCGCTCGAGGCTGTGGCCGACACCCCCTATGACGTGCTGATCCTCGACCGGCTGACGGCGGGTCTGGACGGTCTCGAAACCCTGAAGCGCGTGCGGGCGGGCAAGAGCCCCTCGGCCGACTCGCCGGCCTTGATGCTGACCGCGCTCGGCGCCGAGCGGCAAAAGGTCGAGGGCCTGCTCGGCGGGGCCGACGACTATCTGGCCAAGCCCGTGGGCGACGAGGAACTGCTGGCGCGGATCGCGGCCCAGCTGCGCCGCTCGGGCCGCCGTGCCAGGGCCAACGGTGGCGACGTCACCAATGGTCCCTTCACCCTGTCGCCCGGCGCCCGCACCCTGCAGATCACCTCCGCCGACGGCAGCGCCCGCCCCATCGACCTGTCGCCGCTCGAATTCGCCATCGTCTGTGAACTGATGACCGCGCGCGGCCAGCCGGTGACCAAGACCATGCTGTGGGACCGCTGCTGGGTGGAGTGGAACTTCCTCCCCGACAATTTCGTCAACATCATCGACGCCCGGATCAGCGCCCTCAGGCGCCGGCTCAAGGACCAGTGCCCCGAGGTGCCGGACGCCATGCACCCGCTGATCGTCTCGGCACGCAGCCAGAGTCTGGTGTTCCGCGATCTCGACGGCGTGGGCTGAGACCGGATGACCGGCCCCCTGTCCGGCCTGCGCGGGTGGCTGTCCGGGCGCACCTCGGCCCAGCTGTCCGTGGCGGTGGCGGTGCTGGCGGCCCTGGCCCTGTCCGGCTCGGTGGTCATCACCGGCCAGGCCGTCCGCGCCGACCAGCGCCAGAAGGCAGCGCTCGTCGCGCTGGCGGACTATGCCGCCATGGTCGACAAACTGGGGGTCCAGGCCTGGCTCGGCGCCGATCAGGTGACCGAGGCCGACGCCGCCTATTTCTCCGCCTGGCTGACGGCGTTCCAGTCCGGCCCGGTCCAGGAAGACCGCACGCTGGAAGAGGTCTGCCGCACCGGGCGGGGCGGGGCAGGGGTGCGCTTCATCCGGGCCCCCAGCGGCAAGCCCGCCGGCCTCGCCGCGCTGGAGGACGCAAAGACCCGCCGCCTGAACGGTCTGGGCGACGACGTCTATGTCGCGGGCCTGCCCGCCGGCACCCTGTGCCCGCGCCGCGATGTCGAGGTCGTGGTCGTCAAGCGACAGGCCGGGGCGCTGGAGATCATCGTCGGCCGCGTCGTCGACCGTTCCGGCGAGGCCTGGGGCCGGGCCGTGCTGATCGTCGGCCTCAGCGGCCTGCTGATCCTGATCTCGGGCCTGATGGCGGCCGTCTTTGCCCGGCACCGTCTGGGACTGGCCCTCGGTGAGGTCAGCGCCTCGCTCGACCGGGCCGCCATGGGCGATTTCTCGCGCCGCCCGCCGGTCGATGACATCGCGCCCGAACTCCGCCCGCTCAGCGTCCGGGTCAACGCCACCCTCGACCGGCTGGAGGAGCTGCTGGGCTGGCTGCGCGATTCCTCGGACCAGCTGGCCCATGATTTCCGCACCCCTCTGGCCCGGGCCACCGCGCGGCTGGAACGGCTCGAGGAGGCCGACAGCGCCGAGGAACGCGCCCGTCTGGTCAAACTGGCCGGCGACGACCTTCGCCATCTGACCCGCGCCATGAACGAGACCCTGGCCCTTCGCGACGGCTCGGCCTGGGTGTTCGAACGGGTACAGATGGATGAGCTGGTGAAGGCGACGGCGGAGCTTTACGAGCCGCTGGCCGATACCCGGGGCGTGCGGCTGGTGGTCGAGGTCGAGCCGGTCTCGGTGCTGGGCGTCCGGACCCTCTTGCAGCGGGCCCTCACCAATCTGGTCGACAATGCCATCAAATTCTCGCCCGACGGGGGCGTGGTGACGCTCCGGGCGCGCCCCGCCGCCGCGGGGGTGGAGGTCTCCATCGCCGATCAGGGTCCGGGTATGGATCCGGCGCGGGCAAGGGGCGCGGTCGAAAGCGCGGCCGACGAAGACCTCGCCCGCAACGGCGTGGAAAGCCATGGCATGGGCCTGCCCTTCGTCCGCGCCGTGGTGCGTCGCCACGGCGGCGTCCTGACGATCGAGGATGCCGGGCCGGGGGCCATCGTCACGGCGCGTTTCTCACGCTAAGACGGAAGACGAATGGATAAGGGGAATGTGATGCGTCGGTCTGTCCTGCTGAAACTGTCGGTCGCGGCCGTGCTGGTCACTGGCATGGCGAGCGTCCCGGTGGACGTGGCCTGGGCCCAGTCCACGCCCTTGCCCTATGATGAGGCGCGCGGGGTCTTCAGCTTCGCCGAAGGACTCGAGCGCACCCTGCCGGCGGTCGTTCAGGTGACCACCCTGGGCCAGTCCAGCGGCCCCCGCTCGGCGGATACCGAGGCCCAGCCTGTCTCCACGGGATCGGGCGTGATCATCGATGCCGGTCAGGGCATCATCGTCACCAACAACCATGTGATCGAGGGCGGCTCGAAATTCACCGTCGATCTGGCCGACGGGAGGCTGTTCGACGCGGTCCTGATCGGCACGGACAAGGCCACCGACATCGCCGTCCTGCGCATCGAGGGCACCGGCCTTGCCCAGGTCGAGGTGGCCGATTCCGACACCCTCCGCACCGGCGATCTGGCCTTTGCCGTCGGCTATCCGCTGGGTCTCGACCAGACCCTGACCATGGGTGTCATCTCGGGCCTCAACCGCTCGGGCCTCGGTGATGCGGTCGAGGACTATATCCAGACCGATGCAGCCGTGAATTCCGGCAACTCGGGCGGGCCGCTGCTGGACAGCCGCGGACGGCTGATCGGCATCAACACCTCCATCCTGTCGGGCGGCGGCGGCGGCAATGACGGCATCGCCTTCGCCGTGCCGACCCGCATCATGCTCTACGTCGTCGGCCAGATCCGCGAAAATGGCGAGGTCCGGCGCGGCGGAACCGGGGCCCTGCTCAGCTCGCTGAACGCCACCTCGGCCCGCGACCTGGGCCTGAACATCGTGCGCGGCGCCGTGGTGCGCGACGTCGCCCCCGGCTCACCGGCCGAGGCGGCGGGCCTGCGTCCCGATGATGTGATCGTCCGGGTCCAGTCGCGCCCCGTGGCCAATGCCGGTTCGGTGCTGGCGACCGTCGGCGTGGCCGCGCCGGGCAGCCGCCTCGACGTCGTCTATCTGCGTGACGGGGTCGAGCAGCAGACGACGGTGGTCGTCGAAATGTCCGAGGCCGGAGGAATCGCCCTGGGGCGAGAGGCTCTGACGGCGTATGGCGCCGGCTTCCGCGAGGCCCGCAGCGGCGAACGCGGCGGACAGGATCACCGCCTTGTGGTCGAGGTGGTCGAGGGCGGCACACCGGCCGCTTCCGCCGGTCTGGTGGCGGGCGATCTGGTCGTCTCGGTCAATGGCCGCGATGTCTCCAGCCTGCAGGCCCTGGCCACGGCGCTCGGCACGGATCGCCGCCCGATCCGGCTGCGGGTGCATCGCGCCGGCGAGACCGTCGATCTGACGCTCAATCCCTGAGTTTCTGAGGGGCCCGGTTTTTGGAGGGGTAAGGCTGGCGGGGACCGGGTTACGGCCCCCGCCAACGCAAACGCCCGCTCCGGCCTGGGGGGGAGGGGGATGGCCGGAACGGGCGATGCTCGCTTGGAGGAAGCGTCGGCCCACTGAAACCCTTGGGGGGAGGAACCCGGGGGGCTGGGGGGGCTGTTCAGGATCCAGGATCGCTCCGGGCTCCAGCGGGCCGATGTGTCTTTCTCTCTCTGCAAGGCGGCGGACGAAGGACCAAATGGGGGCGTTTTCATGGCCCTGTCATTTTTTTCCCATAGCCATGGTTTTTCGGTCGCGCAGGGGTGATCCGGGCCCCTCTGGCCTTTGCCGCAGGGCGCGCTAGGATTCCCCCATGAGCAGCGCGTCACACGACAGTTCAGGGCCCCTCGCCGCAAAGGGGCCGGTCTTTTTCGAACGTCGTGAACTGGATCAGCTGCTGCGGGTCTATGGCCGTCTGGTCGCGGCCGGTGACTGGCGCGACTACAGCCTCGTGGGCGGGGCGGACGTGGCCGAGTTCGCCGTCTATGCCCGTTCGGGGGATGCGCCCCTCTACCGCGTCGAAAAGCGCCCGGCGCTGCAGACCCGACAGGGCCAGTGGGCCGTCATCGGCCAGGGCGGTCAGGTGCTCAAGCGGGGACGCGACCTGGCCCAGGTGCTACGCGTCTTCGACGCCCGCCGGTTTCAGGTGATCGACTGACCCCCAGGAAACAGACCCCATGAAAAAGGCCCCGGCGTTTCCACCGGGGCCTCGATTTTCGCCTGTGTGTAGGCCGTCTTTTATTCGCGGCCGCCCAGCAGGGCCAGCAGGAACTGGAACAGGTTCACGAAGTTAATGAACAGGCTCAGCGCGCCGAAGCCGGTGGCCACGGCCATCGCTGCCTGGTCACCGCCCAGGGCGTAATAGGTCATCTTCAGGCGCTGGGTGTCATAGGCGATCAGGGCCGAGAAGATCAGCACGCCGATCACGCTGATGATCAGCGCCAGCATGCCGTTGCCCAGGAACATATTGACCACCATGGCAATCACCAGGCCGATGACGCCCATGATCAGGAAGGTCCCCAGACCCGACAGATCCTTCTTCGTCGTATAGCCGAACAGGCTCAGCGCACCGAAGGCGGCGGCCGTGATGAAGAAGGTCGAGGCGATCGAGCCGCCCGTATAGATCAGGAACAGCACGCCCATGCCCGCGCCGATGGTCGAGACCACGGCCCAGTACAGCAGGTTCACCCCGCCGGCCGTCGGGTTCTTCATGAAGAACATCGAGCCGAACAGCATCACCAGCGGCGAGAACTGGACGATCATGCCCAGCATGGTCAGGCCGATACGGCCATCGGGTCCCACGGCGAACAGATATTGTCCGACCGCCGGCACATTGCCGGTGACATAGGCCAGCGCACCGGCCACAACGAGGCCGAGGGCCAGCTTGTTATAGACCCCCAGCATGAAGGCGCGCAGACCCGCGTCCATCGCCATGTCGGCGGTTCGCGGCAGGGGGCGCGCAGGGTTCCGGAATTCGTTCATTCGAGCGTGTCTCCCACGGGTCGTGCGGCACGATCGCCGCCTTTGCGTATGAATATCGTCAGCCGTGGCCGGTCACGCAAGGGAAACCGGACTTGGAGCGCGCGCCCGGGGCCGCTACCAAGGGTCGCATGGTCCGCCTGTTCACCGCCCTCGCCGTGCCGCCTGACATCGCCGAGACGCTGGTCCGGCGCCAGACCGGCCTGCCCGGTGCCGCCTGGCGCCCGCCCGAGGCCCTGCACATCACCCTCAGCTTCTACGGCGAAATGACGCTTCGTCAGGCTGATGATCTGGATGGCGAACTGGTCCGGGCCGCCGGGCGCGGCCCGCTCAGCCTGTCGCTGTCGGGCGTCGGCGCCTTCGGTGACGGGCACCGGGCGCGGACCCTGTGGGCGGGCGTTGCCCCGGACGAGCGGCTGACGGCGCTGGCGGCGCGCTGCGAGGCGGCCGGCCGTCGGGCGGGGCTCGATCCTCCGCGCCGGACCTACCACCCGCATGTCACCCTGGCCTATCTCAAGCCGACCGTGCGCGACGACCGGCTGGCGGCCTGGATTCAGGGCCACAACCTGCTGCAATCGCCCGCTTTCCGGCTGGACCATTTCGGTCTCTGGTCCAGCGTGACCGGCCCGCACGGCGGGACCTATGTGCTTGAGAAGGAATATCCGCTGTGACCCCTGCCGATACCGATGACGTCGCCCCCGGCCCGTGGATCGAGACCGCGCGCCTGATCCTGCGCCCGACCGCCCTGTCCGACTTTCCCCGCTGGGCCGAGATGATGGCCGATGAAGAGGCGGCCCGGTACATCGGCGGGGTGCAGCCGCGCGCCGTCGCCTGGCGCGGCATGATCAGCATGGCGGGGGCCTGGGCGTTGACAGGGGTGGCCATGTTCTCGGTGCTCGACCGGGAAACCGGACAGTGGCTGGGCCGGATCGGCCCCTGGCAGCCCGAGGGCTGGCCGGGTCCGGAGGTCGGCTGGTCGCTGCACCCGGATGCCCAGGGCAAGGGCTATGCGCTGGAGGCCGCCACCGCCACGATGGACTATGCCTTCGACATTCTGGGCTGGACCGAGGTCATTCACACGATCGACCCGGACAACCGGGCCTCCTGCATGCTGGCCGAGCGGCTGGGATCGTATAATCAGGGACGGACACGCCTGCCCGAGCCCTATCAGGATGCCATTGTCGACCGCTGGGGCCAGTCACGCGAACAGTGGACGGCCCGCGCTCGGGGGTGAGGAAGCAACCGAACCGCGATCCGGCGCGTAACTGCTCCGACCTTTTCACTGCACAAGGAACACCCGATGTCCCTGTCCCGCCTGATGGCCGCTCCGATCGCCGTCGCCGCCATGGCCCTGTCGACCCCCGTCCTGGCCCAGGCCTCGAACGTCAATCTCGACCGTTTCGACGGCCGCTGGTTCGAGGTCGTGCGCAATCCGAACAATGTGCAAAAGGACTGCAGCCGCGCCCAGATCGACTTCACGCCGCAGTCCCGCGCCGGGCGCTATTCCCTGTCGGTGGCCTGCACCCGCACCGCGGACGGCGAGGTCGAGACGCTCCGGGCCAACGCCCGCGTCACCGACACGGCCACCAACGCCAAATTCCGCTTCACCCTGACCGGCCTGCTCAGCTTCGGCGGTCTGGCGGGGCAGAACTACTGGGTCTGGGACCACGCCCCGGACTACAGCTGGGCCATCATGGGCCTGCCGGACAAGTCGAACTGGTGGATCTGGCACCGCAGCGCCAGCCCCTCGGCCGCCGAGCGCAGCCGCCTCGTCTCCCGCGCCGGTCAGTTGGGCTTTGACACCCGTCGCACGGTGCACACGGGCCGCTAAGGCCCCGCTTGAATGCAGAACATAGGCGGAACATAGTGGCGGCATGTCCGCCACCCCGCTGCTCACGCTCAGCCTGTCGCCCGTCGACGGCCCCCGGCCCGAGACCACGCGCCGCATCACCCGGGGCGTGGCCCGGCTGATGGTCGACCTGGGCCATGCGCCGCTCGTCGAGGTGGCCCTGCCCAACGGCCGGCGCGCCGACGTCATGGCGCTGGGCCCGCGCGGCGAAATCGTCATCTGCGAGGTCAAGTCCAGCCTCGAGGACTACCGCTGCGACCGGAAGTGGGGCGACTATGCCCCCTTCTGCGATCGGTTCTACTTCGCGGTCGCCACCAGTTTCCCGCAGACCGTCCTGCCCGAGGACGTGGGACTGATCGTTGCCGACGACTTCGGCGGGGCGATCCTGCGGGACTCGGGGCCCCAGCCGCTGGCGCCAGCGCGCCGCAAGGCCCTGACCATCGCCTTCGCTCGTCTGGCGGCCTTTCGCCGACCCGTCTAGCGCGGGGCGCGTTTGGCCAGGATGCGCTGCAGGGTCCGCCGGTGCATGCCCAGCCGCCGCGCCGTCTCCGAGACATTGTGGTCGCACAGCTCATAGACGCGCTGGATATGCTCCCAGCGCACCCGGTCGGCGCTCATCGGATTGTCCGGCGGCTCGGGCGCGTCGCCGGTGGCCAGCAGGGCCTTGACCACATCGTCCGCATCGGCGGGCTTTTGCAGATAGTCGACCGCTCCGGCCTTGACCGCCGCCACCGCCGTGGCGATGGCGCCATAGCCGGTCAGCATGATGATCCGGGCATCGTCGCGGCGCTCGCGGATGGCCTCGACGATCTTCAGGCCGTTGCCGTCCTCCAGCCGCATGTCCAGCACGGCAAAGGCCGGCACCCGTTCGCCCAGCGCCGCCTGCGCCTCGGCGATCGAGGCGGCCGTGGTCACCTCAAAGCCCCGCGACTCCAGGGCGCGGCCCAGCCGGGTCCGCAGCGCATTGTCGTCATCCAGCACCAGCAGCGAGCGATCGTCCAGCCGGGTGATACGGGGGTCGGTGTCTGTCATGATGTGTCTCCAGTGCCGATCACGTCGTTATGGGGCCGCTTCCGGTCAAGGTGTCCTGTCGGGCCTGCGACACTTGGACCGGGCTCAAGCACCTCGCGCGGCCAGCGCACGCTGACCCGGGCGCCCCGTGCCCTGCCACGGGTCGCCGGGCCGTTGCCGATCGACACCTTGCCGCCTGTCCGCTCCAGCAAGGTGCGGGCGATGAAGAAGCCCAGCCCCATGCCGCCCTGGCTGGGCGAGACGGTCTCCGGCGGCACGGCCTCCTTGCTGCGCCCGGTCCGGCGTGCAGCCTTCGGCATGGCGGCGGCGGCAATCTGGGCGGCCAGGGCGCGTCGCGCCTTGCCCTGCGGACGGCTGGTTACATAGGGCTCGCCCAGCCGGGGCAGGATGTCGGCGGCAAAGCCCGGCCCGTCATCGACGATCTCGATCTCGATCCAGCCCGCATCGACCGAGGCGGTCAGCTCCACCCCGGCGCTGGCGAAATCGGCCGCATTCTCGACCAGGGTCGACAGGCCGTGGATCACCTCCGGCATCCGGCGGATGCGCGGCGGCGGCGATCCGTCCGCCACCCTGACCGCAATCTCGAACTCCAGGTCAAAGCCCCTGTGCGGCGCCGCCACCTCTTCCAGCAGGGCCTTCAGCGCGATGTCGTCATACAGCGCATCCCCATCCTCGGGCCGCTGCGACAGGCGTTGCAGGATCAGCCGGCATCGCTCGGCCTGCTCCAGGATCAGGGCGGCGTCCTCAGCGGCGGGGGCATCGGCGGGAAAGGCCCGCTTCAGCTCCTTGGCCACGATCTGGATGGTCGCCAGCGGCGTGCCCAGTTCATGGGCGGCGGCAGCGGCCAGCCCGCCCAGCGCCGCCAGCCGCTGCTCGCGCTGCAGCACATCCTGGGTGGTGGTCAGCGCCAGCTCCAGTTTTTCGGCATCGGCCGCCACCCGCCAGGCATAGGCGGCCGTAAAGATCACCCCGGTGACCAGCGCCAGCCCGATCCCGAACCGGTAAAGCGCGGGCAGGGCCAGCTCGGTCCCTGCCTGCCACGGCAGGGGCATGGCCCAGAAGAACAGCCCCACCGTCGCCAGCAAGACCAGCAGGCCCAGCGCCAGCGCCTGACGCCCGGGCAGGGAGGCGGCCGCCACCGTCACCGGCGCCACCAGCAACAGGCAGAAGGGGTTCTGCAGCCCCCCGGTCAGGCCCAGCAACACCGTCAGCTGCAGGATGTCGAACCCCAGATGGGCCGCCGTCAGCCCCCCGTCCGCCAGCGGCGGGTCGGGCCGTTTCAGCCGCCGCGTCGCCTGCAGGTTCATGACCGCACTCGCGGCGATCACCGTCAGGCACGGCCACAGGGGCAGGTCGAAATGGAACCCGGCGGTGGCCACGGCAATGGTCGCGCTCTGTCCGGCGATGGCCATCCAGCGCAGGATGATCAGCGTCCTCAGCGACAGGCCACGGCTCCGCCGGGGCAGGTTGCGCCAGCCTTTCAGCCCCGGGCCCTGCGGCCCTTTATCCGCTTCAAACGTCTCCACATCCCCTCTATAGACCCGGGCCGACACCCGGGGCGAGACGTCCCGACGCCGCAACCCTTCAGGAGCACTCCATGCCCCGCAAGTCCGTCGTCGCGCTTGCCGCCGTCTGCCTCGGCATCGCCGCCGCTCTGGCGCTGGTGACCCTGATAGTCGTGCAGGGCCGGGGCGAGACGCGCGCGGGCACCGCCGGTCAGGCGATCGAGGCCGGCGTCGAGGGTCAGCCGACCGCCGGCGGCCCCTTCACCCTGGTCAACCAGGACGGCGAGACGGTCGACCAGACCCTGCTGGACGGCAAATGGAGCCTGGTCTTCTTCGGCTTCACCTACTGCCCCGACTATTGCCCGACCACCCTGGCCTTCCTTCAGGCGCTGAAGACCGAACTGGGTCCGGACGGCGAGGATCTGCAGATGATCTTCGTCTCGGTCGACCCCGCCCGCGACACGCCGCAGGCGCTCAAGGACTATCTGTCGTCCGACGGCTTTCCCGAGGGCGTCATCGGCCTGACCGGCACGCCGGAACAGGTGGCCGCCGCCGCCGATGCCTATGACGTCTTCTACAGCAAGTCCGGCGAGGGCGAGGCCTATACGATGAACCACTCGCTCGCCATCTGGCTGATGGGCCCGGACGGCAAGGCGCGCCAGACCCTCAACTATGAGCTCGGCCCCGAGACCGCGGCCGACATTTTCCGCCGCGTGAAAGCCCGGGGCTGATCCGGATCAGTCCTGCCGCCGCAGCGCCAACTGCAGCTCCAGACGCCGCAGCGCATGGATGGTCCGGTTGGCGTGGATGGCCGGCCAGATCGCCAGCTTCAGCATCAGCGAGGCCAGGATCAGCACCGCCGACGGCAGGCCCCAGCGCAGGGCCTCCAGCCCGTCGGTCGCCTGAAAGAACCGCCAGGCCGCCCAGACGCCGCCGATAAACAGCACCGTCTGGGTGACCAGCAGCACGACATTGACCCAGCCGGTCGGACCGCCAAAGGCCTCCCCCAGCTGATGAAAATATCCCGGTTCGGCCCCGGCCCGCTCCAGCAGGGCCCGGTCCTCCTCCTTGAGGGTATTGGCGATCAGGGTGTCGATATCGTCGGTCATGGGGTCACTCCTTGAAGGGTCAGGTGGTCGCGCAGCTTGCGCCGCGCATGCATCAGGCGCGTCTTGATCGTGCCTTCGGGGGCATCGAGGGCCAGCGCCGCCTCGGCGACGCTCAGTTCGTGCAGGCAGACAAGCGCCAGCGCCGCCCTCTGGTCCGGCGGCAGGGCATCGATGGCCCGCCGCATATGCTGCCGGACCAGCACATCGGGCCCGAACTCGCGATCAGTGGCCGCCATCTGGTCGTCCAGCCCGGTCTCCCGCGCCCGATCCCGGCCGCGCCGCCCGCCCAGGCGCCGGCACCGCCGGGTCACGATCCGCAGCGCCCAGGCCGGAAAGGCCAGCTCGTCGCGCAAGCCTCCCAGCCCGCGCAGGATCTCGACCCAGCCGTCCTGCACCGCCTCACGGGCCATCTCGCTATCGCCGGTCAGCCGCCAGGCATGGCCGATCAGCCGCGGCTGCCACGCCTCGACCAGCCGCCCCCGCGCCGCCGCATCCCCGGTTCGCGCGGCGGCGACCAGATAGGCTTCAAACAGCCGGGCCTTGTCGGATGGACGCGGCGACATGAAGGAAAACTCCCGCTCTCTGAAAGATAAGGTGCCGCGAGCCGCCCGTCCGGTTCAATCGGCCAGACGACGTCTCCTCCCCATCTTTGATGGGGAGGGGGACCACGGAGTGGTGGAGGGGTTCTTCACCCCGTTCAGAGCCTCAAAAGCCCCTCCGTCACGGCGCTTGCGCACCGTGCCACCTCCCCAACTTCGTCAGGGAGGAGACGGGTAGTGTGACAGCCGCCGCCCAAAACCCCCGCCCTTTCAACACCCCGGTCGTTTCTCGCACCGTTCTCCGCGACCTGCCCCTCGCCTCGCCCATACTGTCCGGTTGCCACGCGGCCCGACCGAAGGAGGTACGAAATCAGACGGTTCAGACGGTTCAGACGGTTTTCTTCTCCCCCTCTCCGTTGGGACCCGAAGGGCAGCGCGGAGCCTGAGAGGGGGCGGGGGGTGAGGGTCTCTCCGTGGCCTTCGGCGCGAGCCGTCGCACCGATCCTGCCACGGCTGTCGCCGAATGAAGCCGCCGACCCTCATCCGGCGCTCACGCGCCACCTTCTCCCATCCGCAGAAGGACTGCTAACCGAATGCCCCCAGCCATCACACCCGCCCCCGAATTCCCCCGCCCTTTCAACACCCCTCCCGTCTCCCGCCCCGACTTGCCCTCCCTACCCCACGCCTGTGCCACTCTTCCCCCGTCCCGTCGCACGGAGGGCTCGTAAGGCCTGCGACCTTGTGAGCGGCGGGAGCGGATGGAGCGGGGTTGGAGGGGCCTCAAGCAGCGAGCGACCGCGTCGCGAGCGTTAGGCCCACCTTCAAGCACCCCCGTCACCGCCTCCGGGTGCGTGATCGGGGCAAGGGTCGAGGGGGATACTCGGCCGTTCCGGGACGGGGTGCAGGCCCCGCCCGCCCGTCGGAGGCGCTGCGGTAAGGCCCGAACACGGCCACCCGACGCAAGCTTCCGGAAAACCACCGCGCGGAGCGTCTGTCTTCGTCGAAACGGTAAAACAGATCTTCTCCGGGCGAAGGCCCGGCGCTCCGCCTGCCCTCCAACCCGCCGCTCCTGCGGACGGGCGCCTCGGCGTGCGCGTTCCCCTCACGGGTGTGTGAACGCCCGGGAACCTCTGCGGCTGATAATCCTTTTGCAGTGCCTGGCGAACTATGCTGCGCTGCACTGTCAGGTCCGTCCTGACGCCCCGGCAGGCCCGGCGGGCCGCCTTTTGAAGAGACGCATGCTCTATTCCCTTCACGAATTCTCCTACTACTCCGCCGCGCCGTATCGACTGGGCGCCCAGCTGGCCCGGTCCTTCTGGTCCTCCCCGTTCAATCCGGCCGCCGAAACCGCCATCGGGCGCACCGCCTATGCCGCGGCCGAGGTGTTCGAGGGGCTGACCCGCCGCTATGGCAAGCCGGCGTGGAACCTGGATGTGGTCACCGTCGACAATCAGCCGGTACGGACCACCCAGCAGACCCTCTGGACCTCGCCCTGGTGCCGGTTGATCCGCTTTGCCCGGGATCTCGGCGACCTCAAGCGGGCGGGCAAGCCGGCCGATGGTCCCGCCGTGCTGATCGTGGCGCCCCTGTCGGGTCACTATGCCACCCTGCTGCGCGGGACGGTCGAGGGCTTCCTGCAGGACCACGACGTCTATGTCACCGACTGGGTCAACGCCCGTCAGGTGCCCATGCTGGAAGGCCGCTTCGACTTCTTCGACTATATCGACCACATCCGCGAGATGCTGACCGCCATCGGCCCGCGCGTGCACGTCGTGGGCGTCTGCCAGCCCGGGCCGCCGGTGCTGGCCGCCTGTGCCCTGATGGCCGAGGACCAGGACCCGCACCGGCCGCTCAGCATGACCTATATGGGCTCGCCCATCGATGCGCGGCTGTCGCCGACCGTGACCAACCGTCTGGCCGAGGCGCGGCCGTTCGCCTGGTTCAAGTCGAACATGATCCACACCGTGCCCCTGCCCTATCCGGGCGCCGGGCGGCGGGTCTATCCGGGCTTTGTCCAGCTCTACAGCTTCATGTCGATGAACGAGGATCGCCACCGCGACGCCCAGCACGACTATTTCCAGAACCTGGTGGCCGGCGACGGCGACGAGGTCCAGAAGCACGAGGAATTCTACGACGAATATCTGTCGGTGCTGGACCTGACCGAGGAATTCTATCTCCAGACCATCGACATCGTTTTCCAGAACCACCTGCTGGCCAGGAACGAACTGGAGCACCGGGGGCGCAAGGTCGATCTGTCCAAGATCACCGACATCGGCCTGATGACGGTCGAGGGCGAAAAGGACGACATCTCCGGCGTCGGCCAGACCCAGGCCGCGCACGGCCTGTGCCCCAATGTGCCCGAGGACCGGCGCGAACTGTATGTCCACCCCGAGGTGGGCCACTACGGCGTCTTCAACGGCCGGCGCTTCCGCGATGACATCTACCCCCGGGTGCGCGACTTCATCGCCCGCAACGAGGCCGCCGGTGGCGTATCGCGACGGGCAGCGGCTTAGCCTCGAGGCGGACGGCGCGCCGCTGCGCCTGTCGGTGAACCGGCGGGCCCGGCGGGTGTCGATCCGCATCGACGTCCGCGCGGGTGAGGCCGTTCTGGTGGCGCCCAGTGAGCGCAGGCTCGTGGATGCCATCGCCTTTGCCCGCACCCGCACGGACTGGATCCGCGAACGGCTGGCCGACCGGCCCGCCCCCGTCGGCCTCGCGCCCGGGCAGCGGCTGTCGGTGGAGGGCGAGGACGTGACCCTGGCGACCCTGCCCGGTGCAGGCGCGGCGCGGATGACCGACACCCCGGACGGCCCGGTTCTGGCGGCGGGGGGCGAGGGCGCGGCCTGGAGCCGGCGCATCCTGACCTTCCTCAAGCGGCGCGCGCGCGAGGTGCTGATGGCCCGGACCGAGGCTCACTGCCTCACGCTGGGCCTGCCCCTGCCGAAGGTGTCGATCAATGACCCCCGCTCGCGCTGGGGCTCCTGCACTCCGGGCCGGGGCACGATCCGCTACTCCTGGCGGGTGATCCTCGCCCCGCCCGCCGTGTTGGACTATCTGGCCGCGCACGAGGTCGCCCACCTTGTCCACGGCGACCACAGCCCCCGCTTCTGGGCGGTGGTGGCCCGGCTGGTCGGGGACCCGGCACCGCACCGCGCCTGGCTGAGACAGCACGGCGCGGGGCTTCACGCCCTCAGCGTCTAGAAGAAGAGGGGCCTAGAAGAAGAGAGGGTCGGCCTTCTTCTCGGGCGGCAGGGCCGGTTCGGGGCGCTGGACCTCTTCGTCCCGGCGTTCCGGCTGGGGCGTCGTGGGGCGGATCACCGGCTGGTCGGGCGAGGGCCGCTCGGGCTGACGCGGTTCCGGCGTCGGCTCGATGCCGCGCTCGATCTCGTCGGCATAGGGGTCGTCCATCGATCCGATCAGCTCACCGACCGGGTCCGGCGGCTGCCAGCCCTCGGGCAGGGGCGGACCGTCCGGGATGCGAGGCGCATCCAGCCGGGGCAGGGCCGCCGCCATGAAGGCGCGCCAGATCGCCGCCGGGGCCTGACCGCCGGTCACGCCGCGCATGGGGGTGTTGTCGTCCTTGCCGACCCAGACCGCCGTGACGAAGCCGCCGGTGTAGCCGACGAACCAGGCGTCCTTGTAGTCCGAGGTCGTCCCCGTCTTGCCCGCCAGATCCCGTCCGGAGATGGCTACCGACCGCGCCGTGCCCGAGCTGACCACCCCGCGCAGCATGTCGTTCATGTACAGCAGGGGCGGGTTGGCGATGGCCTGGATCGGCCGGCTCTCGCGGGCCGACCGCTGATAGATCACCCGGCCCTCGCGGGTGCGGATGCGGCTGATGCCATAGGCCGTGACCCGCTTGCCGCCGTTGGCAAAGGCGTCATAGGCCTGGGCCATCTCGACGGGCGAGACCTCGACCGCCCCCAGCGCCATGGCGGGCTCCAGGCCGATCCGGCTGGTGATGCCCAGCCGTCGCGCCGTGCGGGCGACATTGTCGCGGCCCAGGCTGTCGGCCAGCGACACCGCGACGGTGTTGGTCGACTGGGCCACCGCGTTCGACAGGGTCGTCCGCCCGATGAACCGGCCCGAGTAGTTGCGCGGCTCCCACGAGCCGATCCGGATCGGCTCGTCGATCACCGGGGTCTGCGGCGTATAGCCGGCCTCGACGGCCGTCAGATAGACGAAGGGCTTGAAGGCCGACCCCGCCTGACGCCGCGCATCGACGGCCCGGTTGAACTGGCTGTCGGCATAGGAGGCGCCGCCGATCATGGCGCGCACGCGTCCGTCGCCGTCCAGCGCCACCAGGGCGGCCTGCTCGACCCCGCGCGAGGCATTCTCGCGCAGCACGCCGGTCACGGCCCGCTCGGCGGCGGTCTGCAGCGTCAGGTCGAGCGTCGTCTCGACGATCAGGTCCTCGGTCGGTTCGCCGACCAGGCCACGGATCTCCTTGTCCAGCCAGTCGACGAAATACTGGGCGTGCTGGGTCGCCAGCGTCCGCGACACCCGAACCGGCTCCAGCACGGCGGCGGCCCGCTGTTCGGGCGTGATGACGCCGCTCTCTTCCATCTCGTCGAGCACGACAGTGGCGCGCGCCGCGGCCCGTTCGCTCTCAGACACCGGGGAATAACGCGACGGGGCCTTCAGCAGGCCGGCCAGCAGCGCCGCCTCACCGACTGTCAGATCCTTGGCCGACTTGTCGAAATAGCGCTGCGACGCGGCCTCAATGCCATAGGCCCCGGCGCCGAAGTAGACGCGGTTCAGATAGAGGGCGAGGATCTCATCCTTGGAGAATTTCATCTCCAGCCAGACCGCCAGCATCAGTTCCTGCCCCTTGCGGCGCAGGGTCTGGTCGGGCGTCAGGAACAGGTTCTTGGCCAGCTGCTGTGTGATGGTCGAGCCGCCCTGGACCACCCGGCCGGCGCGCATATTGGCGACCATGGCGCGGACCATGCCGACGGGGTCAAAGCCGGGGTGCCAGCGGAAGCGCTGGTCCTCGATGGCAATGAAGGCCGCCGGCACATAGTCGGGCAGGGCCTCAAGGTCAGCGGGCGGGGCCTGCTGGCTGCCGCGCACGGCGATCAGCGCCCCGTTGCGATCCAGATAGGTCACCGACGGCTGGCGGTCGATGTCATAGAGGGCCGAGGTGTCGGGCAATCCCCGGGCGAACACCGCGAAGAACACGACCAGGAAGATCAGGCCCCATATGCCTGCCACGACGCCCCAGTAGAGGAGGCGCTGCAGAAGGCTGCGTTCGCCGGGGCCGCCGGGGCCGCGCTTCATTCGATCCAGAAAGGCGTTGCCCGCCATCGTCACCCTCTCGGCCGCTCAGTGCCCCTCAACGCTTCTAGCGCCGAAAAGCGATAACGGAAATCACCCCGGACACCTTGTCAGGTCACCATCCGGGGGATTTCCGTCGAAAGCATGACGATACCGACGATCAGTCCAGGAAGTCGTTGATCGCCGCGGCCAGCGCATCCGGCTGGTCCAGCATGATGAAATGGGCGCTGTCGTCGATCCGCCTCAGGACCACCCCCTCCAGATTGGCAAAGGACGCGGCATAGATGCCGTCGGTGATCTCGGCCGTCATACCGGGATTGTTGAAGGCGACATAGATCACCTCGGTGGGCGCGGTGATGGCGGCCAGTTCCGGGCGCAGGTCGGTGACGATCAACTCACGCATGGCCCGCCCGGCCACGCCGGGGTCGCTTGTGACGCTGTGCTCGATCGGCCCGGCGCGCAGGCTCTCGGTCTGGACCATGCCGGTGATGCTGGCCGTCGCCGAGGCCCGCCACTGCTCGGGCGTCGAGGCCGCCATGCCTGCACCGATCTGGTCGGCGATCGGGGTGACGCTTTCCGGCGTGGCGGTGGCGCCGCCGAAGACATTGCCCATGAAGGGGATCATGTCGATGACGACCAGGCGGTCGACGAGGTCGGGGTGGCGGGCGGCGAGCATCATGGCGATGGTGCCGCCCATGGAATGGCCAACGACTACAGCGTCTTCCAGGCCCTGCTCCTCGATGTAGCGGGCGATCTCCTCGGCGACGGGGGCGGAAACGGGGCCGTCGATGTTGTCCATGGCCGGCGCGCCGGCGAAGCCCTGAATGTGGATCATATGGACCCGCCAGTCGCCCTCGAGACGCGCGACCAGCGGTTCCCAGACATCAGGATGCGAGGTCAGGCCGGGGATCAGGATGATGTCGCGCCCCTCACCCTCGACCCGCACATGAAAGCGGCCCGACTCAAAATCGGCGTGGGCGTGACCGTGACCGGCCGGGGCAGACGCCGGGGTCTGGGCACAGGCCGCGAGCGGCATCAGGGCGAGGGCGGCGGCGAGGAGAAGGCGTTTCATGCGGAGATCCTGCGAGCGGGTGATAATCACTTTATAACGCAAAGTGCTTTCGCTGCGCAACCCTTGTCGCGGCTATGGCACAGGCTGGCGTTGCGGCAGCTCTGGTCCTAACACTAGCCGACATGACGGCTGTTGAGACCCCCTCCCCGACAGAGACCCGCGCGAAGGTCGCCCCCCTGCCGTTCGGGCGCGGTTTCCTGAAAGACACCTGGTATTTCGTCGAGACCGCAGAGGCGCTGAAGCCCGGCCGCCAGGCGCGCTATATGCTGCAGGACGAACCGGTCCTGCTGGGCCGGACCCGGTCGGGTCAGGTCTATGCCCTGCGCGACATCTGCCCGCACCGGGCCGCGCCGCTGTCGGCCGGCCGACAGGTCGAGCACGCCGGCGAGGGCGAGACGATCGAATGCCCCTATCACGGCTGGCGGTTCCGCACGGACGGCCAGTGCGCGGCCATCCCGTCGCTGACGGACGATTCGGCGTTCGAGGTCGACCGCATCCGCGTGCGCGCCTATCCGGTCGCGGAAAGTCAGGGGATGGTGTTCGTCTGGATCGCCTCGGACCCGCGCCGCCCGGCCGAGCCCGACCATCCGCCGCCGGTCTTTCCGGGCGCCGACGGCCCCGCGCCGCGCCTGGTCGAGGCCATGGTGTTCGACAGCCATATCGACCATGCGGTGGTCGGCCTGATGGACCCGGCGCACGGCCCCTATGTCCATCAGCAATGGTGGTGGCGCTCGCGCCACTCCATGCACGACAAGAAAAAGGCGTTTGAGCCGCGCGAGCAGGGCTTTGCCATGGTCCGCCACCGGCCCTCGTCGAACAGCCGGGCCTACAGGCTGCTGGGCGGCACGCCCGAGACCGAGATCACCTTCCGCCTGCCCGGCTATCGCTGGGAGCACATCCAGGTCGGCGACAAACAGGTGCTGGGCCTGACGTGCCTGACGCCCGAGACCGCCGACCGCACCCGCATTACCCAGCTGTTCTGGTCCGATCACTGGATCTTTGCCCTGGCCCGGCCGATCCTGCGCCAAGGGGTGCGCGCCTTCCTGAAACAGGACGGCGGCATGGTGAACCTGCAGAACATGGGCCTGGCCTTCGACCCCGCCATGCTGTGGATCGACGACGCCGACCGACAGGCCAAATGGTACCAGCAGCTGAAACGCGAATGGGCGACCAGCCGCGCCGAGGGGCGGCCATTCCAGAACCCGGTCAAACCGGAGACGCTGAGGTGGAAGAGCTGAGGGGCAGGGGCCGATTGGGCTGAGACGGAGTCTTCCGCCGGGGACCGACCCTGCCATGCCATCCTTGGTCGGGAAATGGATCGCCTCGCCTACCTTGACCGCCGCTCCCCCCCACCCCCACGCAGCGAAAAGGCCGCGACGGGGGTCGCGGCCTTTCCGGGGAACGTCGGGGGGACGGTCCGGTTAGCGGGTGAGCTGGCCGGACAGGATGATGTCGATCTGGGTGTCGAGGTGCGATTTGAGCGTCTCGATCGTCCAGCTGTCATAGGCGGCGCGGCGGTAGTTCGAGAGGTAAGCGACCCACACCAGCTCGGTGATCAGGGCGGCGTCGGTGCCGGGCTTGAGCTCGCCGGCCTTGATGGCGTCGGCGACGAGGCTTTCGAGCCCTTCGATGACCGGGGCGATCAGGGCGCGGCCCTTTTGCGCGTCCTGCAGGGGCTGATGCCAGGCGCGGGCGACGACGGCCTGGACGAGGGGCAGTTGCTCCAGCGTCGCCTCATAGCCGGCGACAAAGCCGCCCAGCAGGCGCGACTTGAGATCGGTGCCGGCCTTGATGCCGCGCGTCAAGGCCTCGGCCAGGCGGGCCAGATCCTCGGCCAGCACGGTGTCGAACAGTTCCGACTTGTCCTGGAAATTGGCGAAGACGGCGCCGGTCGACATGCCCGCCTCGCGCGCGATGTCGCGAATGGTGGCGGCGTCATAACCGCGCTGGGCGAACAGGTTGCGGGCGGCCTCGATGACCTTGCCGCGCGTGCGCTGCTTGGCCACCTGGCGGCGGTTCAGCGGACGGGCGCCGGCTTCGGTGGGGTCGGCAGGCGGGTTCAGAACGATATCACGCATGAAAGGGGGGCACTCACAGGGGGCTTTGACGGTCGGGCCGGACCGAAGTGTTCGGGAACGACCGTGGGGGGCATAGGGTTGCTGTTGCCGGGGAGGGCAGAAACGGCGCTTTCAACACCGAACCATGACCAAAATGCGAACGGGCGGCATTAAGCCTTGCCCTGAGGCTCCGGATCGGTGCGGCTGGTGGTCGCAGCGGACAGGCCTCGCCGCAGGGCGCGGTTGGGCCGTTCGGAGGTTCCCGGCTGGGCGGCCTGGAACAGATCGCGGTAGCGGTCGCGGCGCTCGTGGATCGAGGCCAGCACCAGACCCATGGGCACGCCCAGATCGACCAGGGTGTTTTCGGCCAGTTGCAGACTGGCTTCGGTGGTCTCGGGCACAGCGTCGGTGACGCCGTAGCTGTAGAGGCGCACCGCGTGACGGTCGTCGCGGGCGCGGGCGATGATGATCAGATCCTTGCGGAGCGCCCGGGCGGCCTGGACAACCTCGTCCACCTTGCCGGGGGCATCCATGGTCACGACCAGGGCGCGGGCGGTGGCGACATTGCACAGCTCGAGCATCTCCCTGCGGCCGGCGTCGCCATAGTGGACATTCAGGCCTTCGCGTCGGGCGCCGGCGACGATGCCCGGCTCGGTGTCGAGGGCGACGAAGGACTGATTGTGCTCGACGAGCAATTCTCCGACCAGACGGCCGACCCGGCCGAAGCCGACCAGCAGCACCTGCCCGCTGGAGTCGGGGGGCTGAAGCGCGGCGGCCGGAAGATCGACCTGGGTCTCGATACGGCGGGTGGCCAGCTTCTGGCCAAGCAGGGCGAGGAAGGGGATGGTGAACAGGCTGATGGTCGCCGACAGCAGCACCGACTGGGTGATGCCGGGCGGGGCCACACCCTCGACCATGCCGGCGGTCAGGATGACAAAGGCGAACTCGCCCGCCGGACCCAGCACAAGGGCAGTTTCCAGCGCCGCCAGAGGGCCGAGGCCCCAGCGCCGGGCGAGGGTGAAGATCACGCCGATCTTGGCGACGGTTATGGCAATGGCGAGGGCGACCACGCCCCAGGGGTCGGCGGCCACCGCGTCCAGATCCAGTCCGCTGCCGACGCCGATGAAGAAGACGCCCAGCAGCAGGCCCTTGAACGGGTCGATCGAGATTTCGACCTCGCGCCGGAACTCGGTCTCGGCCAGCAGGACGCCGGCGACCAGGGCGCCCAGACTCATGGACAGGCCGACCGCCTGGGCGCCGAGGCCGGCGGCCACCACCACCAGCAGGCTGGCGGCGACGAACATCTCCTGCCCCTGACCGCGGGCGCGGGCCTTGGCGACCGAGCGGAACATGGGGCGCAGGACCACGCGCCCCAGCAGGATCAGGGCGGCGAGGCCGATGGCGGCCGGGGCGAGGGTCAGCAGGGCCGCGCCCAGCACCGCCGGGTTCAGGTCGCCGCCGCTCTGGGCCAGGGTGGCCAGCACGGTGACGGTGATCAGGATCGGCGCCACGGCCATGTCCTGGGCCAGCAGGATGGAAAAGGTCGCGCGCCCGGCCGTGCCGTGAAGGCGCTTGCGCTCGGCCAGCACCGGCATGACCACGGCGGTCGAGGACAGGGCGAGGCCCATGCCCAGCACCATGGCCGAAACGAAGGTCTGCCCGGTCAGCATGAAGCCGGCGGCGATGACGGCCGTGGCCAGGGCGATCTGGCTGAGGCCGAGGCCGAACACCAGCCGGCGCATGGACTTCAGCCGCTCCCACGACAGTTCCAGCCCGATCATGAACAGCAGGAAGGCGACGCCCAGCTCGGACAGCTGGGCGATCTGGTCGCGGTCGTCGAGCGTCAGCCAGCCCAGCCAGGCCAGCCACGGCGCGTCATTGGCAAACCGGCCCAGCCCGTCCGGCCCCAGCAATACGCCCGCGGCCAGAAAGCCCAGCACGGGGCTGATCTTGATGCGGTTGAACAGGGGCACGACCACGCCGGCCGCTGCGAGAAAGACCAGCAGGTCCTTGTATTCCGAGCCGTCGCCGTGGGGTGGAGCCATACGGTGTGCTTACTGCAGTGCAGGAGGGGATCAAAGCCAAAGGCCATGCCGGGGCGGTCCCGATCATGAACTTTTTTTAAGAGAATTGCGCGCCGTGCACGACTAGGGTCCGGAACTGGAGATTTCCGGGCGTGGCCGTGCTGCGCCAATCCACAAGAGGTTCAAGAATGAAACGCCTTCTGATCGGTGCCGCCGTTGGTGCCCTGATGCTGCCCGCCACGGCGACCTTCGCCCAGCAGATGCACACGTTTGACGATGGTCACTCGCACGAGTGCCTGAACGAGTCCTGCACTGTTTTCTCGCTGTTCCCGACCGCAGCCCAGGACCCGGCCGGCTCGGGCTGGAAGGGCACCGGGGCGCCTAGCTATGGGACCTGGGGTTTTGACCTTGCGGGACGCGACCTGAGCGTTGCGCCCGGCGATGACTTCTTCCGCTATGCGAACGGACTGGCCTTCGACCAGATCGAGATTCCGGGCGACCGGACCTCGTACGGTTCGTTCGCCCTGCTGCGCGAGCTGTCCGACAACCGCCTGAAGGTGATGATCGACACCCTGGTGAGCGATACCTCGCTGGCCGCCGGCACCGACGAGCGCAAGATCGCGGACCTCTATCGCTCCTACATGGACACCGACCGGATCGAGGCGCTGGATGCCCAGCCGGTGCAACCGTATCTGGACGCCATCCGCGCCGTCGACAGCCATGACGCCATGGCCGTCTATATGGGCGGCACCCAGGGCCGGTTCGGTGGTTCCTTCTTCGGGATCGGGATCGGTGACGACGCCAAGAACCCCGACCGCTACATCACCTATGCCAGCCAGTCGGGTCTGGGCCTGCCCAGCCGCGACTATTATCTGGACGAGCGCTACGCCGACAAGAAGGTGCTGTACCTGGCCTATGTCGAGCGCATGCTGACCATGATCGGCTGGGACAATCCCGCCGAAACGGCCCAGCAGATCGTCGACCTGGAGTCGCAGATCGCCGAGGCGCACTGGACCCCCGAGCAGAACCGCAACCGCGACGAGACCTACAACCCCTTCACCCCCGCCGAACTGGCCGCGCATGCGCCGGGCTTTGACTGGGCCGGCTATCTGGATGCCGCCGGTCTGGGCGGGATCGAGCGCCTGGTGGTCCGTCAGGACACGGCCCTGCCCAAGATCGCCCAGATCTTCGCCGACGCCCCGATGCCGGTGCTGCAGGCCTGGCAGGCCTTCCACACCGTCGACGACATGGCCCCCTTTCTGTCGCAGCGCTTCTCGGACGCCCAGTGGGAGTTCCGCGGCCGTGACCTGTCGGGCCAGCCGGAACAGCGCGCCCGCGACAAGCGCGCCGTCAGCTTCTCGGAAGGCGTGATGGGCGAGGCCTTCGGTCGCCTCTATGTGGCCGAATACTTCCCCGCAGAGTCCAAGGCGATGATGGAAGAGCTGGTCGCCAACCTGCGCGTGGCCCTGGCCGGGCGCATCCGCCAGCTGGACTGGATGGGTGAGGAAACCAAGGAGCAGGCGCTCTACAAGCTCGACAATTTCACCGTGAAGATCGGCTATCCGAACAAGTGGCGCGACTATTCCGCCATGGAGGTTCGCGCCGATGATCTGGTCGGCAATGTCGAGCGCGCCGGCGCCTTCCGCTGGCAGTACCTGCTGGGCCGCATGGACGGTCCGGTCGATCGCGACGAGTGGGGCATGACTCCGCAGACCGTGAACGCCTATTACAACTCGACCAAGAACGAGATCGTCTTCCCGGCCGCCATCCTGCAGCCGCCCTTCTTCGATCCGAACGCCGACCCGGCCGTCAACTATGGCGCCATCGGCGGGGTGATCGGTCACGAGATCGGCCACGGCTTCGACGATCAGGGCCGCAAGTCGGACGGCGACGGGGTGCTGCGCGACTGGTGGACCGCCGAGGATGCCGCCCGCTTCGACGAGCGGGCAGCCATGCTGGGCAGCCAGTACGGGACCTATGAGCCGCTGCCGGGCTATCCGGTGCGCCCGGCCCTGACCATGGGCGAGAACATCGGCGATCTGGCCGGCATCACCCTGGGGCTGGCGGCCTATGAGCTGTCGCTGGACGGCGAGGAAGCCCCGATCCTCGACGGCACGACGGGCACCCAGCGGGTGTTCCTGGGCTGGGCCCAGGTCTGGAACAGCAAATACCGCGAGGAAGCCCTGAAGAACCAGGTGGCGACCGACCCGCACTCGCCGGCCCAGTTCCGGGTGATCGGGCCTGTGCGTAACCTGGACGCCTGGTACGAGGCCTTCGGCATCCAGCCCGGTGACAAATACTATCTGACGCCGGAAGAACGCGTCCGCCTCTGGTAGGCCGGATCCGGATGAGGTGAGGGAGGGGCCATCCGCCGGGTGGCCCCTTTTTCATGGGTTCTGGATGAGGCGCAGCAAGGACCCGTTGGGGTCGACCAGATAGCCGATACGCAGACCGGAGGCCTCCATTGCGGGGGCCTTCAGGCGCGGCCAGCCGCAGCTCTGCTCGGGAATGCCGGCAGCCAGACACAGGTCATAGAAGGCCTGGAGATCATCCAGCCGCAGGCAGCACCCGAACGAACTTTCGGCGGGATCAAGGTCCGCGAAGGGGAAGAACTCGAGCGTCAGGCCGCCCCGTCGCAGGATCATCGAGCCGCCGTCCCGCCAGCCGGTCTCGAAGCCCAGGGCGGTATAGAACCGGTGGGTCGCCTCGAAATCGATAGATGGCAGATTTGGGGTCGCGTGATCGGCCATGGGGTGCCTCCCGGGTCAGGGCAGGGTTCAGGCGCAAAAAAGCCCGCCGCGGGGGATACATCGCGGCGGGCTTCTTTCGCTCGTCTAGGAGCGGACGTTTCCTCCCCGAAACGCCTACGAAGTTTGCGCGTCGCATCGCGTCGCGCGCTTCGAGAAGCCCATTCATACGATCCGGGACGGACAAGTCAATCAAAGCGAAGGCGAAATCCGGCGTTTTCTTGACTGATCGTCGATAAGTCAGCGCCGCGATCAGCCGGTTGTTGACGATCCTTCGAGAATCGCGCGGATTGCGCCCAGCATCTGGTCGCGAGGCAGGGTCTGCTGTCCCGGACGAGCCTGTTTCCACTCGGCATTATCAGACACCGCCTGCGACAGGCGGCGGCCGGCGTCGAGGTCCTTGAGCGTCACCGTACCGGCGGCGATTTCGTCGCCGCCCAGCATGACGGCGACCGGGGCGCCCCGGCGATCGGCGTATTTCATCTGGGCCTTCATGCCCGCCCGGCCAAGGTAGAGTTCGGCGGCGATGCCGGCGGCCCGCAGCTCGGCGACGGCGCCCAGATAGTGGGCCATGTCGGCGTCGGAAAAGGCGATCACCACCACCGGGCCCCGGACCTCGCCCGCCGGATCGCGACCGCTGGCCCTGAGGGCTGCCGCCAGACGCGATACACCGAAGGAAAAGCCGGTTGCAGGGACGCTCTGGCCGGTAAACCGGGCGACGAGATCGTCATAGCGGCCGCCGCCGCCGATCGAGCCGAACCGGACGGGTCGCCCCTTGTCATCCGTGGTCGGCAGCAGCAGTTCCGCCTCGAACACCACGCCGGTGTAATACTCCAGTCCGCGAACGACCGTCGGATCGAAGCGTACGGCGGCCTGGTCCACGCCCATGATGCCGAGGGCTGTGTCGATGGCCTGCAGCTCTTTCAGCGCCTCTTCGCCGACGGCACCCAGATCCCCGGCACCGGCCACAGCGGCCAACGTATCGGCGCGACTGAGGTCCGCCTGGCCCGCCGAGGCCAGAAAGCGCTCGACGGTCGAGATGACGGCGGTCGGCAATTGAGCGCCCTTCGTATAGTCGCCGGAGTCGTCCAGTCGACCCTCCCCCAGCAGGGCCGAGACCCCCTCCCAGCCCAGCCGGTCGAACTTGTCGATGGCGCGGAGCGCGGTCAGGCGCTGGGCCGGATCGTCGATGCCGCCCGCCCCGAACAGGCCATCGAACAGCTTGCGGTTCGAGACCTTGATCTGCGCCTGATCCCGGTCGAGGCCCGTAGCCGTCAGCCCCTCGACCGCCAGCGCCAGGATCTCGGCATCGGCTTCGGGCCGGTCAGAGCCGACGGTGTCGGCGTCGCACTGGATGAATTCGCGGAATCGGCCGGGCCCCGGCTTTTCATTGCGCCAGACGGGGCCGAAGGCGTAGCGCCGAAAGGGCTTGGGCAGGGTCTCCCAGCTCTGGGCGGCATAGCGGGCCAGCGGCGCCGTCAGGTCATAGCGCAGGGCCATCCACCGGTCGTCATCGTCCTGCAGGGCGAACACACCCTCGTTCGGGCGGTCGGCGTCGGGCAGGAATTTGCCGAGCGCATCGGCATATTCGAAGGCCGAGGTTTCCAGCGGCTCAAAGCCCCAGCGCTCGTAGACCGCCGAGACGCGCTCGACGATGCGGCGCTCGGCGATCAGATCCGCGCCGCGCCGGTCCTGAAAGCCCCGCGGCCCCCGGGCCTCAGGGCGGGGGGCGTCGGTGATCGGGGCGTCGGTGGGGGCTTCAGTGCTCATGGGGGGCGATTACGCCATCACCCCCCGTCCCGCAATGCGACCGGGGTTCAGTCGCCGCCCTTCGAGATGCGGACCATCCGGCCATAGGTCAGGCAGCGCCAGGCCCACTCCAGCGGCCCCATGCGGAACACCGACAGCCACAGCGGCGACCAGATCAGCTGGGCCAGCCAGACAGCACCCACCACCATCCACATCTGCGAGGTGCTGTGCGTCCCGTACCACAAGGGTCCCCAGGCCGCGTAATAGAGGGTGACCATGATCAGGGTCTGGGTCAGGTAGTTGGTGAAGGCCATGCGACCGACCGGCACCAGCACCTGGGTGATCACCCTGAGCCCGAACTTGGTCAGCAGGATCAGGGCAGTGACGTAAAAGAGGGTGACCAGCGGCGCCGCGCCGGTCGAGGCATGGGCCCAGCCGCCGGTGGGGTCGACTCCATCCGGCGCCATGGCGGCCTGCCAGCCCCAGATCGCCGACAGGGCCAGATTGGCGCCTCCGACCACCAGAACGGTCAGATAGACCCACATCGGCGACTGGCCGGTCAGGAAGCCGGATTTGAACAGGCCAAGGCCCACCATCATCAAAGGGACCGAGACCGGAATCATCATCAGCATGAAGACAGCAAAGGTCGCCCAGGTCGTCAGGTTCGCCGTGAACCCGGCGAACCCGCCCGACCGATAGGTATCGACGACGGCCTGGATCATCTCAGGCGTCGGGGCGGCCATGCCCTGTTCAAACTCTGCAGCCATTTCGGGCGGGATATTGCCCATGCCCCAGTAGAAGCCGACAGCCAGCAGGGCCCATACCAAGGTGATGGACCCTCCAACCCAGAGGAGGCGTCGGGCCGACCACGACCGGAACATCAGGAAAGCAAATCCGCTGATGGCGTAGAGCAGAAGGATGTCGCCAAACCAGAGCAGCGCTCCGTGCAGGGCACCGATCAGGGCCAGCCACCCCAGACGTCGCCGCAGCAGGGCGCCCCGATCCAGATCACTGCGTTCACCGCCGACGAGGAAGATCGACACACCGAAGAGCATGGTGAACAGGGTGCGCATCTTGTCGGCGAAAAAGACGTCGATGACCCAGACGCCGATCGTATCCGCCATGGTGCTGTCGACCGGTGGGGGCGTTTCTACGGGCGCAATCAGGATGTGCGGCCAGGCAAAGGCCAGGGCATTGACGGCCAGAATCCCCAGCACGGCCCAGCCGCGCAGCATGTCCAGATTGAAAATCCGGTCCTTGGGCGCCACGGGCGCGAGCCGGGCGGTGGCCGGTCCGGTATGCAGATCTGTGGATGTCATGGTGCGATGTCCCCCCGACGGTCACCCGATATCAGGCGGGGAGGGTCGCAGCGAGCGGCGCCGAAAGAAAGTAAATTTGCTGTAACGTCGTCCAGCGAGGTTAAAAGGTGTCGCGTCCACTGAGGCCGAGCCGGTCGCGCACCGGCGCCGGACGCGGCATGAAGGCAATGAAGGCCGCGCACACTCCGGCCCACAGGGCGTAGCTGATGCCCACCAGGATCGCCAGCGGCACCCCACCCACGCCAAAGATCAGCAGGGCGGTTTCGGCATAGCCCATGGCCTGGCCGATATCCGCCGAACGGGCGGCACCGATGCCGGAGAGGACGAGGGCGTTGAAGCCCTGCAGGGCGGCGGCCAGCAGACCTCCGTAGAACATGAAGCGCCAGACGATGCCGAGCCGGGTCGCAGGTCGCCCGGTGCGATCCCGCTCCTGCCGCAGCAGCCAGAGGCAGAGCGGCACCGCAAATATGCCGACCGCCAGAACCAGCACGCGCCAATCCGTACTCAGCCCGTCCAGCCAGCTCTGTGGCGGCCAGACGAAGAAGGTGATGATCAGGGGCGGCCAGGCAATGCCGAGTGCGGCCGCCAGGGCGATCCAGCCGCCGGACCGACGCCAGGTCACCTGACGCTGGCCGGGCAGATCCTCGAGGGTGTCGAAACGGGCCTTCATCGTGTCGGCACCGGAACGTCGCCGGAATAGTCGTAGAAGCCGCGCCCGGTCTTGCGACCCAGCCAGCCGGCCTCGACATATTTCACCAGCAGGGGACAGGGCCGGTATTTGCTGTCGGCCAGCCCGTCATACAGCACATTCATGATGGCCAGGACGACGTCCAGACCCATGAAGTCGGCCAGTTCCAGCGGGCCCATCGGGTGGTTGGCGCCCAGCTTCAGCGCCTTGTCGATCGAGGCGACATCGCCGACCCCTTCATAGAGGGTGAAGATGGCTTCATTGATCATCGGCACCAGAATACGGTTGACGATGAAGGCCGGAAAATCCTCGGCATTGGTGGTGGTCTTGCCCAGGCTCTGGGCGAACTCGACCGCAGTCTCATAGGTGGCAGGCGAGGTGGCGATGCCGCGGATGATCTCGACCAGCCGCATGGCCGGGGCCGGCTTCATGAAATGCAGGCCGATGAAGCGGTCGGGCCGGTCGGTAGCGGACGCCAGCCGGGTGATCGAGATGGACGAGGTGTTGGACGCCACCAGGGTGTCCGGCCCGAGGTGGGGCGTCAGGCTCTTGAGAATGTCGGTCTTGACGGCCTCGTCCTCGACCGCCGCCTCGATCACCAGATCCGCCGTGCCGACGGCGGCCAGATCGGCGGCATCGGTGATCCGGCCCAGAATGGCCTGGGCCTCGTCCGCCGCGAGGCTCTCGCGCTCGACGCGGCGGGCCAGGCTGTTGGCGATGGTGCCATGGGCCAGCGGCAGCCGCGTGGGGTCGGCGTCATACAGGCGCACCGCATAGCCGCCGGTCGCCACCGCCTGGGCGATACCCGATCCCATCTGTCCCGCGCCGATGATGGCGACCGTCCTGATCGTGGTCATGACCTTCGAAATTCAAGGGCGCCGGAGCGCCGGAGGACCCGCACCTTAGGCGTTCGGGCCGGGCGGCGAAAGCACCCAGACGTGACCCGGCTGCATCAGATTCCGCTCAGCAGCTGATACAGGGCCGCACAGCTGGCGGGCAGAATGTAGGAGCGGATGCCCGAGATGATCAGCAGGGCGATGATCGGCGTGATGTCGATGCCACCCAGCGACGGGATGATGCTGCGCAGGGGCGCGAGGATCGGGGCGGTGATGCTGTCCAGGAAATGGGCCAGCTGGGCCACGAAGCGGTTGCGATAGTTGATCACGTCAAAGGCGAATAACCAGCTCATGACGGCCGAGACGATGATCGCCAGCCACAACAGCAGGAAGATCGAGTCGACCAGAAAGCAGATGAAGCCGGCGATGGCGGGGCCCATGTCGATCCTTGTTGGCAGCGGAAATGCGTCAGATGTCCGCTTCTAGCCTGAGCCGGGGCTTTCGGCCAAGGCCGACGGTGTCGCGCTCCGGAACAGACATCGCGTGATCCCGCAAGACGCCATTGACACCACAAGCCCCGCCCGACTATGTCCCGCGCTCGCCTGTGCCCGAGCATGATCGGGGCCGTAGCTCAGTTGGTAGAGCGCGTCGTTCGCAATGACGAGGTCAGCGGTTCGATTCCGCTCGGCTCCACCAGGCGTCCACCCGGAAAGACCCTGACCGAGGGGCCGACATGACCGTCACCGTCTATCACAACCCCAAATGCGGCACGTCGCGCAATGTGCTGGAGATGGTCCGGGCCTCGGGTGTCGAGCCGGATGTGGTCGAGTATATGAAGACCGGCTGGACGGCCGATCAACTGACCGACCTGGCCACGCGCACGGGTGAGGGGCTGAAAGGCCTGCTGCGGGTGCGGGGCACCTCGGCCGAGGACCGCGGCCTGACCGCCGATGACGTCAGCGATGCGGCCCTGCTGGCGGCGATGGTCGAGGATCCGATCCTCGTCAACCGGCCGATCGTGGTGACCGACAAGGGCGCGGCCCTGTGCCGGCCGTCCGAGCGCGTCGAGGCCCTGCTCTAGTTTTCCTCGTCAAAGCGCCGGGCCACGAGGTCGCGGAGGGCGGCGACCGCGGCCTCTGCGTCTGCGCCCTCGGCCTCGATCGTCAGGCCGCAGCCATTGCCCGCCCCCAGGGTCAGCAGGCCCATGATCGACAGGGCATTCACGGTGACGCCGTCGCGGGTGACGCGGATATCGGCCTCATACTCCGAGGCCAGCTTGACGAATTTGGCCGAGGCCCGGGCATGCAGGCCGCGGGAGTTGCAGATGTCGACGACCGTCGAGGCGGTCGGAAGGCTATCGCCGCCGCTCATTTTTCCCCCGACAGCACCCACGAGGCGACCGAGATATATTTCCGGCCCGCGTCCTGCGCATGGGCGACGCAGGCCTCCATGGGCTCACGACCGCGCACGCTGGCCAGTTTGATCAGCATCGGCAGGTTGAGACCGGCGATCACCTCGGCGCGGGTTTCTTCCATGACGGAAATGGCGAGGTTGGACGGCGTGCCGCCGAACATGTCGGTCAGCAGGATGACGCCATCGCCGTCGTTGACCGCGCCTGCGGCATCGACGATGTCGCGGCGGCGGCGCTCCATGTCGTCGTCCGGGCCGATGCAGATGGCCGCGACGCCGCGCTGGGGGCCGACGACGTGTTCCATGGCCGCGAGGAATTCCGAGGCCAGGCCGCCGTGGGTTACGATCACCAGTCCGATCATGAAGGCTTCACCAAGACAGGACCCATCCCCGGCGTCATTCTGGCCACGGGGTCGTGGCCCGGGCCGTGAGCCGCGCTTGATAGGCCAATCTGACGCCGGTTTAAAGCGTCAAGGTGAGACCGGACGCCGCACGGCCTCGGCCAGCGCCAGCGCCACGATGGACGGAGCCGCCGCTGCGCGGGCCTGAACTGCGATGGTACGGAGCGGCAGGCCCAGCCAGATCTCATGAACCGGGTCGGGCATGCGCTCGGGCTCGTCGAGGCCAAGGCTTACCGCCAGCCCGAGCCGACAGACGTCCCGATGCGGGGTCGAGATCAGGCCGAGGCCACGCGCCTCGATCCGGCCGGCGGTCACGCGGGGTGCCCGGGCCCACAGATGTCCTCCACTGGCCCAGACCAGGGCCCCGTCATCGGCCACCAGCTGCCAGCCCTGCGCCATCAGCCTGAGCGCCAGACTGCTCTTTCCCACCCCTGAGGGGCCGGTCAGGGCGACGCCTGACCAGTCACCGCCCCGCCGCACAGCGACGACCGTGGCCTGAACCTGGGCCGGGCCGGTCATGCCCGGGCGTGAAGCGGAGTGAGCGTCATGACGAACCGGGCCCCCGTGATGCGTTCGGGATCGGCCGGATCGGTGATGTTCTCGGCCCAGACCTGACCGCCGTGGGCCTCGATGATCTGGCGCACGATCGACAGGCCCAGCCCCGAATTCGCGCCGAACTGGGTGCCCTTCGGCCGCGAGGTGTAGAAGCGCTGGAACACCGTTTCGAGATTTTCGACCGGGATGCCCGGGCCGTCGTCCTCGACCCGGATGCGGATGTCCTGCGACCCGTCGGGCGCGCGGTCGAGGATCAGCCGCACCGTCCCGTCCGGCGGGCTGAAGGAGCGGGCGTTGTCGATCAGGTTCCGGATCACCTGCCCCAACGGCCCGTCACGGCCGACGATACGGGTGGGCCCCGGGGTATCGATCGACAGATGCAGGGGCACATCCCCCGGCTTGGGCGAGCTCTGATAGACATCGACGATGTCGCTGAGCAGGGCGGCCAGATCCACGGTGCGGGGGCGATCCCGGGCCAATTCGGCATCCAGTCGCGACGCATTCGAAATGTCCGTGATCAGACGGTCGAGGCGACGGACATCCTGTTGCAACAAGGCGGTCAGCTTTTCGCGCTGGGCCTCGGCCTTGACCAGCGGCAGGGTTTCGAGCGCCGAGCGGATCGAGGTCAGGGGATTCTTGATCTCATGGGAGACGTCGGCCGCGAAGCGCTCGATCGCCTCCATCCGGTCGGACAGGGCGCGCGTCATGGTCTCCAGCGACCGGGCCAGGTCGCCGATCTCGTCACGACGCTCCTCAAGGTCAGGCATGGAGATGGCGCGGGTCTGCTGCAGGCGTACGCTGTCCGCGGCAGCCGACAGACGCATCACCGGTCGCGCCACAAACAGGTGCAGCAGCAACGACGAGAACAGAGACACCACCAGCGCCACGATGGCAAAGGGCATCAGGGCGGCGCGCTGGGCGGCCAGAATTTCATCGACGTCAGCGGCCTCGAGCGTCAGCACCCCCAGTTCCTGCCGGACATGGCGAATGGGCAGGGAGACAGAAATGACCCGATTGCCGGTCTCATCCCGCCGGACACCGGCCTGGGGGCCCTCGGTCAGGGCAGTTTCGATCTCGGTCGCCAATTCCAGACGGGCCTGTTCCAGCCGGCGATCTTCCTCGACCTCGGCCTCCAGATCAGGCTCGGCCACGGGTGTCGAGGCAGGCCGCGCGGGATCCAGCGGCGCGCCGGGAATGGCCTCGGTGACCATATAGCTGTCGGCCACCGGCAGGCCGTCGCGGTCGAACACCCGGGCCCGCTGTCCGACCGGCACGAAATTATCGCGCAGCCATTTAGCGGTTTCATATTCGTCGAGCGCGGGGGTCGGCACGCCCGTCGTGATGCCCAGCTCGCCGAGAACATTGGACATGAGCTCGGCCTGGGCCATCAGGGATTCCTGACGCGCCTCGATCAGGCCCCGTCGCCATTCGTTCAGGGCGAGCGCCCCGACGAACAGGATCAGCAGGCTGAGCAGGTTCAGCGCAAGAATCAGGGCGCCGAGACGCGATCCGACCGGCCGGAACCGCGAGCGCGGACGGGCCTCGCGGGCCTCTTCGGACTCAGCTTTCGCGGTATCTGTAGCCAACGCCGTACAGGGTCTCGATGGCGTCGAACTCCGGATCGACGACCCGGAATTTCTTGCGCATGCGTTTCACGTGGCTGTCGATGGTGCGGTCGTCGACATAGACCTGATCGTCGTAGGCGGCGTCCATCAGATTGTCGCGGCTCTTCACAAAGCCGGGGCGCTGGGCCAGGGCCTGCAGCAGCAGGAATTCGGTAACGGTCAGCTTGACCGGCTTGCCGTCCCAGGTGCTCTCGTGGCGCGCGGGGTCCATCGTCAGCTTGCCGCGACGGATGGCGCGGGCAGCGGCGTCGCCCTGGGCCTCACCCTCGCCCGTGCCGATGCCGACGCGCCGAAGCAGCGCCTTGACCCGCTCCAGCAGCAGCCGCTGGCTGAAGGGCTTGTGGATGTAGTCGTCGGCGCCGAGGTTGAAGCCGAGGATCTCGTCGATCTCCTCGTCCTTCGAAGTCAGCATGATGACCGGGATCTGCGAGGTCTGGCGCAGCTTGCGGAGCACCTCCATGCCGTCCATGCGCGGCATCTTCACGTCCAGAATGACCAGATCGGGCGGCGTCGCCAGCAGCGCTTCAAGACCCGAGGCGCCGTCATGATAGGCCGTGATCTTGTGCCCATGGCTTTCCAGCGCCAGCGACACGGAGGCAACAATGTTCTCGTCGTCGTCGACCAGGGTGATGTTGGCCAAGATTCACTCCTCAGAGGCTTCGACGCATTGCGCCGTCGTCCGGTCTAACGCGTCTGAAGCGTAACCGTTCGGATTCAATCAGGGTGACATTAGGGCGCGCCGGGGCGGGCGGCTAGAGCCTGAACGCTTCCGACGGAGGGTAAGAGCGAAACCCGGCCTTAAGCCCTCCTCCGGCAAGATTGGGGCTTGTAGCGTTTTCAGGTGTTTCATGGCCGGGCCCGTCCACTACGAAGTCTTCATCCGCAAGACCGCACCCGCACCGTGGGCCCTGCTTATGGCGACGGAGAGTCGTACCCACGCTGTCGAGACGGCCGAGGACATCCTGAAAGATAACCGCGCGGCAGCGGTCCGGGTGACCAAGGAGACCCTGGATGCCGAGACCATGGAGTTCTCGAGCTTCACCGTACTGACCAGGGGGGCCCCCGAAGTCCGGCAGAAGCGGGTTGTGCCCGATGACGAGGTCGGGCCGCGCTGTACCGGCATCCAGGACTTTTACGCGCCTCATGCCCGCGAGCTGATCGGTCGGGTGCTGGAGGACTGGCTGCTGCGGCGCGGAGTTACGGCCTTTGAACTTCTGCACCGGCCGGACCTGGCCGAGATTCTGGAGGCCTCGGGCTTTGAGCTGCAGCACGCCGTGCAAAAGGTCGCCGTGCCGGAAAGCCAGGCCGTGGGACAGCCGGTCCATGAGCTGATCCGCCACTATCAAAAGCTGGCCGATGCCGCGATCGAGCGTCTCGTCGCGGCCGGTCGCGCGCAGAAATTTCCGCCGCTTGAGGGCCGGTCCCTGGCGGATCTGGCTCACCGGCTGGCGGGAACATCGGATCGGGCCTTCATCATGGGAGGGGTGATTTCGGGCCAGCTGAAGAGGCTCAAGACCCCCCGGGCCCGGTTGGACCGGCTGATGGATCTGGCCGCGGCTGCGCCGTTGGACGGCCCGCCCCGCGCCCTCATCATGGTCGCCATCGAGCAGATTCTGTGTGAGATGATGGCCCAGAGGACCAGTCTGGCCGACATTCTTGGCCCGTCCCTGGATCAGGGCGCCAGCCTGGCGGCCGTGGTTCGCATGGTCGCCCCCGCCGAAATCGAGGCCCTGATCGCCCTGGATCACCGGCTTCGCCTGCTTGTTCCGACCATCGAGGGACCGGCCCGACGTCTGGGTGAGCGGCTTCAGGCGGGAGAGTATCCGCTGTTGTCTGCGGTTCTGGCTCGCATGGTCCTGCGCGAGCTGCGCTCGCCGCGCCGGTTGCGACCGGCTGACCCCGAAGGCGAGATTGATATCCTGAGGGCGCTGGCCATGACGCTGACGGCGACGGCCGGCCGGCTGCTGACCCTGGAAGAGGTGCAGGACGCCTTTACCGAGCGCTCCAAGAGTCTGATCACGGCCGATTTCGTCGCGACCTTCGTCAAGCCCTGCAGCACGGTGATGTGCGAGGCCGAGCATCTGATGCGGCTGTGCGAGAACGTCACGGGAACGGCCAACAAGCGGTCCGCGGCGCGCTGGCTTCATGCCTGTCTCAGCTCTCTCAGGTTCGAGACGGAAATGCGTCGGTCCGAACTGCCCCCGGGCCAGGTTCTGGCCACGCTGGCCGGTCTGCAACGCGCCGCCGGCAAGGTCGAATTGTCGGAGACGGACGAGGAGCAGATCTGCGAGGCCCTGGGCAAGGTCGGCTCGGCCGTCGAAACCTCGTCCCGGTTGATCGACCAGATGGTCCGTGCCCCGGTGCCGGTCCCGCAAAAGCTGCAGATCCTCCTGCGGCTGGCGGCCGGCGAGACCGGCCCGCGAGGGCCGGTCACGGAGCGGGCCCGGGCCGAGGCGCTGAAACTGCTCCGTCACCCCAAGGTGCGGGCCGAGCTGGGCTCTACACCCGCCGCCCTCGAGCCGATCCGCGCGCTGATGCGGACGGCCGGACTGGCGGCCTGACGCCGTTCAGTCGAACTCGAAGATGTCGAAAATGCTGTCGCGCTTCTTTTTGCGCGGGCGGCCCCGGTCGTCATGGCGCCGGTCGTCGCGGTGCCGCTCATCGCGCCAGGACTCCTCGCGCGGCGGCGCCGACCAGGCCTGGGGCTGCGGTTCCGGACGGCTGGGCGCAGCCGGGGGCGCCGCAGCGCGACCTTCGTCGACGGCAGCGGCCATCAGCTTTTCGAGCTCCCCGCGGTCCAGCCAGACTCCGCGACAGGTCGGGCACATGTCGAATTGAACGCCGGACCGTTCCAGCGTCTGCATGGCGGCATCATCATTGGGGCACATCAGAAGGGGCATCGTCTCTCCGGGCGTAAAGCCGCACGACCGGCGAGGCCTTGCGGTCGAGTGTAAGGTGAAATGCGCCCGGTACCGGCTTTTGTCCGAATTGGGCCCGGACCGACACCGGGCGCACCCGATGCGGTCCGACATCACACGGTCCGGGGCGGAGGACGAGGGGGGCCCCGGAGCGTGCCAGAGGGGCCCGTCCCGCAGCGCTAGTGTTGGCGGATAGCGGCCAGAGAGACAAGATGACAGGAGGTCACAGTTCCGTCAGAGCGCCGTTATCGCAGCTATGCGACCTGTCCGGCGGCCCAGCCCGAGCTCCACGCCCACTGGAAATTATAGCCGCCCAGCCAGCCGGTGATGTCAACCGCCTCGCCGATCACATACAGGCCGGGTACGCGCTTCGCTGCCATCGTCTGCTGGTCCAGCTGGTCGGTGGCCACGCCGCCGAGCGTAACCTCGGCCGTCCGATAGCCTTCGCTGCCGACCGGTTTGACGCTCCAGCCGTTGACCGCCTGATCCAGTCGTCGCAGGGCCTTGTCGGACAGGTCCGCCAGATTGCCGCTGGCCGCCTCCTGCTCGACCAGAACCTCGGCCAGCCGCTTCGGCACGATCTGTCCCAGTGCCGTATGCGCCGCCTGCCGTCCGTTGCCCGCCTTCATCGCCTTCAGCTGCGCGAACACCTCCACGTCCGGCGCCATCGCCACGGCGATCGCCTCACCCTCGCGCCAGTAGGAGCTTATCTGCAGCACGGACGGTCCGCTCAGCCCCCGGTGGGTGAAGAGCAGGCCTTCGGCGAATTTCGTCTTGCCGTGGCTGACGACCGCCTCGACCGACACCCCCGCCAGCGGCTTCAGCCGCTCCAGCAACCCCGGCTCGAAGGTCAGGGGTACGAGGGCCGGGCGCGTGTCGGTGACCCGCAGGCCGAGCGACCGCGCCGTCTCATAGGCCCAGCCGGTCGCGCCCATCTTCGGGATCGACTTGCCGCCGGTCGCCAGAATCAGGGAGGCGCAGCGCAGGCTGCTGCCGTCGGACAGTGCAGCCTCAAAGCCGTCCCCGGCGCGCGAGAGCCGGTCCACGGAAACGCCCAGCGACAGGGCGACACCCGCTTCACGCATCTGGTCCGTCAGCATTCGGATGATCAGCTTGGCGCTGTCGTCACAGAACAGTTGCCCGAGGGTCTTTTCGTGCCAGGCGATGCCGGCCTGATCGACCCGTTTGATGAAGTCGTGCTGGGTAAAGCGCTTCAATGCCGAGGTGGCAAAGCGCGGATTCTCGCCCAGAAAGGCATGCGGCCCGCAGCCCAGATTGGTGAAGTTGCAGCGGCCTCCGCCCGAGATGCGGATCTTTTCGCCCGGGGCCCGCGCATGGTCGATGATCCGCACCCGTCGGCCCCGGCGCCCCGCCTCGATGGCCGCCGTCATTCCCGCTGCCCCCGCGCCGACGATCAGCACATCGATGTCGGTCGAAGCCAAGATTCGCACCTTTTTCCGGCGACCGGCGTTGTCCGGCGGGCCTGTTTGTGAGAGGGCGGTTCTAGCGGGGGGGATCACCGATGACCATGACCTATGGCCTGCTGGCGCTCGGCCTTGTGCTGCTGGTCGCCGGTGGAGATACGCTGGTTCGGGGCGCGACGACGGCGGCGCGCAGCCTGGGTGTCTCGCCCCTGTTGATCGGTCTGACCCTGGTCGGAATGGGGACTTCAGCGCCGGAACTGGTGACCAGTCTGACGGCCGTGCTGGCGGGTTCGCCCGGCATCGCCATGGGCAATGTCGTCGGATCGAACACGGCCAATGTGCTGCTGATCCTCGGTCTCGCGGCCCTCATCTCGCCGATCGGCGTGGATCGGAACGCCTTTCGCCGGGACGGGTGGATGCTGGTCCTCTCGACCGCCGTCTGCGTCGCGGCAGTGGTCGCGGGGACGATCGACTATCGCTGGGGTCTGGCCATGCTGGCGGGGCTCGTTGTGTATCTGCTCTGGGCGTGGATGGGGGAGCGGCGCCATCGGGACCGCGAGGCCCGCAAGTACGAGCACCTGACCGAGGACGTCCCGGCGGCGCGCGGCGGGCTGTGGTCCGGTCTGGGACTGGCGATCATCGGTATTGCGCTGACGGTCGGCGGGGCCCGGTTGCTGGTCGATAACGCCGTGATCGTCGCGGAGCAGATGGGCGTATCGGACACCGTCATCGGTCTGACGGTGGTGGCGGTCGGGACCTCGCTTCCGGAACTGGTGACCTCGGCGGTCGCGGCCTTTCGGCGACATTCCGACGTGGCGCTGGGCAATATCATCGGCTCCAACATCTACAATGTGCTCGGTATTCTCGGGATCACGGCGCTGGTTGCGCCGATCCGTGTGCCGCCCGAGATCATCCGGCTGGACATCTGGGTGATGGTGGCGGCTACCGCCCTTGTGGTCCTGTTTGTGCGCACCGGGATGCGGATCGTGCGTCTGGAAGGTCTGGCCCTGCTGGTGGCCTATGGCTGTTACATCGCCTGGCTGGCGCGCGACCTCTACTGAGACCCTAGTGGGCGTCGTCCCAGTTCGAGGCCGCGCGGGCATCGACCACCAACGGCACACTCAGCGAGACCGCCGGCTCGGCGGCCCCTTCCATGACCCGGCGGATGACGGCAATGGCGCGATCCGCTTCAGCCTCCGGGGCCTCGAACACCAGTTCGTCGTGCACCTGCAGCAGCATCCGGGTCTCCAGGCCTTCAGCCTTCAACGCGTCCGGCATGCGGATCATGGCGCGCCGGATGATGTCGGCGGCCGTGCCCTGGATCGGCGCATTGATCGCCGCCCGCTCGCCGAACTGACGCTCGGCGCCGGATTTGGAGTGGATGGCCGGAATGTGAATCCTGCGCCCGAACAGGGTGGTGACGAAGCCCGCCTGCTTCACCTCGCCCTTGATGCGATCCATATAGGTGCGGATGCCGGGGAAGCGCTCGAAATAGGTCTTGATATAGGCCCCGGCCTCGCTGTTATCGATGCCGAGCTGGGCCGCCAGGCCAAAGGCCGAGATCCCGTAGATGATGCCGAAATTGATGGCCTTGGCGCGCCGCCGGGTCTCGGACGACATGCCTTCGACCGGCACCCCGAACATCTCCGACGCCGTCGCCGCGTGAATGTCGAGGCCGGCCTTGAACGCGGCCTTCAGCTCGGGGATGTCGCCGATGTGGGCCAGGATACGCAGCTCGATCTGGCTGTAGTCGGCGCTGATCAGCACCTGTCCCGGTGAGGCGATGAAGGCCTGGCGGATCTGGCGACCCGTCTCGGTACGGATCGGAATGTTCTGCAGATTGGGGTCGGAGCTGGCCAGTCGACCCGTCGAGGCGGCCGCCAGTTGATAAGACGTATGCACCCGGAAGCTGGTCTTGTCCGCCGCCTCGGTCAGGGCGTCTGTATAGGTGCCCTTCAGCTTGGCCAGCTGGCGCCAGTCCAGAATGACGCGCGGCAGCTCATGGGTCTCGGCCAGGGTCTCCAGCATGGCGGCATCCGTGCCCCACTGTCCGGAGGCGGTCTTCTTGCCGCCGGGCAGGTCCATCTCCCCGAACAGGATCTCGCCGATTTGGCGCGGGCTGGCGATGTTGAAGGGCCGGCCGGCCACCTCATGGGCGCGGGTTTCCAGCTCGGCCATCTTCAGTCCGAACTCGGACGAAAGTCGCTTCAGCCGGTCGGGATCGACGCGGATGCCGGCCAGCTCCATGTCGGCCAGCACGGCGGGCATGCCCCGCTCCAGCGTCTCATAGACGGTGACCAGCCGCTGCTCGGCCAGTTGCGGCTTCAGCAGCCGCCACAGGCGCAGGGTGACGTCGGCATCTTCGGCGGCATAGGCGGTGGCGGGCTCAAGCGCGACGTGGCGGAAGCTCTTCTGTGACTTGCCGCTTCCGCAGACGGATTTGAACGGGATGGGTTCGTGGCCCAGATGCAGGCGCGACAGCTCGTCCATGCCGTGGCCGTGGATGCCGCCCTCCAGCACATAGGAGATCAGCATGGTGTCATCGATCGGCCCGACCGCGATGCCATGCCGGGCCATGACGGCCAGGTCGTATTTGATGTTCTGGCCGACCTTCAACACGGCCGGGTTTTCCAGCAGGGGCTTCAGCAGGGCCAGCGCCTGATCCATCGGGATCTGGTCGATGGCCTCGGGCAGGGTCTCGCCGTCGAAATCCAGACCGCCGGACTGGGCCTTCGGTTCGGCTTCATGGGTGAGCGGCACATAGCAGGCCTCGCCGGGCGCCACCGCCAGTGACAGGCCGCACAGACCGGCGTGGCTGGAGGACAGGGCATCCGTTTCGGTGTCGAAGGCGACCACGCCCGCCGCGGTCGCGCGGGCGATCCAGTCCTGCAGGTCGGCAATCGTCCGCACACAGACATAGGTCGATGTATCGAAGGTTTCGGGGTTGGCCAGCTCGGTCGCCGGCCTGGGCGCATGCCGGGGCGCGGCGACCGGGGCGTTCAGCGCCTTGGGCCGGCCGTTGGGCGCGGGCTCGAGCGGGGTGGCCTTGCCGTCGCCGACCCGGCGGGCCAGCGAGCGGAACTCCATCTTCTCCAGAAAGGCCGACAGGGTTTCCGAATGGGGATCGCGGACGGCGAAGTCGGCAATCGGCTCGGGCGCGGGCGCGTCACAGCTCAGGGTCACGAGCTGGCGACTTAACCGGATCTGGTCGGCATGGGTCAGCAGCGTCTCGCGCCGTTTGGGCTGTTTGATTTCGCCCGCCCGGGCCAGAAGGGTATCGAGGTCGCCGAATTCGGCCAGCAGCTGGGCCGCGGTCTTGGGGCCGATGCCCGGGGCACCCGGAACATTGTCCGAGCTGTCACCGATCAGCGCCTGAACCTCGATCACCTTGTCCGGCATGACGCCGAACTTTTCCATGACGGCGTCCTCGGCCAGCACCCGGTCCTTCATCGGATCCCACATGACGACCCCGCCGCCGATCAGCTGCATCAGGTCCTTGTCGGACGAAACGATCACGGCCTCCCCGCCGGCGTCGCGGACCTTGCAGGCATAGGTGGCGATCAGGTCGTCCGCCTCATAGCCGGGCAGCTCGACACAGTGGACGCCAAACGCCGCCGTTGCCTCCCGCACCAGGGCGAACTGGGGTACCAGATCCTCGGGCGCCGGCGGGCGGTGCGCCTTGTAATCGGGGTAGAGATCATTGCGGAAGGTCTTTTCCGAATGGTCGAAAATGGCCGCCAGATGGGTCGGTCCGCCCTCACCCTTCATCTCGCGCAACAGCTTCCACAGCATATTGCAATAGCCCTGGACCGCGCCGACCGGCAGGCCGTCCGACTTGCGCGTCAGCGGCGGCAGGGCGTGATAGGCGCGAAAGATGTAGGCCGAGGCATCGATCAGCCACAGGCGTACGTCGCCGCTCGGGTCGGGGGTGCCAGATTCGGAGGGGGCGGAGTCGCTCATGGCGCGACCATAGAGGGGTCCGGCGCGTCCGTCAGCCGCCAAGCACCGCGCCGGTCGTCAGAACTGCAACCAGCTGTCGCCCGGCTCCCGATCGCCGGGATCCAGCCGCTGCTGTCCCCAGGCGAAGATCATCAGCATCTGGTGGCTGCGGATGCGGAATTGGCCGGTCATGGGCACGATGGCGCCCAGCGCCTGCCCCGTCTTCGCATCATAGACAAAGCCCGAGAACTCGGCGACGCCGACCCGGTCGCGGCGGCTGTAGACCGACAGCTCGGGCACCGAGACGACATTGAAGGTGTCGTTGATCGGCAGGCGCACGGCGGGAATGCCGAACACGCGTCGCATCTGTTCCAGCGACAGGGCCCCGGCGCGAATTTCGAAGATGGCGTCTGCCTCGTCCCGCGTGCGGGCGATGGGATAGCCGGCCTCCAGAACCGCGCCCCGAATGGCGCTGACGGCATAGGGGGCGCTTTCGGCGCGGAAATAGGTGTCGTCGACGAAGACGCGGGTTCCTGGCGGCACGGGCAGGCGCAGGCCGTCGACGGCGGCATCGGTCGCGCGCGCCACCAGCAGCTGTTCGGTGGCTGTGCGTCCGGGATTGGTCTCGGTGGTCGAGGCACAGGCCGTCAGCGACAGGGCTGCCAGACCGATGGCGAGCGCCGCCCTCACCAGCTGCCCTCGTTCGGCATGGAGATCCAGGGTTCGGCCGGGGTCAGGGCCTGTCCCTCCTGCAGCAGTTCGATGGAAATGCCGTCCGGCGAGCGGACGAAGGCCATGCGCCCGTCTCGCGGCGGCCGGTTGATGGTGATGCCCGCGTCCATCAGCTTCTGGCAGGTCGCATGGATGTCATCCACCTTGTAGGCGAGGTGGCCGAAATTGCGCCCGCCGCTGTAGGTCTCGGGGTCCCAGTTGTACGTCAGCTCCAGCTCGGGCGAGCGGTCGGCGGCGGACCGGTCCAGATCTTTGGGGGCGGCGAGGAACACCAGGGTGAACCGCCCGGCCTCATTGTCCATGCGGCGGACTTCGGTCAGGCCCAGATGATCGCACCAGAAGCGAAGCGAGGCGTCCAGGTCAGAGACCCGGACCATGGTGTGCAGATAGCGCATGCGGTCCAGCCGGTTCGGGGGAGGGAGCGGGATGGGGGTCTTCTAGCGCCTCTGGATCGTCCAGGGGGTCAAGTCGCGTAACGGGCGACGGGTCGCCGGTGCCTAGTGAGCGTCGTGGCGCGGGGCCGGGTCGCGATATTCATTGTCCAGAGCCAGATCGGCCACCAGCACGAAGCGTCGGTCACAATAGCCGCACTCGACCGCGCCGCCGTCGCCGATCTCCATATAGACCAGCGGATGGCCCAGCGCCCCGCCGCCGCCGTCGCAGGCGACCCGGTGCTGCACGACAGGGATCTCCTCGGGGGCCAATTCGGCGGAACCGGGGACGGGAACGGGATGACGCGGCGGCATTTCTGAACCCTGAGCTTGGCGCGGAGGCGAGCGAGGCATACCTATGCGGCGCGCCCATCGGCGTCAAACGCCTGATCCTGTATTCGGAACCTCATGACCGCTGCTTCTTCGCTGCCCGACTCCGCCATCCGCATCCGTGGCCTGACCAAGACCTATGCCGGCTCGAAGAAGGCCCCGCCCAAGGAGGCGCTGAAGGGCATCGATCTGGATATCCCTCGCGGCGCCATGTTCGGCCTGCTGGGGCCGAACGGTGCCGGAAAGTCGACCCTGATCAACATTCTGGCAGGGGTGGTCAAGAAGACCTCGGGCGAGGTGTCGATCTGGGGCCGGGACATCGATACCCAGCCGCGCGACGCCCGCGCAGCCCTTGGTGTCGTGCCGCAGGAGATCGTCGCCGACGTCTTTTTCACGCCGCGCGAGTCGCTGGAGGTCCAGGCGGGCTTCTATGGCGTGCCGGCCAATGAACGACGCTCGGATGCCCTGCTGGCCGCGCTCGGCCTGTCGGACAAGGCCAATGCCTATGTCCGGGCCCTGTCGGGTGGCATGAAGCGGCGGCTGATGGTGGCCAAGGCGCTGGTGCACGCTCCGCCGGTGCTGATCCTCGATGAGCCGACGGCCGGCGTCGACGTCGAGCTGCGTCGCCAGCTTTGGGAATACGTGCGCCGCCTGAACGCCGAGGGCGTCACCATCCTGTTGACCACCCACTATCTGGAAGAGGCGCAGGAGCTCTGTGACACCATCGCCATCGTCAACCGGGGGCAGGTGGTGGCCTGCGAGCCCACGCCGCAACTGCTGCGGCGGCTGGACACCCGCAATGTGGTGGTTTCGCCCGAGACGCCGATGGCGACTCCGCCGGTGCTGGACGGCTTTGAAGTCACCAAACGTCCGGGCGGCGCCTTTTCGGTCACCTATCGCAAGGGCCGCTCTTCGGTGGAGCAGGTGCTGGCTGCGGTTCGCGCAGCGGGCGTCACCATCGCCGACATCTCGACCGAGGATCCCGATCTGGAAGACGTCTTCCTGGCCCTGACCTATGGCGATGATGCCCAGGGCGATCCGACGAAGGACTGATCCGTCCTCAGAAGGCCATCACCGTGCCCAGCAGGAAACGGGCGCCGGGCCGGCCCAGCGTCTGGTCGGTGGCGGCCTGAAGCTCGCGGGCCAGCCGCTCGACATCCGGCGGAGCATCGCCCCGCAGGCTGGCGGCCACCCGAGCGATCACCTGGTTGTAGGCGGCCCTCAGCCGGGGCGCGGACTGGCCTGCCCGGGTATGCAGGGCGGCATCGGCCACATCCAGCCCGGTCTCGACCGTCAGCACACCGCGTCGCCCGCCCGCCCGGCTGAAGTTCGCCGTCGAGGTGCCGATCTGGATATAGGTCTGTCGCGCCGCACCGCCGCCACCGCCACCGCCACCGGTCATGGACCTCTCCCGAAACTGTCTCCCGGGTAGACCTAGCGCAGCGGGCTTAAGGGCCGGTTACGCGGCGCTCTCGACCGCCTGGGGACGGTCCGTAACCATGGGCCTCAGGTCCAGCTTGGCGAACAGGCGGGTGTCGGCATCGGCATCGGGATTGGCGGTGGTCAGCAGGCGGTCGCCGACGAAGATGGAGTTGGCTCCGGCGAGGAAACACAGGGCCTGCATTTCGGGGCTCATGGCCTCGCGGCCCGCGGACAGGCGCACCATCGACCGGGGGCAGACGATGCGGGCGACAGCGACCGTACGGACGAATTCGATGGGGTCGATTTCCCCCTCGCGCTTCACCCGATCACCCAGGGGCGTGCCGGTGACGGGCACCAGGGCATTGACCGGCAGGCTGTCCGGATGGGCGGGCAGGGTGGCCAGGGCGTGCAACAGGCCGGCCCGGTCGCGCCGCGCCTCGCCCATGCCGACGATCCCGCCACAGCAGGTGCTCATCCCCGCATCCCGCACATGCTTTAGCGTCTCCAGCCGGTCCTGATAGGTCCGGGTGGTGACGACATCATCGTAATAGTCGGGGCCGGTGTCGAGGTTGTGGTTGTAATAGTCGAGCCCGGCATCCTTCAGCTGGCGGGCCTGATCGGCGGTCAGCATGCCGAGCGTGGCGCAGGTCTCGAGCCCCAGAGCCTTCACGCCCGAGATCATGGCTGCCAGCTTCGGCGTGTCGCGGTCCTTAAGCTCACGCCAGGCCGCGCCCATGCAGAACCGGTCGGCGCCTCCGGCCTTGGCCGCCATGGCCTCGGCCAGCACGGCCTGGGTGTCCATCAGCTTCTCGGCCTTGAGGCCCGTGTCGAAGCTGGCCGACTGGGAGCAATAGCCGCAGTTCTCGGCGCAGCCGCCGGTCTTGATCGACAGCAGGCGGCTGAGCTGGACCTCGGACGGGTCAAAGGTCTGGCGGTGCACCTCGGCGGCCTGGAACACCAGCTCCATGAAGGGCTGTTCGAACAGGGCCTCCACCTCTTCAAGAGTCCAGTCGTGGCGGGGGGTGGCGAGGTCACGGGTCATGGGGCGCTTGATGCGACGGCGCGTGCGCCGGGGCAAGAGGCCGCTAGATTTCCATCAGCAGTTCGCCGTCGCGCAGGTCGATCACGACGCGACTGAAGACCCCCAGCACATCGACGCCGAGCAGCATGGCCGGGCGATCCGCCAGACCCAGATGCCGGAAGATGTAGAAGTCCCCCATCAGTACGCCCAGCCGATCCAGCACCATGTCGCCCAGCCGCACCGCATCCACCACCATCGGCCGCGCGGCCATGGCCCGTCCCGTGGGGGATTGCACTGCCCGTCCGGTGTCTGAGTTGCGCAGCACCAGATCGCGCGCGCCGGCCTCTGCGGCCAAAACCGGGTTGATCAGGCTGACCTCGGCCCCGGTGTCGATGACGGCGCGAACGGGGCGTCCCCGCACGCGGGCATCGACCACCATCAACTGCTCGGCCACGCCGTCCGGTTCGCGCACGACGGGCGGGGTGAAGCGCACGCGCGGGCGCTCCGCGGCGAGGAAGCCCTGCTCCTCGATGCGGGGGCGTCCGATTGTGGCCCTGTGGCGGCCCCGAAAGCGGAACACCAGTCGATGTCCGGCCAGAAGGTCCAGCCCCAGCAGACCGTCCAGCCCCAGCATGCCGCGCCGGTCGCCGAGGGCCAGCCGGGGATCCGTCCGGTTCAGGGCGCCACTGCGGATCTGTCCGGCCCGGACCCACGGCACCCGTTCGACGCCAACCACGGTGTGCATATCGATCTCGCCGCCGACCGTGAGACCCAGCCGGGGCATCAGGTCCGAGGCCAGAACCGAGGCACTGGCGGCGGTATCCAGCGCAAACCTGAGGCCGGCCTGTCCGTCGATCTCGACCTCGACCACGCCCCGCCCGGAGTGATCGGGGTCGGCCCCGACCGGGTCCTGGGCCCGGGACAATCCGGGCAGGACAAGGCCGGACGCGCCCGCCAGAACGAAGTCCCGTCGCGAAAAAGCGGCTGTTGCCATGCCCGGATCGCTCCTCCCAAAGCGCGTGCGGACCGGCAGGCTCGCACGAAAGCGGCACGGTGGCGAGCCGGGCATATAAGGATGTCCTTATGTGTTTGTTGCTCCCAGCGCCCGCGCGGTCTATAGCGGCGGCCACACCCGTGACCGGCCCCGATGGCCCCTGCCGCGAAAGAGCGCTCCCCCATGACCGACTACATCGTCCGCGACATCTCGCTTGCCCCCTACGGCAACAAGGAAATCGCCATCGCCGAAACCGAAATGCCCGGCCTGATGGCGCTGCGGGACGAGTTCGGCAAGGACAAGCCGCTGAAGGGTGCCCGGATCGCCGGCAGCCTGCACATGACCATCCAGACCGCCGTGCTGATCCAGACGCTGGAAGCGCTGGGGGCCGAAGTCCGCTGGGCCTCGTGCAACATCTATTCGACCCAGGACCACGCCGCGGCCGCCATCGCGGCCAACGGCACGCCGGTATTCGCCACCAAGGGCGAGACGCTGGAAGAGTACTGGGACTATGCCCACAAGATCTTCGAATGGGCCGACGGCGGCTATCCGAACCTGATCCTCGACGACGGCGGCGACGCCACCCTGCTGTGCGTGCTGGGGCCCAAGGCCGAGAAGGACGCCAGCGTTCTCGACAATCCCGAGAACGAGGAGGAAGAGGCCCTCTATGCCGTGATGAAGCGGTATCTGAAGGAAAAGCCGGGCTTCTATTCGGCCATTCGTGATGCCATCGGCGGCGTGTCGGAAGAGACCACCACGGGCGTCCACCGCCTGTACCAGATGGCCGAGCGCGGCGACCTGCCCTTCCCCGCCATCAACGTCAACGACAGCGTCACCAAGTCCAAGTTCGACAATCTGTACGGCTGCCGGGAGTCGCTGGTCGACGCCATCCGTCGCGGCACCGACGTCATGCTGTCGGGCAAGGTTGCGGTGGTCTGCGGCTATGGCGATGTGGGCAAGGGCTCGGCCGCCTCGCTGCGTCAGGGCGGCGCCCGCGTGATCGTGACCGAGATCGACCCGATCTGCGCCCTGCAGGCGGCCATGGAAGGCTATGAGGTCCAGACCCTCGACGACGTCGCCGGCTCGGCCGACATCTTCGTCACCGCCACGGGCAACAAGGACGTCATCACCGTCGATCACATGCGCGCGATGCGTCACAACGCCATCGTCTGCAACATCGGCCACTTCGACAGCGAGATTCAGGTCGCGGGCCTGAAGAACATGAAGTGGGATGAGATCAAGCCGCAGGTCGACCATGTCGAGTTCCCGGACGGCAAGAAGATCATCTTGCTGTCGAAGGGCCGTCTGGTGAACCTGGGCAATGCGACGGGCCACCCCTCGTTCGTCATGTCCGCCTCCTTCACCAACCAGGTGCTGGCCCAGATCGAACTGTGGACCAACAAGTCCAAGTACGAGAACCAGGTCTATGTCCTGCCCAAGCATCTGGACGAAAAGGTCGCCGCCCTGCACCTCGACAAGCTGGGCGCCAAGCTGACGACCCTGACCAAGGAACAGTCGGACTATATCTCGGTCCCGACCGCCGGGCCGTTCAAGCCGGACCACTACCGCTATTGATCGGCTGATTGCCGCACCCCGCCCGACCCTCTGGTCAGGCGGGGGCGCGCGGCCTAGTTTGCCCGCATGGGCAACATCGTCGACATCCTGATCCTGATCGCCATCGCCGCGGTCGCCATCACCCTCGGGTTCGGGCTGAAGGCCCTGTTCACCCCCGGGGACGCGGCGCGCAGCCAGTCCAACCATCTGATGCGCCTGCGCGTCGGCCTGCAGGCCGTGGCTGTGGTGCTGCTGGTCGCCGCCATGTGGTGGAAATCCACCCAGGGAGGCTAGGCCCATGGTCCTGCTCAACAAGATTTATACCCGCACCGGAGATGAGGGGCAGACCCGGCTGGCCAATGGCGCGCCGGTGTCCAAGACCGACCTGCGGGTCGAGGCCTATGGCGCGGTCGACGAGCTGAATGCCGTGATTGGCCTGGCCCGTCTGAACTCGGGCCAGAACGACCGGATCGACGCCATGCTGGCGCGCATCCAGAACGAGTTGTTCGATCTGGGCGCCGATCTGGCCACGCCGCTCGACCCACCCCCCGAGTGGGAGGCCCTGCGCATCATCGACAGCCAGGTCGAACGGCTGGAGCAGGAAATCGACTGGATGAACGAGAGCCAGAAGCCGCTCGACAGCTTCATCCTGCCGGGCGGATCGCCGCTTTCCACCCATCTGCATCTGGCCCGGACGGTCTGCCGTCGGGCGGAACGGTGCGCCGTCCGTCTGGTCGAGGCCGGCGTGGCGGTGACGCCTGCGGCGCTGCGCTATCTGAACCGGCTGTCAGACCATCTGTTCGTTGCCGGTCGCCGCGCCAATCACCACGGCGCTGATGACGTGAAATGGCGGCCCGGCGCCACCCGCTAGCTTTTCCGGATCACCGGCCCTGCTGGGCCCGCAGCCGGGCCCGCTCGGCGTCGACCGCGTCCTGCCGTGCCTTCTTCTGGGCGGCGGCCTGACGTTCCAGAACCAGCAGTTCGGCGTTCTTGGCCTCGGAGGCCTCCAGCCGGCTGACCCCGATCGGCCGCCCGGTGATGTCGGGAATAAAGATCGGCTGGGCACAGGTCCGGGTGGTCACATCGTACCAATTGCCCGCCGCCTCGCAGCGCTCGCCCGGGCTGACCCAGAACTGCTGATAGACCAGCAGGCCGGTGACGATCATGCCGAACAGGCCGAGAAAAAGTATGCCCAATCGCCGGAAGCTCAGAAAGCGATGCATGGTTGGTCCGGGGCTCCTTTGCCGGGGCGCGGTGTGGCTATGCCGCAGTTAGCTTGACCCGGCGTTACATTGACAGGCCGGTTTGGCCGTTCCATGTCCAACGCCACATATTCCAGCGCTTCAACGGATAGGCTCATGAAGGTTCTCGTCCCTGTCAAACGGGTGATCGACTATAACGTCAAGGCCAGGGTCAAGGCCGACCAGAGCGGGGTCGACCTCGCCAATGTCAAGATGAGCATGAACCCCTTCGACGAAATCGCCGTCGAGGAGGCTGTTCGGCTCAAGGAAGGCAAGGGGCACCATGCCGCCAATACGGCCGAGGAAATCGTCGCCGTCTCGGTCGGTGTGACCCAGGCCCAGGAGACCATCCGCAACGCCCTGGCCATCGGTGCCGACCGCGGCATTCTGGTGCAGTCCGACACGGATCTGGAGCCGCTGGCCGTGGCCAAGGTGCTCAAGGCCGTGGTCGATGAGGAAAAGCCCGATCTGGTGCTGATGGGCAAACAGGCCATCGACGGCGACAACAATGCGGTCGGCCAGATGCTGGCCGCCCTGCTGGACTGGCCGCAGGCGACCTTCGCCTCCAAGGTTGAGATCAAGGACGGCAAGGCCCAGGTCACGCGCGAGATCGACGGCGGCCTGCAGACGATCGAGGTCAGCCTGCCGGCGGTCATCACCGTCGACCTGCGCCTCAACACGCCGCGCTATGCCTCCCTGCCCAACATCATGAAGGCCAAGAAGAAAGAGATCGCCACCAAGGCGGTCGCCGACTACGGCACCGATACGGCGCCGCGCCTGAAGGTGGTCAAGGTCACCGAGCCGCCCAAGCGCGAGGCGGGTGAGAAGGTGGCTGACGCCGCCGAACTGGTTGCCAAGCTCAAGTCCAAGGGAGTCATCTGATGGCCGTTCTCGTCATTGCGGACCACGACGGCGCGACCGTCCGTGACACCACGCACAAGACCGTGACCGCTGCCGCGAAGATCGGCGGCGACATCGACATCCTGGTCGTGGGCGAAGGCGCCAAGGGCGCGGCCGACGCGGCCGCCAGGATCAAGGGTGTACGCAAGGTCCTGCTGGCTGAGAGCGCCGGTCTGGGCAAGGTTCTGGCCGAGGCCGTCGAGGCCACCGTCCTGCCGCTGGCCGACGGCTATGACGCCATCGTCGCTCCGGCCACCACGGACGGCAAGAATTTCGCCCCGCGTATTGCGGCCAAGCTCGACGTCGCCCCGATCTCGGACATCATCGAGGTCGTGTCGGCCGATACCTTCGTGCGCCCCATCTATGCGGGCAACGCGCTGGAAACCGTCCAGTCCTCCGATGCCAAGAAGGTCATCACCGTCCGTCCGACCGGCTTTGATGCGGCGGAAGAAGGCGGCTCGGCTCCGGTCGAGCCCGTGACCGGCGGCGATGCCCCGAAGACGACCTTCGTCTCCGAGGAAAAGGTCAAATCGGATCGCCCCGAACTGGGTGCAGCGAAGATCGTCGTGTCCGGCGGCCGGGCCCTCGGCTCGTCCGAGGAATTCCACGCCGTCATGGACCCGCTGGCGGACAAGCTTGGGGCCGCTGTCGGCGCCTCGCGCGCCGCGGTCGACGCCGGCTATGCGCCGAACGACTATCAGGTCGGTCAGACCGGCAAGGTCGTCGCCCCCGAGCTCTACATTGCCATCGGCATTTCGGGCGCCATCCAGCATCTGGCCGGCATGAAGGACTCCAAGATCATCGTTGCGATCAACAAGGATCCGGACGCTCCGATCTTCCAGGTCGCCGACTATGGTCTGGTCGCCGACTACAAGACCGCCGTGCCCGAGCTGATGACGGCACTGGGCTGATCCGGTCTGAAGACTGAAGGCAGGGGGCGCGGCGTCACGGACCCGCGCCCCTTTCTCGTTCAACCACAGGAGCGCCCGTGACCATCGAAAGCGAAGACCAGCTGGAAAAGCTGCGTGCGGTCGGCGGGCTGGTTGCGCGGACCCTGGCCGCCATGGGCAAGGCGCTGGAGCCCGGCATGACCACGCGCGAGCTGGACGCCCTCGCGCGGGCGATGCTGGAGACGGAAGGCGCCCGGTCCGCGCCCGAGCTGACCTATGGCTTTCCCGGCGCGACCTGCATCTCGGTCGGACCCGACTGCGCCCACGGCATCCCGGACGACACGCGGGTGAAGGCCGGCGACCTGATCAACATCGACGTCTCGGCCGAACTGGACGGCTATTTCGGCGATACCGGGGCCAGTTTCGCGGTGCCGCCGACCCGGCCGCGCGTCGAACGTCTTTGCCGTGACGGCCGGCGCGCCATGTGGGCGGGCATCCGGGCGGTAAAGCCCGGCGGGCGCCTCAATGCCATCGGTCGTGCCATCGAAACCTTCGCCGACCAGAACGGCTACAGCCTTGTCCGCAACCTCTCCAGCCATGGCGTCGGGCGGTCCCTGCATGACGATCCGGCCGAGATCGCGACCTGGTACGAGCCCGAGGACCGGCGCGTGATCCCCGAGGGCCTGGTCTTCACCATTGAGCCTTTCCTCTCGCTGGGCGCGGACTGGGTCGATGAACGCGACGACGGCTGGACGTTGTACCCGCCTCTGGAGGAGCCCACGGTCCAGTACGAGCACACCCTGGTGGCGACCCGGCGGGGACCTGTGATCCTGACGCTGGCCTGATGGCCCGTCTGTTCGTCAAGCTCACACCCGGGGCGGCGCAGGATCGGCTGGACGGCTGGGACAGCGATCCCGAGGGGCGGTCCGTGCTCAAGGTGCGCGTCCGCGCCCGCCCGATCGAGGGCAAGGCCAATGACGCCCTCGTCCGTCTGGTCGCCGATGCCCTGGGCGTGCCACGCAGTGCCGTCTCTCTCGTTCAGGGCGACCGGAGCCGGATCAAGCGGCTGGAGGTCGACGGCCTCGGCGACGATGAGGTCCGGCAGCGCCTTACAGCTTTGTAATGAATCCGTCTTTGACGGGACGGGCGGAACCCTCTTGTAATCCCCGCTTCGCGTGCTCTGCCGGAGCGGGCGCAGATCCGGTTGACTGGGGAGCTGACCACCATGTTCACAATACGTCTGCGGGGGTCCGCATCCGGGCCGCTCGCCCTCATCCTTGCCGCCACGCTCGGTCTGTCGGCCTGTGCCACCACGGGTGAAGGCGCCCCCTATGACGGGAATGGCGACGCCGCCCCGGCGCGCGAGGCCAAGGCCCTGCCGACCGGCATGGATGCGGCCGCCAATCCGGACCCCTATCCCTCGACCTATCGCGGTCTGCCGCGCGAGAACCTGGCCATCGTCGGGGCGACGGTCTTCACCGGCGACGGGCGCAAGATCGAGAACGGCGTGGTCATCCTGACGGACGGCAAGGTCGCCGCGGTCGGCGATGCCTCGACCGCCCTCCCGGCCGGTCACCGGGTGATCGATGCCGAGGGCCGCTATGTGACCCCCGGCATCATCGATGTGCACAGCCACCTCGGCGTCTATCCGTCCCCCGGTGTTCAGGGGATGAGCGACGGCAACGAGGCGACCAACCCCAACACCGCCGAGGTCTGGGCCGAGCATTCGGTCTGGCCGCAGGACCCGGGCTTCAACACCGCTCGCGCCGGCGGCGTCACCACCCTCCACATCCTGCCCGGCTCCGCCAATCTGTTCGGCGGGCGGGGTGTGACGCTCCGCAATGTGCCCTCGGTCACCATGCAGGGCATGAAGTTCCCGGACGCCCCCTACACGGTGAAGATGGCCTGCGGGGAGAACCCGAGCCGCGTCTATGGCGGTCGTGGCCGTTCGCCGGCCACCGGCATGGGCAATATGGCCGGCTATCGCGCCGCCTTCATCGCGGCCCAGGACTATCGCCAGAAGTGGGACAAGTGGCGCGAGACGGGCGAGGGCAACCCGCCCACCCGCAACCTGCAGCACGAGACGCTGGTGGGCGTGCTGGACGGCTCGATCCTGATCCAGAACCACTGCTATCGCGGCGACGAGATGGCCCTGATGATCGATATGTCGAAGGAGTTCGGCTATCGCATCACCACCTTCCACCACGCGACCGAGGCCTACAAGGTCGCCCCCATGCTGGCGCGCGAGGGCATCTGCGCGGCCATGTGGACCGGCTGGTGGGGCTTCAAGATGGAGAGCCTCGACGCGATCGAGGAGAACGTCGCCCTGGTCGATGCGCCGGAAGGCTCCTGCGCCGTGGTCCACTCGGATGACGCCGAACTGATCCAGCGCCTCAACCAGGAGGCCGCCGCGGCGCTGGCCGCCGGTCGTCGGGCGGGTCTGGACCTGACCGAAGAGCATGCCATCGGCTGGATCACCCTGAACGCCGCGCGCGCCATCGGCATCGATGCCCAGACGGGCTCTCTGACCCCCGGCAAGCGCGCTGATGTCGTCATCTGGAGCGCCAACCCCTTCTCCATCTATGCGCGGGCCGACCAGGTGTTCGTCGACGGGGGGCTGGCCTTCGACCGGTTCGACCCGACCTATCAGCCCGTGTCCGACTTTGAACTGGGCCAGCCCGGCTATGGCCAGTCGGCCGCCGGTGTCCGCCAGGGAGCCCGCTGATATGACCCATGATCGTCTCTCCTCCCTCAAGACCCTGTTTGTCGGTGCCGTCGCTGCGGTCGGCCTCGTGGCCACCCCGGCGCTCGCCCAGGACCGGCCTCAAGCAGCGCGAAGCGCGGTAGGCCCCGAAACCGTCGCCGTCACCGGCGGTCGCGTTCTGACCGGCACCTCGGTGATCGAGAACGGCACCGTCGTCATGCGCGGCGGCCGGATCGTCTCGGTCGGCACGGGCGCAGCCCCCGCCGGTGCCCGCGTCATCGACGCCACGGGCCAGGTCGTGGCCCCCGGCTTTGTCGCGGTCGACTCGGGCCTTGGCGGGTCCGAGGTCTCCTCGGTCGGCGGCACCAATGACCTCCGGAACGCCTCCAACACGCTCAGCGCCGCCTTTGACGTCTCCTACGGGCTCGACCCCTGGTCGATCACCCTGCCGGTCGCGCGTCTGGGCGGGGTGACCCGCGCCATCGTGGTGCCGAACCACCCCGGCTCATCCGGCGGCCACTATCACGAGGAAGACACCGCCGGCGCGGGCGAGGGCGGCTATCACTCACCCGGCCTGTTCGCGGGTCAGGCGGCGGTGATCCATCTGGCCGAGGGGGCGGACATCCTCGTCCGCCCGCGCGTTGCCATGGTCGCCCCGTTCGGTGAGGCCGGCGCCGGTGTGGCCGGCGGGTCGCGCGGCGGGGCCATGGTCCTGTTCCGCGAGACCCTGGACGAGGTGCGCCTCTATGCCCGCAACAAGGCCGCCTATCAGCGCGACGACCTGCGGCCCCTGTCGCTGTCACGCGCCGACCTCGAGGCCCTGATCCCGGTGGCCGAGGGGCGGATGCCGCTGATCATCACCGTGTCGCGCGCCGCCGACATCCTGCAGGTCCTGCGCCTCGCCGAGGAAGAGGGCCTGAAGGTCATCCTCGACGGGGCCGAGGAAGGCTGGCTGGTCGCCGACCAGATCGCTGCCGCCGGTGTGCCTGTGCTGCTCAACCCGATCACCAACCTGCCCGGCAATTTCGAGCGCCGGGCGGCGCGGATGCAGAATGCGGCAGCCCTCAATGCCGCAGGCGTCGTCATCGCCATCAAGGGCAATGAGGGCTCGATCCACCGGGCGCGCGAGACCCGCTACAACGCCGGCAACGCCGTCTCGCACGGCCTGCCCTATGAGGCGGCGATCGCGGCGATCACGGTCAATCCGGCACGCATCTTCGGCATGGACGGCCAGTTCGGGGAACTGCGCGCGGGCGCGGCCGCCGATGTGGTCATCTGGACCGGCGATCCGCTGGAGCCGCTGAGCCAGCCCGTGGCCATCTACATCGGCGGCGTCGAACAGCCGCTGGAGAGCCGGCCGTTCCTGCTGCGCGACCGCTATCTGGGCGGGGGCGAGGGGGCGCGTCCCCCCGCCTACTCCGCGCAGTAGGCGGCGTCAGGCGCCCGGCAGGAAGGGCGAGAAGGTGATGACGGTGAAGGTGTCGCGGATGTGGGGCCGGGTCTGGACCTCCTTCGTGACGAAGGTGCCGATGTCCATCTCCTTCGGCAGCTGGAACTTGGCCAGGAGGTCGTACTGGCCCGAGGTCGAATAGACCTCGGAGACGCGCTCGACGTTGTCGACGATGTCGGCGGCGACGTCGTTGGCGTGCCCCAGCTCGCATTTGATGAAGACGAAGATGGCGGTCATCATGGGCGGTCCCTCCGGTCGGTCGGAGGTCTGTAGCGGATGCGGACGGACGGAGTAAGGGCCTGGACCTCGAAGCCGAATACAACAACCGCCGGCGGGTGCCCGACCACGGGGCCGTCATGGCCAGGTGGGCCGAACGGGCCGAGGCGGCGCGCGCCGACCATCCGCATGAGCGGATCGCCTATGGCCCCGGCCCGCGCGAGGTGCTGGACCTGTTCACGCCCGAGGGTCAGCCGGAGGCGCCGGTCGCCGTCTTCCTGCACGGCGGCTACTGGCAGGCGCTGGACGGGGCGGCCTTCCGCGGCATTGCCCCGGCGCTGCTGAGCCACGGGGTCGCGGTCGCCCTCCCCACCTATGACCTCGCGCCGGCCGTCAGCCTGGGCCGGATCCTGCGGCAGGTGCGGACGGCCACCGACCTGATCCGCGCGCGCACCGGCACCCGCCCGCTGGTGTTCGGCCATTCGGCGGGCGGCCATATGGCGGCGGCCCTGCTGTCCGAGGGCCGGGCGGGGGCGGCGGTGGCGATCTCGGGCGTGTTCGACCTCGCCCCCCTGCTTGAGACCAGCCTGAACGCGGCGCTCCAGCTCGACCCCCTGATGGCCACCGCCCTGTCGCCGATCCACTGGCCGGCGCCGGACGGGTCCAGCCCCGGCGGCACGACGCTGGACTGCTGGGTCGGGGCCGAGGAGAGCGCCGAGTTCCGCCGTCAGTCGCACGCCATGGCCGGGCGCTGGGGCGCGGGCGGGGCCGACACCTCGGTCCGGGAGCTGGTCGGCCTCAACCACTTCACCGTGCTGGACCCGCTGTTTGACGCCGACAGCCCCGAGGTCGCCCGGCTGGTCGAACTGGCCAGAGAGGCATCAGGCGAAACCCACCGTGAAGCCGCCCCGGCTTGACGCGCGGCCCGGTTGGTCGCACCCCTGAACCCGACCCCTGCCGACCCGGAGCCTGCCTCATGCCCGCCTATCCCGCCGACCGCCTGACCGTCGTGGCCGCGCTGGAGGCGCAGGGCATCTGCCCGGTCTTCTACCACCCCCACCCCGAGGCCTGCCTCGGCATCATCCGCGCCTCGGCCCGCGCCGGGGCCCGGGTGATCGAGTTCACCGACCGGGGCGACCATGCCGCCGACCTGTTCGCCGAGCTGTCGAAGACGCTTTCCCGCACCGACCCGGAGGTCATCCTCGGCATCGGCTCGATCGTCGATCCGGGCACGGCGGCGCTCTATCTGTCGCGCGGCGCCCGGTTTGTGGTCAGCCCCTGCGGCGTCGAGGCCGTGGCCAGGCTCTGTAACCGCAAGCGCGTGGCCTATATGCCCGGCTGTGGCTCGGTCACCGAGATCAGCCAGGCCCAGGAGTGGGGCTGTGACGTCGTCAAACTGTTCCCCGGCGCACAGGTCGGCGGCCCGGCCTTCGTCAAGGCCGTCATGGGCCCCATGCCCTGGACGAAGATCATGCCGACCGGCGGGGTCGAGCCCGAGGAAGCCTCGCTCAAGGCCTGGTTCGACGCCGGCATCATCGCCGCCGGCATGGGCTCCCGCCTGATCCCCGACAAATTGGTCGACGAGGCCGACTGGGACGCCCTGGAAGCCCACATCGGCCGGGCGGTGGGGTTGGCCCGGTCCGTGCGCGGGTAAAAAAGACCGTCTGAATGGTCTGAGTTCCCATTCCTCCCCCCTCGGGGGAGGGGGACCCTCCGAAGGAGGGTGGAGGGGGCTACGGCCCGGGTTTCGGGCCTTCCGACAGACGGCGGCGCTGCTTCTGTCTCCTCCCTATCGAAGATGGGGAGGTGGCGCGGCGCGCCAGCGCCGTGACGGAGGGGCTCTTGAGGGCGAGTGCGCGGTGAAGAGCCCCTCCACCACTTCGTGGTCCCCCTCCCCATCTGCGATGGGGAGGAGACAAAAATACCGTCTGAATAGTCTGAACCGTCTCGATTGCGTCTCCGTGCCGTGAGGGGAGCGGGTAACCGGACAGTCTACGCCGCCCCGCGACCCGGTCGGTCAGAAGGGTTCGGGAACGGGCGGGGATGTTGAAAGGACTACGAAAACGGCGGGCGGCTGTGCGAGGGACGGGCGGGGGTTCATCACAGAGAACACAGAGGACGGCACAGAGGGCACGGCGGGGGCGGTGCGGGTCTGAGGTCACTGTGTGTCTCTGTGTGCTCTCTGTGCTCTCTGTGATGAACCGGCTTCGCGGGCGGGCGCGTGACGGCTGACCTTTTGCGCAGCCCGTCAGCCCCCATCTACAGCCAAAGGAGCCCCCCATGACCGCATCGCCCAAACCCCTGCAGATCGATTTTGTCTCGGACGTCGTCTGTCCCTGGTGTGTGGTGGGGCTGGGCGGGCTGGAGACGGCGCTTCGGCGGCTTACGGCCGAGGGGATCACGGCCGAGATCCGCTTTCAGCCGTTCGAGCTGAACCCCGACATGGCGCCCGAGGGCGAGAACATCACCGAGCACATCGGCCGGAAATACGGTGCCACCCCCGACCAGTCGGCGAACAACCGCACGATGATCCGCGACCGGGCGGCGGAAGCCTGGCCCGACGACGGCAAGGGCTTTGAGATGCGGATGGGGCCGGACAGCCGCATCTGGAACACCTTTGACGCCCACCGGCTGCTGCACTGGGCGGGCACGGTGGGGCTGGCCGAGCAGAGGGCGCTGAAAGAGGCCCTGTTCCGCGCCCACTTTACCGACAATCGCCCCCTGCCCGACGCCGAAGTGCTGGCCGATGCCGCAGAGGCGGCCGGGCTGGACCGGGCGGAGGCCGAGGCCGTGCTGGCCGACGGCCTCTATGCCGCCGAGGTCCGCGACGCCGAGGCCCTGTGGCGCGCGCGCGGCATCACCGGCGTGCCCGCCGTGGTGGTGGAGGGGAAGTGGTTGATCTCGGGCGGGCAGCCGGCGGCGGTGTTCGAAGAGGCGCTGCGGAAGATCGCGGGGGAGGGGGCCTGAAGAGGTTCATCACAGCGACCACAGAGGAAGGCACAGAGGGCACAGCGGGGGCGGTGCGGGGGGCTGACGGCGGGGGTGACGGGGACATGGGGCCGCTGCTAGGCTCGGTTCGGGAGGCCCGCCATGTTCAAGTTTCTGACCCGACTGTTTGGCCGTGGATCGCCGAAGGCGCCGAAGCCCGACGTTGCGGCGCCACCGCCGCCGGGAGCCCGGTACGAGCCGACCGAGGCGGATATTCTCGGGGATCTGCAGCGCTATATCGAGGTCGATGTGGCTGGCGGCTTTGTGCCTGCCGGTGAGATTGCCGAGCGGGCCGTTGAGGTGCTGGAGGGGGAGGCCGATGCCGCCCTTCTGCGGCGAGAGGCGCGGCGTCTGACCGCCGAGGCCCTGGCCGCGCACGAGGCCGCAAAGGCGCAGTGGCCCGAGGTCACCGACTGCGACCGGCTCGACGCGGCCTTTGCGGCTCTCGAGGCATCGGGCGTGATCGCTCGCCAGAACTTCACCTGCTGCGGCACGTGTGGCGCCTACGAGATCGGGGGCGAGCTGGAAGACGCCCGCTCACAGGGTCGGCCCGCGCGCGGCTATGCCTTCTATCACCAGCAGGACACCGAGCGCGGAATCGAGGGCGAAGGCCTCTACCTCAATTACGGCGCGTGCGAAGAGGGCGAGGATGCCGCCGTCGCCATCGGTCACGAAATCGTCGCGGCCCTCAAGGCCAAGGGCCTCAGCCCCGACTGGGACGGGCGCATAGAACAGCGCATCGGCGTGCCCCTGGACTGGAAGCGCCGGGGCCCGGCGCCTGCAGGCATGGCCTGATCGTTCGTGTCATCCCGGCCCGGCTGTGCAGCGGGGCACAGCCCTCTCTTTCGTCATCCTCCGGCGAGCGTAGCGAGACCGGGGGACCCAGCGGCGCCGAAGGCGAAAGGGTGGACTCGGACAGCCCGTGACAGGGTGGATGCCGCGCGCCGACCTCCGGGTCGCGCTCGCGCGCGCCGCTGGGTCCCCCGGTCTGCGCCGCGCAGGCGCGGCTTGCCGGAGGATGACGACAGAGAAGGGGGCCCCTAAGTGAGCTTCACGGGAGGTTCTGGAGGAGTGGATGACGCCTCTGGCTTCGGGCCCGGCTTCGATATTCCGAAATGAAGCAGGATTGCCTCGGTCATCTTCTCTGTACGAATGTTGTCGCGGTCGAGGTTCCCTTGCGCAACAGCCCGAACGGTCTCTGCAGCCTTTAACAAGATGCCATCTGCATCCTTCCAAAGTTCTGTAAGAATTACTTTAGATCGACGCTCGGTATCGTTGGAGTTCAATGGCCTAAGAGTCTTAGGATCAAGCAGAAGTATTGCTGTCATTAGGATATGGTAGCGTGCCGACTTAAATTCACCACCTAAACGTTTGGACCGGAAAAGTCCCTCCAGCTTATACAGAGCATAGGCAGCCATATAGTAGGGCTCTAACTTGTGCCCTTCGACAAAAATATCCTTCCCTACGCGCATTGATAAGGATCGGTAATTTCTGGCTGTCCGATGAGGCTCCCGGAGCACTATAGCGCCCATAGAACGCACAAGATTTTGGTGAGTTACTATCCTGACCTTCTCGATTGGCTGGCTATCGTACTGATGAGAACGGCGTTCGTAGTAGATAGCTTTCTCATCATTGAATGTGCTAAAGAAAGCCTCCACCTTCTTTGCGAAGCCCTTCAGCGCGAAAAATTGATCCTGCTTGACTTCAGTTTGCCTGTTAGTAGCAGTTATGATCGCTTGGAATACAGCTTCATCTTGAGTGGATATTAGGCGAACGGGAATTCTAACGGATTCGTCGATCAATTCTTTATTGTCAAACAGTATGTGACTGGTTTGGCAACCGTTCACGATCTGAAAATCGGTTATAGTGAACCTATGAGCTGTAACGAACATTGTTTTAGCTATAATTGTAACGCCGTTATTCATTATAACGAACTTGTCTTTAAAATCAGATGCGAGTGTGGCCCTTATTTCCGAGTTTATTTGATTGTAACCGTGCCAACCGCGGACATTTTCGTAGAATAAACTTTCAATGATGGAACCTGTCTCGTCACACACTAAATTCAGAAAATCGCTTGCAGACATAAATCCCAGATGGGCTTCTTTGACATCCGATATTCCGGCTATGACGGTTCGATTTTCGAAATCAAACTCCCGAGAGATCGCGTTCTTGCTTTGATTATAAAGGCGCTGGATATCGTCAGCGCCCATTGGCCGAAACTCTACTCTACTAAACAGACCGGTGGCGCGGATATCATCAACTTCTGCGCTGGATCTGCCGTTTAGGTTGCCGTCCTCTGAATTCCATTTTCCAGTAGTTGCGTAGTAGAGAAAGCAGGATGGGTTCCCCTTAGAAAACTTGCCGCTACGACGGTAAATCTCTTCCATAATCTCTACTGCGTTCGAAACGGCATCGTTCCGTGGCAGTCTTCCTGCGCCAAAGAAATCCTTTACGCCAAATGCGAACTGACCAATCTTTGATGTATCAAAGCCAGACGAAGTCTCAGATTGTATAAATATAAACGATACATCTAGATACCCGTTTACATTGACGAGGTCTTCTATAGTGCCAACATCTGTGACTAAATTGTTATTTACAACTATGGCTATGCCATCGATCCCGGTATCGCCGCCCGACCCCGTCGCAATATTAGATGGGTCGAAGGCGGCTTCACTATAGTGTCTTCGAGTGGCTAAATAAGATGAGAAGCGTTCGAACTGATCAGGCTCTTCTAGCTGCTCGATCCCGAAGCTCGCGGCAAATTCATTCAAAAGCGCTGATGTAATTCGGTCCAATGTCGCCCCTCCGAGACTGAATTATCGAGACTGTCGCTGGGACTTCGCTTTGTCCAGCGCATAGCGATCGCCGATCACACCTTCACCTCAATCGCACTCCCGCCCGCCCGGAATTTCGCGCTCATTTCCGCCATGCCGGCTTCCGCTTCGGCTGAGGTCAGGGCGGCGTTGGCGGTGTTGGTCGGGTTGGTGTCCTTGACCGTTTCGGCCCCCGATTCATGGGTCAGTTTGGCATCCCGCCGGATGTCCTGGCTGATCTTCATGCTGCAGAATTTCGGCCCGCACATGGAGCAGAAGTGGGCGGTCTTGTGGGCTTCCTTGGGCAGGGTTTCGTCGTGGTATTTGCGGGCGGTTTCGGGGTCGAGGCCGAGGTTGAACTGGTCTTCCCAGCGGAACTCGAACCTCGCGCGTGACAAGGCATCATCATGCAGTCTCGCAGCGGGGTGGCCCTTGGCCAGGTCGGCGGCGTGGGCGGCGATCTTGTAGGTGATGACGCCGTCCTTGACGTCCTGACGGTCGGGCAGGCCCAGGTGCTCCTTGGGCGTGACGTAGCAGAGCATGGCCGTACCGAACCAGCCGATCATGGCCGCACCGATGGCGCTGGTGATGTGGTCATAGCCGGGGGCGATGTCGGTGGTCAGGGGCCCGAGCGTATAGAAGGGCGCCTCGTGGCAGTGTTTCAGCTGCTCATCCATATTGGCCTTGATCTTGTGCATGGGCACATGGCCGGGGCCCTCGATCATGACCTGACAGCCGTGGTCCCAGGCGATTTTGGTCAGCTCGCCGAGGGTGCGGAGCTCGGCGAACTGGGCCTCGTCATTGGCGTCGGCGATGGAGCCGGGGCGCAGGCCGTCGCCGAGGCTGAAGCTGACGTCATAGGCGCGCATGATCTCGCAGATCTCGGCGAAATTCTCGTACAGGAAGGACTCGCGGTGGTGGCTGAGGCACCATTTGGCCATGATCGAGCCGCCGCGTGAGACGATGCCCGTGACGCGGTTGGCGGTCATGGGCACGAAGGGCAGGCGGACGCCCGCGTGGATGGTGAAATAGTCCACGCCCTGTTCGGCCTGTTCGATCAGGGTGTCGCGATAGACCTCCCACGTCAGGTCTTCGGCGATGCCGTTCACCTTCTCCAGCGCCTGATAGATGGGGACGGTGCCGATGGGGACGCTGGAGTTGCGGATGATCCAGTCGCGGATGTTGTGGATGTTGCGGCCGGTCGACAGGTCCATGACGTTGTCGGCGCCCCAGCGGGTGGCCCACACCAGCTTGTCGACCTCGTCGTCGACGGAGCTGAGGACGGCGGAGTTTCCGATGTTCGCATTGATCTTCACCAGGAAGTTGCGGCCGATGATCATCGGCTCGACCTCGGGGTGGTTGATGTTGTGCGGGATGATGGCCCGGCCGCGGGCGATTTCGTCCCTGACGAATTCGGGAGTCACATAGTCGGGGATGCTCGCCCCGAAGCTCTCGCCATCCCTAAGTGACGAGTGGCGAGTGGCGAGTGGCGAGGAGTCAGGCGACATCGCCGGGATGGTCGTGCCGTCGTGCAGGGTGATGGTGGCGGACCGGGCTTCACTCGCCACTCGCCACTCGTCTCTCGCCACGTCTCTCCGCAGGTTCTCGCGGATGGCGACGTATTCCATCTCGGGCGTGATGATGCCGGCGCGGGCGTATTCCAGCTGGGTGACCGGGCGGCCCTCGACGCCCTTGAAGACGCGGTGGCGGCTGGTGTCGAAGCGGGGGGCGAGGTGGCGGCCCGACGCGTGGCCGTTGTCCTCGGGCTTGACCTCGCGCGGGTTGGCCACGGGGGCGATGTCGCCGCGATCCTGCTGCCACGACGATTTCACCAGCGGCAGGCCGCGCTTGATGTCGATGGTGACCGCCTGGTCGGTATAGGGGCCCGAGGAGTCATAGATGGTCACCGGCGGCTCATTGGCCGAGGGGTGGACGGCCACCTCGCGGAACGGGACGCGGATGTCGGGATAGAGCTCTCCCGCCACATAGACCTTGCGGCTGCCCGCCCGCTCGCCCGTGGGGATGGTGCCGGTCTCCTTCATCACCGCTTCCCGCGCGTCTTTCAGCGCCAGATCGACGTTCGGCCCCTCGGGGGTGGCAGGCGGGGGGACGGAGATGTTCATGGCGGCCTCTGGCTATGAGGGCGCCGACGTCAGGCAGATTGCGGGCGTGAGGTCCGCCCGTTCCCATCCCTTCGCCGGCATGACCCGGATCAGGTTCGACGGGTCAGGGGACTACCCCTATCTCAGCCGCTCAGGCGCGGCCCCCCGGAGAACGGGTCGACCCTAGGCCGAAGGGCGGCGGGGTTCAACTGGTCAGGGTCGAGTCCAGCCCGGGACGCTGAGCGCGACCGTGCCGCGCGGGTCCGTGGGGAAGGCGAGGGTGACCGTGCCCTGCCCATGGGCGGGCACATAGTCGAGGGTGGCCCCGGCGGTGCGGTCGCCGACCCGGCCCTCGACCTCGACGGCGGCGGCGGTCTGGCCGCCCCTGTTGCGGACCTCGACCTCGGCCAGCCAGACGGTGCCGGCGGGACGAACCTCGAGCAGCCGGGGCTCCAGCCGGGCGGGCGCAGTCTCTCCGAAGGCGTCGATGACGATCACGGCAAGGGCTGCCAGGACCAGCAGCAGGCCGAGGCCACCCATGGCCCACTCCAGCAGGGCGGGGGCCGGCAGGGGCGCGGGCTGCTTGCGGGCGGCCATCAGACCAGCAACCGCGCGGCGGCCGCGCCGATGGCGCCGGGGAAGGCCAGCACCACTGCGGCATCGACGATCTCGGCCAGGCCGTGGCCGTCGGTTCGCCCGAACACCCACAGGACGTAGAGGCTGGTCAGCAGCACCAGGCCGTAGCCCGCGAGCGTGTAGTGGACGAAGGCGGCGAGAGGACGGTCGTGCGCCTCCTGCCCCGCAAATCCGACCTTGAAGACGAAGGCGTGCATGATCACCAGCGACAGGACCAGCAGGGCCGCAACGTGAAAGGCGCTCATCCGGTAGGCGATCAGGATCATCTCTTCGGTCGGCGCCATATTGAGCCCGAGGAACAGGGCGCCGGCGACCATCAGGAACAGCTCGCCGGGATAGGAGGCCTGGTCCTCGTCGCCCGTGTCGTCCTTGCCGGCGCTGAGCTGACGGCCGGCGAGCAGGGCGCCCATGGCCCCCGCAATGGCCTGCAGGCTCAGTTGGCCGACGATCTGGCCGGGCGGCGCGCCGGGCTCAAGGACGCCGAACAGGGTCAGCACCACGGCGGCGGTCAGATAGCCGACGGCGAGGGCGGCCAGGGTGTCCAGCAGGGCGTGGCCAAGGCCGCCATGCTGTTTGCTGAAGCCGGCGTAGAGCGCCAGCCCCAGCAGCAGCGGCAGGCCCACCAGCAGGAAGATCGCCAGCCGCAGGGGCGACAGGATGAAGCCGAACCACCACAGCTCCATCGTCATCAGCAGGGGCAGGCTGAACAGCAAGGCCCCGCCGAAGGCACGGGCCAGATCGCGGGCATAGTCGCGTTCGCGGGAGGGGTCAAAGGCGAGGCTCAGGTCCATCATGGCGGCAACGCCCGAACGCGGCCAACGGCTCCCTGTCGTCAGGCGAACTCGGCTTCAAGGTCGGCGAGGCGGGCGGCCTGGTCCTCGGCGATCAGGGCGTCCAGCAGGGGGTCGAGGTCGCCCTCCAGGATCTGCGGCAGGCTATGGAGGGTCAGGTTGATGCGGTGGTCGCTGACCCGGCCCTGCGGGAAGTTGTAAGTGCGGATGCGCTCGGAGCGGTCGCCGGAGCCGACCTGCGACTTGCGGCTGTCGGACCGGGCCAGATCCTTGGCCTGACGCTGCTGGTCATACAGGCGCACGCGCAGGTTCTTCATGGCCTTGTCGCGGTTCACATGCTGCGACTTTTCCGAGCTGGTCACGACGATGCCGGTCGGCAGGTGGGTGATGCGCACGGCCGAGTCGGTCTTGTTGACGTGCTGGCCGCCGGAGCCGGAGGCGCGGAAGGTGTCGATGCGGATGTCCTTGTCGTGGATCTCGATCTCGACGTCCTCGACCTCGGGCAGGACGGCAACGGTCGCGGCCGAGGTGTGGATGCGACCCCCCGCCTCGGTGACCGGCACGCGCTGCACGCGGTGGACGCCGGATTCGAACTTCAGCCGGCCGAACACGCCCTCGCCCGAGACGGTTGCGATAATTTCCTTATAGCCGCCGGCCTCGCCCTCGGTCGCCGAATCCAGCTCGACCTTCCAGCCACGGTTGGCGGCATAGCGGGAGTACATGCGAAACAGGTCACCGGCGAACAGGGCGGCCTCGTCGCCGCCGGTGCCGGCGCGCACTTCGAGCACGGCCGAGGCCTGTTCATCGGCGTCGCGCGGGGCCAGCAGCAGGGCGACGCCCCGCTCCATCTCGGGCAGGGATTCCTTGAGGGTCTGCAGTTCGTCGGCGGCCATTTCGGCCATCTCTGGATCCGAGGCCATCGCCTCCAGATCCGCCATCTCCGCCCGGGTCTTCGCCAGCGCCATGACGGCATCGGCGATCGGCTTCATCTCCGCATGCTCTTTCGACAGACGCACGATCTCCTGACCGTCGGTGGCCGCGCCCATGCGCGCCTCGACCTGCTGAAAGCGGTCAATCACCTGATCAAGACGGGCCTGGGGAAGTCGCAAGGGAAGCTCCTGTTGGACGAAGCCGGTGGTTTAGCGCGACGGGGCCGCGGATACCAAGGGCGAGGCGGCTCGCGGCAAAAATGAGAGCGGCCCGGGTTCTGACAAGGGACGGCCGACGGGGCCGCAGCTATAATCGACATTGACCGTTGTGCGGATGGTGGTCACGCGGCCGGTTGGGAGCTCTCTTGGAAACCTTCCTGATGTTCCTGCTGGTCGGGCTGCTGGCCCAATCCGTGGATGGTGCGCTGGGCATGGCCTATGGCGTGGTGTCGAATACGGTGCTGCTGGCCGTAGGGGTTCCGCCCGCCGCCGCTTCCGCCAGTGTTCATGCGGCCGAGGTATTTACCACCGGCGCCTCGGCCACCTCGCATGTGATGCACCGCAATGTGGCCTGGCGGCTGTGGATTCCGCTGACGATCGCGGGCGTGATCGGCGGGGTGCTGGGGGCCTATGTGCTGTCGGGGCTGGAGGGCAATGTGATCAAGCCCTTCATCCTGGTCTATCTGGCCGTGATCGGGGTGTGGATCATCCTGAGGGGACTGAAGGACCGCCAACCTCGCCATGTGCACAGCTATTGGGGCTTCCCGCTGGGACTGGCCGGTGGGTTCATGGACGCCATCGGTGGCGGCGGCTGGGGACCGACGGGCACCACAGCGCTGGTCGGCGCCGGAAAGGAACCGCGCATGGCGATCGGCACGGTCAATACGGCGGAGTTTTTTGTCACCATGGCAATCTCGGCGACCTTTGTCTGGGCGCTCGTGACCGGCCACTGGGAAGACGCCGGAGCCATCCGGGATCATGCGACCGCGATCGCGGGCCTCATCGTCGGGGGGCTGATTGCCGCCCCCTTCGCCGGCTGGATCGCCAAGACGGTACCGACCCGCATCCTGACCCTGATCGTGGGCGGGCTGATCCTGGTGCTGGCCTTCTATCAGGGCCTGCAGCTGGCGGGCTGGGTGCCCTAGGCGGGCCGGGTGTCGGAGAAGCTCGGTCGCGCTTCCAGCCGGTCGGTAAGCGCGACCAGACGCGGATGGCCGGAACGCCAGTCGATGTCCGGGTGACGAAAGCCGGTCCAGGTAGCGGCGACGCCGGTGGCGATAACGCCGAGATCGAGCGTGTCGTCGTCGGGCAGCGCCTGTTCAAGAGCATCGAACGAGCGGTGCATGTTGCGGGTCCAGCGGTCGATCCATGACGGGGACTGCTCGCCCTCCGGGCGGCGGCGTTCCAGCACGCGCTTGACGCCCATTTCCAGCGCCCCGTGGGCCAGGGTCTGGAGGCGGCGCACCCGCCAGCGCTCCGGTCCCTCGGGCGGCAGCAGGCGCGGGCCTGTGGTTCCGTGCGCATCCAGCCATTCGCAGATGATCGGGCTGTCGGTCAGCGGCAGGCCGTCGTCGGCGATCAGGGCCGGGACCTGGACCAGCGGATTGGACGCCATCAGGCCCGGGTCGTCCGCATAGGGATCGGCCACAACCTCCTCGATCCGGTCCGCCAGGCCGCGCTCGCGCGCCACGATCCGGCACAGGCGGGCATAGGGGGAGGGGGTGGAGATATAGAGTTTCATGCTCACTCGGCCGGCTCAAGCACAGTTCCGGCCTCGGCGGTGCGTCGCGCCGCATCCAGCTCGGCAGCCTTGGCTTCGACGCGGGCAACGATTTCGTCGATCATGCCGTCATTGGCCTGTTTGTGGGCGATCTTGCCGTTCAGATAGACCATGCCCGCGCCCTTGCCGCCGCCGGTGAAGCCGACGTCGGTATAGAGGGCCTCGCCCGGGCCGTTGACCACACAGCCTATGATCGACAGCGACATGGGGGTGGTGATGTGGGCCAGCTTTTCCTCGAGGATGCCGACGGTCTCGATGACGTTGAACCCCTGACGGGCGCAGGACGGGCAGGCGATGATGTTGACGCCCCGGTGGCGCAGGCCCAGCGACTTCAGAATGTCGAACCCGACCTTGATCTCCTCGACCGGATCGGCGGCAAGGCTGACGCGGATGGTGTCGCCGATGCCGGACCACAGCATGTTGCCCAGACCGATCGACGACTTGATCGTGCCCGAGCGCAGCGGCCCGGCCTCGGTCACGCCCAGGTGCAGCGGGCAGTCGATGGCGTCGGCCAGCTGCTGGTAGGCGGCCACCGTCAGGAAGGGGTCGGAGGCCTTCACCGAGATCTTGAACTCGTGGAAGTCGTGGTCCTGCAGGATGCGGGCATGGTTGAGGGCGGACTCGACCATCGCCTCGGGGCAGGGCTCGCCATATTTTTCCAGCAGGTCGCGCTCCAGCGATCCGGCGTTGACGCCGATGCGCATCGAGCATCCGTGGTCGCGGGCGGCCTGGACGACCTCGCGCACGCGGTCGGGCGAGCCGATATTGCCGGGGTTGATGCGCAGGCAGGCGGCACCCGCCTGGGCCGCCTCGATGCCCCGTTTGTAGTGAAAATGGATATCGGCCACGAGCGGGACGCGGGCCTCGCGCGCGATCGTTTTGAAGGCGGCGGTCGACTCTTCATCGGGGCAGGAGACGCGGACGATGTCGGCCCCGGCGGCCTCCAGCTGACGAATCTGGTCGATGGTGGCGGCCGCGTCCAAGGTCGGCGTATTGGTCATCGACTGGACAGTGATCGGGGCGCCGCCGCCGACGGGGACGTTGCCGACCATGATCTGGCGGCTGGGACGGCGCTCGATATGGCGCCAGGGGCGGACGTGGGAGAGCTCGGACATGGCGAGGTTCAGATAGTCCTTATCGACGCCGATTGCCACGGCGCACGATGTCGCCGACGCGCCGGGGCGATCAGCCGTCCGTGGTCATCGCCTGGGCTGCGCGGACGGCAGCTTCGGTGCGACGGGTCAGCGCCTCGCTGGCCTGCCGGGCGAGGGTCTCGGCGCGACGATTGAGCTGCGACAGGGGGGTGAGGGCCTGCTCCAGACGGCCGCCATGCTCGCCGTTCAGATAGACGTCAAAGGCCGACGGGTCGGCGACGTCGATGACGGCCTGGACCCCGACCGGCGCGCGCCAGGCCTCACCGGCGGCGAGCTGACGGGCGAACAGAACGCGGCCGTCGGACATGCGGACGACCAGAATGGTGGCCTTGCGGGCCTGAATGACCACCTGGGAGGCGGTGGCGGCGGCGCCATAGACGGCGCCGCGCGGGTTGAAGGCCTTTTGCACCGGGGCGGTCTCGGCATCGGCGGCAGCGGCCGCTTCGGTGTCGGCAGCGGTCAGGCCGGTCAGCTCGGTCTCGAGCCCGCGGGTGACGTAAAGGGGCGGCACGGTCTGATCGGGGGGCGCGGGCCGGGGCGTGTCGAGGGTGACGGCGCCGGGGGTTGAGCCGACCGACCAGCTTTCGGGCACGGCGACCAGATCCGACGGCTGGGTCGGCGACATGAGGCTGACGCGCTGGAAGATGTTCCAGCCGAGGACGGCCAGGCCGATGATGGCCAGCACACCGATGATGCGCGGCGAATAGCGGCGGACTTCTTCAAAGGCGATGCCGACCGGGGCCTGCAACGGCACGGAGGGATCGGGCACGTCGCGCTTGAAGCGCTCGACCGCCAGCTGCTCGTCGACGCCCAGTGCACCGGCATAGGCGCGGACATAGCCGATCGAGAAGACCCGCGAGGGCAGGATGGAGGTGTCGTTCTGCTCCAGCGCCCGCAGATAGCGGACATGGACGCGGGTGATGGCCGACATGTCCTCGAGCGAACGGTTGGACGCCTTGCGCGCGGCGCGGAGCCCGTCACCCAGAGTCGCGGCATCCGTGATGGGGGGCACAGGGTCCCTCCAGTCGGGATGTGCCCGAAACTCGTCGGGGATGTTCCCCGTATCCAGTGCCATGAGGCCCGACCCAACTATCGGCATCGATGATGCCGCACTCAACCACGACGCAGTGCCTAACAAACCCGGGTGACGGTTCTCGCCTCCCCCCGGAGGACTTTTGCGATCCTCTTGTGGATAACCCATCGTAGCCCCGCGATCAACGTCCCGTTAAGCATCCGGGCCGTTTCAGGACGGGACGCTCAGAGTACGACGTTCAACTTCCGGGCCAGAGACTCGATCTCGTTGCGGATCGAGCCGGCGGACAGGCCGAGAAGACTGGTCATGGCGCGCTGGGCCTGACCCAGGTCGGTCGACAGGCACATGCGCTTGACCGGGCCGACGCCGGCGGCGGGGGCCGACAGGCGGGTGTAGCCCAGCGTCAGCAGGGCAAAGGCCTCCAGCGGGCGACCGGCCAGTTCTCCGCATACGGACACGGGTGTTCCGGTCTCGGCGCATTTCTTCTGGATCTCGGCCAGGGCGCGGAGGGCGGGGGGCGACAGGGGGTCGTAGCGGTCCGAGACCAGCGGATTGGTCCGGTCGGCGGCAAACATATATTGCAGCAGGTCATTGGTGCCGACCGAGACGAAATCGGTCAGGGGCAGCAGGGCATCGAGGTGCCACAGCAGGGACGGGCATTCGATCATGGCCCCGACCCGCAGCAGGCTGGGCAGGCTACGGCCCCGACGGCGGGCCCAGGCGCATTCGACATCGACCAGCTCGCGGGCGGCGCGGAATTCGTCGACCGTGGCGATCATCGGGAACATGACGCGCAGCTCGCGACCCTCGGCGGCGGACAGAAGTGCCCGCAGCTGCAGCCGCAACAGGCCGGGCCGGTCGAGGCCCAGACGGATGGCGCGACGGCCCAGGGCGGGGTTCTCCTCGCGCTCGGCCTCGAGATAGGGCAGCACCTTGTCGCCGCCGATGTCGAGGGTGCGGAAGACCACGGGCCGGTCCCCGGCGGTGTCCAGCACCTTGCGATAGAGGTTGGTCTGGGCGTCCAGCCGGGGCAGTTCCTCGGACACCATGAATTGGAACTCGGTGCGGAACAGGCCGATGCCCTCGGCGCCGGTCTGGTCCAGATTGTCGAGATCGACGGCGAGCCCGGCATTGGTCAGCAGCTGGATGCGTTTGCCGTCGAGGGTGATGGCCGGGGTGTCGCGCAGCCGCGCGAACTCGGCCTGGCGCTTGCTGCGCAGGTCGAGGCGGGCCTGGACGGCCTCCAGCACATCGGGGCGGGGGCGAAGGTAAGCCTCACCCGTCTCGCCGTCGGCGATGACCAGATCGCCCTCGCTGAGGCGGTCGCGGATGCCGGCCATGCGTCCCACACAGGGAATCTGCAGGGCGCGGGCGACGATGGCGGCGTGGCTGGCGGCCGAGCCTTCTTCCAGCAGCAGGCCCTTCAGCCGCTCGCGCGGATATTCCAGCAGGTCGGCGGGCCCGAGGTTGCGGGCGACGAGGATGGTGTCCTCGGGCAGGTCGCGTTCGCCCGGGCGGTCGCCGGCCAGCACGCGCAGCAGGCGGTTGGCGAGGTCTTCGAGGTCGTGCAGCCGCTCGCGGATATAGGGGTCGCGGGCCTTGGCGAAGCGGGCGCGGTGTTCGTTGCGGACCCGGTCGACGGCGGCCTCGGCGGTCAGGCCCGAGCGGACGGCCTCTTCCAGCGAGCGGTTCCAGCCCCGGTCGACGGCGAACATGCGATAGGTTTCCAGCACCTCGAACGAGGGGCCGGACAGGCCCTGGCTGCCGTCCAGCATGGCGTCGATATTGGCCTTGAGCGCTTCCAGCCCGGCCTTCAGCCGCTCTTCCTCGAGCGGGGTGTCGTCGGCCAGCAGCTTTTCGGGCGGCAGGGGCGGCTCGTGCAGGACGACGTGGCCATAGGCGAGGCCGTCCGAGAATTTCTGCCCCTTGAAGCGCTCGGGGCGATGGGGCGCCACCTCGACGTCGCGCAGTTCGTCGAGGCCCATCAGCTCGCCGGACGCGACCGTTTCGGCCAGCACCATGGCGATGGTCTGGATGTCCTCGATCTCGTCCTCGTCGTAGCGACGCGCGGACTGGTTCTGGACGACAAGGACGCCGATCGCGCGGCCGCCCCGCAGCAGGGGCGCACCGAGGAAAGCGTGATAGGGATCTTCGCCCGTTTCCGGCCGGTAGGAGAAGTTGGGGTGCGAGGGCGCGTGCGACAGGCTGATCGGCTCGGCCACGCGGGCGACCTCGCCGACCAGACCCTCGCCGGGGCTGAGGCGGGTGTTGTGCACGGCCTCGCGGTTCAGGCCCTGGGTGGCGAACAGCTCCAGCTCGCCCGAAGCGCGCCGGAGATAGATGGAACAGACCTCGGCCACCATGGTCTGGGCGATGATCCGGACGACCAGATCCAGCCGCTCCTGGGCCGGGCCGCCCCCGGCCATAGCCTCACGGATCTGGCGCAGGAGGTTCCTGGGTCCTCGTGTCGTCAATCCGCTTGCAGTCGGCATGGCCCCTCCGTCAGACCCGATAGATAGGGGGCCCGGGCGATATTCCCATGTCTATACGGTTTCGAGGCCGTAGGCGGAATGGAGCGCCCGCACAGCCAGTTCCGCATAGGCGGCGTCGATCAGGACGCTGATCTTGATTTCCGAGGTCGAGATGGCCTGGAATTTGATGCCCTTGTCGGCCAGGGCCCGGAACATGGTCTGGGCGACGCCGGCGTGGCTGCGCATGCCGACCCCGACGACCGAGACCTTGGCCACATCCTCGTCGAGGCGGATTTCCTGGAAGCCGATGTCGGCCTGGGCCGCGCGCATCAGCTCGGCAGCGCGGGTGGCATCCCGGCGTCCGGTGGTGAAGGTGAGGTTGACCGCGCCCTCGGTGCGCGACTGGCTCTGGACGATCATGTCGACATTGACCCCGGCCTCGGCCAGGCGGGTGAAGACGTCGGCCGGGGCGTCGGTGCGGTCATCCAGCCCCAGAAGGGTGATGCGGGCCTCGTCGCGGCTCATGGTGACGCCGGACACGATACGTTTTTCCACGATCTCTTCCTCGTCGCAGATCAGGGTGCCGCCCTTGTCGGGAAGCACGCCATGATCGTCGGGTTCAATGAAGCTGGACAGCACCCGGAGGGGCACTTTTTTCGCCATGGCCAGTTCGACCGAGCGGGTCTGGAGCACCTTGGCCCCCAGCGAGGCCATTTCCAGCATTTCCTCGTAGGAAATCCGCTCCAGCCGCCGGGCCCGGCTCTCGATGCGGGGGTCGGTCGTATAGACGCCGTCCACATCGGTGTAGATGTCGCACGGACAGTTGAGCGCTGCGGCTACCGCCACCGCCGAGGTGTCGGAGCCCCCGCGGCCGAGGGTGGTGATCCGTCCGGCAGGACTGATGCCCTGAAAGCCCGGCACCACGGCGATCTCGCCGCCGTCGACGGCCAGACCCAAGGCCTCGCCCGGAATGTCGATGATGCGGGCCTTGCCATGCTGGTCGTCGGTCAGGATGGGAATCTGCCAGCCCATCCAGCTGCGGGCGCGCAGGCCCATATTGCGAAGGGTCAGGGCCAGCAGGCCGGCCGTCACCTGTTCGCCCGAGGCGACCACGGCATCATATTCGTCGTCCGTGGGGTCGATGCCCTGGGCCGGGCGGCCCGCGCCGTCGGTCCAGGCGACCAGCTCATTGGTCTTGCCCGCCATGGCCGAGACAACCACGGCCACGCGCCGTCCGGCATTGTATTCGGCGGCCACGATCCGCGCTGCACGCCGGATCCGGTCAAGGTCGCCCATGGAGGTCCCGCCGAACTTCAGCACAAGGCGCGTCATTCTGACCGGGATCCTCTCTTGAAACTGATGTCGGGGGCGTTCATGCCATGCCCATGGGCGCTTCTAACGACACGGCCGGGCCGCGCAAACCGAAAACCGATCCGGGCCAGGCCTCGGGTCCGGCGTACAGCGTCGACCCGGCGGATGTGGCGCGCTTTTCGGCGCTGGCCGAGACCTGGTGGGATCCGAAGGGGCCGTTTGCGCCGCTGCACCGGTTCAATCCCGTCCGGCTGGGCTTCATCCGGCGCGAGGCGCTGGCGCGGTTCGGGCGCGACGGCACGGCCCGGCGCCCGTTCGAGGGGCTAAGGCTGCTGGACATCGGTTGTGGCGGCGGGCTGTTGTCCGAGCCGATGGCGCGGCTGGGCTTTGACGTGACGGCGGTCGATGCCTCGGAGCAGAACATCGGTACGGCCCGGATGCACGCCGAGGCCCAGGGGCTGACGATCGATTTTCGCCACGGCACGGCCGAGGGGCTGATGGCCGCCGGCGAGCCGCCGTTCGATTTGATCCTGAACATGGAGGTGGTCGAGCACGTCGCCGACCCCGCAGCCTATCTGGGCGACACCGCCGCCATGATCGCCCCCGGCGGAATGATGATTGTCGCGACCCTGAACAAGACGCTGAAGTCGCTGGCGCTGGGCAAGGTGGCCGCTGAATATATCCTGCGCTGGGTGCGTGCGGGCACCCATGACTGGAACCAGTTCATCAAGCCCGACACGCTGAAGGATTGGCTGGAGGCTGCGCCCGGGGTCGAGGTGCGCGGACCGTTCGGCGTGACCTATGACCCGCTGTCCGGCCGGTTCTCCGAAAGCGATGATGTCGGCATCAACTATATGATGATCGCCGAGCGGCCCTGAAGCTTACCGCGAATTCATCCAGATTTCAGACTTGTAACGGGAATGCGCCGGGCGCGGGGAGTAGAGGTGAAGTCCAAGCTTCACCGGAGATACACCCATGAAACGCCTGATCCTGACCGCTACCCTGATCGCTGCGGGCCTCGCCACCTCGGCCTGTGTGACCATCATCGACGCGACTCATGAAGACGGCTGGCGCGCCAAGGCCGCCACCCCGTTCGATGAGGCGCGCGACCAGTGCCGCCAGACCGCCGATGTGAACAGCCGGGCCTTCGAGACCTGCATGGCGGAGCAGGGCTGGACCCGCGACTAAGTCGCCGGGCAGCGCGTATTGAGCGCGGCCGCCGCAAAGCGCCATTCGACGCTGCGGGGCGTGCCCGAAATCTCGCCGTCGATCCGGGCCCTGAGCCCGTCGCCGTCGCGCTCGTAGCGAATATGGGTGGGGAAGTCGTTGTCCGGATTCGAGAAGACGACGAAGTCCTCACCCTGTTCGGTCAGGGTGAACCGCACCTCGTCCTGACCCGAGGGCTTGACCACATAGACGGCGGCGCCATCCGGCAGGGCGGCGATAAAAGCTAGTTCAAAGCCGACGCGCCCCTGCGCCGAAACGGTGACGGCATGACCGGCCATCAGGCCCTCGCGCGGATCGCTCCAGGTCTCGGACGCCTCGCGCCCTTCCGAACAGTCGAGCCAGTAGCCACTCATCCAGCCGAGGCCGGCGACGGGATCCTGGGCCGGGGGGGTGGTCGTGAGAAGGGCGGCGGCGAATACAGGCAGCAGGGACATCGAGGTGCTCCGGTTGACGTGTCCGACCTCTAGGACGGCTCGGGCCCGCCCGGCTTGTAGGTTTGCGACGCGATAGCCCGCGCCAGCTCGACCTGTTCCCGTGCCCATTCGGTCGCCGTGCAGCCGAGGAAGCGGCGGAATTCGCGTGCCAGCTGGGGCTGGTCGAAATAGCCGGCGTCCAGCCCGGCCGAGAGCCAGCCTTCGGCCTCGTCGGACATGGCGTGGTCGAAGACACGCCGGAAGCGGATCACCGAACGCAGGGTGCGCGGTGCGATGCCGACCCGGTCGAGAAAGCGACGCTGCAGGGCGCGGCGGGCCGAGCCGTCGCGGGGCAGAGAGGGCTGATCCCCGTGAATGGCCTCGACCTCGGCCCGGACCAGCACGTCAACGGACCAGTCGTCCCGGCGCTGGCCGGCCATCCAGTCGATCATCTGACGGGCCTGCGCTTCGGGACCCCCGGCGGGCGGCGAGAGGTCTCGCAGACGGTCGGTCATGTCCAGCCGTTGGTCGGTAGCCGTGCGCAGGGACCGCCCCAGCCAGTCGCGGGCGCCATCGGGCTGGAAGCGCAGACCGACCATCTCGACCGGTCCGGTCGGCCGAATGGCGATGGGCCGGGTCATCTGGCCCGCCAACAGGGCGGGCGGCTGAAGGTGGAAGACGCCGTCGGCATCGGCCTCCTCATAGGGGTCGCCGAGATCGAGGATCAGTTCGGGACAGCCGTCGGGCGCGATCCGCTGGACGGTGCGGCTGGGGTTCGGACAGGCATAGGTCCAGACCTTGCGCACCCATGGCCTGAGCGCCTCGGGCGGGTCGAACTCGTGATAGCGCTCCCCCCCGTCCATGGCCTAGTGCGCCTTTGACGGATCGGGGGGCGAGGCCGGAAGGGGCGCGCAGGGGATGCCGTCCTCCTTGAGCGCCCGGACCTCCTGCGGTGTGGCCTCGCCATAGATTTCGCGCTGCTCGGACGTGCCCTCGTGGATGGCGCGGGCCTCGCGTGCAAAGGTATCGCCGACATAGTCGAAATTGGCCTCGACATGGGCGCGGACCTTGCGGGCCATGTCGGACATCAGGGTCTGGAGGGGGGCGCCGGTCGTGTCGCGCTTCTTGGTGCCGGCGACGGCGGGCGCCATGATCTGCTTTGCCACCTCACGCGACCCGCAGAAGGGGCATTCCACGAGGCCACGGGCGGCCTGATCGTCATAGTCCGAGGAACTCGAGAACCAGGCCTCGAACGGATGGTCGGCCGCACAGGTCAGGGCGTAGCGGATCATGTGTCGGAGGCGGAACGGAAGGGGCGATCGTGGGTCAGGGACGGGATGGCGCGCCTTGCCCGATCCACGGCGTCGAGGTCAAGCCGGGCATGCAGCACCCCGGGCTGGTCATGATCAAGGGTGGCGACGATCTTGCCCCAGGGGTCGACGACGGTGGACCGGCCCCAGGTGGCGCGACCGTCCTCATGGGTGCCGCCCTGGGCTGCGGCCAGGACGAAGGCGCCGGTCTCGATGGCGCGGGCGCGCAGCAGGACCTGCCAGTGGGCCTCGCCGGTCGGCACGGTGAAGGCGGCGGGAATGGCGATCAGGCCGACGACGGGCCGCGCTTTCGCGAGGTCGCGATAGAGCTGGGGAAAGCGCACATCGTAGCAGATGGAGAGGCCCAGCCCGCCCCAGGGGGTGTCGGCGACCACGGCGCGCTCTCCCGGGCGCACGACCTTGCTTTCGCGCCAGCTCTCGCCGGTGTCGAGATCGACGTCAAAGACGTGCAGCTTGTCGTAGCGGGCGGTGATGCGGCCGTCGGGGTCGATCAGCAGGGCGCGGTTGGCGGCGCGACCGGCCGGATCGTCCTCGCCCTTCACCATGACCGAGCCGACCTGCAGCCAGATGCCGAGGTCACGGGCGAGGGCCGCGAGGCCCTGCACGGCAGGATCGTCCGCCTCGGGCAGAAGGGTGGCGCGGCCTTCGCTGCGCCGCTCGAGGCGGTTGGTCGCCTCGGGCGTCAGGACCAGTCTGGCGCCTTCGCCTGCCGCCTGACGGATCAGGGGCGCGACGTGATCCAGACCGGTCGCACTGGTGGCCGGCGTGCGGGTCTGGATCAGGGCGATGTCGAGCGGCTCGGCCATGGCGGGGTGTCAGGCCTCCAGCAGGGGGTCCAGTCCGCCGCGGGCGTCGAGGGCGTGCAGGTCGTCGGAGCCACCGATATGGCGGTCACCGATGAAGATTTGCGGGAAGGTGGCCCGGCCGCCCGACTTTGCGGTCATTTCGGCCTTGAGTTGGGGGTCGTTGGAGGCGACGATCTCCTGATAGTCCACGCCCTTCTTCTTGAGCAGCATCATGGCCGAGATGCAGTAGGGGCAGCCCGGTTTGGTATAGAGGACGACGTCGGACACTGGCGGTTACTCCGTTGGTTGCAGATGGGGGATGAGCCCCCGGACGGGCGGATTGTTCCCCTATCTAGGCATTGTGCGGGCGGTCTGCACCCGGGCAACGACGGCGAGGTCCACGGCGCGGGCCCCGGCGTCCAGCAGGGCGCGGGCGCAGGCCTCGGCCGTGGCGCCGGTGGTCAGCACATCATCGACCAGCAGGAGGCGTCGCCCGCGCAGGCGACCGCGGCGCGCTTCGGGGACGAAGAAGACGCCCTTCACATTCAGCTTTCTGCCCCGGGCGCCCAGCCCGCCCTGGGATGCCGTAGCGGCCCTTCGGATCAGGCTGTCGGGGAGATAGTCGAGACGTTCGGCGCGGGCGAGGGGTCGGGCGATCTCGGCGGCCTGGTTGAAGCGGCGGGACAGCAGGCGCGAGGGGTGGAGCGGCACCGGCACCACGGCGTCGGCCTGCTCCAGCAGGGGGCGGGCCGAGCGCGACAGCCAGCGCGCGAACAGCGGGGCCAGAGGCTGATCGTCGGCGTGCTTGAACCGCAGGATCAGCGGGCGTGATCCGTCGTCATAGAGACAGGCCGCGCGGGCGCGCCCGAAGGCCAGCGGATGGGCGAGGCAGGGCGCGCAGCGGCCTTCGGCAAAATCGCCGGAGTCGACGGTGAAGGGCGCGCCGCAGCCGTCGCAGACCGGATCCTCCAGAAAGGTGATGCGCGACCATTCCGCCGAGGTCAGGGCCGCCCCGATGCGGCCGGCGGGGCCCGGAGCTTCGGGCGGCGGCAGGATCAGATCGGCCAGTCCACGCCCGAAGGCGCGTGCGAAAGACTGGACACGCGCGCCCGGACCGGCTTTCCAGAAGTCGCCCTCAGCCCCCATATCGATCCGCATGACCTCATCCGCACCGCCCCGACTGTTCGACCCTGCCCGCAGGATGGCGCGCGTGCAACGGGCGGAGGGCGCGGGGACGCCGGTCGACTTCCTGCACCGCCGCGCCGCCGAGGGACTGGCCGACAGTCTGGATGCCATCCCTCGCGACTTCTCCGTCGTGGTCGATCTGTCGCCCCGTGCCGGGATTTTCGGGGCTGTGGTGGCCGACCATGATGCGGCAGCGCGGCTGGGGCCGGTAACCACGCCTGTGTCCCTCACCGACCGGGCGGTGCCGGGCGAGGGTGCGCTGGGGATCGAGGACGGATCGGTTGATCTGATTGTCTCGGTGCTGGGCCTGCACTGGGCCAATGACCTGCCGGGGGCACTGGCCCAGATCCGGCGGGCGCTGAAGCCGGACGGCCTGTTTCTGGGGGCGATGTTCGGGGCGGGCACGCTGATCGAGTTGCGCGATGTTCTGACCCGGGCGGAGCTGGAGGTGACCGGCGGCGCCGCGCCGCGCGTGTCGCCGTTCGCCGATGCCTATGATGCGGCGGGCCTGATGCAGCGGGCCGGCTTCGCCCTGCCGGTCGTGGACGGGGATACGGTGGCGGTGCGTTATGCCGGGATGATGGCGCTGGTGAACGACCTGCGCGGCATGGGCGAGGCGGGTGCGCCCGAGGGGCCAAAGCCGCCCCTGTCGCGCCGGACGTTGGCCCGGGCAGCGGCGCTTTATGATGAGCGGCATTCGGTGACGGGCGACGATGCGCGTCCGCGGGTGCAGGCGACCTTCGAGACCCTGTTCCTGACCGGCTGGGCCCCCTCTCCGGATCAGCCGAAGCCGCTGAAGCCGGGCTCGGTCGCCCCAGGGTTCCGGGTGGCGCCCCGCAACACCTAGCCGCCCATGGCGGTCTTCAGCGTGTTCATCGCGCTGTTGAAGATGCCCGAACCGGTCCCGCCGAAAGCCGTCAGGGCCGACAGGATCACCAGAAAGATCAGGGAGATGATCAGGCCGTACTCCAGGGAGGTGGCTCCGGACTCATCGAAGAGGAAGCGGCGGAGTGTCGTCACGGCCGCCTCCCTCGGTGGCTAGAGCAGGTCGCGCAGCCAGGCGACCAGAGGTTCATCTGCCGGCGGCATGGGCCAGTCCGACAGCTGGTTCGGGAGGACCCATTTGAGCGCGGTATGTTCATGCGCCACGACCGTGCCCGACCAGCGTCGGCACAGATACAGTGGCATCAACAGGTGAAAGCTTTCGTAAGCGTGACTGGCGAAGACGAACGGGGCCAGGCAGCTCTGGCTGACCTCAATGCCCAGTTCCTCACGCAGTTCGCGGATCAGGGCCGCCTCGGGCCGCTCGCCCGGCTCGACCTTGCCGCCGGGGAATTCCCACAGGCCGGCCATCTGCTTGCCCTCGGGCCGCTGCGCGATCAGCACCCGCCCGTCCGTATCGATCAGGGCCACGGCAACAACGAGGACGGTAGGCACGGTCACGAGCGGTAGTCGCCGTTGATCTCGATGTAGCGTTTGGTCAGGTCGCAGGTCCAGACGGTGGCAGAGGCGCGGCCGGCGCCGACGTCGACGGTGATGTCGATCTCGGCGTTCTTCATATAGGCGCTCATCTTCGCCTCGTCGTAGCTGGACGAGGGGGCGCCGTCGACGGCGGCGACGTTGGGCCCGAAGCGGATCGCCAGCCGGTCGCGGTCGACGGGCTCCTCGGTCTTGCCGACGGCCATGACCACCCGGCCCCAGTTGGCGTCCTCACCGGCAAGGGCGGTCTTGACCAGCGGACTGTCGGCGATCGACTTGGCCAGTTTGCGGGCCGAGGCGGGGCTGGCGGCGCCGTCCACGGTGACCTTGACGAATTTGGTCGCCCCCTCACCGTCGCGGACCAGCTGGTGGGCGAGGTCGAGCATCACGCCATCAAGGGCGCGCGAGAAGTCCTTGAGCCGGCGATCACCCACCCGGCCGATGCGCGGCGCGCCCGAGGCCCCGGTCGCGAACAACAGGCAGGTGTCATTGGTCGAGGTGTCCCCGTCGACCGTCACCGAGTTGAAGGTGGTGCGCACATGCAGGCCCAGCATGGCGCGCAGCACGTTCGGGTGGATGTCAGCGTCCGTGACGATGAAGGCCAGCATGGTCGCCATGTCGGGCGCGATCATGCCCGAGCCCTTGGCGATCCCGGCGATGCGGACGGTGTGGCCCTCGATCTTGCATTCCGCGTACGACCCCTTGGGGAAGGTGTCGGTGGTCATGATGCCCGCAGCCGCAGCCGTCCACTGGTCGGCGGCGGGGGTGTCGGCGTCGAGGCGGGTCTCGATCTCGCCCAGGCGGGTGGCGATCTTGCGGTCGTCGAGGGTGACACCGATCACCCCGGTCGAGGCCAGCATGACGTCGCGCTGGCGACAGCCGAAGCGTTTGGCGACCTCCGAGGCGGTGCGGCGGGCCGCATCCGCGCCGGGCTTCCCGGTAAAGGCATTGGCGCAGCCGGCATTGACGACCAGGGCGCGGACGTCCTTGCCGCCCTCGTCACCATCCAGATGGCGGCGGCACCAGTCGACCGGGGCCGAGCCGATCTTGTGCCGCGTGAAGACCCCCGCGCAGCTGGTGCCACGGGCAAAGCGGAACACCACCAGATCGTCGCGCTGGTGCTTGTAGAAGCCGGCCCGGGCGGTGGCGATCTCGACCCCGCCGACGGTGCCGATGGTCGGGAAGGGAACGGCCAGCGGCGAGATGTCCAGCCCCGGCTTGCCCGGCGCGGCGGGCGCAGGGGTCGGCGTGGCGGGCTTGCCGCCGCGCTTCAGAGCGGCGGTGAAGGGATCAAAGGCCTTTTCCAGAGAGGTACGGCCGGTGGACTTTGGCTTGGGCGGCTTCATTCACCGGTTCCTGCGGACGGAGGGGCCGAGGCGGGCTCCTCGAGGGTGGACTCGGGCTCGGCCGCCAGCAGGAATTCGACATCGGCCCGGCCGCGCAGTCCTTCCAGAAGCTGGCGCACGCCCTCATAGGTCAAATAGCGGACGATCTGGGGACGGGCCTGTTCGAGCGTGGGCGGGGTCTCGCGGCGGCGATCCTCGACCCGCACCACGGCCCAGCCGCCCTCGGTCTGGAAGGGGCCGACGGTCGAGCCTGCGGGCTTGTCGCGCAGGGCGTTTCGGAAGGCCTCCGGAAGCACATCGAGCGTGCGATACCCGAGGTCCCCTCCCGAGAAGCGCGTCGCCTCGTCGATCGAGCTTTCGGCGGCCACGGCCTCGAAGGCGGCGCCGGTGCCGAGCACGCCCATGACGGTCTCGGCCTCTTCGCGGGTACGCGACAGGATCAGGCGAATGCGGAGCTCGTCGGTGTCCCGGGCCAGCGTGACCTGCTCCTGATAGAGCGCCTCGACGGCCTGATCGGTAATGGTGCCGTTTACGACCGCTTCGACCAGCACATCGCCGAGGATACGGTCGCGGGTGACCTCAAGCCTGCGCTGGACCAGCGGCGACTTGTCCAGCCCCCGGCGTTCGGCCTCGCGGGCCAGCAGTTTCTGGTCGATGACCTCGTCCAGAACGCGGCGGAACAGGCTGGAGGTGACGTCCAGCGGCTCACCCTCGCCGATCAGGCCCTGGGCCACCGCCTCGCGCTTGACGTCCGAGGCCCAGATGGTCTCGCCCGCGACCCGGGCCACGGCCTGATCGCCTGGTTCCGGCGGCCGGTCGCTGCCCCGATCCCCGGTACAGGCCGACAGGGTCAGCGCCAGCATCAGGGCGGTCAAAAGAAAGACAAGCGGGTTGGACGACAGTCGCATGCGGCGCTCCTCGGCCCGGGCGAAGGGAATACGGCCTTTGGGGCGTGTCCGGGAGGGCCCGGCTGAATGCCCCTCGCGTTGACAGGGATAAGGCCGGTGCTTAAGTCCCGCCTGCGCCCAAGTCGAGGGGTTTCCACCGTTCGCGTGGCCGGGTTTCAGGGTTTTTGCCCTTCCGGCGCCGGATGATGCGAAGGCCTCCGCCGGGATGGCGTGTATCGCTGCTCGCCCAAGCCCCCCTAGACAGGGCCCCACAGACTGAGCCTGTCCGCTCACCGTAGTTTTCCGGATCCTCCATGCTCGGCTTCGCCAAGAAATTTATCGGTTCCTCGAACGACCGCAAGGTCAAGGGCTTCATGGCCCAGGTCCAGAAGATCAACGCCCTGGAGGACAAGTTCGCCGCCCTGTCCGACGGCGAGCTCCGGATGATGACCGACGCCTTCCGGGACCGGCTGGCCAAGGGCGAGTCGCTGGACAAGCTGCTTAACGAAGCCTTTGCCGTCGTGCGCGAGGCCTCCAAGCGGGTGCTGGGCCAGCGCCAGTATGATGTGCAGCTGGCCGGCGGCATGATCCTGCACGAAGGCGGCATCGCCGAGATGCGGACCGGCGAGGGCAAGACGCTGGTGGCCGTGGCGCCCGTCTATCTGAATGCGCTGGCGGGCAAGGGCGTGCACGTCATCACCGTCAACGACTATCTGGCCAAACGCGACGCCGAATGGATGGGCCGGGTCTATCGCTTCCTCGGCATGGAAGTGGGCGTGATCGTCAACGGCCTGTCGGGCGGACAGCGCCAGGCCGCCTATGCCGCCGACATCACCTACGGCACCAACAATGAGTTCGGCTTCGACTATCTGCGCGACAACCTGGTCTATGACCGGCGCGAGATGGTGCAGCGCGGCCACCACTTCGTCATCGTCGATGAGGTCGACTCCATCCTGATCGATGAGGCGCGCACGCCGCTGATCATCTCGGGCCCGACGGAGGACCGCTCTGACCTGTATGTGACGCTGGACGGCATCATCAAGGAGCTGATCCAGGACCCTGCCAATTTCGAGGTCGACGAGAAACAGCGCCAGGTGCTGCTGACCGAAGAGGGCTCTGAGGCCATCGAGGCCGTTCTGGAAGAGCGCGGCCTGTTCGCCGAGGACACGACCGGCCTTTACGACGCGGCCAACATCAGCCTGGTGCACCACGCCAATCAGGCCCTGCGCGCCAACACGCTTTACCAGCGCGACAAGGACTACATCATCCGCGCCGACGAGGTGATGCTGATCGACGAATTCACCGGCCGGATGATGCAGGGACGTCGTCTGTCCGAGGGCCTGCACCAGGCGCTGGAGGCCAAGGAAGGCGTCAAGATCCAGCCCGAGAACCAGACCCTGGCCTCGGTGACCATCCAGAACTATTTCCGCCTGTATTCCAAGCTGTCCGGCATGACCGGTACGGCCGCGACCGAGGCCCAGGAGTTCCTCGACATCTACAAGATGGATGTCATGGAGATCCCGACCAACCGGCCGATCAAGCGCATCGACTATGACGACGAGGTCTATCGCACCTCGCGCGAGAAGAATGAGGCGATCGCCAGGCTGATCGCCGAGCGCCATCTGGCGGGGCAGCCGATCCTCGTCGGCACGGTCTCGATCGAGAAGTCAGAGACCCTGTCGAAGCTGCTGCAGACCTATGAGTACAAGGTCGAGGTGGATCGCACCCTGAAGTCCGAGTTCAAGGGCCGTGAGAAGGAGGCCCAGAAGGCCGGCGATGCGGCGTATGACATCCGCTATGAGACCCGTCTGCGGGGCATTCCCCACAGTGTTCTGAACGCGCGCCAGCACGAGCAGGAAGCCTTCATCGTCGCCGAAGCGGGCCTGCCCGGCGCGGTGACCATCGCCACCAACATGGCCGGCCGCGGCACCGACATCCAGCTGGGCGGCAACCTGGAGATGCGCCTGCAGCGCTGGCGCCAGGACCAGCGCAACATGGGCATCGAAGTCACGCCCGAGGCCGAGGCGGCCCAGGAAGCGCAGTTCAAGACCGAGATCGCCGAACAGCGCGCCATTGCGCTGGAGGCCGGGGGTCTGTTCGTGCTGGGCACCGAGCGCCACGAAAGCCGCCGGATCGACAACCAGCTGCGCGGCCGGACCGGCCGTCAGGGCGACCCGGGCACGTCGAAATTCTATCTGTCGTGCGAAGACGATCTGCTGCGCATCTTTGCCGGTGACCGGCTGGATTCGATCATGAAGACCTTCGGCGTGGCCGAGGGCGAGGCCATCACCCACCCGTGGCTGAACAAGGCCATCGAGCAGGCCCAGAAGAAGGTCGAACAGCGCAACTACGACATCCGCAAGAACCTTCTGAAGTACGACGACGTCGTCAATGACCAGCGGAAGGCCGTGTTCGAACAGCGTCAGGAGTTCATGGACGCGACCGACATGTCCGAGCTGGTCGGTGAATTCCGCCACGATGTGATCAACGATCTGGTCGAACGCTATATGCCGCCCAAGGCCTATGCCGAGCAGTGGGACATCGACGGTCTGGACGAGAAGGTCCGCTCGACCCTGGGTCTGGAGCTGCCGCTCAAGGACTGGGCCGCCGAGGAAGGCGTGTCGAACGAGGAGTTCGAGGAGCGCCTGCTGGCCGCGTCGGACGCGCGCGCCGAGGAGCGGCTGAAGCTGATCGGCGATGACCGGATGCGGGGGCTGGAGAAGCAGTTCCTGATGCAGATGATCGACATGCAGTGGCGCGAGCACCTGGTGCATCTGGACCATCTGCGCGGTGTCATCGGCCTGCGTGGCTATGGCCAGCGCGACCCGCTGAACGAGTACAAGACCGAGGCCTTCGCCCTGTTCGAAAGCCTGCTGTACGACCTGCGGCACAATGTGACCCGCTGGCTGATGACGGTCGAGTTCCGCTTTGAGCCGCCGCCCCAGATGCCCGAGTTCGAGGAAATCCACCTCAATCCCGGCACCGGCGAAAACGAGATGGCCAACCCCAATGCCCAGCTGCCGGAAGGCCGTCTGGACGGGGACGACCGGTCGCGCATGCCGGTCGAGATGCTGCCGGAAGGCTGGCAGCGCACGGGCCGCAACTCGCTGTGCCCCTGTGGCTCGGGCCGCAAGTTCAAGCACTGCCACGGCGCGCTCGTTTAAGGCGCTGACGCTCGCGACGCGGTCGCTCGCTGCTTGAGCGCATATCAAGAGCGCTACGCCTGGCTCGCGGAGCCTCGCGGCTTGAGCGCGAAGGAGACGGACGATGACCACGGCGCGCAAGGATCTGTTCAAACGGGCGCTGGCGGCGGCGCCGGGTCGGCTGCATTTCGCGGCGCACAGCCACCATCTGTGGCCGGATGCCAGCTTCGATGGCCAGGTCGAGGCCTGGAATGACGGCGTGCGGCTGGCTGACAAGAAGTGGGACCGCGTGTTCGGCGAGGTCGTGCCCGAGGCGCAGGGCCATGTGGCGAGCGAGCTGTCGCTGCCCGATCCGGAGACGGTGGTCTTTGCCCTGAACACCCACGACTTCCTGATCCGTATCGTCTCGGGCATGCAGCAGCGACCCGTGCGCATCCTGACCACGGGCGGCGAATTCCATGCCTTCCGGCGACAGGCCGAGCGCTGGGAGGAGTCCGGCCAGGCGGTGGTGACCCGGGTGTCGCCCGATCCGGTCGAGACGCTGGGCGAGCGCTATCTGGAGGCAGCGCGGTCGGGGGATTTCGACCTGTTCGTCATCAGCCAGGTCTTCTTCCGGACCGGCCAGGTGTTTGACGGGCTGGAGGCGCTGGCCGACCTGTGCCGTCCCGAAGGGCCGTGGGGTATCGTTGACGGCTATCACGGCTTCATGGCCACCCCGACCGATCTGTCGGCGGTGGCGGACCGGCTGTTCTATGTCACCGGCGGCTATAAATACGTCATGGCGGGTGAGGGGGCGGGGATCCTGCACGCGCCGCACGGCTATTGCGAACGGCCCGAGATCACCGGCTGGTTCGCGGAATTCGGCAATCTGATGGGGCCGCCCGAAGGCGTGCGCTATCGCGGGGATGCGGGCCGTTTCTGGGGCGCGACCTTCGACCCGACGCCGCTCTACCGGTTCAATGCGGTGCGCCGGATGCTGGCGGCCGAGGGGCTGGCCACGCCGGTGATCACCCACCATGCGCTCAGCCGGCTGGCGCAATTCCAGGCCGCGGTGCAGGACGGTCGATGCGGTCTGCTGGGCACGGCAGAGCTCGTCAATCCGATCGCGGGGGCACCCGGCAATGACCTGCCGACCCGGGCCCGGTTCCTGGCCATCCGCCACCCGGAGGCCCAGGCCTGGCGCGCGCGCCTGCTGGAGGCCGACATCGTCACCGATGTGCGCGACGACATCATCCGCTTCGGCTTCGGCCTGTACCAGGACGAGGACGACGTCGAGCAGCTGATCGCCGGCTGCGCCCGGGTGCTGGCCGCCTGATCTAGTAGAAGGTGGTGTCGTCCTGACGCTGGGCCTTCGGCGCCGGGGGCGGCGTCGTGGGCCGTTTGGGCGCCGGGGGATTGGCGGACGGAGGTGAGGCGTCGTCGCCCGCCTCCGGGGCGGTCTCGCCCTCGGGAATGGGTGGCAGGTCGGGATAGTCGAGCGGCGGGGCGCCGTCGGGCTGCGGCTCGGGCTCCAGACCCAGTTCGACCGGCACATCGGCATCGATCCGGTCCGGTGCGCCCAGATCGTCGCGGATAAACACCCAGGAGCGCGGATCGGAACAGGCGCAGGCCTTGAGATAGCCCTGCTGGTCGCGCCACAGGATCAGCGGATAGCGCGGCTGCAGGCCGGAGTTCCGCAGATAACCGGTCAGGTCGATGACGAATTTCTGCCCGGCATCGACCACGGCGCTGCGGGCGAGATTGTCGTCGGCGGCGGGTATGCCGGCGGCAGTCCAGCTGGCAGTCGGGGTGGCGGTCCAGCGCTCATAGAGAGACCAGTCGCGCGTCAGCCACAGCTCGGCGACCGTGGCGCGCTCGGCGGCGGTCGATTGCTGCGCGCCCTCGCGGTCGGGGCGGGCGAACAGAATGATGCGCACTTCCGCCCCGGCGGCCTTGAGCTTGGGCACTTCCTCGCGCTCATAGCGCTGCATGGCGGCGCTGTCGCGATAGCCGACGATATAGACGGGCGAGCCGCCGCCACCGGCCGAGATCCAGCCCGCCTCGTCCAGCAGGGTCTGGATGGACTCCTGGTCGCGCGAGACGGTGACCGGCTGGAACCGGGCGTAATAGGTCCAGTAGGCCCAGTAGCCGCCACCGGCGATCAACAGGCCCACAAGGGCGGCCAAGGCTGACCAGACAAAGAAACGACGCATGCGGGGGAGCGCTCCGTGGACGTTGAGGATCGTACCCTAGCACCGTTCTGTCGGCATTTCGAAGACGGTCAAGCCGTTTCCCCCGTCAGCGGCCCTGGGTCTGGTTCACCTCGAGTATCCGCCGCTGAAGCGGCTGAAGGCCAAGTTGGAACTCGAGAACGCGGGGGTTGTAGACCTCGAACAGTCTTTCCTGGCTCCAACCCGCCATAATCGAGATGCGGGCGTCCGCCATGAGGTCTGCGGCGCTGACCAAGTGGTCGAGGAATGCTCCCATCACCTGAGTGATCTGGCTGTGCATCGGCCGGAGCGTCGGGTGGGGCGGCGGGGTTGCCGCCTCGATCGCAAGATTCCGTCGCCCGGTCTCGATCTGATCTTCGATACATTGCTGCGCCGCCGAACGCTGTGTCGCGGCCTCCGCAGGACTGACCATGCCGTAGGCGCCGCGCTGGAATGCGGCGGCACCCTCATAAAAGCAGGCCATCCCGGAGAGGATTGCGTACTGGGAGGAGTCGGATCCCGTGAGAGGCAACTGGCCCCTCATCGACACGGCCTGGGACTCCATGATGACGATGGAGGCCTTTACGAGCGACTGGACCAGAACCTCGACCCGTTCGTAGTCCCGCTTGCGCAGGGCGTCGGCCAACTCTGCGTGGTCTGCGAGGACCCCGTCGGCCAGGCTGGCCACGCGAATCATGTTCGCCACGGCATTGTCGACCATCGCGATCTCGGGATGGACACCCGGCCCCGCGAGTGTGGGAAGGGCCGACAACTCCTGCCCTATGGCCCGGAGTTCCTGCCTGCCTGCAGCGAGTTGGGGGAGCATGCGGGTGAGGACGTCAAGAAGCTGCTCCGGCGTTCGGGCCGCAGCCATTTCAGGGTTTTCCATCAGCGGCATGAGGATGGCGGTGATCCGCTGACCTGCCGCCACTGCCGCTCCGGCGTGGGCTATCGCAGCGCGTTGCTGGTCCGGTGGCACGACTGTGATCTGCGCGGAGGCTGGCGCGGCGAGGCTCAAGGCCAGCGCGAAAAAGGCCAATGCAGCAATTCGGATCATGATGTCTCCCCCAACGCCCATGCCACCGAAGCGGCATGGGGCGGGGTCGTCAAGTCCGTTCGTCTATCCCATCGTCGGGATGACGAAGGAGCTGTCGGCGTGTTCCAGGTCGCTGTCGGGCCAGCGGGCGGTGACGGTCTTGACCTTGGTCCAGAACTTCACGCCTTCCATGCCGTGCTGGTTGGTGTCACCGAAGGCCGAGCGCTTCCAGCCGCCGAAGGTGTGATAGGCGACCGGCACCGGGATGGGCACATTGATGCCGACCATGCCGACATTGACCCGGGCGGCAAAGTCACGCGCCGCGCGACCGTTCTGGGTGAAGATGGCGACGCCGTTGCCGTACTGGTGCTTCGACGGCAGGGCCAGGGCCTCTTCGAAGTTCGCGGCGCGGACGATCTGCAGCACGGGGCCGAAGATCTCTTCCTTGTAGGACTTCATGTCCGGCTTGACGTGGTCAAACAGCGACGGGCCGACGAAATAGCCGTCCTCGTGACCCTGCAGGGAGAAGCCACGACCGTCGACGACCAGTTCGGCGCCGTCCTTGACGCCCTGGTCGATCCAGCCCTCGACGCGGGCCTTGTGGGCGCCCGTGACGACCGGGCCATAGTGGGCGCCGGCGTCGGTCGAGATGCCGACCCGCAGGCTTTCGATCTCGGCGACCATGCGTTCGCGCAGGATGTCAGCGGTCTTCTCGCCGACCGGGACGACGACCGGCAGGGCCATGCAGCGTTCCCCGGCCGAGCCGAAGGCGGCCCCGGACAGGTCCTTGACCACCTGGTCCATGTCGGCGTCGGGCAGGACGATGCCGTGGTTCTTGGCGCCGCCCATGGCCTGGACGCGCTTGCCGTGGCGCGCGCCGGTTTCATAGACATAGTTGGCGATGTCGGAGCTGCCGACAAAGCTGATGGCGTGCACCTGGGGATGGGTCAGGATGGCGTCCACCGCCGTCTTGTCGCCGTGCACCACGTTCAGGACCCCTGCCGGGGCGCCCGCCTCCATCATCAGCTCGGCCAGACGGACCGGGACGGACGGATCGCGTTCGGACGGCTTGAGGATGAAGGTGTTGCCGACGGCGATGGCCACGCCGAACATCCACATCGGGATCATGGCCGGGAAGTTGAACGGGGTGATGCCCGCGACCACGCCCAGCGGCTGGCGCATCGAATAGACGTCGATGCCGGGTCCGGCGCCCCAGGTGTATTCACCCTTGACCGCATGGGGGATGCCGCAGGCGAATTCGATGACCTCAAGCCCGCGCTGAACGTCGCCCTTCGAGTCGGCGATCACCTTGCCGTGCTCGGCGCTGAGCATCTCGGCCAGCTGGTCCATATTGGCCTCGACCAGCCGTTTGAACTCGAACATCACCCGCGCGCGGCGCTGGGGATTGACCGTCGACCAGCTCTCGAAGGCGGTCTGGGCGGCCTGGACGGCGCGGTCCAGTTCGGCCTCGGTGGCCAGCTGGACGCGGGCCTGTACCTCACCGGTGTTCGGATTGAAGACGTCACCGTAGCGGCCCGAGGCGCCGGTGAAGCTCTGGCCGTCGATGAAGTGGTGGATGTCGCGCATGGGCGTCTCTCTCCTGGAAGGGGCAGTCTTTTGTGATTGGGGGCGGTTTACCGTGCGGAACCGGGCGAGGCCACCCCATCGGTGTCGAGCGCAGCGACCAGCGCCTCGCGGACGGCGTCAGGGCTGAGCATCGGCAGGAAATGGGTCGCGCCCGGCACCCTGCGGCTGCGGATGTGGGCCAGGCCCGGCGGACGGTCGGGGACGTGGCAGGTGGAACTGGCCTCGGCCCTGAGAATCCGGACCGGGCCGCGGAAGCGGGTCATGGCGCCCCATGGATTGTGCGCCTGGGCGGCATAGCCGGACGCCTCCCAATCCGGGCGGCAGGCGAGGGTCAGGCCGTCGCCGGACGGCTTCAGCCCGGTTTCAAGAAAGGCGTCGAGCACCTCATCGGGCCAGCCGGCAAAGGCGCCGCGTCCGCGATAGGCCTTTCGCGCGGCCTCGATATCGGGAAAGTCGGCGCGGCGCTTTCGGGCATTGCGGACCAGGGGGATCCGCTCGGCCATCCGCGACATGCCCGGCAGGTCGAAGGCGAGGGTGGTGAGGGGCAGCCAGAGAACCGGATCCAGCAGCACCAGACTGCCCACCCGGTCCGGCCGTCTGGCGGCGGCCAGTAGGCTGACCGTGCCCCCCATGGAATGACCGGCCAGCACGGGGCGGCCCTCCAGCGTGTCGATGACGGCCAGCAGGTCGCGACGCAGATCCTGCCAGCCGCGCCGGCCCTCGGGATCGGCCGGCAGGTCGGTCAGGCCGTGGCCGCGCTGGTCGATGGCCCAGATGCGCCGGCCCTCGGCCAGGGGAGCCAGCAGCGGGCGGTAGGTGGTGGCGTTGAAACCGTTGGCGTGCAGGAAGACGAGGTCGACCGGGCCATCCGCCCGACCCAGTTCAAGCACGGACAGGGAGCCGTCCGGCCCGACCGGCACGGAAAGGCGGCGTTCGGGGGGTGTCACGCGGGGCAGGCGGGGCAGCGGCCGTGGGCCTCGATGGTGGTGTGGCTGATGACATAGCCGGCGGCGGTCGCGGCGCGCGTCAGGCTGATCGCCTGTTCACCCGTCACCTCCTGCGTCGCCCCACAGCAGTCGCAGATCAGAAAGGCAGCGGCGTGCAGGGGATTACCGTCAGCCTCGGGCTCGGCACAGGCAACATAGGCGCTGATCGAGGCGATGCGGTGGGCCAGGCCCCGGCGTTCAAGGAACTCGAGGGCGCGGTAGACGGTCGGTGGCTTGGCGGCCTGTCCGTCCTCGCCGAAGCGGGCGATCAGATCATAGGCCTTCATCGGCTCGCCGGCCCCGATCAGCAGCTCCAGCACGCGGCGACGCGGGGCGGTCAGCCGCTCACCATCGGCCTGGCAGCGCGCCTCGGCCTCGGTGACGCGCTGGTGCACAGAGGCGGCGTCGAGCGCGGCCGTATCGTGATCGTGATCGCAACTGTGTCCCATGGTCCTCAACAGCTAGCGATGCGGGCCGCCCGCCGCAACTGCACTTGACGTCTTGTGATGTTATCTCATAACACTTCGACCAGTTCCGCGTCAGTCCTGCTCCCCGAGGTGCCCATGTCCGTTCGTTCGTCCCGTCTTCGCAGCACCGCCCGCGCGGCCTTGCTGAGCGCCCTGATCCTGCCGGTGGCGACGCCGGTGCTGGCGCAGTCGGCGGGCCAGGACCCGGAGCCCGAGGCCCGCACGACGCAACTGGACGACATCATCGTCACGGGCGCGCCGTTCGGCATCAGTGCCGAGGCCAGTCTGATCGCCGTCGATGTGCTGGACCAGGAAGCCCTGTCGACCGCGCCCTCGGGCACGCTGGGCGATGTGCTGAGCGGTCTGCCGGGCGTACGCTCGACCGCCTTCTCGCCGGGGGCCAGCCGGCCCGTGATCCGCGGTCTGGCCGGGCCGCGGGTGCAGGTGCTGACCAATGGCATGGGGCTGATCGATGCCAGTTCGCTGTCGCCCGACCACCAGGTCGCGGCCGATCCGGGCGAGGCCGTGCGCATCGAGGTGCTGCGCGGGCCCCAGACCCTGGCCTATGGCGGCTCGGCCATCGGCGGGGTGGTCAATGTGATCGACGGCCGCATCCCGGAAGAGGCGCCGTATGACGGCTTTGACGGCCGGGTGACGGCCCAGGCCTCCAGCGTCGACAACGGCCGTTCGATCGGCGCCGGCGTGACCCTCGGTCAGGGGCCGTGGGTTCTGACGCTGGACGGGCTGGATCGCCGCAGCGACGACTATGACATTCCGGTGCCCGCCGAATCGCGCCGCCAGGTCGAGGATGAGGGCGAGGTCTACGAGGACACGGGGAGCACGACGGTCGAGAACAGCGCCTCGCGCGTCCGGGCCTTCGGAAGCGGGCTCAGCTATATCGGCGAGCAAGGCTTTATCGGTGTGTCGGTGAAGCGGACCGAGAGCGACTATGGCGTGCCCGGCCACGCGCACGAGGACCATGGCGGCGGCGCCACCCCTCCGGATGAGGAGGAAGACGTCACCATCGGACTGGAGCAGACCCGCTATGACCTGCGCGGCGAATGGCGGTTTGTCGATGCGCCGATCGACCGGATTCGCCTGTCGGCGGGTTATGCCGACTACACCCATACCGAGTTCGAGGGGGACGAGATCGGAACCGTCTTCACCTCTGAAGGCCTGGAAGGGCGGCTGGAGCTCGTCATGCCCCGCCGGGGTGGCTGGAACGCGGCCTATGGCCTGCAGGGGCTGAGCCGCGACTTCGACGCCGCCGGCGACGAGGCCTATGTGCCGCCCGTCGAGATCACCGAACTGGGGGTCTATACGCTCCACCGCTACGACATGGACAGCTGGGGTCTGGAAGGCGGCCTGCGCTTCGACACCCGTGATCTGGACAGCCCCATCGGTGGGCAGCGCGATTTCTCGAACGTCTCGGCGTCTGCGGGCGTCTATTTCAAGCCGGTCGAGGCCCTGTTCCTGGGGCTGTCGCTGTCGCGCAACGGGCGCGCCCCGACCGAAGCGGAACTGTTCGCCGAGGGGCCGCACATCGCCACGCGCGCCTTCGAGGTCGGCAATGCCGATCTCGACTCCGAAAAGGTGACCTCGATCGAGGCGACCGTGCACTGGGAGCAGGGCCCCTGGACCGCCGATATGCACCTGTTCCGGGCCGACTATGACGGCTTCATCGACCTGCGCCCGACCGGCGCCGAGGCGGACGAACTGCCGGTGTTCGCCTATGTGCAGACGGACGCAGAGTTCCACGGCATGGAAGCCCGCCTGGACTATCAGGCCTGGCAGTCCGGCGAGGACGGCCTGACCCTCGGTCTGGGCTATGACTATGTGCGCGGCGAGACGGATCTGGGTGCGCCCGCCCGCATCCCGCCGTGGTCGCTGAACGGCAAGGCCGAACTGGACCTCGGCCCCTGGACGACCCGCCTGACCGTGCGACGGGTGGGTGAACAGGACCGGGTCACCGACTTTGAACTGCCGACCGACGCCTATACGACGGCCGACCTCTATCTGGGGTGGAGCCCCGACCGCGAGCAGGGGCTGACCCTCTATGTCGAAGGCCGCAATCTGGGCGATGCCGAGGTGCGCGAGCACACGTCGTTCCTCAAGGATCTGACGCCGCTGCCCGGCCGAAACCTGCGCGCGGGCATGGCCTGGCGGTTCTGAATTCCCGTGCGGGGCGGGCCGGTTTGCCGCCCGCCCCGGCATGGGCTAGAAGGCGCGACCTTCCTTCACTCCATGAGTCCCGAGCCTTCATGACCGACACCACCTCCATGCAAACCGGCGACATGTCCGGCCAACTCGCCGGTAACGTGCTGTTCTACGGCAAGCCCGAACCCCTTTCGGTCGAGAACCACGGCAAGCTGGGCATCAACCCGTCGGACAAGCCCTATGCGTTTGTCGCCCAGTCGAACATCGTGCCGCTGACGGTCACCGAGTTCGCGCCGGCGGCCCTGTCGTTCCCGGTCATCTTCATCGGTGACACTCGCCAGCCCGTCGCGGTGCTGGGCCTGCGTCAGGGTGAAAACCTGTACATCGATGACGGCGCGTTCCGCTCGGACGCCTATATCCCGGCCTATGTGCGCCGCTATCCGTTCGTGTTCGCCAATGACGAGGCGCAAAAGCGTCTGATCCTGTGCGTGGACCGTCAGGCGCCCTTCCTGGCCGAAGGCGGCCAGCAGCCGCTGTTCAAGGACGGCCAGCCCAGCGAGTTCACCCAGCAGGCCATGGAGTTCTGCAATAATTTCGAGCAGGAGCGCCTGCGCACGGAATCGTTCGTCAAGCTGATCCAGGACCTGGACCTGCTGGACGTGCGCGAGGCCGTCTTCACCCCGCGCGGCCCGAACGGTGAAGCCGGCGAGCCGCAAAAGATCGCCGAATACTATGCCGTGTCGGAAGACAAGCTGAAGGCCCTGCCGGCCGACAAGCTGGTCGAGCTGCGCGACAACGGCGCTCTGGGCCAGATCTACAGCCACCTGACGTCGCTGCTGGGCTGGGATCGTCTGATCGCCCTGACCTTCCAGCGTGCTGCCGCCCAGCCGGCCGCCGCCAACGCCTGATCCTTTCAGGACGAACCGGATCGACGCCCGTCCCGCGAAAAGCGGGGCGGGCGTTTGTCTGTCTGCGACGAAAATCCCGCGGGGGATGACGCAGCGTCATGCCTTGAAGCCTGCTAGGATTCGGCCAGACAAAGCGAAACGGGGAGCCCATGCGCGATCTGGAAGATTTTCGGGCCGAGGTCCGGGCCTGGCTTGAGACCCATTGTCCGCCCGAGGTCCGGGGACCGGCGGCCAGCGAGGACGCCTCCATCTGGGGCGGTCGCAAGGCGGTCTTTGCCACACCGGCACACAAGGCGTGGATGGAGGCCATGGGGGCCAAGGGCTGGACCGCGCCCGAATGGCCGAGCGAATACGGCGGCGGGGGGCTGACGCGCGAGGAGGCCAAGGTGCTGGCCTCCGAACTGCGCCGCATCAAGGCCCAGCCCGCGCTGCTGAGCTTCGGCATCTGGATGCTGGGCCCGGCGCTGCTGAAATTCGGCACCGAGGAACAGAAGAAGCGCTTCCTGCCCGAGATCGTCCGCGGCGAGATCCGCTGGTGCCAGGGCTATTCCGAGCCGGGCGCGGGGTCTGACCTCGCCGGCCTGCAGACCCGGGCGGTCGATCAGGGCGACCACTGGATCGTCAATGGCCAGAAGGTCTGGACCTCCTATGCCGACAAGGCCGACTGGATATTCTGTCTGGTGCGGACAGATGCCGAGGCGCCCAAGCATCTGGGCATTTCCTTCGTGCTGTTCGATATGGAGACGCCCGGTGTCTCGACCCGGCCGATCACCCTGATCTCGGGCAAGAGCCCGTTCTGCGAGACCTTCTTCGACGATGTGCGGGTCGAGAAGGCCAATCTGGTCGGGACACTCAATCGCGGCTGGGACGTCGCCAAATATCTGTTGGCCCACGAACGGACGATGATCGGTGCGATGGGCGAGATTGGCGGGGGACGTCCTCTGGGCCAGGTCGCGACGGGATCGATCGGCAGCGACGACGAGGGCCGACTGGACGACACCATGCTGCGCGCCCGCATCGCCGAGCTGGAGGTCGATGCGGCGGCGTTCCGCCTCGCGCTGGAGCGGACGGGTGATCAGATGAAGGCCGGACAGGCCCATCCCGCCATCGCTTCCATGCTGAAATACTATGGGTCCGAGCTGAACAAGCGCCGTCACGAACTGCTGATGGCGGCGGGCGGTATCGATGCGCTGGAGTGGGAAGGCGAGCGGTCGCACGAGGGGGCTGCTGCCCGCGACTGGCTGCGCACCAAGGCCAATTCCATCGAGGGCGGGACCAGCGAAATCCAGCTGAACATCATCGCCAAACACCTGCTCCAGCTGCCGGGAGCCTGAGCCATGCCCCTGATCCTGACCGAAGAACAAACCATGTTGAAGGAGGCCGCCGACGGCTTCCTGAATGAGAACGCTCCGCTGGCGCACCTGCGCAAGCTGCGCGACAGCCGCGACGCCGACGGTGTCTCGCGCGACCTGTGGCGGGCGTTCGGGGAAATGGGGCTGGCCGGGGTGATCATCCCGGAGGCGCACGGCGGCGCGGGCCTCGGCGCCGTCGAGGCCGGCGTCGTGGCCGAAAGCCTGGGCCGTACCCTGACGCCTTCGCCCTTCATGGGTTCGGCCGTGCTGTCGGCGCGGGTGCTGGTCGACGGCGGCTCGGAAGCGCAGCAGGCGGCCTGGCTGCCGAAGATCGCGGCGGGCGAGGCCATAGTGTCTCTGGCCGTGGATGAAGGCGCCAAACATGCGCCCGGCAAGATCACCACCACGGCCGAGCGTTCTGGCAATGGCTTCCGGCTGAACGGATCCAAGGCCATGGTGCTGGACGGCCATGTGGCCGATGCGGTGATCGTCGCCGCCCTGACCGAGGGCGGGCTCACCCTGTTCCTGGTCGATCCGAAGACGGCCGGGATGGAGGTCGAGCGGACCATCATGGTCGACGCCCACAATGCCGCGCGCATCACCCTGAACGATGTCCAGGTCGATGCGGATGCGGTGATCGGCACGGTCGACGGCGGCGAGACCCTGCTGGAGGGCGCGCTGAACCTGGGCCGGGCCTGCGCGGCGGCCAGCCTGACCGGGGCAGGGGATCAGGCGTTCCAGCTGACGATGGAGTATCTGAAGACCCGCAAACAGTTCGGCCGGGCCATCGGCGAATTCCAGGCCCTCCAGCACCGCGCGGCCCATCTGTTCAGCGAGATCGAGATCGCCCGGGCGGCCACGCTGGGCGCCCTGCAGAAACTGGATGCAGGCGACGACGACGCCGCGCCGCTGGCGGTCGCCGTCGCCAAGGCCAAGGCCGGGCGGGTCGCCGAACTGGCGGTTCAGGAAGCGGTGCAGATGCACGGCGGCGTCGGCATGACCGATGAGTACGACGTCGGCCTGTTCATGAAACGGGTGCGGGTGCTGAACGAACTGCTGGGCGACGTCGGCTTCCATCAGGATGCGGTGGCGAAAAGCCAGGGCTTCTGAACCGATCGCCGTGGGGGTGGTTTGCACTGGCGGGGGGCGCTAAATCTCCCGGCACAGGGAGACACGCACCATGACGCGATCCAACGCGCCCGCCTATATGCCCGGCTTTGGCAACCACTTCTCGACCGAGGCGGTGCCGGGCGCCCTGCCGGTCGGGCAGAACTCGCCGCAGAAGACGCCGCTGGGCCTGTATGCCGAACAGCTGTCGGGCACGGCCTTTACCGCCCCGCGCACCGAGAACCGCCGCAGCTGGCTGTACCGCCTGCGGCCGTCGGCCCAGCACCCCGCCTATCAGACGATCGACCGGGGCCTGATCCGGTCCGGTCCGTTCGATGAGGTGCCGCCCAATCCCAACCGCATGCGCTGGAACCGGCTTCCGGTCCCGGAAACGCCGACCGACTGGGTCGAGGGGCTGGTAACCTACGCCGGCAATGGGGATCCCGACGCCGACGCCGGCATCGGCATCCATCTGTATGCCGCCAACCGGTCGATGACCGATCGGGTCTTCTATTCCGCCGATGGCGAGCTTCTGATCGTGCCCCAGCAGGGGGCGCACCGGTTCGTGACCGAGTTCGGCATTGTCGAGGCCGAGCCGGGCCATGTCGTGCTGATCCCGCGCGGAGTGCGGTTCCGGGTCGAGCTGTTCGGCCCGTCGCGCGGCTATATCTGCGAGAACTACGGCGCAGCCTTCCGCATTCCGGACCTGGGCCCGATCGGCGCCAACGGCCTGGCCAATCCGCGCGATTTCGAAGTGCCGGTGGCCGCCTTTGAGGATGTGGATCGCCCGACCGAGTGTATCCAGAAATATGGCGGCGAGCTGTGGACCACGACCTTTGACCACAGCCCGCTGGATGTGGTGGCCTGGCACGGCAACTATGCCCCCTGCCGCTATGACACGGCGCGGTTCAACACCATCAATACGGTCAGCTATGACCACCCGGACCCGTCGATCTTTACGGTGCTGACCAGTCCCTCGGACACGCCGGGTGTGGCCAACTGTGACTTTGTCATCTTCCCGCCGCGCTGGATGGTGGCCGAGGACACCTTCCGCCCGCCGTGGTTCCACCGGAATGTGATGAGCGAGTTTATGGGTCTGGTCACGGGTGCCTATGACGCCAAGGCCGATGGCTTTGCACCGGGCGGGGCGTCGTTGCACAACCGGATGAGTGGCCATGGCCCGGATCAGGCCACCTATGACGCGGCGATCAAGGCCGAACTGAAACCCCACAAGATCGAGGGCACCCTGGCCTTCATGTTCGAGACCCGCGCGCCCATTCGGGTCACGAAATGGGCTCAAACCACGCCTTTGATGCAGCTGGACTATGATGATTGCTGGTCCGGCTTCGACAAGGGCCGGTCTGCCGCCGAAGGAGAATGACCATGATCCGTGTGGCTTCGATGATGGGGGCGCTGGTGCTGGGGTTGGGGCTTTCGTCCTGCTTCGGGGGCGGGGTCACTCCCGAACAGCGGGCGGAGGCGGACTGCGCCGCCCAGGGCGGCAAGATGCAGCGCGTCGGGCGGATGCAGAGCCTGCAGTGCGTCTTGCAGTATTCCGACGCCGGCAAGACCTGCACCGATGCCGCCCAGTGTCAGGGCGAGTGCCGGGTGCCCGGCAGTGTGATCGTCGAGGACGGCCGCGCCGTCGAAGGACAGTGCACCGCTGATTCAAACCAGTTCGGCTGCTACACCCGGGTTGAGAACGGTCGGGCGACAGCGGCGATCTGCATCGACTGATTGGTCCGACATGCACGCATAAGAAAACCGGCCGGAGATCGCTCTCCGGCCGGTTCTTTATTGGAGCCCGCGAAGGACCGTCGGGGGCCTCCGAAGAGGCCCCGTCAGATCAATAGCGGACGCGCAGGGTCAGACCGTAGGTGCGCGGGGCACCGAGGTAGGCGTCGATCGACTGGGTGTCCAGGGCGGGATTGTAGAAGGTCCCGTTGGGCTGGACGGTCGACTGGAACGCCGAGCCTTGCAGCGGGGCGTTGTAGGCGACCTGGACGTACTCCTCGTCGGTGAGGTTCTGGGCCCAGATGTCCAGCATCCAGCGCTCGTCTTCCGTGCCGATCGAAATCCGGCCGTTCACCATGGTGAAGGCGTCCTGCTGCTTGGAGGGCAGCAGGTCAGAACCGGTGTTGTAGTCGCTCATGTACTTGGCCGACAGCGAGAAGCCGCCGCGCAGACCATTGCCGATGCTGCGATCATAGTTCAGCGAGGCCGAACCCGACCATTCCGGAGCGAATGAGGCCGTGGCGCCCGGCAGCAGGGACAGCTGCGGGAAGTTCGCGGGGTTGGCGAGGTCAGCGGCGACGAAGTTACCATACTGGGCGTCGGTGTAGGTCACGCCGCCCGACAGGCTGAGGCCCTCGACCGGGGTGAACCACAGGAAGTCGGCATCGACACCACGCGACGTCAGCTCGGGGATGGATTCCACCACGAAGGCGGTACCAAGGAAGGTGTTGAGCTGGAAGTCCTCGAACGTCTGGTCGAAGTAGGTCGCATTCAGCAGCAGCGAGCGGTTCAGCAGGGTCATTTTGACACCCGCTTCATAGCTGTCGACCACTTCCGAGGGGAACAGCAGGCTGGCGGTCGGGGTGATGCCCGACTGCACGCGGTCGAGGTTGTAGCCGAAGCTCTTGTAGCCGCGGGCATACGACACATAGGTCATGACCGAGTCGTTCAGGCGGTACGAGGCCTTGATCGTGCCGCTCAGCTCGCTGTCGTCGAAGGATTCCGACACCGACCGGTTGTTGAAGGCGGAGTTCGACCAGGGCAGGCAGAAGTTGCCAAGGATGGTCGGCGCACTGGCGCCGAGCAAGCCGCCGATGGCCCCGGCGTTCGCCAGCGCAGCGTTACAGGTGTTGCCATTGCCGTTGACGTTCATCTGCTGACCGTCGACGGACTTTTCGTCCATCGTGTAGCGCAGGCCCAGGGTGATATCGAACTGTTCGGTCACCTTGAAGGTGTTGTTGGTGAACAGGGCGATCGAGGTCGATTCCTGGTCATAGGTATCGGCATAGCCGGGGCCGGCCGCAAAGCCGATACCGCCGCCGTTGGCTGCGCCGCCCGTGGTCAGGCAGTTGTTCAGGCCGGGGACTGTCTGCCCCACAGCGGTGAAGCAGCCGATGCTTCCGGGGCTGATAGCCCAGGCGGGGTTGGCGCCGTTCAAACGGGCGGTGAGCAGGAACGACAGGAACGGCGTATAGTCAGCGCCATAGTTCCAGGCGTCGGTGCGGCCGATATCTTCCTTCGTGATGAAGGCACCGACCAGCCAGTCGAGGCGGTCGGTCGCGCCGGCCAGGCGAACTTCCTGGGTCAGGTTCTCAACCGTGTAGCCATATTCACCGTCGTCAAAGCGATAGGCGATGTCGGCGCCGGTATAGTCGATGTCCTGGCCCTGATCGCCGGACCAGCTCCGCCACGACGTCAGCGACGTCAGGGTGGCGTTCATCGAGGGCATGTCGAAGTTGGCTTCCAGCGAGACGCCGCGATCTTCGATTTTCTGGCCCGTGCCGCGGTTGGCATAGGCGAGGCGCGAGAATGGCACCGGGCCAAAGCCTGCGGACGGCGGGGTCTGGCCCGTGCCGGTCGAGAGGCCGTCGACGAAGGGATAGGTCGGACCAACGCGAGTCTGGACGCCGACGCAGCAGTATTCGTCGCGCTTGGAATAGTCGGCGATGAAGCGGAACGAGGCGGTGTCGCTGGGCAGCCACAACAGCTGGCCGCGGACGGTCCAGAAGTCCTTGTTGGCGTCGTCGGTCTCGGTGCGCGGGCCATCGCCTGTGTCGACGTCGTAGAAGCCGTCTCGTTGGCTGATGCCGGCATACAGGCGCATCGCCATGGTGTCGCTCAGCGGGCCGGTGACCGAGCCGTTCAGCGAGCGGGCGCCGTAGTTGCCCACGGTCAATTCGGCATTATAGCCGGGGGTGAACGACGGTTGCTCGGTGATGATGTTGATGACGCCGGCCGAGGTGTTCTTGCCGAACAGGGTGCCCTGCGGGCCCTTCAGCACTTCGATGCGCTGCAGTTCACCCAGGTCGCCGAAGCCGACCGAGTTACGCGAGCGATAGACGCCGTCGATCACGACGCCGACCGAGCTTTCGAGGCCGGGGTTGTCACCCACGGTACCAACGCCGCGGATGCGCGCAGTGGTCGAGGCCTCGGACTGGGTCGAGGTGACCGTCATGCCGGGGGTCAGGATCTGCAGATCCTTGATGTCACGAACGCCCGCGTCCTGCAGGGTTTCCTGGGACAGGGACGTGACCACGATCGGCACGTCCTGCAGGTTCTGCTCGCGCTTCTGGGCGGTGACGATGATGTCGTCGACCGTCGTTTCCTGGGCCGAGGCGATTCCGGCAAAGCCGAAAGTCACGGCACCGACGACAGCGGCGGACGCGGTGGTACGAAGAAGGGTAGTGAGGCGCATGATGGCTCCCGGCTTGATGCTCGACAGCACTGATTGGCCGCCGAGCCGTTTCCTGATCCCTGGATCTGCCCTTCTGTCGGGGCGAGGATCCTCCAGTCCTTGGGGTAATCCAAGCGCGGGCCAGTCACAAGCAGTGGGCTCCCCCGTGGCTTGAATTCAGCCCTGTCGTGGACTGAACTGTGACGCAAAAGCGACAGAAAGAGATGACCTTACGTCAATATTCATCCAATCCGCGACAGTATCCATGGCGGAACGCGGCAAAATCCTGCGCCGACGACCGCCCCCGGCCCGGAGGGGCTCTGCCGGAAGTGCGGCGCCGGTGCGGCCCGACTGCGACATTTTTTTGCAGCGGGGGAGAAATTCGGGTCATCAACCTCTACAAGGGCGGCCCGCGCCCCGCCTGACTCCTGCTTCCGAGGCCGTTTCTTGCTGTTTCTGCTTGCTCTCCTACCCCTGCTGGGGGCCCTGGCTCCTGCGCTGGCCATCCGGTTCGGCCGGAATGCCTCCGCTCTTGCCGCCGGGGCGGTGACCCTGTCGGCCCTGGTCGTGCTGGCCAGTATGGTGCCCGGGGTCATGAGGGGCGAGGTCTTCACGGCAAGCGTGCCCTGGATTCCCGCCCTCGGCCTGAACGCCAGCCTGTTCCTTGATCCGCTGGGATTGATGTTCGCGGGGATGATCCTCGGCATCGGTCTGCTGATCATCATCTATGCGCGCTTCTATCTGGCGGCGGCCGACCCGATGGGGCGGTTCTTCACCTATCTGCTGCTGTTCCAGGGGGCGATGCTGGGCATTGTTCTGTCGGACAATGTGCTGCTGCTGCTGATCTTCTGGGAACTGACCAGCCTCTCGTCTTTCCTGCTGATCGGCTTCTGGCGGCATTCACCCGAAGCGCGTCAGGGGGCGCGGATGGCGCTGTTCGTCACGGGGGGCGGCGGTCTGGCCCTGATCGGGGGCCTTTTGATCCTCGGGAACATCGCCGGTTCCTACGACCTGACCGTGATCCTGCAGCAAAAGGAGGTGATCCAGGCCTCGCCGCTGTATCTGCCGGCCCTGCTGCTGATCCTCGGCGGCTGTTTCACCAAGTCGGCGCAGTTCCCGTTCCACTTCTGGCTGCCGCACGCCATGGCTGCGCCGACGCCGGTCAGCGCCTATCTGCACTCGGCCACCATGGTGAAGGCCGGGGTCTTCATGCTGGCGCGGCTGTGGCCGGTGCTGGCCGGGACCGATGCCTGGTTCCTGATCGTGGCGACCACCGGTCTGGTGACCATGGTGTTCGCCGCCTGCGTGGCCCTGTTCAAGGACGACCTGAAGGGGCTGCTGGCCTATTCCACCATCAGCCATCTGGGCTTTCTGACCATGCTGTTCGGGATCGGCACCCCGATGGCGGCGCTGGTCGGGGTGTTCCACATCATCAATCACGCGACGTTCAAGGCTGCCCTGTTCATGAACGCGGGCATCGTCGACCATGAGGCCGGGACGCGCGACATCAAGCGGCTGGGCGGGCTGTTCGGCCTGATGCCGATCGCCGGGACGCTCGCAGTGGTTGCCGGGCTGTCGATGGCGGGTGTGCCGCCGCTCAACGGCTTCATCTCCAAGGAAATGATGCTGTACGAGGCCGCAGATACCGTCTGGCTGGGCCAGGCCTGGGTCTTCCCGGTGCTGGCGACGCTGGGGGCGACGCTCTCGGTCGCCTATTCGCTGCGCTACATCGTCCATGTCTATTTCGGCAAGCGGCGCGAAAGCTATCCGAAGACGCCGCACGATCCGGGCATAGGCCTGTGGGGACCGCCCGCCGTACTGGTGGCGCTGGTGGTGGCCATCGGTCTGGCCCCGGCCCTGGTCGCCGGGCCGCTGGTCAATCTGGTCGCCGGGGCAGTGACGAACGGTGCCGCCGAGCCCGAGCATCTGGCCCTGTGGCACGGGGTGACCCCCGCGCTGTTCATGAGCGCGATCGCGCTGGCGCTCGGGGCCGCCCTGCTCGCGGGGCATCGGCGGCTGGACCGACTGTGGCAGGGCGCGCGGCTGCCGGAGGCCAAGCCCCTGTTCGATGCCGGAGTGCTCGGTGCAGTCAGGATGGCCCGCACGGGCATGGACCTGCTGCAGAACGGCTCGCTGCAGCGGGGCATGGTGGCCCTGATCGGCACCGCCGTGGTAGTGGGCTTTGCCGGGTTTTTCTCGGCCGGCTACGTCGCGGGCGACCGGCCCGGGGTCGAGGCTTCGCCGGCTGCAGTCGTCGGATGGATCGCCCTGATTGCGGCCACCGCCATGGTCATTCTGACCCACAAGGCGCGCTACATCTCGCTGATCTACATCGGCATCGTCGGGCTGATCATCTCGCTGGCCTTCGTCCACCTGTCAGCCCCCGACCTGGCCCTGACCCAGATCTCGGTCGAGGTGGTGACCATCCTGTTGATGCTGCTGGCCCTGAACCTGCTGCCCAAACAGACGCCGGTCGAAAGCCGGCCGTGGCGCAAGGCCCGGGATGGCGCAGTGGCGGTGGCCGCCGGTCTGGGCGTCGGCGGGGCGGCCTGGGCCATCATGACCCGGCCCCTCGACAGTATCTCCGGCTATTTCTGGGAGAATGCCAAATCAGAAGGCGGCGGCACCAATGTCGTCAACGTCATTCTGGTCGACTTCCGCGGCTTCGACACCTTCGGCGAGATCATCGTGCTGGGCATCGCGGCCCTGGGCATCTTCGCCCTGCTGGAGCGGGTCGAGACCGGGGCCAGTGGCAAGCGTCTGGCGGCCTGGAGGCCCGACACGGTGCGCTCGCCCGAACACCACCCGATGATGCTGGTCGTCGCCACGCGGCTGGTCCTGCCGCTGGCGGTGATGGTGGCGCTCTACATCTTCCTGCGCGGGCACAACCAGCCGGGCGGAGGCTTCATCGCCGGCCTGGTGGTCGCCGTCGCCATACTGATGCAGTACATGGCCTCAGGCTTTGCCTTTGCCGATCAGCGCCTGCACGCAGACCACCACTCCCTGATCGGCGCCGGGGTGCTGGTCGCGGCCCTGACCGGGCTGGGGGCGTTGCTGTTCGGCGCGCCCTTCCTGACCAGCGCCTTTGACTATTTCAGCCTGCCCCTGATCGGTGAGTTCGAGTTGGCCACCGCCATACTTTTCGACATCGGCGTGGCGCTGACGGTGATCGGGGCGGTCATGCTGGCGCTGGCCCAGCTGTCGCAGGTCGCCGAGCGGGCGGAAAAAGAGCCGCAGCCCGAGACCGAGACCGCCATGGACATCAACCCCGGCCGCGACGAAGCGGCCGCTGCGGCGGAGGTCGACCAATGACAATGGAGCTGCTCATCGCCTCGGCCATCGCCGTGCTGACCGCTGCCGGAGTCTATCTGGTGCTGCGGGGGCGGACCTTCCCGGTCGTTCTGGGCCTGGCCTTCCTGTCCTATGCGATCAACCTGTTCCTGTTCGCCATGGGCCGGCTGGTGATCGACCAGCCGCCCATCTACGACAAGGCGACCGAGAGCTATACCGACCCCCTGCCCCAGGCGCTGGTGCTGACGGCCATCGTCATCGCCTTTGGCATGACCGCCTTTGTCGTCATCCTGGCGCTGCGGACCTTCCTCGAGACCGGCACCGATCAGGTCGATGGTCGTGAAGACGGGGAGGCGCAGCCGTGAGCGCCCACGTCCCCAATCTGATCGTCGCCGCCCTGATCCTGCCTGCGGTGCTCGGGGCGCTGACCCTGCTGTTGCTCCGGCACCGGCTGGGGGCCTCGCGGCTGGTGTCGCTGATGTCGTGTCTGGCTCTGGTCGGCATCGCGGCCAGTCTGACGGTGCACGCTTCGAGCGGCGCGGTGGAAAGCTATGCGCTGGGCAATTGGCGGGCGCCGTTCGGGATTGTCCTGGTGCTGGACCGGCTGTCGGCCATGATGCTGCTGCTGACGTCGGTGCTGGCGCTGGCGGTGATGGGCTATGCCGTGGTGACCGGCGCGGACCGCAAGGGCTGGCATTTCCACCCGCTGTTCCAGTTCCAGCTGCTGGGTCTGAACGGGGCCTTTCTGACGGGCGACCTGTTCAACCTGTTCGTCTTCTTCGAGGTGCTGTTGATCGCCTCCTATGGCCTGTTGCTGCACGGGCAGGGCGCGGCGCGCCTCAGGGCCGGTGTACAGTATGTGGTCATCAATCTGGTCGGCTCGACCCTGTTCCTGGTCGGCGTCGGCCTGCTGTACGGGGTCACGGGCACGCTCAACATGGCCGATATGGCGGTCCGCGTGGCGGAGGCGTCGCCGGGTGATCAGGGGCTGATCGCGGCCGCAGCGCTGGTGCTGACCGTGGTGTTCGCCCTCAAGGCAGCACTGGTTCCCCTGCATTTCTGGCTGCCCGGGGCCTATGCGGCGACGACCGCCACGGTGGCCGCCCTGTTCGCCATCATGACCAAGGTCGGGGCCTATGCCCTGATCCGCACCGGCACGCTCATCTTTGGAGAGGACGCCGGCACCCTGGCCTGGCTGACCGCAGACTGGATGCTGCCGGCGGCCATCATCACCACCGTCATCGGCTTCGTCGGCCTGTTTGCGGCCCGTACGCTTCGTGAGATGGCCGCCTGGTCGGTGGTCGGCTCGATGGGGGTGCTCTTGAGCGCCGTTTCGGTCTTCCGGGTCGAGGCCATGGGCGCAGCCCTCTATTATGCGGTGCATTCGACGCTTGCCGGGGCGGCCCTGTTCCTCGTGGTCGACATGATTGCCAAGCGACGCGGCGCGCACGGCGATGCCCTGACGCTCGCCCCACGGTTCTGTCAGTCGGAGTTGCTGTCGGGGCTGTTCTTCCTGTCGGCCATCGGCATTGTCGGCCTGCCGCCGCTGTCGGGCTTCATCGGCAAGCTGTTGGTCCTCGACGGGGTGCGGGCCGCGCCGGAAGCCGGTTGGATCTGGGCCACCATCCTGATCACCACCCTGATCGGTGTGCTGGCCTTTGCTCGCGCCGGCAGCCGCCTCTTCTGGAAGAGCGCCTCGGTTGAGGGGGCTATCCCCCTGCGCGCCCTCAGGGGCCGGTGGGGCGGCGTCGGCGTGGCCGCTGGTTTGCTGGCCCTGCTGGGGGTGCTGACGGTGCTCGGCGGGCCGGTAACGGCCTATACGGGGGCGACCGCCGCCCAGCTGTTCGATCCGCAACAGTATATTGACGCCGTGCTCGGCCCCACGGCGGGAGGTCGCCGATGATCCGTCGTCTGTTGCCTCACCCGGCGCTGAGCGTGCTGCTGGTGGTCGTCTGGATGCTGCTGGTGAATGAGTTCACCTTCGGCGCCCTGTTCCTCGCCCTGGTGTTCGGCGTCGTGGTGCCGCTGGTGACCAGCCGCTTCTGGCCGGACCGGCCCAGGATGCGTTTCGGCCGCGACGCCCTGGCCTATCTTCTGATCGTGATCTTCGATGTCATCGTCGCCAATTTCGAGATCGCCTGGATCATCCTGACGCGCCGCAACCGCGATCTTCGCTCGTGCTGGCTGGTGATCCCGACCGAGCTGCGCTCGGCCGAGGCCATCACCGTTCTGGCGGGCACCATCAGCCTGACGCCGGGGACGGTCAGCAGTGATATCTCGTCGGATGGCCGGGCCCTGCTGGTGCATGCGCTCGACGTGGCCGATCCGGTCGCCGAGGTCGCCCGCATCAAGCAACGCTATGAGACCCGTCTGATGAAGGTGTTCCGATGACCGGTTCGATCCTGCCCTGGGCCCTGGGGTTCGCCCTCGCCTGCGTCAGCCTGGCGATGCTGCTCAGCCTGTTCCGGCTGCTGCGCGGCCCGACGCTGGGCGATCGCATCCTGTCGGTTGACACCCTGACCATCAATGTCATCGCCCTGATCGTCGTGTTCGGCGTGGCCGAGGCTACCCAGACCTATTTCGAGGCCGCCCTGCTGCTGGCCATGGTCGCCTTCGTCGGCACGGTCGCCTACTGCAAATTCCTGCTGCGGGGAGACATCGTCGAATGAACCCGATTGCGGAAGTCGCTATCTCCGTCCTGCTGGTCATGGGCGGGATCTTCATTCTGGTGGGGTCGTGGGGACTGGCGCGCCTGCCGTCGCTGATGACCCGCCTGCACGGGCCGACCAAGGCCAGTACGCTGGGCGTCGGGGCCTGCCTGATCGCCTCGATGATCTATTTCCCGGCGTCGGGCCAACCGTGGTCGGCGCATGAGATGCTGATCACCATCTTCCTGCTGCTGACCGCCCCGATCTCGGCCAATATGATCGCCAAGGCCCATCTGCATCGTCAGGGGCATTCCATCGATCCCAATCCCGCGGACGGCATTCCCGAGAGCCTGCCGCCCCCGCCGACCGGTGACGACTGGGCGACCTTCCGCGGCGCCGAGTCCGCGCGGGACGATTAGACCTTCGCCATTGCGGGCACGGCCCGCAGTGCGCATCTGTCGCCGATGCCGACCTCTCCCGCCTACCGCCCCGAACCGCGCTTCTTCGATCTCGGGGAGGACTATGGTGACGCCGTCCGCCCGGCCGATTTTCCCGAGACCCGGCTGAGGTTCCGCAATGACCGGGCGGCCGCAACCGTGGGCCTCGAGTCTCTGACCGACGCCGAATGGCTCGCTCATTTCGGCCGGTTCGAGCCCCTGCCGGGGCAGCCCGGGCCGGTGGCCATGCGCTATCACGGGCACCAGTTCCGAACCTACAACCCCGATCTCGGCGACGGGCGGGGGTTTCTGGCGGCGCAATTGCGCGACGAACAGGGTCGCCTTCTCGACCTGGGCACCAAGGGCTCGGGCACCACGCCCTGGTCGCGGGGGGCGGACGGGCGGCTGACCCTGAAAGGCGGCGTGCGCGAGGTGCTGGCCGCCGAAATGCTGGAGGCCCAGGGTGCGCCGACCAGCCGCGCCCTGTCGCTGGTCGAGACCGGCGAGGCGCTGCAGCGGGGCGACGAGCCGTCGCCGACGCGTTCGGCGGTGCTGGTGCGCCTGTCGCACAGCCACATCCGGTTCGGTACCTTCCAGCGGACGGCTTATCTGGAGCGCCCGGACCTGACGGCGGTGCTGGCCGAGCACGCGCGGGCCCTCTATCACCCCTCGGTCGCGGAAGGCGATGTGCCGGGGCTGATGGCGACGATCGTTGCAGCCTCGGCGCGGTTGACGGCCCGCTGGGTGGCGGCGGGCTTTGTCCACGGGGTGCTGAACACCGACAATCTGAACGTCACGGGCGAGAGCTTCGACTATGGCCCCTGGCGGTTCCTGCCCCACTATGAGCCGGGATTCACGGCCGCCTATTTCGACCAGTTCGGCCTCTATGCCTTTGCCCGCCAGCCTGAGGCGGTGTTCTGGGCCCTGACGCAACTGGGCGGGGCGTTGAAGCCGATTGCCGACGTCGGCGCCCTGACCGAGGCCCTCAACGGGTTCGGCCCCCGCTATATCTCCGAGCTACGGGCGGCCTTTCTGGAGCGGCTGGGGGTGAAGTCCCTAGGCGAAGCGGCCGATCAGCGGCTGGTCGATACCACCCTGGCCCTTCTGCGGGAGGGTGGCGAGGCCCTGCGGTGGGAGCCACTGTTCCACGACTGGTTCGGCGGGTTCTCTTCGTCCGAGCGGGCGCTCCGGGGGCCGCGGGCGCGGCTCTATCAGGGCGAGGCCTTCGACGCCTTCCGCTTTGCCCTGTTCGAGCACGAGCCGGACCGGCCCGAACGGCTGGAGCATCCGGCCTTTGCCGCTCCGGAACCCGAGGAAATGTTGATCGATGAGGTCGAGGCCATCTGGGCCGCGATCGATCGCGAGGACGACTGGGGCCCCTTCCACGCCAAGCTGGAACGACTGGCCGCCGTCCGGGCGGCGCGCCAACAGGTTTAACGGACATAAAGCCTGTCGGGGTTACACATCCGTATGGATACGGCCACGCTTTGGCCGTGGACCTGGCGCAGAAGGCGATCACGGATGGTTACGCTCACGCTTCGCACCCTTGCGGGACAGGCTCGCCGTTCCGACATCGCCACTGTTACCAATAGAACGAAGCCCCTCCCCGGGTCCACGACCATGCACAGCCAAACCTATCCTTCCGTCCGCGCGCGCCTGAATGCCAGCTATCTGAACCTGACCCTGTGGACGCTGCAGGGCTGGGTGGCGATGTTCTACATCGCCGCCGGCTATGCCAAGCTGACCGAGCCCCTTTCGACCCTGACGGCCCTGATGAACTGGCCCCAGCATGTGCCGGCCGATCTGGTGCGGGGAGTGGGCCTGGCCGAGATCGTGCTGGCCATCATGCTGCTGACCCCGCTGATCAGCTGGAAGATCGGTCGTCCGCTGCTGATCGTGGCGGCGGCCGGCCTGCTGGTGCTGCAGACCGTCATGCTGGGCGTTCATGCGGTGAGCGGCGACATCGGCCATTCGATCGTCAATCTGGCGCTGCTGGCGGCCACCGCCCCGGTGCTGTGGTTCCGCCTGCGCGAGGCCTGCCCGCTCCGCTAGACGCCTTTGGCCCGGCATTTATCCGAGCAGTATTTCACCTGATCCCAGTCGCGCGCCCATTTGCGCCGCCAGCTGAAGGGACGCGCACAGGCGGGGCAGACCTTCTGTGGAAGGTCGCCCTTCGCCGTGCCCCGGTCGTTGACGTGACGTCGCGTCATCAAAAAGCTTCCCTTTACGTGCGCGTCAAGTTATGACGGATGCATGGCCAGTGCTGACGATCATCGCACCTATTCCATCCGCCAGCTGTGCCGCGAATTCGGGGCGACGGCGCGGGCCCTGCGCTTCTATGAAGACAAGGGCCTGCTGACCCCCGCGCGCAAGGGCCAGACCCGCGTCTATTCGGCGCGCGACCGGGCGCGGCTGAAGCTGATCCTGCGGGGGCGCCGCATCGGCTTCTCGCTGCAGGAGATCCAGGAGATGCTGGATCTGTACGACCACAATGATCACAACGTTCACCAGATGGCCGTGGCCCTGCGCCGCCATCGGGCCCAGATCGAGGCGCTGAAGCTGCAGCGACAGGATCTGGACGACGCCATCGCCACGGCGGAAGAAGCCTGTCGTGTCATGGAGCAGCGGCTGGGCCAGCACCGGCCGGACCTGCTGCCCGGTGCCGACGAATATGCCGACCTGCTTAAGGCGCGGCTCAATCCGGAACATGGACATGCGCCGCTGGCTCATGCCCTGCATTCCCCCCTGTCCCATTCCCAGAAGTCGAGAGTCTGACCCATGGCCTACAAGGCACCTGTCCGCGACCTGACCTTTGTTCTGAACGAAGTGCTGGAGATCGACCGCTATTCGAACCAGCCCGGCTTTGCCGAGGTCAGCTCCGACCTGGTGCAGCAGATTCTGGAAGAAGGCGCAAAATTCGCCGAGGAAGTCATCGCACCCCTGAACAAGGTCGGCGATCAGGAAGGCTGCAAGTGGGACAACGGCAAGGTCACCGGCCCGACCGGCTGGAAGGAAGCCTATCAGCAGATGGTCGAGGCCGGCTGGCCGGGGCTCAGCTCTGACCCCGCGCACGGCGGTCAGGGCATGCCTGCCATCGTCGGCATGGCATTCGGCCAGTTCACGGCGGCGGCCTCGGCGGCCTTCTCCATGTATCCGGGTCTGACCCACGGCTGCTACGAGGCGCTGCACGCCAATGCCTCGGATGAGCTGAAGGACATCTATTGTCCCAAGCTGGCGACCGGCGAATGGGGCGGCACCATGAACCTGACCGAGCCGCAGTGCGGCACGGATCTGGGCCTGATCCGCACCAAGGCGGTGCCGAACGGCGACGGCAGCTACAACATCACCGGCCAGAAGATCTGGATCTCGTCGGGCGAGCATGACTTCACCGACAACATCATCCATCTGGTGCTGGCCCGCATCGAGGGCGCCCCGGCGGGCATCAAGGGCATCAGCCTGTTCGTCGTGCCCAAGGTGTTCGTCAACGAAGACGGGTCGCTGGGGGACCGCAACGAGGGCGCCCAGTGCGCGGGCCTCGAGCACAAGATGGGCATCCACGGCAATGCCACCTGCGTCATGTCCTATGAGAACGCCAAGGGCTGGCTGGTCGGCACCGAGAACAAGGGCATGGCGGCCATGTTCGTCATGATGAACGAGGCGCGTCTGGGCACCGGCCTGCAGGGCCATTCGATCGGCACTGCCGCCTATCAGGCCGCCGTCGAGTTCGCCAAGGACCGCCTTCAGGGCCGCTCGCTGACCGGGCCGAAGAATGCCGACGGTCCGGCCGATCCGATCATCGTTCACCCCGATGTGCGGCGTATGCTGCTGGAGTCCAAGGCCTATGTCGAAGGCGGCCAGGCCTTCATCCTGTGGACCGCGCTGCAGGCCGATCTCCAGAAGTCGGACGATGAGGCGACGGCGCAAAAGGCCCGCGACTACATGGGTCTGATCACCCCGGTGGTGAAGGCCTTCCTGACCGACCGCGGCTTCCACGTGGCCTCGCTGGCCATGCAGGTGCACGGCGGCTCGGGCTATACCGAACACTTCCCCGCCAGCCAGTATCTGCGCGATGCGCGCATCACCCTGATCTATGAGGGCACCAACGGCGTCCAGGCGCTCGACCTCGTGGGCCGCAAGCTGCCGGCCAACGGCGGCCGGGCCATCATGAGCTGGTTCGCCGACATCGACGCCTTCGTCTCGGAGAACGGCGACGCCGGCGAGACGGTGAAGCCCTTCATCGACGGCCTGTCGGATTCCAAGAAGAAGCTGCAGGAGGCCACCATGTGGCTGATGCAGAACGGCATGCAGAACCCGGACAATGCCGGTGCGGCCTCGACCGACTATCTTCACATCTTCGGCTTGACGGCCATGGCCTATGTCTGGGCCCAGATGGCAATCGCTGCGCAAAAGGCCATCGACGGGGGATCGGACGATCCCTTCTATGCCACCAAGCTGCAGACCGGCCGCTATTTCGTCGAGCGCATCCTGCCCGACGCCGGCGCGCACCTGGCCAAGCTGAAGACGGGCGCCGATGTGCTCATGGCCATGCCGGCGGAGGCGTTCTGATCCATAATCTCCCTCCCCTTCATGGGGAGGGATGTCCGGCATTCATGCCGGGCAGGGTGGGGTCTAGCGCCACACCCCCGTTCCCCACCCGGTCGCTTCGCGACCACCCTCCCCATGAGGGGGAGGGAGACAGGTAAGTGGCCATGAACATCCTCAACAGCCCCGACCCCGATTTCATGCAGGAAGAAGAGATCACCCTCTTCTCCGACTCCGTCGGCAAGTGGATCGACGAACATGCGCCGCCCGAAAAGGTCCAGGAGTGGATCGCCAACTCCTCGGTCCCGCGTGAGCTGTGGACCCAGGCGGGTGAGGCGGGCCTACTGGGCCTGTCGATGCCGGAAGAAGACGGCGGCATGGGCGGCGACTATCGCCACGAGGTCGTGCTGATGCGCCAGCTGGGCTGGAAGGGTGCAGACCATTTCGGCATCTCGCTGCACAACGCCATCGTCGCCCCCTACATCTGGCACTATGGCACCGAGGAACAGAAGGCCCGCTGGCTGCCCAAGCTGCAGTCCGGTGAACTGGTCGGCGCCATCGCCATGACCGAGCCGGGGGCAGGCTCGGACCTGCAGGGGATCAAGACCACCGCCATAAAGCAGGGCAACCAGTATGTGGTGAACGGCTCCAAGACCTTCATCACCAACGGCCAGCTGGCGAACTTCATCATCGTGGTGGCCAAGACGGACCCGTCCGAAGGGGCCAAGGGCACCAGCCTGATCATTGTCGAGACCGACGGGGCCGAGGGCTTTGAGCGCGGCCGGAACCTCCACAAGATCGGCATGGAGGGCAATGACACCTCCGAGCTGTTCTTCAACGATGTGAAGGTGCCCGGCGAGAACATCATCGGCGGCGTCGAGGGCCAGGGCTTTGTCCAGCTGATGCAGCAACTGCCGCAGGAGCGCCTGAACATCGCCGTCCAGGGCGTGGCCGCCGCCGAGCGGGGCCTGTCCGAGACCATCGACTACGTCAAGGAACGCAAGGCCTTCGGCAAGCGGGTCATCGAGTTCCAGAACACCCAGTTCAAACTGGCCGAGGTCAAGACCAAGCTGACGGTCGCCAAGGTGTTCGTCGACCACTGTATGGGCCTGCACCTCAAGGGGAAACTGGATGCGGCGACCGCCTCCATGGCCAAATACTGGGTCACCGACATCCAGGGCGAGACCATCGACGAGATGCTCCAGCTGCACGGCGGCTACGGCTATATGAACGAATATCCGATCGCCCAGCTGTACAAGGACGCCCGCGTCCAGCGCATCTATGGCGGGACGAACGAAATCATGAAGCTGCTGATCGCCCGGACGCTTTAGGCGTCAGCCCTACCGCGCCATGCGGCCGTCGATCAGGGCCTCGGGCTCGAACATGAAGGCGATGGCCGGATCGACTGACTTGGGATTGACGCTGAGGCCGTGCACGCCGAGGCGCTCGACCAGATGACGCATGACGTTCAGGCGAGCCTGCTTCTTGTCGTCGGTGGCGACGATCAGCCAGGGCGCGTGCGTGCTGTGGCTGCGCAGCAGCATGGTGTCGCGGGCCTCGGAATAGGCATGCCAGCGCTTCTGGGCCTGGGCGTCCAGCGGTGAGGTCTTGAAGTGTTTGAGCGGGTCCTCGACCCGGGCCTCAAGCCGGCGGGCCTGTTCGGCCTTGGTGATGTCCAGCCAGATCTTGATCGGGACGATATTGGCCTCGGTCAGCATGGCCTCGAAGGCCGGGACGTCGCGGATGAAGTCGGACTGTTCCTCGGCCGTCGAGAACCCCATCACCACCTCGACCCCGGCGCGGTTGTACCAGGACCGGTTGAAGATCACGATCTCACCGGCGGCCGGCAGGTGGGCGACATAGCGCTGGAAATACCACTGGGTCCGCTCGCGATCGCTGGGCTTGGGCAGGGAGATAACCCGCGTCTGGCGCGGGGCCATGAACTCGGTCACGCGCTTGATGGCGCCGTCCTTGCCGGCGGTGTCGCGACCCTCGAACAGGATCAGCACCTTGCGGCCCTCGGCGATCAGCCGGGCCTGACTTTCGACCAGGGCAATCTGGAGGGTGTGAAGCTCTGCCTTGTAGGCTTTTTTGGATATTCCCATGCATCCAGTGGACCCAGGTGGCAGGGGGATGCAAGTCAAAGCCGCTTCTGTCATCGTTCGTCCCCATGATCCGCCTCCATATCCCCCAGCCCCTGTCGACCGGTGCCGCCCTGGCGCCGACGCTGGACCAGTCGCGCTATCTGACCCAGGTCATGCGGCTGAAGGCGGGCGACGACCTTGTGGTGTTCAACGGCCGGGACGGGGAGTGGCGCTGCACGGTCGCCGAGGTGCTGAAGCGGGGCTGTCTGTTGAAGGCGGAGGAGCGGATTCGCGATCAGATCCTGCCGCCCGATGTCGAACTGATCCTGGCGGTGGTGAAGAAGAGCCCGCTCGAGTTCGCGGTCGAAAAGGCCACCGAACTGGGGGTGCGGCGCATCCGGTTGGTCCGCACGGCGCGCACCCAGCCCCAGACGATCCGGCTGGACCGGCTGGACACGATCGCGGTCGAATCGGCCGAGCAGACCGGGCGGATGGATGTGCCGGAGATCGTCGCGTCCGAGCCGCTCGAGGCCATGCTGGACGCCTGGGATCCGGTTCGCCGCCTGATGTTCTGCGACGAGACGGGCGGCCCGCCGGCGCTGACGGCCTTGCCCGAAGCGGGCGGAGGGGGCTGGGGCATTCTGATCGGGCCGGAAGGCGGGTTTTCGCCGGACGAGCGCGAGCGCCTGCGGGCCCTGCCCTGTGCGACCGCAGTGTCGCTGGGCCCCCGGGTGCTGCGGGCCGACACCGCGGCGGTGACGGCGCTGACCCTGTGGCAGGCAACGCTGGGGGACTGGGAGCGGTGAGGCCACTTGTGCCCGTGCTCCGGACTGCCCAATTGGCCAGACGAACGAGGGACCCCTTTCATGCCTGACGCCGAACCGCTGACCCGCGAGGCCCTGATCGGGACCTTGTCGAAAGGGATCAAGCCGAAGGACCAATGGCGGATCGGGGCCGAGCACGAGAAATTCGGCTTCGACAAGGAGACGCTGCGTCGCCCGGCCTATGACGGGCCCGCCGGCATTCGCGCCATGCTGGAGGGCCTGCAGCGCTTCGGCTGGAGCCCGGTCGAGGAGGCCGGCCACGTCATTGCGCTCGAGCGCAAGAATGCAGAGGGCTTTACCGCCTCCATCAGCCTGGAGCCGGGCGGACAGTTCGAACTGTCGGGTGCGCCGCTGAAGGACATTCACGACATCTGTTCCGAGACCGGCCAGCATCTGGTCGAGGTCAAGATGGTGGCCGATGAGCTGGGACTGGGCTTCCTCGGCTCAGGTTTCGATCCGCTGTGGTCACGCGAGGATGTGCCGGTCATGCCCAAGGGGCGCTATGACATCATGCGCGCCTATATGCCGAAGAAGGGGGCGCTGGGCCTCGACATGATGCTGCGCACCTGCACCATCCAGGCCAATCTGGACTTCGACTCCGAAGCCGACATGGTGATGAAGTTCCGCACCTCGCTGGCGTTGCAGCCGGTGGCCACGGCCCTGTTCGCCAATTCTCCGTTTACGGAAGGTCGCCCCAACGGCTTTCTGACGGCGCGGGCCAATGTCTGGACAGCCACCGATCCCGATCGCACCGGCATGCTGGATTTCGTCTTCGCCGACGGCTTCGGCTTCGAGACCTATGTCGATTATGCGCTGGACGTGCCCATGTACTTCGCCAAGCGGGGCGAGCGCTATGTCGACCTGTCAGGCCGGTCGTTCCGGACCTTTGTCGACGGCAAGCTGGATGCCCTGCCGGGAGATCGCGCGACGGGCAAGGACTGGGCCGATCACCTGACCACCCTGTTCCCCGAGGTTCGGCTGAAACAGTATCTGGAGATGCGCGGCGCCGACGGCGGTCCCTGGAGTCGAATCTGCGCCCTGCCGGCGCTATGGGCGGGCATCTTCTATGACGCGCCGTCGCTGGCCGCGGCCTGGGACCTCTGCAAGGACTGGCAGATCGAGGATCACGAGCGGCTGCGGCGCGAGGTCACCCGACTGGGCCTGCGCGCCGAGATCGGCGGGCGGTCGCTGCGCGACGTCGCCGTCGACCTGGTGGCCATCGCGCGTCAGGGGCTGAAGAACCGGGCGCGCTTCTCCGGCGGCTTGGTCGATGAGCGCGGCTATCTGTCGGAACTGGAAGACACGGCCGACAGCGGCATCACCCCGGCCGAGCGCCTGCTGGACCTGTACCACGGGCCCTGGGCAGGCGATGTGCGGCGGCTCTATTCGGACTACGCCTACTGAGGCTGCGGCGCGCGGTCGCGTGGCGGAACAACGGTGGCGCTTGCGGGTTCCTCTGGCATGAACACCGAAAACCGCCCCCCCGAAGAGCCCACTGATGTCCGCCCCGGCGAAGAGCCCTCTGACGCCGACGCCCGCGAATCCGACGGCCCGGTCGTCGACGCGCAGCGGACCAAACAGGGCCGGAGCGGGCTGAGGATCGTCGTCGTGCTGGTGGTGTCGATCGCCCTGATCCTGATCATCTACGCGATCATGGTCATGGCCAGCCAGCCGGGCCTGGACGCCGTCTCCGATAACTCCGAAGCCCCGATGCCCGCTGAGCTTCAGCCCGTCCCCGAAGCGTCCCCCGCCGGGTCGCCGGCGGCGGTCCCTGAGACGACGCAACCCCCTGCCGAATAGGACATCCGGGTTTCGACTTGCTCCCGGGCCGCTGCGGATGTCTGATCGCCATCAGACAGAACGGAGCAGGGCGTGAGCGGCAAAATCCACATCGGCATCGGCGGCTGGACCTATGAGCCGTGGCGCGGGGTCTTCTATCCCGAGGGCCTCGTGCAGAAGCGCGAGCTGGAATATGCGGCCGGCAAGCTGACCTCGATCGAGATCAACGGCACCTATTATTCGACCTTCAAGCCCGACAGCTGGATGAAGTGGCGCGACGAGACGCCGGACGGTTTCGTCTTTGCCGTCAAGGCCAGCCGCTATTGCACCAACCGCAAGGTGCTGTCCGAGGGCAAGGAGAGCTTTGACCGGTTCCTGGATCAGGGGCTGACGGCTCTGGGCGACAAGCTGGGGCCGATTAACTGGCAGTTCATGGCCACCAAAAAGTTCGATCCCGTCGATTTCGAGGGCTTCCTGAAGCTGTTGCTGAAGGAGAAGGATGGTGTGCGCCTGCGCCATGCGCTGGAGGTCCGGCACCCCAGTTTCGACACCCAGGAATTCTACGATCTGGCGGCGAAATACGGCTGTGCCATCGTCTATGCCGAGGACGATGAGGCGCCGGAATGGCCGCGCATCGACCAGCCGACCGCCGACTTTTCCTATGCCCGCCTCATGTCCAGTCGAGAGGACGAGCCGACCGGCATGTCATCCGATGAACTGGACGCAGCCGCCGACCGCCTGCGCGGCTGGGCGAAGAAGGGCGACGTGTTCGCCTATATGATCGCGGGTGCCAAGGTGCGGAATCCGGCGGCCGCCATGGCCCTGATCGAGCGGGTCGGATGACGGCCAAGGCCTTGCAGGGCCGCTGCCATTGCGGAGCGCACCGGTTCACGGCGACGGCCCCGGAAATCGTCACCGACTGCACATGCACGACCTGCACCAAGCGGGGGACGCTGGCGGCCTATTATGCACCCGGCACAGTCCAGCTGGACCTCACGTCCAATGCCCTGACGCCCTACGAATGGGGCGACCGGATGATGACCTTCTTCCACTGCGCGACCTGTGGCTGCGCCCTGTATGCCGAGGCCCCGGCCTGGACGACCGAGACGGGCGAGGCCCGGCCCGCCCGGATCGCCCTGAACGCCCGCCTGTTCGAGGGGCTGGATCTGACCGCTGTACCGGTCCGTCATGTCGACGGGCGAAACGACTGGTAGGCTTGCGCTTGCGGCGGGTCGTCCGCACCTGCATCCGATACTCTTTGAAGGATACGCCCCATGCCCATCGCCACCCGCGCCTTTGCCGCCGTCGCTGCTGACAAACCGCTGGAGCCGTATGGCTTTGACCGGCGCGATCCGGGTCCGGACGATGTAGCCATCGAGATCAAATTCTGCGGCGTCTGCCACTCCGACCTGCATGTGGCGAAGAATGATCTGGGCAATACCCGCTATCCGATCGTGCCGGGACATGAGATCGCCGGGGTGGTGACCGCGGTCGGGTCGAATGTGTCGCGCTTCAAGGAAGGCGACCGGGTCGGCGTCGGCTGCATGGTCGACAGCTGCCGCCAGTGCCAACCCTGCCTTGACGGCGAGGAACAGTATTGCGTCCCCGGCATGACCCAGACCTATGGCTCGCCCGATCCGAAGGGCGCCGAGGTGGGGCAAAAGGTCACCCAGGGCGGCTATTCCGACCGGATCACGGTCGACCAGAACTATGTCGTGACCATCCCGGACAGCATCCCCCTGGACGCGGCGGCTCCGCTGCTGTGCGCCGGCATCACGACCTACAGCCCGCTGAAACACTGGAAGGTCGGGCCGGGCTCGAAGGTGGCGGTGATCGGCCTTGGCGGCCTTGGCCATATGGCGGTCAAACAGGCGGCGGCCATGGGGGCGGACGTTACCGTCCTGTCGACCTCGGACCGCAAGAAGGCCGATGCCGAGCGCATGGGGGCCAAACATTTCCTGATCAATTCCGACAAGGCGGCGATGACAGCCGCGGCGGAAAAGTTCGACCTGATCATCAACACCGTCTCGGCCACGCATGAGATCGCCAGCCACGTCCAGTTGCTGGCCAAGGACGGCACCATGGTCATGCTGGGCCTGACCACCGAGGGCCTGCCGGTCTATGCCATGGGGCTGCTGTGGCGCCGTCGCTCCGTTGCCGGATCGTTGATCGGCGGCATCCGCGAGACGCAGGAGATGCTGGACTTCTGCGCCGAGCACGGCCTCGCCTGCGACATCGAAGTGATCGCCCCGGACCAGATCAACGAAGCCTACGCCCGGATGGAGAAGTCGGATGTTCGGTACCGCTTCGTCATCGATGTGAGCCGGTTCGCCGACGCGGCTTGAGCCTTGTCAGCCGAAGCCGGCGCGACTAGAGCCGGATGGTGCAGGAGCCGGGGGGGGGGTGATTTGCGTGGATGGAAACTGGGTCGCGCGATCGCGATCATCATCGCGGTGTTGGTCGCTCCATCGACGGCCGACGCGCAGCAGGGGCCCGGCCTGCTGCCTCTCACGCCCCCGATTTCCGCTGAAGCATCCGCCTTTGGATCCGCGCCGGCATTTCACAACATCGCGGTGTCTCCGGACGGTGAACGCATCGCACGCATCACCCAGCGGGAGGACCGCTATCGCATCGAAGTCTGGGACGTCGACGACCTTTCCGCTCCGACGGCCGGTTATACGCTCAGCCGGTACAACATCGCCAACTGGCTGGTCTGGAAATCCGACGACCGCCTGATCGTCAGCACGAGCGAGCCGGGAGACCGTTTCGGCTTCCTGATGTTCGAGACCCGACTGTCGGCCTTCGACGCGGACCTGAAAAACCGCGTCAAACTCGCGGACCCCGGGCGTAGACGGACGACAGCCTATCCGGCCTTTCAGGATCAGTTGATCGACCTCCTGCCCGGAGATCCCGACGGCATCCTGATCGCCTTCAACTGGACTACCCCCCACGAGCCCGCCGTGCAGCGGGCTGACCTCACCACCGGCCGTCTCTCGGTGGTCCGGAACGGGGGCCGCGACATCAAGCGTTGGCTGTTCGACCCTGCCACTGGTGTGTTCGTCGGGATTGGCAACGTTGCGGCCGTGCCTTCTGTCAGTCGGTCCACAGGGGGCTCGGACCTGGAATCCGTTCCCCTGCCCGGAGTGGGTTCCACCTTCCAGCCGCTCGCGCTGGACGGTTCGCCGGATCGTCTTGTCGTGGCCTCGAACCACGAGCCCGGTCCGGTGGGGATCTACGTCTATGACCTCGCCCAGGGCGCCTTTGTCGATACTCTGTTCAAATCCCCGCACTTTGACGCTGATGGGATCGTTCCGTCCGCAGACGGGCGCCGCGTCGACGGCGTGGTGTGGGTCGATCACAGGAGGCGGGTGTTCTGGCTGAATGACGCCGCCCGGGCCGAGCATGCGCGTCTGCAGGCCTTGACCGGAGAGGACGAACTGGTCGTTGTCTCGCGCAGCCCGGACGGTCGGCACGCCCTGGTCGTCACGGGAGACGGCGGCAGGCAGGTCGGCAGCTTCCTCGTCGATCTGGTCTCGGACACGGTCAAGCCGCTCTGGCGGATGTCTCCCGCGCTGGACGCCTACGCAGCGGCAAGCACGTCGCCGGTGACCTACGGCGCGCCCGACGGCGTCGAAATTCCCGCCTACCTCACCCTGCCGGCGGACGTCGAGCGAGAGGCGGCGCGGGGCCTGCCCTTCATCGTCATGCCTCACGGAGGGCCGAGCGCTCGAGACAGCGAGGAGTTCGACTTTCTGGCGCAGTTCCTGGCCTCGCTGGGATATGGCGTTCTCCAGCCGAACTACCGGGGCTCAAGCGGATACGGCGAAGCCTTCCGTCGCGCGGGCGATCGGCAGTGGAGCGAGGCTGTCCTTCAGGACGTGTCGGCCGGAGCGCAGTGGCTGGTCTCCGAAGGCCTCGCCGACCCCGAACGCGTTTGCGTGGTCGGTTGGTCTTTCGGGGGGTATCTGGCTCTGATGTCGGCGGTGGAGGAGGGCGAGCTCTACAACTGCGCCGCGGCCATCGCGCCGGTCACCGACATTCCACAGATCATCGACTACAGCCGGTTGTTCCGGGGCGGCCGCGACGCGATGGCCCGCATGTTCGGCGTCGGCTGGGGCGATCACGGACGCAACGTCCGCGCCTCGCCCATCAATCGCGTTCGGGAGATGAGGATTCCGGTCTTTATGGCTTATGGGACGGGCGATGACGTCGTGCCGGTCGCTCAGGGCTTCGAAATGTACCGAGCGATGCGGGGGGCCGGGGTCAACATGTGGGTTCTGGAGGTTCCCGGTGCCGACCACTCAATGACCCGTCAGCCGGACCGAACCCTGCTTCTGGCCTCGCTTGAGGGCTTTCTGGCCACCCATCTGGGATCGCGCTCGCAACCGCCCCGCTGACGGAGACCGGTTCCCACGCTCCCCGGGGCGCGCTATGCCTGTATCGGAAGGCCCCGCAACAGACGCGGCCGAAGGGACAGGGAAGCGCATATGGCACGTGTGGCACTGGTCACCGGGGGAACCCGGGGCATTGGCAAGGCGATCGTTCAGCGCCTGAAGGAAGACGGCATGGCCGTCGCCGCCGGCTATTCCGGCAATGCCGAGGCGGCCGAAGCCACGGCGAAAGAGCTGGGCGTCATGGTGGTCAAGGGCAATGTCGGCTCGTTCGACGACTGCGCCCGCGCCGTTCAGGAAGTCGAGGCCGAACTGGGGCCGATCGAGGTGCTGATCAACAATGCCGGCATCACCCGGGACGGCTTCTTTCACAAGATGACCGCCGACCAGTGGTCCGATGTGATCCGCGTCAACATGGATTCGGTGTTCAACATGACCCGCCAGGTCATCACCGGCATGCGCGACCGGGGTTTTGGCCGGATCGTCAACATCAGCTCGATCAACGGCCAGAAGGGTCAGATCGGCCAGACCAACTATTCCGCCGCCAAGGCGGGTATGATCGGCTTCACCAAGGCGCTGGCACTCGAAAACGCCCGGAAGGGCGTGACCGTCAACTGTATCGCGCCCGGCTATATCGACACCGAAATGGTCGGGGCGATGGACCAGAAGGTGCTGGACGCCATCATCGCCCAGATCCCGGTCGGACGACTGGGCAAGGGCGAGGAGATCGCCGACATGGTGTCCTGGCTGGCCGGTGAACGTGCCGGATATGTCACAGGGTGCACCCTATCCCTGAACGGCGGTCAGTATCTGGTCGGCTGAGCAGGGCCTTGCCTAAAATCTGCCGGGGTGGGGAGTCATCCCTCAATCCATGAAGAGCGGGAGACAGGTCGGAGCGATACGGCGACCGGCACCCCTTGCCGTGCTGGCGGGGGTGATCGCGTTCGGCTGGCTATGCCTTGCCCTGCCCGGTCACGCCCAGGTCACCGCAAATTTCCAGAGCGAGGCCTCGCGAGCCCAGCGGGACAGGGGCCCCGCCACCAGCCTGCCCGACAGCGGCCGCTATGTGTCCGAGACCGGACAGGGATTCATCCTCGACCGCTCCAACACCGGCACCCTGATGCGGTTCGACCGCTCAACCGAAGTCTGGGTGCTGCGCCCATCGCCCGCACCGCGCGGCGATGTGATCTTTCGCAATGACGCCGGGGACCAGGTTCTGAGGGTCACCCCCAACGGCGGCATGACCCTTTACACGACCGCGGCCCCGCAGGGGGCGCCTGTGTCGATGGCTGGACCGGCGCCGGAACTTCTGGCCCCGACGCTGACGGCGTTTCAATTGATGGACTTCATCCTGCGCCAGAGCGACCGGGCCACCCGCGCCGTCGGTGAACTGGTCGTGGTTGACATGGATATCCAGCCGGGGTCGGAGTCCGTCGCGACCGATGCCCTGTCGACGGCGGTCGACGCCATTGTGCGCATGGCCCGCTCGCCCAGCCTGCGGGGGGACGTCGCCCGGGTGCGGCGGATCATCATCACCGACGTCGGGTCTCGTCAGGTCAGTTTCTCGCGGGGCACGCTGCGTATCGTGATCGATCCCGATGCCGGGTTTGCCGGGCGTCCGTCCTCGGCGCGGATCGTGCGGGTCATCTCGGAAACCCAATAGGTCAGCCGCGAAAGCTGTCCTTGGCCGCGCGCCGTTCGGCAAAGGTCGTGGCATTGCCTGCCGTCAGGAAGGGATTGAACCGCCGCTCGGCCCCCAGCGTCGTGGGAACCGTGGGGCGCCCCGCCTCAATCTCACGCATCAGTTGCTCAACGTGGGCGCGCAGTTCGGGCCGGTCATCGACGCTCAGGGCAAACCGGGCATTCGACGCGGTGTATTCATGGGCACACCAGATGACGGTCTCGTCCGGCCAGTCCATCAGGGCGGACAGACTGGCCCACATCTGATCGGGCGTGCCCTCGAACAGACGCCCGCAGCCGAGGGTGAACAGCACATCGCCGACAAAGGCCGTCCGCCCTTCCCCGTCGTGCAGGACCACATGGCCGAGAGTGTGACCCGGGGCGGCCATCACCCGCAGCCGGGTCTGGCCTACGGACACGGTATCGCCGTCGGCGATCACATGGTCGAGGGGCGCGGCGCGGCGCACTTCCTCCGGTCCGTGGATAATGCAGCCGGTGGCCGCTTTCAGCGCGGCATTGCCGCCCGTGTGGTCCGGATGCCAGTGAGTGTTCAGGATCAGATCCAGCCGGCCCCAGCCCAGACCCTCCAGTTCCTCAAGGATGCGGTCGGCGTCGGGCGTATCGACGGCGGCGACGGTGCCGGTGGCCGGGTCGCGGATCAGCAGGCCGTAGTTGTCCGACAGGCAGGGGAACAGGTGCACGTCCAGGGTCATGTCGCGGACTCTAGCAGGCGGGCCCCGTCCGGGGCTATCCTGTGGTCATGCGGATGGCGATCGAGGACCTCAGGCTGTTCTATGGCGAGCCGTCGGGGCGGCTGGTCCGGCGGCTGCTGGCCGAGCGGCTGGAGACCGCCTGGGGCGAAGCCGACGGTTGTGACGTGCTTGGCCTGGGCTATGCCACGCCGTGGCTGGGGGCGTTCGTCGGCGCCCGCCGTCTGATCGCTGCCATGCCGTCAGGGCAGGGGGTTGAGGCCTGGCCACGCGGCGCCCGCAACCGTTCCGTGCTGGTCGATGACCGGGCGCTGCCCTTTGCCGCAGGCAGCTTTGACCGGGTTCTGGTGGTGCACGCCCTGGAGGAAGCCGACGATGTGGCGGCGCTGATGGCCGAGGCGATCCGGGTGCTGACCCCCGCCGGTCGGATCATCCTTGTCGCCGCGGCGCGCGGCGGCCTTTGGGCCCGGGCCGAGAGCACCCCGTTTGGTCATGGTCGGCCCTTCACGCGGCGCCAGCTGGAGAAGCTGGTGCGCGAGGTGGGGCTTGAGCCTGCCGCCTGGTCACAGACGCTCTATGTACCGCCCTGGCCAGCGCTCTACGGCATGGCGGACGGGTTCGAACAGGTCGGCCGCCGTGTGGTGCCCGGGGCGGCGGGGCTGATCCTGCTTGAGGCGACCCGGCATGCCTATGCGCGGGTCCAGCCCGTCGGTGCGGCCGAGCGCGTGCCCTTGCGTGGCGCGGCGCTCCAGCCCTCCCCGGCAGGACGAGGCGCAAGCCGGGCTCTGGCCCAGCCGGACGAACACGCTTAGATCGTGGCCATGCACCGACTGATCCTGATGCGCCACGCCAAGGCCGAACGCGGCTCTCCCTCCGGCCGGGACAAGGACCGGCCCCTCGCGGCCCGGGGGCGCGAAGATGCGGCCCGCGTCGGCAAGGCCCTTGCCAGCCGCGGATTGAAGCCGGACCGGGCGCTGGTGTCGGGCGCTGTGCGCACGCGCCAGACCTGGGATATCGTCCATGACAGTCTCGGGGATGTCGAGGTTGCGATCGTCGACGACCTCTACGAAGCGGACGCCGAGATTCTGCGTGCCTCTATCGAGGCAGAGATGGACACAGCGGGCTGTCTGATCCTGATCGGGCATAATCCCGGCATCCATCAGCTGGCCGTCGAATTGCTGATGGAGGGCGCGGCCGCCCCGTCGGTACTCGACCGGCTGAGCAGTGGCTTCCCGACCGGCATGGCGGCGATCTTTTCGATCGATGCGGCCGAGCGCCATACGCTGGAGGGGCTGATCCGTCCCGACGACGCCGAGGCGGCGGCGTGACCGGGCCAGAGGTGATCTACAAGCTGGTGGATGCGGAAGACTGGCAGGTCGCGACCGTGGACGGGGCCTATCCGGGTTCGGCCGTCGATCTGCGCGACGGCTATATCCACATGTCGGCCGCCGATCAGTTGGGCGAGACGGCGCGGCGGCATTTCAGCGGCCTGCCCGACCTTCTGAAGGTGACGATCGACACCGCCGCTCTTGCCGCTCTGCCGGACGAGGCGCTGCGGTGGGAGCCGTCGCGGGGCGGCGCCTTGTTCCCGCATCTGTATGTGCCGCTGCCCCTGTCCGCCGTGCGGTCGGTTGAGGCCTGTCATGTGGATGGAGAGGGCCGGCTGGTCATGGAGGCCGGCGCGTGAGCCTGCTGGACGCCGGCACCGCCGTTCTGCGGCGACTGGATGCGGAGCGGGCGCATGAGCTGGCCATCGCGGGCCTGAAATATCTTCCCCTGCCACCGGGCCAGGACGACCCGCTACTGAAGACCGAGCTGGCCGGCCTGAGCCTTCCGAACCCTGTCGGTCTTGCGGCCGGTCTGGACAAGAATGCGGTGGCGATCCGGGGTCTGGCCGGGCTGGGGTTCGGCTTTGTCGAATGCGGCTCGGTGACGCCCCGCCCGCAGGCCGGTAACCCCCGTCCGCGCCTGTTCCGGCTGGAGGAAGACCGGGCCATCATCAACCGGATGGGCTTCAACAACGACGGGCTGGACGCCTTTGCTGCGCGGCTGGACCGGCGTCCGCCCGGCGTGGTGGTCGGGGCCAATCTGGGCGCCAACAAGGAGGCCGAAGACCGCATCGCGGACTATGAGACAGGGCTGCGGCGTCTGGGCGGGCTGGCCGACTATCTCACGGTCAATGTGTCCTCGCCGAATACGCCCGGCCTGCGGGGCCTGCAGACGGTCGAGGCGCTGGAGCCTTTGCTGGCGCGCATCAAGGCGGCGCGGCCGGTGGACCGACCGGTGTTCCTGAAGATCGCGCCGGACCTGTCGGGCGAGGACATCGGCCGGATCGTCGAGGCCAGCCTGGCGTACGGGCTGAACGGACTGATCGTGTCGAATACGACGCTCGACCGGCCCGCCTCCCTGACGTCCGCCCATGCCGGTGAGGCCGGCGGCCTGTCGGGTGCACCGCTTCAGGCCCGCGCCGCCATGGCGCTGGCGGCGGCGGTCGAGGCATCGGCCGGACGGTTGCCCCTGATCGCGGTCGGCGGAATTTCGGACGGCGCCGAGGCCTATGCCCGCATTCGGGCGGGGGCCAGTGCGATACAGCTGTATTCCGCCCTGATCTTTGAGGGCCCCGGTCTGGTCCGCCGGATCAAGCGGGATCTGGCCGCCCGCCTGCGCGCCGATGGTTTTTCCACAGTCGCCGAGGCCGTAGGCACGGGGCGTTGACGGAGCGTTAGGGCTGCCGAGTCACTATGGTGCAAAGGGCGATATGCCTGCACTCGGGGATGCGAATGTCCATGACAGCGGCCGACTTGTCGTCAGGCTGGGTCGAAGCGATCCGGCAGCGTCGAAAAGCGTTGCTGCAGCGTCTGGGCATGGGCGCGGCCAGCGCGCTTGTCTTCAGCCCGATTCTGGGCTGGGATTTTTCGGCCCTGTGGGTGGCGGGCTATTTCCTCGTCCAGGTGCTGGACCTGTGGGTGTTCGGGCCGGTCAACGGCGGGCGCGCGAACTCTTTCGGCCCTATGCGGTTCGCGGCAGCGTCGGTGATGCTGGTGCTGAACGCGGCCTATTTCGGCAGCCTGTCCGTGCCGCTATGGCTGGTCGGCGGGCCCATGGGCGGGGTGTGCGCCGCCATCCTCCTTTCGTCGGGGGCCATCTATGCCGTGGTCAATGCCCCGCGGTCCCGGACGGTGCTGGCGCTGAGCATCGCCCCGCAATTCCTCTATCTGGCCGCGACCCCGATTTTCATGGTGATCTTCGGAGCGTCCGCCGCATTCGCCACGGCGGTCGCCATCGCCATCGCCGTCTTCATGACCTACTGCCTCAGCACCTGGCAGCGGATGGATAGCTCGCGCCGGTCCGAAGAGGCCGCGCGCCTGGACGCCGAACGCCGCCGGGTCGAGGCGGAACGCGTCATGGAAAGCCGGCAGGCGTTTCTGGCCGCCGTCGGACACGATCTTCGCACGCCCATCAGCGCCATTCTGGCCGGTGCGGGGGTTCTCCAGGACGGTGCCGTTGACCGGACCGCGCGCAATCAGGCCCAGTTGATCACCGACGCCGGGCTGATGATGAAGTCCCTGCTGGACGACCTGCTGGATCACGCCAAGATCGAGGGCGGGGGCATGACGATCGAGGTCAATGACTTCAACCTGCGCTCCCTGATCGCCCAGACGGCACGTCTGTGGCAGCGGCCGATTGCCTCCAAGGGGCTGAGACTGCGGATCGAGGGTGCCGCCCAGGTCCCGGCGCATGTGCGCGGCGATGCCATGCGGCTGCGGCAGATTCTGAACAATCTGATCTCGAATGCCGTAAAGTTCACGGAGAGCGGCAGCATCACCGTGAAGCTGACGGTGTGGGACGAGGAACCGTCCGGCCACGCCATACTGATCGAGGTGCGCGACACGGGGCCCGGCATGACCGCGGCGCAGATCGCGCGTCTGTTCCAGCCCTTTGACCAGACGACCGAGGGCGTCAGCGCCCGCCACGGCGGCACGGGGCTGGGGCTGGCGATCAGTCGCCACCTGACGGAACTGATGGGCGGCCGCCTGACCGCGCGCAGTCGCCCGGGCGAGGGCTCCAGCTTTACCGTGGCGGTCAGCTTCCCGCGCGCCCTGTCGAACAGCGCGGACCTGCCGACCCTGGATCGCGCCGGTCGCGAGGTTGTGGCCCGCGCGCTCGGAGGCTTGCCCATGCCGGCTCCGGTGGCGCCGAGGCCGCAAGAGGACACACGGGTCGAGCCGTCAACCGTTCAAGCTGAGGCGGCCGAGCCCCCTCCTGTGTCCGACATTGATCCGGTCGAACCCGTTGACGAGACCGCGGACGATGACGCCCCCATGCGGGTGCTGGTCGTCGACGACCACGACATCAACCGGCGCGCCATCCAGTTGATCCTGCAGCCGCTGGGCTGCGAGGTGACTACGGCGGCGGACGGCATGTTGGCGCTCAAGGCCTGCGACGCCCAGACGTTCGACCTGATCTTCATGGACGTGCGCATGCCCGAACTGGACGGCCGCGAAACGACCCGCCGCCTGCGCGCGTCGGACAACGTCAATGCAGAGGTCCCGGTCATCGCGGTCACCGCCGACACCAGCCCCGACGACATCACGGCCTGTGCCGACGCCGGCATGACCTATTTCGTGCCCAAGCCGATTACGCCGGCCACCCTTCTGGGCGCGGTCAACCATGTCATGAATGGCGAAACGATCCAGGGCTCGGGTCAGGCGTCCGGCCCGGATCGCGCACAGGCAGTGGCTTAAAGCTGGCCCAGCAGGTGTTCGGCCGACGACACCTTGAACTCACCGCCCTGCTCGATGTTGAGCTGCTCGACCACGCCGTCCTTGACCAGCATGGAATAGCGCTGTGAGCGCTCGCCCATGCCAAAGCCCTTGGCGTCCATGGTCAGGCCCACCGCGCGGGTGAACTCGCCATTGCCGTCGGCCAGCATGAGGATCTTGTCGGCCCCTTCCTGCGACTGGGCCCAGGCGCCCATGACGAAGGCGTCATTGACCGAGACGCAGGCGACGGTGTCGACGCCCTTGGCCTTCAGCGTTTCCAGATTCTCGGCAAAGCCCGGCAGGTGGCGGGCGGAACAGGTCGGGGTGAAGGCCCCCGGCACGGCGAACAGGGCCACGGTCTTGCCGTTGAAGATTTCCGAGACATTGACCGGCTTCGGGCCCTCGGAGGTGGCCTTCATCAGGGTGGCTTCGGGCAGGCGGTCACCGGTGTTGATCGTCATGGGAAAGTCTCCGCTGGAGGTTGGGGCCGGTCGGGCCGTTCCTGACCAGATAGACACGCGACCGGCCCGGGCCAAGGGTCGATCGGGGAAGATGCGCGAAACTGTGCCCTTGCGCCGGGCGGGGGCAGGCCCGATGATCGGTAAATGGACGGCTTTTCCTCCCTCGCCGGTCGCCTGCTGATCGCCATGCCCGGCATTGATGACGACCGCTTTCGACAGGCGGTGATCCTTGTCTGCGCCCACGGCCCCGACCATGCGATGGGCGTGCGGATCGACCAGCCGCTGGTCGGCGTCGACCTGTCGACCGTCCTGGAAAAGCTGGACCTGCCGCCCCCGACCGAAGGCTATGAAGCGCCGGTGCTGTCCGGCGGGCCGGTTGAGCGGGAACGCGGCTTTGTCCTGCATACGGATGACTGGATCTCCGACGGGACCAGTCTGGCTTTCGGCGACGGTCTGGCGCTGACGGGTACGCGCGACGTGCTGATCGCCATGTCCGACCCGGTGACCGGGCCGCGCCACTCGCGCCTGATGCTGGGTTACGCGGGCTGGGACGAAGGACAGCTCGAGGCCGAGCTGACCGAGAACATCTGGCTGACGGCCGAGGCCGATACCGAGATGGTGTTCGACGACGACCACGAGACCAAATGGACCCGCGCCCTCGCCGGTATCGGGGTCGACGCCGCCCGCTTGTCCGGCACCGGCGGCCGCGCCTGAATCCTGTTTCCTTCGGAGTGATCCCCTATGCATCTGGCCCGCTTTCCCCGTGTGCGGCTGGCGCACCTGCCGACCCCGCTCGAGCCCCTGCCGCGCCTGTCCGAGGAACTGGGCATCGAGCTGTGGATCAAGCGCGACGACTGCACGGGGCTGGCCGGCGGCGGCAACAAGACCCGCAAGCTGGAGTTCCTGCTGGGCGATGCCATGGCCCAGGGCGCCGAAACCCTGGTGACCCAGGGTGCGGTGCAGTCAAACCATGTGCGCCAGACGGCGGCCGCAGCCGCAGCCCACGGCATGGGATGCCGCATCATTCTTGAGGAGCGGACCGGCTCGAAGGCCCACGACTATATGGCCAACGGCAATGTGTTGCTGGACCGGTTGCTGGGCGCCGACGTGCGCTTCGTGCCGGGCGGCGCGCCCATGCCGGCCGAACTCGAGATCGAGGCCGAGCGGGTCAAGGCGGCGGGCGGGCGCCCCTATGTCATCCCGGGCGGCGGCTCCAATCCCATCGGCGCGCTCGGCTATGTCGATTGCGCCCGCGAGATCGTGGTTCAGGCCGATGAGCTGGACCTGAAGGTCGATGCCATCGTCACCGCCACCGGCAGTGCTGGCACCCAGGCCGGTCTGGCGGCGGGTCTGGCGCTGATGAACCTGCACTGGGAGGTTCGCCTGTTCGGGATCGGCGTGCGCGCGCCAAAGGAGCGCCAGGAAGAGATGGTCTTCAAACTGGCCTGCGACACGGCCCGCCAGTTCGACCGCGACGGCATCGTCTACCGCGAATGCATCCACGCCAACTGCGACTATGTCGGCGAGGGCTATGGCCTGGTCGATCAGGGGGTCATCGATGCCCTGAAACTGGCGGCGCGGACCGAAGGCCTGCTGCTGGACCCGGTCTATTCGGGCAAGGCGATGAAGGGGCTGATCGACCTGTGCCGCAAGGGCTTCTTCGAGGCCGGCGACACCGTCGTCTTCCTGCATACCGGCGGCGCCCAGGGCCTGGCCGGATACGAGAGCGTGGGCGCAGGACTCTAGGCGCGGCTACGCCGACCCTCGCAGGATCTTTTCCATCGCCTTGCCGCGGGCCAGCTCATCGATGAGTTTGTCGAGATAGCGGATCTCGCGCATCAGGGGCTGGGCGACCTCTTCAACGCGGATACCGCAGATGACACCGGTGATCGTCTGGCGCGCCGGGTTCATGGCGGGGGCATCGGCGAAGAAGGTCTCGAAGTCGGTCTTCGCCGCGATCTGCGCCTCGATTCCCGCCTGATCGTAGCCGGTCAGCCAGCCGATGATCCGGTCGACCTCAGCCTTGGTGCGCCCCTTCTTCTTCGCCTTCGCGACATAGTGGGGGTACACGCTGGCGAAGCTGGTTCGATAGATGCGGTGGCCGGTCATGGCGATCAGCCCACGCCTGCGGCGACCTGCATCATGACAAGGCCGGTGAACCAGGCGGCGGCGGTGCCGATGATGTAGCCGACCACAGCCAGCAGCACCCCGACCGGGGCCAGTGACGGGTGGAAGGCGGCGGCCGCGACCGGGGCCGAGGCGGCGCCGCCGATATTGGCCATGGAGCCGACGCCCAGGAAGAAGCTGGGCGAGCGGATCAGGAACGCCATGGTGAACATCAGGGCCACATGGATCAGCATCCAGACGCCGCCGATCAGGAAATAGACCGGGCTGTCGAGGATGGCGCCGATGTTCATGTTCAGCCCGACGGTGGCCACCAGCACATAGACGAACACGGAGCCGACCTTGGCCGCGCCCGGCCCCTGCAGCTTGCGCGCCGGGGTAAAGGACAGCAGCACGCCGATCACGGTGGCGGTCAGCACCAGCCAGAAGAAGCTGGAATCCAGCGACAGTCGCTGTGCCAGCGGCCAGGTCTCGCCGAACCAGGTAGACAGCGGATCGGCGATGGCGTGCGACAGGCCGACGGCGCCAAAGCCGACCGCCAGGATGAAGATCAGATCCTTGAGCAGGGGGATGCGGGCGTGCTCGGCCTCATAGGCCTCGGCCTTGTTGCGGACGCGATCGACGGCGGTGGTGTCGGCCCGGAACAGCCGGTCCATCCGGACCTGATTGGCGGCCATCCACAGTACCACGGCCATCCAGATGTTGGCGACGATCACATCGACCGCGATCCAGATGGAGAAGGTGTCGGGACCCGCGCCGTAGATCTCATAGAGGGCCGTCTGGTTGGCGGAGCCGCCGATCCAGCTGCCCGCGACGGTGGCCATGCCGCGCCAGATGGCCTCGGGTCCGGCGCCCATCAGCTCGGGTGCGACCCAGCTGGTCAGCAGCAGGGCGACCGGTCCGCCGATCATCACGCCCACTGTGCCCGTCAGGAACATGATCAGCGCCTTGGGCCCCAGACCGAACACGGCGGGCAGGTCGGCCGAGACCGTCAGCAGCACCAGCGCCGCCGGCAGAAGGTAGCGCGAGGCGATGTAGTAGAGGCGCGACTCTTCGGGATCGACGACGCCAAAGGTCGTCAGCAGCGACGGCAGGAAATAGCAGAGCAGCAGGGCCGGGATGACGGTGAAGAAGCGCTGGACCCAGACATTCTGGCGGCTGGAGGCCCAGAAGACCGCACCGAGGATGACGGCCAGCAGGCCGAGCACGACGGCGTCATCGGTGATCAGCGCAGTGCTGGCGGCCTCTTCGATCGGCATGGTCATCTCCCTCGTCGCCGGGGCATAAGGGCGAGGTCGGAGCGATTTGGCAAGCGGCGAGCGGGAGCAACGGATGAAGGTGTTGGGGGTTCTGGGCGGGATGGGGCCGGCGGCGACGGTCGCCTTTCTGGCGCGACTGCAGGCCCTGACGCCCGCCACCTGTGACGAGGATCACATCCGTGTGCTGATGGACATGAACCCGCAGGTGCCCAATCGTCACCGCGACGAGCCGGGCGCAAAACGGGTCCTGGGCGAAATGGCCGCGCGGCTTCGCGATGCGGGGGCTGACCTGCTGGCCATGCCCTGCAACACCGCCCACGGGCACGCCGATGCCATCCGGGCCAGCGGCCTGCCCTTCATCGATATGGTCGCCGAGACCGCAGCCGAGGCAGCGCGCGGCGGGGCGACACGGATCGGCGTGCTGGCCACGCCGGGCGGGGATGCTCTCTATGGGACGGCGCTGGCGGCGCTCGGGGTTGAGACCGTGCGGCTGGACACCGCCGGGCGGCGGACGTTTCTGGAGGCGGTGTTTCAGGTCAAGGCGGGTGACGTCGGCGCGGGCCCGCAGGGTCTGATGCGGGGTCTGGCCGCCCATCTTGTCGAGGCGGGGGCGGAGGTGGTGATCGGCGGCTGCACGGAGGTGCCCTTGCTGATCGGGGCCGGCGATGTCGCCGTGCCGCTGGTCGACTCGGCCGAGGTTCTGGCGCAGGCCTGTGTCCGGATATGCCTCGCGGACATTGCCACGGATGCCGATGCGCGGCAGGGGTAGGCGGATGAGCTCGACTCCCCTGATTATTGATTGCGACCCCGGCGTCGACGATGCCGTGGCCCTGTTGACCGCCTTTGGAACACCCGCGCTGGCGGTGCTGGCCATCACCACGGTCGGCGGCAATGTGTCGGTCGACAAGACCGCGCGGAACGCCCGCATCCTGCGCCAGATTGCCGGGCGGGAAGACGTTCCGGTGTTCAGGGGGGCCGAGCGTCCCCTGCGGCGTGAGCCCATGGGCGCGGGCGAGTTTCACGGGGCCGAGGGGCTGGGCGACATGCCTCCCTTCGAGCCGGAGGCCGGCTGTGCGCCGGGCGGGGCGGTCGAGGCGATCGTTGAGATCGTCATGGCACGGCCGGCGAAGACCGTGTCGCTGGCGGTCCTCGGCCCGCTGACCAATCTGGCGCTGGCGCTTCGGGCGGAGCCACGGCTGGCGGAGCGCCTGGGGCCGGTGGCGGTCATGGGGGGGGCGCGCGCCGAGGGCGGCAACATCACCGCCTCGGCCGAGTTCAACATCTGGGCCGATCCGGAGGCAGCGGCCGAGGTGCTGGCCAGCGCCTGTGACGTCATCCTGTTCGGGCTGGATGCAACCCATCAGGTGCGGGCGACCGAGGCGCGGATCGTGGCGCTTGAGGCGCTGGGCACGGAGCCGGCGCGGGCAGCCGCCTCCATGATGCGGTTCTCGCAGCGGATCGAGCGCGAGATCGTCGGCTGGGAGGCCCCGCCGGTCCACGACCTGTGTCCGGTCGCCTGGTCGATCCGGCCGGAGCTGTTCAGCTTGCGGCCCTGCCATATTGCGGTCGAGACCGGCAGCGACCTGACACGAGGGCACACTGCGGTCGAATTTCGCGAGGGCGTCGCCGGACCGCTGCGCCATCGCTGGGCGGCCACGGTGGATGCGGACGGAGTGTTCGCCCTGCTTACGGAGGCGGTGCGATGAGAATCACGGTGGTCGGGTCGATCAACGTCGACATGGTGGCGACGGCGCCGTCGCTGCCGCGTGCGGGCGAGACGGTGACGGGGGCTGTGCTGGCGCGGCATCCGGGGGGCAAGGGCGCCAACCAGGCGCTGGCCGCACGGCGGCTGGGGGCAGAGGTCGCCCTGATCGGCGCGGTTGGCGAAGGCCCGCTCTCGGACGAGGCGCTGGTCCTGCTGGAAGAGGCCGGCGTGGACCTGAAGGGCGTCGGGAGCGCCGAAGGCACGCCGACGGGGGTCGCCCTGATCGCCGTCGACCCGTCGGGCGAAAACCAGATCGTGGTGGCCTCGGGTGCCAATGGCCAGGTCCGCCCTGAGCATCTTCCGGCGCGGATCGAGGACCCGCTGATCGTGCAACTGGAACTGCCGGTCGACACCGTCGAGGCCGCCGTCGGTCGCGCGACGGGCTTCGTCTGCGCCAATCTGGCGCCCGCCGCGCCGGTGTCCGAGGCCCTGTTGCGGCGCTGCGACCTGATAGTGGTCAATGAGACCGAGGCCGCCTTCTACGGCGACGTTCTGCATTCCGGGGGCGGACAGGTGGTGATCACCCGGGGCGCAGCGGGAGCCAGCCTTTATCGGCTCGGCGCCCTGGTGGCCGAGGTCGCCGCGCCGAGCGTCGAGGCGGTGGACGCAACCGGGGCGGGGGACGCCTTTGTCGGCGCCATTACCGTGGCCTTGCTGGAAGGTCAGCCTGTGGATGACGCCCTGCGTTTTGCCTGTGCTGCGGGGGGGCTTGCGGCCACGGGCGCGGGCGCCCAGCCCTCGCTGCCGACCCGCGAGGCGGTCAAGGCCCTGCTGAAGTTGCAGACGGTCTGGTGAACGCCCGCGTCTTTGGGGGGTTGTACTCCTGACAGGGGTGGCATGGCGCCGTCCCGCTCACCCAGGAGGTCCCCATGACCGATGCCGCCCAGAAGGCCGAGGCCGAAAAGGCCATGAAACTCAAATCCGAGGCGACCCCGCCTGAACACCCCGATCCCGGCCAGACCGCAGACAAGGGCATGCAGCCCACCAAGGAGCGTGAGGTCGCCCCGTCCGGCGCACTGAATGCGGAAGGCCACCGACCGGTGCTGGAGCGCTCGCACAAGGTGCGATGATCGCCTTCGCCGGCCACCCCTCCACAATTCAGGAAGAGATATGCAAATTCAGATCAATACGACCAACGATATTGACGGCAGCGCGGCCTTGATCAGCCACGCCGAGAGCCAGGTGCGTGATCGTCTGTCGCGCTATGAATCCCGGCTGTCGCGTATCGAAATGCATCTCGGGGACGAGAATGGGTCCCGTGACTCGGCCCAGGACAAGCGCTGCGTCATCGAGGCGCGCCCTACCGGACTGGCGCCCGTCACCGTCACCGATCACGGCAACACGCTGGAATCGGCCATGGGCGGCGCCCTGAAGAAGATGGGCTCGCACCTGGACAGCGTGTTCGGCAAGCTGGACGCCCGCTGAGCCCAGGCGGTCATAGGGTCACGACCAGTCGGGCGACAGAGCCTTCGACCAGCCGGTCGAAGCCTTCGTTGATCCGGTCCAGCGGCAGGCTGCCGCTCATCAGACGGTCGACCGGCAGGCGACCCTCGCGGAACAGCGCCACATAGCGGGGCACGTCGCGAGAGGGCACGCAGGTGCCGATGTAGCTGCCCTTCAGTGTCCGTTCCTCGGCGACCAGCCCCACGATATTGACCGGCAGGACCGCGTCGGGCGGGGGGAGACCTGCGGTGACCGTGGTGCCGCCGCGCCGCGTCATCTTCCACGCGGCCTCGAGCGCGCGGGCAGAGCCGGCCATCTCGACCACGACCTCGGCCCCGCCACCGGTCAGGGCGCGCACCTGCTCAATGGCATCCGGATCGCCGGCATTGACGGTGTGGACCGGGCCGAGGGTCCGGGCCAGGGCGAGCTTGTCCTCACTGAGATCGACGGCGACGACCGGCGAGGCGCCGCACGCCAGGGCGCCGAGCACCGAGGCCAGACCCACGCCGCCCAGGCCGACGACCGCGACCGACTGGCCGGGCCGGACACCTGCGGTATTCACCACCGCCCCGACGCCGGTCAGCACGGCACAGCCGAACAGCGCCGCCTGATCGAACGGCAGGGCCGGGTCGATACGGATCAGTGACCGTCGTGAGACCACGGCCCGCTCGGCAAAGGCGGAACAGCCCAGATGGTGGTGCAGGATCTCGTCGCCGGCATGCAGCCTTTGCCCGCCGGTCAGCAGTTCGCCCCGGCCATTGGCGGCGGCGCCCGGCTCGCACAGGGCGGGGCGGCCTTCGGCGCAGGGAGAGCAATGGCCGCACGAAGGCATGAAGACCATGACCACATGGTCGCCGACCGCCAGATCCTGGACGCCTTCGCCCAGCACCTCGACCTCGCCCGCCGCCTCATGGCCCAGGGCCATGGGCAGGGGCCGGGGCCGGTCGCCGTTGATGACGCTGAGATCGGAGTGGCAGAGGCCCGCAGCGCGGATGCGGACCTGAACCTCGCCGGGGCCGGGCGGGTCGAGCGTCACGGTCTCGATCGAGAGCGGGCGGCTGTCGGCATAGGGGCGGGAGGCCCCCATGCTGCGGAGAATGGCGGCGCGGGTTTTCATGTCCGCATGCGAGACGCCTTGACGCGGCGTCCGTCAAGCCCGAGCGTTCTCCCAACAAGAAACGGGAGGCTATGCGTGACAGGTACGATCGAACGGACTCGGCGCGAGGACTACAAGCGGTTCCAGGCCATCTCCACGCGGTGGATGGACAATGACGTCTACGGCCATGTGAACAATGTCGTCTATTATTCGTGGTTCGACACGGCGGTGAACCGGCTGCTGGTGGTCAATGGCCTGCTGGACATCCACGAGGGGGAGGTCATCGGTCTGGTGGCCGAGACGGGCTGTCGCTATTTTTCGCCGACGGCCTTCCCGGACGAGATCCAGGCGGGGGTGCGCGTGGCCCATGTCGGGACCAGTTCGGTGCGCTATGAAATCGGCCTGTTCCGCAACAAGGAAGACGAGGCGGCGGCCGTCGGCCATTTCGTCCACGTCTATGTCGACCGCGAAACCAAGCGTCCGGTCCCGGTGGATGACAAGATGCGCGGGTTCCTGGAAAGCCTGCGTGGCTAGCCCATCACGCTCTGACGGGTGACAAGCCGGTCGCGCCGGGCTATGCGGCGCGCCTCACATTTTCCCTTGAGACTGCCGAGACGACGACCATGGCCGGCCATTCCAAATTCAAGAACATCATGCACCGCAAAGGCCGCGCCGATGCGCAGCGGTCCAAGCTGTTCTCCAAGCTGTCGCGCGACATCACCGTGGCGGCCAAGTCGGGCCTGCCGGATCCGGCCATGAACCCGCGCCTGCGCCTGGCGGTCAACAACGCCAAGGCCGAGAGCCTGCCCAAGGACGTGATCCAGCGCGCCATCAACAAGGCGGCCTCGGGCGACGTCGATACGATGGAGGAGGTCCGTTACGAGGGCCGCGGCCCCGGCGGTGTCGGCATCATCGTCGAGGCCCTGACGGATAACCGCAACCGCGCGGCCTCGAACATCGGCACGGCCTTCAAGAAGAACGGCGGAGCGCTGGGCGAAATGAACTCGGTCGCCTTCATGTGGGACCGGGTCGGCAAGATCACCTATCCGGCCGAGGCAGGCAGCGAGGACGCCATCATGGAAGCCGCCATCGAGGCCGGCGCCCAGGACGTCGAGAGCGATCTGGAAAAGCCCGACATCTATGAGGACGCGCCCGGCCACACCATCTGGACCGCCTTTGAGGACTTGAACGAAGTGGCCGAGGCCCTGTCGAAAATCCTGGGTGATCCCAAGTCGACCGCCATCGTCTGGAAGCCGCAGTCCGAGGTGCCGGTCACCGGCGACGCAGTCGGCACGCTGATGAAGCTGCTGGACGCGCTGGACGCCGAGGATGACGTCTCGAGCGTCTATTCCAACGAGGACATCTCGGACGAGGACGCGGCGAAGTACGCGGGCTGACCGGAACATCCGGGCGACCTCAAGGGTTGGTCAGGGCGAACCGCAACGCTTTGACCCGAGGGCCCCATGGATATCTGCCAGCTGATTCTGGATGACCACGCCGAACAACGCCGCCTGTTCGGCCTGATCGAACAGATCGACCCGAACAATACTGATGCGCTGTCGGCAGTCTGGACGCGGCTGGCCGCATTTCTGGACGCCCATGCCGAGGCCGAGGAGCGCCACTTCTATCCCGACCTGCTGAAGAAGGGCGAGGGCGCCAACGACGCCGACGACGGCACGGTCGAGGGCGAGACCGAGGACGCCATCGAGGACCACAACAAGCTGCGCGATGCGGTCAAGGCCGTCGAGCAGCACAAGGTCGGCAGCCGCGAATGGATCGATGCCGTGGGCGAGGCCAATGTCGTCAACTCGAAGCATATGGGCGAGGAGGAACGTCAGGGCCTGACCGACTTCCGCCGGAATGTGTCGCTGAAGGACCGCCACGATCTGGGCGTGAAATATGCCGCCTTCCAGGCCCGGCACATCACCGGGGTCAAGCCGGTCAACAAGGACGTCGACGACTATATCGACCAGCACAGCTAGGGCCGGCCTCGCCCGATGACGACCTTGCTGTTCACCTATGGCCTGCCGCTCCTCAGCGCCCTTGTCGCGGGCGCCCTGATCGGTCTTGAGCGGGAATGGCGCGGGCGGGCCGCCGGCTTTCGCACCCACATTCTGGTCTGCCTCTCCTCGACCCTGCTGATGCTGGCGTCGACATCGCAGGGGGCCTGGATGTTCTCGGTGCTGCCCGACCAGCAGGTGATTGCCGACCCGACGCGCATGGCCCACGGCGTGCTGACCGGCATCGGCTTCCTCTGCGCCGGGGTCATCTTCCGGGCCGGATTTTCCATCCATGGACTGACGACGGCGGCCTCGCTCTGGACGGTGTCGGCGCTGGGTATCCTGTTCGGGGCGGGCCTGTTCTGGCTGGGCTGGGCCGGTGCGCTTGCGACGCTGGCGGTGCTGGCCGCGCTGAAGCTGATCAGCCGCAGGGTGCCCGAGCGCACCGTGGTGGATGTGGAGGTCCGCTGGCCCGGTACGGCTGCGGACACGGCGCAGGCGGTCGAGGCGGCCCTCACGGCCGGGGATGCCGGACTGAAGCGGGTCCGGCTGGAGCTGATCGAGAATGGACAGCTGTGCCGCCAGAGCTGGCGTCTGACGGTCCGTTCGCGCGATCTCGCGGCGCTGGCGGGACGCATCCAGTCGGTGCCGGGGGTGACCGGCTACGATCTGGCGCCCCGGGACGACTGAGCGCTCCTTCAGCGGGAACGAGAATAACCTCTTGCGGACCATGTCCGGCGAGGGGGAAGGTGGCGCCATCCTTTGGGAGGGCCTCCGGTGAACAGACCGGCTGCATTCATCTTCGCCCTCTTTCTGGCGGGCTGTACGGCAAGCGTGGACCGGGCGTTTCCCCCTGAGGCTCGAGGCGCCGTCGCGGCCATGATCGGACCTCTGCAGGTGCGCGGGGTGTCAGCCACACCGGACCTGCAAACGCTTTACGTTTCGCTGTGTCGGGAGGACCGTTGCAGCCTTTACGAGGCGGGGGAGGGGAATTCCCTCCGCCCCATCCTCGATGACCCGGAGTGGGATTATCGGTGGGTCGCCGCTGAAGGCGACACGCTGCTCGCCGTTCGAAGCCGCCCCGGGGCCGAGTATCGGGCAGCGGAGCGCTACGACATCGTTCGATACCGGCCGGGCGACAGGAGCGTGCGCGTTCTTCGGTCCGAAGATCAGCGCATCACCAGCTTGCAGGCACTGGGCAGGGGCGCGTTCGCCTATTTCGCGTCGACGGCCCTGAAACCTGTCGCCGGGTGCGCGACGGACTGCCGCCACGTGCCGGTCGCCCAGCGCCTCGTCGTCGTGGATGCCGAGGGGCGCACGGTGGGGACGATGGACGGCGTTGTCGATGGCCTGTCCGGAGAGGCCTTCCACCCTTGGGCGGAGGATCTGTGGCTCGTGATGCCTTTTGACGCTGCCCGCACACAGCAACTTCCGGCCACCGTCACGCGAGGTCCCCACCCGGAGCTTCGACTGTTTGCCGACATGACGGAACTGTCGGCGGCGCTGCCCGCCGGCGGGTGGCCGGACAGCTTCAACGGCTTCAACATGATCGCCCAGCCCTTTCGACCGCTGGACCGGGTGGTGACGGCCGAAACCGTGGACCTCACGGGGCCGGGGATTGCGATTGTCGCCCAGCCGGTATGGGGACCTGACCCGGACGCCATGACGATAGACGTCATGGCTCGATCCGGCGCCGAATGGACCCGCCAGAGCCACAGGACCTTCACCCTGCCCTGACCGCTCAATGCATCGGTTCATTGCCCGCTAACCCTCTTTCGGGCACATAGAACGGATGGCGAACGAACCGACTCGCATTCTGGGGCTGGACCCGGGCCTGCGGCGCACCGGATGGGGCGTCGTGGTGGCCGAGGGGTCGCGCCTGCGCTGGATCGCGCACGGGGTGGTCACGCCGCCCGAGCGGGCCCCGTTCAGCGAGCGCCTGCTGCATCTGTTGGAGGCCGTGGGCGAAATCTGCGCCGCCCACGCCTGTGACGAGGCGGCCATCGAGGAGGTGTTCGTCAATATGAACCCGGCCTCGACGCTGAAGCTGGGCCATGCGCGGGCGGCGGTCATGCTGGCGCCTGCCCGGTGCGGGCTGAGCGTCGCCGAATATGCGCCGAACCTGATAAAGAAGGCGGTGGTTGGCGCTGGTCATGCCGACAAGAGCCAGATCGCCTTCATGGTCAAACGGCTCTTGCCGGCGGCGGGCGATGTGACGGCCGATGCCGCCGACGCCCTGGCGGTCGCCATCACCCACGCCCAGCTGCGCAAGCGGGCCCTGCTGGCGGGGGCGGCATGATCGGCAGACTGCGTGGCGTGCTGGCCGAGGTCGAGCTCGACCATTGCCTGATCGACTGTATGGGCGTGGGCTATGTCGTGGCGTGCGGATCGCGGACGCTGGGCCGGATGCCGGCGCCGGGCGACGAGGTGACCCTGCATATCGAGAGCAGCTGGTCCGCCGAGAACGGGCCGCGCCTGTACGGATTTCTGAGCCGGGATGACCGAGGGGCCTTTACCACCCTGACCGGAATCCAGGGCGTAGGGCCCAAGGCAGCCCTGTCGGTGCTGGATGTGTTGCCGCCCGGCGACCTGGCGGCCGCCGTGGCCCGCGAGGACAAGGCCGCTGTGGCGCGTGCCAATGGGGTGGGGCCGAAACTGGCCCTGCGGATCGTCACCGAGCTGAAGGGCAAGCCGCTGGGCGCCGGGGGCCTGACAGTCGGCGCTGGCGCCGGACCCGTTCCAGCGACGCCGGCAGTGCCCTCCCTGACCGGTGAGGCCGTGGCGGCCCTGCTGGGTCTGGGCGTGGTCGAGGTCAATGCCCGCCGGGCCGTGGATCAGGCCCTGATCCGACTGGGTGAGGGAGCGGACCTGTCCGCCGTCATCCGCGCGGCGCTGCAGGAGCTGGGCCGATGACCGACGAGCGCATCCTGTCGGGCGATGCCGCGCCGGGTGAGGTCTACGACCGCGCGCTGCGACCGCAGACGCTGGACGAATTCGTCGGCCAGCCGCAGGCCAAGGGCAATCTGAAGGTCTTCATCGACGCCGCCCGGGGGCGGGGCGAGTCGCTGGACCATGTGCTGCTGTTCGGACCGCCGGGCCTGGGCAAGACGACGCTGGCGCAGATCGTGGCGCGCGAACTGGGCGTGGGCTTCCGGGCGACCTCGGGGCCGATCCTGGCCAAGGCGGGGGATCTGGCGGCCATATTGACCAATCTGGAACCGCGCGACGTCCTGTTCATCGACGAGATCCACCGGCTGGCGCCCACGGTCGAGGAGATCCTGTACCCGGCCATGGAGGACCATGTGCTGGACCTGATCATCGGCGAGGGGCCGTCGGCGCGCTCGGTGCGGATCGATCTGGCGCCCTTCACCCTGGTGGGGGCGACGACGCGGGCGGGCCTGCTGGCCACGCCGCTGCGCGACCGGTTCGGCATTCCGCTCAGGCTCGAGTTCTACAGCCCCGAGGAGCTGGTCAAGGTGATCCTGGGGGCGGCGCGCAAGATGGGCGCGGCCGTGGCCGAGGATGGCGCGCGCGAGATCGCCACCCGGTCGCGGGGCACACCGCGTGTAGCCGGACGGCTGCTGCGCCGGGTGCGCGACTTTGCCGATGCCGAGGGAGCCAAATCCATCGACCGGCTGGTGGCGGCGCGGGCGCTGGCGCGGCTGGAAGTCGACGAGGCGGGTCTGGACAGTCTGGACCGGCGGTTCCTGAAGGCCCTGATCGAGAACTATGGCGGCGGGCCGGTCGGCATGGACACCCTGGCGGCCGCCATCGCCGAGGCCCGCGATGCGGTCGAGGATGTGATCGAGCCCTATCTGCTGCAGCAGGGCTTCATCCAGCGCACCCCGCGCGGACGCATGGCCTGTGCCCGGGCCTATGCCCACCTAGGTCTGGCGGAACCGCCCAGGGCGCCGGAGCAGGGTGGGCTGTTCGGCGGGAAATAGGCCGACGCCCTTCACCCCGGGGACGAACGCCTTCATGCTGGTCGCAAGGAGGCGGCATGGCACGGCGCATCAGTGTGAACAGGGTTCTTGCGGTGCTCGGCGGTGCGGTGCTGCTGCTGGCGGCGGTGGTTCTGTGGCGCGTGGTCGACACGGGGGGCCTTGCGCGAGAGCCGGTGGTCGAGCGGGTCCGGGGACAACTGGCGGACTATGACGCGTCGCTTGAGTTGTTCGACATGACTGACGGGCGCACCCCCGGTGTGGTGTGCGGCTATGCCGGCACACCCGGCGACCGCGCCAGCGCGGTGCGGTTTGTGGCCCGGCCCAACCGGTTGCTGACCAGTGCCGACCCGCTGCCGGGTGAGTTCCGCGACCAGATCGAGTCGGAATGCCCCGGCTATTTCGCGACTGTCCCTCGTGCGGGAGGCGCAGGATGAGCGACCATCCCACCGCAGGCCGTTTTGACGGACGCGAGCACATCCTGCCGGTGCGCATCTATTACGAGGACACGGACTTCACCGGTCTGGTCTATCACGGCGCCTATGTGCGGTTCTTCGAGCGAGGGCGGTCGGACTTTCTGAGGGCGGCGGGCATCGGCCATGCGGACCTGCTGGACGGGGCGCGGCCGCTGGCCTTTGCCGTGTCGAAGATGTCGCTGGAGTTCGTGCGGCCCGCCCGGATCGACGACGCCCTTCAGGTCATCACCACCTATGACACGATGCGGGGGCCGCGCATGCAGATCGCCCAGCGGATCGAGCGGGCCGGAGAGGTGCTGTGCCGGGCGGAGGTCGAGGCCGTCTGTATCCGTCCGGATGGCCGCCCCACGCGCCCGACGCCCGCCCTGATTGCCGCCGTCCAGCCCTGGCTTTCGCCCTTGCCGGTTGCAGGGGGATGACGCCGGGCGCCCGGCCCGCTAATCCGCCATCAAATGGTCACGCCTTGACGCTGCAAAGGGCGTGACGCTGTTCCCAGGATCGATCCATGACCGTGCCCGCCGAAGCCTCCCTGCTGAACCCCGTGGAATTGTTCATGGCCGCCGACTGGGTGGTCAAGGCCGTGATGATCGGCCTGGCCGTGGCCTCGATCTGGTCGTGGGCGATCATCATCGACAAGCTGTTCCGCTTTGCCGCGCTGAAGCGTCAGGCGGACCAGTTTGAGAAGGCCATTTCGTCCGGGCGGTCGCTTGAGGAGATCGCGCATCAGGCCGGGCCCAACCCCGATCCCATCCTGCCGCGTATGCTGGTGGCTGCGGTCACCGACTGGCGCGAGGCCCGCGCCCGCCAGACGATGAGCGAGGCCCAGAGCCACCTGTTGATCTCGCGGATCGACCGCGCGCTGGACAGCCTGATCGCGCGCGAGAGCCAGCGGATCGAGACGGGCCTGGGCGTGCTGTCGGTGGTGGCGACTTCCAGCCCCTTCATCGGCCTGTTCGGCACGGTCTGGGGGATCATGAACGCCTTTGACGCCATCGCCTCGGCCGGCAACACCAATCTGACGACGGTGGCGCCGGCCATTGCCGAAGCCCTGTTCGCCACGGCCATCGGTCTGGCGGCGGCCATTCCCGCCTATATCGCCTACAACGCCTTTTCGATCGAGGCGGGCAAGTTCGCCGGTCGACTGGAGAGCTTTGCCGACGACCTGCAGGCCGCCATCGCCCGGCGGCTGGGCACCGGTCCGGCTACGCCGCCCTCGTCCTCCACGCCGCGGGAGCTCTGAACCATGGCCATGGGAGGACCCGGCGGAGGCGGCCATGTGCGGGGTCGCAGACGCCCTCGCAAACGCCCGCTGAGCGAGATCAACGTCACACCGCTGGTCGATGTGATGCTGGTGCTGCTGATCATCTTCATGATCTCGGCGCCGCTGCTGACCGTGGCGGTTCCGGTCGACCTGCCCGAAACCGAGGCCAGTGCCGTCGAGTCGACGCAGGAGCCGGTGACGGTCTCCATCAACTCCGCCGGAACGATCTTCGTGGGTGAGCGCGAGGTGGCGTTCGACAGCCTGATCGGCGCGGTGCTGGATGACGGTGGGGCCGATGCCCGCGACCGTCCCCTGTTCCTGCGGGCTGATGCCCAAGTGCCCTATCAGGCCGTCGCCCGGGTAATGGCGCGCCTGTCGACCAATGGCTTCGTCAAGCTGAACCTGATCACCGATACGGCCGGGAACACAGCCAGCGCCGAGCCCGTCGAGGGCGACCTCTGAGCCATGGCGAACGGCGCTCCTTCCTTTCTCGGATCGCTCCTGCTGCATGCAGGGGTGATCGGCCTGGCCCTGATCGCCTGGCCGAAGGAGGCGGATGCGCCGCGCGAGATGATGGGCTCGGTGCCGGTCTCGATCGTATCCGAAACCACTGTGCTGGCGGCCGCGCCCGATAATCCCGCCGATGAGCTGATCACCGAGGACGGATCGAGCTCGCCGGAACTGCCGGCCGAAGTGCTGCCCGAGGCCGAGCCGACACCGACGCCGCCCCTGCAGCGGCCGGAACCGGTGCCCAAGACAACGCCCAGGTCCCAGCCGGAGCAACCCCGCACGCCCCCCCGTCAACCGCCGCCGCAAAGGCCCACGCAGCCGCGCGAGGAGCCGGGACTGAACCTCGGAGAACTGTCCGAGCGGCCGCAACGAGGCACGACATCGGGCCGTCCCTCGACGGGCGACAGCGGGACGGGACAGGCTCCCCGCGCCATGGGACGGGCGGATCTGAACTCAATTGGCACCCAGGTGACGCCCAACTGGAACCCGCCGTGCCATCTGCCCGGGATTGAAGAAGTGACGCTGCGCGTTCAGGTCCGCATGTCGGAAGACGGGCGCCTCATTGGCTCGCCGCGCGTCCTGAATCCTCGCAGTGACGCGACGGGACGGGCGGCGTCCGACAGCATTCTTCGCGCCATCCGCATCCCTCCTCGCTACCGCATGCCGGTCGGCTATGAGGAACAGGACTTCGTCCTGAACTTCCCCTTGGCCCAGGCCTGCAACCGCTGACCCTGTGGTCCGTTGGCCTAGGGACGTTCAACCTTCGTCAGGACGTCATGATCAAAGATGACAATCGCGTGCGCGGCGCGAGGGCGGCCTGAAAGTCGCCTCAATCGCGCACATGGTGGCGATAAGACATATGGTGGCGCTAGGGTCGCGCCGCCCCGGTATTGAGTTCGGAGGAACGCATGGGTTTCAAGCGGCGGATGCAATCGGCAACAGGGGTCGGGGCTACGCTTGGCCTTGGACTGGCGCTGGCTATGGGCGCGCCCCAGGCTGCGCTGGCGCAGGAACCGGCTCCGCTTCAGGAAGTGATCGTCAGCGAGGGTGTGCTGCGTCCCCTGCCGATCGCCGTTGTCGGTTTCAGCGGCCAGTACGGCACCGAGATTTCCAGCGTCATCAGCGGCAATCTGCGTCGCTCGGGCTTCTTTGACCCGCTCAACCCGGCCAGCTTCATCGAGACCGACCTGTCGCTGGCCAACCAGCCGACCTTTCCGCAATGGACCTCGATCGGCGCCGAAGTGGTGCTGTACGGCTCGGTGACGCCGCGCCCGGATGGCCGAAATGACGTGGGCTTTCGCCTTTACGACACCTACCGGGAGTGCCAGCTGGTCAGCTACCAGTTCACGGCCACGCCCGAGCAGTGGCGCCGCATCGCCCACAAGATTTCCGACGTCGTCTATCAACGCATGACGGGCGAGAGCGGCTTCTTTGACACCCGCGTGATCTATGTGGCCGAAAGCGGCACCCAGCTGAACCGGCTCAGCCGCCTCGCGATTGTGGATCAGGACGGCTACAACCCGGTCTTCCTGACCCAGGGCGACGAAGTGATCATGTCGCCGCGCTTTTCGACCTCGGACCCCAATGAGGTCACCTATGTCGCGCTCGGCCAGGACTACAGCCGCATCTATCTGAAGAATCTGTCGACCGGCCGGCAGGAGTCGCTGGGTGAATTCGACGGTCAGGTTCTGGCGCCGCGCTATTCGAACGACGGCTCCAAGATCGCCTTCTCAATCATCCGGGCGGGCAACACCGACGTCTATACGATGGACCTGCGCTCGCGCGAGCTGCGCCGCCTGACCAGCGATCCGGGCATCGATACCTCGCCCAGCTTCTCTCCGGACAACCGCCGGCTGGTGTTCACCTCGGACCGGTCGGGGTCGGCGCGCCTGTATGTGATGAATGCGGACGGATCGGGCCAGCGGCCGATCTCGCGCGGCGGCGGGTCCTACACCGCGCCGTCCTGGAGCCCGCGCGGCGACCTGATCGCCTTTACCAAGCAGCAGGGCGGACAGTTCCACATCGGCGTCATGGACACCGACGGCACCGGTGAACGCATCCTGTCATCCAGCTATTTCGAGGAAGGCCCGTCGTGGGCGCCGAACGGCCGCTACATCATGTTCGCCCGTCAGACGCGCGGCGGGGATACACGCCTGTGGACCGTTGATCTGTCGGGCCGGGTCATCGCCCAGGCCGGCTATGACGGACGCGGATCCAGCCCCGCCTGGTCGCCCCTGCTGGACGCGCCTCCGGCCAACCTCGGCTATGGCCAGGCGCCCGACAGCTGCCCCAGCTGACCGGCGAAATAGCCTCACAGGAGAATCCGCGAACCCAATGGATCAACAGTGCGTTACCGTTGCTATGACGCGGTTATCTGTTCGGCTAGCGCTTTGAAATCGTCACGCTTGCCCGCCATTGTGGCGGACCCCCCTAGGAGAGCCTCATGATCAAGTCCCGTATCCTCCGCCTGGCCCTGGTGGGCGTGGCTGTGTCGGCCATGGCCGCCTGCGCCCGTCCGGCCGCGGACCCCGGCCCCATGGCCGATAACGGCGGCACCCAGCAGCCCGGCACCAACACCACCTATCCGGACCGTCCGGTCACGGGTGGCGACATGGGCGCCGCGCGCCCCGGTTCGGCCGAGGAATTCGCCAACACCATCGGCGACCGCGTCTATTTCGACCTCGACAGCTATACGATCCGTCCCGAGGCCTATCCGCGTCTGAACCAGCAAGCCGCCTGGCTGCGCCAGTATCCGGCCGTCACGGTCCGCATCGAAGGCAATGCCGATGAGCGCGGCACGGCCGAATACAACCTGGCCCTGGGCGCCCGCCGCGCCGAGGCCGTCCGCACCTATCTGGTCCAGCAGGGCGTGCCGGCCTCGCGTATCGACACCATTAGCTTCGGCAAGGAGCGTCCGATCGCGCAGGGCTCGAACGAGGAATCGTGGGCTCGCAACCGCAACGCCCACACCGCCATCGTCTCGGGCGCCCGCTGATCCGGGCTGCCTGACGATCGGGCAAGCGAGGGGGCGTGTCCGCCGGGCATGCCCCCTTTCGCTGAGAGTTTAGGCCTGACCGGGTCAGGCTGTGTCAGGGTGGCGTGCCTTGTCGAGGCCGCAAATCCGTGGAACGAGACGCGTCATGTTCAAGTTTTTCTCTCGTCTGAAGATCGTCCGGTCGGCCCCGGGCAAATCGGCTGCAGGCCTTGCCGTGCTGGCCTTTGTCGGCGCGACCATGCTGGCCAGCCCGACCGTCGCCCAGTCCAATGAGGGTGAGCCGATTGTCTGGGATGCGCGCCGCCTGAGCACGCTGGAGCGCAATGTCCGCCGGATCGAGCGGGCCCTGTTCCAGCGCAACTCTTCGGGCCAGCCCTTCATCATGGAGCCCGACCCCGAGGTCGTGGCCCTGCAGGGGCAGATGGTCAGCGTTGACACCCGACTGGCCGATGTCGAGCGGACCCTGCAGCGCATGAACGGCGATATCGAGCGCCTGACCTTTGCGCTGGACGAGACCGAGCGCGAGAACACCCTGCTGCGGCAGCAGTTGACCGATGCCGAGGCGCGCATCGAGGAACTGGAGTCCGCCGCCCGCCTGGAGGCGGAGCTGACTGCTCCGATCGAGCCCAACTCCCCCAGCGGGACGGCCGGGGGCGATCTGCGTGCTGCGGATCGACTGATGGCTGAGGACAGCCGCCGAGGGGCGCGGGCCTATGAGGTCCTGCTGGTCACCTGGCCGGACGAGCCCGAGGCGCGTCTGGCGGCCGTGCGTCTGGCTGACCTCTATCTCGCCAATGATGCCGCCGCGGCGGTGCCCCTCTATGCCCAGGCTCTGAGCGGCTGGCCTGCCGAGCCGTGGGCGGCCAAGGCCACGGTCGATCTGGCCCAGGCGCTGGTTGCGACGGATCGCAACACCCAGGCCTGTGCGGCCCTGACGGACTTCAACCGACGCTATGCCGAGACCGCCCCGGCGGCGCTGAAGACCCGTGCCACCTCGGTCCGGACCGAGGCCGGCTGCCGCTGAGCGAGGCCCTGACCGGGCTGGTGGGGCGCGCACGGGCGGCGCTCGATGCACGCCTTCTGTCTGGTGATCCTGCACCGGTTGCGGTGGCCGTGTCTGGCGGTGGCGACTCGATCGCCCTGTTGCATCTGGCGCATGAGTGGGCCGCCGCGCATGGCCGGTCGCTGGCCGTCCTTCATGTCGATCATTGTCTGAACCCCCACAGTCGCGTCTGGCATGACCGGGTTCGGGATATGGCCAGGCGGCTTGGGGCGACTTTTCACAGCGCGCGCTGGGAGGGGCCCTGGCCTGACACAGGCCTGCCCGCCGCCGCCCGGGCAGCCCGTCATGCGCGGCTGGCGGAGATGGCGCGAGCGGTCGGGGCGCGCGTCATCCTTACCGGCCACACCGCCGATGATGTGGCCGAGGGCCGGTGGATGCAGGCCCAAGGCTCGACGCTTGGGCAGTTGCGGGACTGGAGCCCGTCGCCGGCCTGGCCCGAGGGGCGCGGCCTGATGCTGCTGCGGCCCTTGCTGGGCGAGCGGCGGACTGACTTGCGAGACTGGTTGAAGGCGCGGGGGATCGACTGGATCGAGGACTCTACCAATGTCGACCTTCGCTATGGCCGTAGCCGGGCCCGGCTAGCTCTGGCGGAGGGTGAGCAGGCCCCTGTTCCGCAACAGGACAGGCCGGCCCCGTCCACGGGCATGACCGCGGACGAATGGGGTGTTGTCCGCGCCCGCCGCGAGACGGACCCGAGGACGCTGGCCTTCGGACTGGTCGTGGCCGGCGGCGGCGTGCGCCCCCCGCGCGGCGACCGGCTGGCGAGGTTGGCAGCGCGGATCGCGGCGGGCGGGAACTTTACGGCGGGCCTTGCCGGGGCACGGCTGATCGCGGCGACGGACGGTCTGATGCTGGTTCGCGAGGCGGGCGACTACCGCCGGCGGGGTGAGCCGGTCAGGGATCTGATTCCCGGCGCCGAGGTGGTATGGGACGGTCGCTTTGCACTGACGGTAGATGAGCCCGGATGGCGCGTGACACCGCTTTCGGGCCGCGCGGCAAGACTGGGGCGGGCGGATCGGGCGATTGTGGCCGGTCTGCCGGCGGCGGCGCGGCCGAGCCTGCCTGTGCTCATTCGGGACGATGAAGCCGGGCCGGTTCTTGCACAGTCGAGGGCCCGGGTTGAGGCTCTGGCCGCGTGTCGGCTGGCGCTCGGCCTGGGGCAGGTTAAGCACGAGGCCGATTTGAAGTGTCGCAGGGAATGGCGCACGGATGGACGAGCCCCTATTTTGTGACGATACACAGTTCCGGGCGACCGGACCGGGCGGCTCCTGACGGGGGTCGCGCCACACACTGAGGAACACATGAACCTTCGCAGATTCGCCGTCGTCGGCATGATCATCCTGGGGATGCTGGCCATCTATGCCGCCATGAGTCAGGGTGGGGGCGCCCTGTCCGGCAAGGACGGCGAGGCTGGCAGCAATGCCCCGCCGGAGGAGATCACCTATTCGCAGCTTCTGAGCGCGATTGAGGAAAACCGCATCAAGGCCGTGGAGGTCCAGGGCGAAAGCCTGACCGGCGTGTTCAGCGACGACACCCGGTTTGAGTCGGTCACCCCCATGCCGAATGCCGATCTGATTGCCCAGATCCAGGCGACGGGCGCCGAGGTGCAGGTCAAGTCCATGCGCCAGCCGCTGTGGATGAGCATCCTGCTGGGCCTGCTGCCGATCTTTGTGCTGGTCGGCCTGTTCCTGCTGATCACCCGCCAGATGCAGGGCGGGGCGCGCGGGGCCATGGGCTTTGGCAAGTCCAAGGCCAAGCTGCTGACCGAGCACAAGGGTCGCAAGACCTTTGCCGATGTCGCCGGCGTCGATGAAGCCAAGGATGAGCTGCAGGAGGTGGTCGACTTCCTGAAGGACCCGGCCAAGTTCCAGCGTCTGGGCGGCAAGATTCCCAAGGGGGCGCTGCTCGTTGGCCCTCCGGGTACCGGCAAGACGCTGCTGGCGCGTGCGGTGGCGGGTGAGGCGGGCGTGCCCTTCTTCTCCATCTCGGGCTCGGACTTCGTCGAGATGTTCGTCGGCGTCGGCGCCAGCCGCGTGCGCGACATGTTCGAACAGGCCAAGAAGAACGCCCCCTGCATCATCTTCATCGATGAAATCGACGCCGTGGGCCGTCACCGGGGCGCGGGTCTCGGCGGCGGCAATGACGAGCGCGAGCAGACGCTGAACCAGCTGCTGGTCGAGATGGACGGTTTTGAATCGAACGAAGGCATCATCCTGATCGCGGCGACCAACCGGCCCGACGTGCTGGATCCCGCCCTGCTGCGTCCCGGCCGTTTCGACCGCCAGGTGGTGGTGCCCAACCCCGATGTCTCGGGTCGCGAAAAGATCCTGCGTGTCCACATGAAGGATGTGCCGCTGGCCGCTGACGTCAATGTCAAGACTCTGGCGCGCGGCACGCCCGGTTTCTCGGGTGCCGACCTGGCCAATCTGGTCAATGAGGCGGCCCTGCTGGCGGCGCGCAAGGACCGCAAGATGGTCACCCATCGCGACTTCGAGGACGCCAAGGACAAGGTCATGATGGGCGCCGAGCGCAAATCCATGGCCATGAACGAGGAAGAGAAGCGCCTGACCGCCTATCACGAAGCGGGACACGCCATCGTCGCCATCAACGTCAAGATGGCCGATCCGGTGCACAAGGCCACCATCGTGCCGCGCGGGCGTGCGTTGGGCATGGTGATGCAGCTGCCGGAAGGCGATCGCTATTCGATGAAGCATCAGCAGATGATCGACCGCATCGCCATCATGGCCGGCGGCCGGGTCGCCGAGGAGCTGATCTTCGGCAAGGAGAACATCACCTCGGGTGCGTCATCCGATATCGAGCAGGCGACCAAACTGGCCCGCGCCATGGTCACCCGTTGGGGCTTTTCGGACAAGCTGGGCACGGTGGCCTATGGCGAGAACCAGGAAGAGGTCTTCCTCGGTCATTCGGTGGCGCGCAGCCAGAATGTCTCGGAAGAGACGGCCCGCATCATCGATGAAGAGGTCAAGCGGATCGTCACCGAGGGCTGGAATGCCGCCCGCAAGATTCTGAAGGCCAAGGCCAAGGACCATGAAATCCTGTCGCAGGCCCTGCTGGAGTTCGAGACCCTGTCGGGCGACGAGATCCTGGCCCTGCTGAAGGAAGGCAAGCGCCCGGATCGCGACGGCGAGAATGATCCGACGCCGGGGCCTTCGGTCTCGGTGCCGGTGACGCCGGTCACCGAGGTGCCGGTACCCGAGGCCAAGCCCGAACAGCCGACAACGGTCCACTAGGGCGGTGCAGACCCGCCGGATCGCCACCGACGGCCTGACGCAGTCCGTGCTGGAAGCGGGCGAGGGGCCGCTGGTGCTGCTGATCCACGGCTTTCCCGAGCTGGGGATCAGCTGGCGGGCGCAAGTGCAGGCGCTGGCGGCGGCCGGCTGGCATGCCGTCGCGCCCGACATGCGGGGCTATGGCGGCACGGACAAGCCTGAGGGCGTGGACCGGCACACCATCCTGCATCTGGTCGGCGACATGGTCGATCTGGTGCGCGCGCTGGGTCATCAGACCTGTGTCGTGATCGGGCATGACTGGGGCGCGCCGGTCGCCTGGCACTGCGCCCTGATGCGGCCCGATATTTTCCGGGCGGTGGCGGGGCTGAGCGTGCCGTTCCAGCCGAGGCGGCCGAGCGGCCCGCCGATCCCGGCGATGAAGGCGATCACGAAGCGGGCGGGGCTGGGCGATCTCTATATCGTCCGCTTTCAAGATGCGGACGCCCATACGCCACTGGACGCCGATCCGGAGACCGCGCTTCGCAAGATGTTCTGGGCCTATGACGGGGCGACTGCGGTCGGGGACCGCCACACCGGATTTCTGCAGCCCGGCGTGAGCATGACCGACAGCATCGCAGACCACGCTGTTCTGCCCCCGTGGATGTCGGACGCCCACTTTGCGGAATATGTCGCCGCCTTCTCTGCCGGCGGGTTTGCCGGGCCGCTGAACTGGTACCGGGCCATGGACCTGAACTGGTCGCTGACCGCCTGGCTGCAGGACCGCCGCATCACCGTGCCGTCGCTGTTCGTCGTCGGCCAGAGTGATCCGGTCAGGCATTATGCCGGACCGGCAGAAGCCGCACTCAAGGACTGGCTGACCGACCTGCGCGGCCAGCACGAGATCGAGGGGGCCGGCCACTGGATCCAGCAGGAACGGCCCGAGGTCGTGAACCAGCTGTTGCTAGACTTCCTCAGCGAGCTTTAGGCGGCGGCCTCGGCGGTGATTTCCAGGCTGCGGAGCCGGGCGTCCAGATCGTGGATCATGCCGGTGACCATGATTTCATCGACATTTGTCAGGGCCCGGAAGTCCGCGAGCGACTTGCGCACAGCCTCACCGTCGCCGATGGCGGCATAGGTCAGGCGGCTGTCGACCGCGGCGCGTTCCTGATCCGTCAGGACGGTGGTGATGTCGTCGACCGGGGGCTTGAGCCGCCCGGGCGTGCCGCGCACCACATTGGCAAAGGCCATCTGCATCGAGGTCGCCAGCCGCTGCGCCTCGGCCGTCGTGTCGGCGGCAAAGACATTGATGACGGCCATCGCGTGAGGGCCGTCCAGCGCCTTGGACGGGCGGAACCCCTCGCGATAGATCTTGAGCGCGGGCAGCAACAGTTCCGGCGCGAAATGGCTGGCAAAGGCGAACGGCAGGCCCAGCTGCGCGGCCAGTTCGGCGCTGAACAGGCTGGAGCCCAGCAGCCACAGCGGCACATTCGAGCCCTGACCGGGCCAGGCCGAGACCCGCTGGTCCTCGACTGCCGGGGCCAGATAGGATTGCAGCTCCAGAACATCCTGCGGGAAGCGGTCGGCCCCGTCGAAATAGCGGCGCAGCGCCCGCGCGGTCGGCCCATCCGTGCCCGGAGCGCGTCCGAGGCCCAGATCGATCCGGCCGGGATAAAGGGCGTCCAGCGTGCCGAACGCCTCAGCCACCATCAACGGCGCATGGTTGGGCAGCATGATGCCCCCGGCCCCCACGCGGATCGTCGTCGTCTGGCCTGCGACATGGCCGATGGCCACGGCGGTCGCGGCCGAAGCGATGCCCGGCATATTGTGATGCTCGGCCAGCCAGAAGCGGGTGTAGCCCAGCCGCTCGGCCGTGCGGGCCAGCTGGGCGGACTCGGCGAGGGCGCGACCGGCGTCGCCGCCTTCGACGACAGGTGACAGATCAAGAACAGACAGGGATGACATGCCCTTCAGATCGTCATCCCGGCGCGGCGTTCAAGACGGCGCGCCGGATTCAGCGGCAAGCGCTGCTGCAACGTCCCGCTAACCCTGAAAATTCAGGGTGATCGTAAAGCAGTGGGCAAGGCGGGGCTGTCAGGATGGGCGCCCATTCTTGGAGGTATGCAGAGCCGCCGTGCCCAGTACCGTTCCCCTGACCCACCTCGCGTCCTCGCGTCGGGACCAGCTGGACCGCGTGATCGAGGCGGGACTGGCGGCGCAGGGTCGCGTGTTCGCCCTGTCGCTGGAGCCGGTCAGGCAGTCCCTGGGGGACCGATGGGAGGTCAAGCGCGACCATATCTGGGACGTGGCCGAGCGCACGCTGGAGAGACGCCTGCCCCCGCCCGATGTCTTAATGCGGGTGGACGACACCACCTTTGTCGCCGCCGTGGCGTCGCAGGATGCTTATGACGGTCAGGTTCTGTGCGCCGATATTCTGAGGGGCCTGCTGTCCTTCTTCCTGGGACGGAATGCTGACGACGATGTGGTGCTGAAGCGCGTGGCGTCGCTGGACGGCGGCGGCCTGCAATGCGTGCAGATCGACCCGTTTGCGCCCCGACCCTTGAAGCCCTCGCAGGACTCGCCGCCCGCGCCCGCGCGCGGGCCCGAAGACTGGACACCGCCGTTGGCCGGGCGGCGACACACGGCATCCATCCAGACCGCGAGCCATGCGCCGGTCGAAGTGGCGTTCGAGATCGTCCCCGTCTGGCGCCTCGACACGGACTCTATCGGGGCGTTTCGCATCGCGCGCCACGTGGCCGATGCCGAGGCCCTGACCTCGGCCCAGGTGGAGGCGGTCGACCGGGCGACCATCGAATTTCTGCTTCCCCTGCTGGACGAGTATCGGCAGGAAGGCGGGGTCTTCGCCCTGATCGCCCCCCTGTCCTTTTCGACCCTGGCGCTGGTGCGACCGCGTTTGGCGCTGATCCATCAATGGGCATCCGTCGCGGATCTGATGCGTCAGGCGGTCATCCTTGAGATGCAGGATGTCGATGCCGGGGTACCGACCGGTCGCACGGGCGAGACCGCGGCGATGATGGCGCCCTTCTTCCGGGGGCTGATGGTCGGCATCGACGATATCGGCGCGGTGGCCAAGGCCCTGTCCGAACATCCGTTCAGCGGAGTCGTGATCGACGGGGATCGGCTGTCAGTGACCGCGCTTCTGGGGCGGCTGATCCGCGCCGCGCGAAAGGCGACCCGGAACATCCTGCTGGTCAACGGGCCGTCAGGCCTGGACGAGGACTCCCTCAGGGGTGCGGGCGTCACCCATGTCGCCGCCCGCGAGGCGTCCTGCACACCTGTGCCGGAAGCGGATCCGGTCAGACCGGATGCGTTGGCCCCGGCTTGACGCCGGCGTCTGTCTCGGAGATCGACGGCGTGTCGGGCAGGGGGATGAACTCGCGATCGTCGTCCTTGGGCAGGTTCATGCGCCCGGCCTTCCAGTCGGCCTTGGCCTGATCCAGACGGGCTTGGCTGGAGGCCACGAAATTCCACCAGATCAGGCGCTGGCCGACGGGCTCGCCGCCCATGACCATGACGGTCGACGGGCGGATGGCCTTGATGGTCGGCTCGGCGCCGGGCTCCAGAACCACCAGCTGGCCTTCACCAAAGGTGCGGTCGCCGACCTCGATCTCGCCATGCACGACATAGAGGGCCCGTTCGCTCATGCCGCCGGCACCCTTGCCGGGGGGCGGGGCGGTGCGCACGCCCTCGGCCAGCTCCCAGTGAACATAAAAGAGCGGCGACGACACCGGCACGGCAGCCTTGGCCCCATAGGCCTCGCCCGCGACCAATCGGGCATAGAGACCGGCATTGTCATAGGTGGGCTGGTCGTCCTCCCCATGGTGATGGAAGGCGGGGTCGGTCTCTTCCAGGTCGTCGGGCAGGGCGATCCAGGCCTGCATGCCGTGCATGGGGCCGCCGGTCGAGCGTTTCAGCGGGTCGGTGCGCTCGGAGTGGACGATGCCCTTGCCGGCCGTCATCCAGTTGACCTCACCCGGGCGGATCGGCTGGCTGTAGCCCAGATTGTCCCGGTGATGGATCTCGCCCTCGAACAGATAGGTCAGGGTCGACAGGCCGATATGGGGGTGGGGCCGCACATTGACGCCCTCGGCACCGGGCGCGAACTCGGCCGGGCCCATATGGTCCAGAAAGATGAAGGGGCCGACCATGCGCCGCGCGTGGAAAGGCAGGATGCGACCGACCTCGAACCCACCGAGGTCCTTCTTGCGGGCCTCAATCACCATTTCGATCATCGTCAGGGCTCCGGGGTCAGGGGCAGTCGGGAAATCTGGGCGGGCGGAAGATCTGGCTGGCGCGGGGCGCCGTCAGCGTCAAAGCCATTCCACTGCGAACGCGAGACGAAGACAAGCTGTCCGTCGACGACGATCGCGGTCGTCGGCTCTTCCATCTCCGGCAGGTTGGCGGCCAGCACGGTGAAGAGGGCCACCCACTCGTGGTTCGGATAGAGCACCAATCGCACCACGCGCTGCGGGTTCACGCCATTCTGTATGGCGAACAGCCGCGTGCCGTCGGTAGCCAGTCCGTCGATACCGACGAGGGTGTCATCGGGGGGCAGGGCGACCGGCACGGGCGCGCCGCCGTCGAGGGGCATGCGCCACAGGCCCGAGCTGTAATCGGCCACGAACAGGGTATTTCGCACCACGGCCAGTCCCTGGGGAGAGCCGAAGACGCCGGTGACAAAGGGGCTCAGCGCCTGATCGGGAGCGGCCAGTCGGTAGAGGTCGCCGGACTGGCCATCCGCGACGACCACGGAGCCGTCCGGCAGGAGGACGAGATCGCCCAGACCATGGTCGCGGCCATCGGCGGGCGCGGGCCAGGCGCGCACCACCCGGCCGGTGTCCAGATCGATCTGCAGCAGGGCGGTGGCGGGCGCCGGACCCGACCGTCCGTGCACGGCCGGGGGCAGGGGCGCGGTCGTGGCCCACAGGATGCCGCGCACCTCATCGAGCGCCAGGCCGACCACGCCGGAAACCGCCGGATGGGGCTGGAGCCAGGGGCTGACGGTGCCGTCGTCCGCCACGGCGACAATGGTGCGTCCGGCGATCTGGGAGACCAGCCAGCGACCGTGGCGGATATCGCGCACCACGCTTTCGGCCAGAACGGTGCCGTCCAGCTGGAACAGGGGCTCAAGCGCCCCCGCCCCGACCGGCGCCCGGTTGTCCGTGATCAGGTCGGCGATGATCTGTGCTGCCGCAGCGTGGTCCGGCTGTGTCCGCAGTTCCGTGATGGCCTCTTCGGCGTCCACGTCGAACACCAGACCGGCCCCGCCGTAGCGCCCGTAATGGATCAGGGCTTCCAGCGGATCGCCCATGGCCATGGCCACACGCGCCCGCAGGATCATCAGACCGGGATGGTTGGAAATACGTTCGTCGGCCTCGGCCAGCCGGGCGGAGGCCGTGACCAGATCATCCGCCCGGGCTGCGGCCAGACCCTCGGCGCGCAGGCGCCGGAAAGCTGCGACATCGCCCTCGGGCTCCTGGGCCACCGCCATGGACGACCCGAACACCATCAGGGCCGACACCAAGCCCGCAATCATCCCCCGCATCGTGTCGCCCCCCAAGGCTGAGCCTAGTTCACATGCGCGCTGACGATGCCGAGCGGCAGGGCGGTGACGTTCTTGACCCCGCGCGTGACGATGTGGCTTTCGCAGTCCGAGACGATGCCCAGGGCCAGCAGTTTCTCGCGCAGGAATTTGTCAAACGCATGCATGTCGGAGGTGACGATCCGCAGCACATAGTCCTCGCGACCGGTGATGGTGGCGCACTGCACCACTTCCGGCCACTCGCCGACCGCCGCTTCGAAAATCTCGAGATTCTGGGTCGACGGCAAGTTCAGTTTGACGATGGCATAGACCTCGAAGTCCAGGCCCAGCTTCTCCGCATCCAGCAGGGTGACCCGCTTGCGGATATAGCCGGTATCCTCCAGTCTCTTGATGCGCCGCCAGCAGGGCGAGGCCGACAGGCCCACCTTTTCGGCCACGTCGGCAACCGAAAGCCCGGCATCGTGTTGCAGGATGTCGAGGATGCGGGCGTCGATCGCGTCCAGTTCGTCGGCCAATGCGTTTCTCCTGATCTCGTTTCGACGCAATAAAATACCTTGATTAGGCGGAATGCAAGGTCGGATTTGAGCGAGCAATGAAAGATCGCCCGTGCTAGATCGCTGGGTGAGGAAACGCTGACGGATCAACTGACGGCAATCGCAATGAAAAAGAACACCAAAGCCCTGTCCCTGCGGGTTCCCGAGCCTTCGGGCCGCCCCGGTGACACCCCGGATTTCAGCCATCTGAAGCTGGACGCCCCCGGCTCGGTCGCCCGCCCCGATGCGCTTGGCGACCATCATGACATGCGCGACCTGGCCTTCCGGCTGGTCCGCGTGCTGGACGACGAGGGCAAGGCCGTCGGGCCGTGGGATCCGAAGCTGGACCCCGAGACGCTGCGCAATGGCCTCAAGGCCATGATCCTGACGCGCGCCTTCGACGACCGGATGCACCGCGCCCACCGTCAGGGCAAGACCAGCTTCTACATGAAGTGCACGGGCGAGGAGGCCATCGCCGTCGCCCAGGGCATGATCCTGCCGCGCGAGGATATGGGCTTTCCAACCTACCGCCAGCAGGGCCTGTTGATCGCGCGGGGCTATCCGCTGGTCGACATGATGAACCAGATCTATTCGAACGCCTCGGACCCCATCAAGGGCCGCCAGCTGCCGATCATGTACTCCAGCCGGGACTATGGCTTCTTCACCATCAGCGGCAATCTGGGCACCCAGGTACCGCAGGCCGTCGGCTGGGCCATGGCCTCGGCCTACAAGGGTGACGACAGGCTGGCGATCAGCTGGATCGGCGACGGCGCCACGGCCGAGGGCGACTTCCACAACGCCCTGACGTTTGCCGCTGTTTACCGGGCGCCGGTGATCCTCAACATCGTCAACAATCAGTGGGCCATCAGCTCCTTCCAGGGCATTGCCGGGGGGCTCGAAACCACCTTTGCCTCAAAGGCGATCGGCTATGGGCTGCCGGCGCTGCGCGTGGACGGCAATGACTTCCTCGCCGTCTGGGCCGCGACCCAGTGGGCCGAGGAGCGCGCCCGCGCCAACAAGGGCGCCACCGTCATCGAGCTGTTCACCTATCGCGGCGCGCCGCACTCGACCTCGGATGACCCCAGCCGCTATCGCCCCGGCGACGAGCGCGAGAAATGGCCGCTCGGTGACCCGATCGCCCGCCTGAAGCAGCACCTGATCGCGCTCGGCGAATGGTCGGACGCGCAACAGGAAGCCGCCGAGAAGGACGCCGTCGAACAGGTCCGTGCGGCGGGCAAGGAGTCCGAGGCCATCGGCACGCTCGGCCAGTCGCGGCCCAGCGTGAAGACGATGTTCGAGGATGTGTTCGCCACCGAAGACTGGCGTCTGGTCGAACAGCGCCGCGAAGTGGGGGTCTGAGAATGAGCGAGCAAACCTTCACCGACGCCGACCGCAACGACGGCATCGAGCCCGACATGGTCGATCAGGACAGCGCGCCGAAATCGACCGCCGCCGGCAGCGGCACCGTGCCGATGAACATGATCCAGGCGCTGAACTCGGCGCTCGACGCCAAGATGGCCGAGGACCCGAATGTGCTCTCGTTCGGCGAGGATGCGGGCTATTTCGGCGGTGTCTTCCGCGTCACCGACAAGCTGCAGGAAAAGCACGGCCTGACCCGCAGTTTCGATGCCCCGATCAGCGAGTGCGGCATCGTCGCCGCCGCCATCGGCATGGGCGCCTACGGCCTGCGCCCGGTCGTCGAGATCCAGTTCGCCGACTACATCTATCCGGCCTATGACCAGATCGTCTCGGAGGCGGCCAAGCTGCGCTACCGCTCGGCCGGCATGTTCACCAGCCCGATCACGGTGCGCTCGCCCTACGGCGGCGGCATCTTCGGCGGCCAGACGCACAGCCAGAGCCCCGAGAGCCTGTTCACCCACATCGCCGGCCTGAAGGTCGTCGTGCCCAGCAACCCCTATGACGCCAAGGGCCTGCTGACCGCCTGTATCGAGGACGACGATCCGACCATCTTCTTCGAGCCCAAGCGCCTCTACAACGGCCCCTTCGACGGCTGGCACGAAAAGCCCGTCAGCCCGTGGAAGGCCCAGGAGCTGGCCCAGGTGCCGGCCGAGAAATACACGGTGCCGCTGGGCAAGGCGCGCATCATGAAGGAAGGCGCCGACGTCACCATCCTGGCCTGGGGCACCATGGTCTGGGTGTCGCTGGCCGGGGCCGAGCATGCCGGTGTGGATGCCGAGGTGATCGACCTGCGCTCGCTGGTGCCGCTCGACATCGAGGCCATCGAGGCCTCGGTCAAGAAGACCGGCCGCTGCGTCATTGTGCACGAGGCGCCGAAAACCTCCGGGTACGGAGCAGAACTGTCGGCGCTGGTGCAGGAGCGCTGCTTCTACCACCTCGAGGCGCCGATCGCGCGGGTCTGCGGCTGGGACACCCCCTATCCGCACGCCTTTGAGTGGGAATATTTCCCCGGCCCCGAACGGGTGGCCGAGGCCCTGAAATCGACCATGAACGGAGGGCGCTGAGCATGGGACGCTATGTGTTCAAACTGCCCGACGTGGGCGAAGGCACCGCCGAGGCGGAACTGGTCGGCTGGCACGTCAAGGTCGGCGACCGGGTCGAGGAGGACCAGATCCTCGCCGACATCATGACCGACAAGGCGACCGTCGAGCTGACCTCGCCGGTGGCCGGCACGGTGACCGCAGCCCACGGCGAGCCCGGCCAGCAACTGGCGGTGGGCTCGCCCCTCGTGGAGTTCGAGGTCGAGGGTGCGGGGAATGCTGCGGCTGAGGCAGAGGCCGCTCCCGCACCCGCCAAGGCCCCGCCGGCCCCTGAGCCCAAGGCCGAAGCGCCGCAGGTGGAGGCGGCGCCCGTCGCAACTTCGGCGAGCGGCGCCAACTATGTCTTCAAACTGCCGGACGTCGGCGAGGGCACGGCCGAGGCTGAGCTGGCCGGCTGGCACATCAAGGTCGGCGACGCGGTCGAGGAAGACCAGATCATCGCCGACATCATGACCGACAAGGCGACCGTCGAGCTGACCAGCCCGGTCGCCGGCACGGTTGTGGCCCTGCACGGCGAGCCCGGCCAGCAGCTGGCCGTCGGCGGGCCGCTGGTGTCCTTCAAGGTCGAGGGCAAGGGCAATGTGTCGGCGGCGGTGCCTGCGTCTGCTCCGGCCCCCTCCACCGCGCAGGCGCGGTCCCCCTCCCCCGACGGGGGAGGAATGAAAGCGCCGTCGCCGTCTCCCAAATCTCCCCCCGCCGGGGGGAGTACCGGCGCAGCCGGGGAGGGGGGCAAGACCCGCACCCTGTCCGCCCGGGGTGAACGCCCGCTGGCCTCGCCTGCGGTGCGCCAGCGTGCCCGCGACCTCGGCGTCGAACTGCAGTTCGTGCCCGGCTCCGGGCCGGCCGGCCGCATCGAGCACGGCGATCTCGACGCCTACGTCGCCTCGGGCAGCCACGGATCGTCCGCCTCCGGATCATCGGCCTCGACCTATGCCCGGGCCGAGGGCACGACCGAGACCCGCATCATCGGCCTGCGCCGCAAGATCGCGGAGAAGATGGCCGAGAGCGTGCGCCGCATCCCGCACATCACCTATGTCGAGGAAATCGACATGACGGCGGTCGAGGAGCTGCGCGCCCATCTGAACGCGACGCGGGCCAAGGACCAGCCCAAGCTGAACGTCCTGCCCTTCATCGCCCGCGCCATCGTGGTGGCTCTGCGCGACCAGCCGACCATCAACAGCCACTATGACGACGAGGGCGGGGTGCTGACGACGCACAACGCCGTCCACCTGGGCATCGCCGCCCAGACGCCGAATGGCCTGATGGTGCCGGTGGTCCGCCACGCCGAGGCGCGCGATCCGTATGATACGGCGCTGGAGATCGCCCGCGTCTCGGGCGCGGCCAAGGACGGCACGGCCAAGCGCGACGAACTGTCGGGCTCGACCATCACCATCACCTCTCTGGGCACCCTGGGCGGGGTGGTCCACACGCCGATCATCAACCACCCCGAGGTCGCCATCGTCGGCCCCAACAAGATCGCCGAGCGCGTGGTGGTCAAGGACGGCCAGATGGTCGTCCGCAAGATGATGAACCTGTCCTCCAGCTTCGACCATCGCATCGTCGACGGCCATGACGCGGCGGTGTTCGTGCAGCGCATCAAGGGCCTGCTGGAGCACCCCGCGACGCTGTGGATGACCTGAGACAATGACCCAGACCCTCTCCACCAAAGTCCTCATCATCGGTGCCGGTACCGGCGGCTATGTGGCCGGAATCCGCTGTGGCCAGCTGGGCCTCGATACCATTCTCGTCGACGGCGGTGACGGGCTGGGCGGGACCTGCCTGAATGTCGGCTGCATTCCGTCCAAGGCGATCATCCATGCGGCCTCGAAATTCGAGACGGTGGCCAAGGCGGCGGACGGTGGCACTCTGGGCATTACGGCCTCGAAGCCGGCCATCGATCTGAAGGCGACCGTCGCCTGGAAGGACGGCATTGTCCGTAAGCTGAACGGTGGGGTCGCGGCCCTGCTCAAGAAGGCCAAGGTCAAGGTCATCAACGGCTGGGCCGAGTTCTCGGACGCCAAGACCTGCACCGTCAAAACCGATGACGGCGACATCATCATTTCCGCCGAACATGTGATCCTGGCCACGGGCTCCGAGCCGGTCGAATTGCCGTTCCTGCCCTTCGGCGGGGATGTGATTTCCTCGACCGAGGCGCTGGCGCTGGATGCGGTGCCCGGCAAGCTGGTCGTGGTCGGCGGCGGCTATATCGGGCTGGAGCTGGGCATCGCCTATCGCAAGCTGGGGGCCGAGGTCGCCATCGTCGAAATGGCCGACCGGCTGCTGCCGCTCTATGACAAGGCGCTGACCGATCCGGTCGCCAAATGGCTGGAGAAGCATGGCGTCGAACTGCATCTGGGCGCGAAGGCCCGGTCGTTCGAGAAGGGCCAGCTGAATGTCACTGCGAAGGACGGCGCCGCCCTGAAGCTCAAGGCCGACAAGGTGCTGGTCACCGTTGGTCGCCGCCCCCGCACCAGGGGCTGGGGCCTCGAGAATATGGGCGTGGCCATGGCCGGTGCGTTCGTGAAGATCGACGACCGCTGCGCCACCTCGATGCGCAATGTCTGGGCCGTCGGCGATCTGACCGGTGAACCCATGCTGGCCCACAAGGGCTCGGCCCAGGGCGAGGTCGTGGCGGAAATCATCGCCGGCCATGACAAGCGCTTCGACCCCGTCACCATCGCGGCGGTGTGCTTCACCGAGCCGGAAATCGTCTCGGCCGGGCTGGGCCCGCAGGACGTCGAGGGCCGCGACGATGTGATCACCGCCATGTTCCCCTTCATGGCCATCGGCCGCGCGTTGGCGCTGGAAGCCGGTGACGACGGCGGGTTCGTGCGGGTGCTGGCGTCAAAGACGGATCACCGGATTCTGGGAATCCAGGCCGTAGGCCAGCATGTGTCAGAGCTGTCGAACAGCTTTGCCCAGATGATGGAGATGGGCGCGGTGCTGGAGGATGTGGCCGGGACCATTCACGTCCATCCGACCATGGGCGAGGCCTTCCACGAGGCGTCCTTGCGCGCGCTGGGACACGCGATCCACATCTAGGTCAGGCGGCGGCTCGACTTTCGAGTCGCACCGGTGCCTGGTCAAAGACGGCTTCGAAGGTAAAGACCGAGCCCTCGCCCGGGATGGAGCGAACGGTGATGTCGCCGTCCATCAACCGGGCCAGTCGCTGGCAGATGCTAAGTCCGAGGCCCGTCCCGCTGAAGCTGCGGGTCGAGGATTCATCGACTTGGGCAAAGGGCTGGAACAGGCGGTCCACATCCTGGGCGTCGATGCCTATGCCCGTATCGCTGATGGCCACATCCAGTCGCGTGCGGCCCTGGCCAAGATCGGTGCCGGTGACGGCCAGGTCGACCGTGCCCCGCTCGGTGAACTTCACGGCATTGCCGAGCAGATTATGGGTGATCTGGCACAGACGGAGCGGATCCAGCGCCAGGGCGGCGGGCAGGTCGCCCCGCGTCTTGACCGTGAACGTCAGGCCCCGAGCTTCGGCGTGCGCCTGAAACGGGCCGATCATCTGCTGGACCAGGGCGTCGGTCGACACGGTCTGCGGACGCAACTCCATCTTGCCCGCCTCGATCTTGGTCATATCGAGGATGTCGTTCAGCAGTCCCATCAGCGAGTCGCCCGACGAGCGGATGATGTTGACCATTTCCGACTGCTTGTCGCTCAGCCCGGACATCTGCAGGATCTGGGCGGCGCCGAGCACACCGTTCATGGGGGTGCGCAGTTCGTGAGACACCACCCCGAGGAAGTTTGATTTGGCGGTGCTGGCGGCGTTCGCCCTGTCCCGTGCCTCCGCCAGCTCATCGATCAGTCTGGCCTGGGCCGCGTTGATCGCCGCCAGTTCACGATCCTTGATCTGGGTGATGACCACCTTGATGACCAGGGCCAGGCTGACCACCGGAATGAGGGTTGCGGCCACCCAGAAGGCCGAGGTGCCCCACAGGCCAGCCACGAGCCCGGCCACCACAGCGGTGTAGGGCAGGGACACGATCAGGGCCTCGCGCGGCTCTGCGCGCATCTGGGTAAAGACGAGTGTGTAGCCGCAGATCAGCAGGGCCGTGGCCACTGTGAAGCCCAGAGCCCCCCCTGTGGTCGCCGCCAGAAGCGGCGCCGCTGCCCAGGCGATGCAGGATGCGGTCGCCGTGAGCAGCTTCAGGCGGGCATGCTGGCCCGCGTTCGAGAGACGGATGCGGGTCTCGACAATGGTACGGGCGACGCCGGAAAGCGTGGCCACCAGAAACCAGGCCAGAGCCAGTTGCCAGGACGTCACCGCTGCAAGCACCAGGGCCCAGCTGGAGATGAGCCAATATCTCAGATGACCGGCCGCAATCAGCCGATGAAGCAAAGGCGGGGGCGAACCGGGCTCTGTCATAGGGACGGTCATGAGATAACTCCGTACCCCTAGTTTGTGCGGGCTTCTTCCTAAGCGAGAATGAACAAGCTTGGCAGCTATCGCGTGTGCATTACCGCGCTTTCACTTGAGTGGCTCGCCAGCCTGCCCCATCGTGGGGGTCACCCCAGATGGAGGATACCCCATGCGACTTTCCCTGATGATAGCGACCGTGGTTGCCGGTGTGGCCCTTGCCGGTGCCGCGAACGCCCAGGACCCCCATGCCGGCCATGAGGCCGCGCCGGCCCCAGAAGGCCAGTACAGCGCCTCTCTTACGCGGATGATCACCTCGACCGCCAACGGCGAATGCCCCGCCGATCTGATGGCGGCGGAACTGCTGACCGCCTGCAACGAACAGGTCGCCCAGATCGGACCGGCCCTGCAGTCCCTCGGGCCGATCAGCGACATGGCCTTTGTCAGCGCCGAGGGCGAGGGCGAGGCTCGCGTCGAGACCTATGAAGTCTTCTTCGAAGGCGGCCAGATGCTGACCTGGGGCATCGGCGGCTATACCGACGGCAAATTCATCGTCGCCTTCGTCACCGGCTGACAGCAGACATGGAAACGGGGCCGGTCCTGACGACCGGCCCCGTCTCTTTCTTCAAGCCGGACGTTACGCCGCGTCTTTCAGCGCCGCGTCATTGATGCGGGCGTCCGCAAGCTTCGTCAGATCCTCGTCGGTCTGCGACTCTTCCTGCAGGGTCTCGTCCAGCAGCTTGACCGCCTCGTCGAGACCGAGCACCTGGGCCCAGCGCTTCAGCGTGCCATAGCGCGTGATCTCATAGTGTTCGACGGCCTGGGCGGCGGCCAGCAGGCCGGCGTCGAGAGCGGGGTTGTCCTTGTACTCCTCGGCGATTTCGTCGCCCTCGGCGAGGATGCCGTTGATGGCATCGCAGGTCTTGCCGCGCGGGGTCTTGTCGATGATCTCGAACACGCGCTCCAGACGCTCGATCTGGCCCTCGGTCTGGGTCTCGTGCTTTTCGAAGGCCGCCTTCAGCTCTTCCGACTGTGCTGCACGCTTCATCTTGGGCAGGGATTTCAGGATCTTGCGTTCGGCATAATAGATGTCGCGCAGGGTGTCGTGGAACAGGGTGTTCAGGGTCTTCTCGGCCATGGTGTCCTCCTTGGGTGAGGCTTGGAAAAGCCACCATGCCCTCGGGGAGTTCCTATGTCGGTTGGCCGACTCAGGACGCGCCGTTTCGGCGTCCCAGATTGGCCAGGCGCGGGCGCAGCATGCGGTAGCAATCGCAGGCGGTGGCCTCGAGCCCCTCACGGTCGAGGATGCGGATTGTTCCACGTCCATAACTGATCAGCTTGCGCCGCCTGAGTTGGGTGGCGGCTTCGCTGATGGTCGAGCGACGGACGGCGATCAGCCGTGCCAGTTCCTCCTGCCGGAAGTGCAGCGTGTCGTGCGGTGACAGGTCGCGCGCCGTCAGGATCCAGCGCGCGATCCGGTCGGGCACACGGTGCAGCGAACTGCAGGCTGCCGTCTGGGCCGCCTGGGCCTGATAGAGATCGGTCAGCACCAAGAGACGCGTCATCAGTTTCGGACGATCTGCCGCCAGTTTGCGCAGGGCGGCGGCGCTCGCGGCCCAGGCCTCGCCCGAGGCTCGGCAGACGATTTCCCAGGCGCTGGAGCGATCGGCCATAAAGGGCGCGAGGCCCGTCAGACCCTCGCTGCCCACAACAGCGGTTTCCACCGTGCTGCCGTCGGGAAAGCGGATCACGTTGGCGAACTGGGCGTCGATCGGAAAATGCACATGCTCGACCAGTGTGCCCTGATCCACGACAATCTGGTCCAGGGTGACCGACACACGGCGCAGCAACGGGCGAAGCGCGGCCGCATCATCGGCGTCCAGCGAGGTGATGAACCAGTTCTCGATGGGGTCTCGGGGGTCGGACATGAAACAGCAACGCTCAAGGCCCCGCCCGGGTGCCCGTGCCGATGAATTCACTGTGTCGCCCGGCGAACATTGTCGACCCGGGCCGCGTGATAGGACATCCCCTGATTGGGGACATCCGTGAAAACCTATTTCTGTTTCATCGAAAGCGATGTGCTCAGCACGCCGCATGTCGAGCCGCTGATGGCCCTGACAGACGCCGAGGCCCTCAAGGAGGCCTCCGCCCTGCTGCGGACCCACGCCAGCGGCATCGCCGCCCACGTCTTGTGCGGCGATGAGCGAATCGGCACCGTTCGCCCGGCATCGAGCCGGGCCGGTACGGATCCGGACGAAACTATCCCCGCTTGAGGTCCGGCGGGGTTGCCTCTTCCGTCAGTATACGGATGGCCTCCTCAACGGAGACGATATCCTGACCCTGTGACCCGAGGCGGCGGATGGCGACCTTGCCTTCCTCTGCCTCGTTCTTGCCCACCACGGCGATCACCGGAACCTTGGCGACCGAGTGCTCGCGCACCTTGTAGCCGACCTTCTCGTTGCGCAGGTCGGTCTCGACGCGCAGGCCCGCCGCCTTGAACTTCGCCGCGACCTCCCTCGCATAGTCATCGGCGTCCGAGACGATGGTGGCGACCACGGCCTGGACCGGCGCCAACCACAGCGGGAAGGCCCCGGCATAGTTCTCGATCATGATGCCGATGAAGCGCTCGAACGAGCCCAGGATGGCCCTGTGCAGCATGACCGGGCGGTGCTTGGCGCCGTCTTCGCCCACATATTCCGCACCCAGACGTTCCGGCAGGACATAGTCCAGCTGGATGGTGCCGCAGGTCCATTCGCGACCGATGGCGTCCTTGACGACAAAGTCCAGCTTGGGCGCGTAGAAGGCGCCGTCGCCTTCGGTCACGACCGGCTCGGTGCCCGCCGCACGGGCGGCCTCGGCCATCTGGGCCTCGGCCTTGTCCCAGAATTCGTCCGTGCCCGCACGGACCTCAGGGCGGGTGCCCAGGCTGATATAGGCGGTCTCCATGCCGAGATCCGCGTGGACGCTGCGCGCCAGGTCGATGAAGCGCGAGGTCTCCTCGACGATCTGGTCCTCCCGGCAGAAGATGTGGGCGTCGTCCTGGACGAAGCCGCGCACCCGCATCAGGCCGTGCAGGGCGCCCGACGGCTCATAGCGGTGGCAGGCGCCGAATTCGGCCATACGCAGCGGCAGTTCGCGATAGGACCGAAGTCCCTGATCGAAGATCTGCACGTGGCCGGGGCAGTTCATGGGCTTGAGGCTGAGCTCTTCGCCCTCGACCGTCTCGCAGACGAACATGTTCGGCCGGTACTTGTCCCAGTGGCCCGAGGCCTCCCAGAATTTGCGGTCCAGCACCTGGGGCGTCTTGACCTCGACATAGCCGGCGGCGTTCAGGCGGCGGCGCATATAGGCCTCGATCACCTGCCACAGCACCCAGCCCTTGGGGTGCCAGAAGACCATGCCGCGGCCCTCTTCCTGCATGTGGAAGAGCTCCATGGCGCGGCCCAGCTTGCGGTGGTCACGCTTCTCGGCCTCCTCCAGACGCTTGAGGTGGGCGTCCAGGTCCTCTTTCGAGGCCCAGGCCGTCGCGTAGATGCGCTGCAGCTGCGGATTGCGATGATCGCCGCGCCAGTAGGCCCCCGCCAGCTTGGTCAGCTTGAAGGCCTTGCCGACGAATTTGGTCGAGGGGAAGTGCGGCCCCCGGCACAGGTCCAGCCACTTGCCCGTGCGATAGACGGTGATGACCTCATTCTCGGGCAGGTCGCGGATCAGTTCGGCCTTGAAGCGCTCGCCGATGCTGTCGAAATAGATGATGGCCTCGTCGCGATCCCAGACTTCGCGGACCAGCTTTTCATCCCGGTCGACGATCTCGCCCATGCGCTTTTCGATGGCCGCGAAGTCGTCGGTCGAGAACGGCTCTTCCCGGTGGAAATCATAATAGAAGCCGTCGTCGATGGCCGGGCCGATGGTCACCTGGGTGCCGGGGAACAGCTCCTGCACTGCCTGGGCCAGCACATGGGCGGCGTCGTGGCGGATGGTTTCCAGAGCCGCCGGATCGTCACGCATGATCAGGCGGAAATCGCCGCCGGAGTCGATCGGTCGGTCGAGGTCGCGCTGCTCGCCATTGATCTCGACCAGGGCGGCCTTCTTGGCCAGCGAGGGCGAGATGGAGGCCGCCACCTGCCGCCCTGTCGTCGAGGACGGGAACTGGCGGACGGCACCATCGGGAAATTTCAGGTCGATCATCTGTCTGTCTTCGTTGTCTGGATCGCGGGAGGGGAGGGCTCCCGCGCCGGAACCGGGTCATAGCCCGAACTTCCGAAAGGGTGGCATTTGCACAGGCGCCGGACGGTCAGCCAGCCGCCCCGCACCGGCCCGTGAGTGATCAGGGCGTCGCGGGCATAGTCCGAACAGGTCGGGAGGAACCGGCACGACTGCCCGATCAGGGGCGACAGGGTCAGCTTGTAGCCACGATGGGCCGCGCGGACGCCGCGTTCATAGAGGGTTTCGCCGGATGCCATGTCGCCGCGCTTATCCCCCGCATCGCCCGCCCGGGCAAGCACCGCAGGCAAGGTCAGGGAAAGCCGGGCGGATCAGGCCGCTCCGGCGCGGCGAGTTCGCTCGGCCTCGGGGGTGTCGCGCTTTGCCAAGGCCATGTCGACGGCATCGAGCAAGGCGCCCATGGCCACCTGGGTCGAGGCATGGCGCTGGGGATAGTCGGCGACCGGCTTGAGCACCCGCAGGCCCTCGAACCGGCCCTCCGGACCCTCGCCGCCTGCCTTCAGCATGGCGGTCAGGGCAGAGGCGGCGGCGGTAATCTCGTGGGTTGAGGCGCCGATCACCGCTTCGCCGATCACACCGGCGGCGGCTTGACCGAGGGCGCAGGCCTTGATGTCCTGGGCGAAGTCGGCGACCCGACCCTCGTCATCCAGAACGACATCGACGATGGCGCGCGAGCCGCACAGTCGGGCGACGCGCTCACCGGTGCCGTCGGCACGGGCCAGCCGGCCGGCATGGGGCAGATTGGCCGCCAGACCCAGAATACGGGCGCTATAGAGGTCGTCGATCATGGCCGAAACATAGGCGCGCCAGTCGAGAGGCGAAAGACGCTATTGCAGGGACTGCCAGGTGCGGCCGCTGTCGGCGGTGACCGGCCCGGCCGCGCGCTCGCGGATCCAGGCCAGGTTCTGGTCGGCGACCTGGGGCGGCAGCTCGCGGCGAAGGATGGTTTCGGCCTCACCCAGATTGCCGGACAGGCCCAGCACCAACGCCAGATTCTGCTTCACCTGAAGGCCGGCCTGGGGCTGGGCGGCGGCGCGTCGCAGCAGGGCTTCGGCCCCGGGCAGGTCGCCGGAGGTCAGGCGTACCATGGCCATGTTCGACAGGATGGACGGATTGTCGGGCGACAGGCGCAGCCCCTCGGCCCAGGCGAGCTGGGCGTCGGCCTCGCGCCGCACCTGCTGATAGGCGACCCCCAGCAACGACCACGGGCGCCAGTCGCCGGGCAACAGGTCGCGGGCCCGTTCCAGAGCGGCGATGCCGTAGAAGGCCTGACCCCGGGCGATGTGGGCGCGGCCCAGCTCGATCATGGCCTCGGCATTGTCAGGCTGGACGACCAGCACCTTGTCTGCGGCCTGAACCGCCTGATCGAACTGGCCCAGTTCGCGCAGGGCCTGGGCCAGCCGCACGCCGGCCACCGGATCGGTGGGGTTGATCTCGGACTCCTGCTGCCAGAACAGCGAGCGGCTGAGCGGGTCCATGCGGTCATAGGTGGCCCGCGTCTCGGCCGAGGCCGGCTGGCGGTCCTGCGACAGGGCTGCGGACGGCAGGGCAAGGGCCGCGAGCGTGGCGATCAACAGAAGTGGGCGCGACATGGGGCGATCCCGGGGATAGAGTTTCGGTCACCGTCAGGGTGGGCCGCTTCGGTCAATCCTTCGTTAACCCCAGAGATGCCGTGGAGAGCCCATGTCCCGCCGCCTGCCCGTTCTGGTCGCCGCCGATACCGAAGATGCAAAGTCGGCCCGGCCCGTCCGCCTGATTGCCGCGGACGAAGCTCTGGAGGGGCGGGTCGGAGCCTGGGCCGCCGCCAACGGCTTCAAGGGGCAGCAGGGACGTCTGCTGCTCTGTCCGGACGAGGAGGGCCAGATCGCCGGGGCGCTGTTCGGCATGGGCAAGGACTTTTCGCCCATGGGGCTCCGTGCCCTGGCGGACCGCCTGCCGGGTGGGGTCTGGCGGCTGGACGGGGTTCTGGGCGATCAGGCCGAGCTGGCGGCGCTGGCCTTCTGCCTCGGCAGCTATGCGTTTGACCGGTACACCAAGCCCGAGGTCGAGCCGGCCGCGCGGCTGGTCGTGCCCGATGGCGTGGACCGCGCGCGGGTGCTGGATCTGGCGCGCAGCTGTGATCTGGTCCGCGAGATGGTGGATACCCCCGCCGCCGACATGGGTCCGCTGCAGATCGAGACGATGGGGCGCGAGATCGCCGAGGAGTCCGGCGCGACGATCAGCGTCATCACCGGCGACGCCCTGCTTGAGGCCAACTATCCGGCGGTCCATGCCGTGGGCCGGGCGGCCGTCCCGGCGCGGGCCCCGCGCATGGTCGAGATTCACTGGAATGCGACCCGGACCGACCTGCCGCTGCTGGCGCTGGTGGGCAAGGGGGTGGTGTTCGACACCGGCGGACTGAACCTCAAGGCCGGCGCCGGCATGCGCAACATGAAGAAGGACATGGGCGGGGCCGCCCACGCGCTGGGGCTGGCGCGACAGGTGATGCGCGCAGGGCTGGCGGTACGGCTCGTGGTGCTGGTGCCGGCGGTCGAGAACGCCGTCTCGGGCGATGCCTTCCGCCCGGGCGACATCCTGTCCAGCCGCAAGGGGCTGACGATCGAGATCGGCAATACCGATGCCGAGGGGCGGCTGATCCTCGCCGATGCGCTGGCCCGGGCGGGCGAGCTCAAGCCGGATCTCACGCTCGACTTCGCCACCCTGACCGGCGCGGCACGGGTGGCGCTGGGGCCGGACCTGCCGCCGCTCTATACAGATGACGACGCGCTGGCGGCTGATCTGCTGGCGGCCTCGGCCCGGGTGCAGGACCCCGTGTGGCGGATGCCCCTGTGGGCGCCCTACGCCGATGCGCTGGACAGCGACATAGCGGACCTGCGGAATGACTCCGCCGCCTGGGCCCAGGCGGGATCGGTGACAGCGGCCCTGTTCCTCAAGAATTTTGCACCGGAGACCGGGGCCTGGGCGCATATGGACATCTTCGCCTGGAACCCGCGCGGGCGTGCCGGCTGGCCACAGGGCGGCGAGGTGCAGGCCATCCGCGCCTGCTTTGACATGCTTAGAACGCGGTATCCCGGCTAAATCACGCCGGCGTTAACGCGACCTTCGGCCTTGTGCGTGCAGGGTGGCGGAATCCGGACCCACCGCCGCCGCATGTGATGATCGACGCTGATACCCGCGCCCTGCTGATGCGACCCGACCTTGCCGAAGCGGCACTGGAAGGGCTTGTGTCTGCGCGCGCCTATCGTCCGACAGAAGCCATGCAGGCAGCCGTCCCCCTCGCCGATGTGCGGGATGATGACGGCAACCGCATCTCCCAGCTGCTGTTCGGCGAGGCGTTTGATGTCCTGACCCGCGAGGGCGACCGTCAGTGGGGCCGCTGTCGTCGGGACGGCGTCGTGGGCTGGGTGGCGGTCGCCGCCCTCCAGTCCGGCGTATGCGTGCCGACCCTCCGCGTGTCTGCCCCCGGCGGGGTTTTGCCGTTTAACGCCCTTGTCGACCCCTCGCGGGATGCCGTGGGCGATGTAGCCTTGATGCCTGTGGGGCAGTTTGCGCCCGATCTGGCGACGGTCGCCGAGACCTTGATTGGATTGCCCCATGCCCTGGGCGGTCGAACGGAAACGGGCATGGACTGCGCCGCCATGGTTCAGGCCTGCTTGATGGCCTGTGGTCGGCCGGCGCCCCGCTACGCCGACGGTCAGGCCGAGTTGGGCCAGGCTGTCGCCGCCGAAGACCTGCAGCGCGGCGATCTGGTCCTGTGGCCGCATCCCGCCGGAGGGCCCGGCTGGACCGGTCATTCCGCGATCGCGATGGATGCTGACATGGTGATCCACGCCTCGGGCCGGGCCGGCGAAGTATGTCGCCAGCCGTTGGCCGAGGCCGATGCGAATCAGCGCGCCGAGGGCTTCGGCGCGCCGATCTTCAGACGACTCTAGAGAACCGGTATCAGCCGCCGACGGGCGCGCTGTCCGAGGCGGGCGGCGCGGCGGGCGTCTCAATGTTGGGCTGGCCAGCAGCACCGTCGATGGGAGCGGCAGTGACGCCTTCGCCGGCTTCGCCCGCTTCCCCGGCGGCAGCGCCGGGCTGGCGCGCGGGATCCGGCGCGGGAACCGCATAACCGCCCGAGCCCTGGCTCATCAGCCAGGCGATCAGGTTCACACGGGTTTCGGTGTCGCGCAGACCGGCGAACGACATCTTGGTGCCCGAGACGTAGCGCGCGGGAGCGGTGATGAAGTGATCCAGGGCGTCCAGCGTCCAGGTCGGATCCTCGGCCTTGTGGGCGATCATGGCGTCGGAGTAGGCAAAGCCCGCATGGCCCGCGACGGCGCGTCCGACCACGCCATACAGGTTCGGGCCGATGCCGTTGGCCCCCCCGGCATTGATGGTGTGACAGGCCTGGCAGCGGGCAAAGGCGGCTTCACCGGCGGCCAGATCGGCCACGGGGATCAGGGTGCCCCAATCCGGCGGCAGTGCCGCCTCGGCCCCACCCTCGGCCCCGCCTTCGGGGATTTCGACCGCATAGCCCATCTTCTCGGGGGCCTTCGTCTCATAGACGAAGCCCGAGGCCTGCTGGACAACCAGGATCGTGAAGACCGTCGCCAGTCCCGCACCGAAAATCTTGTTCCACTCGAGGTTGCCGCTCATCCGGTCGTCAGTCCCGTATCTGAAGGGCCCGCGTCGTCAGCCGGTGGCAGGGTCGCAGGCATTGTTTCGCGGACGCGTCTCTGACACGGTAATGCGGCCTTCGCAACTGTCCGGTTGGGTTTGACACCCGGCTGCGACCAAAGACCCCGCTGATCGAGCCCCGATGAACCCCCTGATCCTGATTCCGGCCCGCATGGCCGCGACCCGCCTGCCCGGAAAGCCGCTGGCCGACATCGGCGGCCTGCCCATGATCGTCCGGGCCAGTCGTCAGGCCCGGGCCTCGGGTCTGGCGGTTGCCGTGGCGGCGGGCGACCCCGAAATCGTTGAGGCCGTCGAGGCCGACGGCGGCCGGGCCGTGCTGACGGATCCGGACCTCCCCTCCGGCTCGGATCGCATCCGCGCCGCGCTCCGGGCGCTGGATCCCGAGGCGCAGCACGATGTGATCGTCAATCTGCAGGGCGACATGCCGTTCGCTGAACCGGGCCTCTCGGCGCTTTGTATCGATCTCCTGGCGCGGCATCCCGACTGCGACATCGCCACCCTGATGGCACCCGAGGCGGGGCCTGACGACCGGACCAGTCCCGATGTCGTCAAGGCGGTTCTGGCCATGGCCCCGGAAGGGACCGAGGGCCGCGCCCTCTATTTCACCCGGTCGACCCTGTATGGCGACGGCCCGGTCTGGCGGCACGTAGGCCTGTACGGCTATCGGCGGGCCGCGCTGGAGGCCTTCTGCGCCGCCCCGCCCTCGCCGCTGGAGCGCCGCGAGAAGCTGGAACAGCTGCGGGCGCTCGAAATGGGCCTGCAGATCCACGCCGCGGTAATCGCCGATGCGCCCCTGTCGGTGGACAATCCGGATGACCTGGCCGCGGCCCGGGCCCAAGCCGCGATCGCGGGCTGACCCGGAAGGGTTTCGTCATTTGTCGGCGGAGCGGGACAGTGGCACAAAGACGGATCATTTATGGAGAACCCCATGCTGAAGTCCCTTGCCGCCGCGGCGGCCCTCTCTTTTGCCGTTATGGCGCCGGGCGCCTCGGCCCAGGCCCAGGACCCCTCCGGCGCGGCCCTGGTCGATCTCCTGCTCGACATGGTCTCCAGCGAGGCCGACCTGACGATGCAGAGCAAGGTGTCAGGCCGCCTCGCCCAGGGGGCTTCGAACACCGCGACCATCCAGGTCCCGTCCGGCCCGGTCGCCTTCATCGGCGTCTGCGATGAAAACTGCAGCGACGTCGACATGATCGTGCGCGATCCGTCGGGTCGCGAGATGGGCCGCGACTTTGAGGACGACGATGTGCCGATGGTCGTATTCGAGGCGGCGACCGCGGGTCGCTACACCGTCGAGGTCCAGATGCCGGCCTGCAACGGCACCTGCAACTGGGGCGTCGGCGTCTTTAACTGACGCCGGGCGACTTCAGCTATCGTCCACCCACGCCTTGAGCAGGCTGTGGGCGATCGCAAAGGGATAGGGCGCCACAACATCGGGGTGGCGCCCTTCCAGTACCTGCCGGGCCTCCTCGCGGGTCAGCCAGCGCACCGCTTCCAGTTCGGTCAGGTCGGGCTGGGCCTTGTCGTCCGTGACCTCGGCAATCAGCCCCAGCATCAGCTGGTGCGGGAACGGCCAGGGTTGGCTGGCCAGATAGCGGACGCTTGTGACCGTCAGGCCCGCTTCTTCCTTCACCTCGCGGGCACAGGCTTCCTCAAGGCTTTCGCCCGGCTCCATGAAGCCGGCCAGGGCGGACATACGCCCGGCGGGCCAGGCGGCCTGTCGGCCCAGCAGGCAGATGGGCTCGGCACCCCCCTTATAGACCGGCAGCATGATGCAGACCGGGTCGACGCGCGGATAATGCTCGACCGCGCAGGGGGCGCAGGTCCGCCGCCATCCGCCCGAAGCGACCTGAGTCTCCTGTCCGCAGCCGGGACAGAAGCCATTGCGGCCATGCCAGTCGAACAGGCCCTTGGCGGCGCCGGCCATGGCCAGATCGCCCATTGGCAGACGGGCAGCAGCCGCCCGCATATCCGGTTGGTCGCCGGGCCCCATCAGCGTCTCAAGCTCGGCGGTCCGGGCTTCGGGCACCGAACAGGCAAAGACTGGCGCCTCTTTCCAGAATCCCAGAAACGCCGGCTGGGCGTCCGACAGCGGCAGCAGGCGTGACAGGGGCGCCCAGGCCAGCCGTTCCCGACCGTCAACGGTCTCCAGCCGGGGTCGTCCCTCGATCATCGCCAGCGACAGGGCGGCGGGATCGGCCGTGCGCGCGGCCATCCAGTCGGGGTCATTGCGGCTGTCGCCGCCCCGGTCGAGGGGCGAGGCGGAAAAGGCAGTGACGACGGGCGCGGTCATGGCGCTCTCCATAGCGCTCGGCGCCGCGATCCGTAAGGCATCTTGATCTCGCGAAGCTGAACGCGCATATCGGGGGTGGAGATCGCGGGCGAAGGCTTCGCCAACCTGGTCAGGGCCGGAAGGCAGCAGCCACAACGAATTCCCCTTCGGGTCGCGGTCTCCACCTTCTCCCCTCAGCAAAACCGTCATCCGGCCTCGCCCGGGATCGCGTCACGGGCTATGACAGGCCCATGAGCGATATGGACCCGATTCCGCCGTGGGACGACGATGACACGCCCGACGTGGAGTCGGTCGAGCGCGACCCCGACACCGATGACATGTTCGGTGCGCCGGCCGCGCCTGAGCCTGAGCCCGCCCTCGCGCCTCTCCCCGAGCCTGCGCCGCTGAAGGAGGCCCCCTCGGCCGCCTATCAGGTGCTGGCCCGCAAATACCGGCCGACGACCTTCGAGGATCTGATCGGCCAGGAGGCCATGGTCCGCACCCTGACCCATGCCTTCGAGACCGGCCGGATCGCCCACGCCTTCATGCTGACCGGTGTGCGGGGGGTCGGAAAGACGACCACTGCCCGGCTGCTGGCGCGCGCGCTGAACAATGACGCCCCCGGGATTGACCGGCCGTCCCTGGCCCTGACACCCACCGGGCGGCACGATGCGGCGATCATGGCGGGCCAGCACATGGACGTCATGGAGATGGACGCCGCCAGCCACACCGGCGTGGGCGACATCCGCGAGATCCTGGACAGTGTCCGCTATGCCCCGGTCGAGGCGCGCTACAAGGTCTATGTGCTCGACGAAGTGCACATGCTCTCCAACCAGGCCTTCAACGCCCTGTTGAAGACGCTGGAAGAGCCGCCGCCCCACGCCAAATTCATCTTTGCCACCACCGAGATCCGCAAGGTTCCGGTGACGATCCTGAGCCGCTGCCAGCGGTTCGATCTCAGGCGCGTAGAGCCTGAAATCCTGATCGAACACCTGGGCCGCGTCGCCCAGCAGGAGGGCATGGCGATCGAGCGCGACGCCCTGGCGCTGATCTCGCGCGCGGCCGAGGGCTCGGTGCGCGACGGCCTGTCGCTGCTTGACCAGGCGCTGGTCCAAGGTGGGGAGGGTGAGGCGGTCAAGGCCGAGGTTGTGCGGGACATGCTGGGCCTCGCGGACCGCACCCGGACCATCGCCCTGTTCGAGACCCTCATGGGCGGTCGCACGCCCGAGGCGCTGGAGATGTTCCGCGACCTCTATGGCTATGGCGCCGATCCGGTGCAGATCATGGGCGACCTGCTGGAACATTGCCACGCAGCCTCGGTCGCCAAGATGCTGGGGCCCGAGGCGACCCGCCTGCCCGGTGATCAGGCGCGGGTGCTGGCGGCGCTGGGTGCGGGCATTTCGGCCGGAACGCTGGCCCGGGTGTGGCAGATGCTGCTGCGCGCGCTGGAGGAAACCCGCCGGGCGCCCAACCCCGCCGACGCTGTCGAAATGGCGCTGATCCGTCTGGCCTATGCCGCCGACCTGCCGGGCCCCGAAGAGGCACTGAAGGCCCTGAAGTCGGGCGAGGGCATGGGTGGCGGTGGCCCGGCCCCGCGCGGCGGCGGGTCGTCAGGGGGCGGCGGCGCCCAGGCGACGATGGCCCAGCCGCGCCCTGCGGCCCCGGCCGCCCTGCCGGATCCCCAGACCTTTGAGGCCATGGTGGCGCTGATCGACGAGAAGCGCGAGATCGCGCTCAAGCTGGACGTCGAACGCTATGTCCGTCCGGTCGCCTTCCGGCCCGGGGCCCTGACGTTTGAGCCCGCCCAGGGCACGCCGCCCGATCTGGCGCGCAAGCTGGCCAGCCGGCTGAAGGACTGGACCGGCCGCACCTGGCTGGTCGCCGCCAACGGTCAGGGCGGGGGCGAGACCCTGATCGAGCAGGAACGCAAGGCCCGCGAACAGACCCGGGCCGAGGTCGAGGCGGATCCGTTTATCCGCTCGGTGCTGGAGGCCTTCCCCGGTGCGAAGCTGGGAGAAATCCGTGACATGGCCCCGGCAGTCTCCCTGCCCGCCATCCCGGACGATCCAGACGATGACGGCGAGGCCGACGCCGATACCTGACGGAACCTGTCAGGAGGGGCCCCGGCCATGGGCGAACCCTGATCGCTGATCTAGTTTCACCGGACATTCAATCCGGGAGGCGGATATGCGGGACTGGCTGTTGGGAGGGCTTTCGGCCCTGATGCTGATGGGCGCGGCGGGGGCTGTGTCCGCCCAGGAGGCCCGCGACCCTTCGGCGTCGGTGATCACCGACGAGGATCGGGCGGGCATCGCCAATATGGCCCAACAGCTGGACGACGGCATGAAGGCGCTGGGTGTCGAGATGGGCGTCGATGTGCCCTCGTTCAAACCGATGTTCGAGGCCCTTCTGGGCGATGTTTTCAAGGACCTGCCGTCCGAAGGGGTTTTCGACTACACCGTCGACTTCGACATGTACGGCGTGACCGACGAAGCGGGTCTGAATGCCGGGCCGCCTGCTGAAGGCGAGCGACGTCGCCGTCCCGTCTATGCCGATGCCCAGGCCTGCGCCGAAGCCTATCAGAACCTTCCGGTGATCCATTTCGAACGGGTCGAGATCAAGGGTCTTGAGGGGCACCGTTGCACCGTCTCAGGCCAGTCTGCGACGGACCAGGACATCTGGATCTATCTGTCCTGGCTCGTGATCGAGGGGCCGAACGCCTATCTCGAAGTCAGTGTCGGGGCCGCAGCGGCCAGTGAAGAAGAAGGCTATGCCTTCACCAGCCAGATCGGCCTCGGACGGCTGGATGCGTTGGACGCGCTGGCAGGCCGTATCCAGACACTTGCCATTGAAACCTACCTCGCTTCAGTGGAGTAGGAGGAGACGGAATAGGACCCTCTACCCCCTGTCGGAACGGCCCGCTTCGTCCTAGATAGGGGTCATGAAAGATCTGACCCAATTGATGCAACAGGCCCAGGCGATGCAGCAAAAACTGCAGGACGCCCAGGCGAAGATGGCCGAAACCACCGCTGAGGGCACCTCGGGCGGCGGACTGGTGACCGTCAGCCTGAAGGGCCCCGGCGAAGTCACCCGCGTGCAGATCGACGAGAGCCTGATGGTGGCCGGTGAACAGGACATCCTGGCCGACCTGATCGTCGCCGCCCATGCGGATGCCAAGCGCAAGCTGGACGAGGCCAATTCCGTGCTGATGCGCGAGGCCGCGGGCCCCATGGCCGGGATGAACATCCCCGGCATGCCCAAACTGTTCTGATCCGCCGGTGGCCGCGTCTGCCGGACCCGAGATCGAGCGGCTGATCGGTCTGCTGTCGAAACTGCCCGGGCTGGGGCCGCGCTCGGCCCGGCGCGCGGCGCTGGCCCTGTTGAAGCGGCGCGAGCAGCTGTTGCTGCCGCTGGCGGCCTCGCTGGCCGAGACGGCGGACAAGGTGAAGTCCTGTTCGATCTGCGGCGCCCCCGATACCCGCGACCCCTGCACCCTGTGTTCCGATCCCGCGCGAGACGCCGGCCTGATCTGCGTGGTCGAAGAGGCCGGCGCCCTGTGGGCCATGGAACGGTCCGGCGCCTTTCGCGGTCGCTATCATGTGCTGGGCGGCCTGTTGTCGGCGCTGGACGGGGTGGGCCCCGAGTCGCTGCGGCTGGGGGAACTGGTGGCCCGTGTCGGCGAGGGCGGTGTGCGTGAAGTGGTGCTGGCCCTGCCGGCCACGGTCGATGGCCAGACGACTGCCCATTATATCGCCGAGCGACTGGCCGATGCCGGGGTCAGCGTGACCTCTCTGGCGCGCGGCGTACCGGTCGGTGGCGACCTCGACTGGCTGGACGACGGCACCATCATCCAGGCCATGCGCGCAAGGCGGCCGACGTAGGGGTGGTGCTCTGACTGGAGGCGGCCTCTTTAGGTGTCCGCTAGAGGGTGGGTAGCGGACGTTTCAATGGACGGTGGGAAGCGGTGTGACCCGCTTTTCTGCCAAGGCCGCGTCAGGTTCCCGGAAAACCTCTGCCATCAACCGGAATAGATGCGCGAGTCCCTCTAAGCGGCCCCTGACTCCTCCGTAGCCATGAATAAGCGCCTTGGCTAAGGCGATCTTGGCTCGCTGATGCCCCTGAGAAGCGCCCGTTCTCCAAAGAGCCAGCGCTTTTTGTCGATCAAGCGCGACGCCTTCGCCGCGCGCGTACAGGTACGCGAGCGCGTCGTAGGCCGGGCTATAATCTCTGGACGCCGCCTTTTGAAACTCAACCGACGCTTCCGAGAAGCGGCCCATGTGGTGATAGGTGACTCCCAGCCCGAAGTGGCCTGCGGAATAGCCCGCTTCAGCTGCAACCCGGTACCAGGCTTCGGCCCCTGCAAGATCTTGGTGGTCGTACCAGCCCTTCCACATACAGCTGGCGACGCAAATAGTGCTGAGCATTGAACCTGCGTATGCGAGCGTCTCGAGCTCTTCGAGACCACGCTCCCACTCTGGCCCGTCGAGCAGCGCGCGAGCACGCTCGAAATCCTCACGAAAAGGATCGTCCAGTGCTTCCAACCCATAGAGCTCGACGGCGTCGATCATCACGCTGTCAGATCACAGTCGGTTGGGATTTCCAAGGGACGGGCATCCCGTGGGGCCGACCCTTGCCCCCCTCCCTCCGTTTCCCCGGCGCAGGCCGGGGCCCAGAGCAGCAGGCGGGCGGCTTGCATGCCCTTCTGGACCCCGACCTGCGTAGGGGAAACGGATGTCCGCAGAGTCGCCCCCTCCGTCACGCCGCTTTGCGGCGCGCCACCTCCCCCATGAGGGGGAGGAGATGAAAGAGGCGCCCCCGCCGATACCCGCACCCCCTCGCCGTGCCCTCCGTGGTTTTTCTTCGCTGTGTTCGCTGTGATGAACCTTGGACCGTCGGCTCCATCACGCCCCACGTGCCTTTCCCCCCTTCCTGACTCAGGCTAGGAACGGAGCATGAACGCTTACCTCATTGCCTTCGTCGCCGCTTCGGTGGTCGCCGTCATCGCCCTGGCCTGGGCCCTGATGGAGCGTCGGCGAGCCTCTGCCGCCGAAACCCGGAACTGGGAGCTGCGCGAACGGCATGCCGAGACCGAGGCGCGCATGCGGCTGTTCGAGGATCAGGCGGCGGCCAATGCCGAATATCTGCGCGCCCAGGCCGCCCAATCGGCCGGGGCCGTGGCCGAGGAGCTGCTGAAGCGCACCGACGAGACCTTCCGCAACCGCGAGCTGCTGGCCCGCGAGCGGATGGAGGCCCAGCTGAAGCCGGTGGCCGACACCCTGGCCAAATTCCAGGAGCATGTGACGGCGCTGGAGAAGACGCGGTCGGAGGAGACCGGCGGGCTGAAGGAACAGCTGGCGGCGCTGATGACGGCGTCGTCGGCCACGCGGGATGAGGCGCGCAAGCTGACCGAGGCCCTGCGCGGCAACACCGGACGGCGCGGGCGCTGGGGCGAGCAGACCTGTCGCAATGTGCTGGAGGCCGCCGGCATGGCCGGCCGGTTCGATTTCGAGGAGCAGACCTCGAATGCCGACGAGGCGGGCCGCCAGCAGCGGCCGGATTTTGTCGTGCGCCTGCCCGGCGGCGGGATGTTCGTGATCGACGCCAAGGTGCCGCTGGCCTTTGCCGATCAGGGCGAGGGCGATGAGGAACAGCGCCAGCAGGCCGCCTCGCTGCGGACCGCCGCCAGTATGAAGACCCATATGCGCCAGCTGGCCTCCAAGGCCTATCAGGACCAGTTCCAGCCCAGCCCCGACTTCGTCGCCATGTTCGTGCCGGGCGATGCCTTTCTGGCCGCGGCGCTGGATCATGAGCCCGAGCTGATGACCCAGGCCATGGCCTCGCGCGTGGTCATCGTCACGCCCACCACTCTGTTCGCCCTGTGCAAGGCGGTCGCCTATGGCTGGCGCGCCGAGGAGCAGACCAAGAACGCCGAGGACGTCGCCCGGCTGGGCAAGGAGCTGTACAAGCGACTGTCGGTCATGGGCGGGCACGCGGCCTCGGTCGGCAAGGCGCTGGACGCCGCGGTCGGGCGCTACAACCAGTTCGTCGGCTCGCTGGAAAGCCAGGTCATGGTGTCGGCCCGGCGGTTCGAGGATCTGCACGTCGACCATGAGGGCAAGGAGCTGCCGGACCTTGCGCCGGTCGAGGCCTCGCCCCGCGCCCTGAGCCGTCCGGAACTGCTGAAAGCCCCGGACTCCGGCGTTTCACAGGGCTAAGACAAGGCTTGCAGACTTTTTGACAAGGTCGCTTGACATGACAGCGCACTGATGTAAAACACCCTTGTCAGATCGATGAGGGGTTTCCGCATGAACGACCAACCAATCCGAAAACGCCGCCGCCTGGGCTACCTCGGCATGCTGGGGGTCTGCGCCCTTCTGGGGCTGGTTGTCGGATTCGCCTCCGCGCTGATCGACGCCTTCGGCGGAGCGGCCACGGAGCTTCTGCAGACCGGCATGTTGATCGCGAGTATGGCGGTCGTCTTCTGGATTTGCGTGGTCTGGTGGCGCGGGGCGGACGAGGCGGTGCGCGAGGCCCACAAATGGGCGTGGTACTGGGGCGGATCGGCCGGCATTGTGGTGATCATCGTTGTCCTCGGTCTCGGCACATGGGACGTGATCGACCTCGTGCCTGCGGACTATTCGGGGGACCCCTCGGATCTGGTTCTGACCGGCGCAGGCCTGACGCTGGGCGTCCAGATGACCGGCTATCTGATCGCCTGGGCCGCCTGGTGGCTCCGGCACCGGTGATCGCATCATGAACAATCGTCTCAAGGTACTGCGCGCCGAGCGCAACTGGAGCCAGGCCGAGCTGGCCGACCGGCTGGGGGTCTCCCGCCAGACCGTCAATGCGCTGGAAACCGGCCGTTACGACCCCTCGCTGCCGCTGGCCTTCAAGATCGCCCGCGTCTTTGAACAACCCATTGAATCCATCTTTCTGGAGGACTGAGCCATGATCTCCGAAGAGCGCACTCTCCATCCCGCCCTGAAGATCGGCGGACTGGTGTTGCTGGCCCTGATCGGGGCCGCCGTGGGCGCGACGACCGCCCGCTTCATCGACGCCTCGGCCCTGCCCGCCGACGACGCCCTGAACCTGTTCGTCGGGGTGGTGCTGATCGGCATGGGCGTCGTGATGGGGGGCATTATGGCCCTGCGTCCCGCCAATGTGCCCAAGGGCTGCGGCATGCTGCAGATTCTGGTGATGGCGCTGGCCGGCGTCATGCTGGTGATCCCGATCTACGGTCCCAACTGGGTCTCCGCCGAGGTGGCCATGGCCATCGTGCTGGGCCTGCTGGCCATCCAGACCGTCGCCAATGTGATGATGTTCCGCCAGGCCGACGAAATGCTGCGCCGGGTGATGGTCGAGACGGGCTCGCTGGCCTTCTGGACCCTGCAACTGGCCCTGTTCGTCTACGCCGCCTCCGAGCGACTGGGTCTTGTCGAGGGCATCACCGCCTGGGGCATGATCGGCATCATGATGGCCGTCTACATGGTCGCCTCGGCCGTCGCCGGCGCCCGGCGTGGACTGAAATAGCCCTTCTCTTCAACCCGCTTTTTTGACTTCCCCTCCGATCATGAAAGGATCGACCTATGACCATGCTTGATACCCTGAAGACCTCGACCCTCGCCTTTGGCCGCCGCCTGATGGGCACGGCCGCCGCTGCCGCCCTCGGCCTTGGCCTCGGCCTCGCCGTCATCGCCGGTGCACCCGCTCCGGTCATGGCCCAGGACGCCGCGGCCGAGACGAGCAAGCCCGCCCTGTGGGTGCTGCGCGACGCGGACTCGACCATCTATCTGTTCGGCACTGTCCACATCCTGCGGCCCGAAACCGCCTGGCATTCCGATACGGTGGACGAGGCCTTTGCCAGCGCGGACCGTGTCGTTTTCGAGATCACCAATCCGGACGACCAGGCCGCCGCCATACCGCTGATCCAGCGCTACGGCATCGATGTGGAGACCCCCTTGTCCAGCCGCCTGACGGCCCAGGAGCAGGCCAAACTGAACACCGCTGCGGGCGATATGGGCATGACCGGCGCCATGCTGGAGCCGATGCGCCCCTGGCTGGCGGGCCTGACGCTGTCGATGGCCCCGCTGGCCAAGGCCGGCTACGACCCGCAATCCGGTGTGGAACTGGTGCTGCGTGCCCGCGCCCTCGAAGCCGGCAAGCCGGTCGATGGCCTTGAGACCATGGAAGAGCAGATCCAGATGCTGGCGGGCATGTCCGAGGAGGGCCAGATGGGCTTCCTGCGCTCGGTCCTGGAAGACTATGAAAACGCGACGGTTGAGCTGGACCGCCTCGTCGCGGCCTGGGCCGCCGGCGATGTGGAGGCCCTCGAGGAAATCGGCGTGACCCCCCTGCGCGAGGAGAGCGAGCCGTTCTACCAGACCCTGCTGGTCAAGCGGAACGCCAACTGGGCGGGCCAGATCGACACCATGATGGACGGTGAAGGCGTGATCTTCATCGCCGTCGGCTCGGCCCACCTGGCCGGTGACGACAGCGTCCAGGTCCTGCTGGAGCAGCGCGGCTTTACGGTCGAACGCGTCCAGTAGTCCTGATGCGGCTGCGATAAACGAGCGCCCGATCCGGTCTTCCGGGTCGGGCGTTTTCGTATCAGGCGCGGCGTGTGAACAGGGCGCGGGTCAGGCAGGAAAAGACCAGCCGCCCGCCTTCGTCCAGCAGGTCATGCTGGGCGATGACAATGCCCTTGTCGTCGCCGACCGGGTCCTTGCCCATGACGGTCATTCGCCCACGCAGCAACTCACCCGCCGGCGGGTCACGCATATAGCGCAGCCCGTCGACGGCCAGCACCTTGGTCTGGGCCCAGTGGCTGGACTTCTCGGTGAACAGCCGCGTCCACAGGGCATAGACCATGGCCGGCGGCGCCCCCGCCTCGACCGGCCAGCGGGGCGCGAAGGTGGTGGCGAAACCGGTCAGGGCCTCTGCGTCCACCGTGCAGGCGCCCAGCGGTATGACCTGCCCGACCGACAGGTCCTCGAAACAGACCCGGAAGGGATCGGACGCCTCGGCTTCGTTCATCAGGGACCCTGCCTTTTCTGACGCCGGGAGCTACGGCTCTTCGGAGACGCGCACCAGCAGTTTGCCGTCATGGTCGCCGGTGAACAAGCGGTTGAGCGACTGGACCGCGCCTTCCAGTCCGTGATCGACATGGACCTTCCACTTCACCCGGCCGTCGGCCAGCCACGGTCCGACCTCGGCCACCATCTCACGCGCGCGCGGGGCATAGTCGAGCACGAGGAAGCCCCGCACCTCCAGCCGGTGGGTGATGATCCGCGAGAAGTTGGGCGAGGGCGGCATCCGGGTGGCGTTATAGGCCGAGATCAGACCACACACGGCCATGCGGGCGTGGGTGTTCAGCCGGTTCCAGACGGCAATCATGATGTCGCCGCCCACGTTCTCGAAATTCAGGTCGATGCCGTCGGGGGCGAGGCGGTCCAGAGCCTCGCCGACGTCCTCGTTCTTGTAGTCGATGGCCGCATCAAACCCGAGCTCCTCGGTCAGCCAGCGGCCCTTGTCGGCGCCCCCGGCGATGCCGATCACGCGGGCGCCCTTCTGTTTGGCGATCTGGCCGGCGATCGAGCCCACGGCCCCGGCGGCGGCCGAAATCACCATGGTCTGGCCCGGCTCGGGCCGCAGGACATCCGTCACGCCGGCCCAGGCGGTCAGCCCGGTCATGCCCAGCACCGACAGATTGGCCGTCAGCGGAAGGCCCGGGAAGCGGTGGACGGGCCGAAGCTGGCTGTCCGGCACAATGGCATAGTCGGCCCAGCCGCCCGACATGGGCATGACCAGATCGCCTTCCTTGAAGCGGTCCGAGCGGGTCGCCTCAACCACGCCCAGAGTCAGGCCGCGCATGATATCGCCCAGGCCGACGGGCGGCAGATAACCCTCGGAGTCGTTCATCCAGGTGCGATTGGTCGGATCCAGCGACAGATAGATGGTGCGGACCAGAACCTCGCCCTCACCCGGCTCGGCGACCGGGCTTTCGACCAGTTCAAGGTCACCGTCCTGGATCAGACCCTGGGGCCGGCGGCGAAGTACCCATTGGCGATTGGTGCGCGTCATGATCGACCTCCTGATGTCTCTCTATGCGTTTTCTTTATGAACCGACATCATGGCCGAGGGGCCCGGCTTGTCGAGGGGCAAGGCCGCAATCAGGCACAAAAAATGAAGGCGGACCGGTGAGGGTCCGCCTTCAAGGGTATCATCGAGATGAGGCGCGGAGGCAGCAGACCGGAGTGAACCGGTCATTGTCGGGGGGGCGTCGCTGCCTCCGCATATCCAGAATGCGGAGCGAAGACCCCGGTTCCCGTGCCGGGTGAAAAATTCGTCAGGCGATCTCGCGGCGCCCCGGATGGAAGAACAGCGCCTGGCTGATGGCGGCCTTCACGGTTTCGGGCTGGAACGGCTTGGTGATCAGGAAGGTCGGCTCGGGCCGCTCGCCGGTCAGCAGGCGCTCGGGGAAGGCCGTGATGAAGATCACCGGCACGTCGATGGCCTTGAGGATATCCTTGACCGCATCAATGCCGGACGATCCGTCCGCCAGCTGGATATCGGCCAGCACCAGACCCGGCTTGTGCCGCGAGACGGCATCGACAGCTTCGTCGTGGGTGGTGGCCGTGGCCGTGACGCGATGGCCGAGGTCCTTGACCAGATTTTCGATGTCGGCCGAAATGATGGCCTCGTCCTCAATGATCAGCACATCCGTGGCCAGCTCGGCATCGATGTCGGACTGGGCTTCACTGATCAGGGATTCGACCGAGGGCACATCCGAGCCGAGAATTTGCGCAGTCTCCGAAGGCGTGAAGCCCTCCAGCGCGGTCAGCAGGAAGGCCTGGCGTGAGCGGGGCGAGATGCGCATCAGCCGGCGGGAGGCCTCGTCGCCGTTGTCGGAGCCGGGGCGACCCTCGAGCTGCGCGCCTGTCGAGGCCCAGATGGTGTGGAATACGTGATAGAGCGCCACCCGCGGCGTCATCTCCTGCGACAGCTGTTGCTCGCCCGCGGCGAGGGCCTCCAGCGCAACGCGTACATAGTTGTCCCCGGTTGTCTGGTCGCCGGTCAGGGCGCGGGCGTAACGGCGAACATACGGAAGGTGGGGGGCCAACCTGGCGAGCAGACTCATGGAGCTATCATTCCCGACTAATGATTCTGCGGCCGGGAAAGACCGGTCCGCAGGGTGGTGACAAGCAGGCAGAACGTCGCTTAACAGCCAAGGTTCCACCGCGCGCCGCAGTCCATCAGGAAAATCCTGAAAAGGAAGGGAACCCTACGGCAAAGGTGACGTTAATGACGACCGGCATTCAAGGGGCACACAGCCGTTCATGACTGAAAAATCCAAACCCGGCCAGCCAATCGAGGACCTCGGGTCCGAAGATCTGGAAGAGGCACGGCTTCGCCAGCAGGCCATCGGGGTCAAGCTGAGGCACATTTTCGACGAGGTGGTCAACGAACCGGTCCCCGACGAATTCCTCGACATCCTGCGCCGCGCGGACAGCCGCGCGTCAGGCCAAGGTGGCGAATGAGTAGTGCTGCCCCCAAGCCCCCCTCGACCGATGACAAGGCGTTCAAGACCGAGCTGGTCGCGCTGATTCCGCATCTGCGCGCCTTTGCCCGGACGCTGACCGGCGATGCCACGGCGGCCGACGACCTGGCCCAGGACGCCATGGTCAAGGCGTGGGATGCGCGCGCCAGCTTCCAGATGGGTACCAATATGAAGGCCTGGACCTTCATGATCCTGCGCAACCAGTTCTATTCCGACAAACGCCGGTCCTGGCGCCAGTCGCAACTGGATCAGGAAGCGGCCGAGCGCACCCTGGTCGCCGTCGACAATCCCGAGGCCCCGGTCGCGCTGGATGAACTCCGACTGGCGCTGGCCTCCCTGCCCGAGGAGCAGCGCGAGGCGCTGATCCTCGTCGGCGCGGGGGGCTTTGCCTATGAAGAAGCGGCCGCTATCTGCGACTGCGCCGTCGGTACGGTCAAAAGCCGCGTCAGCCGCGCCCGCAAGGCCCTGCTCGCTGTTCTGGAGAGCGGCGGTTACGACCGCGATGGCAAGTCCGCAGGCGACGCCATGGCCTCGATCCTCGGGGCTGCGGATCGTCTGAGCGGCGGCTACAGCACCTAGGATGGGACGGCTGGGCCGCGCGCTTGGCCGTCACCTGGGCCGTTCCTTCGGGCGCCCGGGCGGGCGTGGCCTGAAACGTGCCAAGTTCCAGGGAATCCGGTTCCGTCTGGGCATGGCCATGGCCCTGGCCCTGGCGCCCTTTCTGGTGCTTATCGCCCTGCAGGTCGATGCGGACTTCCGCGAACAGGCCGAGGAGCGCCGCGTCGATCTTCAGCTCGCCGCCGAGCGCAGTTCGATGGCCGCCCGCACCCGCCTTGAGGGGGCCTCCACCCTTTTGCAGGCCCTCCGCTTTGAGGGCAGCTCGCCCTTCTGTGAGGAACGGCTTGGTGCGCTTCTGGAGCGGCTGGACGGCTATTCAACCATCGTGCGCTACACAGCGACCGGTCAGGTGGTCTGCAGCGCGGGGGAATTGCGGGGCGTGGACGTCACGGAACGCGCCTGGTTCATGCGCCTGCGCGCCGGCAGCGACTGGGTTGTGTCGCGGGCCCAGCGTGACTTTCCCGCCTTGGTGACGGGCCTGCGGATCGAACGCCCGATGGGACGCTTCGACGGGGCCATGGCGGCTGTCATTCCGCTCGAATCCCTCCAGCCCGATACGCGCGACCCTGCCCTGCCGGAAGGGTCAGAGGCGGCGCTGGTAGACGGGGAAGGCCAGATTCTGGTGGCCACCGATCCGGCGGCCTTCGACATGGAGCCGGGGGGCACGCTGGCCGCGTGGTTTCAGGAGATGCGGGCCGGCGACGACCGCGTGCTTGAGGCCCGCGACAGTGAGGGCGAGCGCCGGGCCTATGCGGGCTCAGCCATGTCAGGTCAGGATGTCTATGTACTGCTGGCCGCGCCCTCGCCCGGTCTGCTGTCCTGGGCGCGCCTGAATCCGATCGGGTCGATCCTGCTGCCGCTCGCCGCCTGGATGACGGCCTTTGTCGCCGTGATCCTTGTCACCGAGCGCGTGGTGGTCCGCTGGCTGGACTATCTGGAGCGTATCGCCGCCCTCTATGCCCGGGGCCGTTTCACGGTTCGCCCCGTTCAGGCCGTCAATGCCCCGACCGAAATCCGGGTGCTGGCCGAGACGCTGGACGGACTGGCCGAGGCGGTCTCGATTCGCGACCAGTCCCTCCTGGACAGTCTGGCGGAAAAAGACGTGCTGATGCGCGAGATCCACCACCGGGTGAAGAACAACCTTCAGATCATTTCCTCCCTGCTCAGCCTGCAGCAGCGGGCGCTGAGCGACGATGCGGCCAAGATGGCGCTGGGCGATACGCGCCAGCGGATTTCGGCGCTCGCCCTGATCTATCGCACCCTCTACCAGAGCGACGACATCCGCCACGCCGATGCAGCGGTCTTCCTGCACGACCTGGTCGGTCAGCTGGTCGCCAGCGAGGCCGGACGCGGGCCCGCCGTCAGCAGTCGCGTCGAGGCCGACAGTCTGGTCATGGACCCTGACAAGCTGGCGCCCATGGCGCTGTGGCTGGTCGAGGCCATCTCGAACGCGCTCAAGCATGCGCTGGCGGACAAGGGCGGCACCCTGATCGTCCGGTTTACGGTCGAAGGCGAGACGAGCGTGCTGGAGGTCGAGGACGACGGCCCCGGTCTGTCGGAAACCGATCCGGTCGGGGTCGGGCGTACCCTGATGACCGCCTTTGCCAAACAGCTGCGCGGCACGACCGAGGTGCTGGCCGCGTCTCCCCGGGGTAGCCGCGTCCGGATGACCTTCCTCACGCCGCGCGCCTGACGCTCCCACGTCGGGAACCCGCGCGACCGTGCGGAGTTATTGAGGTCGTAACCGCCCGCGCCCTGCGGCGCCCCGAACAAAGGACCAATTCCATGCGCAAGATTTTCATTCTGGTCGCCGCCGCTGCCGCCCTGACCACCGCCGCCTGCAACACCATCGCCGGTGCCGGTCGTGACACCCAGGCCGTCGGCGGTGCCGTCGAAGAAGCGGCTGAAGACGCCGCCAACTAAACCACTCAGAACAGCCACGCCGCGTAGAGCCCTCACGGGCTTGGCGTGAAGGTCGGACCCCACCGGTATCCCCCCCACCGGTGGGGTCTGGCACATCCGGACCCTGAATGCCCGGCGCAGGACTGTGTCGGGCATTCTTGCGTCTGGCCACAACCCCATTAAGCATGACCGCAGGGGAGGGCCTCGCCAGAAGGCCCCGGACATCAGGGGAGGACGGCATGGGGGCCGACCAGACAAGGATCGACGCACAGGCGGACAGCGGCCCGGGCCTCCGGACCGTGGTAACGGCGTCCGCCGCAGGCACCGCTTTCGAGTGGTACGACTTCTTCATCTTCGCCTCGCTGACGGCGGTGATCGCCAGTAAATTCTATGCGAATGTGGGCGAGGCGACGGCCTATATCCTGACCCTGCTGCTGTTCGGGGTCGGCTTTGTCGTCCGGCCGCTGGGCGCACTGGTGTTCGGCTGGTTTGGTGACCGGACCGGCCGCAAGACCACCTTCCTCGTCACCATCACCCTGATGGGGGTGGCGACCGTCTCCATCGGCCTGCTGCCCACCTATGACCAGATCGGCATCGCCGCGCCGCTTCTGCTCCTGGTGCTGCGTATCGCCCAGGGGTTTGCGCTGGGGGGTGAGTATGGCGGGGCCGCCATCTTCGTTGCCGAACATGCCCCGAACGAGAAGCGCGGCTATCTGACCGGCTGGATCCAGACGACGGCGGCCTTCGGCCTGATCGGCGCCCTGGGCGTCATCATCCTGACCCGCATGATTGTCGGGGTTGAGGCCTTCAACGACTGGGGCTGGCGGATCCCGTTCCTGTTGTCCTTCTTCCTGCTGGTGATCTCGCTGTGGATCCGGCTGAAGCTGAACGAAAGCCCGGCCTTCAAGCGGATGGAGGCCGAGGGCGGCGCGCGGCGTGCCCCCTATCGTGAGGCGTTCGGCACCTGGAAGAACGGCAAATTCGTCCTGCTGGCCCTGTTCGGCATCATGATCGCCCAGGGCGCGGTCTGGTACTGCGGCTATTTCTACAGCCGCTTCTTCATGGAGCGGGTGCTGAAGGTCGAGGTCGGCACGGTCGATCAGATCCTGCTGATCATCACCCTGGCCTCGGCCTTCCTCTATGTCTTCTTCGGCTGGCTGTCGGACCGCATCGGCAGGAAGCCCGTCATGCTGTTCGGCATGATCCTGGCGCTGATCGCCTTCTTTCCCGGCTTCCATGCCCTGACGCGGGCTGCCAATCCGGCGCTGGCCGAGGCCCAGGCCTCTGCCCCGGTGACGGTTGTGGCGGATCGCAGCGAGTGCGCCATCCAGTTCGACCCCGTCGGCAAGGCGGCCTTTGCCAGTTCCTGCGATCTGGCCAAGTCGGTGCTGTCCAATGCGGGGGTCAGCTATGAGAATGAGGCGGCTCCGGCCGGCACGCTGGCGCAGGTGCGGATCGGCGATGTGGTCATCCCGTCGGTCGAGGGACGCGGTCTGGAGGGCGAAGCGTTGGCGGCAGCCCGGGCGGATGTCGAGACGCGGGTCAAGGCCGCCCTGGTCGAGGCCGGCTATCCGTCGAAGGCCGATCCGGCGCGGATCAACATGCCGCTGGTGATCGGCATCCTGATGGTCTTCATCGTCGCGGCGACGGCCCTTTATGGTCCGCAGGCCGCCGCCCTGGTCGAGCTATTCCCGACGCGGGTGCGCTATACGGCGATGAGCCTGCCCTACCATATCGGTACGGGCTGGATCGGGGGCCTGTTGCCGGCGGCCAGTTTCGCCCTGGTGGCCTGGTCAGGGAATATCTATTTCGGTCTGTGGTATTCGGTGGTCTTCACCCTGATTGCCGTGATCGTCAGCCTGATCTGGTTGCCCGAGACGAAGGGCCGTGATCTGGATACCATCGGCGACTGACGCGTTTTTCCGCGCATCTCCTCCCCCCGACTGAAAGGCCCTTCCATGTCCCATTCCGCCCGTGACGCCGGTCTGAAACTGCTGCGCGAGCACGCCTTCATCGACGGCAAGGCGGTGACGGGCAGCGGAGCGACGATCGCGGTCGATGATCCCGCGACCGGCGACATCCTCGGGACCGTGCCCGATCTGGGCGAGGCCGAGACGCAGCAGGCGATCGACGCGGCCGACCGTGCCTTTGACGCCTGGTCCGGCAAACGCCCGGACGAGCGCGCGGCCTTCCTGCGCGAGTGGGCCCGCCTGATCGACGAGAATGCCGAGGGGCTCGCAGGGCTGATGGCACTGGAAAACGGCAAGCCGCTGGAGGAGGCGAAGGGCGAGGTCGCCTATGCCAACGGCTTTCTGAAATGGTTCGCGGGTGAGGCCGAGCGCATGCTGGGCGAGACCCAGGACAGCCCTCTGGGCCATGTCATCCTGACCTTCCGCAAGGCCGTGGGCCCCTGCGCCCTCATCACCCCGTGGAATTTCCCGGCCGCCATGCTGACGCGCAAGCTGGGCCCCGCCTTTGCCGCGGGCTGCACCGCCGTGGTCAAGCCGGCCAGCCAGACGCCCTTTACCGCCATCGCGCTCGTCGAACTGGCGCATCAGGCGGGCCTGCCCAAAGGGGTGCTCAATCTGGTGACGGGCGATGCGGCGACCATCGGCGGCGTGCTGACGGCCTCGCCGGTGATCCGCAAGCTCAGCTTCACCGGCTCGACGCCCGTGGGCCGCAAGCTGGCCGAACAGTGCGCGCCGACGCTCAAGCGGGTGTCGATGGAGTTGGGTGGCGCCGCGCCTCTGATCGTGTTCGCCGACGCGGATCTCGACCAGGCCGTGGCCGAGACCATCAAGGGCAAGTTCCGAAATTCGGGCCAGACCTGCGTCTGTCCGAACCGCATCTATGTCGAACGGTCGGTGGCGCGGGACTATGCCGACAAGCTGGCGGCCGAGGTGTCAAAGCTCAAGGTCGGCAATGCCTTCGATGACGGGGTCAAGGTCGGTCCCCTGATCGAGGACAAGGGCATCGACAAGGTCGAGGAGCATGTCCGCAAGGTGAAGGCGGCGGGCGGCGAAGTGCTGACCGGCGGCGCCCGTCACGATCTGGGCGGGCGGTTCTTTACGCCGACCGTGACCTTCGGCGGCGACGACGCCCTGTTCCGCGAGGAAGAGACCTTTGGCCCGCTGGTGCCCGTGTTTGCCTTCGACAGCGAGGACGAGGTGCTGGACAAGGCCAATGACAGCGATCTGGGGCTGGCCTCCTATCTGTTTACGCGCGACCTCGATCGGGCCATCCGCATCGGCCGGCGGATCGAGGCGGGCATGTGCGGCATCAACACCGGCCTGATGTCGACCCCGGTCGCCCCGTTCGGCGGCGTCAAACAGTCCGGCTATGGCCGCGAGGGCTCGACCCACGGCATCGACGACTATCTGGACATCAAGACCCTGACGCTGAAGCTGGGCTAGGTTAGACCGCCCACGCCGACTCACAGTCTTCCGGCGGCGGGGTGCGCAGCCGGATCAGAGTAGTTCTCACGGCACGGCGACCGCGCCGGTACAGGACGCGGATTGGCACCCGTACGCCGAAGCTTTGGACACGGGCCTTGATGGCCTTGAAGCGGGCATTGGCCGCCATCAGGCTGACGGCCACGAGAAGCTCGACATAGGCCAGCACGTCCCCCGCGATCAGCACCGCCAGCTCCAGTCCGACCAGCTGGAAGATCAGCGCAGCGCCGAGGGTGATGAGGCCCGCCCGAAGCACGCCACCGGACACCGCCCAGTGCGCCGTCTCGATAACCCGGTCATGTATCGGGCGATGCACCGCCGCCACCAGGGCTGTCAGCCCGATGAACAGGCCGAGGCCCGATCCCGCCAACGCCGCCGGTGCCGCGATCAGGGCCAGGGTCAACCAGGCCCCTGCGGGGTGCCGAACAGGCATGGGCGTCTCTCCAGTGGTCGAGACGTTTGAGATAGGAAGGCGGGACGGGGCCGCCAGTACCTCAGGGTTCGAGATCGTCCTTCACCTCGGCCAGAAACCCGACGGCCCGGCGGGCATAGTCGCCGATCCAGCGGTCGTGCACCGCCTTGATCGGCAGGGGGTTGAGGTGGTTCCACCGCTCCCGCCCGCGACGTTCCACCATCACCAGATCGGCGGCCTCCAGAACTTTCAGATGCTGCATCACGGTGCAGCGGTCGAGCGGCGCCAGCGCCTCGCACAGCGCCCCTGTGGTCAGCGGCGCGTCCTTGAGCCGGTCCAGCAACTGCCGCCGCGTACCCGACGCCAGCGCCCGAAACACCCGGTCCTGATTCGACTCGCTTGACATGTTATAATATTATAACATTAATGCGATCAGGCAAGGCATGGGAGGATGTCATGGAGCTGAAGTTCAGGGTGTCTGCGCGCATCGCGCGCCCGGTAGAGGAGGTGTTCGAGGCGGTGGCCGATCCGGCGCGACTGTCGAAATATTTCACCACCGGCGGGGCGGTCGGGCGGCTGGAGACCGGCAAGACGGTCCAGTGGGACTTCGCCGACTTTCCCGGCGCCTTTCCGGTCCAGGTGGTCGAGGTCGAGACCAACCGCCGCATCGTCATCCGCTGGGGGGCGAACGACAAGTCGCCCCCGGACGGTCAGCCCTATGAAACCACGACGGTCTTCACCTTCTCCCCGCTGGAGGACGGTCGTACCCTGGTGACGGTCGAGGAGAGCGGCTGGCCCGAGACGGAGACCGGCGTGAAGGCCGCTTTCGGCAACTGTCAGGGCTGGAGCCAGATGCTGGACGCGCTCAAGGCCTGGGTCGAGCACGGCATCAATCTGCGCGAGGGCATGTACGTCTGAGCGGTTACACCGGCAGCGCGCCGCGCTTGACCACGGTGCGCATGGCGACGCTGGACGAGACGCGGGTGACGCCGGGGATGCGGGTCAACTCGTGCGAATGGACCCGTTCCAGATCGTCGACGTCGCGCACCACCAGCCGCAGCAGATAGTCCGACCCGCCGGTCATCAGATAGCATTCGACCACCTCGGGCACGGTGGCCACGGCCGTCTCGAAGGCGGTCAGGGCGCTTTCGGCCTGGGATGACAGGGTGACGGTGACGAACACACTGATCGGCAGCCCCACGGCACGCTCATTGATGATGGCGGCGTAGCGACTGATGACGCCCTCGGTCTCGAGCGCCCGCAGACGCCTGAGGCAGGCGCTCTCGGACAGGTTCACCGTCCGGGCCAGATCGGCGTTCGAGATGCGACCGTTCTCCTGCAGGGCGCGCAACATCTTGCGATCGATGGCATCGAGGGTGACAGCAGAAACGGTCTTCATGGGGGCTCTCAGCGCAATGTTCTGCGACTTTACGCCGTTCACTCAGCAAAATGAACAGGAACCTGCGCCGCCGCCCCCGCTAGATTGCGCGCCGAACCGGGTCCGCACGGGCCCGTCCGCCATACAGAGGAAACGGTCATGCGCGTCGGTGTCCCCCAGGAAATCAAGAAGAACGAACACCGTATCGGCCTGACGCCGACGGCCGTGCGCGAATATGTGGCCCATGGTCATACGGTGCTGGTCCAGACCGGCGCGGGCGACGGCGCGGGCTTCACCGATGCCGAATACAAGCTGGCGGGCGCGAAGATCGCTCCCGACGCCAAAACCGTCTTTGCCGACAGCGACATGATCGTGAAGGTCAAGGAGCCCCAGAAGGTCGAGTGGGAGATGCTGCGCGAGGACCAGATCCTCTACACCTATCTGCACCTGGCGCCCGATCCCGAGCAGACCAAGGGCCTGCTGGCCTCCAAGTGCGCGGCCATCGCCTATGAGACGGTGACTGATCGCAACGGCGGCCTGCCGCTGCTGGCGCCGATGTCGGAAGTCGCCGGCCGGATCGCCGTCTTCTCGGCCGCAGAGACCCTGCTGAAGCACAACGGCGGCATGGGCCTGCTGTTCTGCGGCGTGCCCGGTGTGGCCCCGGCCCGCGTGGCGGTGCTGGGCGGCGGCGTGGTCGGCTTCAACTCGGCCCGCATGGCGCTGGGTCTCGGCGCCGAGGTCGTGGTGCTGGAACGCTCCATCCCCCGCATGCGCGAAATCGATGAACTGACCGACGGTCGGGTCATCACCCGCTATTCCTCGATCAACGCCATCGAGGAAGAAATCGTCAAGGCCGATGTGGTGATCGGCGCGGTTCTGGTGCACGGGGCCGCAGCGCCCAAGCTGGTCAAGCGCGAGCACCTGAAGCAGATGAAGAACGGCTCTGTGCTGGTCGACGTGGCCATCGACCAGGGCGGCTGTTTCGAAACCTCGCGCGCCACCACCCACGAAGATCCCACCTATGAGATCGACGGCGTGGTCCACTATTGCGTGGCCAACATGCCGGGTGCCGCCCCGCGCACGTCTTCGGAAGCCCTGAACAATGCCACCCTGCCGTTCGGCCTGGCGCTGGCCGACCACGGGCTGGACGCGCTGAAGAAGGACCCGCACCTGGCGCGCGGCCTGAATGTCATGGGTGGCCAGATCACCTATCCCGCCGTGGCCGAGGCCATGGGCATGGAATGGTCCGACCCCTACGGCGTCTGGGGCAAGTAGGGCTCTAGACGCGGATCGAGACGGCGGGGCCGGATGCGGCCCTGTCGATCTCGCGCTCAAGGTCGGCCTGATCGCGATCGGCGGCCTTCCAGTCCTCTTCCGTCGGCGGGTTGAGCGCGGTGATGGCCTCGCCCCGAATGTCCTGACGGGCCTTCTTCAGGCCCGCGACAATCCGTTTGACCTCTTCGAAGAAGCCATGGTCGGCCATGGCGTCTTCCTCGCGCAGGCCGAGGTGCTTGAGCTGCGCGTCCATGCTCGTGGTGTCGATGCCGGCCTCCGCGGCGGCATCCCGCGCCTCCAGGGCGTCAGCGGCCTGTTTGCGGATCAGGGCGAGGTCGCCGGTCGAGACGTTGCGCCCGCCCGCCTCGGCATAGGCCTTGACCGCCCCCTTCATTTCCCGCGCCAGCTCGGCCGCCAGTTTCAGGGCCGTCTTCGGGTCGATCTTCGCCATCAGCTTGAGCGCGTCCATGCGCGCCTTGGCCCGCTCCAGCCGCTTCCAGGCCAGATCCCGGGCCTGCGCCTTGCCCGAGTTCGCCTTGATTTCGGGGGGCTTTTCCACCGTATCGGCCGCCCTGGTCGCGCCAGGCGACGACGGGGAGGCTTCAGGCCCGGCACGGGCAAGCCGCAGGGCCGGGGAGGGGGCTTCGGGCAGTCGGAAGGCGGTCGAGATCATTCTGATCCCCTGTGTCGGACGGGCGGAGACTGGCAGCGACCGCTTTCAATCCGCTTAAAGACGCCTGTAATTTGCCGCCCTCATGGGCCATAAGCCGGGCATGAAGTTCCTCGACCAGGCCAAGATCTATATTCGCGCAGGCAACGGCGGGGCGGGCTCCGTCTCGTTCCGGCGCGAGAAATTCATTCCGAACGGCGGCCCCGACGGCGGTGACGGCGGTCGCGGCGGCGACGTCTGGATCGAGGCCGTCGAGGGGCTGAACACCCTGATCGACTATCGCTACCAGCAGCATTTCAAGGCGCAGACCGGCCATCACGGCCAGGGCCGCCAGATGCACGGCGGCAAGGGCGAGGATGTGGTGCTCAAGGTTCCGGTCGGCACCCAGGTGCTGGACGAGGACAAGGAGACGGTCCTGCTTGACATGGACACCGTCGGCATGCGCGAGCGGCTGCTGCGCGGCGGCAACGGCGGCTGGGGCAATGTGCATTTCAAGGGGCCGGTCAATCAGGCCCCGCGCCACGCCAATCCGGGCCAGGAGGGCGGCGAACGCTGGATCTGGCTGCGGCTGAAACTTATCGCCGACATCGGTCTGGCGGGCCTGCCCAACGCCGGAAAGTCGACCTTCCTGGCGGCGGCCTCTGCCGCCCGGCCCAAGATCGCCGACTATCCCTTCACCACCCTGACCCCCAATCTGGGGGTGGTCGACCTCAGCCCCAGCGAGCGGTTCGTCATCGCTGACATCCCCGGACTGATCGAGGGGGCCAGCGAGGGCGCGGGTCTGGGCACGCGGTTCCTCGGCCATGTCGAGCGCTCCGCCAGCCTGATCCATCTGATCGACGGCACCCAGGACGATGTGGTCGGCGCCTATCACACCATCCGCCGAGAGCTGGACGCCTATGGCGAGGGGCTGGAGGACAAGGTCGAACTGGTGGCGCTGAACAAGATCGACGCCCTCTCGCCCGAGCTGCGCGCGGAGAAAACAGCAGAGCTTGCAACCGTTCTTGGCAAAGAGCCGTTCCTTGTGTCAGGCGTGTCCGGAGAGGGCGTGCCCGAACTGCTGCGTGCGGCCTGGGCAGAGGTCCGCCGGACGCGCGGTGAGATCGAGATCGAGGACGACGGCGCCTATGCGCCCCCCACGACGGAGGATTGGACACCTTGACCAAGAAACGGCCTCTCCAGGCCGCGACGACCATTGCCGCAGCGGACCGTATCGTTCTGAAGATCGGCTCGGCCCTGCTGGTAGACCGCAAGACCAATACGGTGGACATGGAGCGCCTCAAGGGGCTGGCCGCCGACATCGCCGACTGGAAGGAAGAGGGCAAGCAGGTGCTGGTCGTCTCGTCCGGGGCGGTGGCGCTGGGGCGTCGGCGATTGGGCTCTCGCGCGCGCGGCGGGGGGCTGGAGAAAAAGCAGGCTTCGGCCGCTGCCGGTCAGTCCATGCTGATGCACGCCTGGGAGTCGGTGTTCGACCCCTATGACATCGTCACGGCCCAGATCCTTCTGACCCGCGACGACACCGAGGTGCGCCGCCGCTGGCTGAATGCGCGTGCCACCGTCGGGGCCCTGCTGGACATGGGCGCGGTGCCGATCGTCAACGAGAATGACACCATCGTCACCGACCAGATTCGCTATGGCGACAACGACCGGCTGGCCGCCCGGGTGGCCCAGCTGATCAGCGCCGACCTGCTGATCCTGCTGTCCGACGTGGACGGGGTCTATACGGCTGACCCGCGACAGAACCCGGATGCCGAGCACATCCCCTTCATCCAGGAACTGACGCCCGAGATCGAGGCCATGGCCACCGGCGCCAATGCGGCGGCGGGCGTGGGCACGGGCGGCATGGCGACCAAGCTGATGGCGGCCCGCATCGCCGGCGAAGCCGGTTGCGCGACCATGATTGCGGCGGGACGGGCCAAGAAACGCGGCGCCCAGACGATCGAGGAGGGGCGCAAATGCACCCTGATCGCGCCCTCGACCACCGTCCGCGCAGCCTACAAGCAGTGGATCGGCGGCTCCCTGGCCGTGCGCGGACAGGTCGTCATCGACTCCGGCTGCCTGAAGGCGCTGGGCCGGGGCAAGTCCCTGCTGGCCGCCGGTGTCGTGACCGCCAACGGCAGTTTCGAAAAGGGCGATCCGGTCGAGGTGCTGGACGAGACCGGGGCCGAGGTGGCCCGGGGTCTGGTCCGCTACGACGCCGCCGATGTGCTGACCATCGCGGGCCTGCGCTCGCCCCAGATCAAGGCGGCGCTTGGCTACGCCGGCGGGCCGGTGGTGATCCACGCCGACGACCTCGCCCTGCGCTGACACAGACCTTCATTGAGCCCGAATACCCCCGTCGGGGGTTGAAACAGACGGAGACGGCCCGACCTTAGAGGAATGACCATGACCCAGACTGCGGAGATCGCACCCGACCGCCCGACCGAAGCCACCCTTGAAGCCGACATGCTGGCTCTGGGCCAAAAGGCCCGCGCTGCTGCCCGCGACCTGGGCCTGGCCTCAGCCGAGACGCGCACGCGCGCCATCGCCGGCATGGCCAAGGCCCTGAAGGCCCGCTCTGCCAAGGTGCTGGAGGCCAATGCCGCCGACCTCGAGGCTGCCAAGGCCAAGGGTATGGCCTCGGCCATGACGGACCGACTGGCGCTCGACGAAAATCGGCTGGACGGCGTCATTGCGGCGCTCGAAAAGATCGCCGCCATCCCTGATCCGGTCGGCGTGGAAACCGCCCGCTGGACGCCGGACAACGGTCTGGACATCGCCCGGGTGCGCACGCCCATCGGGGTGCTGGCCATCATCTATGAAAGCCGCCCCAATGTGACCGCCGATGCCGCAGCGCTGGCGGTCCGGGCCGGCAATGCCGTCATTCTTCGCGGCGGCTCGGAATGCCTGCGCTCGAATCTGGCCATCCACGGCGCCCTTGCCGAAGGTCTGGAGCAGGCGGGCCTCAGCCCCGATTGCGTGCAGATCGTCACCACGCGCGACCGCGCTGCGGTCGGCCATATCCTGCAGGGGCTGAACGGCTCCATCGACCTGCTGATCCCGCGCGGCGGGCGCTCGCTGGTCGAGCGGGTCCAGACCGAGGCGCGTGTCGCCGTGCTGGGCCATCTGGAAGGCGTCAATCACGTCTATGTCGATGCCAGCGCCGATCCCGACATGGCTCGCGACATTGCGGTCAATGCCAAGATGCGCCGGGTGTCGGTCTGCGGCGCGGCCGAGACCCTGCTGGTCGACAAGGCCGGGGCCGAACGGCTGCTGCCCGGTATCGCGGAGGCGCTCAAGGCCGCCGGCTGCGAACTGCGGGCCGATCCCGCGGCCCGCAAGCTGATGCCGGACGCGACCGAAGCGACCGAGGCCGACTGGCCCACCGAGTATCTGGCGGCCATCCTGTCGGTGAAGCTGGTCGACGGCGTCGATGGCGCGCTGGACCACATCGCCCGCTATGGATCGGGCCACACCGAGGCGATCGTGGCGTCGGACGAGGCCGTTCTGGAGCGCTTCCTCGCACAGGCCGACGCCGGCATCGTCCTGGCCAATGCCTCGACCCAGTATGCGGACGGCGGCGAATTCGGCTTTGGCGGCGAGATCGGCATTTCCACCGACCGCCTTCATGCCCGCGGGCCGGTGGGCGCCGAACAGCTGACCAGCTTCAAATACGTCGTGCGCGGCAAGGGCCACGCCCGCCCCTGACGGCTCGGCATTAAATCGAGACAAGCGGGGACGGGGGTGTTAGGGCACGCGTGAGCATAAGCCCTGCCGAGACCCCGTCCTTGCGCTTTTTCCATGCCGGTCCTGCCCCCCGGACCGCCGGGCCCCGTCCCGGCGGACTGAACGACGGGCTGCTGCTGTATCCCGGCATGCGGGTCGGCCTGTTCGGCGGCTCCTTCAATCCGGCCCATGACGGCCACGCCCATGTGGCCGAGACCGCATTGCGCCGCCTGGGTCTGGACCGGGTTGTCTGGCTGGTCTCGCCCCAGAACCCGCTGAAATCCGATGCTGAAACCGCCCCGCTTGCCGAGCGCATGGCCTCGGCCCGGGAGTGGGCCGACCGGGCTGACGGCGCGCGCCACATGGTCATTTCCGACTTCGAGTCCCGCGTCGGCACGACCCGCACCATCGACACCCTGAGGGCCCTGACCGCCCGCTATCCGGGCGTGAAGTTCGTCTGGCTGATGGGGTCCGACAATCTGGCAAGCTTCCACCGCTGGCGCGGCTGGACGGACCTGCTGTCGCTGATGCCGATGGCGGTCGTGGCGCGTCCGGGCAGCCTGCTGGAAAGCCGCTCGGCGCCCGCCGCCCTGCGCTATCGCCAGTATCGTATCCAGGCGCATGAGGCCCATACACTGGCGGATCGACAGGCCCCGGCCTGGGTCTATCTGACGGCGCCGCTCAACCGGACCTCCTCGACCGCCCTGCGCGCCGAGGCCGCCTCCACGCGACAGTGACCGCCGGGCGGGGATGTGCTAGGCTGCTGCCTGACCTTTTGTCGACTGGAGTATTCCGCTGACCCCCTCGCCCGCGCACGATGCGCACGCTGACGACACCCCCCACGTCGATTCCGACGGCCCGGACAGTGCTGACGCCCGATCCGCCGAGCTTCCGACCGGAAGCACCCCTCTCGAAATCGCCCTTCTGGCCAAGCTGGATGAGGACAAGGCGCAGGACATCGTCCTGATCGACCTCAAGGGCAAAAGCCCGATGTCCGACACCATGATCGTGGCCTCGGGCCGCTCGCACCGCCACGTCAGTGCTCTGGCCGACCACCTGCTGCGCACGCTCAAGGAAAACGGCTTCGGCAAGGCCAAGGTCGAGGGTCTGCCCCATTGTGACTGGGTGCTGATCGACGCCGGTGACGTGATCGTCCATCTGTTCCGGCCCGAGGTGCGGACCTTCTACAACATCGAGAAGATCTGGGCCGTGGACGCGGCGCACCGGACCGCCCGCAACTAGGTTTTGCCTGACGGGGGACCCGCTTCGTGAAGCTGTCGATCGTTGCCATCGGCAGGGCCGGACGGGGGCCCGAGGCGGACCTTGCCAGCGACTATGCCCTGCGCGCCGGTCGCACCGGTCGCGGCATCGGCCTGGGCCCGTGCGAGCTGATTGACGTCGAGACCAAAAAGCCCGGCCCCGGCCCCGAGGGCGTAGCCCTTTTGGCTGCCACCACCGGCGCGCGCCTGATCGCCTGTGACGAGCGCGGCAAGACCTTTTCCTCGCGCGCCTTTGCCGATCTGATCCGCGATATCCGGGACGGGGGCGAACGACATCTGGCCTTTGTCATCGGGGGTGCCGACGGGCTGGACGAGATAGTCCGCGACGCCGCCTCGCTCACGCTCGCCTTCGGCCCCCAGACCTGGCCCCATGCCCTGGCCCGCGCCATGCTGGCCGAGCAGATCTATCGCGCCACCACCCTGCTGGCGGGCACGCCCTATCACCGGGACTGAGGCGGATGCGGCGGACCCTGCTGATGGTGGCCTTGATGTTCGGCATGGTCGGGCCCGTCTCCGGCCAGTCTGCCACCCGGCCCGATCCCGAGGCGGTCGCGCAGACCCAGGCTCAGTATCGCGACGCCGTAATCCGCGCCCGCCGGATCGAGACCGACGTCGCCGCGCTGGATCGCCGGATCGCCTCCACCGAGGCCAGTCTGGAACGTCAGCCCGCTGCCGGTGACGAGACCGTCGTGCTGCAACGCCGGCAGCTGGATGCCGCGGGGCGTCTGGAGGCCCGCGCTCTCGAGGAGCTGGCCCTCGCCAAGGGGCCGCTGACGCGGGTGCTGGGGGCCTTGCAGACCCTGACCCGGCATCCGCCTCCGCCGCTGGTGGTTCCGACGCAGGAGGCGATCGATACCGTCCGTGCCGCCGTGTTGATGAAGGCGCTGGTCGAGCCCCTGACCGATCAGGTCGACCGTGCCGACCGCCGCCGCGCCGCCGTCGTCGCCGAGCGTCGCGCCATCGCGCTGCGAAGTGAACGGCTGTTCGTCAGCGAGAGCCAGACCGGCGACCGACAGGCGACCCTGCAGTCGCGGCTGGTCTCGGACCGCGCCCGCCGCGCCACCCTGCGGGCCGAGGCGCAGCGTGCCCGCCGCGAGGTGGCGGCGCTCGAATCCCGGCTGCGCGCCGCCGGGGCGGCTGTGCCGGATGTTCCCGTCAGCCAGACCCCTGCGCTCCGGCTGCCCAATGGACGCGATACCCTTCTGGCTCCGGTCGAGGGGCCGCCCTCGGCCCGGTTCGGCAAGGGCTCGACCGGCTGGCAGTGGCGCGCGCCGGGCCAGGCGGTGGTCGCGCCGCTCGAGGCCGAGGTCATCCATGCGGGGCCGCTGGACGGCTGGGGGCAGGTGGTGATCCTGGATGCCGGACCCGGCTGGCGGGTTGTTCTGTCGGGGCTGGCCGCGCGCGATATCGCCACCGGCGACAGGGTTCAGGCCGGTCAGCGGCTGGGCCTTGGCCATGACAGCTTGCCGGTCATGCTGGAGCTGAGACGCGAAGAACTGGCTGTCGACCCGTCACCATGGCTGGACTGAACGCCGCTGCCCGGGTGAAGCTGACACAGAATTTATATCGTAGCTGGGGTTTCGCCTCGATTTGGTCCTGCCTTCCACTATTTGATAGGGCAGATGACGGATGCGGGCTTGCCCCCTCAAGGGCCGGGCCCGGCCACAAGGAAAGACAAACGTATGCGTAGACTGTTGCTCGTCGGATGTGCGGCCCTGGCGCTCGGGGCGGGGGCTGCGGCCATGGCCCAGCAGAACGTCCGCAACAACGAGACCTTCCGCATGCTGGAGCTGTTCGGCGATGTGCTCGCCGTGGTGAAGCAGGCCTATGTGGTGCCGGTCGATGACCGCAAGCTGATCGAGGCATCCCTCAGCGGCATGATGACCGCGCTCGACCCCCATTCCAGCTACCTGGCTCCGGCGGGCTTCGGCGAGCTGCGCGAGCGGACCGAGGGGCAGTATTCAGGCGTCGGCCTGACCATTTCGGCCGAAGGCGGCTTTGTGAAGGTCATCTCGCCCATGGACGGCGGTCCTGCGGCCCGCGCCGGGGTCCAGGCCGGCGACGTCATCTCGGCCATCGAAGGCGCCACTGCGGCGGGCCTGTCGGTCTCCGAGGTCTCTGAAAAGCTGCGCGGCGCGGCCGGCACCGATGTGCGGGTCACCTTCCTGCGAGACGGCTCTGATCCCCTCGAGGTCACCCTGACGCGCGAGATCATCAAGATCGAATCGGTCACCGGCCGGGTCGAGGGCGACTTCGGCTATGTCCGCATCTCGACCTTCAACGAGAATACCGGCCGCGAGCTGAACGAGGTCATGGCCCGGCTGCAGTCCGAGAACCCCGGCATCAAGGGCTATGTCGTCGACCTGCGCAACAATGGGGGGGGGCTGCTGTCGGCGGCGATCGCCGTGTCGGATGCCTTTCTCGAGCGCGGCGAGATCGTCAGCCAGCGGGGCCGCAAGCCCGATCAGATCGAGCGCTATTCGGCCCGGCCCGGCGACCTGGCCAATGGCCTGCCGATCGTCGTGCTGGTCAACTATGGTTCGGCCTCGGCCTCGGAAATCGTCGCCGGCGCGCTGCAGGATCACGAGCGGGCGACCGTCGTCGGCCTGACCAGCTTCGGCAAGGGCTCGGTCCAGACCGTCATTCCGCTGCGCGGGGGCGAGGACGGGGCCCTGTCGATCACCACGGCCCGCTACTACACGCCGTCCGGAGCCTCGATCCAGAAGATCGGCATCGAGCCGGATCTCGAGGTCTCGCGCTCCTTCGCCGAGGCCGGCATCGTCGCGCGGTCGAACTTCATCTATTCCGAAGCCGCCTACTCCACGGCGCTGGACGCCTCGATCGGGGCCGAGCGCAAGGGTCCCCACGTGCCGTTCGAGGCGCCGGGCGAGGACTATCCCGAGGACACCGACTATCAGCTGGAGCGCGCGTTCGACGTGCTGCGCGCCGGTGGCGACCTGACCGAACTGGCCGCGGCTCCCGAAGGTATCGTCGTCACGCCGCCGGGCACCGAGCCGGCCGAAATGGCGGCCACGAGCGATCCCGAATAGGGCGCATTCCCGCCCCGGTCGTCATGGTGAATGCGGCGTTAGGCTTTCTTAACCGGCGCCGGGCATTCTGCGTCCAAATGGCCTGAACCGCATGGGCGGCCGGGCCGTGACGCCGTCCGGGTCTGCATGTCCGAGTCCAGTTTCGCCAAACGCCAGTCGCGTCTCGCCGCCAAGGCCGGGTCTCCGCCGCGCCGCGTCGACCTGAGCGCTGTCCGCAAACAGGTCGTGGCCTTCTTCCGCAAGCCGCCGGTCGCCGTGGCCTCGGCCGGTCTGCTGGTGTTGCTCAGCGCCGGTCTGTTCATCGCTGTGCTGGGCGATCCACGCGCCGGCCTGCCGTCGGCCCGCGTGGATCTGAAGCGCGAGGTTGTGGCCGAGCGCGTCCCGACCGGCATGGAGGCCTTCTCCATGGGGGCCGAGGATGCCTGGCTGACCCTCGGCGCCGATCCGGAGGCCGTGGGCGCCGAGGCCATCATCACCCTGCCCGACGGCGCCAGTGTCTCGGGCTCGGGCGAGGGGATCACCGCCCCGCGCATCGCTGCCTCCACCCCCCTGCCGCGCGCGCCGATCGACGGCCTGAGTCGCCCGGGTCCGGCGGGTCCCCTGCCGATCATCGCCAGCGACGGTCGCACGCCCGCCGAGGCCTATGCCCGGCCGTTCCGCCCGAATGGCAAGCCGCGCGTGGCCCTGATCGTCGGCGGACTGGGCCTGAATGCCACCACCACCCGGGCCGCCATCGAACGCCTGCCCCCTGAAATCACCCTCAGCTTCGTGCCCTATGCTGACGACCTGCAGGCCTGGATCGATCTGGCCCGGGCCCATGGGCATGAGGTGATGATCGAGATCCCGATGGAGCCGACCGGCTATCCCGACAATGACCCTGGTCCCTACACCCTGCTGGCCGACGGCGGGGCCGAGGATGTCGGCGGCAAGCTTCCCTGGCTGCTGGGCCGGGCGACCGGCTATTTCGGCGTGACCAACTATCTGGGCGACCGCTTCATGACCTCTGACGCCGCCTTCGGCGCCATGCTGGGCACCCTGCGCACCCATGGCCTGGCCTTCATCGACGACGGTCAGGCGCGCCGCCGCCCCGGCGCCTGGTCGCGCGCCACGGCCGACCGGGTGATCGACGAGACCCAGACCCCCGTCGCCATCATGGGCCAGCTGAACGCGATCGAGGCCATGGCCAAACAGCGCGGCGACGCGCTCGGCACCGGCTTCAGCTATCCGGTGACGGTCGAGGCCGTGGCCCGCTGGGCCGCCGGACTGGACGCGCGCGGCCTGCAACTGGCACCCGCCAGTGCCATGACCCGTCGGCCAGGGCGGTAGGTCGCTCATGAGCGCAGGCGACCTCTCCCTCTATCGGCCCAATGTCGGTGTCGTCCTGTTCAACGAGGAGGGCCGCGTCTGGCTGGGCCGCCGCATCGGGACGCCCGATCCCTGGAACTGGCAGTTCCCGCAAGGGGGGGTCGACAAGGGCGAGGATCTGGAAGCCGCCGCCCGCCGCGAACTGTTCGAGGAAACCGGCGTGCGCTCTGTCGAGCTGCTGGGCCAGACCGACGACTGGCTGACCTACGACTTCCCGCCCGAAATCCTGAAGGGTCCCCTCAAGCGCCGGGGCAACATCGGCCAGAAGCAGATGTGGTTCGCCTACAGGTTCACCGGACGGGATGAAGAAGTCGACCTGACGGCCCACGGTGAGCAGGAATTCGACGTCTGGCGCTGGGCCGACCTGTCCGAAGCGCCCGGCCTGATCGTGCCCTTCAAGCGCGGGGTCTATGATCGCGTCTGCGCCGCGTTCGCCCGGTTCGCGGTTTAGGGCTTTGCGCGTAGCGTCAGGATAACGATCTCGGGCGGCGCACGAAACCGCACGGGCAGGATCGAGACGCCCACGCCTCCGGTGACGAACAACTGGCGGCCGCCCTCGTTGTAGAGGCCGCACGGCCAGCGTTCTGACAGGCGCGAGGCATGGATCAGCCGCCCGACGACCGGAAACACCACCTGACCACAATGGGTATGCCCCGCCAGTGTCAGGGCGACCCTGTCGGGCACCTCGGCGAACGGGTCCGGCCAGTGGGTCATCATCAGGACCGGGGCGTCGTCGGTCACCTGCCGCAGGGTATCGCCGATGAGGGGCGGCTGGTCGGAGGCGTGCATGTCGGCAAGCCCCGTGACCCAGAAAGCTCCATCGGGCCGGTCGATCCGTCTCGCCCGATTGTCCATGACCGGAATGCCGGCCTGCTGCAGCGCAGCGGCTACCGTCGCGTCATCGAACCAGGAGTCGTGATTGCCCAGCACCGCCCAGGTGCCGTGCGTGCTGTCCAGCCCTGAGAAGGCGGCCACGCCGGCGAGGATCTTCGCATTCTCTGTCGACGAGCGTTCGCCCTGCGCCAGATGGCCTCCGGCATAGTCCCCCAGCAGCAGGACGATGTCGGGGCGCTCGTCGTTCATGCGGGCAACCAGCCGCTCTACGCGGGCCACGTCCGTATGCGGGGCCGCGACATGGGTGTCCGAGATGATGCCGATCCGCAGCGGCGCCCCTGTCCATTCGGCGCTTTCCACGGTGACGTGCCGCACGGTCAGGGTCGCGGGCTCGACCAGAAAGGCCCAGACGCCCAAGGCCCAGAACAGCAGGCTGATCGTCGCCAGCCCCCAGCCCATACGAAAACGGCGGCTCACGAAGAGCCGCCGGATCGCGATAAAACAGATCAGCGGACCGAAGATCGCTCCGCACCAGGCCAGGACCATGATCAGGTCCGGACCGGTCATGCCCTAGCCAACCGCCACTTCCGCAGCGCGTTCGGCCAGGATGGTCAGGCCGGCGGGGGTGACGTCGGCAAACCCGCCCTCGACCTGGAACTGGCGCCGGCTGCTGCCGTCCATGACGGTGATCACGCCTTCGCGCAGGGCCGTCATGAAGGGGGCGTGATCGGCCAGCACGCCGAAGTCACCTTCGACGCCGGGCGCATCCACCTGATCCACGAGGCCCGAAAAGACCTCGCGTTCCGGCGAGACGAGGGAGAAGGACAGTTTGCCAGCCATGATTACGCGGCGTCCGCGGCCAGCTTCTGGGCCTTCTCGACGGCTTCCTCGATGGTGCCGACCATGTAGAAGGCGGCTTCGGGCAGGTGATCGTATTCACCGGCGACGATGCCCTTGAAGCTGCGGATGGTGTCTTCCAGCGCGACGAACTTGCCCGGCGCGTTGGTGAACTGCTCGGCCACGAAGAAGGGCTGCGACAGGAAGCGCTGGATCTTGCGGGCGCGCGAAACGACCAGCTTGTCCTCTTCCGACAGCTCGTCCATGCCGAGGATGGCGATGATGTCCTTCAGGCCCTTGTACTGCTGCAGGACTTCCTGAACCGAGCGGGCGACCTGGTAGTGTTCGTCGCCGATCACCAGCGGGTCCATGATCCGGCTGGTGGAGTCCAGCGGGTCCACGGCCGGATAGATGCCCTTTTCGGCGATGGAGCGGTTCAGAACCGTCGTCGCGTCGAGGTGGGCAAAGGTGGTGGCCGGGGCCGGGTCGGTCAGGTCGTCGGCAGGCACGTAGATGGCCTGGACCGAGGTGATCGAGCCCTTCTTGGTCGAGGTGATGCGCTCCTGCAGATTGCCCATCTCGGTGGCCAGCGTCGGCTGATAGCCCACGGCCGAGGGGATGCGGCCCAGCAGGGCGGACACTTCCGAACCGGCCTGCGTGAAGCGGAAGATGTTGTCGACGAACAGCAGCACGTCCTTGCCTTCCTCGTCGCGGAAGTACTCGGCCTGGGCCAGGCCGGTCAGGGCGACGCGGGCGCGGGCGCCGGGAGGCTCGTTCATCTGGCCGTAGACGAGGGCGCACTTGGAGCCTTCGGTCGACCCACCGTTCTTGGCCGGGTCGACGTTCACGTTCGACTCGATCATCTCGTGATACAGGTCGTTGCCTTCGCGGGTGCGCTCACCCACGCCGGCCAGAACCGAATAGCCGCCGTAGGCCTTGGCGATGTTGTTGATCAGTTCCTGCATGGTCACGGTCTTGCCGACGCCGGCGCCGCCGAACAGGCCGATCTTGCCGCCCTTGGTGTAGGGGCACATCAGGTCGATGACCTTGATGCCCGTGACCAGGATTTCCGAGCTGGTCGACTGATCCTCGAAGCTGGGGGCCTCGCGGTGGATCGGGCGATACATGGTGGTCTTGATCGGGCCCTGTTCGTCGATCGGCGCACCGACCACGTTCATGATCCGGCCGAGCGTGCCCGGTCCGACCGGCGCCTGGATGGAGCCGCCGGTGTCGCTGACGGCCTGGCCGCGGGTCAGACCCTCGGTGGTGTCCATCGAGATGGTGCGGACCATGTTCTCACCCAGGTGCTGGGCGACTTCGAGAACCAGGGTGAAGGGCTCGCCCGTCTTCTGGTCGACGTTCTGGGTTTCCAGCGCGTTCAGGATGGCCGGCAGCTGGCCTTCGAACTCCACGTCGACCACGGCGCCGATGACCTGGGCGATCTTGCCCGTGCCGGTTCCGGCAACGATCTTCGGCGCAGCCGTGGTGGCAGCGGCGCGCGGGGCGGCCGGCTTTTTGGCGGCGGGGGCCTTCTTGGCGGCGGGCTTCTTGGGGGCGGTGGTGTCGGTCATGGGTCGGTCCGTATCGGAAAGGGCGTTCAGGGGCAGATCAGAGGGCTTCCGCGCCCGCGATGATCTCGATCAGTTCGGTGGTGATCTGGGCCTGGCGTTTGCGGTTGTACTGCAGGGTCAGGCTGTTGATCAGGTCACCGGCGTTGCGGGTGGCGTTGTCCATGGCGCCCATCTGGGCCCCGAAGAAGCTGGCCTGGTTCTCGTACAGGGCGGCCAGGATCTGGGTGGTGATGTTGCGCGGCAGAAGCGTCTCGAGGATTTCCTCCTCCGAGGGCTCATACTCATAGACGGCGCCGTTCAGATTGACGGGCGGCGCGTCCTCGGCAACCTCGGCCGGGATCAGCTTCTTCGGCGTCGGCACCTGCGAGATGACCGACTGGAAGCGGCTGTAGAACAGGGTCACGACGTCGGCGCGGCCGGCCTCGAACTCTTCGGCGACCAGGTCGGCGATCGGCTCGGCAACCGGCAGGCCAATCACCTTGTGACCCCCCATTTCGAAGGTGTGCACCAGCTTGTCGCCATACAGGCGGGCCAGACCGTCACGCGACTTCTTGCCGACGGCGATGATGCGCACATCCTTGCCGCCCTTGATCAGGGTGTTGATCCGCTCGCGCGCGGCGCGGATGACGTTGGTGTTGAACCCCCCCGCCAGACCCTTGTCGCCGGTGGCGACGATGATCAGGTGCTTTTGCTCCGAGCCGGTGCCGGCCAGCAGCTTGGGCGCGTCGTCACCCGACACCCCGGCCGCCAGATTGGCGATCACCGAGGCCATCTTCTGCGCATAGGGACGGGCGCTTTCGGCCTGGTCCTGGGCACGCTTCAGCTTGGCCGCCGCGACCATGTTCAGGGCTTTCGTGATCTTCTGCGTGGACTTCACGCTTCCGATCCGATTGCGCATTTCCTTGAGGCTGGCCATGGACCTAGGTTCCTTCGACTGGCGAAGCGGCGCAGAGCTTGATGGCAGCGTCCACGGCAAGCGCAACTCTGATGCGGCGCAGGTTCTCGTCGTGTTGTTCTCTGGCCGGTCCGGCAGGCGGGCGAGGCCCGACCGTCATCAACGGCACATTCGGATGTTCCTGCACGGCCCGATCAACGACGCATGCACGATCTGCATCCTCCGGAAGACCGCGCTCATCGACAAAGGTCTCGATCTGAGCGCGCAGGCTGGCGTCCTGGCTCGCGGCCACGGGGACCGCGAAACCGATAACAGCACAGAGCGTCAGAAGAAGAACGGAAATCTTCATGGCGATCAGGCGAAGGTCTTGGCGAAGGATTCGATGGCGTCCTTCAGTTCGGCTTCCAGTTCCGGCGACAGGGCCTTCTTGGTGCGGATGGCGTCGAGGATGCCGGCATGCTTGGAGTGCATGCGCGCCAGCAGTTCGCGTTCGAAGCGACCCACGTCCGAAACGGCGATGGCATCCAGATAGCCGCGCGTCCCGGCGTAGATGGAGACGACCTGCTCCTCGACCGCCAGCGGCGAATACTGCGGCTGCTTCAGCAGCTCGGTCAGACGGGCGCCGCGGGCCAGCAGCTTCTGGGTCGAGGCGTCCAGGTCCGAACCGAACTTGGCGAAGGCGGCCATTTCCCGGTACTGGGCCAGCTCGCCCTTGATGGAACCGGCCACCTGCTTCATCGCCTTGATCTGGGCCGAAGAGCCCACGCGCGACACCGAGATGCCGACGTTCACGGCCGGGCGGATGCCCTGGTAGAACAGGTCCGATTCCAGGAAGATCTGGCCGTCGGTGATCGAGATCACGTTCGTCGGGATATAGGCCGACACGTCGTTGGCCTGGGTTTCGATGATCGGCAGGGCGGTCATGGAGCCCGAGCCATAGTCGCTGTTCAGCTTGGCCGAACGCTCCAGCAGGCGGCTGTGCAGATAGAAGACGTCCCCCGGATAGGCTTCGCGGCCCGGCGGACGGCGCAGCAGCAGCGACATCTGGCGATAGGCGACGGCCTGCTTCGACAGGTCGTCATAGACGATCAGGGCGTGCATGCCGTTGTCGCGGAAGAACTCGCCCATGGCCGTGCCCGAGAACGGGGCCAGGAACTGCAGCGGGGCCGGCTCCGAGGCCGTGGCGGCGACGACGATGGTGTAGTCCAGGGCGCCGCGCTCCTCGAGCGTCTTGACGATCTGGGCGACGGTCGAGCGCTTCTGGCCGATGGCGACGTAGATGCAGTAAAGCTTCTCGCCTTCCGACGTCGCATTCGCGTTGACGTTCTTCTGGTTCAGGATGGTGTCGACGGCCACGGCGCTCTTGCCGACCTGACGGTCACCGATGATCAGCTCGCGCTGGCCACGACCGACCGGGATCAGGGTGTCGATGGCCTTCAGGCCGGTCTGCATCGGCTCGTGCACCGACTTGCGCGGGATGATGCCCGGCGCCTTCACGTCGACGCGGCGACGCTCGGTGAACTGGATCGGGCCCTTGCCGTCGATCGGCTCGCCCAGCGGGTTGACGACGCGGCCCAGCAGGCCCTTGCCGACCGGCACATCCACGATCTCGCCCAGACGGCGGACTTCGTCGCCCTCGGCGATTTCATTGTCCTGACCGAAGATAACGGCGCCGACGTTGTCGACTTCCAGGTTCAGGGCCATGCCCTTCACGCCGGCCTTGGGGAATTCGATCATCTCGCCGGCCTGGACATTGTCCAGACCGTGGATGCGCGCGATGCCGTCGCCGACCGACAGCACCTGGCCGACGTCCGAGACATCGGCTTCCACGCCGAAAGCGGCGATCTGCGACTTGAGGATGGCCGAAATCTCGGCGGCGCGGATGTCCATGTGGGGCTCTTCTTGGCTTAACGTTCAGTCTGTGGGGCGGAGCGGAAGCGGCTTGTCAGCCTATCCGGCCCGTTTGAGGGCGAATTTCATCTGGTCGAGCTTGGTCTTCAGCGAGGCGTCGTACAGGCGCGAGCCGACCTTGACCTTCAGGCCGCCCAGCAGGGCCGGATCGACGCGGGCTTCCAGCTCGGGATCCTTGCCCAACGCCTTGCGCAGCGAGGCCTTGATGGCGTTCATCTGCGCCGCATCCAGCGGCGCGGCGGACACAACCTCGGCCGAGACCAGTCCGGTGCGGATGGCGTACAGTTTGTCGAAGCCGGCGATCACGGCGGTCAGGTCGCCCGACCGGCCGTTCTGGGCCAGCAGCCCCAGGAATTTGCGCGTCAGGCTGTTGAAGCCCGCCTTGTCGGCGATGGCGGTCAGGCCCTTGACCTGATCCTCATTGCTGATCACCGGCGAGGTGGCCAGCCGGCGCAGGTCCGCGCTCTCGCCCCAAGCCTTGCGCAGCGACTTCAGATCGGCGCGAACGGCGTCCAGCGCCCCGCCTTCATCGGCGAGGTCGAAAAGGGCCTGCGCGTAACGTGCGCCGACAGTCGTAGTCCTGAAATCGTCAGCCACTCGTCAAGGTCCGCGATCAAAAAGCGTTTGGGTCGCAACCGGCGGTGACGGATCACCCCGATCAAAGGCTTGAAATGCTTGAAAAAAGCACAACGGGTCCCTGTCTTGCGACAGAGGTCCCGGTTCAGCCGGGCGCCTGATAGCACGGGGTCTTCCCCCCCGCAACCGAGGCGGTGCGCCACAGGCGGGCGGCTTGTCGCAGGCCCGGGAGTCTCTATAGATCGGCGAAACCCTCCTCTCCGGACCGAGACCTCATGTTCGACAGCATCACGCCCCTTCTTTCCGATCCCGCGGCCTGGGCGGCCCTCGTCACCCTGATCGTCATGGAAGTGGTGCTGGGGATCGACAATCTGATCTTCATCTCGATCCTGTCGAACAAGCTGCCCGAGCATCAGCGGTCGCGCGTGCGGCGAATCGGTATCTCGCTGGCCCTGGTCATGCGCCTCGCCCTGCTGTCGATGATCGCGTGGATCGTGGGCCTGACCGCGCCGGTCTTCACCGTCATGGGCAATGAGTTCTCCTGGAAGGACATCATCCTGATCGCCGGGGGCCTGTTCCTGGTCTGGAAGGCCACCAAGGAAATCCACCACACGGTCGATCCCACACCGTCGCATGACGTGCTGGACAAGAAGGATGTGGTCATCTCGAACGCCGGGGCCGCCATCTTCCAGATCATCCTGCTGGACCTGGTCTTCTCGGTCGATTCGATCCTGACGGCGGTCGGCATGACCGAGCACCTGCCGATCATGGTCGTGGCCGTCCTGGTCGCCATCACCGTCATGCTGCTGGCCGCAGACCCGCTGGCCAACTTCATCAACAAGAACCCGACCGTGGTCATGCTGGCCCTCGGCTTCCTGCTGATGATCGGCATGGTGCTGATCGCCGAGGGCTTCGGCGCCCATGTGCCCAAGGGCTATATCTACGCCGCCATGGCCTTCTCCGCCGGGGTCGAGCTGCTCAACATGTGGAGCCGCAAGGCCTCAACCAAGCGCGAGAGCGCCCAGCAACTCCGGGCCCAGGCTGATCAGGCCGAGGCCCGCGCCCGGGCCGCAGAGGCTGAGGCCGACGCCGCCGAGGGCCGGGCCTGAACCGTCAGTGACCCCTACAGGAAGCTGTAGGGGTCCACGTCGACCGACAGCCGCACCGATGACGGCAGCTTGACCCGCGCCAGCCACGCCCGGAGGAAGGCCTGGATGTCGACATCCCGGTCGGCCCGGACCAGCAGCCGCTTGCGCCGACGGCCCCGCACCATCGCCAGAGGCGCATCGGCCGGGCCATAGACTTCCAGCCGCTCGGCATTGGGGATGGCCCCGGCCAGCAGCTGGGCGGCTTTTTCGACGGCGTCTGCCTTGTCGCCCGACAGGATCAGCGCCGCCAGCCGTCCGAACGGCGGCAGGGCGGCCATCCGGCGCTCTTCGGATTCGGTGGCGAGGAAGCTGTCGCGGTCGCCGGCAGCCAGCGCCTGCAGCACCGGATGCTCGGGCGTCCAGGTCTGCAGCAGGGCTCGACCCGGCCGCTCGGCCCGACCCGCCCGACCCGTGGCTTGCATGAGCAGCTGGAAGGTGCGCTCGGCCGCCCGCAGGTCGCCGCCCCTCAGCCCCAGATCGGCGTCGACCACCCCGACCAGGGTCAGGTTGGGGAAGTTGTGGCCCTTGGCCGCCCCCTGGGTCGCCACCAGAATGTCGATCTCGCCGCGCTCCATCGACTCGACCAGGTCACGGGCCGAACGCCCGTCCGGCGTCGTGTCCGACGAGAAGATCGCTGTGCGCGCCTCGGGGAACAGGCTGCGGACCTCCTCCTCGACCCGTTCGACCCCGGGGCCGACCGGCACCAGACTGTCCTTGGCCCCGCACGACGGGCAGGTGTCGGGCCGGGCCATGGAAAAGCCGGTCAGGTGACAGACCAGCCGCCCGGTGTAGCGATGCTCCACCAGCCATGAATCCGTGTCCGGCGCCGTCATCCGGTGACCGCAGGCCCGGCACAGCACCACAGGGGCATAACCTCGCCGGTTCAGGAACAGCAGGGTCTGCTCGCCGCGCGCCAGCGTCTCGGCCATGGCGGCACGCAGCGGCGGGCTCAGCCAGGTCTGGGGCTCGGGCGGATTGGCGCGCAGGTCCAGCAGGGTGATGTCGGGCAGCACGGCCGTCCCGTGCCGCGCCGTCAGCCTCAGCTCGCGATACCGCCCCTGCCGCGCATTGCCGAGCGTCTCCAGCGAGGGCGTGGCCGAGGCCAGCACCACGGCGGCGCTCTCGAACCGGGCCCGGGCCACGGCCAGATCCCGCCCCTGATAGATCAGGCCGTCTTCCTGTTTGTAGGAGCCGTCGTGTTCCTCATCGACAACGATCAGCCGCAGGTTCGGGAAGGGCAGGAACAGGGCCGAGCGCGCGCCCACCACGATGCGACAGTCGCCCGAGACCACGGCATCCCATATCTGTCGCCGGCGCGGTCCGGTCAGTCCCGAATGCCATTCCGCAGGGGCCGCCCCGAACCGAGCGGTGATGCGGGCGATGACCGCCTGGGTCAGGGCGATCTCGGGCAGCAGGATCAGCGCCTGCGCCTTCGGGTCCCCCTCGATCAGCCGGGCCACCGCCTCCAGATAGGCTTCGGTCTTGCCCGAGCCCGTCACCCCGTCCAGCAGGAAGGCCACGAAGTCCCCCGACAGGGACGCCTCACCGATCTGGCCGGCGGCCTCGGCCTGGTCCGGATTCAGCTCGACCCGGGCATGGTGCGGATCCGGTGCCGCAAACGGATTGCCGGTTTCTGCGACCCGGGTGGTGATCACCCCCTCATCGACCAGTCCCTTGACCACCCCTGCCGACATCCCCGCCGCCCGTCCCAGCTCCGCAGCGCTGGCGACCGCCGGCCCGTCGTCGAGCGCCTGCAGAACGGCTGCCCGCGCCGGGGTCACGCGCACAGGCGCCTTGCCCGCCACCCGGTGCAGGCGCAGGGGCGGCTTCGGCGGCGCGTGGCGCAGGGCCTTCAGCGACAGGGCCGCCATCTCGCCGGGGGGCGACAGGGTCCAGCGTGCCGCCCATTCCAGGAAATCGAGCGTTTCCGGGGGCAGGGCGGGCAGCTCCAGCCGGGCCACAATCTCCTTCAGCCGCCGGTTGGTCGCCGGAATCTCGCGGACCTCGGACACGACGCCCGTCATCTGGCGGGGTCCCAGTGGCACGGTGACAAGGTCGCCCCGTGCCAGCGCCATATCCTCGGGCACGACATAGTCGAACGGTTCGTCGACCGGCAGGGGAATCAGAACGGCGGCGACTTTCACCGGCGCGCCCCGTGGTCTAGAACCCCCGGCATGAAACTGTTTCTCGATACCGCTGACGTCGCCGTCATCAAGGACATGCTGCCCACCGGAATGGTGGACGGCGTGACCACCAATCCGTCCCTGATCGCCAAGTCTGGTCGCAACATCGCTGAGGTCATCGCCGAGATTTGCGCCCTCGTCGAGGGGCCCATTTCGGCCGAGGCCGTCGCGACCGACTTCGAGACCATGGTCAAGGAGGGTGAGAAGCTGGCCGGCATCGCCCCGAACGTCGTGGTCAAACTGCCCCTGACCTGGGATGGCCTCCGCGCCACGCGGGCCTTTTCGGACAAGGGCATCCGCACCAATGTGACCCTGTGCTTCTCGGCCGCCCAGGCCATGCTCGCGGCCAAGGCCGGGGCCAGCTTCATCTCGCCCTTCGTCGGGCGGCTGGAGGACCACGGCGCCGACGGAATCGTCCTGCTGGAGGAAATCCGCGCCATCTACGACATCCACGGTTTCGAGACCGAGGTGCTGGCTGCCTCGTTGCGCAATCCCGGCCATGTCTCGGCTGCGGCGCTGGCCGGCGCCGATGCGGCGACCCTGCCGATCGACACCTTCAAGGCGCTGGTCAAGCACCCGTTAACCGACAAGGGGCTTGATGCCTTCCTGGCCGACTGGGGCAAGACCGGCCAGAGCATTCTGTAAGACGGCGCGCCGGTGACCCGGTCGGTCGCGCCGAACCGGGGCCAACCGTGACCGAGACCGCCGACCTGTTCCACGACGACCCTGCGGACGAGGGCCCCCGCTGGCCTGAGGTGCGCGCCTGGCTGCAGAGCCATGCCGCGACCCTGGTCGAGGATCGCGCCCTGCTGCAGGAACTGGGTCTGCGCCCGCACGGCCCCAATGTCGTGGATTTCGGCGCCGCCGCCCTGTCCCGGGTCGAGGCCGTCGCCGCGCGCGAGGCCGGCGCCCGCAAGGCCATCGAGGGCGTCGCCCGCGCCAATTTCGCCGCCCAGGCCCAGACCCACGTCGCCGTCCTCGACCTGATGGAGGCGCGCAATCCCTCCGATCTCGCCCGACGGCTGGATGCCGCCGCCCAGGCGCGCTTCGGCCTGGCCGGCGCGTCGATCGTGCTGGAAAAGCCGGGCGGCATTCCCTTTGGCTGGCGCGGGCTGGAGCCCGGCGGCGTCGACGGCCTGCTGGGCCGCAACGGCCTGCACCGCCTGGGCACAGGCGGACAGGGGCTGGGCCTGTTCGGCGCGGCCGAGGACGAGGTCCGCTCGGTCGCCCTGGTCCGCATGGCCCCGCATGTCGGCCCCAACGGCACCACACGCCCCGGCCTGTGCGCTTTCGGCTCGCCCGACCCCGAGGGCTTCACGCCCGAGATGGGATGTGAACTGGCGGCCTTCCTCACCCGGGTGATTGAACGGATGGCCGAGCGATGGCCGATTCTCAGTTGACCCTTCCGCAGCCGGACGCGCCTGCAGAGACAGCGTTGGATTCGTGGCTGCACCATCTGACGCACGAGCGCCGCCTGTCACCGCGCACCCTCGAAGCCTATGGCCACGCCGGACGTCGCTATCTGGGCTTTCTGGCCGGGCACCGGGGCGGAGCCCTGACGGTCCGCGACCTCGCCGATATCACCGCGTCCGACCTCCGCGCCCATCTGGCCGAGCGCCGCTCGGGCCCCCATCCCCTGTCGGCCCGCTCCCTCAGTCAGGCCCTGTCGGCCATCCGCGCCTTTCACCGCTTTCTGGAACGACGGCTGGGGATCGAGGCCCCGGAACTGGCGCTGGTGCGGGGCCCGCGCATCAAGCCCTCCCTGCCGCGCGCCCTGCATATCGATCAGGCGCTGGAACTGATGGACGCCACCGGCGACGATGCCGAAACCCCGCCATGGGAAGCCGCGCGCGATCGGGCGGTGCTGATGCTGCTGTACGGGTGTGGCCTGCGCATCTCCGAGGCGCTCAGCCTGACCGATGCCGATGTCCCGATGGGCGAGACCCTGCGCATCACCGGCAAGGGCGCCAAGACCCGCATTGTGCCGGTCCTGCCCCAGGTGGCCGAGGCCGTGGCCGCCTATCGCGAGCTCCGGCCCTGGACCGAGGGCCCCGACCGCGCCCTGTTCCTCGCGAGACGCGGCGGCAAGCTCAGCCCGCGTCAGGTCCAGGCCGCCGTCCAGACCCTGCGCCGCCGCCTCGGCCTGCCCGAGAGCACCACGCCCCACGCCCTGCGCCACAGCTTCGCCACCCATCTGCTGGGTGCCGGAGCGGACCTGCGCAGCCTGCAGGACCTGCTGGGCCACGCCAGCCTGTCGACCACCCAGAAATACACCGCCGTCGACGCCGCCCGGCTGATGGGCGTCTATTCATCCGCCCACCCGAGGGGTTAGGGCGCCGGCCTCGTCAGGACTGCATCGTCCAGCCCTCGACGCCCATGGCCGCCTGACGCACGGCTTCCGAGCGGGTCGGGTGGGCGTGGCAGGTGCGGGCGATGTCCTCGGACGAGCCGCCGAACGCCATGGCCATGGCGGCCTCATGGATCATCTCACCGGCCTGCGGTCCCATGATGTGGACCCCCAGCACCTTGTCGGTCTCGGCGTCGGCAAGCACTTTGGCATAGCCGTCGGTCTCATGATTGATCTTGGCGCGGCTGTTGGCGGTGAACGGGAATTTTCCGACCTTGTAGGCGACGCCCGCCGCCTTCAGCTGGTCCTCGGTCTGGCCGACCCAGGCCACTTCCGGGCTGGTGTAGACCACGCCCGGCACCAGGTTGTAGTCCACATGCCCGGCCTTGCCGGCGATGGTCTCGACGGCCGCGACCGCGTCCTCCTCGGCCTTGTGGGCCAGCATCGGGCCGTGCGTCACATCGCCGATCACCCAGATGCCGTCCGTGCCGGTCCTGAAGTGGTCGTTGTCGAGGAAGCCGCGTTTGTCCGTCGACAGGCCGACCGTCTCCAGTCCCAGACCCTCGGTGTAGGGGCGGCGCCCGATGGCGACCAGCACCACATCGCCCTTCAGGGTCTCGGCCTCGCCACCCTTGGCCGGTTCGACCGTCAGCTCGACGCCGGACTTGGAGGTCTTGGCACCCGTCACCTTGGCGCCCAGCTTGAACTTCATGCCCTGCTTGGTCAGGACGCGCTGGAAGGCAGTGGCGACATCGCTGTCCACGCCCGGGGTGATGCGGTCCAGATATTCCACAACGGTCACCTCGGCGCCCAGACGCCGCCAGACCGAGCCCAGCTCCAGCCCGATGATGCCGGCCCCGACCACGATCATCTTTTCGGGGACCTTGTCGAGCGCCAGCGCCCCGGTGGAATCGATCACCTTGCCGGCCTCGAAGGTCACGCCGGGCAGGGGGGTGGGCTCGGACCCCGTGGCGATCACGACATTGGCCGTGTTCAGCGTGGTGGTCGTGCCGTCGGCGGCCTCGACCTCGACCACGCCCTTGCCCTTCAGTCGGCCGCGGCCCTTCACCCAATCGACCTTGTTCTTCTTGAACAGGAATTCGATGCCCTTGGTCAGGGCGGTGACGCTTTCCTGCTTCTGCTTCATCATCTGGCCGAGGTTCAGGGTCGGCGACACCTCAATGCCCAGTCCGGCGAACTCGCGCCCGGCGGCTTCATACATCTCCGAGGCATGCAGCAGGGCCTTGGAGGGCATGCAGCCCACGTTCAGACAGGTGCCGCCCAGGGTCTCGCGCATCTCGATGCAGGCGACCTTCAGCCCCAGCTGGCCGGCGCGGATGGCGGCATTATAGCCCCCGGGGCCCCCGCCGATGATAACGACGTCATAGGGGGTGTCGGATGCAGCAGCCTGGGCCATGGGTGTCCTCGGTCGGGTCGGAAACGCGGCAGACGGCCGGGGAGGGCCGCGCCAGATCGGTCGATCGCCGGTCTAGCGCCCCTGACGCGGGAATCAACCGGCAAGGCTCATGTGGGGACGGCAGCCTCAGACGGAAAGCTGGCCCGGGGTCCTTTTGCGGCGGCGCGCCCGGGTGACCACCACGATCAGTATGCCGACCACGACCAGGGCGCCCAGCACCAGCCAGGTGGGGTCGACGCCGAGGTCGGCGCCCAGGCCGCCCGGCGCCGCTGCGGGACCGCCTTCGGTGATCGTCGACTGCATGGAGGGCGCATTCGGATCGACCTTGCCGCCCGCGTCACTGCCGCTCCCGAATCCGCCGCGGTCGATGGCGAGGCGCAGCACGGCATCGGCCATGAAGCCGAGGAAATAGGCGACGGCCGCCCGGGAATTTCCGGATCCCAGAAGGGCTGCAGCGACCAGATACAGCACCACGGCCCCGACCCACAGGGCGATCACCGGCAGGTCCATGCCGACCTGGGCCTCGGCCCCGGCACGGGTTGTGGCGGCGTCCATGCCCGCCCCTTCGAGGAAGGGGGACAGGAAGGGCCAGGCCAGCCAGCCAGCATAGGCCAGCACGGCCAGAACGAGCACGATACGCAGGAGCTTCATGGGATGTCCTTTCGCATGACGGCGTTAACCCTATACCGAAAATCCGCGATTACCGAGAGTGCGGCCGTGCTTGACCCCGCCGGCCGGATGGCGTTGGCATGGCGCGAACGTTCTGGAGTTTCGTGATGCGTCTGATCCTGTCCGCGCTGGCCGTTCTGGCCCTGGCCGCCTGTTCGCCCGAGGCGGAGGCCCCGCCGCCGGTCGAGCCTCCGACGCCGGTGCTGGAACTGGGCGGGGTCCCGCTGGACCAGCCCCTGCGTGCGATCGGCACCGAACCCTTCTGGGGCTTGGACGTGACCGCCGACGCCTTGGTCTATTCCGGTGTCGATCGCCCGGAAAAGCGGGCCACGCACGACGGGGTCGAGCTGATGGGCACGGTGGCCAGCTGGCGCGGCACCACGTCGGACGGTGCGCCGATGGACCTGATCCTGATGGCCACCGAGTGCTCGGACGGCATGAGCGACCGCACCTATCCGCTGACGGCCCGCCTCGAGGTCGATGGCGAGACGCTGAACGGCTGTGCGGCAACGGTCTCGGCCATCATGAGCGCCGGTGAATCCGGCCTCGTGGTCGATGCCCCGGCGGATGCCGCCGCCACGCCCGCCTCTTAACGGTTCTCACATCGGCGGTATGGCAGGGTTTCCGCCATGACCGCCACACCGCCCGAACTCCACGGCCCCGCCGATCTGCGTCCGCTGACGGCGCTGCGCTTTCTGGCTGCGGCCTGGGTGGTGGTCTATGCCTTCTGGCCTGACCTCGATGTCGGCGTCCTGCCCCATGCGGTGGCCAAGGGCTATCTGGGGGTCGAGGTCTTCTTCGTCCTTTCGGGCTTCATCCTGTGCCACGTCTATCTCGAGGCGTTCGGCATGCGTCGGTCTGACTACGGCGGCTTCCTCTGGGCGCGGCTGGCGCGGGTTTATCCGCTGCACCTGTTCACCCTGTTCGGCGTGATGGCGCTGGGGCTGGCGGCCACGGTCGCCGGCATGTCGCTGAATGCCAGTGTGCTCGATTGGGCCTCGCTGCCCGCCAACCTGGCCATGGTTCACGCCTGGGGCCTGGCGCCCGAGGCCGCCTTCAACCACCCCTCCTGGTCGATCTCGGCGGAATGGTTCGCCTATCTGACCTTCCCCCTCTTCGCCGCCGTTGCCTGGCGTATGCGCGACCGCCCGTGGATCGCCCTCGGGATCACCGCAGCCTTCATCCCGGCGATCTACCTCGTGTTTCAGGCCCTGGCAGGCTTCCCCCTGACCCAGGCCACCATCCAGTGGGGCGCGCTCCGGATCGTGCCGTGTTTCGCCTATGGCTGTGCCCTCTACCTGCTGTATCGCCGAGCGCCGATGGCCCGGCCGGCAGCCCTTGCGGCGGTCTCCGCGCTGGCCCTCGCGGCTTCGGCAGCCCTCAACGCCCCCGATGCCCTGATTGTCGTGCTGGCAGGGCTGATGATCCTCGGGCTGGCGGGCATCCCCAACGGCCGCGCGGGCATCATGGCCTCGGCCCCCGCCGTCTATCTGGGAGAGATCAGCTACTCGGTCTATATGGTCTGCATCCCGGTCAAGCTGGTCGCGGTCAATGTCGCCGCTCGCCTGACCGGCGCGGGCGAAGCAGGCCTGTGGTGGCCGGTGTGGCTGGCGCTGGTGCTGACCGTGCCGGTGGTGGCCGCGGGCACCTATCATCTGGTCGAAAGACCGGCCCGGGGCTGGCTCCGCGCTCGCAGGCCCGGCCGGGCAAGGGCAGCGTCGCCCACAGCAAATTCCCCTGCTGAGGGGTTTCAGGGCTCGAAAACTATCGTATAGGCCGAAGCAGTCTCAACAGCGCACAGTGCTCCGCATGCTGAAACGCCTCTCCGCCCTTATGGTTGCCGCCACCCTTGGTCTCAGCCTGTTCGCCGTCTCTCCGGGACGGACCCAGGATGTCTACTGGCAGTGTGTCACCTTTGTGCGGTTGGCGTCGGGCATCGAGATCTACGGCGATGCCTGGACCTGGTGGCGTCAGGGGACGCAGCAGTTCCGCACCGGCAACCAGCCCGAAACCGGCGCGGTTCTGGTGTTCCAGCCCCACGGACGCATGACCCGCGGTCACGTCGCCATGGTCTCCGAAGTGCTGACCGATCGCGTGATCCGCGTCACCCACGCCAACTGGGGCGGCAGCCGCGGCAAGATCGAGGAAAACGTCACCGTGGTGGACGTCTCCGACGCCGGTGACTGGAGTGCGGTCAAGGTCTGGTACGCCCCGATCAACGACCTCGGCTCCAGCGTCTATCCGATCTACGGCTTTGTTTATAAGGAGCCGCTGACCAGCTCGGCGCCCCTGCGTCAGGCCGCCTTGCCGGAGACCGCTGCGGAGTTCGGCTTCGGCCAGCCGTGAGGCCGGCATGACCCGACCCATCACCTATGCCGGCTATCTGGCGCTGGATGACCTTCTGGCCTGCCAGCACCCCCTGTCGGACCAGCATGACGAAATGCTGTTCGTCATCATCCACCAGACCAAGGAACTGTGGCTCAAGCAGATCCTGCACGAGCTGGCCCTGGCCCAGCTCCTGGTGCGCGGCGGCGATCTGGTCCCCGCCTACAAGAGCATGGCCCGGATCAGCCGCATCCAGGCGGTCATGACCCAGAGCTGGGACATCCTCGCCACCCTGACCCCGGCCGACTATCTGCGCTTCCGCGGCGTGCTGGGCCCCAGCTCGGGCTTCCAGAGCGACCAGTTCCGCCGGGTCGAGGCCATGCTGGGTCTCAAGGACGCCCGCTTCCTCGCCCATCACGAAGACCGGCCCGCAGCCCACGCCGCCCTCAAGGCCGCGATAGAGGCCCCCAGCCTTTATGACGATGCCCTGCACCAGCTGGCGCGCGCCGGGCTGGACCTGCCGTCCGAGGTGCTGGAGCGCGACATCAGCGCCCCCTACGAACCCCACCCGGCGGTCGAGGCCGCCTGGCTGACAGTTTACCGCGAGTCCGAACGCTATTGGTCCCTCTACCAGCTTGCCGAGAAGCTGGTCGATCTGGACGACGCCCTGCTGACCTGGCGGCACAAGCACGTCGTGACCGTCGAGCGCATCATCGGCCGCAAGACCGGCACGGGCGGCACCGACGGCGTCGGCTATCTGACCGAAACACTCAAGCGTCGCTGCTTCCCCGAGCTCTGGTCCCTCCGTACCCGTTTGTGATCCCCCGTCGGCAACCCGGCCTCCCGTCCATGCATTTTCCCTTCAAGGGAGAGGTGTTGGAGCAGGAGGTCACCATGACCCAACTGGATATCACCGAGGCACACCGGCACGATATCGGTGTGCTCAACCGCCTGATCGAGGTGACGCTCGACAGCGCCAAGGGCTATCGGGACGCTGCTGTAGACAGCCGCGATCCCGGCCGCAAGCTGGCCTACGGCCGCCGGGCCGAACAGCGCGATGCCGTCGTGGAGTCCCTCCAGCAGGCCCTCCGCGACCTCGGCGGTCAGCCCGGGGACACCGGCTCCTTGCTGGGCAAGGCGCACCGCGCCTTCATGGACGTCAAACACGCCCTGCTGCGCGACGACGAGACGCTCGACGGCTCGATCCGCAACGGCGAATCCTGGCTCATCGACAACTATGAGGTCGCGCTCAATGACCCCGATCTCGGCGAGCCGACGCGGGAAGTCATCCGCCGCGCGTTCGAGGTGGTCGATCCGCAGCCCGGTGACCGGGAAGAGCACCTGCTGCCGCCCGAGGACGGTGCCCGGGCCGGAGTTTGATGCTCGCGAAAAAGGGCTCCGGCGCGAACCGGAGCCCTTTCTGCGTTTGCAGGGCAGTGGATTACTGCTCGAGAATCCACTCGCGATAGACGGCGATGATGTCGGTCAGGTTGTCGCCGACTTCGCTGTCCTCGGGGATCACGCCGTCGCAGGCGATGGCCTTGAAGGTCGCGTTGTTGCTGTCCGGGGCCACCGGCTGCCAGGGCTCGTCGTCGTCGATGGCGCCCATAAAGCCGCCATCCACGTCATAGGCGGCGGCGCCCGGCGTACGATAGGTCGAGTTCGCGCAGTTGAACTCATAGGCCATGTCCAGCCGGGCGATGCCGCTTTCGGCCACCTGATCCGGGTGGGCGCCCATGACGACGGTCATGCTGGCGATGTTGCCCGACTTGCGGAGCGACCCGCCAGAAGCGATGGCGAGGGCGCTGTCGCCGGCGTCGACGATGTAATAGGGGGCCGAGGCCGGGGGAGCCGACTGGGCCTGGGCGGCGGAAATGCCGAAGGAAGCGGCCGCCAGGGTACCGGCAGCGAGGGCAAGGGCGAGGCGCATGATGATCTCCTGAACAGGCGTCTGATCGAATGCATAACCCGGCTTTTTGAAATGCAACAGGGGCCGGGGGCCTCGCGTCAGGTTCGGTCATGCGGGGCGGGACCGGTGACAGGAACCCTACTGCTCGATGATGAACTGACGGTACTGGGTGACGATCGTCTGAACATCGCCCTCCAACTCGCTGTCTGCGGGGATGGTGCCGTTGCAGGCCAGGTCCATGACGATGGCAGACGGCGCCTGCGGGTTGACCGCTTCCCAGTCCGCGTCATCCGTGAGGGCGCCCATCAACTCGCCCCCCGCGCCATAGCCGGCAAAGCTCGGGGTCTTGAAGGTCGAGTTTCGGCAATCGAACTGGTACCGCATGTCCAGACGCCCGAAGTCCGTCTCGGCGAGGGTTTGCGGTGAAGAGCCTGTGATAACGGTGATGCTGGCGATATTCCCGGATTTCTGCACGGTCCCGCCGGCGGCAAAGATCAACGACTCTCGCGTGATATCGATCAGATAATAGGGCCCCGAGATCGCCGGGGCGTCCTGAGCGCGGGGCGCGGACACGCCGAGGGTCGCGGCGGCAAGGGCGGCGGTAGCGAGGGTGACGGCGAGGCGCATGGCAGGCTCCGGGGTTATGATCAGGCCACCTTAGCCGCAGGCGTCGGCACGGCAACCGTCCGTTCCTGACGTCCCCTGACGGCCACCCGACACGGCACAGCAAAAAAGGCCCCGGATCGCTCCGGGGCCTTTCGCGTCCTTGCGGACCTGTGTCTTACGCTTCGGCTTCGGGGGTCTCGGCCTTGCCGGTTTCCGGCACGGCGACGCCCTTGACCGGGCGCACCGTCTGGCGCTCGGCGATCCGGGCCGACTTGCCGCGACGATCACGCAGATAATAGAGCTTGGCGCGCCGCACGACGCCGCGACGCTTGACCTCGATGGATTCGATGTTCGGCGACAGGATCGGGAATTTCCGCTCCACGCCTTCGCCGAAGCTGATCTTGCGGACCGTGAAGGTCTCGTTCACGCCGCCACCCGAGCGGGCGATGCAGACGCCTTCAAAGGCCTGGACGCGTTCGCGCTCGCCTTCCTTGATCCGCACATTGACGCGCAGGGTGTCGCCGGGCTGGAAAACCGGGATCTCACGGGCTTCGAGCAGGCGGGCTTTTTCTTCGGCAGCAAGCTGCTGGACGATATTCATGGTCACTCTCCGTCGGGCTTTGCGCCCTTTAGCTGTCAATTGGCGGGGCTAGCCCCGCGGGGTCGTCTTTGCGAGGCCTCAGCCCCGCGGGGTGGTATTGTCCGCAAATGCGGCCCACAGATCGGGACGCCGCTCACGGGTGGTCTTCTCCCTTTGCTCCTCGCGCCACCGTGCGACCTTTTGATGGTCACCCGACAGCAGGACCTCGGGAATGTCGTGCCCCTCGAACGTCCGCGGTCTCGTGTACTGCGGATGCTCCAGAAGCCCGTCCTCGAAACTCTCACTCTCCAGACTGGCCGCCTGGCCGAGGACGCCGGGCAACAGTCTCACGCACGCCTCGATCGCCACCATCGCCGCCGCCTCGCCACCGGCAAGGACCGCGTCGCCGACCGCGACCTCCTCGAACCCGCGCGCGTCGAGCACACGCTGGTCCACCCCCTCGAACCGGCCGCACAGCACGACGAGACCGTCGGCTGTGGCCCAGTCCTTCACCCGCGCCTGGGTCAGGGGCCGTCCCCGGGCGCTCATGTACAGAAGGGGTCGTTTGGGGCCATCCAGGCTGTCGAGAGCCCGGGCGACCACATCGGCCTTCAGCACAGCTCCGGGCCCGCCACCCGCAGGGGTGTCGTCCAGGAAGCCGCGCCTATCGTCGCTAAAGGCCCGGATGTCAACCGTTTCGAGGCTCCAGAGCCCCCGCTCACGCCACGCCGTGCCGATCAGCGACACGCCGAGCGGCCCCGGAAACGCCTCCGGAAACATGGTCAGAACGGTAACGGGGTAAGGCATGGGGTCGGCCTCTTACAGCAAACAGGTCGAGGCGGCGAGGTGGCCGTCCACCTGCCCTCAAGCCAAATTTGACATGACGGGCGCCGGCCCCTGAACTGTTCGACAAGAACAGGGGATAGTCATGCGCGTCATCTTCATAGCTGCGGTGATCGCAGGACTCGGTGCCTGTGCCAAACCTGAAGCGGTCCATATTGCGCGCATGCCGCTCGAAATCCTGCGGGCCGAGGGCGAAGCGCCGCGCATGGGCGAGGTCTACCTTGAGGCAGGCGGTTTCGACCCGGGGTCGCGTTTTGCGTTCCAGATATGGATTGATCCTGAGGGCGATGAAATCGGCACGCTTCGGGGTGTCACATGGACCGTCAAATTCCCTGACTACTGCCGGGATCAAGCAACCTGGGTCCAGTCTGTCTTGATCGGGCCGTCCGGCCAGGTCTGGCGGGGTTACCGAACCTATGTTCCAGCCGGGCCTGACCGGCATCAGGACTGGTCTTCCGGCGGCTCGGGTGCTGAACGCCATGGTGGGCCCGCCACTCCCGGCCTTCTCGAAGCAGCGGCCGAAGGCGGTCGGTTCACGATCGGCCTCGAGGACAATACGGGGCAGCGCATTTACGAAGAGGTCATCGATACCCTGACCCCGGCGCGGCGTGAGCAGTTGTTTGCCGCCAATGTCGAAGCCGTTCGAAATGCCGATCCCGCAATGCCGGTCGCGGGCGAACGGCTGTATAGTGTGGTGAATCCTGCGCTTCCGGCCCTGCCCAACCCCCCTCGGCCCTGCCCCTGAGGGGGCGCCGGGATCATCACCGCGTGTCTCGATATGGCCCGCGCAAAAGCTATGGGCGGCGATGGGTGCGGACTGCGGCGCCCCTACCCCTACCCCTTCCGCATCCCGCTGATCGTGCGGTTGGGGGCGATGTCCTCGGCCGAGGTGATCAGGTGGATCAGGGCGGGCACGCCTTGCTCGCGCGCCGCCTTCCGCGCCGTCTCCAGCGCGCCTGCAAAATCCTCGGTGGTCTCGCAACGCACCCCGAACGCGCCGAACGCCTCGGCCCATTTGACGAAGTCCGGGTTCTTCAGGTCGGTGGCGATCACCCGTTCCGCGCCGGGGTAGTGCCCCTCCTGATGCATGCGGATGGTGCCATAGGTCGAGTTGTCGACCACGATCACCACGGGGTTCAGGCCGTGCTGGACGGCGGTGGCCATCTCCTGCCCGGTCATCATGAAGTCGCCGTCGCCGGCCACGCAGACCACATCGCGGTCGGGGTGGACGGCCTTGGCCGCCAGCGCTGCCGGCCAGCCATAGCCCATGGCCCCCGACGTCGGGGCCAACTGGGTCCGGCACGCCCGGTGGCGATAGAAGCGGTGCAGCCAGGCGGCGAAGTTTCCGGCGCCGTTGGTGACGATGGCATCGGCGGGCATGACCTCGCCCAGATGCTTCATGCACAGGCTCATATTGACCGCGCCGGTGACCTCGACGGGGGTCGAGAACGCCTCGAAATGGGCATGGGCGGCCTCGCCCTGGTCGTGCCAGGTGCGGCCCGGCTCCATCTGCGAGAGGGCCAGCGCCGCCAGACTGTTGTCGGCCACGGCGGACGTCAGCGTCGGCCACACCCGGCCCAGTTCCTCGGGCCCCGGGTGGATGTGCACCAGCACCCGGGCTGTATGCTCCCGGTCAAACAGGGTGTAGCCCTGCGTCGGGTTCTCCCCCAGCCGCGCCCCGATGGCGATGATCAAGTCGGCGTTCTTCGCGCGGGCCATCAGCTTCGGATTACAGCCCAGCCCCAGATCCCCGGCATAGTTCGGACGGTCGTTGGCGATGATGTCCTTGCGACGGAACGAGCCGGAGATCGGCAGGCCCAGCGCCTCCGACCAGGCCGCCAGCGTATGCGCCGCCTCGTGCGTCCAGCCCGAGCCGCCGACGATCAGCAGCGGGCGTTCCGCCTTGGCCAGTCGCGCCTCGATCTCGCGGCCAATCGCCGGGTCCAGCGCCGAGCGCGCCGGGGTCACGGGCTTGACCGGGGCGGGACCGCCGTCGTCATGCAGGATGTCTTCGGGCAGGGCGATGACCACCGGCCCCATCCGTCCCTGCAGGGCCGTGGCGATACCACGCTCGACGATCTCGACCGTGCGGGCCGGGCTCTCGATCTCGGTCGCCCACTTGGCCAGGCCGCCGAACACCTCGCGGTAGTCGACCTCCTGAAAGGCCCCGCGTCCCCGGTCGGTCAGGGCGATCTGGCCGACAAACAGGATCATCGGCGTGGAATCCTGATGCGCCGTATGCACGCCGATCGAGGCGTGGGTCGCACCCGGCCCGCGCGTCACCATGCAGACGCCGGGCTTCCCGGTCAGCTTGCCGTACGCCTCGGCCATATTGGCGGCGCCCGCCTCGTGCCGGCAGGTGATGACCCGGATCTGGTCGCGCACATCGGCCAGCGCATCCAGCACCGCCAGATAGCTCTCTCCCGGAACGCAAAAGACGGTGTCGATGCCGTTGACGACCAGGGTCTGGACCAGCCGGTGGGCGGCGCTTGTGCGGGCGGTGTGTGCGGTTTGGCTCATGCTCTGCTGCTAGCAGATCAGCCCCTGCCTTGGCCATCGACCTGCCATGCAACCCGCAGGCCCCGCCCGCGTTAGAGCTTGGCCATAAAGGAGTCCCCCATGCGCAAGATCATCACCCTGGCCCTCATCGCCTCGGCTCTCGCCGTCTCGGCCTGCAACACCATTTCCGGCGTCGGCCGTGACGTCGAAGCCGTCGGCGACGCCGTCACCACCACGGCCGAAGAAGCGAAAAACTAGGCTTCGGTCTCGTAATCGACCCGGTCGAGGTACAGTCCCTCGGCCGGGGCCACGGGCCCGCAGGCGGCCCGGTCACGCGCCTCCAGCACGCGCGCCACGTCCTCCACCGCCCAGCGGCCCAGCCCAACCTGCACCAGCGTCCCGGTCATCGAGCGCACCTGCCGGTGCAGGAAACTGCGCGCCGCAAACACCAGCTGCACCTCCTCACCGACCCGCCCGACCCGGGCCACGTCCAGCGTCTTGAGGGGTGAGGCCGACTGGCAGTTCACATCCCGGAACGTCGTAAAGTCGTGCAGACCGACCAGCGCCTGCGCGGCCCGGTCCATGGCCTCCGCATTCAGCGGCTGTTTCACATGCCAGACCCGCTGGCGATCCAGCGCCGGCGGCGCCGGGCGATTCAGGATCCGGTACAGATAGCCCCGGCCGGTCGCTGAAAACCGCGCATGCCAGTCGTCCGACACCTTGCGAGCGTCCAGCACCGCGACCGGCTCATGGATCATATGGGCGTTCATGGCATTCATGACCGTCCGCTCGGGCCAGTCGCGCGCCAGGTCCACATGCACCGTCTGGGCCGTGGCATGGACGCCTGTATCGGTGCGCCCGGCCGCCGCAATTCGAAGCGTCTCGCCGCTGAAGGCCTGGATGGCGCGCTCCAGCGTCCCCTGCACCGTCGGCAGACTGGCCTGGGCCTGGAAGCCGCAATAGCCCGACCCATCATATTCCACCGTCAGCCGGTAGCGGGGCATGGTCGTCTCCCCTACCGCTCGCCGCGCGGCGGCTCGCTACTTGAGGGGAGGCGTGTGCCTGCAGGAATGGCGAAGCCGCGCAGCATGTCGTCCGCACTCTGGGCCGCCTTGCCCGGGCGCTGCACCCGCTCCAGCCGCACCGCGTCGCTTCCGCAGGCAATCGTCAGGGCGTCATCCAGAACCGTGCCCGGCGCGCCGGACCCTTCCACAAGGCCCGACATCAGCGCCTTGATCCGCACCGGCCCGTCGTCACCCGCCACCTCGAACCAGGCCCCGGGAAAGGGCGACAGGCCCCGGATATGGGCATCCACTTCGGTCGCCGGGCGGGTCCAGTCGATCCGGGCCTCGGCGGGGGTGATCTTCTTCGCATAGGTGGGCTCGCCGACCTGTTCGACCGGCTGGCCGCCACCGCGCTCCATCGCCGCCAGCGCCCGGGGCCACAGGCCTGCGCCGATGTGCGCCATCCGCTCCGACAGGGTGGCCGCCGTATCGCGCGGGCTGATGGCCAGCCGCTCCGACAGCAGCACCGGCCCCTCGTCCAGGCCCTCGGACATCTGCATGATCTGCACGCCGGTCTCGGCATCACCGGCCATGATCGCCCGCTGGATCGGCGCGGCCCCCCGCCAGCGCGGCAGCAGCGACCCGTGCAGGTTCAGACATCCCAGCCGCGGGGCCTCAAGCACCTGACGCTTCAGGATCTGGCCATAGGCGACCACGCAGGCGGCATCCAGGTCGAGGCTGCGGAAGGTCTCGATGGCCTCGGCCGCCTTCATGCTTTCCGGGGTAAACACCGGCAGGCCCAGCGTCTCGGCAAATTCCTGAACGGGGGAGGGGGTCAGCTTCAAGCCCCGCCCGCGCGGCTTCGGTGGTTGGGCATAGACGGCCACCACCTCATGGCCCGACGCCACCAGCTCGGCCAGCGAGGGCACCGCAAACGCGGGCGTTCCCATGAAGGCCAGACGCATGAAGAATTACCTCGGGTAAGCCAGACGGGGAGCCGACGGGAGCGGCAGGCCGGGGAGTGTGATCAATCCCAGCGCGTCGAGACGCCGCCGCCCTCGTCCCATTCGCCGCCGGTGTCCAGCGAGTCAAAGTCCAGCAGCCGGTCGATGATCACGCCGGCGATCACACCCAGCGCGCCCACGGCCAGCAGGGTCGCGACACTGCCGATACCGATCTTCTCCGACCGGGTCAGCCGCCGCCGCCCGCTGGGATCGACGATCCGGTCACGCGAGCGCTTCAAGGGGGTACGTTTCGGGGCGCGTCGGGTCATCAGGCAGCCATCCGGGCGAGCTTCTTGACCTTGGCCACGGCCCGCTCGCGCTTCAGCCGTGACAGATGGTCAATGAACAGCACCCCGTTCAGGTGGTCCATCTCGTGCTGGATGCAGACGGCATAGAGGCCATCGACCTCTTCCTCGACGCTCTTTCCGTTGTAGTCGAGATAGCGAATCCGGGCCCGCGCCGGGCGCTGGACCTCGTCGAAATACTCGGGGATCGACAGACAGCCTTCTTCGTAGGGGGCGGTTTCCTCGGAGGTCCACAGGATCTCCGGATTGACGAAACAGCGCGGATTCTTGCGATCCGCATCCTCGGCGTCCTCGGCCACGTCCGGCTTGTCGGCCAGGTCCATGACGATCACCCGGCGCAGCTCGCCGATCTGAACGGCGGCCAGGCCGATGCCCGGCGCGTCGTACATGGTCTCTAGCATGTCATCCATCAGGGAGCGCAGCTCATCCGTCACCGGTCCCTCGACCGGCTCGGACACGCGCTTCAGAACCGCCAGATCAGCGGCATTGTCGATGGTCAGGATACGTCGGATGGCCATGGGGTCGAGGTAGGCGCGATACCCCGAAAGGTCAAGATTTCGGCCGGACATCCGGAGCAGGGTAGAAGCCATTGTAACGATTGTGCGCGATGCTGCGGCGCATGAGTGCTGCGACCCTGCCCTTCCAGTTCTTCGATGCCGTGGCCTCGCACGAGCGGTTTGCATCCGGCCGTCCGGGCGGCCTGCGCCTCATCCTCCGGTTCGGACGTCTGCAAGGGGTCATGTTGCAGCAGCGCGACCTTCGCGGAGCGGACCTGACCGGATGCACCCTCGAGAGCGGCCGGCTCGCCGCCGCCCGCCTCGATGAGGCGACCCTCTATTGCTGCGATCTCAGGCGGGCCGACCTGCGGGCGGCCAACCTCACCAATGCCGATCTGCGGGGTGTCAGCCTCAAGGCGGCCAACCTCTACGGCGCCTGCCTCGACGGGACCGATTTCCGCGACGCCCGGCTGGCCAAGGTGCAGGCCGATGGCCTGTTCAAGGTATGGAGCGCTGACCCGGAGCGCGAGCGACACCGCTTCGGCGCAGACGGCGAGGTCCGGCTGGGGGTCGACTTTCGCCATGCGTCCATGAAACGGGCGCGGCTGGGCGGGGCGCGGCTCCAGGGCGCAGATTTCAGCGGGGCCAATCTGAGCGGGGCGTCGCTCGACGCCGCCGTCCTCGAGGGCGCCGTGTTCAACGACACCATCCTGACCGGGGTCAATCTGGAGCGGGTTCATATCGACCCGGCAGCACTCGTCAGCTGCGTGCGGGACCCCGATGCCGCCGCCCTCGCCCGTTCCGCCCATCTTCGGGAGGCCCTCGACCGGTTCGAGCTCTGGGTCGTGGGGGGCAAGCGCAGCGGCGCCGATGAAGACTTCTCCGGCGAGGACCTTCGCCCGCTCGGGGATGCCCTGTCCGGCCGGAAGCTGGCGGGCCTCTCGGCGCCGGCGGTCCGGGCCATCGACGTTCGCTTCACCGACAGTCTGCTGGCAGGCGCCAATTTCCGGGATGCCGACCTGCGGAGCGCGGACTTCCGCAATTGCGACCTGCGCGGGGTCAACTTCCGCGGTGCCCGGCTGGGCTTTGCAGACTTCCGGGGGGCTGACCTCCGCCCGCTGGTCATGCGTGACGGCCGGCGTCTCGAGACTGAGTTCGAAGGCGCGGCCCTGCTGGGCGCCGCCTTCGGTGAGGGGGCCGCGATCCGGCATGTCGCGGACCGGCCTGTGACGCTCGCCGTCTAGAGCGGGACGTCCGGCAACGGTCGCGGCCGCAGATCATCGCCGATCGCCACATAGGTAAAGATGCCCTCGGTCACCCGTTCCGAGCGGGCATGGGCCTGATTGCGGGGCCGTTTCCAGGCCTCGACCTTGACCCGGATCGAGCTGCGCCCGGTCGAGACGATCTCGGCATAGATCGACACCTCATCGCCCACCGACACCGGCTTGTGGAACACCATGGCGTCCAGGGCGATGGTCACGCACCGCCCCTGCGCCCGCTCGAACGCCGGCGTCGCCCCCGACAGGTCCATATGCGCCAGCAACCAGCCGCCAAAGATATCCCCCTCGGGGTTGGTATCCGCCGGCATGGCAATCACCCGCCCGACCGGCCGGCCAGTGGGAAGCTCGGGAAGGGAGTCCGTCATGGGCGTGTCAGTACAGAAACCGGGCCGGAAGCAAAACGGGGAAGTGGGGGGAGGGCGATGACGACCTGCGGCAGAGTTGGCCCGGATGTGCGCGCCGGCGCAGGGCCGCAGCCTACCGCCGCTAAGATTGCCAGCCACACAACCTCCGGCCATAGTCCGCAGCGGAGGGGCCATGAGGACCACAGTCAAGCTGCCGGAGTTTGCCGAGCGCCTGCGCGAAAGGCTGGTCGACAATCAGCAGGACGTGGTCTGGTTCCTCGGCGCGGGCTGTTCGATCAGCTCGGGCATCAAGGCGGCTGGTGGGCTGGTCGATGACTGGCTGAACAAATTGCACGAGATGCGCGCCCCTGACCACGACCGGAACGACTGGGCAAGGTCAGCCTTCAAGGGGTTCGACCCCAAAAAGCCCGCCCTGCACTATGCGGAGATATTCGAATCCCGGCATCCCAACGCCGCCGATCGGCAACAGGAGATCGAACGCATCTGCGCCGGTGGAGAGGCGGCCTATGGCTATGCCACCCTGGCCCAGATCATCACGGACACCCGGATAGGGCCGCGATGCAATATGGTCCTGACGACCAACTTCGATGACCTGCTGGTCGAGGCGATTTATATGTACGGGGCCCTGCAGGTCCGGCCGCAGATCATCACCCACGAAGCGGTGGTCCACTATGCCCGTGTCAGTCAGACCCGTCCGACCATCATCAAGCTGCACGGCGACGCGCATTTAGACCCCAAAAACCTCCGGCATGAAACAGCCAGACTGGACCCAACCGTATCCGAACACCTTCATGCCCTGGTCAAGAACGCGACTCTGGTTTTTCTGGGTTATGGCGGCAATGACCAGAGCATTGTTCGCTTCCTGACCGACTGCCCGCGGCCGACCCTGCCCCAGCCGGTCTATTGGGTTGGCACCGACGACCCCTCTGCCGAAATGAGCCAGTGGCTGGATGACCGCGAGGCGGTTCGCGTCAACCACCGCGATTTCGACGACGCCATGCATCTGGTCAGACTCAGGCTGGAAATTCCTCATCCCGAGGAATCCCGCTGGACCCGGGCAAGGGATCGTTATCTCGACGCCCTGAAATCCTACACCACCGATAAAAAAGCCGACCGCGACCCCGAAACCCGCAAGGCCTTGAAGGAAGCCACCGAACAATCGTCCCAGTCTACACCTGCTTCGGCATGGGCCTTTATGATCAGCGCCCTGGAAGCCCACGACGACCCGGACCGGGCCGAAGCGATCTATAAAGAGGGCATCGGAAGGTTTGGCGACGACGCGAATCTGCTCGGCACCTACGCCCTCTTCCTGATCAAGGTCCGCAAGGACATGGACGGGGCCGAGGCCCTTTACAAACGGGCCCTCGACGCTGAACCCGACGACGCCGACACTCTCGGCGACTACGCCCTCTTCCTGAAACAGGTCCGAAAGGACATGGACGGTGCCGAGGCCCTGTATAAACGGGCCCTCGAAGCTGAGCCCGATCACACAAACAATCTGAGAAACTACGCCCTCTTCCTGTGGCAGGTCCGCAAGGACATGGACGGTGCCGAAGCCCCTTACAAACGGGCCCTCGACGCTGAACCCGACAACGCCGACACCCTCAGCGACTACGCCCTCTTCCTGAAACAGGTCCGCAAGGACATGGACGGGGCGGTAGTGGGTCAGTTTGAAAATCAGGCCGCCGGGATGCGGTGTAGGTCTATGAACATGACCGGCTGATCTCGGTCCCTGTTCGCCACCGTGTTGATCGTCGTGAATCCACAGCGCTCGTAAAATCCGATGGATTGCTGTTTTGAGTCGACCACTACGAACCGACATCCGACGGCTGGGCAGATCTGGTTCTTGGCCACACCAAGGGAGAATTCGACCAGCTGCCGTCCCAGACCCAGCCCGCCCCGGTGTCTTCGGTCGACCGCCAGCCTCGCAATCTTAATCGCGGGATAGCTGTCGTAGGTGAAGCCATCCTGCGCGTCACGAATGTCATCGCAGGAGCTAACCTCGCCGCAAACGAGCGTCACGTATGCTACGATTTTGCGGCCCGCGAAGACCCCATACGTTCGGCCTAGGTTTCGCCCCTGAAACCTTTTGGCGTCTCGCTGGAGGAATGTTTTGAGGGGCTGAAAGGCCTCATCCCCAAGCGAAAGCCCGGTGAGAGTGTCACCGGGCTCCACAAGCCTGAGTTCATATTCAGTCTGGTCTGCAGGCAATCATCGACTCGGGTTAGCGCGAAGCGTCACTTTCCCAGTCTGCTGAAGCTCACGAGAGAGCACAACTCCCCGTTTTACACTTTCAACCGCAGCCGCTTTCGGGCGACCATGAGTGACCTGGCTGACAAACTTACGCGCATCCTCGCCGGTTAGCTTTACGCGACCGAACGCGCTCGACTGGATAGCCATAGCTACCTCCGACAAAATGACGATCACATTGATCGTGACACCATCTAACGCACCATCAGGCGCTTGTATGCAATCTGGTGGATTAAAAATACGACACCAGTGATCTGTGAGCCGCACTATCCGCGCTTCTTGTAGGGGCCACGCTTTTTCGGAGCTTCCTCAGCCGCCTCAAGCACGGCGACCAGATCGGCCATCTCCCACAGCCTGTCGGTGACACCAGCTGCCATGGCCGGGGTAACACGCAGCGTCTTATGGATGCGGACAAAGTTGTAATAGGCGAAGTGCAACGAGACGGCGTTGGCGTGGTTCTCGACCTTCTTTGAGAAGCCGTTGGTCAGCCGAGTGAAGCGCCGCATGTGCATCCGCATTGTCAGGTTCTGGCGCTCAACGTAGGACGTGCTGACGTGAGCCGGGTCAGGCCGCCCCTCAATGCGCGTCTTGCGGGCCCCCAACATGGGGGCCGGGCTGTAGCGGCCCTTGAAGGCCTCCGGTGCAGAACCGTAAATCTTCACGAGCTGGGCGAAGTCCACGTCGATGCCGAAAATGTCGCGCACAGCGTTGATGTATGCTCCTAAGCCGTCGGATGTCAGTTGGACGCGGTTTGCGAGGCGACCATAAACGTCCTCAATGAACTCGTAGGCCGAGCCCGCATCGCGGGAGCCGACCAGCCACGACATAACCAGCTTGGAGTCCGCGCAGATCGCCGTCCACGTCCACGTGTCGCCAGCACCCTCAGGGGCCGATACGGCACCGGCCACGTTCTTTTGTTTGGCGTAAGTGAATGACCAGATTTCATCGACCTGAACACGGCGACACTGCAGATCGCGAAACACTCGGTCTTGGTAATCGCCCAGCGCCCTGCCTGCGTCATTCAGGAGCCGCGTCACGGTGTTCTTGCTGGCACCCGTGGTGCGCGTCACAGCGCGGATAGACATGCCCTCGCAGAGAAGGTGCAGAATGTGAGCGCGTTCTTCGGCTGAGAGCTTGTTCATGCCCTCAGTTATAATGACCCTTATGCTTGACCGTCAAGCAGAAAAGGTCATCTTGAATCCGCTTCCGGGCAGGACGGGGCGAGACGTGTAAGGCAGTTTCAGTTGATCCTGTCCGGCGGACGGGGTCACGCGCTCCAGTCGCTCCATCTCCTCGAAAAACGGCTTCATCCGACTGGCGTGCTCTTCCAGCCGGGCCGCTGCGCGCTGATCGTTCATGCCGCTCTCCTCATTCTCAGGCGGGTGTGAATAGCTGCACTCATACCGGTTGTCTGCATAAAATCACTCAAGAGTCCGTGGTAGTGGGTTATATTCGCGTTAAGAGCCTCATCCTCGCCAAAATCCTCAACCTTTAAACCAATCTTCTCGCTTCCGAGTTCCGACATCGTGATGCCTCGGCCATGGCTATGCCAGTGCTCAGCATCTCCGAGTATTTTTGCGATCTTCTTGGCTCTCTCAACCTTATATTCGGGCGTTACCTTTTTGCCCGAAGTGGTCTTTTTCCAGTTCCTAAACTTATAAACCGGCAGCCACGCCTCTACCAATTCCTGCGAATGGCGAATTGATTGCTCTATATGGAATAGCTGAGCTTGGTCGAACTGCTTAATTAGCAGAGACATCTCGGCCCGCACGCTTCCGACATTATCATCGGACACGCTGTTTATTTTCTGAAGGAGCTCGTTATACTTTGCAATATACCCCAAGCCGGGCACTGATCGACCATTCTCAGTCTGAAATTGCGGATCGATTGGGCCAACCACTGAGTAGTAGTTCATGTATATCTCGTCACCCGAGAGCGCCAGCACCGTTCCCGCGCTGTATGCGTAGTTGGGGACTATATATACGACTTCTTTGTAGTGTTTCCTAAAAACACTTACGATGCGTTCCACAACCTCAATGTATCCGCCAGTCGTTTCTAGAACAACGGCCAGTCGATCAGGGCTGTCGTCTTCTTCATTGAGATTTTCAATCTCGTTCTTAACCAGTCCGTCCAGCCCAAACATCATCGGCGCTGAAATTGCGATGACATCTGCCTTGAGGATGCCGCCGAGATGCTTACATCCGCTACTCAGTGTCTGCAGAACAAGCTCTTCAGCCTTGATTGCGTCCATCTTTCCTCCACCGCGCCGCAGCCGCCTTTGCGGCGATCTCTGCACGTCTTTCGGGGGAGAGACTATCAGCGCGAGCGCGCCCCCCCTTGAGCCCCCCCATGCGCCCAAGCGTTGCTGCTTCGGACGTTGCACCAGTTTCAGATGAGTCTGCAATATCGCCGGTTGCTATGTCGGCAATGAGCTTCGCTAGCTCGTTGGTGTCGCGGGGGCGTTTCGGTGGTCTGGTCATGGGGTGATTATGGCACACGAACGCGATTCCGGGGACATGGCCTCTCGATGCGTCTATAATTCAAACTGACCCACTACCGACGGGGCCGAAGCCCTTTACAAACGGGCCCTCGACGCTGAACCCGACGACGCCGACACCCTCAGCGACTACGCCCTCTTCCTGTGGCAGGTCCGTAAGGAGATGGACGGGGCCGAGGCCCTGTATAAACGGGCCCTCGACGCTGAGCCCGATCACACAAACAATCTGAGAAACTACGCCCTCTTCCTGTGGCAGGTCCGCAAGGACATGGACGGGGCCGAGGCAATTTACAAACGGGCCCTCGACGCTGAACCCGACAACGCCGACACCCTCAGTGACTACGCCGTCTTCCTGTGGCAGGTGCGCAAGGACATGGACGGGGCCGAGACCCTCCACAAACGGGCCCTCGACGCGGATTCCGATAACGCCAAAACTCGCGGCAATTATGCCGACTTCCTGTCGGAGGTCCGCAAGGACATGGATGGGGCAGAGGAGCTCTACAAGCGCGCTCTCGCCGCTGCCTCGGACGATGCCAACACTCTCGGCAGCTACGCCATCTTCCTGCAGCACGTCCGCGAGGACATGAACGGGGCCGAGTCCTTCTACAAGCGGGCCATCGACGCGGACCCCGCTGACGCCAACGTCCTCGGTAACTATGCCCAGTTGCTGTTGGCACAGGGCCGAGAGAACGGACTGGACCATCTGGATCAGGCCATCGCCGCCCTGCCGAACGAAGCGCCAGACGTTCAATCAAGCCTGGGCGTTGAGCTGGCCGTCTATGCCTATGCCCACGATGTGCGCCGCCCCATTGATGAACGGCTGAAGGCGATCAAAGCCCGTATTCTGGAGGGCGGGAGAGCCCCCGGTTGGGATTTTTCGGCCAATATCGAACAGGCCGAGCGCGAGAAACATCCCAACCTGAAGCTGCTCAGGGCCATTGTCGCCGTTGTTTCGGACGGGGCGGACGTCTCAACGCTCGATGCCTTCCCCCAATGGCGGAAGGCCTGACCCTCACGCCTCCTCGCCCTCTCCCCCCTCCGGCCTGACCCACTCCTTGCGATAGGGCAGGCCCTTCTGGCCGCGCATCTGGTTGCGCACGCTGACCCACCAGCCGTCGAAAATCTCGTCCAGCGTCTTCAGACTGCCGTCCGCATTCCAATAGCGGCAGGGTCGGCCGTCGTCGCGGCGATGGCGGACGAAATCCAGCGCCGCGCATTCGGGCCCCAGGTTCTCGGCGCGCCAGTGCAGGGCCAGCGCCCCCAGCAGGTCCGGCGGCGTGTCCAGGTCCGACAGCATGCGCCGCGCCGTTTCATCGGCCCGGCTCAGGATGTGGCTCTCCAGCTCGGCGCGCAGGCGGTACAGGTCTTCCTCGGCGGCGATGTCGTCCACGGGGGCCTCCGGGGGCGCGGCGGTGGCGTGTTCCTCCCGGCTTGCTTCCGGAGCGGGGCTGCCGATGCGGCGGTCCAGCGCCTCGGCCGCCTTCAGCAGGGCGCTGGCCTCGGCGGCCCGCCCTCGCGCCAGCAGCGAGGCCGCCCGCCGCGTCGCCGCCTCCAGTGCCTCGTGCACGTCTTCTGGCGGGACGGGGGCCTCGGGGGGCAGGGGCAGGGGCGTCTCGACATCGGCCTGTCCGGCCAGACGCCGGTCCTCGGCCTCCGCCTCCTGTTCGGCGGCGGCCATCACCGCCTTGCGGGTCCAGCCCTCGGCATTCGCCTTGAAGCGCAGATTGCCAAGGCCCACGTCGAACCGCCGCGCGACCGAAGCCGCCGGCTCCCCGGCCAGGTAGGCCTCTTTCACCCGCGCCCAGACGGCGGGGGATCGCTGTTTGATGATGCGTCGCTCGGTCATGGACGCAGCCTGACATAGGCCTGCGTCAAATCCGGACGTGGCGTTGGCAGGGTTGGTCAGTTCGACGGTGCCGGTTGACCGGTTTGGTCAGGCCCATTGACCGGTTTGATCACCCGGTTCGACAGCCCTGTTGCCTGATGCCGGCGTCAGCTGTCCAGGAAGCTCCGCAGCTTCCGCGACCGCGACGGGTGTTTCAGCTTGCGCAGGGCCTTGGCCTCGATCTGGCGGATGCGTTCGCGGGTGACCGAGAACTGCTGGCCGACCTCTTCCAGGGTGTGGTCGGTGTTCATGCCGATGCCGAAGCGCATGCGCAGCACGCGTTCCTCGCGCGGTGTCAGCGAGGCCAGCACGCGGGTGGTGGTCTCGCGCAGATTGCTCTGGATCGCCGCATCGATGGGCAGGATGGCGTTCTTGTCCTCGATGAAGTCGCCCAGGTGGCTGTCTTCCTCGTCGCCGATCGGCGTTTCGAGGCTGATCGGCTCCTTGGCGATCTTCAGGACCTTGCGCACCTTCTCCAGCGGCATGGCCAGCTTTTCGGCCAGTTCTTCCGGGGTCGGCTCGCGGCCGATCTCATGCAGCATCTGGCGGCTGGTGCGAACGATCTTGTTGATGGTCTCGATCATGTGCACCGGGATGCGGATGGTCCGCGCCTGGTCGGCGATCGAGCGGGTGATGGCCTGACGGATCCACCAGGTGGCATAGGTCGAGAATTTGTAGCCGCGGCGGTATTCGAACTTGTCGACCGCCTTCATCAGGCCGATGTTGCCTTCCTGAATAAGATCAAGGAATTGCAGGCCGCGGTTCGTGTATTTCTTGGCAATCGAGATGACCAGGCGCAGGTTGGCCTCGACCATTTCCTTCTTGGCCTGACGGGCCTCGCGCTCGCCCTTCTGCACCTTCTGGACGATGCGGCGATAGTCGTCGATCGGCAGGCCAGCTTCGGAGGCCACGGCGGCGACGTCGCCGCGGATCTGTGCGATCTGGGCCTGTTCATTCTCGCTGAACTTGGTCCAGCGCACGCCCATGTCCTTGACCCGCTCGCTCCAATCGGGGTCCAGTTCGGCGCCGAAATAGGCCTTCAGGAACTCGGGGCGCGAGATGCCATAGCTGTCGGCCAGGCGCAGCAGCCGCCCTTCCAGCGAGATCAGACGCTTGTTGATCGCATACAGTTGCTCGACCAGGGCCTCGATGCGGTTGTTGTTCAACTTCATCGACTTCAGGCGATCCGAGATCGATTTGGACAGGGCCTCATAGGCCTTCTGGTCCTTGGCCGAGAGGGCTTCGCCCTTCAGCCGCGCCTCGACCAGCTTGTCCTGCAGCCGCCGGAAGCCACCGAAGTCGTTGGCGACCGCGTCCAGCACTTCCATGACGCCATCGCGCAGCTCGGCTTCGAGCGCCGAGATCGACATGCCGCCGCCGTCGTCGAAATCGTCCTCGTCCTCATCCTCTTCCGCTTCCTTCTCCGCTTCCTCAGCGGTGCGGGGCGGCTTGGGCTGGCCGGGGATCGGCTGCGGCGGCTGGTTGTGCGGCAGGCTGGCGGGGTTCAGCACGCCATAGGTGGCGTCCAGGTCGATGACCTCGCGCAGCAGGATGCGGTTGTTCAGCAGTTCGTCGCGCCACACCATGATGGCCTCGAACGTCAGGGCGCTTTCGCACAGGCCCGAGATCATGGCGTCGCGGCCCGCCTCGATGCGCTTGGCGATGGCGATTTCGCCCTCGCGGCTCAGCAGCTCGACCGAGCCCATCTCGCGCAGATACATCCGCACGGGGTCGTCGGTACGGTCATAGGTCGGCTTGGCGTCGGTCTCGGAGACCGAGGTCTCGGCCTTTTCGGCCACGTCGGTGCCCTGGGCGGCCTCGCCGTCCTCTTCGGCCTCGACGACGTTGACGCCCATCTCCGACAGCATGGCCAGGGTGTCCTCGATCTGATCGGGCGTGACCTCTTCCGAGGGCAGCACCTTGTTCAGATCTTCCATCGTCACATAGCCGCGCGTCTTGGCCTGCTTGATAAACTTTTTGACTCCGGCATCGGTCAGATCGAGCAGGGGCCCGTCGTTCGGGGCGTCATTGTCCTGCGTGTCCGTCTGCGCACTCATCCCGTTTTCCGTCTCCGACCCGCCGCAGCCTGTGGCTATCCGGCACTACATTAACAGGAAAACGTCCGCGGCCCCGTTAGGCTCCTGCGGCATCTTCCCAAAGGCTTCCCGACTTGATCGCACGCCGCAGGGCATCACGCTCCGCCTTCAACTGGGTGAAGGCAGAGCTGTCGAACGCCCGATGGGCCTCCGACTTCGCCATGGCCAGCGCCCGCTCCAACGCGGCAATGCGCGTCAGGGCGTCAAACGCCTGCGACCACAGGGTCCGTGCCTCGCCGAGGGGCAGATCTTCTGCCAGGAAGGGCGCACCGGACTTTGCCGCCGCCTTCTCGACCTCGTGCAACAGGGCCTCGTAACCCGATTGGGCCAGATGGCGACGAAGCGCGACAGAGTCAAGGGATGCGTCACCGCCAAGGCGCTGCTGGACCAGCGTCTGGGCAAGGCCGTCCAGCGCGGGATCGCCGAATCCGGTTCCGGCGACTGTCTCCAGGTGGACGTCCAGCCGCTCTATGTCGTCCAGCGCCGCCAGCGCCAGGGCGGCGGCCATCGGCTCGATGGACCGGTTGAAGGCATGCAGGGCCTCTGCCCCTTCGGGCGTCTGGCCGGCCAGAGGCGGCGGGCCGCCCCTTTTCCACCCGCCGGCGGGGCGGCCGTCGTTGCGCGGGGCATATTTCGCGCCCCGTCCCGGCATGACGGCATCAAACCGTTCGAACAGGTCGCGCCGGTACTGTTCGGCCAGATCGCGGTCGGTGATGGCCTCGGTGGCCTGGCGCAGGCGCGCCTTCAACCCCGCCCGCCGCTCGGGCGTGTCGAGGGTTTCCGCCTCGGCTTCCTTCTGGAACAGGACCTCGACGAACGGCCGCGTGCGGGACAGGGCCTCGCGCAGGGCCGGGGCGCCAGCGTCCCGCAGCATGTCGTCGGGGTCGCGCCCGTCCGTCAGCAGACAGAAGCGGAAGCTCCGCCCCGGCTTCAGCAGGGGCAGGGCGCGTTCGACCGCGCGGCCGGCGGCGCGCTGACCGGCGGCGTCGCCGTCAAAGCACAGGATCGGCTCGGGCGTGACCCGCCACAGCCGCGCCATCTGGTCCTCGGTCAGGGCCGTGCCCATGGGGGCGACGGCCGGAATGCCCGCCCTCTGACAGGCGATCACATCCATATAGCCCTCGACCACCACCAGGCTGGCCTGTTTCGAAGTGCCCAGCAGCTTGCGGGCCTCCGGCATGCCGTAGAGCGTCGCCCCCTTGTGAAACAGGGGGCTTTCCGGGCCATTCAGATATTTGGCCCGGTCGTCGGGGTTCATGGCCCGGCCGCCAAAGCTGACCACCCGGCCGCGGTCGTCCAGAATGGGGAAGATCAGCCGGTCGCGGAACCGGTCATAGGGGGCGCCGCCGCCCTCGGGCGAGATCAACAGCCCCGCCTCGACCAGATCCCCGGGCGTGGCGCCCTTCTGGATAAGGGCCGTCTTCAGGCCGTCGCGGTCATTGGGGGCATAGCCGAGGCCGAACCGCTCCCATTGATCCTCGGGCAGTCCGCGCTTCTTCAGATAGTCGCGTGTGCTGGCGCCGACCGACCGGCGCAGATTGGCCGAGAACCACTTCATGGCCAGCTCGGTCCAGTCGAACAGGGTGGTGCGGCGTTGCTCGCGGGCCGCGGCCTGCGGGTCCTCGGCCGGCAGGGCCATCCCCGCCTCATTGGCAAGCCGCTGGACCGCCTCGACGAAGCTGAGGCGCTCGGTCTCCTGCAGGAAGCTGATGATGTCGCCGTGCTTGCCCGAGCTGAAGTCGTGGAAGAAGCCCTTCTCGTCATTGACGAAGAAGGACGGACTCTTCTCCTTGGTGAAGGGCGACAGGCCGGCGAACTCGCGACCCTGACGCTTCAGCTTCACCGTGCGGCCGATCACGTCCGACGGCCGCAGCCGGGATTTCAGCTCCTCGATGAAGCGCTCGTCAAACTTCACCTTGCCCTGCCTTCGAACCGGAATGGCGCCGTATCAGCGGCGCATCATCTCGGCAAAGCGCCCGAAAAGATACAGGCTGTCGGTGGGGCCGGGGCTGGCCTCGGGGTGGTGCTGGACGCTGAACACCGGCTTGTCCTTGAGCGCGATGCCGCAATTGGTGCCGTCAAACAGGCTGACATGGGTCTCGGTCACGGCATCCGGCAGGCTGTCGCGATCAACCGTAAAGCCATGATTCATGGACACGATTTCGACCTTGCCGGTGGTCAGGTCCTTGACCGGGTGATTGGCGCCGTGGTGCCCCTGATCCATCTTGATGGTCTTCGCGCCCATGGCCAGAGCCAGCATCTGGTGGCCCAGGCAGATGCCCATCAGCGGCGTGCCGGAGGCAACCAGCTTCTTGATCTCCGGCACCGCATACTCGCCGGTGGCGGCCGGATCGCCCGGACCGTTCGACAGGACCACGCCGTCCGGCTTGCGCGCCAGAATGTCCTCGGCCGAGGTGGTGGCGGGCACGACGGTGATCTTTGCACCGGTCGAGGCCAGCGCCCGCAGGATGTTCTTCTTGACGCCATAGTCGATGACGATGACCGAACGGTCATTGGCGTCGACCCGCGGGTAGCCTTCGGGCCAGTCCCACAGACCTTGGTCCCAGTCGAAGGCCTGGAGGGTCGAGGCGTCCTTGGCCAGATCCAGCCCGACCAGGCCCTGCCAGGCGCGGGCCTGCGCAACCAGGGCGCCCAGATCGAATTGTCCGTCGGCACTGTGGGCGATCACCGCGTGCGGCGCGCCACTCTCGCGGATGCGCGCGGTCAGGGCCCGGGTGTCGACCCCGGCCAGCCCCACCACATTGCGGCTCTTCATCCAGTCATCGAAGGACTGGCCCGACCGCCAGTTGGCCGGCGTTGTGGGCACATCGCGAAAGATGGCGCCGCGCGCCGAGGTGGCCGCGCTCTCGCCCATCTGCTCGACGTCTTCGGCATTCACCCCGACATTGCCGACATGCGGGAAGGTGAAAGCCAGGATCTGGCTCATGTACGACGGGTCGGTCAGGATTTCCTGATAGCCGGTCATGGCGGTGTTGAAGACGACTTCGCCCAGCGAAGAGCCCTCGGCGCCACAGCCGAGGCCCTGCAGGATGGTGCCGTCGGCAAGCGCCAGCACGCCGGTTACGCCGGGAAGGGTTCGGGTCATGGCGGCATCCTATCGCGGAGTTCGCCCCCGCGCACCCGTCGCGTATCGACAGGGGCCGGAAGCGGCCGGGTGTTAGGGGCCATGCTCCGTCCGGTCAACCTCTGCCGCTAAAGGCTGAGGGGCTCCATGGGGGCGAACACCGCATGGGTGGCCCCCGCCTCGTGGGCCGCCGGCGCCCAGTCCGGCCTCAGATTGACCAGCAGTACCGTCGGCGCCACGCGTCGGGCGGTTGCGATCAGGTCCCGGGCCTCGGCCTTGCCCTCGGGGGACAGGTGATCGACGCCGGCAAAGTCGAGGCACAGACAGGAGGCCCGTGTCGCCGCCGCATGACGGACGATACCGATATCCGGCGCGGCATGCAGGATCATGCCGATCGGCCCGCTCTGGAACTGCTCGATGACGTCGGCCACCGCGTCCAGCCGCGACGTCTCGGTGCCGCCCATGATTTCCATCGACAGGCCGGCGGGGCGGGTCTCGTCGTTCGTGCCGGCATACAGCAGGGCAAACCGGCCATGGCTGGTGGCCAGGGTCCGCCAGAAAACCGGCAGGACGCCTGTCAGCCCCGGCGTACGGCGCAGCAGGTCCAGACCGATCCGCAGGGTCTGCAGGTCGATCCGGCGCAGGTCCGCGCCCTCCAGTGTGCCGCGGCCGAACAGGTTCAGCCCGGCCTCGCCCCCGGTATGGCGAATGATCCGACGCACGCGGCGCGATACCGCCTCGCCGCTGTCCAGGTCGACAATATCCTGCGCGATCAAGCTGACCGCCAGCCCCCGCCGTCCGCGCGTCACCAGCTCAAAGCCCGCGTGCTCGGGGGCGAACTGCAGCGGCGGCGAGGACAGGCTGGCTGTGCCCGCCAAGGAAGCATCTGTAGGCCCGGCGGAGCCCGCCGGGTCATTGGGAAAGGTCCGCATGGGCCACCTCCAGGTGACAAGTCGGTCCCCGACGCCTGCAGGATGCGCCCCGGATCGTCTACGGACGATCAACAAAGGCGGTGAACCGCCGGTTCACCCTCTTTTCCGCTCAGGCAGGGATGCGCTGGCCGTCCCACGCAAAGACACCGCCGCTGTCTCCGGGGGTCAGCCCCTCGACCACCGACAACAGGGCGGATGCCGAATGCTCCGGTGTGAACAGTTTTTCGGGCGCGACTCCGGCCTGAAACGGCGCGCTCAGGTCCGTCGCCACAGTGCCGGGATGCAGGCCGACCACGATGCCCGCCTTGTGCGTCCGGCCATGCTCGATGGCCAGATTGCGGATCAGCATGTTCAGCGCGGCCTTGGACGCCCGATAGGCGTGCCAGCCGCCCAGCCGGTTATCCCCGATCGACCCCACCCGCGCCGACAGGGCAGCGAACACCCCCCGGTCCTGCCGCGGCATCAGCGGCAGGATGTGTTTGGCCACCAGCGCGGGCCCGACGGCATTAAGCCGATAGTCGCGCATCAGATGCTCGGCCGTCAGCATGCGATAGGCGCGTTCAGGCTGATGGTCGCCGTGCAGCACCCCTGTGGCTACGATCACAAGCGCGGGGGGCGGCCCCTCGGCAATCCGCGCGGCGGCCGCCGCGATAGAGGCCTCATCTTCCAGATCCAGCCCGGTGCCTGACCGCGACAGGGCATGGACGACCGCATGGTGGCCCGCAGCCTCCAACTGCCGGACCAACGCTGAACCGATGCCGCCCGACGCGCCGATCACGACCGCAGATGTCTCGCTCATGGCCTCTCCCAAACGCCTGATTCCGGTGTTAGGCAGCGCGCCATGCGCATCACCACCCTCGGCCTCGATGCCGACGACACCCTCTGGCACAATGAGACGATCTTTCGCCTCACCCAAGCCCGCTTTCTCGACCTTCTGACCGATCACGACAATGCGGTGATCGCGCACAGGCTGGCCGAGGTCGAGCGTCGCAACCTGCGTCTCTACGGCTATGGCGTGAAGGGGTTCACCCTGTCGATGATCGAGACGGCGATGGAGCTGTGCGACGGCGATCCCCCGTCCTCGGCCATCCGCGAGATCCTGGCCGCCGGGCGCGAGATGCTGTCCCACCCCGTCGAGACCCTGCCCGGTGTCGCCGAGACCCTGGCGCAGCTGACCGACACCTACCGGCTGGTGCTGGTGACCAAGGGCGACCTGATGGATCAGGAACGCAAGCTGGCCGCCTCGGGTCTGGGCGAGCTGTTCTCGGGCGTCGAGATCGTCTCGGAAAAGGACCGCTCGACCTATGAACGGGTCTTCGCCCGCCACGGCACCGGTCCGGAAGAGGGCGTCATGGTCGGCAATTCCATGCGCTCGGATGTGCTGCCCGCGATCGAGGCCGGCGCGTGGGGCGTGCATATTCCCTATGAGGTGACCTGGGCCCATGAACTGGCCGACGCCCCCGAAGGCCACCCCCGCTATGTCACCCTGGCCCGCTTCGACGAGCTGCCGGAATGGCTGGCGCGAATTGAACGCGATCCGGGCTGATTCAGGCCTTGCTAGCAGGCCCCCGCGTCTTTAGACCGGCCGCTTAACCGACAACCAGACGTGACCGCGCCGGGGGCCCTCCCTCCGTCGGGTTTTCGTGCGCCGAAGGACCGCCGTTCCGTGACCGCTGCCGATATCCCGCATGACGAGCGTGATGCCATGATCCGGGCAGCCCTGGCGGAGCAGGGCGACAGCGGCCTGACCCCGCGCCACACCCTGTTCTACTTCTACGGCGAGGGCGACCACGACGATCTGAACGAGGTCGCCCGCCGGGCCGGCTTCATCACGCGTGGCGCCGACGACTCGACCATACTTGAGACGACCATGGCGGTGGACGAAGCCTCGTTCGCGCCCGTTTCCGCCATGATGCAATCCTGGGCCGCGGCCTTCCAGCTGGACTATGACGGCTGGGAGTGTGCGGTCGTGACGAACTGACAAGAAGAGGCCGCGATGCCCAGACGCACAGACATCCAGTCGATCCTGATCATCGGCGCCGGGCCGATCATCATCGGTCAGGCCTGCGAGTTCGACTATTCGGGGGTTCAGGCCTGCAAGGCGCTGAAGGCCGAGGGCTATCGGGTCATTCTGGTGAACTCGAACCCCGCCACCATCATGACCGACCCGGAGGTGGCCGACGCCACCTATATCGAGCCGATCACGCCCGAGTTCGTCGAGAAGATCATCGAGAAGGAACGCCATGTCCTGCCCGGCGGCTTTGCCCTGCTGCCGACCATGGGCGGCCAGACGGCGCTGAACACGGCCCTGGCGCTGGATGCCTCGGGCGCGCTGGCCCGTCATGACGTCGAGATGATCGGCGCCCGCGCCGATGTCATCGACAAGGCCGAGGACCGCCAGAAATTCCGCGACGCCATGGACAAGCTGGGTCTGGAAAGCCCCCGCTCGCGCGCCATCCACCACATCGACGAGGCCGAGGAGGCGCTGGAGTTCGTCGGCTTGCCCGCCATCGTGCGCCCCAGCTTTACCCTGGCCGGGACGGGTGGCGGCATCGCCTACAATGTCGAGGAATACCGCGAGATCGTCGAGCGCGGTCTCGACCTGTCGCCGACCACCGAAGTGCTGATCGAGGAAAGCGTCCTCGGCTGGAAGGAGTATGAGATGGAAGTCGTCCGCGACAAGGCGGACAACTGCATCATCATCTGCTCGATCGAGAACATCGACCCGATGGGGGTCCACACCGGCGACAGCATCACCGTCGCCCCGGCCCTGACGCTGACCGACAAGGAATATCAGCGGATGCGGACGGGCTCGATCAACGTCTTGCGCGAAATTGGGGTCGAGACGGGCGGCTCGAACGTCCAGTGGGCCATCAATCCGGCCGACGGCCGCATGGTGGTCATCGAGATGAACCCGCGCGTGTCGCGGTCCTCGGCGCTGGCGTCCAAGGCCACCGGCTTCCCGATCGCCAAGGTCGCGGCCCGTCTGGCGGTCGGCTATACGCTGGACGAACTGACCAATGACATCACGGGTGTGACCCCGGCCTCGTTCGAGCCCTCGATCGACTATGTGGTCACCAAGATCCCCCGCTTCGCCTTCGAGAAATATCCGGGCTCCGAGCCGCTGCTGTCGACCTCGATGAAGTCGGTGGGCGAGGTCATGGCCATCGGCCGGACCTTCCAGGAATCGATGCAGAAGGCCCTGCGCGGGCTGGAAACCGGTCTGTCGGGCTTTGACGAGATCGAGATCGACGGCACCACCGACACCGATGACGAAGGTGCCATCCGCGCGGCCGTGGTGCGGGCCCTCGGCACGCCCACGCCCGACCGCATCCGCGTCATCGCCCAGGCCTTCCGCCACGGCTTGACGGTGGAAGAAGTCCAGGCCGCCTGTTCGTACGAGCCCTGGTTCCTGCGCCAGATCCAGGAGCTGATCCGCGACGAGGGTCATCTGCGGGTGCGGGGTCTGCCGACCGACGCCCGCGCCTTCCGCCAGCTCAAGGCCAAGGGCTTTGCCGATGCCCGCATCGCCGCCCTGACCGGCACCACCGAGGCCGCGGTGCGCAAGGCCCGTCGCGCGCTGGACGTCCGCCCCGTGTTCAAGCGGATCGACACCTGCGCCGCCGAGTTCGCCTCGGCCACCGCCTATATGTACTCGACCTATGAGACCGGCGCCGTCGGCCAGATCCCCGAGTGCGAGTCCCGCCCGTCGGATCGGAAGAAGGCCATCATCCTCGGCGGCGGGCCGAACCGGATCGGGCAGGGGATCGAGTTCGACTACTGCTGCTGTCATGCGGCCTTTGCCTTTGCCGAGATCGACGTCGAGTCGATCATGGTCAACTGCAACCCCGAGACCGTCTCGACCGACTATGACACCTCGGACCGCCTCTATTTCGAGCCGCTGACCGCCGAGGATGTGCTGGAGCTGATCGACGTCGAGCGCTCGAAGGGCGAGCTGATCGGCGTGGTCGTGCAGTTCGGGGGCCAGACGCCGCTGAAACTGGCCCATGCCCTGCAGGAGGACGGCGTGCCGATCCTTGGCACCAGCGTCGACTCCATCGATCTGGCCGAGGACCGCGAGCGTTTCCAGGTCATGCTGCACGACATCGGCCTGATGCAGCCGCCCAACGGCCTGGCCCGCTCGGCCCAGGAGGCCGCCGACAAGGCGGACGAGGTCGGCTATCCGGTGGTGCTGCGTCCCTCATATGTGCTGGGCGGCCGCGGCATGATGATCGTTCATGACCGCGAACAGCTGGACCGCTACGTCGGCGAGGCCATGCGGGTGTCGGGCGACGATCCCGTCCTGATCGATCACTATCTGAACCGCGCCACCGAGGTCGACGTCGACGCCCTGTGCGACGACGAGACCGTCTTTGTCGCCGGCGTGCTGGAGCATATCGAGGAAGCCGGCGTCCATTCCGGCGACAGCGCCTGTTCCATGCCGCCCTATTCCCTGTCGGCCGAGGTGGTGGCCGAGCTGATGCGCCAGACCGAGGCCATGGCCAAGGCGCTCAAGGTGCGCGGCCTGATGAACGTCCAGTTCGCCATTGAGAAGCCGCATAGCGACACCCCGCGCATCTTCGTGCTGGAGGTCAATCCGCGCGCCAGCCGTACGGCGCCCTTCGTTGCCAAGACCATCGGCCAGCCGATCGCCGCCATCGCCGCCAAGGTCATGGCCGGGGTGCCGCTGGCCTCGTTCGGGCTGGAGCACCGCCCCTATGACCATATCGCGGTCAAGGAAGCGGTCTTCCCCTTCGCCCGCTTTGCCGGCGTCGATACGGTTCTGGGGCCCGAGATGCGCTCGACCGGCGAGGTCATGGGGCTGGACTGGAAGCGCGAGGGCGAGCCCGACATGGCCGACGCCTTCGCCCGGGCCTTTGCCAAGAGCCAGATCGGCGGCGGCACCACCCTGCCGGTCCAGGGCTGCGCTTTCGTCTCGGTCAAGGATTCGGACAAGCCCTTCATCGTCGAACCGGTCGCCCTGTTGCTGAAACAGGGTTTCGAGGTGATCGCCACCGGCGGCACCCACGCCTGGCTGGTCCAGCAGGGCCTGCCGGTCGGCCATGTTAAAAAGGTGCTGGAGGGCCGGCCCAACATCGTCGACGCCATGAAGAACCGCGACGTCCAGCTGGTCTTCAACACCACCGAGGGCAAACAGTCCCTGCAGGACAGTTTCAGCCTCCGGCGCACAGCCCTGATGATGAAGATCCCCTACTACACCACCACCGCCGGGGCCCTTGCCGCCGTCCACGCCATCGCCGCCATCCGCAACGACGATCTGGACGTCCGCCCGCTGCAGGCTTACGCCTGACAGAAGTTTAACGGGACAACCGTCTCCTCGACTGGCCTCATGGGTCGGGGAGGTGCGCCATGGTCAGACGACAGCGGATCGGAGCGGGATTCTACGTCCTGCTCTTCGGGGTGATGGTCCTGACCTTCGTGATGCACGAGGCTGGCCACTGGGCTGCGGGCCGCGCCCTTGGCTATGAGGCCTATTTCAGCCTGAACAGCGCGGGCGTGCGCGACCCGTCGATCCCCGTGGAACACATGATCGCCGTCCGCGCCGGTGGCGTGGTCGTGACGCTGCTTCAGGCCCTGCTGGGGCTGACGCTGGTCCTGACACGCGGCAGTCTCGCGGCCTATGCGGTCCTGTTCTCGGCGGCCTTCATGCGCTTCATGGCCGCGGTCATGACCCTGATGCAGCCGAACGACGAGGCCGCCATCACCCTGGCGATGGGGTGGGGACGGTGGTCGGGCCATGCCCTTGTGGTGGCTGTGCTGGTCGGGATGACGATCTGGGGCGCCCGGCACCTCCGGATCGGCTGGAAGGCCAATCTTCTGGCCTGGGCAGTCGCCAGCGTGGCCGTTACCGCCGTGGTCGGGCTGGACATGGCCTTGCAAGGCGGGCTTTGATCCGGACTTCATCCCTCCCGAGCGCCGGACGCCCTCATGATCACCGTACATCACCTGAACGACAGCCGGTCCCAGCGGGTGCTGTGGCTGCTCGAGGAACTGGGCCTGCCCTATGAGGTCAAACGCTATCAGCGCGATGCGAAAACCATGCTGGCGCCGCCCGAGCTGAAGGCCATCCATCCGCTGGGCAAGTCCCCGGTGGTCGATGACGGCGACATTCGCGTCGCCGAGACCGGCGCCATCGTCGACTATCTGGTCGAGACCCACGGCAAGGGGCGGCTGGCCCCACCGTCCGGCACCGAGGCGGGGCGCCGCTATCGCTACTGGCTGCACTACGCCGAGGGCTCGGCCATGCCGCCGCTGTTGCTCAAGCTGGTGTTCAGCCAGCTGCCCAAACGCGCGCCCGGTCTGGTGCGGCCGCTGGTCAACTCCATCGCCGGCAAGGCCCAGTCGGGCTTCATCGATCCCCAGCTGCAGTCGCATATCGATTTCTGGGAAGCCGAGCTGACCGCCCATCCGTGGTTCGCGGGTGGCGCGTTCTCGGCCGCCGACATCATGATGAGCTTTCCGATCGAGGCGGGCGCCACGCGCATCCCCGGCTTTGGCCGGCGTCCGAAGCTGAAGGCCTTCCTCGAGACCATCCACGCCCGCCCGGCCTATCAGCGCGCCCTCGAACGCGGCGGTCCCTACAGCTACGCCTGAGGCGGTCAACGGCGAGTGTGGCATCAACAGCGCACGCGCGCTGAACCTTCACTCACGCCCGAACCGGTGAAACCAGCCGCGCGGGACGGCGTTAATCCGTCATGAAGATCACTGTCCTCTATCTTGCCGCCGTTGCGCTCGTCGTCGTCGCCTTCAGCCTGGCACTGGTGTTTGCCAAGCTGGCGCTGGTGTCCGTGGCGTTCATGGTCGCGGCCTTGGCCGGCCTCGCCTGGCTGACCCGCAGCCTGATGCACAAGGTGCGCCGCACAAGGATGCGTCCGACCGCTTGAGTTCAGCGAGATCGTGACCTATCCTTTTTGCCCCGGTCGCGCGCGCCCCGCGACCTTCTATCAAGGTTGACCTTCCTCTCCGCAGTCGGGCGAAACAAGAAACTCACCATCCTATGGAAAAAGTGCCGATGACGGCCCCCGGCTATCGCGCCCTGGACGATCAGCTCAAGCAATTGAAGTCCGTGGAACGTCCCGCGGTGATTTCGGCGATCTCGGAGGCCCGTGAGCACGGCGACCTGTCCGAAAACGCCGAGTATCACGCCGCCAAGGAACGCCAGGGCTGGATCGAAGGCCAGATCGCCGAGATCGAGGACCGCATGTCGCGGGCCCAGGTCATCGACGTGTCCAAGCTTTCGGGCGAGCAGGTGAAGTTCGGCGCTACGGTCACCGTGGTCGATGAGGACACCGAGGAAGAGGCCCGCTACCAGATCGTCGGCGAGCACGAAGCCGATGTGAAACAGGGCCGGATCTCGATCACTTCGCCCCTGTCACGCGCCATGATCTCGAAAGAGGTCGGCGACGTCGTCGAGGTCAACACGCCCGGTGGCGTCAAGGCCTATGAAATCCTCAAGGTCGAGTGGATCTGACACGCGACAGCGCGTCTCCCCTCCGGATCCGGGTCGTCTCTGACGGCCGGGCCGGCATCCAGAATCAGGCGCTGGGACTGGCCGAGGCTGTCCAGCGCCTGCGTCCGGCCGCCATCGAAGTCTGCCGTATCGGTTGGCGTCCCGCTTTCGACAAATGGCCCTCCGCGCTGAAACAGCCGTGGATGCGCAATCCGGCATCCGATCCTGTCCTGCCGCCCGATGGCGCGCCCTGGCCGGACATCTGGATCGCCACCGGCCGTGCCTCCTTGCCGCTGTCTGTCAGGGCCACAAGCGCGGGACCTGATCGTCCCTTCGTCGTCCAGACCCAGGACCCGCGCTGGCGCACCGACCGCTTCGATCTGGTCGTCGCCCCCGAGCATGACGGGCTCAGCGGGCCCAATGTGGTCTCCATCCTCGGCTCTCCCCACCGCATCACCCCCGCCCGGATCGCCGATGCGGTGGCGGCCTTCGCCGACCGTCTTGACCCCTTGCCCCGTCCCCGTGTGGCCGTGCTGGTAGGGGGGCGCTCGGCCAGTCACGACCTGCCGCCCGACCATGCGGCCCGGCTGGCCGATCAGATCGCAGGGGCCGTGCAGGCCGTCGGCGGCTCGGTCATGGTCACCTTGTCGCGCCGCACCCCCCCGGAGGCCGAAGCCCTCATCCGTCGGCGTCTGGACACCGGGCCCGGCTGGGTCTGGGACGGGCAGGGCGACAATCCCTATTTCGCGTTTCTGGGTGCGGCCGACCATGTGCTGGTGACCGAGGACAGCGCCAATATGGCGGCCGAGGCCGCCTCGACCGGTCGCCCGGTGCACCTTCTGCCCATGGTGGCCCGCAAGGCCGGGTCCAAGTTTGACCGCCTGCGCCAGGCCCTGATCACGCGCGGTCTGGCCCGCCCGTTCGACGGCACGCTCGATTTTCCGGCGACGCCGCGCGTGCCCCTGGCCGAGACCGACCGCGCCGCCCGCGAACTGCTCCGTCGCTACGACGCCTGGCGCGCCTAGTTCAGCAAGGACAGCCGGGCGGTATTGATGTCGCCGCGCTGACAGGTCGGTGCGCCGTCCGTGGTCGTCGACACCCCCGCCGCAGCCAGTTCGGCGACGAAGGTCTCACCCGAATCCAGACGGGCCGGTGCGGCCTCGCCCTCGGCGGGCGGGGTTTCAGGCTCGGGCGGCTGTTCCGGGCGACACATGCGGATGGCCGGGGTGGCCCGCCACCGGGACAGGGCCCAGACCGCCCGGGCACGCGCCTGCGGATCGCCCAGATCCACGGTGTCGAACAGCTGCACGGGCGGCGTCACCAGAACCGACAGGCCCTCGAACCGCTGGGTCAGGGCCGTTTCCAGCGCATAGGCGCTCTGCAGGTTCAGTCCGGCCTCGGGCCGCAACAGCACGACGGCCTGCGAGCCTTCGGTGTTCAGCATGATGGCGTCGGTGGCAAAGGGAATGGCGTCGATCAGGCGACCGCGCAGCGCCGCGACCGGATCGGGGGCCGAGACCGGGCTGGCCTGGACCGCGCGCGAGGCGGCCTGCGGATCAGCGACGACGATCTGGTCGAGGTTTGCGGCCACCGGCACATGCAGGGCTGCGGTCAGCCGCTGCTGCAACTGGCGCTCGGCGTCGGCCACCAGAGCCCGGGTGCTGATCAGGGCCGATACCGTCACCTCGCCCGACTGGCTGCGTACCTCGAGAAGGGTGATGCGGGATTCCGACCCGGCGAAGATGGCATCGACGGCCAGCCGCGTCTCGGCGGTCGCGCGGCTTTCCAGACCGATGGCGCGCAGCGACAGCGCCAGCGGGGCGGCCAGCACGGCAAAGACCAGCACCACGGCCAGTCCCCGCCACTTCACCGGTCGCTCCATCAGCCGGGGCCGGAAGCCATAGAAGCCCGCCGTCAGGGTCGCGGCCAGCGCAATGGCCACCAGGTTGGTCATGAACAGGAAGAAGGCCCCGCCGGCGATCCCCATGTCGCCGGTGCCGAGGCCAAAGCCCACCGTCGCCACGGGCGGCATCAGGGCGGTGGCGATGGCCACACCGATGATCGTCTCGCCCCGTTGCTTGATCACCGCATAGGCGCCGGCAATGCCGGAAAAGACCGCGATCAGCAGGTCAAAGAAGTTGGGCCGCGTCCGCGCCAGGATCTCGGCCGTCGGCTCCTTCAGTGGTGACAGCAGGGTCAGGACCACGGCCACGATGAGCGCCAGGCCAAAGCCGAGTGCCAGCGCCCGGAGCGCCCGGTTCATCTCGCTGAAGTCCAGCAGGGCCAGAGAAAAACCCAGGGCCACGATCGGACCCATCATCGGCGACATCAACATCGCCCCGATGACCACGGCCGGGGACGACAGCATCAGGCCCAGGATGGCGATGGCCGCCGAAATCCCGGTCATGATCAGATAGCGCCCGCTCAGGCCGCCGTTTTCATAGACATTTTCCGCGACCGCCTCGTGGTCGACGTTGCGCCGTGCGATCGCCAGAAACCGGCGAATGAAGGTCCGCGTCTCGCGCGCGCTGTGTCCGAGGTCGCTCATGCGGTCTTCTTTATCGGCCGGGGGCGGGCGTCAATCGCCGCCGCCGCCACCGCCGTCTCCGCCGCCGTCACCCGCGTCGAAATCCTTCGAGGACCGCTCGCTGGTGTCGCTGGCTGCGACGCCCGCCGACCCGTCGCCGTCCTTCTTCTTCCGGTTGCCGGCCGCCATGCCGCTGGCGCCGAGACCGGCCCCGATGGCCACGCCCAGCGCCAGTCCCAGCGCCAGATTGTCCAACGCCGTGCCCAGCGCCACACCGATGGCGATCCCCACGCCCATGCCCAGCGGCAGGAAGGCCGCGTTCTTGTTCTCACTCATCCCCAGCTCCTTCTCCACCTCGCGCCACACTAGCCATCGCATGATCGGGAATCAGCCCCTAAATAGGCGGCATGAGCAGTTCCTCTTCCCAACCCCGCACCGTCCGTGTCGCCATCATCGGGTCCGGCCCCGCCGGCTGGACCGCCGCCATCTACGCCGCGCGCGCCTCGCTTGAGCCCGTGGTCATTGCCGGCATCCAGCCGGGCGGCCAGCTGACCATCACCACGGATGTCGAAAACTATCCGGGCTTTGCCGAGGTGATTCAGGGCCCCTGGCTGATGGAGCAGATGCAGGCCCAGGCCGAACACGTCGGCACCGAGGTCATCCAGGACATTGTTACCAAGGCCGACCTCTCGCAGCGCCCCTTCCGGCTGACGCTCGACTCCGGCACTGAACTGCTGGCCGAGACGGTGATCATCTCGACGGGTGCCCAGGCCAAATGGCTGGGTCTGGAAAGCGAGCAGAAATATCAGGGGTTCGGCGTTTCGGCCTGTGCGACCTGCGACGGCTTCTTCTACCGCGGCAAACAGGTGGTGGTGGTCGGCGGCGGCAATACGGCGGTCGAGGAAGCGCTGTTCCTGACGAATTTTGCCTCGAAGGTCACGGTCGTGCACCGTCGGGACGAGTTCCGTGCCGAGAAGATCCTGCAGGAGCGGCTGTTCGCCCACCCCAAGATCGAGGTGGTCTGGAACCATGTCGTCGAGGAAATCCTCGGCCAGACGGACGGCATCGCCTCGAACGTCACCGGCGTCCGGATCCGCGAGACCGAAGGCACGGCGACACGGGACCTGCCGGCCGACGGGGTCTTCATCGCCATCGGCCATGCCCCGTCATCCGAACTGTTCAATGGTCAACTGGAAACCAAGTCGGGCGGCTATCTGGTGGTCAAGCCGGGCACGACAGCCACCTCCATCGAGGGAGTCTATGCGGCAGGGGACGTCACCGACGATGTCTACCGTCAGGCGGTCACGGCGGCGGGCATGGGCTGTATGGCGGCGCTGGAGGCGGCGCGCTATCTGGCCGAGGTCGACCACGCCCGGGCCGGCAATCCCATTTCACATGCGGAAGCAGAAAAGATCGGCGTCTGGTAAGCCTGATCAGGCCGTGCGTTCGGCCTCGTCATCGTTCGACGCTTCAGGGCGAGGGGCGTCGCTCAGGGTCCGGGCCTCGTGCAGGACCTCGCTCTGACGGGCCAGAGCGGTCTGCAGCGGACCGATAAAATCGTCCAGCCCGCCCCGTGAGTCATCCCGCATCAGCCGGCGCAGGTCGTCGATCTCGGCGGTCACAAGGACCGGGCTCAGCATGTCCCATTGCGGGAAGGCGCGCTCCGCGACCGTGCGCCGTTCCAGGACGCGAAGTTCGGTGTGGCGCTCGTCACGAAGCAGGCGGTTGATCAGATCGTCGAGCTTGTCGGCCTCGCCCTCGATCACCTGCACGAACCGGCCATCGATGGCCGTCAGGCAGCCGGTAATGCCGTCGCGCGCGTTGTTGGGGCGCGCCTCTGCCAGAATGTCTGACATGCCGATGGCGCTGCTGACGCTCCGGACACTGCGGCTGACATACACGAGCTGCTCCACGGTAGAGCCTTTCACGTCTTGCATGCTCAGGCCCGGGCACCGTCGTCGAACAACTGCAGTTGGGGCGGCGCCATATTGCGAACCTGCCCACTGCGACAATCGAGGGCATAGGCCACCGCATCCTGCACGATCCGTTCCTCGGTCGGCTTGGACAGCACACCAATGGCGCCCGCTACGCCGTTGCGGACCATGCCGGGGTTAGCCGTCATGAACAGCACGGCGACCTTGTGATCGACCGCGAGTTCGCGCCCGATCGTCACCCCGGTCGGTCCGTCCGAAAGGTGGATGTCGACCAGGGCCAGATCGACCTCGGTCTCCTTGGCGATCTTCATGGCCGCCGCCGAATCCGCAGCCGTGCCCACGACCTCGTGGCCGAGGTCTTCGAGCACGAAGCGCAGCTCCATGGCCACGAGGGCTTCATCTTCGACGATAAGGATACGGGCAGACATGGGCTTTACGGGGATGGGTTCCAGTTAGAGGTTAAGGGGCGTTGCTTAAAGAACGTGCAATAGACGTGCCGGTTGCGGGGGTTACGCCCTTGTAAGGTCGCGGGCGGCTTTGCGTCTGGACAGGGCGGTTCCGGGAAGATCAATGAGTACTTCCAGCCCGTCCGGGTTCCAGTTGCGCGACAATTTGCCCGCCAGCTGACCCTCGACGGACAGGGTGGCCAGAGACGATCCGAAACCCGCTGTCTGCGGCACGCCCTTGACCTCGGGCCCGCCGCGCTCGCGCCAGGCCAGATGGAAGGTACCGCTGTCTGACTGCTCCGTGGTCACCTCGACGTACCCTCCCTCAACCGACAGGGCGCCGTATTTGGACGCATTGGTCGCCAGTTCGTGGAACAGCAGCGCGACCGAGGTTGCGGCCTGGTCGTCGAAGGCAGCGTCGTCACCGCTGATCCGCACCCGGGCGTTCCCCTGATCGTCGGTATAGGGACTGAACAGGGCCGCCAGAAAGCCGTGCAGGGTCATATTCCCCATCAGCGGCTGCGACACATCGCTGTGCGGGCGGACGAACTCATGGGCCCGTGCCAGGGCATTGATGCGCGTGCGCAGCGCCTGGGCAAAGGGTTTGGCCTCGGGGTACTTCCGGGCGGACAGGGCCACGAGGGCCGAGACCACGGCAAAGATGTTCTTGATCCGATGGCTCAGTTCCTGACTCAGCAGTTCCTTGGCCTGATCCATCTTCTTCAGATCGTCGATGTCGGTGCAGGTGCCGAACCAGCGCACGATCCTGCCCGTCTCGTCCCGGACCGCCGTGGCCCGGCCCAGTGTCCAGCAATAGACGCCGTCGTGCCGCTTCAACCGGTATTCGATCTCATAGGGATCGCCCGTCTCCAGCGAGTGCCGCCACAGACCCCAGGCGCGCTGCTGGTCGTCCGGATGAAAGACGTCGTTCCAGCCCTCCCCGTCCGTCGAGCCCGGCGCCGTACCGGTAAACTCGTACCAGCGGGCGTTATAATAGTCGTGGAATCCATCCGGCCGGGTCGCCCAGACCATCTGCGGCAGGGAGTCGGTGATTGCGCGGAACTCGGCTTCGGAGCGCTGCTGCTGCTTCAGCGCCCGGCGCAGGTTCAACTGCGTCATGACCTGGGCGGCCAGGACCTCCAGGGCCCTCATCTGGATGTCGGTGGGGCCCTCCGGGCGGGCCTCGGTGTCCAGAACACACAGGGTGCCCAGCGGCAGCCCTTCGGCGGATTTCAGCAACTGCCCGGCATAGAAGCGCAAGCCCGGCGCTTCGGTCACCAGCGGATTGCAGACAAAGCGCGGATCCTGCGTGGCATCCGGCACGACCATACGCTCGGCTTCGAGGATGGCATGGGCGCAAAAGCTGGTGTCCAGCGGCGTCTCGCGGACGCCCAGACCCTTCTCGGCCTTGAACCACTGGCGGCCTTCATCGATCAGATTGACGACCGCGATCGGCGCGTCGAACAGGGTCGCGACCAGATCGACAATCTCGTCAAAGGCGCGTTCCGGCTCGGTGTCCAGAATTTCGTAATCGAGGAGCGCAGCCAGCCGCTCGGCTTCGGTCCAGGATGGGCTGTCGGGCGATGTATCAGGCATCCAGGTCTCGGAAGCGGCGCTGTGTGCCGGAACCGTATGAATGCCGCTGCGCCGTTCAGGTTTCAATAGGCCAGTCTCATCGCGTCGGGAAATGCCCTAGCGGGTGGGCCGACCGACTTCCTCGACGTCCAGGGACACGACACCCGGCACAGGGGCGGGGGCCGCCCGGGGCGCGGGGGCTTCCTCCGTCTCGAAGTCCGCCAGATTGCGGTTGATCTCGGCGATCTCCTCGGGGGTCGGCTGGCGACGTCCGCCCAGGCTCACGGCCCCGACGACCCGGGTCTGCCCGTTGATCTCGACGGTCCGGGGTGCGGCGCCCACAACCGTACCGTCGGCCGCTGTCTCAAGCTCACCGTCCAGTGTCGCGTCGGCCACCAGCAGGCGGGGCCGCGAAAAGCGGGCTTCGTCGATCACCGGCTCGCGCCCGGCATAGGCTTGGGAAAAGGCGGCGGATTCGCCCGGATAGCCCTTCCAGCGATAAAAGATATGCGCGCCGATCTGGTCGATCTTGCCCAGGCTGGGCGCCCACCACGGGTGCACATAGTCGGCGTGATAGTGGGTGGCCGTGCCGACCCGCTCGGAAACATGGCCATCCAGCGCGCGGCGGGCGACATCCTCGGCCCGCTTCCAGGCCCAGCCTACCGGGGCCTGTGACAGGGCTCCGTCACAGGTGAAACTGAACTGGCAGCCCGTCACCCGCTCGGCGCCCTGAAAGACCACGCCACAGACGCTATTGGGGAAGTTCGGATCCCGGACCCGGTTCAGCACCACCTGCGCCACGGCTTCCTGACCGGGGCGCGGCTCCAGCGCCGCTTCATAATAGACGGCCTGCGTCAGGCAGCGCAGGGCGCGGTTTCGATCGGCCGTGGCGATCTTGCCCAGCGAAAAGGGCCGCGCGGGTCGCAGCAGGCCCCGGGACACCGGCCGGGCAGCGTTCAGGCGGTGGGCCTCAAGCCCGGTCTCGCCCTGCTCCAGGGTCGGCTTGCCGCCGAGCGAGAGGGTCTCCCAGCCCGGCGTCATGCCGAAATGGCCCACCGTCTGGAAACCCGGATCGTGTCGCATGGCCAGGGCCAGCTGGGCGGGGTTCATGCGGGCCGCCATGGCCTCAAGCCCGCCCGGTCCCAGGTCGCCCCGGGTGGCATCCATCACCGCCTGGACCCGCAGGTCCAGTTCCGGCCGCGCGGTCGAGCTGGCGGTCATGGCCACACCGGACAGCGCCAGCAGGGCGACAACGCTCAGCCCCGTCCCCCGACCGTCGGGAAACCGGGCCTTCAGCCAGTCGAGAATGGGTGCGATCAGGCGCATGGGGCGGGATATAGGACTTTCATCGGTTCAGCACACGATGCTAGCCGCTCAACCGGGCGAATTTCAGGCAGGCTGAGGCGACCGGGAGACGGTCGCCTCACAGCGCCGCTTAGCGGCCACCCAGGGTGGAACGCAGCATCCAGGCGAACTTCTCGTGCGCCGCCAGACGCTGGGTCATCAGGTCAGCGGTCGCCTCGTCACCCGCGTCGTCAGCCAGCGACAGGGTATCGCGGGTCGTGGCGATCAGGGTCTCATGGTCCCGCATCAGCTCCTTGAGCATGGCCTCGGCCTCCTGCTCCGGATCGCCGTCCTTGATCGCGGTCAGATTGCCGAAGGTCGCATAGCCCTGGGGGGCCAGGATGCCGAGCGCGCGGATCCGTTCGGCGATGTCGTCCAGCGCGCCCCAGATTTCCGTATATTGCTGCTCCAGCAGGTTGTGCAGGGTGAAGAATTCGGGTCCCCGGACGTTCCAGTGATAGCCGTGGGTCTTCAGATAGACGGCAAAGCTGTCGGCCAGCACCTTGGTCAGGGCCTGCGAGACTTCGCTGCGGTCGGCTTTTTTCAGTCCGGTCTGGATGGTGGCGGTGGTCATATACGCTCCTGGGAATGGGTGTCCGGGTCAGACCCAAAGATAGGAAGGGTCGCGGCCGGAACAACTGCGCCGGTCGCTCCGGCTCTCCGTAGGAACGCAATAGTCACGCTTGCGTTCATCGCCGGGTGAGCGTGTTGTGACGCGGTGGGGACCGATCCGATGAATCAGGGCGAGGGCCGGGGCGGTGTGCCCGCTGATCGCGCGTGGTTGAGTGCGGACCTATTTCTGGCACGGCTGGCACGCACGCCGCCTCCCACGATCTTTCAAGCCATCCTGATTGGTCTTGTCGCGGCGGTGGTGGCCATCGCGCTGCGCTATGCGCTCTCGAAGTTCTACGCCGAAGTTACAGGCTTCATGATCCTGCTGCCGGCCGTGATCCTGGCGGCGCTGGCGGGCGGACGGATCGCGGGTGCGGTCGCGGTCGTCCTGTGCCTGCTGGGCGGCTGGGTTGTAGCCGGGCCGAACGCCGATGGGGTCGGACTGACCAGCAATCTCGGTCGGGTCGCGACCGTCAACTTCATCGTCGTCGGCCTGTTCGTCACCTGGGTGGCGTCGGCCCTCAGGCGCGCCATACGGCGTCTGGACACGACCGTGGCTGACCTCCAGGCGGCGGCGGCGCGGGTGGATGAATACGAGGCCCGTTTCCGGGATATCGCCGATGTCGCGCCGGTCATGCTGTGGACCGGGGATGACGAGGGCCGGGTCTATCTCAACGCCGAGTTTCGCCGCTTCTGGGGAGACCGCCCGACGGATCTGACGGATCTGGCGCCGTGGATGGAGGCCATTCACCCCGAAGACCGTGATCGCGTCTGGTCGGCCTGCATGAACGCCCTGCAGACCCGCACCCCGCTCGAGATCGAGGCCCGCTATCTGCGCGCGGATGGAGAATGGCGGATTCTGTCGACCCATGCCCGCCCGCGTTTCGATGCGGAAGGGGGTTTCCTCGGCGTGGTCGGAGCCAATATCGACCTGTCCGAGGTCCGGCAGGTCGAGTCTGCCCTGCGCGAGAGCGAGCAACGCTTCCGCGCCATGGCCGACGATGCACCCGTCCTGATCTGGGTCACGGCCGAGGATCGCAAACGGGAATTCGTCAACCAGGCCTACGTCCAGTTCATGGGCGTCGAGGATGCCGCGACGCTCAACACCGACTGGCGCGAATTCATCCACCCCGACGACCGCGACCGGATCATTGCCGAGTCCGTGGCGGGGGAGGCCACCGGCCAACCCTTCAGCCTTGAGGGGCGGTATCGTCGACAGGATGGCGTCTGGCGCTGGCTGAAATCCTTCTCGCGCCCCCGTCTGGACGCCCAGGGCCAGGTGCAGGGCTTTGTCGGCGTCGCCTTTGACGTCACCGATGCCAAACAGGCCGAGGTCGACCTGAAGCGCATCAACGAATTGCTCGAGGACCGGGTCGGCAGGGCCCTGCTCGACAAGGCCCAGGCCGAGGCCGACCTGATGCACGCCCAGCGCATGGAAGCGGTCGGACGTCTGACCGGCGGCGTGGCCCACGACTTCAACAATCTGCTGACGGTGGTCATCGGCGGCCTCGACATGCTGCTCAACAACAAGGTCGACGAAGCCAAGCGGCTGAAGCTGACCGAGGCGGCCCTCAGCGCGGCCCGGCGCGGCGAACGCCTGACCCACCAGCTGCTGGCCTTTTCACGTCGGCAGGCGCTGCGGCCCGAGTCCGTCGACGTCAACGCCCTGATCCGTGAGGGTGAGCCCCTGATCCGGGGGGCGCTGGGCGGGGGCATGACCTATCACACCCGCCTGCGGCGTGGTGGGGCCCGGGTCCGGGTCGACACGGCCCAGTTCGAGGCGGCCTTGCTCAATCTGCTGGTCAATGCGCGCGACGCCGTGGGCGGCAAGGGCTGTGTCGAGGTCGAGACCCGTCGCCTCAAGGTCAAGGCGGGCGAGATCAGTGACCTTGAGCCCGGTGACTATGTCCGCATCACGGTCAGCGATGACGGCCCCGGCATTCCCGATGAGGTCCGAGAGCGCATCTTCGAGCCCTTCTACACCACCAAGGCGGTCGGCAAGGGCACGGGTCTCGGCCTGTCGCAGGTCTATGGCTTCCTCAAGCAAAGTGGCGGCGCCATCCACGTCGTGACCGGTTCGGCCAAGGGCACGCGCATGGAGATGTATCTTCCGGTAGCCATGGAGCAGGATGAGGCTGTGGCCGTGCCGGCCCGCAAGACCTCACCGGTCCGTGGGGGAGAGCACTCTGCTTTGCTGGTCGAGGACGATCCCGAGGTCCAGGCCATCGCCATGGCCCTCCTGGAGGCCATGGGGCTGAGCGTCACCACAGCGTCGGATCCTGCCACGGCCCTGAAGCGGCTCAAGGCCGAACGGTTTGATATCCTGCTGACGGATATTGTCATGCCGGGGGAAATGTCCGGCCTCGATCTCGCCCGCCGCGCCAGCACCCTCTATCCGGACATGCGGATCGTGCTGGCCACCGGCTATGCGGGCGACGACGTCGATGCAGCCTTGCGCGACGCCCCCTGGACGCTGGTGCGCAAGCCCTTCGCGATAGATGCACTCAGGGCCGCCCTGGAGGCCTGATCTCCAGCCGCTGAGGCCCTAGCGGCGAACCTTCTTCTCGGCCCGACGCGCCCGCTGTTCAGCCTTGATCGCGGCCTTGCGCTCACGGCGCTCGTTGCGGCGCTGTTCTTCGATCTGCTCGGCGGTCTGGGCCTTGGCCTGTTCGGCGGCGGCCTTCTTCGCTTCGGCTTCCAGACGGGCCTTTTCCTTGGCCGCCAGCTTCTCGGCTTCCTTCTCCTGCTTCAGCCGCTCCTTCTCGAGGCGCGCGGCTTCCTTTTCAGCAGCCAGAATCTCGGCCCGCCGATCGAAATCGGGATCCGGGATGGAGGGCTTGGGCTTGAAACGGGCCAGAAGGGCTTTTTTGGCTTCGGCCTGTGTGGCCAGGCGATCGGCAAAGCCGGTCTGCTTCAGATCTTTCATCAAGTCTCGGTCTGCTAGGGTGGGTCGGTCGAATGATCCGCGGAGCCTCGACACTCATGGCCGGACCCGGTCGGCGACAGGCATCACCGACCGGGGGGCTTTAGGGCTCAAGCCTGCGCGGATCAAGTCTCAGCGGGGTTGCGGCGGCCTTCCCGCCTCATCTGTGGCCGGAAGGTCAATCGTCCTTGGTGGCCTGGCCGACAGCGGTACCGGCCGCACCGCCCACGGCGGCTCCCACGGGTCCGCCCACGACGGCGCCGGCGACGGCACCGGTTGCGGCCTTCTGTTCAATCGTGGCGCCACAAGCGGCCAAGGCCAGGCCGAAGGTCGAGATCAGGGCGGCGGTCATCACGGTCTTGCGGGTCATGTCATCACCTTCTGGGTCGGGGTGGCCGGCTCGGGACGATCCCGGTCAGGCTTTGCATTGACGGGAAAACGTGTCCCCGGCTCTGGCGGTTCCCGGGTCTTCGCAAGCCCTTGAGAAACCACACCGGAACAGCAAGTTGTCCAAGGTTTCGTCCACACTGCACTTGAGCGCACCAAGAATGCGTCCATCTGACCTTTGAACTCAGCTTGAACCCTTGAGCCCAGATATCGCGCCATGATCTGTCGCGCACAACACAGAGTGTGCACGGATCATCTATCGCATCGACAATGGGTGGGGCAAAAATGCTTCACCCCCTCTGATTCTTGCGAATCAACCCTATTTGGGTCACATTGGCTATGTTAAAGGCGCGTCCCCGACGAACGGCGGACTGCCGGTGCGTCGGCCTCGTCGTGTGCGTGGTTTCGCGAAACCCCCGCACATCGACAGACTAAATAAGGGGCGGCATTGCGCCCTGCGGACTGGATAAAGCCTTTGTCATCGCCCCTGTCGCCTCGAACGCCCGACACCTCGGCTGCCCGTACACGACTGACGCCCGGTGTTGCCGCGGCGCTCGTGGGTGGACTGTTCGGTCTGGCGATCGGCGTGGCCTATCTGGGCGGCACCGTGGCCAAGGCGACGACCCTGCGCGCCCAGGCGGTCCGTCTGGACGGGGCGGCCTCGGCCGGCTTTACCGAAGAAGCCCTTGCTGCCGCTGCGGGCGGGCTCAACGCCAGTGCCCTGGCCATCGCCCGCCGCCATGACCCCTATACTGTTGCCGGGCCCAGCCGCCGTGACCGTCAGTCCGAGCTGCTGACTGCGCGTCTGGAACAGCTGCGCCCGACCGGCCCCGATATGACGCCCGGGCTGCGCCTCGCGTCCACCGATCCGTCGCATCCGGCGGCCCAGCCGTTCCGCCTCGGCAGTGCGCTGGACGCCAGCCGCGATCTCGAATGCCTGACCCAGGCCGTCTATTACGAAGCCCGCGGCGAGGGTCGTGACGGCCAGCGTGCGGTGGCCCAGGTGGTCATCAACCGCGCCCGCCACCCCGCCTTCCCCAAGACTGTCTGTGCCGTGGTCTTCCAGGGCGCCGGTCGCCGCACCGGCTGCCAGTTCAGCTTCACCTGCGACGGCTCCATGCGTCGCGGTGTGAACCAGGGCGCCTGGAACCGGGCCCGTCAGGTCGCCTCCGAGGCCCTGTCCGGCGGGGTCTATGCCCCGGTCGGCAATGCCACCCACTTCCACACCACGGGCGTCAGCCCGCGCTGGCGCACCTCGCTGATCCGCGTGGGTCAGGTCGGCGATCACGTCTTCTACCGCTTCGGCGGGCGTTCGGGCTCCAGCCGCGCCTTCGCCTATGACCCGGCCCCCTCGACCGGTAGCGATCAGCCCCGTCTGGTTCAGGCGGGCCTCGATCCGGCCGAACCCGTCCGTCAAGTCGGCCAGGCCGTCGCCTACAGCCTGCTGCTGGCCCAGGAAGGTCGCACCGAGGATGAGGTCCGCGCCGAGGCGGCGCCGGCTCCTGCCCCGGCTGCCACCCCCGCGGCGCCGCGGCCTGCGACGGCCACCCCGGCTCCGGCGGAAACGCCCGCGCGCCGTCAGGCGACTCCGGCTCCGGTCAGCCCTGTCGCTTCGGAAAGCTGATACCCCTCAGGCCGCGTCCAGCCCGATGTCCAGATTGGGCGCCGAATGGGTCAGGGCGCCGACCGAGATGACGTCGACGCCGGTCTCTGCGATCGCCCGAACCGTCTCCAGCGTTACCCCGCCCGAGGCCTCCAGCGTCACGCGCCCCGCCACGCGCGCCACCGCGTGCCGCAGATCGTCCAGGCTGAAGTTGTCGAGCATGATCACGTCCGGCCCCTCGGCCAGGGCCGCCTCCAGCTGATCCAGCCCGTCGACCTCGACCTCGACCTTCATCAGATGCCCGGCATGGGCCTTTGCCCGCCGCACGGCCTCGGCCACACCGCCACAGACGGCGACATGGTTGTCCTTGATCAGGATGGCGTCATCCAGACCGAAGCGGTGGTTGGTCCCGCCGCCACAGGCCACGGCGTGCTTTTCCAGGGCGCGCAAGCCCGGGGTGGTCTTGCGGGTATCCGCGATCCGCGCGCCCGTGCCCTCGACCGCCTGCACATAGGCCCGCGCCAGGGTCGCGATCCCGCACAGCCGCCCCAGCAGGTTCAGCGCCGTCCGCTCGGCCCCCAGAATGGCGCGCGCCCGACCCTCGACCGCGATCAGCACATCGCCCGCTCCGAACCTCTGCCCGTCGGCGACCCGCACCTCGACGGCAGCCTCGGCATCCAGGGCGTGCAGCGCCAGCCGCGCACAGGCCCCGCCCGCCATCACACCGTCCTTGCGGGCGGCGAACACGGCCTTCACCCGCGCGTCTTCCGGAATACAGGCCGCCGCCGTCACATCCCCCGCGCGGCCCAGATCCTCGGCCAGCGCGGCGCGGATCACCGGTTCGATCAACAGGTCGGGGAGGGCAGGGGCCATGGGGGCTACGTCCTTCATTCGGCCGCCATCAGCGGTTGCGGCACCTCGGCGGCATCGCGCACCACCCGGCTGTGACGCGCTTCGGTACGTGTGTCGGGATAGTCAGCACGGTAGTGGCCGCCCCGGCTCTCTTCGCGGGCCAGCGCCGCCCGCACCACCAGGGTCGCGGCGACGACAGCCAGGGCCCCCGGATGCTCCGCCTCGATCTGCGCCAGTTCGTCCAGGGCCGTGGTCAGTCCCTCCGCCTCGCGCACCACCCCGACATGGCGGTCCATCAACTCCCGCACCCGGGCAAGGGCCGCCTCGGGCAGGTCCGTCCCCATGATCTCGACCAGCGCTGACGGTGCCGGCAGGGTCTCGACCCGCGCCGCCCGTCCGGCCCGGCGGCCAAAGGCGGCGGCTTCCAGCAGCGAATTGGACGCCAGCCGGTTCGCGCCATGCACGCCGGTGGCCGCGCATTCACCCACGGCATAGAGGCCCCCGACTGTCGTGCGGCCGTCGGCATCGGCGGTGATCCCGCCCATGTGATAGTGGGCCGCGGCGACCACCGGGATCGGCTGACGGCGCGGGTCCAGCCCCATCCGCATACAGGCGGCATAGACCGCCGGAAACGCCGTTGGGAAGGCGGCGCCGATGGCTTGCGTTGCGTCCAGAAATGCTCCGCGCCCATCCATCTCGGCGGCATATACGGCCCGCGCTACCTGATCGCGGGGCGCCAGATCGGCACTGTCCGCCTCGCCCAGCAGGAACCGGCCCTCGCGGTCGACCAGCCGTGCCCCTTCGCCCCGCAGGGCCTCGGTTGCCAGCGGCAGGGGCGACACCAGATCGCTGTCCGGGCCCGCCGTCGTCAGGCGGATGGCGGTCGGGTGAAACTGCACAAACTCAGGGTCCAGAATCTCTGCCCCGGCCTGCCAGGCCAGCGCCATGCCCGCCCCCTGCAGCGCGCCGGGCGTGGTCGTCCGCCCATACAGGCCGCCGATCCCGCCGGTGGCCAGAATGACCGCCGGGGCAATCACCCGCACGCGCCGCTCGCCGCGCGTCAGGATCGCCCCGCGCACGCGGCCGTCTGCGTCCCGCACCAGACCGGTCAGTCGGGCGTCTTCCCAAAGAGTGATATGGGCACTGGCCCGGACCGCCGTCACCAGCGCCGACAGGATCGCGCGTCCGGCGCCGTCGCCGCCGACCCGCGCCACCCGCGCCCGCGAATGGGCCGCTTCCCGGCTCAGGTGATAGTGACCGTCCGCCTCGCGGTCGAAGGGCGCCCCCAGTTGGTCCAGCCAGTGGATGGTGTCTTTGGCCGCATCGGTGAGAGCCCGGGCGCGCTCCGGCTCGACCAGTCCCGCGCCGGCGGCGATCGTATCGTCCGCGTGCAGGCTCGAGGTGTCATCCTCTGCCAGCGCGGCGGCCATTCCGCCCTGCGCCCAGGCCGAGGCACAGGCCTCCAGCAGGGTTGCGGGCGTGGCCACCAGCACCGGGGCGGGGGCTGCCTCCAGCGCGGCCGACAGGCCGGCCAGTCCGCCGCCGATGATCAGCGGCCCCTCATGGCGTACGGTCTTCATCGGCCGATCGACAGGAAGCGTCCGACGACGTCCAGTGCCCCTTTCACATCGCCCCCGGTCGGGATCAGGAAGGCAGCGGCCGTGACACCCAGACAGGCGGTCGCCGTCACACTGAACAGGCCGACGCTATAGCCGGCCTCGCGCCAGTTCAGCTGCCGCCCCTCGGGCCGCCACTGGCCGCGCTTCAGATGGCCGATCAGGGCGATGGCCAGGAAGGCGGCAAAGATGAAGCTGCCGTTCGAAATCCCCCACCAGACCACCAGGGCGCCGATGGCGATCATGACGGCGTATTCGACCATGGGATGGATGCGGGCCAGCACCGGGCCCAGCGCCTTGGATCCGTCCAGCGGCGGGGCCGGTGCCAGATTGACCAGATTGATCAGGCCGATGGCGAACACCCCGTTCAGCCACATCGTCTCTCCCGTTCCGAAATAGAGGGCGAAGAAGGGCAGGGCCGCGAGCAGGCCGAGCGCTGGCCCCGCCAGCGACACCAGCACGCCATCCCATTCGCTCTTCGGCATCCGCTGACCCTTCGCCAGCCCGCCGAGGAAGGGAATGATATAGACCTTGGCCGGGCCCATCCCCAGCCGGTTCATGGCCAGCACATGGCCGTATTCGTGCACGAACAGGCCGATGATGGCCGCCACCGCGATCACCCAGCTGCCGCTGATCCACCAGATGAAGCCGCCCAAGAGCACGGTCGACAGCACCGCCCAGACCAGCCCCTGACCCTTGTCCTCGGGGGCAGTCGCGACGCGCGTCTCCGACGGCTGCGCGCGGGTGCCCGACGCGGACCCCCAGGGTCCGGCATGGGAGCCGGGGCGGGTCGGACGGGTCGGGGGCAGGGTGTCGCTCATTTCCGCAATGTGGGCTGTGTCACGCCCAGCCACAATGCAAGCAGCGTCATCAGTTTCAGCGTGCGCGGCTCGATCTTCGCCACCACCCGGGTCGGGGCCACATAGTGCATCAGATCAGCTCCACATCGACATGGTGGCGGGCCTTGATCATGTCATAACGCGCCGGGACTGCGGGCGGCGGCAGGTCCACCATCCGCTGCACTGCGAGCCGCGCGGGCTCGATCAGCGCCTCAGGCACCGTCACCTCGAACTGCATGTTCACCAGACAGTCGCGGATATTTTCCAGCGTGATCCGCTTCATGTGCGGGCACAGGTTGCAGGGACCGATGAAGCGGGTGTCCGGCGCATCGGCGGCGACATTCGATGCCATCGAGCACTCGGTGATCATGACCACCTGTTTGGGACGGCGCTGGGTCACATAATCGCTCATGGCGGCCGTCGATCCTGCAAAGTCCGCAGCGGCCAGCACCTCTTCCGGGCATTCCGGATGCGCCAGGATTTCCGCGCCCGGATAGGCCGCGCGCATCTCGGCGATGTCGTCGACGGTGAAGCGCTCGTGCACCTCGCACCGGCCCTTCCAGGCGATGATCCCGACGCTGGTCTGCGCCGCGACATTCCGCGCCAGGAATTCGTCGGGGATCAGGATGACCCGGTCGACGCCCCATTCCTTCGCGGCCCATTCCACCACCTGCACGGCATTGGCGCTGGTGCAGCAGATGTCGGTCTCGGCCTTCACATCGGCGGTGGTGTTCACATAGGTGACGACGGGCAGGCCCGGATAGCGGGCCTTGATCAGCCGCACGTCCGCCCCGGTGATCGAGGCCGCCAGCGAGCAGCCCGCGCGCAGGTCCGGGATCAGCACCGTCTTGTCGGGGCTCAGGATCTTGGAGGTCTCGGCCATGAAGTGCACGCCGGCCTGGACGATCACCTTCGCCTCGGACTTCGCGGCTTCCTTGGCCAGGCCCAGGCTGTCGCCGACATAATCGCCGACCCCGTGGAAAATCTCCGGCGTCATATAGTTGTGGGCCAGGATGACGGCGTTCCGCTCGCGCTTCAGCCGGTTGATCTCGACGATCAGCTCGGCCTGCACCGGCCACTCCAGCGGCGTCACATGATCTCGAACCTTGGGCCAGATGGCCGCCGTGGCCGCCTCTGTCGCCGGGCTCAGTCCGAATGCGCCGTCTGCCATCTCTCTCTCCTTTTGCTCAATCTGAGCAAATATGAGGCCCGAAACAGGACGGCGGGATCGCCCCGGCCGTCCCACTTATGCTCACTTTCAGCATAAGTGGGCATGAACATAGTCCCTTGGCGCGCGAACGCAAGCGAAACCGTCAGCCTTCGCCGCGCTCCAGTTCCAGCAGCCACTGCTTCCGCTCCAGCCCGCCGGCATAGCCGGTCAGGGTGCCGTCGCGGCCGATCACCCGATGGCAGGGCACGATCACAGCGATGGCATTGGCGCCGTTCGCCAGACCGACGGCCCGCACGGCGGTGGGGCGCCCGATGGCCTCAGCCAGCTGGCCATAGGTGCGGGTCTGGCCGTGCGGAATGGCGCGCAGGGCCTGCCACACCGACCTCTGGAATTCCGTGCCGCCCGTCTCGATCGGCAGCCGGTCCAGCGCCGTGGCCTCTCCGCCGAAATAGGCATCGAGCGCCGCGCGGACCGGCCCGGTTTCGCCACCCGCCGACAGGTCCACGGTCCCGTGACGCAGCTTCATCAGCCGGCGCATGCGCGGCTCATAGTCGGCAAAGTCCAGCGCGTGGACCACCCCCCCGGCATCCGTCACGACCAGCAGGGGGCCGAGCGGCGACTCCACCCGGTCCAGCGATAGCTCACGCGCATGTCGCATGATCGGTCTCCTCGTCCATCATCAGATACAGGGCCGCATAGGCCCGCCAGGGGCGCCAGCGTTCAGCCAGCGCCTCGGTGTCCGGATCGGGCCAGCGGTCGGCGGGCGCCACGGCCCCGTCGTCCAGCACCCACGGCCCCGGCAGGCGCAGGCCGGGCCGGGCGGCCACCCTCGGCCCCAGCACCGGATCCCCGCCCAGATCGCGCATCAGCGCCTCGGGGTCATGCCCCAGGTCGAACACCCGCCGCACCCGTGCCAGCACCCGGGGCAGTGCGTCCAGCCGGTCGGCCTCGACCCGCACCTGCAGGGCATTCCCACGGCCCGCCCTCGCCTCGACCCGTCCGGACGCGCCGTCCCTCTCGCGGTCGAGGGCGCGCGACCAGACGCCTCCCTCGACCGCATCGCCCCGCGCGGCCAGCGCCGCCATCAGGGCGTCGAGCTCATACGGCGGACGCCAGCTCAGCGACAGCTCGACTCCCGCCCCGGGCTCTTCACCCGCGCCCCGTCGCAGGGCCGAGGGCGGCCGGTCATAGAGCGCCTGAAAGGTCTCGTTGAAGCGCCGCACACTGCCGAACCCCGAGGCCATGGCCACCTCGGCCATCGGCAGGCGCGTCTGATGCAGCAGGGCCTTGGCCAGTCGCACCCGCCGGGTCTGGGCCACGGCCACGGGCGAGGCGCCCAGATGCGCCCGGAACAGCCGCCTCAGGTGCCGCTCCCCCACGCCCAGCCGGTCGCACAACCGGTCCAGCCCGCCCTCATCCAGCGCGCCCTCATCGATCATTTGAAGGGCCCGGCTGACGGTATTGGCGGTCCCGCGCCAGGCGCCCCCGGTCGAAACCTCTCCGCGCCAGGCGGAATAGTCGGGTGCGGTCTCGGGCCGACACCGCAGGCAGGGCCTGTAGCCCTTCGCCTCGGCTTCGGCGGCGCTCGCGACAAACTCGATATTGCCGAACAGCGGCGTCCGCGCCGGACACACCGGACGGCAATAGATGCCCGTCGTCTTCACACAGGTGTGGAAGCGCCCGTCGAATCGCGCATCGCGGGCGACGACCGCGCGGTAACAGGCTTCAGCCGACAGGGGGGGCGGGCTCTCCATGTCGCGAACCTTGCCCCGGCGCCCGCGCCCTGTCTCGCGGTTTTCGGACTCAGACCTTCGTCAGCCTCAGGTCCTGGTAGTCATAGCTGAAGTCGATGTCGGGGCTGACGCCCTTGACCGTCGCCCGCACCGGCTGGCCGTTCTCCAGCTCGAAGGTGACAAAGGCGTCCTCCTCGCGCTTGTCCGGGAAGCGGGTGCGGAAGGTCTCGCCGTCATAGGGCTCCAGCGGCCCCTGCAGCGCGGGGTTATGGGTGAAGCGCAGCCAAAGCTGCACGTCGCGCCGCTCGATGACGATGTCCCCGTACCACGGGTCGCGCCAGGTCCCCGCATAGGCCGACAGCGGCAGGGAGGGGGCAGCGCCCGCCGCCTGTTTCGCGTCAATCTCGACGGCGGCGGCCAGCGACCGCTGGGTCGACTCGGCCTCATAGCGTTTGCTGTCGGCGATCCAGTCAAAGCCGGTCTTGTCCATGACGATGTCGGCGATGCCGCTCCGCAGCGCCCTGAGCAGATAGCTCTCCTCGGCGTTCGAGAAGATCGCAAAACCGGCGTTCCGGCCGGGCAGCAGTACGGTCGCTGAAATCCCGCCGGGCGAGCCGCCGCCGTGGCTGATCAGCCGCTCGCCGCGATAGTCCTGCACCGCGAGGCCCATGGCATAGGTCGAGGCGATTGACCGCCCCGGCAGCTCGGCCGTCGGCCCGGGCGAGGACGAACTGATGATGTTTGGTCGATACATCTCCCGCGCCGAGGCTTCCGAAAACAGCTGCGACCCGTCAGGCAGCTTGCCGTCCGCCAGCCGCACGGCGATCCATTTGGCCCAGTCGTGCGGACTGGCGCACAGGCCACCCGCGGCCGCCGCGGAATCCCAGTTCCAGACCTCGGCGATACTGTCGGCGATGCGGGTCATCTCGCCCTGATAGCGCAGGGGCGGTCCCACCCGCGCGTGGGGCAGGGCTGACTTCGACGGGTCCGCTCGGGTGGCCATCACGGCGGTCTCGGACATGCCCACGCGGTCCAGAATGCGCGTCTGGACAAAGTCCTCCCACGCCATGCCCGAGGCCGCGGCCAGCACCTCGCCCGCCACCACGAACATCAGGTTGCAGTAATGGTACCGCGCCCGGAACTGGTCCTCGATCGGCACATGGGGGATGGCCGCCATCACCTCGGCCCGCGTCCGGTCGCTGTTCGGCCAGAACAGCAGGTCCCCGGCCCCCAGTCCGAACCCGGCCCGGTGGCTCAGCGTATCGCGCACCGTGATCCGCTCGCCGATGAACGGGTCCGACAGGGTAAAGCCGGGCAGATAGGTCCGCACCGGCTCGTCCCACTTCACCTTGCCCTCATCGACCATGATGGCGAGGGCGGCGGCCGTGACATTCTTGGTGTTCGACGCAATGGCGAACAGGGTGTGTTCGTCCGCCCGCCCCGGCCGGTCCATGGCCTTGACGCCATAGCCGCGCGTCAGGATCGCCTGACCGTCCTTGACCAGCGCCACACCCAGTGCGGGCTGATCCGGAAAGGCCGCCATACAGCGGATCACATAGGCATCGACCGCCGCCGCCAGCTCCGAATGGTCCCGGGCCGCGTCCTGCGCCCAGGCCTTCATTGGCAGGGCCACAGCCCCCGCACCGGCAAACAGCGCCGACCGGCGCGACAGGGACAGGCTCATGGGGCACTCCTTGGACAACTGCGCGAACGCTAGCCCCCTGCGGCCGCCTTCGCTAGCCCCGCCGCCACCGCTCCAGCTGCTCCAGGATGGCGGCCTCGATCTGGGTGCGGGTAAAGCCGGTCAGGTCATGCTGGCGACCGTCCTGCCCGCGCCCGGTCAGGCGCCATTCGCTGGCCCGCCGACCTTCGGGTGCGTTCAGCGCGGAAAAGGCGGGCAGGGCGCGCGAGGTCGCAACCAGGGACCAGCGGAAATCTGACCAGCCGGGGTGATGGACCACCAGCTCGGCCCCGTCCTCGCCGCGAACCACTTCTGCCGTCTCCATCCCCCCGAGCGTTAAGGCGGCGGCCACGGCCTCCATGGCCGGCAAGCCGTGCCGCTCGATCTGTCGGTCGATGTCCTTGCGGCGGGCCGGCGACAGGATGCGCTTGACCCGTTCGGCCAGCGGCGGGGCCTCGGTCTCGATCTCGCGCCCGGCGACATCGGCATACATCTGTCGGATCAGCCCGACGCTCAGCGCGATCATGATGATGGCAAACGGCAGGGCGGCGACCAGGGTCGCAGCCTGCAAGGCGCCCAGACCTCCGGCCAGCAGCAACAGCGCCGCCGCCAGACCTTGCAGCGAGCACCAGTAAACCCTCTGCCAACGGGGGGTGTCGTCCGCGCCTCCCGACGCAATGGTGTCGATCACCAGCGACCCGGAATCCGCACTGGTCACAAAGAACACCGCCACCAGCAACACCGCCAGCGTCGAGGTGATCGCCGTGCCCGGCAGATACTCCAGGAACCGGAACAGCGCCGTCGACAGGTCCGTCTGCACCGCCTGGGTGATGGCGCCCGCCGCCGTACCCATGTCGAGGGCGATGGCCGTATTGCCGAACACCGTCATCCACAAAAAGGTAAAGCCGGTCGGCACCAGCAGCACCCCCATGGCGAACTCGCGCACCGTCCGCCCGCGCGAGATGCGGGCGATGAACATGCCGACGAAGGGCGACCAGGCGATCCACCACGCCCAGTAGAACAGCGTCCAGCTGGCCATCCAGCCGCGCGGCTCATAGGCATAGAGGTTGAAGGTCCGCTCGAAGAAATGGTCCAGATACAGACCGAAATTCTGCACCAGCGCCTTCAGCAGAAACCCGGTCGGACCCGCCACGAGTACGAACAGCATCAGCCCGACGGCGATCACCAGATTGAGCTCGGACAGCCGCCGCACCCCCCGGTCCAGACCAGTCAGGACCGAGATTGTCGCGGCCCCCATGACCAGGGCGATCAGCCCCACCTGCACCCACGGCCCGGTCGGCAGGCCGGTCAGATAGTTCAGCCCGCTGTTGATCTGGGCCACGCCCAGCCCCAGCGAGGTGGCGATCCCGAACAGCGTCCCGCAGATGGCGAAAATGTCCACCGCATCGCCGATCGGCCCGTTGATCCGCCGTCCCAGCAACGGGTGCAGTCCGGACCGCAAGGTCAGCGGCAGGCCCTTGCGGTGGGCGAAATAGGCCAGACTCAGCCCTACGACCGCATAGATGGCCCAGGCATGCACGCCCCAGTGGACGAAGGTGATCACCATCCCCTCGCGGGCGGCGGCGAAAGTGCCCGGGACGGCGTCCGGCGGCGCGGCATAGTGCTGCACCGGCTCGGCCACGGCGAAATACATCAGGCCGATGCCCATGCCTGCGGCGAACAGCATGGCCAGCCAGGACAGATAGGGAAAGTCCGGCTCGGCGTCGTCTGGCCCCAGTTTCAGCCGCCCGGTCGGGCCCATGGCCAACACCAGAACCACAAGCACGAACCCTGCCACCGAGGCCACATAGAACCAGCCGAAGGTGTCGATCACCCAGGCCTGGGCATGGCTGAACGCATAGTCCGAGGCGCCGGGTGCGATCAGCGCTGCGGCCAGCAAAAGGCCGATGATCAGGCTGGCGCCCCAGAAGACGCGCGGGTTCATTCTTGATTTGAGCATGGGGGACCAGCGTGACCGTTGCCGTCCGGTTCCTCAACCCCCTGACTTTGTGGCAAGGCGGAAGGGGAGGGTCCGATGAGACGCACACTCGACATCGCCGTGGTGGGGGCCGGGCCGGCGGGGCTGGCGGTCGCGACCCTTCTGGCGCGCGCCGGGCATCGCGTTGTCGTCCATGAGCGCTTCGATCAGGCCGCCCCTGTCGGCGCGGGCTTCATGCTGCAGCCGACCGGTCTGGCGGTGCTGGATGCCATGGGGCTGACCGGCGAGGTCGAGGCTCTGGCCCAGCCCATAGACCGGCTGTTCGGGCGAGAGGCCCGGCGCGGGCGGATCGTCCTCGACGTCGGCTATGCGGCCCTGTCGCGTCCCCGCCGGGCGCTGGGTGTCCACCGCGCGACCCTGTTCGACGTGCTGTACCGCGCGGCCCTCGACGCCGGGGTGACGGTCGAGACGGGGCGGGAGATCGTGTCCGCGCAGGCCGGCCGCCTGACCGATGCCGGAGGGCGAACCGGCCCCGCCTTCGATCTGGTCATCGACGCCTCCGGCGCGCGCTCGGCCATCGCCGCATCGCTCGGCGCCCGGCGGCGCGAGCTGTCCTATGGCGCGCTGTGGGCCACCGTCCCCTGGCCCGGCGCGCCCTTCGATCCCCATGCGCTGGAGCAGGTCTATCGCGGCGCGGCCAAGATGATCGGCGTCCTGCCCGTCGGTCGCCAGCCCGGCCGCGACCCGCCGCTGGCCACCTTCTTCTGGAGCCTCAAGACCGCCTCATACGCCGACTGGCGCGCCGCCGGGCTCGACGTCTGGAAGGCCGAGGTGCGGACCCTCTGGCCCGAGGTCGCCCCCGTGCTCGACAGCCTGACCGACCCCGACCAGCTGACCCTCGCCCGCTATGGCCATCATACGCTAGCCCGCCCGGTCGCCGACCGGCTGGCGGTGATCGGCGACGCCGCCCATTCCACCAGTCCGCAACTGGGGCAGGGGGTGAATATGGGCCTGCTGGATGCCTTCGCCCTGTCGCAGGCGCTGGCCGTCCATACCGATCTGGATCAGGCGCTCGCCGCCTATGCGAGCGCTCGCCGCTGGCACATCCGCCTCTATCAGGCGCTCAGCCTCGGCTTTACCCCCTTCTATCAGGCTGACGGCCGGCTGCTGCCGTGGGTGCGCGACCATGTGCTGGGCAAGCTGGCCCGCCTGCCGCTGGCCGACCGCCTGCTGGCGGCGACCGTCTCGGGCCTGCTGCTCGATCCGCGGCCCCGGGCGCTGGATCGCCCTCGGGACCTGCGCTAATCCTCGTCCATCACAGGAGGGATCATGTCCGGCATTCGTCACACCGTCGCAGTCCTGGCCTCTGCCCTTGTCCTGATCCCGGCCGTCACCGCGCGGGCGCAATCCGCTGACCCGGACCGGGCGCCGAAATTTCCCGGCGTCTATCGCTATGTCGGCATCATGGAAGGCTTCCATCTGCCCGAGACCTGCGTCGAGCGCTGGACACTCCGGGCAGACGGCACCCTGCTTCTCGAGAGCGGTGCCTCGGTCAGCCGGGGCCGCTGGTCTGTCGACAGGGATGCGGATGACCTGGACTGGCTCACGGTCAGTGAGCAGGTGCCGAACGGCGCGCGTGATTGCAGCGGGGGCATTACGCCCCCCGATCTCGAACCGATCCGCCATCACGTGGTCCTCATGAACAGCGGCGACTTCCAGATTTGTCTGACGCCGCGCCGGCTGGCCGATGGCTCGTCGATCCAGGGCCCCTGCCTCTATGCCCTCCGCCGCGAGGGCGATGCCCCTGCGAAAGAGGGTGTTTCGCCCTAGCGCGTCTCCCACGCCATCCACAGGGCGACCAGCAGGATACCGCCGCCCATCACGCCGCGCGCCAGCGGCCCCTCCAGCCGCCTCAGCAGCGGCCCGCCGGCGCCGGCTGCCGTCACCACGATCACGGCGTGGATGGCGGTCGCCACCGCCAGATGTAGCCCGCCCAGCGTCAGCGCCTGGGCCACCGTCGACCCGGCCCCGGGCCGCATGAAGGTGGGCAGCAGGGCGGTATAGAAGACCGCCGCCTTGGGATTGAGCAGATTGGCCAGCAGCCCCTTGAGGAACAGGGTCCGGCGCGAGCCGTCCTCGCTGCTCGCCGGGTCGGTGCCCGACCCCCGCCACGCCTCCCACGCCAGCCAGGCCAGATACAGCACCCCGGCCCAGCGGATGATCTGGAACAGCCACGGCCACTGGATCACCAGCGCGCTGACCCCGGCCACCGCCGCCAGCATCCACGCCGCCAGCCCCAGCGTCACCCCGGCCACCGCCGCCAGCGCCGCCGTCCGGCCCCGTCCTGCCGCGATCAGCGCCAGCCAGCCCATGTTCGGCCCGGGCGTCAGCTCGACCAGCGCCACCGCCACCAGAAACGGCAGGATCACAGCAGGCTCGAACAGGGACAGCAGGGGCATGGGCGGGGGTCTCCGGCCCCCTGCATAGCTTGCCTGTGTCCGCCTGCCATCCTCCTCTTGCGTTGCGGATCGGCCACACCCATGTCCGGTCCAGCCGGTTGGCGTGTCGCTTGCTACAAGGGCACCGGGCCGGATCTGCCTGACCCAGGGGATGACCACCGATGAATCTCGACCTCTATTCCGACCGCGCCAAATCCGCCGTCCAGGCCGCCCAGTCGCTGGCGCTGGCCCGCCGGCACCAGCAGTTCGCGCCCGAACACCTGCTCAAGGTGCTGCTGGAGGAACGCGACGGCCTCGCCCGCAATCTGATCACGGCCGCCGGTGGCGATGCCGCCAAGGCCGAGCGCGCCGTGGAAACCGCCCTGTCGAAGCGCGCCCAGGTCTCGGGGGGCTCGGGCCAGCTGTATCTGGACGGCGACACCGCCCGCGTCTTCGCCACCGCCGAGGCCTCGGCCAAGAAGGCCGGCGACCAGTTCGTCACGACCGAGCGCCTGCTGTCGGCGATTGCGAAGGACGGCGGCGTGGCCGCGACCGTGCTCGGCTCGGTCGGCGTCACCCCGGACAAGCTCGAGGCCGCCATCACCGAACTGCGCAAGGGCCAGACGGCCGACAGCGCCGGCGCCGAAGACGCCTATGACGCCCTGAAACGCTACGCCCGCGACCTGACCCAGGCCGCCCGCGACGGCAAGGTCGACCCGGTCATCGGCCGCGACGAGGAGATCCGCCGCACCATCCAGGTCCTCGCCCGCCGCACCAAGAACAACCCCGTCCTGATCGGCGAGCCCGGCGTCGGCAAGACCGCCATCGTCGAGGGCCTCGCCCTGCGCATCGTCAACGGCGATGTGCCGGAATCGCTCAAGGACAAGAAGGTCCTGGCGCTGGACATGGGCAGCCTGATCGCCGGCGCCAAATACCGCGGCGAGTTCGAGGAGCGTCTCAAGGCCGTGCTGAACGAGGTCGCCGCCGCCGAGGGCCAGATCGTCCTGTTCATCGACGAAATGCACACCCTGGTCGGCGCGGGCAAGGGCGACGGCGCCATGGACGCCTCCAATCTGCTGAAGCCCGCCCTTGCGCGCGGCGAGCTGCACTGCGTCGGCGCCACCACGCTCGATGAGTACCGCAAGCACGTGGAAAAGGACGCGGCCCTCGCCCGCCGCTTCCAGCCTGTCTTTGTCGAGGAGCCGACGGTGGAGGACACCGTCTCCATCCTGCGCGGCCTCAAGGAGAAGTATGAGGTCCACCACGGCGTGCGCATTTCCGACAGCGCCATCGTCGCGGCCGCGACCCTGTCGAACCGCTACATCACCGACCGCTTCCTGCCGGACAAGGCCATCGACCTGATCGACGAGGCCGCGTCGCGCGTGCGCATGGCAGTCGACTCCAAGCCCGAGGCGCTGGACGAGATCGACCGCCGGCTGGTCCAGCTCAAGATCGAGCGCGAGGCCCTGAAGAAGGAAACCGACACCGGCTCCAGGACCCGGCTGGAGAAGCTGGAGACCGAAATCGACGAGCTCCAGACCGAGTCCGACGATCTCACCGCCCGCTGGAAGGCCGAAAAGGACAAGGTCGGCCAGGGCGCCCAGCTGCGCGAGACGCTGGACCGCCTGCGCGCCGAACTGGTCACCGCCCAGAGGAACGGCGACCTCGGCCGCGCCTCCGAAATCGCCTATGGCCAGATCCCCCAGATCGAGCGCCAGCTGGAAGAGGCCGAGGCCAATGAGGCCGACAAGGCCGGCCCGCTGACGCCCGAGGTGGTCGACGCCGAACAGATCGCCGCCGTCGTCTCCCGCTGGACCGGCGTGCCCGTCGACAAGATGCTCGAGGGCGAACGCGAAAAACTGCTCAGCATGGAAGACGCCCTGTCCCGCCGCGTGGTCGGTCAGGACGAGGCTCTGGCCGCCGTCTCCGATGCCGTCCGCCGGGCCCGCGCGGGTCTCAACGACCCCAACCGCCCGCTCGGCTCCTTCCTGTTCCTCGGCCCCACCGGCGTCGGCAAGACCGAGCTGACCAAGGCGCTGGCCGAATTCCTGTTCGATGACGAGGCCGCCATCACCCGCATCGACATGTCGGAATATATGGAAAAACACGCCGTCAGCCGCCTGATCGGCGCCCCTCCCGGCTATGTCGGCTATGACGAGGGCGGGGCCCTGACCGAGGCGGTGCGTAGGCGCCCCTATCAGGTCGTCCTGTTCGATGAGGTGGAAAAGGCCCACCCCGACGTCTTCAACGTCCTGCTCCAGGTGCTCGACGACGGCCGCCTGACCGACAGCCAGGGCCGCACCATCGATTTCAAGAACACCCTGATCATCATGACCTCCAACCTCGGCTCCGACGCCCTCGCGCATCAGGGCGAGGGCGACACGGTGGATGCCGTCCGCCCCATGGTGATGGAGGCCGTCCGCGCCCACTTCCGGCCCGAGTTCGTCAACCGCATCGACGAAATCGTCCTGTTCCAGCGCCTCGGCCGCGCCCAGATGGGCGGCATCGTCCGCATCCAGCTGCAGCGCTTCGAAAAACTGCTGGCCGACCGCAGGCTCACCCTCGCCCTCGACGACACCGCCGCCGCCTGGCTCGCCGACAAGGGCTACGACCCCGTCTACGGCGCCCGCCCCCTCAAACGCGTCATCCAGAAGGACCTGGTCGACCCCATCGCCCGCAAACTGCTGGCCGGCGAGATCGAGGACGGGAGCGTGATCGCCGTGTCAGCCGGGGCGGACGGGCTGGAGATCGGGAAGGCGCGGGTGCACTAGGACCTGGCCCTCTTGTCATCCCGGACGGTCGAGAGCCCGATCCGGGAGGCAAGGCGCGGCTGCATAAGGAGGCTGTTTCCCAGCGGTTGACGCCAAGTATGTGTGGACTAGCGTCTTAAAAGGCTCGTTAAGACCGAAGTGATCGACCTGGGGGTTGTCGAGTGTGCTGCCGAAGGTCTGCCTACAGACGACACACTCCGATGTGTCCATGCTTGCTCTCGAAGTCGCAGTCCCTTCTTGGCCTTTGAGACAAGATGGGCCTGCCATAACGGGTAGGAGTGATTGGCTAGCTGATGTCGCGCGGTTTCTAGCCGGCCAAAATTGTAATCGAAATCTCGCTCGAAAGCTGGTCCGCCAGCGACAAGCTCGTGAACGACAATGGATATATGTTCAATAATCGCAAGCTTGTAGTGTGCGGATAGGGCGTTTTCTGAAACAAGCGATCTAGTATATTCAGTACTAAATCCTTTTTCGTTATTTGTTAGCGGCCTCTCCCACTGGCCGTGAGCAAGTTTATTGCGCATTTCGATAAGCGGCTTTAAGTCTGAATTGATTATAGAAATGATGTCGGTTAATCTATAAAATGCAGTTCGGCCTATTTTTTGTGAAGTCAAAGGAAAGGTAGACGAATATCTCTTGGAAAAACCTAGTTCAACGGCCCGCTTCCAACGGTCCAACTGGTTTCCGTGATCTAAAATGTCATCAATTTCAGCAATTGTGAAGCCAGAAGGTTCGTAGATCAATTTCCTGAGGCGAGCCTCAGCCCACGCACCGGCAAGAAGCATGTACACTCGCAGCAAGGCAGAGGCAGCAGAAGAGTCTTCGCTTGCTAGTGATCGCTTAAGGTATCGGTATGAGTGGTCGATGCCGAGACGAACCGACCTGAGGTTCTTCACGTGAGCTTTGTAGAGAGACTCTTTAGACTCTGCCATCCACCCTATCCCCGGCCATCAGAATGAAGAGCCAAACTATTCATTCTGATGGCCGGGAATCGAACCCGACTAGACTCCCCGAAGGGCGTGTTTCCATTACACTATCATCCGGCTCTATCTTGAATGACTTTTCTTGCGCGGGTCAAGCCGTGGCCCTTGGGAAAAAACCAAAATCCTCGCCCTCAACGGCACCTTGGCTATGGGGACGCCCGGGCCAATACGACCCGGGGCCACCCGTTTTTAGCTCGGCAGCGCCTCGCTGAGCTTTGCGTAAATGCCAGTAATACGAACCAGCGTTGAATAGCAGGCACGGCTCTTACCCATATTCCAAGGGTTGTGATCCGCGATTTCGATGTACGCCTGCTTTGCCGCTTCGATAAGTTCGCTGTCGGAGAATGCGACCGGAACCTGGATAACCCAGGTATCGCCCTCGCCTTGACGAACGAACGCGGAGTGGGCTGCTAGGATGGGGAAGATGACGCCGTCTGGCACGTCGACAATCTTGCCGTCTTCTCGTTCGATTGAACGGATGCGTGTTCCTCTGAAGCCTGCGTGGGTTTTCCAGCGCTGGTAGAGGCTGAAAGCGACCGGCGCGATATCGAGGCAGTATTCGTAGATGTCTGAAAGGTCATCCTCTTCGACGATCCGCTGATACAGCTTCAAGCAGCGCGTCTTCTGGCTGTACGTGAAAACTTTGTTCGCAGGCTCTGCAAAATCCAGCTTGCGCAGGAGATGTTCGGGCATAAGAGCGAATATAACCTGAATGATCTTCTCGGTATCGAGGAACTCGCCGTCGGCAGTGAGGTCGGTTTCCGTTTTCCGGAGCCGAGCAGCGGGAATGCTGCGCCGCATCGCTGCTTCCAGCTCGTCGAGTTGACCGCGACGGCCCGCGATCGAGATGGCCTTCACGTCATTCTGGAAGTTCCGGGCAATCGAGATTTCCGCGATGAGATTGTCGTCATCGGTGACAATCACCTCAAAGCGGATGCTCGGCACAAACCCCGGATCACCGTCATGTCGCTCGAAATAGCGGCGCAGTTCCCCTTGGGTCTGAGATCCGTTGATGATGCTCGGGCGCGTCAGACGCATGGTTCGTTCTTTGTCGTCGACCACAGCGGCACGGGCGACAATGACCATGCCACCGTTCAGAATGCTAAACTGGTCGGTTTGGTCGGCAAGGGTCTTGCGTATGGCTTGGTGAACGAGAGTCGGGCTGCGTTTTTGCTTGCCCTTCGCGTCGACGAGATACTCGCGGACGTTTTCATCGTCCTCAAGAGCAAGGACTGAGGACGCAGGGGCATGACCGGAGTAGACCCGGCGTTCCTGCTTCTCATCTTCGGGGGCGCTAATGTTCCGGCAGGTTGAATAGCGGAACAGGTACTCATCGACAGTTGTCGAGTAGCTCATGATAGTCTCCATCGTTTCCGATGACCGCCGATTTATTGGCGCGCCCACCTGGACGACCGCAGCGAGTCAACGACTTCAGCGTGAACGCGAGCAGGCATACTGTCAAGGTGCCCTCACGCCCCCTTCCACCCCCGCACCGCCTCCGCCGCCACCCCGTCCGTCCAGGCCTGTTTGCACGCCGCATAGGCCGCGCTGTCGTCGGGGTGGAGGGCGGCGCAGCGGGCCTTTTCCTGCGCATAGGCGTCCGCCGTGGCGGGCTCGGCACGCAGGCGGTCGCGGAAGGCCAGATGCCAGGCGATGGCCGGGTCTCCTGTCACATAGACATGCAGGTGGGCGGCGCGGGTGCCGGTCTCCGGATCGTCGCGGGTGAAATAGCGTCGCCCCGCCAGCCCGTTCTCGCCCCGCCAGCGCCAGCCCAGCCCGGCCAGCGCCCTGCGCGCGCCCCCCAGCGCCTCCAGAGCCTCGACCTCGGCCAGCAGATCGATCACCGGCTTGGCGGCAAGCCCCGGAATAGCCGTCGAGCCCATGTGATGCACCGCCCGGAACACCCCCGGCACGGCTGCGTGGATCTCCGCGATCAGCGCTTCCGCCCGCGCGGCCCACGCGGGATCATGGGGAACAAGCACAACGGGTCTGGGCATGCGCCATGTTCCCGACGGGGGAGGGAGGGGTCAAGTCGTCACTCCCTCTGGCACTGACACAGTTTGAAATTCAGGCCCCTCCGCCGCTGGGCCAGCCGTAGCAAGAAGCTTGCGCCCGACATGACGGAGGCAACACCGCCTCTGTCTTCGGAGCACGGCAATGACAGGCCAAGACTACAAGATCGTCGTTCATAAGGGCGAGCGCACCATCACGATCGTCGTCGATCCCGATGTCGCGAACGACCGCTTCATCGGCCTCGTCGATGGTGTCGAGGTCGCCATCGCAGAAGACCCGTCCAAGGTCATGGCGATGCTGCTGTCGGAGTGGGGCTGACCATAAACGGCGCGTCGGTGACGACGCGCCGTTCGTCTGCCGCCTCTAGTGCTTCAGGTTGCTGCCGCCCTTGCCGCGTCCAGTGTCGAGGCGGTGATACGCGCCAAGGCAGATTTTGCAGACATCCACGTCGTCGGGCATGAAGTCGTAGGCGAGGTTCTGAGCGGCGTCGAAGGTTTCGCACTGGAATTTGTGAGAGTCGCCCCTCTTGCTCTGCCGGCCAGGGGTGTCGCGCAGATGCACGCAGGCGGTCAGGTGAATCTTGGCGTATTTCTGGTGCAGGCTGACCATGACGGTGTATTCGCCCGCCTGCTCGTCGCGGGGGGCTTTCAGGCGGATGATGTTCTCGTCATCAACGTGGCGGGCGGCCTCCAACTGACCGGCACGCCGGGCTGCCTTCTGAGCCGCCGCCCTTTCATCGACGAGGTCCATGAAGTTCTCCCAGGTCCAGCGGTCGTCATCGATGCCGGCCTCCATCGCCGGCGTCGTCTTGATCGTCATGTGGATGCGCTGGAAGTTGTAGTGATAGATGTAGAGCGCGAGCGCCCGCTTGAGATTGATCAGCGTTTTCGAGTGGAGCGCCGACTTGCGCGCGAACCGCCCAAGGTTCTGGCGCAGCTTCTGGAAGAAGCTTTCGATGTGATTGGTTGTGATCCAGTCCTCATCCGGGGTGCCGCTGCGAACGACGGGCGGGTGCATTTCACGCTTGGGACGCTTCTTCGGCCGGTAAGGCATTTTCACGCCGGTGTATTCCTCAACGACCAGTTGCTGCTCGTTGTCGTCCTGCTTTTTCACCGTCGCATAATCGATGTCGTCGCCGAACTCCGACCCGACCGCCTCGAAGTAGGCGCGGTGCGAGTCGGTCGTCAATTGGATGCGGCCAGCGCACCGCGCCTTCAGGTCGGCGATGAAAATCTTTGCGTCCGCGTTACCTCGACCGCCGACATGCCAGGCGACGATCAGCTTGCTGACGGGATCGATAGCCATCCAAATCCAGAAGACGCCCTGCCCCTTGGGTGCGCGCATCTGGTTCTTCAACAGGGTCAGGCCCCGGATGCCGACAAAGGCGAACATCTCGTCGGCCTCGACATACCTGACAGGGAGATCACGCATCTTCTGGTCGAGGAAGTCGATGGCGGTATCGCCCGCGTCAGCAAGCAGCTTCAGGACCGTCACCTGGCTCGGGCGGCCAGACTGCCCCGTGTTACCGTCTTTGGTCCGCGCCAGCGCGTTGATGCCTTGGCGTTCCATCATATCCCGGAGGATCGCGGACCTCTTGCTGGTGCTGAGTTGGTTGACCATCGACAAGCGTATGCGTCAGGAGCCAAAAGCAGGTCAACGCTTGTCGATACGAGAAAACGAGAAATCTCGTAATATGTTGCTTTGGGGCAACGCTGTTATTTCCGTGTGCATCGATTAAAGTCGTCCTTAGGCTTCGTTCGGATAACCTACGGAAAATAATTAGGACTTCGAGGCTTAGGTCCTCCAGTGTCAAGATTCTTGACAGGATGTGTCAATAATCGCGACGTATAGACCTCAGTGGTGTCAACCATCGTGACATCATATTTGTTGAGATAGCGACAATCCGCCACATGAACAAACCAGCAACTACGGAAAGTTGCTCGAACTGATCTTTAACCCACCCAACCGATGGCGACAATTGGGGGGGGCTTGACCAATACGACTATTCGACTAGGTTCAAAATATGGAAACGAGGATTGCGGTAGAGTCTCTTTCGGCACTGGGTCACGAGCCCAGGCTGGAGGTCTTTAAAATGCTGATCGACGCGGAGCCCGGCGGGATGAAGCCGACCGCAATGCTGGAGAAACTGAACAGTTCGACGCCGAACGCCAAGCTGCCGGCGAGCAGCCTGTCGTCGCATTTGTCGGTCCTCAAGAAAGCGCACCTGATAACAAGCGACCGGATCAGCCGTGAGATTCTCTACCGAGCCAACATGGCTCATGTGCAGAACCTGCTCTTGTTCCTAGTCGCCGACTGTTGTGGCGGCCAGCGGCACGTCTATGAACCCATGATCGCCAAGCTTTTCACCAAGCCACCGCCTTAGAAGACGAAATCATGGCTACCGGACGCTGGCGGCCTTGGCTTCGGCCCGCGGGAAGAAGATGGACCTAGCGGAACACAAGTCGGGAACGTTCGACAAACGCTGTTCGACAAATCCCATCCGAAGGCTCAAGGAGGTTCCGTGAACTCCGGATGGGGTTCAGGGGATCAAGCCAGGTCGCGTCTTATAATTGCACGATCATTGGCGCAGAGGCTCTCATCCCATGAACGTCAAGGAGACCCCTCACTACCTGCACTTCATTCTGACGAAGAAGCAGCCGGATGAAACGCCTCACACCCTCCCCGCGGGTCGCCGTCGACACGGTGACGCCGCCCTCGGAAATTCTGCTACCCTGGCCCCCTCAGCCTCCGACACCGTCAGGTGGAGACGTTCGGACGCGTGCGCCCGCACCCCTTCCACCCCGCTCATCGAGTTTTTCAGGCGCCCAGGGGCCGCAGCTTGTCACCCCCGAGGCGGCGGACTTCGTCTAGATGGTTTTGGGCCGAGAGGCTGGCTGCCTGGGCATGAGACTTCAGACGTGGATCGTCGGCGTGAAGCGAGAAAGTGGTGTGCAGCAGAGAGGAGTCGAGCAGCACGGTGATTTGCTGCGTCAACCAGAGTCGATCACGCTCCAGCGGAGCGGCGGCTTCGAGATCGGCGACATAGGCGGCATGTCGGGCCGACAGGTGCGAGGGCGCCGCTGCCCCGCCGAGATCCGCGAGAAAGGTTGACTGAATCGCCAGCAACTGGATGTGTCTTGTCTCCAGACGGGTGGCCAGAGCCCTGATCTCCGGGTCCAGGGATCGGGCCTTGATCGCCTTTGCCGCCGCGAGGACATAGAGGTCGTCATAGCAGGCTGCGACAAGATATCCCTCGGGCGCATGAACGTCCCTGATCACCGGGTCAGCAGCGGCGGCCGCCGTTGGCGACTCCAGGGGAACCGCGTCGATCGGTTCCGGAGCCCCTTTTTCCTGCTCGCAGGCCCCGACGCTCACCATAGCGCAAGCCATCAGCATCGTAATTTTCCGCACAGATTAGCCCACCACAAAGCGCCTTCAGGACGAAGACCCGAGATGGAACGCTCGGGTACCCTAGTGAGTTTCGTCAATGCCCTTGTCTGGGTGTACTTCCCCCCGGCGCAGCGCGGTCGTTCGCCGCGCTGCGCTTCCCCCCGCTTCATGCGGCTGTTTCAGGATCATCATGTTGCGAAAATCCATAGCTATCATCCTGCTCGTCGGCCCGCTGGCCGCATGCAACGGCGGCATGTCCATCGACCGAGGAGCGCAGACGTTCAGCGAGGGCGTGGGCGACGCGGCCGCGACACCGCTGGAAGATCTGAACGTCCGGCGCGACGAGATTCCCGCCGTTTTGACAGAGGCGGCCGCGCATCCCTACGGGCTCGCAGGCCTCAGCCGATGCAGCCAGATATCGGCGGAGGTCTCACGCCTGGACGAAGCGCTGGGGCCCGATCTCGACGATCCGCAGCGCATGAGCGGTGAGCGGATGGACGACGTTGCGGCGGGCGCGGCCCTCGACGTCGTTCGAGACACGGTGACGGATTTCATTCCCATGCGCAGCTGGGTCCGCCGTCTGTCCGGCGCGGAACAGCACAGCCGCCGGGTTCAGCAATCAATTCAGGCGGGGTTGGTGCGCCGATCGTTCCTCAAGGGCGTCGGCCTGCAAAGAAACTGCCGCCCGCCGGCCGCGCCGCTGGGCGTTCGCCCCCTGCGCTAAGGCTGGTTTTCCACCCAACGGTCGTTAGACCGGCCCCCGTGAAGAGGGACTATGCTTCCACCCGCCCGCACCCATACAGCTGTAGAAATCGGTCAGCGGCGGTGCGGGCGTCCTTTGAGGCGTCGCTGATCTCGGTGGCGTCGAACAAGCCGGCGAGCATGCGCAATTGGGTCCGCGTCACCGTCATGGCGCGAAACTCAGCGGCGGCCTCGTCCGGATCCGCGCCCATCAGGCGTCCTGCTCTCATCTCCCGCTCGAGGAAGTCTCTGAGGCTGGACTGCACGCTTCCGAGATTTCAGCGCAGATCGCATTCGCCAAGGCCTTGTCGTCGGGCAGGACCCGGCCCACGGCTCGGATCGCGCGGTGGTACCGGGCGGCGCCCATGTGCCTCAAGGCGGATTCCGCATAGGCGGCCAAGGCGGTTCGGGTGTCCGATTGGGCGGGAAAGTTTTCAAACGGTTCCCGGAGCGCCGCCTCGCACCAGTTGAGAACCGCACGCCGCACGCCCTGCGCGCCGCCGAACGGGTCGTAAACGGTCTGGCGTGATACCCGCGCCCGGGGCGATCGCGGCCGGGGATGGGTTTGCGCTGCCCGCGAGATCGATCGCCGCCTCAAGAATGGCGTTCTGCTTGTCCCGGTCGATCGCTCCGCATTGTCGACTCAACGTGCGGCCTCCGCCGATCAACTGGCCTCCCGAAGGTCCAGGGCGTTCCGAGACTGCGCTCGCGCGCCAAGGTGAGGACGACCGAGGCGCCGAGTTGAAGCCCCTCTTCGGCCTTCGTCAACTCAGGCGGGCCAACGTCTTGAACGTCCGGAGTCGCCACGGCGGAGTTGAAGAACCCGGGCAGCCATCCCCCTCGGTCAGCGAAAGCGGTAGGTCATCACCAGGCCGCCGGTGTCGATCCCCTGGTTGCGTCCATCTCCCAAGACCTGGCCATGGGACAGATGCACCCACTGCACCCCGATGCTGACGTCCCTTGAGACTTCCCAGTCGAGACCCAGGGCGGTGCGAAAGAGATCTCGTGAGCCCAGCAGAAGCCGGGACCGCGCCTCCACCGGATCGTCCGTATCCAGCACCCCGTCATGAACGGCGTAACCGAACTGAAACTCGCCGCTGACCCGGTCCGAGACGGCGCGGCGCCAGGAAAGCCCCACGGAAGCGAAATTCGTGTCGCCGTCGCTGTTCAGCGATCCGCTTATGTAGGCCCGGGGCCGCCCGACCGCATCGAGGGCGGTGATGGGACGGCTCAGCAGCGCCATCTCAAGGTTGGCTCCGCCTTCCCGATCATCTGACCCCTGGTGAAGAACATCGTGCTGCATGACGGCGACCCGGATTTCGCGGGTGGCTTCCTGCGACCGGACCTCGCCTGCAAAGCCCAAGGCGGCCAGGCAGCCGATCGCCGCCGCCGACGGGACCCGTCGGGAATCTTTTCTCGTCTGCATAATCATGTTCCGTTGGGCTACAGGGCGTCGGGAGCCGGTTCGGCGGCCGGTTCAGCGTCCTGCGGGGAGGGCGGCTCAACCACTTCGGCATCCAGGGGGACCCAGCCATTGCCGCTCACGGCCCGGCGGCGCCCCTCTTCGAAGAGGGCTTTCATGGCGTCCTGATCAAAATCGAGGGCGGATGCCTCAACCTCCTGCGGGATGGCGGCTACGCTGATGCGCATGCCGTTGCGGCGTGCGAACGCGCCTTGCGCCGCAAGGCTGGTTCGCAGGAGCGACTGGGTCATGCTCTGGTAGGAGCGGGCGAAGACAGACGGCAGACTCCCGCGGGTCTGACGCGGACTCAGCCCCAGCTTTCCGTTGACGATGATGAAGAGTTCGCTGCCACGCCAGCCGGGCAGCGTTTCGCCGCTGAGGATCATGCCTTCCGGAACGCCGAGGAAGGGCGTGTTCACCCCGCCGTCAACGTGCAGCTCCTGCTGCACCGTCCCCGATTCGGTCACCCCAGCAATCAGGACCGGAGGGAAGACGCCCGGAATGCTGGCCGAGGCGAGCAGAACCTGACGGAAAAGGCGAAGCGCGTTCTCGTCCCCGGCTTCGGCCAAAAGCCCCATGTCCCAGATCACTGTCTCGCCTGAATCCAGGTTGGTCGTGGCGACGAGAAGCCTGCGTCCCTCCCGATTCGCTTGCGCGATTTCCGTCAGCAGCGCCGGCGTGACGTGCTCTTCAACGAGCGCTTCCAGCGTTCGGGGACTGAACAGGCCGGGGGACAGAAATGCGGCGAAGCTTCGCCAGCTCAACAATCCCGCTGTATGGCCTTGGGTATAGGCTGCGGCGAGTTCGTCGTCCCAGTCCGAACCGAGGAAGGCGTAGGGTGCGGCGAGCGCGCCCGTACTCACGCCCGTAACGATGTCGAACTCGGGCCGGTCGCCGCGCTGGCTCCAACCGACCAGCATGCCAGCGCCGTAGGCCCCGTTTGCGCCACCCCCCGAGAGGGCGAGGATGGAGCGCCGCTGATCGCCGCGAGTGAGCCGTCTGTGGAAATCCTCGGCGATGCGGTCCAGGCGGGCTTGATCGTTAGGCAAAATCCTCGGGTCCTGCGTTGCGACCAGGCCGCGCTCCAGCTCGTGAAGCGCCATTTCGGGAGCACGGTCGACGGTCGCGCACGCGCTGAGGATCAGAAGGCTGGGTGCGATCAGGGCGATCCGGATCTGCTTCATACATCGTTTCTGCTTCATACATCGTTCTCCAGTCGCGGGTAATGCGCCGTACCGTTACCCTCGGAAACTCGCTCAACGGGCTTGAGTTCCTTAAGGTATGAGGATGACTCGCCCCGTCCCACCCACGTCCCAGGCCGCACTCGATCGTGATCGGAAGGTGGGACGTCCCACGCCCGAGGCGGCTGAGCTTATCGAGCCGGACCTGCTGGCGGCGACATGGCGGATTTTCGTAGAACGCGGATACTCACGGACCACCATCGAGGCGGTCGCCCGACAGGCGCGCATGAGCAAGCGCACGATCTATCAACGGTATAGCTCCAAGGACCAGCTCATTGAGGCCGCGATCCGGGCGGCGCTGGAACGCTGGCGTTCGCATGTTCGGGAAACCTTGACCAATACGGGTCCCGGGGCGGAGGACTGGTTGGAAGAGTTCGTCGGTCGGTGCCTCGGAATCATGGTCGCGTCGGAAGGGCGCGCCCTGATGGGGTTTCTGCTCACGGAAGATGAGACCTTCCAACCCGTTCGCGATACCGTTTTCGCGGCCGTCCGGCAAAGCATAGGGGTCTTCTCGGTGCTTTTGGCGCAGAGGGCCCCTGGCCTGTCGGCGGAGCTTGCGGAGGACATCTCGTTCGCCGTGCTCGACGTAATGATCGGCTTCGCGACGCGGCTCAACGCCCTGCAGCCCCAACTCGCGCTCGAGCAGATCAGGGCGCGGGGTCCACGGTTCACCGCCGTCGTGCGCCTCCTCGTGGAGGTTCGGGGCGGAGCGATTGCCAAGGCCGATTGAAACCGTCAGGCGGCGCCCCTCTTCCGCTGCGGCCCTGTATCGTCCGGCAGAACCGGTTCGAGCGCGAATCCGGCTTCGATGTCCCCTTCGGCCTCCAGCGCCGTCGGCGCCGCCGCGGAAGGCTTTCGGTTCGTCTGCAGGGCGCGGTGGAGAATGTAGGTGGGCAGGAGGGCCCCCGCGAAGACGACCGCCGTGATCAGAAAACCGTCGCGATAGGCGGCGGCCGCGGCCTGATAGACGACCGTCTGGCCCAGCAGCCAACCGGAGGCGGCGGCCTGGTCCAGCCCGCTGACGCCGAGTTCGCCGATCACCCGGCCGGTGCCCTGAACATAGGCCGAGGTGGCGACGTTGTCCGGCGTCTGGGTTGCGGCGATGAGATCGCCATGGAAGGCGGTGCGCCGTTCCACTATGACCGCAAGCAGGCCGGTGCCCAGGGCGCCGCCGAGCTGTCGGGTGAAATTCATCGCGCCTGACCCCTGGCTCAGAAGCTGCGGCGGCAAGACGGTCAGCGAACCAGCGCTGAGCGACGGAAAGACGAACCCCATGCCGACCCGGCTGATCACCGTCCACCAGGCCAACGTCCAGAAGGCGGTGTCGACGCTGACATGCGAGAGGAGCCAGGAGGCATAGGCGAAAATGGCCATGCCGAGACCGATCAGCACGCCCGGGGGCGCCATGTCGCTGAGTTTTCCGGCAAGGGGGAAGACGAAAACGAGGGCGAACCCCGCCGGCATGAGAAGAAGTCCGGCCTGCGTTGGCGTAAGATTCTGAATTTGCTGAACAAAAATGGGCAGCAGATAGGTTGAGCCGAACAGGCCCGCCCCCAGGACGAAACTGACGACACAGGCTGCGGCGAACGGCCCGTTGGAGAACAGTCGCAGATCAAGCATCGGATGAGGGGTTCGGTGTTCGTGCCAGAGGAAGGCTCCACCGGCTGCGAGCGCCAGAGCAATCTCGCCGATCACGATGTTGGAATCCCACCCCAGCCGCTGGCCGCTCGAAATCGCCTGAAGCACCGACAGCAGGAACACGGAGAGATACAGGATCGCCGGCCAGTCGAGCCTTTGCCGCTCGAGGTCCGGGTTCCGGGACGGCAGGAACAGGTTGGCGAGGACGATGCCGACGACCCCGAACGGGATCCCCAGATAGAAGAGGAAGCGCCAATCGAAATTGTCCATCAGCACCCCGCCCACCCAGGGACCGAGGGCCGGCGCCAGCACCACGCCGATGCCGAAAATGCCCATCGCCGCTCCTCGCTGCTGCGGCGAGAAGACCTGGAACATCACCACCATGGCCAACGGTTGGACGAGGCCGGCGGCCAGGCCCTGGAGAATGCGGGAGATCACCAGAACCGTCTGATCGGGCGCGATGCCGCCGACAACCGATCCGAACAGGAACAGCGCCAGCGCCCCGATCATCGTCATCCGCTGACCGAAGGCGCGTTCGCACCACGCCGTCATCAGCATCGTCACCGTCATGGCGGCGAGAAAGCCCGTCGAGAGCCATTGGGCCTGGACCGAGTCGATGCCGAACTGGCCCATGATGGCGGGAATCGCGACATTGACGATCGTCGAAGACAGCACGACCGCGACGGCGGCGACCATCGCCGTCAGAGTGGCCAGCCAGCGATACCCGGGGCCGAAGCGGGCGAAAAAGGCGTCAGTCGACGACATCGATCGTCGCCTCGACCATCATGCCGGGCCTTAGCCGGCCTTGCTGCTGGACGATCTCGAGACGGACCGGGATGCGCTGCGTGACCTTGGTGAAATTCCCGCTGGGATTCGGGTTGGGCAACAGGGCGAACTGACTGGTCGCGGCCCCTCCCACGTACGACACCCGGGCTTCGAAGACTTCGCCCGGGTAGGCGTCGATCTTGATCCGGGCGGGCGCGCCGATGGAAATCTTGCGGACATCGGTCTCCTTGACGTTTGCGTCGATCCAGACCTGGGAAGGATTGTGATACATCAGCAGCCGCGTGCCTGCGGCGACGAACTCGCCCGGATCGACGAAGGTCTGATCGACGATCCCGTCGAACGCGGCGCGGATCTCACGACGACCGAGATCCAGGTTCTGCTGGCCGCGTTGAGCCCGTAGTCCCTCCTTTTGGGCCTCGAGGGCGGCGATCTGCGCCTCCAGCACCTCGACCTCGCTGGAGCCTTCGCGGGTGACGCCGACCTGGGCGCGCGACCCGGCGATCTGCGCCTCGGCCCGCGCCGCGTTTTGCTCGGCCGCGCGAAGCCGGGCCTGATCTTCGTCGAAACGGCTTTGGGCCACCAAGCCCCGCTCGAACAGGGTCCTGGACCGCTCGAAGGCGCTGCGCGCCGCCGCGACCTCCGCCTGGCGGGCCAGGGCATCCGCCTGGGCCGCTGAGACTCCGGCCGCCGACACGCCCATCTGCTCTCCGACCCGCCGCACTACCGCCGCCTGTTGCGCCCGGAGCTGGCTCTGCTGGGCCTCGATCCGCGCGATCTCCGCGTCGATCCGTTCGAGGGCCAGTCGGGAGTCCGCGGGATCAATCCGCGCCAAGAGTTGCCCGGCGCGGACCCGTTGACCCGCGCGGACCTGAAGATCAACCACCCGTCCCGAGACCTCGCTGCTGACGGCGACGACGTGAGCGCCAATGCGCGCGTCGTTGGTCGACACACTTCCCGCCCGCAGGTGAATCCAGCCGAAAACGAGTGCGACGACGGCCACGACCACGCCGACGAGGATGATCAGCCTGCGCCGCCCTGGTTTGGACTTTTCCTTCGGGGCGGAGGGGGCAGGCGAGGGAGCGTCGCTCATTTGTCGTCTAGTCTTTCGTTGATGTGCGCAATGACCCGGGTGGCGGTGGCCAGGTCGTCCCTGGACAATCCCCCGGTGATCTCGCGCCGGACCTGTTCGGCGATCTCCAGAATCGCATCCAGAACGGGCCCGGCGGCCTCTGTCAGATAGACAGCGTTGGCCCTTCGGTCTCCTTCGATCGCCTCGCGGCGAACAAGTCCGCGGCGTTCCAGGTCGTCCAGCTGACGGACGAGCGTGGGAGGCTCGATGCCGATGCGCGCCGCCAGATCTTTCTGGCTCAACATCCTGTCCGCTTTTTTGAGTTCAAGCAGCACATGCCAACGCGCCTGCGTCAGGTCGAGGTGCCTGAGGCGCTCGTCCAGACGCAGACGCCATTTGCGGCTTGCCAAGCCGATCGCGCGGCCGAGCGGGATGTCGGTGGTGGTCATTCCCGCCATATAGGTTGCAAATAAATAGCAGGCAAATCATATTGTCGACATGCATTTTAGGCCCGCTGCGAACGATGTCCTGGTCGCCGAAGACCTTGCATTCGTGCAGTGGTTTGGTGTGTCCGCAGGCCGCGCGCGGGTGCTTTCCATGCTCTGGCGAGCCCAGGGCGAGATCGTCAGCGCCAGCTGTTTTGGGCTCAGCCGCCGTAGCGTTTATGTTTATGTTTCTGAGTTGCGCACGGCGCTCGATCCTGGCGCCATCCGCACACGGTCAAAATCCGGATACGCCTTGACCCAATCGGGCCTGAATGAATGCCGGGCCGCGCTTGGGGCGATGCATCGCTGGTGGTCGTCAGAGGCCGCGGACTCGAGAAGCATCGCCGCTTAGGCGGCCAAATGGGGTGCTTGACGCGATATCAGTCGAGCGTGGTCCGGTAGCGCACGATCGCGAGGGCCGTGACGACGACGACGAAGGCGGCCAGCGCAATTACGCTTGGCCAGGCGTCCGCCAGACCGACGCCCTTCAGCAGGGCGCCGCGGACGATCCTCAGGAAATGGGTGACCGGGATCAATGAGCCCAGGGCCTGGGCCCAGTCCGGCATGCCGCGGAAGGGGAACAGGAAGCCGGAGAGCAGCATGGACGGCAGGATGTAGAAGATGGACATCTGCATGGCCTGCATCTGGGTCTGGGCGAGGGTGGACAGGAAGAAGCCGAGGGCCAGCGATCCCACGATGAAGAGCATGACGCCGACCACAAGGGCGTCCCAGCCGCCGACCATGGGGACGTCGAACAGGAGCCGCGCCATCACCAGGAAGAGCGTCACCTGGACAACGCCCACCCCGACATAGGGGGCCAGCTTGCCGATCATGACTTCGAGCGGCCGCACGGGCGTCGCCAGCAGGCTTTCCAGCGTTCCTCGCTCCCGCTCGCGCGCCATGGCCAGCGACGTCATCATGACCAGGGTCATCGACAGGATGACCCCGAGAAGGCCGGGAACGATATTGAAGGCCGTTATCCCCTCCGGATTATAGCGCCTGTGAACGATGACTTCGAACGGGGCGCCCTGTGTTGACCGGACCAGCGGGCCGGTCAGATCGCGAGCCAGCGCTTGACCCGGTAGGCCCGCGAGCGCGGCCAGGGCCCCGCCGGTCGCCGAAGGATCCGCGGCGTCGGCTTCGATCAGGATCGTGGGATTTTCCCCGCGGACAACCCGACGCGTGAAATCCTGGGGGATCACCACGGCGAACTGCACCTCTCCGCGGGCCAGCGCCCGGTCCAGCTCGGCCTGACTGTTCGCCGACTGCGTTATGCGAAAATAGCCGCTGTTCGTAAGGGCGCTCAGAAACGAGCGCGAAAAGCTTCCGTGGTCCTGCACATAGACGGCGGTCGGCAGATTCCGGGGATCGTCGTTGATCGCATAGCCGAACAGCACCAGCTGGAGGATCGGCATGATGAGGATCATGGCGTAGGCGAGGTGATCGCGCGTGAGCTGGATGAATTCCTTGGCCATCACGGCCCAGATGCGGGTCGCGGAGAGCATCAGTCCGCCTCTCGCTGAAGGTCGGCCGTCAACTGGATGAACACGTCCTCCAGGGTCGGCCGGGTTTCCGTCCAGACGATCGGCGCTTGGCTGAGGGGTGCAATCGCCTTTTCCAGTGCGGCGCGATCTCGTCCGGAGACGTGCAGGGTCGTTCCGAACACCGTCGCCATTTCGACGCCGGCGTGGTTCCGGAGGCGTGGAATGAGCCGACCGACGTTCGGACCTTCCGCCAGGAATGTGGTCAGGCCGGACTCATCGATGACCTGGTCGGCCGTACCGCGGGCAAGCGTTCGACCGCCCGCGATATAGGCGATTTCGTGACACCGTTCCGCCTCGTCCATGTAATGCGTGGACACCAGAACGGTCATGCCCTCGTCGGACAGCGCATGAATCTCGTCCCAGAAGGTCCGCCGAGCTTCGGGATCGACGCCGGCGGTTGGCTCGTCGAGCAGGAGCAACTCGGGTTCATGCAGCGTCGCGGCGGCCAGCGCCAGGCGTTGCTTCCAGCCGCCGGAGAGCGTGCCTGCCAACTGTCGACGCCGCTTGACCAGCCCCAGACGTTCAAGAGCGGCTTCGACCCGGGCGGCCCGGCGGTCCAGTTCGTGAACCCGGCTGGTGAAGATCAGGTTCTGCTCGATGGACAGGTCGTCATAAAGCGAGAACTTCTGCGTCATGTAACCGACCCGACGTTTGATCAGCTCGGACTGGCTCATGACGTTGTAGCCAAGAACCTCGCCCTCGCCGCTATCTGGAGTCAGCAGACCGCACAGGAGACGAAGCGTGGTCGTCTTCCCGGCCCCGTTCGGACCGAGAAATCCGCATATTCGTCCCCGCTCGACGGTGATGCCAAAGTCGTGCACCGCGTGTAGGGCTCCGAACGACTTATTAAGGCCCCGCACATCGATAACCGGACTTGCAACGATCATCTTGAACCCCGCAACCGCTCGACATCCACCGGCAAACCCGGCTGGAGCGAGCGGGGATTTTCCGGCGCCGCCTCGATCATGAAGACCAGCCGATCCCGGCTGCCCTGGCTGTAGAGGATAGGCGGAGTGAACTCCGGTCGCGGGCTGATCCAGGTGATCCGGGCCTTGCGCGGCGCACCGCAGCCGTCACAGCTGAACCTGACCACGCCCCCGGGTCGATAGTGGATCAACTCGCGCTCCGGCACGAAGAACCGCAACTTGACCTCTGCGTCGGGCAGCAGCGCGAGGACGGGTTGATTGGCGGGGACGAATTCGCCCTGGCGGAAGAATATTTCTTCGACACGAGCTTCCACCGGCGCCCGGGGAGAAAGGGTGCGCAGGCGAACCTCGGCTTCGTTCAATCCGCCCTCGGCCTGGCGGATCTGCTGTTCGGCGGCGCGCAGCGCGTCTTCCCGCGCCCCAAGCGTGGCCACCTCTCGCCTACGGCGGACGGCCTCGACCTGCGCCCTTGCCGTGTCCCGGTTCGCCCGCTCCTGGTCGAGCCTGGCCGGCGCGTAGATGCCCCGGCGCACCAGGGGTTCGATCCGCGCATAGCTGGCTTCGGCTTCGCGGAGCTGCGCCTGGGCGGCGGCGAGTTCGGTGTCGAACACCTCGAGTTCCTGCGCCCTCTGTCCCGTGCGAAGATCGTCCGCACGGGCTCGGGCGGCCTCGACGGACGCGGCCGCGCCGCGCTCCTGGGCCTCCTGCACGCCGGGGTCGATCTGGAAGGTCACCGCGCCGGCCTGGACGCGGTCGCCCTCCCGGACATATAGGGTTTCAAGGGCGCCGGAGGCGGGCGCCGCGAGATAGACCGACTCGCCCTCGACGTAGCCGGAAAGGGGCCGGTTCGTCTGGTCGGTCTGTAGAAACGACCAGACCGCGGCCCCCGTCGCGACGACACCGACAACGGCGGCGATCCTGTAGATGAGCCGGCGCCTCATGCCTTCATTCCCTTGAGGACCGTGTCCAGGTGCTGGGATGCGAGCGTCTCAAGCGGCAATGGATCGGCCCCGATTGGTTCGAAGGTTTCCCGCCACAGCAGCCCCAGCACCAACGGACCCAGCAGGCCCATTGCGAACAATTCGGGGTCGCCGGACCGGACTTCGCCGGACCGTTGACCGCGACGGATGATGTCTGAGATCAGAGAAAGCAGCGGCGTTATCACCGTTTGATGCCAGATCAGGGCCAGTTCGGGCAGGTTCCGGCTTTCCGCGACAATCAGCTTCAACACTCCGCCGATGCGGGGATTCGACTGGATCGCGGAGACGAGAACGCCGACGCCCAGCCGCGCGGCTTCGTCGAAGGGGATTTCGGTCCCGGCGCCGGTTCGAATCTTCAACAGTCTCGGTTCGATGGCGTCCTGCACCACGGCCTTGAACAGATCCTGTTTCGTTTCGAAATACAGGTATAGCGCGCCTTTCGAGACCCCGGCCGCCCTGGCGATGTCGTCCAGCCGGGCTCGGGTGAAGCCGTGCTCGGAAAAGACCTCAAGCGCGGCCGCGATGATCTCTTTGGGCCGGTCAGCCGCGCGGCGGCGCCATTTGGGTTCACCAGGAGGCAACATCGAGGGTCGTCCTAATAACTGATCAGTCGGTTATTAGCGTGCCCGCAATCCTTGAGCAAGGGGCCGTGGCGTCTGGCCCTTAGCGCCTCGGGCCGGTCCGGACTGATCTCAGGCCGTAGCCGTCCCGATTGATCTGCCGTCTCGCGAGCATCGACCGGAGCGGCCACCCGTCCTCGCGTTGGTAACGAACGACGTTCGACGAAGTCGCGCCCTTGCTTTGGCACGATCTCTCAGGGCCTGGACGTTGCCATCGCGAACGCCGCCCCGGGGCCGGATTGAGTCGCCAGGGAATCAAGCTGCCGTCTTGATCCTCCGGAATGGTCCGGCGGTCCGGCGGTCCGGCGCCCATCCGGGCGTTTGATCCTGATCACGGCGGCTACTTCTCCTCCGTGCAGCGATAGGGTCCCAACGAACGGTTCCTGTCCGCCCGGCTTGACCTGCGGGCCGAGGAAGTGCTGGCGAAGACCGTGGCCCAGCGGGAGATACGTCATGTGACGCGCGCCTCGCTGTCAGGCCGGGTTAGTTCTTGACCCGGTCAGTCGGCGGCTTGCGCCCCATACGCTCGGCGAGCGCCTTGATCTTCTCGCGAGAGGGTTGGGAGAACCGGGACAACACCTTCGGATCGGTGATTTCCCCGTCGTCGATGAACGGGCTGCCGTCCGGGTTGATCTGGCCGGTGGTGCGTTTCAGTTCCTGAAGGAGAGCGGCGCGTTCTGCCTTGTTCATCAACTGCCTCCTGCGCCTAAGGCGACTCTTACCAAAATAGTGCCGAACGACCAAATCCAACTACTCGATAGACTCGTCTTGCGCAGATCGAGTCCAAAAACGCCGTCATGAGTCCGCATTTCGCGTGCAGCGTTCCCACATCGTTAACGTGGAGCCCAGCCTAATTATTGATAGCGTCCGTTACACTATATCCGGACAGATGGACTCGGACCTAAGCCGAAAAACGTTCCTTCCGCTGTAGTCTTTACTATAACTTTGACCTATTGGACAGCGGCGTGACAGGCACGACGCAGCAAAGACTGGACCGCACCTTCGAAAGTGGGAGAGTGAACACAGTCGCGGCCATCGATGGCGCCGACGAACTGGACGGAGCCGTCCACACAGCGGCGGCGGACAGCCAGGTTGGCGAAGGGGATCGAGACGAAATCAGTTCTGTGCCGCATTGGGACATCTCCAGCGTTGGTCTGGAGGTCGTGTCTCGGGGTGGCACACCCCTTCAACGGCTAAATTCAAACTGTGTCAGTGCCCTCCCTCTCCCGATGGGAGAGGGCTTGAGCGCCCGCGCGCGAAGCGGGCGGCCTTGCGCGAAAGGGTGAGGGTCGAGGGTGGCCGTCGGCGTGAGCCGTGGCACCGGCGCTACGACGGCTCACGCCGAAAGACACCGCCGACCCTCATCCGACCGCTTCGCGGCCACCTTCTCCCATCGGGAGAAGGCTCAGTGGGGGGGCGCTAAAGCCCCAGCGCCTTCGCCTGCTCCCGGATCGCCGCGTCGATGCGCTCCGGTTCGGCCAGTGCCTGATCATTGGTGAACCGCACCACGGTCCAGCCCAGCGCCTCGATGGCCTGCTGGCGGATGTGATCCCTCAGGACGACGTCATCGCGTCCGTGCACCCCGCCGTCGATCTCGATGACCAGTCGCAGCGGCATACAGGCAAAGTCGACCACATAGGGCCCGACCGGATGCTGGCGCCGGACCTTCCATCCATCAATGGCCCCACCCCGCAGCCGTGCCCAGATTCGCGCCTCCGCCATGCCGCCGCGCTGGCGCAACGACTGTGCACGCGGTGTCAGCCGGCCGACGGTCATCGGCCCCCTCCCTCAGTTCCGGTCGTCAAGGTGCCGGAGCACCTGCTGCAGGGCGTCCACGGCGGCGGCTTGCCGAACCGCGTGTTCCTCCGACGCTGTGGACTTGATCCGGGCGCGTCTCAACAGCTCCGTGACGTGCCTGCGACCATTTTCGATATCCTTGCGCGCCTCGTTCAAGGCGTTTTGCAGATGATCGATCTCGCCGGACAGGGCGGTGATCCGTTCGATCAGGTCGCGACGGTCAGGCCCCTCTTGCCGGATGTCGATTGACGCGGCCTGCAAGACGAGTGGAGGACCGGGATCGAACAGCTCGAACAGCTCCGCGCGTGTGCCACGAGCAAGGATCTGAACCTCCTGGCCCACAAACGGCGCCAGATCGCGCTCTTCGAACGCCGGGCTTTCGAAGGTGATGACTGTCACGCATGGCCCGTCAGAATCGACCGGCAATGTATGGGGTCGAAGCCGCAGCATCAGGCGGCCGTCAGCCGCGCCTGTTCGCGTCAGTACGCCGTTCGCCTCTTCTTCCGCCTGTCGCCCGCCCATCTCGCTCTCCCTGTCCCCCCATCTTATCAGCACGCCTCTGGAGCGTGGTAGACTCCCCGTCCCCGCCACAGACCCCGGACCAATTCAGACCATCCAGACCATCCAGACCATTCAGACCATTCAGACGGTCTTTTTCACCGTCTGAATTCCCGCCCACCTCCGATTCCAGACGGTTCAGACTATTCAGACCCTGTTTTTCACCGTCTGATTTCCCCGCCCCGACCCCCCTTCCAGACTATTCAGACGGTCCAGACGGTCTTTCTCGCCACTCGCCACTCGCCACTTACCACTCACCACTCACCACTCACTAG
>NZ_JBALUS010000004.1:0-434485 GCF_036963785.1 Brevundimonas sp.
CTGTCGTCGGAAGCGCAGTCGGTCATCGCCCAGGCGGCCCAGTACGCCCAGTCGGGCCGTTCGGCTCGCATCGTGGTCGTCGGTCACGCCGACACCTCGGGCTCGGCCAGCTACAACGTCGGCCTGTCGAACCGCCGTGCCCGCACGGTCGCCGATGCCCTCGTGGCCCGCGGCGTCCCCGGTGGCGCCCTGGCCGTCGAAGGTCGCGGTGAAACCGATCTGGCCCGTCCGACCGCGGACGGCGTGCGCGAGCCGCTGAACCGGCGTGCCGTGATCGACATCAACTTCTGATCCGGCTTCCGGACCGGTCCGGCCTCTCCCCGCGAGAGACCGGGCCGAACCGGAACCGACCAGAACGTCGACAGACTTCAACCCACCGCCGTGACCCCCGGTCACGGCGGTGGTGTCGTTTTGGGGCTATGCCTCGGGCTGGACCTCGAACACCCGCACGCCCCGGTCCGCCAGGGTGACCTCGACCGCCTCCTTCAGCGCCTCGACGGCGGCCGACAGGACGGCCGCGTCGCGTCCCCGCACCACCAGCTGGGTCCCATACTCGCCCACGGTGCCGTGTCCGAACGGGTAGCTGCCAAAGCTCAGCGTCCGGTTGGCATCGGCCGCCGCCGTCAGCAGTTCGGCGACATCGCCCTCGCCGACGCCTTCGACCTTCAGGGTCCGGGCATGGGTGATCGCCCCGACCCTCAGGCGCGGTGCCACATCGTCCAGCATGGCGGTCATGATCTTGGGCACGCCGGCCATTACGAACACATTGCCGATCTGGAAGCCCGGCGCATCGGTCACCGGATTGGCGATCAACAATCCGCCCTCCGGGATGCGGGCCATTCGCCGCCGGGCGTCGTTCAGCTCATCCCCATAGCGCCGCTCCAGAATGGCCATGGCCTCGGCATTCTCGGGCAGGGCCACGCCCATGGCCTCGGCCACGCAGTCGGCCGTGATGTCGTCATGGGTCGGCCCGATCCCGCCCGTCGTGAACAGATAGTCGTGGCTGCCCGACAGGGTCCGCACGGCGTCGATGATCTGGCTGCGCGTGTCGCCGACCGTGCGCGCCTCCTTCAGATCGATCCCCAGCGCGGTCAGAAACCGGGCCAGGGTGTTCAGATTGGTGTCCTTTGTCCGGCCCGACAGGATTTCGTCGCCGATGATCAGAACGGCCGCCGTGGGGGATGTCGCCTCGCTCATCGCCGCCCCTCCGGCTTGCACACAGGGGCTGAAGGGCCGATATGGCCCGGCATCGGTCGCGGTATGGCGGGCATTCGTGCTATCCTCATTGTGACCTTCACTCCTAACGACGCGGTTCCTTCCGGACTATCGCGTCGAAACTGACTTACCGGGACGCCCCGCATGTATGAAGCCCAGGATATGGACGGCGACGTTTTCGTCCGCACCAATGAAATCCGCCTCTACGACGAGGAGGGGTTCGAGGGCATGCGCGCCGCCGGCCGTCTGGTCGCCGAAGCGCTCGACATGATCGGCGACTACGTCAAGCCCGGCGTGACCACGGGCGAGCTGGACGACCGCATCCGCGAGTTTACCCTCGACCACGGTGCCGTGCCCGCCTGCCTCGGCTACAAGGGCTATGAGAAGACCATCTGCACCTCGATCAACCACGTCGTCTGCCACGGCATTCCCGGCGACAAGGTTCTGAAGGACGGCGACATCGTCAATATCGACCACACCGTCATCGTCGACGGCTGGCATGGCGATTCCAGCCGGATGTATGCGGTGGGCGAGATCAACACCCGCGCGCGTCGCCTGATCGAGGTCACCTATGACTCGCTCGAGGTCGGTCTGGCCCAGATCAAGCCGGGCAATACCTTTGGCGACATCGGCTATGCGATCCAGCGTCTGGTCGAGGACCAGCGGATGAGCGTCGTGCGCGACTTCTGCGGCCACGGCATCGGCCGCCTGTTCCATGACAGCCCCAACGTCCTGCACTACGGCCGCCGGGGTGAGGGCGCGGTGCTCAAGCCCGGCATGTTCTTCACGGTCGAGCCCATGGTCAATCTGGGCAAGCCCCAGGTGAAGGTGCTGTCCGACGGCTGGACTGCGGTCACCCGCGACAAGTCCCTGTCGGCCCAGTGCGAGCACAGCGTCGGCGTCACCGAGACCGGCGTCGAAATCTTCACCGCCAGCCCTGCAGGCCTGTTCCGCCCGACATTCTGACGCTAGCCTTCCTCCGAGGACGGGGAAGGCCATGCTGGAACAGCCACCGGAAAAACCCAAGGCGCCCCACCATGCCGGTCATCGCGAGCGGCTGAGGGAGCGGGCGCGCGGCGCCGGCATCCACCACCTGCCGGACTATGAGCTGCTGGAGCTGTTCCTGTTCCGCAGCCAGCCCCAGGGCGACGTCAAGCCGATCGCCAAGGCCCTGCTGGCCCGCTTCGGGTCGCTGGCCGCCGTGCTGGCCGCCTCGGTCGAGGACCTGGTGACGGTCAAGGCCGAGGACACGAGGGGGCGCACCAAGGGCATCGGCGCCGAGACCGCCCTCGACATTGCCGCCCTGCACGAAGTCGCCCGTCGCGTCGCGCGGGAGGAGGCGATCAACCGCCCGGTCATCTCGTCGTGGACGTCCCTGCTGTCCTATGTCCGGCTCAGCCTGCAGCACGAACCGCGCGAACAGTTCCGCGTGCTGTATCTCGACAACCGCAACCAGCTGATCCTCGACGAGATCCAGAACCGGGGCACGGTCGATCATGCCCCCGTCTATCCGCGCGAGGTCGTCCGCCGCGCGCTTGAACTTTCCGCCAAGGCCATGATCATTGTGCACAACCACCCCTCGGGCGATCCCACCCCCAGCCGCGCGGACATCGAGATGACGCGTCAGGTGGTCGAGGCGGCGCGCGCGCTGGACGTGTCTGTGCATGACCACCTGATTGTGGGCCGCAAGGGCGTGGCCAGCTTCAAGCAACTGGGACTGATGTAGCCATGGACCTTTCCCGCCGGACCCTGTTGACCGGTACCGCCGTGGCCGCTGCCGGTCCGGCGCTGGCCCGCGACGATGCGCCCCCCGCTGTTCTGGTCTCGACCTGGGATTTCGGTGCACCCGCCAATGCCGCCGGCCATGCCGTACGCTTGGCGGGGGGCTCTGCGCTCGACATGGTCGAGGCCGGGGCCCGGGTGGCCGAGGCCGATGAGACCAATGCCTCGGTCGGGCTCGGCGGCTTTCCGGACCGCGAGGGTCATGTGACCCTGGATGCCGTCATCATGAACGGGCGCGGCGACATGGGCGCGGTCTGCGCGCTGGAGGACATCGTCCATGCCGTCTCGGTCGCCCGCCGGGTGATGGAGGCCACGCCTCATGTCATTCTGGTGGGCGAGGGGGCCCGCGCCTTTGCCCTGGAGCAAGGCTTCGACACGACGCCACTCCTCACGCCTGAGTCCGAGGCCGCCTGGCGGCGCTGGCTGGAGACCTCGAACTACGCCCCCCGCGCCAACAGCGAAAACACCGACTGGCCGGGCGGGGCCTCCGACCACGACACCATCGGCATTCTTGGAATCGATGCTCAGGGGCGGATGGCCGGGGCCTGCACCACCTCGGGCATGGCCTTCAAGATGAGGGGCCGTGTCGGCGACAGCCCCATTCCCGGCGCCGGCTTGTCGGTCGATGACGAGGTCGGCGCGGCCACCGGCACCGGCGTGGGCGAGGACATCCTGCGCGTTTCGGGTGCCCATGCCGTGGTCGAGGCCATGCGCGCCGGGCTGGATCCCGGCGCCGCCTGCAGGCGGGTGATCGAGCGCCTCGCGCGCTTGCGGGGCGACAAGATCGCCGATCATCAGGTGGCCCTGCTGGCGCTGGATCGTCAGGGGCGGGCGGGAGGGTTCGCCCTGCGCCCCGGCTTCACCTATGCGGTCACCGATGCGGCCGGCCAGACCCGACTGGTCCGTGCCGAAAGCCTGTTTTCGTGAACCCGGTGATCGAAACCGACCGCCTGATCCTCACCCCTGTCGCGGTTGGTGACTATGAGGACCTATGCGCCCTGCTGGCCGACCCGGGCTTCTTTCGCCACATCTTCCCCCAGGCCCTGAATGCCGAAGAGGCCTGGTTCCGCCTGCTGCGCGACATCGGCCACTGGCAGGTGATGGGCTATGGCAACTGGTCGATCCGCACCCGCGACGACGGCCGCTATGTCGGCAGCGTCGGCCTGCTGAGCTATCGCCGCATCCTCGAGCCTGCCTTCGACGCGCCCGAAATCGGCTGGGGCCTGTCGCCGGTCTTTCAGGGCAAGGGCATGGCGTTCGAGGCCGCCGCCGCTGTGGTCGCCTGGGCGGAGCAGCACCTCAAGGCCGGCCGCCTGGTCTGCATGATCAGCCCCGACAACGGTCCGTCGCTGGCGCTGGCCGGGCGGCTGGGCTTCGTCCGCTATACGGACACCACCTACAAGGGCGACGCGGTGATCCTGCTGGAACGGCGCGGAACGTAGCCGGACATTAAGGTTTATGAGGCATGAGGGGAGGCGAATAATCAGGTTTCTCCCATGCCCATGTCTGCCGACAGTCTGAGATCGCACCTTCTGGAAGCCTTTCCGGACGCCGAGATCGACATTGTTGATCTGGCCGGGGACGGGGATCACTACCGCGCCCGCGTCGTCGCCGAGGCCTTCGCCGGCCACAGCCGGGTGAAACAACATCAGATGGTCTATGCCGCGCTCAAGGGCCGGATGGGCGGCGAACTGCATGCCCTGGCGCTCGAGACCGCGGCTCCGGAAGGAAAGGGCTGAGCCATGCGTTATCGTCCCTTCGGCTATGCGGGCACCGCCGTTTCATCCCTGACGCTCAGCCTCGGCCACACGGCCCTGACGCGCGGCTTCGAGGCCGCCCAGTCGCTGATCTATTCGGGGCTTGAAGCCGGCATCAACAGCTTCCGGCTCGAGACCGCCGATCCGGTGCTGGCCGATGTCGTCGGGCAGGCGCTCAGCCATGTCGACCGCAAGCTGGTCTCTGTCACCCTGATGCTGGGCACGGGCGATGGCCGGCGCGGTTCGCAGCGCGATTTCTCGGCCGAGGGCATGACCCACGCCATGGACCGGGTGCTGCACGTCTCGGGCCTCGGCCATATCGACCTCGCCCTTCTGGACGAGCCTGAAGAGCATGAGCTGGCCCAGTCCACCCTGCATGCACTCAAGGCGCTCCGGGCGACCGAGCGCGTCCGCCTGCTGGGCGTGGCGGGCGAGGGCGAGGTCATGGACACCTATGTCTCGACCGGCGCCTTTGATGTGCTGGCGACGCCGTTCCACGTCAATTCCGACTGGCGTATTCAGTCGCGGATCCGCCACGCGCGCGAGCGCGACATGGCCATCCTGGGCTATGGCTACTTCCCCGAAAGTCTCGACACCCCGAAGAAGGCCGAGACGGTGCATGCGCCCAAGCGCGGCCTGTTCGGACTGGGGCGTCCGCGCACGCCCGACACACCGCTCAAGGGCATGGGCACTTTCGCCTTCCTGCACCGCACCCCGGGCTGGACGGCCGAGCAGATCTGCCTCGGCTATGCCCTGGTCGATCCGTCGATCTCCAGCGTCATGATCAGCGCCACGACCGACGAACGCGTCAACGACCTGGCCCAGGTGCCCGAGCGTGATCTGCCTCCCGGCCTGCCGGCCCAGATCGAAATGGCGCGGTTCGGCACGGCCGCGGCCTGAGCCTGCCCTTGACCCGGGCTTCGGGGCCTCCTAGCTCACAGGCCTGCTGAAGAGGGATCTCCCCGTGACCGACACTGCCGCCGACCCCGTGCGGGATTTCATCGCCAAGACCATCGCCGACCACCCCGTGGTGCTGTTCATGAAGGGCACGCCGGATGCGCCGCGCTGTGGCTTCTCGGCCCAGGCGGTGCAGATCCTCGACCACCTCAGCGCCCCCTTCGTCGGCGTCGATGTGCTGCAGGACGACGGCCTGCGCGAGGGCATCAAGGCCTTCACCGACTGGCCGACCATTCCCCAGCTGTATGTGATGGGCGAGTTCGTCGGCGGCTCGGACATCGTGCGCGAGATGTTTCAGGCCGGCGAGCTGATCACCCTGATGACCGACAAGGGCGTGCCGCTCGGCGACGCGGACGCCTGATGGCCCGGGCGCCGCTGGTCCCGCGCGAGGACCGCGAGGTCTTCGTCGTGCCGCTTGAGGTGCGTCCCGAACACATCGACGCCAATGGCCACGTCAACAATGTGGTCTATGTCGGCTGGCTGCAGGACGCCGGCACCGCCCACTGGAATGCCCGGTTCGATGCCGGGACGCGCGCCCGCTGGTCGTGGGTCGCGCTGAGGCATGAGGTCGACTATCTGCGCGGGATCGAGCCCGGCGCCACCGGTGTCGTCGCGCGTACCTGGGTCGGTGATCCCCAGGGGCCCCGTTTCAACCGCTATGTCCGCATCGAGGACGGCCAGGGCCGTCTGTGCGCCCAGGGCGTCTCCGAATGGTGCCTGGTCGACGCCCGCACCCTGCGCCCCCACCGGATCGCAGGCGAGATGATCGCCCCCTTCCTGGCGACCGTCTGACCTTTTTGCGCGGGACCGGGGGCGGAAAAGGCTTGAACCGACGGGCCTTTGCGTGAACGATCATCGGCTTGGGGTGGCTATGATGAGGTACCGGATGCGACGGATCGTGCCGACGCTGCTGATCGGGGTGATGATGTCCGGAGGGCTCGCGGCCTGCGCCGGAAACACCGAAGAGCTCCGCAGCGAGGCGGTGGGCTGCGCAACCTATTTCACTGTGCTGAACGAACAGATTCTCAGTGGCGACCCGGCCTTTGCCGACCGCGTCATGGCGGCGCTCGTCGATCCGGCGGCCACCGATGCCGACGAACAGCTTGAAACCATCAATCGCACCCTGATCGACATGGCCGGCGGCACCGACGCCTGGCGCACCGAAATGGAAGCCGCCGAGATTACAGCGCTGGAAAGCGAGCAGTCGGCCCTGGCCCGCCGTCACGTGGCCGAGGACCGCTCGACCGAGGCGGCCGAGCGGATCTCCACCTGCGTCGAGACGTGGGAACGCCTGAACCGCTAGGGTTCGGCCTCAGTCCTCGTGCGCCGGGGTCTGGATGACTTGGGTGTCGGGCTTGTCGGTGGCGACGATGATGCAGCCGGCCAGCAGCGGGGTGCTGAGGGCAGCGATGGCGGCCATAAGGGTCAGACGGCGAAGCATGGTGGTATCCCCCGAAGGATGTGAGTGAGCGAAACGCCGCCTGTTTTCGCCCCATCCGCGCGCGGGTGCACGTGAATAATCCTCAATGCGCGAGGCGCCGACAGCGTCTGCGTCAGCCCTGGGCCGGGCGATAGGGATTGGCCACCTGCAGCCGGGTGCCCGGCGCCAGTCCCATTTCCTCAAAGCTCCAGCGCAGCTCGACGCCGTCCTTTGCCGGATCGGTGCAGGAATCGTCCCGCACCCGGCGCAGGGTGACGCGCGCGCCGTCATAGGTCTCGCGCACCACGGGCACCAGATCGCTCTTTTCGGTGCAGCCATTGCTGCTGATCCAGAACAGGACGGTGTCCTGCCCGACGGCAGCGGCGCGAATGGGCTCGACCACGCCGGGGCCATCCTCGACCTCCGGGTATCCGGTCAGCCAGTCCGACAGGCCCGCGCACCCCGACAGCGTCAGGGCGCCCAGGGCCAGCGCCCCGATCAGACCGACATATATTCGATGTGGTGACATGGCCTGCCCCCGCGCCTTTCCCAAGCGTCAACTCTGCCTCAATTCGCGGCCCGTGGCATCCCCGAACCGCCCTTCGTCCACGAAAAAGGGCCCCGGATCGCTCCGGAGCCCCTGTTTTCTTGCCCTATGCTCGTGACGCGGTCACTCGCGACTTGAGGGCTGGCCGGGAACGCGCTCAAGCAGCGAGGTTCCGCGAACCGAGCGTTAGCGCCCTGACTTACGAAGAGTAGTATTCGACGACCAGGTTGGGTTCCATCTTCACCGGGAACGGCACGTCGGCCAGTTCCGGCACGCGCACCCAGCGCACCGAGAAGCCGCGATCGCCGACTTCCAGATAGTCCGGAATGTCGCGCTCGCCCGACTGCATGGCCTCAAGGACCAGCGCCATGCTGCGCGACTTTTCCTTGATCTCGACGACGTCGCCGACCTTCACGCGGTACGAGCCGATGTCGACCTTCTTGCCGTTGACGGTCACGTGGCCGTGGCTGACGAACTGACGGGCCGCCCAGACGGTCGGCACGAATTTGGCGCGGTAGACGACGGCGTCCAGACGCGATTCCAGCAGGCCGATCAGCAGCTCCGAGGTGTTGCCCTTGCGGCGGGCGGCTTCCTCATAGGTCTTGGCGAACTGCTTTTCGGTGATGTTGCCGTAATAGCCCTTCAGCTTCTGCTTGGCCTTCAGCTGCAGGCCGAAGTCAGAGACCTTCGACTTGCGGCGCTGGCCGTGCTGGCCGGGGCCGTACGAACGCTTGTTGACCGGGGACTTGGACCGGCCCCACAGGTTCTCACCCATGGCCCGATCGATCTTGTATTTGGCGCTGTGGCGCTTGGACATATGTAGCTCTCTATCGCGATGCGGCCCGGCATCCCCGATATTGGGAATGCGATCTCAACGGCGGTCCACGCATCATCCGTCATCAAACCCGCCCCGATCTTTCGACGGGACGTGAAGGCGGGGCTTATGGCGGCCCCGCCCCCGGGAGTCAATGCTGGGCCTGGTGCGAGGCGGCGCCTTCCGCCTCCCAGACGAAGGTCTCGCCCTGGCGGCGCACGTGCCCGATCCCCGGCCAGGGGAAATGCACGGCATAGAGGCGCAGGTCCTCGTCGGCGGCCCGCTGCCACAGGGCTGCGCGGCTGGCCTCGGCCATCTCCGGCTTGCCGTCGAACTGGATGGTCCAGTCCGGCCGCTGCACAGAGATCACATGGTGGTGGGCCGCGTCGCCGATATACAGCAGGCGCTGGTCGCCCGACGCCACCTCGAAGGCCGTGTGCCCGGGGGTGTGGCCGTCGATCGGCACGGCGGTGACGCCCGGCGCGACCTCGGCGCCGTCGGCAAAGGTCTCGACGTTCGGCGCGATGGCCGCCACCAGCTCCGGCATGGCGCCACTGGCCTGCCAGGCCTCCCATTCCTCGGCGGACATGCGAATGCGGGCATTGGGATAGGTCAGGGCGCCGTCGCTGTTGACCAGTCCGCCGACGTGGTCGCCGTGTGCGTGGCTGATCAGGATGTCCGTGATCTGGTCGGGGGTCACGCCGGCCGTCGCCAGGCTGGCCGCCAGCTTGCCGCCCGCTTCGCCAAAGGCCGCCCCGGCCCCGCTGTCGAACAGCACCACCCGGTCGCCGGTCTTCAGCAGCATCGGCTGGATGCTGAGGCTCAACGGATCGGTGGGGACCCCGGCCGCGGTCAGCAGGGCATCGACCTCGGCCTTGGGCTCGCCCATGGCCAGCACCGTGCCGTCATTGGGCGCCTCAAGGCCGCCGTCGCGCAGGGCCCAGGCCTCAAGCGTGCCGATCATGAAGGGATGGACGTCGGCGCTCGCGACCCGGCTGTCGGCGGCCGGTCGGTCGGCGGGCTCCGTGCCCGGATTGCAGGCCGCGAGCCCGAGGCCCGCGCTCATCAGGATCGCCGTCACCGCGGCAGCAGTTCTCAGTCGCATGGAATAGTCCCCCGAATGAAAACGCCCGCCGGACGATCCGGCGGGCGCTAAAACCTACGGCCTAGGAAACGGCCTTGGCATAGAGGTCATTGACCTCGTTCCAGTTCACGACCGACCAGAAGGCCTTCAGATAGTCGGCCCGGCGGTTCTGGTACTTCAGATAATAGGCGTGTTCCCAGACATCGGCCCCGAGAACCACCGTGCCCTGTTCGTCGGCCACATCCATCAGCGGATTGTCCTGGTTGGGGGTCGAGGTGACCTTCAGCTTGCCGTTCTGGACGATCAGCCAGGCCCAGCCCGAACCGAACTGGCCGGCGCCGGCGGCGTTGAACGCCTCCTTGAACTTGTCCATACCGCCGAGGTCGCGGTCGATCGCCTCTTTCAGCGCACCCGAGGGCTCACCGGTCTGGCCTTCCGGCGCCAGCAGCTTCCAGAACAGGCTGTGGTTCCAGTGTCCGCCGCCATTGTTGCGCACGGCCTTCGGCAGTTTGGACATGGTGTTGAACATATCTTCCAGCGACTTGCCCTTCAGGCTGTCGTCGCCGTCCACGGCCTCGTTCAGCTTGTCGACATAGGCTTGGTGGTGCTTGTCGTGGTGGAAGGTCATCGTTTCCTTGTCGATGGCCGGTTCCAGCGCGTCATAGGCATAGGGGAGGGGGGGCAGGGTAAAGGCCATGTCGGGCTCCTGAGTCTGGGGTAAACCTTGGCCGTACACATAGGTGCGGCGTCACCAGACCCAAGGGTCGGACGGCGAATTCGTTCCGAAAATGCCCGGATCAGCCCGCGGTCGCGTGGGCCTTCAGACAGTCGCGCACCGCCCGTTTCAGGTCGCCGGGGATCGAGCCCGGATCCGTACCCTCGGCGGCGAACACCGCCCGCATGGCCGCGTCATAGCCGTTGGGCAGGGCCGCAATCACCCGCGCCTGTCCCTTGGGATGCAGGCAAAAGCCCAGCTTGACGCACAGCTCGGCGAACATGGCGTCGTAATCGGGGTCTGCCATGGTCAGGCCTTCAGCCGCTTTGCGTGAAAGGCCAGATGATCCGCGATGAAACTGGCCATGAAGAAATAGGAATGGTCATAGCCGGGCTGCATGCGCAAGGTCAGGCGCTGGCCCGCCGCCTCGGCCGCCGCCGTCAGCAGTTCCGGCTTCAGCTGTTCCACCAGAAAGCCATCGGCGTCGCCCTGATCGATCAGGATGTCGTCGAACTGGCCGTTGGCCACGCCCGCCTCGATCAGCAGGGCCGCATCGTGCCGGGCCCAGCGCTCGCGGTCGGGCCCCAGATAGGCGGTCAGGGCCTTCTCGCCCCACGGACAGCGGGTGGGCGAGGCGATCGGCGCAAAGGCCGAGACCGAGACGAACAGATGCGGATGGTTCAGCGCCAGCGTCAGCGCCCCGTGCCCGCCCATGGAATGGCCGAGGATGGCGCGCTTGCCCGTGGTCGGGAAGTTGGCGTCGATCAGCTCGACCAGATCGCGGGTGACATAGGTCTCCATGCAGAAATGCGGGGCCCACGGCGCCTCGGTCGCATCGACATAGAATCCCGCGCCCTGCCCCAGGTCATAGGCCTCATCATCGGCCACCCCGTCGCCGCGGGGGCTGGTGTCGGGCGCCACCACGATCAGGCCCAGCCGCGCCGCCGCCTCATAGGCTCCGGCCTTGGTGGTGAAATTGTCCTCGGTGCAGGTCAGGCCCGACAGCCAGAGGACGACCGGAAACGGGCCTTCACCCGGCGGCACGAACACCGACAGCTTCATCGCTGTGCCGGTGGCCGCGCTGTCGTGGCTCAGATAGCGAAGCGTCCCGCCGTGGACGACATGGGTTTTCAGGACATCCACGGCGATTTCCTTCGTTTCAGTGTTGCGCGCGCCCGGCCGTCTATCCGGCTACCGCAAGACGGCAGACAACGTTTGGATGAGCGTGGAGCGAACATCAAGAACGGTGAGCAGGATCAGCACCGGGTGTTGACGGCGTTACCCCGGCACAGGGCGCGCTGGTATCGCACGTCACTGCTCAGGTCGCGCCCTGTCGAATAGGACACATAGCTGTAACTTGCCGAAGGGGCCGACCAGGCCGAGCGCTGTTCGACGGGGGGCGGGGGAGGGTTGCGGGCGGCCCATTCGGCGGCCCGGCGCCGCTCTTCCGCCCGTTCCGCCTCGGCACGCGCCCGCCCGCGATCCCGGGCTGTGACCCAATCGCAGGCCGGCGCATAGCCGTAGGTGCAGCCCCTCTCGACATAGGTCCCGGCCTCGCCGAAGTAATCGTGCCATTCCACCTGTTGTATGTACCCGAAGGTGTAGCAGGCCCAGCCGTCACGCGCCTCCCGGCAGGCAGTCTGGATGGCGTCGTCCCGGCTACGATCTCCCGGGCTGGCATAGCGATAGGCGATGCGGGCGGCGGACTTGCAGGTTTCGGGGTCCTTGCCCAGTACGCACGCCCTGGTCAGGGGGGCCACGCTGGCCGCCTGGCTGCCCTCACGGTACAGGATCGAGCCGAGGATCTGGCAGGCTTCCGTATCGTCGGCCGCGCATCCCGTATCGGAGACGGCTTTGGCACGCTGGACGTCCGGTGTGAGCCCGTACCACCCATTCTCATAGGCGAGGGCCAGCCGCGCGCAGGTCTCCAGCGCTCCGATCTCGCACCCGGTGGAAAGCGCGGCCAGCGCGGCGGCATCATCCCGCACACCGCTGGAGTCGGATGCCGAAAGGACGAAAGCGTTGTAGCACGCCGCGCGGCGGTCCTCGCGCACAAAGCCCGGGTTTTCCTCGGCCGCGCAAGCCTGGGCATAGCCGAAGCGGGCAAGGTCGTAGCTCACCCGCGTGTCGGGGAAAGGATCCTCGTACCGGTCAAACCAGGCGCCCAGCTGCAAACAGGCTGTGGCTTCCCCGGCCCTGCACCCCGTAGAGAGGAAGAACTCCACCACCTTTGCCTCGTAATGGGCAGTGGTCGGGTCGGAGAAGACCGTCCAGCCAATGACGCAGAGGCCAGCGCTGATGCGGCATCCCACGACCAGCGCGTCTTTCGTGCCCTGCATATCGCCCACCTGCTGCAGGGCCTCGCTCGCTTCGAAGCACGACTTGGCGTCGCCATACTTGCACGCTTCGAGGAAATAGCGCCCGGCCTGGGCTGTGTTGCGCGGCAGGCCACCTGTTCCGTCACGGTGCTGCAGGGCAAGCGTAACGCATTGTCCATGTCCGCCCGCCTGCCCGCACTGCGCGGCGGGGGCACTGTTGCGATCGCCTGACTGCGCGCGCGCCATCCCGGCCGGTGCCAGGGTCAGCATCATTCCGACCACAAATGCCAGTATCCGCAATGTCGTGACCATTTTCCCCTCCCGATCGGCCGGAGCTAAGCCAATCTGCGGCGCGAAGTCCAATGACGGGAAGTGACGGCCACGTCAGGCCTTGCGGTGCGCGGCGGGCATCATGGTGGTCGAAATCTCATGCCGCGCACGAGAAGTCAGCTCGATGCCCGTCGGCGGCGATCCGGCAGGCGGTTCAGCCCCGGGGCATGACGGAATCACTTCCGTCACGCAACATCGCACCGGTCAGCTCCGCCGCGCCGGTCAGTGAGGCGCGGCGGAGCCAGTGGCTACGGGAGCGGGGGCGATCAGGCCCTCGTCGCGTCAGTCGTGATCCTTGCCGGCGGTCTTGTTGCCGCGCGCGAGGGCGAACACCACGCTCGACAACGCCGCGAGCGCGATCAGGTTCGGCAGGGCCATGGCGGCATTCGAGATATCGCCCATGCGCCAGACGAACTCGATGTGCTGGAACGATCCGACAAAGATCATCACCACCCACAGCAGGCGCCACGGAATGGCGACGCCCTGACCGAACAGATGGGTCGCCGCCCTCTCCCCGTAATAGCTCCAGGTCAGCAGGGTGGTGAAGACGAACAGGATCAGCGCCAGCGACACCACAAAGCCGCCGATCGTGGTCGAGCCGAACAGGATCTGCGGGAACACGGCCGAGAAGGCCGCCAGCGTCATCTCAAACCCGCGCAGGTCCGAGTTCCAGACGTGCTCGACCGTGCCGGCTCCGGCGGGGAAGGACCCCTGAACCGTCAGCATCACCAGACCGGTCATGGTGCAGATGATCATGGTGTCGATGAAGGTGCCCATCATGGCGAACCGGCCCTGACGCGCCGGATCGTCGGTCTGGGCCACGGCGTGGGCCATGGGGGTCGAGCCCTGACCGGCCTCATTCGAGAACAGGCCGCGCGCCACACCGGCCCGGATGGCCATCATCACGCCCGCGCCGACAAAGCCGCCGGTGGCCGCCGTGCCGCTGAAGGCGCTGCCGAAAATCAGACCAAAGGTGGCCGGCAGATCTTCGATGTTCAGGATCAGCGCCAGCAGGGCCAGCAGCAGATAGGAGATGGCCATGACCGGCACGACTTTTTCCGCCACGCTGCCGATCGACTTGATGCCGCCGATAATGACGACGAACACCGCCGCGGCCACGATCAGGCCCGCACCCCATTCGGTCACGGGCACCAGATTGGTGATCGAGTCGGCGATCGAATTGGCCTGGATCATATTGCCGGTGGCGACCGCCGAGAACAGCGTGCCCAGACAGAACAGAATGGCCAGCCAGCTCCACTTCTTGCCCAGACCCTTGCGGATATAGCTCATGGGTCCGCCGCGATAGGCACCGTCCGGCCCGACATCGCGGAAGCGGATGGCCAGCGACCCTTCGGCAAAGGCCAGCGCCATGCCGAACAGCGCCGTCACCCACATCCAGAACAGCGCGCCGGGTCCACCCAGGGTGATGGCGGTTGCCACGCCCGCGAGGTTACCGGTCCCGACCTGGCCCGACAGGGCGGTCGACAGGGCCGCGAACGGCGAAATCTCGCCCTTGCCGCCTTCGCCCTTCTTGAACAGACCGGCAAAGGCCTCGCCCAGCTTCAGGATCGGATAGAAGCGCAGCCCGATCATGATCCAGGCGCCGATGCCCAGCAGCACCAGCACCATGGGCGGGAAGGGGATCAGCTCCTCCCCGTTCCATAGTCCCGCCCAGATGAAGTCGCTGACGTTCGAAACCTGGTCGTAAAAGGCCTGCACGCCTGCGGGCGTTGCTGCTTCGCTCATTCCCCATTCCCCCGGGATGCCGATGAAAGCGGGCACCATAACCGGCTGTCCCGGAATGGGAACGCTTTTCTGACCGCGCGCCGTTACCCGGGTCGGTGCAGGGCACAGACCTTGTTACCCGACGGATCGCGAAGATAGGCCAGGTTGAGCGTGCCGAACGGACCGTTGCGCTCGCCGGGCGGGTCCTCGATGGACGTGCCCCCTGCTGCCACGCCGGCGTCGTGGAAGGCCTGGACCATCTCGGGCGACTTCGCGGCAAAGCCGATGGTGCCGCCATTGGCGTGACAGGCGGGCTCCCCGTCGATCGGCGTGCCTATGGCAAAGGCCCCCATCCGCGTCCGCCACCAGAAGCGGCCCTTGGGGTCCGGCCCCTGTCCCGGCTCATGCCCCAGTGCGCCCAGCACGGCGTCATAGAAGCGGCGCGAGGCCTCGACGTCATTGGCCCCGACGGTGATGTGGGTGAACATGGCTTCCTCCTCCTAGGTCCGGCGGACGCTAGCCATGTCCGTTTCTTTTGGCAACTTCCTTCTAGAACACCACCACGCTTCTGATGCTCTTGCCCTCGTGCATCAGGTCGAAGGCCTTGTTGATGTCTTCCAGCGGCATCGTGTGGGTGATCATCGGGTCGATCTCGATCTTGCCGTCCATGTACCAGTCGACGATCCGCGGCGTGTCGGTGCGGCCGCGCGCGCCGCCAAAGGCACTGCCGCGCCAGACCCGGCCGGTGACCAGCTGGAACGGGCGGGTGGCGATCTCCTTGCCGGCCTCGGCCACGCCGATGACGATGCTCTCGCCCCAGCCCCGGTGGCAGGCCTCCAGCGCCTGACGCATGACGGTGGTGTTGCCGGTGCAGTCGAAGGTGTAGTCCGCCCCGCCGCCGGTCAGCTCGACCAGATGGGCCACCACATCCGACACATCCTTCGGATTGACGAAATGGGTCATGCCGAATTTGCGGCCCCACTCCTCTTTGTCGTTGTTGATGTCGACGCCGACGATCATGTCGGCCCCGACCATCTTCAGTCCCTGGATGACGTTCAGCCCGATGCCGCCCAGACCGAACACCACGCAGTTGGCGCCGGGCTCGACCTTGGCCGTATTGACGACCGCACCCACGCCCGTGGTCACGCCGCAGCCGACGTAGCAGGCCTTGTCGAACGGGGCGTCCTTGCGGATCTTCGCCAGGGCGATCTCGGGCAGGACAGTGTAGTTCGAGAAGGTCGAACAGCCCATGTAGTGGGCGATCGACTGACCCTTGTAGCTGAAGCGGCTGGTGCCATCCGGCATCAGGCCCTTGCCCTGCGTGCCCCGGATGGCGGTGCACAGATTGGTCTTGCGGCTCAGGCAGCTTTTGCACTGGCGACATTCGGGCGTGTAGAGCGGGATGACATGGTCGCCGACCTCGACCGAGGTCACGCCGGGCCCTACCTCGACCACCACGCCCGCGCCCTCATGGCCGAGGATCGAGGGGAAGATGCCCTCCGAATCCAGACCGTCAAGCGTATAGGCGTCGGTGTGGCAGATACCCGTCGCCTTGATCTCGACCAGCACCTCGAACGCCTTCGGCCCCTCCAGATCGACCTCGACGATCTCCAGAGGCTTCTTCGCTTCAAAGGCTACGGCTGCGCGGGTCTTCATGGGGTGGGCTCCTGAGTTGCTGCGGGCACCCTAGGCGACGCTGCCGGTGCTATGAAGGGCCATGCAGCACAGAAATATCGTCATCCTGACCGGCGCGGGTATCTCGGCGGAGTCGGGCGTGCCGACCTTTCGTGCGCCGGACGGGCTGTGGATGGGGCACCGGATCGAGGATGTGGCCACGCCCGAGGCCTTTGCCCTCGACCCGGCCACCGTTCACGAGTTCTACAATGCCCGTCGGCGTCAGCTGGCCGAGGTCCGGCCCAATACCGCGCACCGGGCACTGGCCGGGCTGGCCGCGCGCTGGCCGGGGGCGCTGACGCTGGTCACCCAGAACGTCGACGACCTGCACGCCCGCGCTCATGCCGACGTGGCACCCGCGTCCGGTTTCCGCCTGATCCCCATGCATGGGGAATTGTTGAAGGCCGCCTGCACCCGCACCGGCCGGATCAGCGACTGCCCCGGCGATCTGTCCGTCGACAGCGCCTCACCCCATCACCCCGAGGGGCGTCTCCGCCCGCACATCGTCTGGTTCGGCGAGATGCCGCTCGAGATGGAGGTCATCCACGACGCGCTTCAGGCCTGCGACCTGTTCGTCGCCATCGGCACCTCGGGCGCCGTTTTTCCTGCGGCTGGTTTTGTCGAGATCGCCCGCCACGCGGGCGCCCGCACCGTCGAGTTGAACCTCGAACCCTCGCTGATCTCAGACCTGTTCGACGAGACGCATTTCGGCCCCGCGACCCGGGTCGTGCCGGACTTCGTCCGGTCGCTCTCAGGGCAGTTCGAAGCTCAGCACCATCTCTGATCCGGGCGAGAAGCGTGGGCTGCGGCTGATGACCAGCTGGGTGGTGCCGCTGCGCCAGACGGCCATGTCGGTGGTGGACTGCCCCTCGATAGATTGCACCACCGGCTCCAGCCCCAGAGCCTGCATATAGGGCTCGGCCGCCGGGGCCATGTTCGACGCCCCGCCCTCATAGATGCCGACGGAACACAGGCCGCGCCCGTAACTGAGGTCCAGCGTCACTGTGCCATGATGACGGCGGGTCAGCCGCACATAGGCCCACGGCCGATCGGACTCGAGGTCCATGCCGCTCTCGTCGGCGATGATCTCATAGCGCAGGGCCTCGGCCGCCTGGATGGCGGCCGCGACATCGCCGGTCCGGGCATAGGGCACGCAAATCTGGCCCAGCACATCCTCGACGATGGCCGGCACATTCATCGACTGGGCCGAGGCGGGGGCCGCCATCGCCGCCATTCCGACAGCGGCCAGTCCAGCCAGAAACAGGTGTCGCATGGGTGTCTCCCCTCGTTGGAGAGACTGTCCGCCCGCCAGGCGCGGCGCGCCAGTGATCAGTCCTGACGGTCGCCCGTGCCCTGTTTTGCCGCCATCCGGGCCAGCAGGCGTCCGCGTCCCTTGGCCAGGGCGTGGATCACGCCGCGAAAGGTCGCCACCTCCTGCGCGCTGAACCCGGCCCGGCCCAGCATCACGCGCAGGTTCTGGCTCATCGACGGCTTCTTCTCGGGCGGATGGAAGAAGCCGCCCGCCTCCAGCTCGGTCTCCAGATGCTCGTACATGCCGAGCAGCAGATCGTTCGACGCCGGCGGGTCACCCTCGCGGAAGCGCGGCGGCGGGGCATCGAGGATCAGCGTCCGCCACTCATAGGCATTGATCGCCACCGCCTGTGCCAGGTTCAGCGAATGGTGCCGGGGGTCGATGGGGATGGTGGTGATCCCCTGGGTCAGGGCGATGTCGGTGGTCTCAAGCCCCGCCCGCTCGCCGCCGAACAACAGGCCGATGCTCAGCCCCGAGGCCCGGTCGTCATACAGCAGCCGCGCCGACTCGCGCGGGGTCCGCACCGGCATGCGCGTCTCGCGCGGGCGGGCCGTGGTCGAAAAGACCGTGTTCAGATCGGCAACCGCTTCGGCAACGCTGTCGAAGACTTTCACCTCGTCCAGCACCCAGTCGGCGCCGGATGCCGTGGCCCAGGCCCGGTCCTGCGGCCAGCCGTCCCGGGGCGACACCAGCCGCAGCTCGGACAGGCCGAAATTGGCCATCACCCGCGCCACCGCACCGATGTTGTCGGCCAGCTGCGGCTTGTCGAGAATGACGACGGGCGGCGTCAGCGGCGCAGGCTCGGTCACCCGTCAGTCCTGACCGATCATGGCCAGCCACGGGTCGGCGGTGCCGGCCTCGACTTCGGACACCTTGACGTTCGGCCAGCCGACCGAGCGGGTTCCCGCCTCGCGCCAGGCCAGGACGATCAGGTCGCGCAGTTCCGAGGCGCCGGCGGCAAGGCGCACCGTGGCGAAATTCACGCCGCGCGGGTCGGCCTCGACGAAGCCACCGGCCTTCTCCAGACGATAGAAGGGAACCACCTCTCCCAGCGAGACCAGCAGATAGTCCGCCATGCGGGCGCGCAGCTCGAACCCGTCCAGGCGCGGCGCGGTCATGGCCGCCTCAATGCCCTGCAGGTTCACACGGTCGCGGACGAAATCGCCCTCGAACATGCCATGCGTCCGGCGCGAGCGGGTGAAGTCTTCGGGATTGTCCGTGTCCCGGTCCCAGCCGTTGTAGTGGATGGTCGTGTGCAGGGGCTGGGCGCCGTCGCCAATGTAATGGGACAGCATGCCGATATCGCGCAGGATCAGCGCCTCGCGCCGCAGCCGGTCTTCCCGGTACCAGGCCTGCCGCGCCAGATCGGTCTCGCGCGCCTCGGCGGCGGCCAGGATGCGCCAGTAGGCAAAGTCCTGAACCACCTGCTGCCAGGCATCCATGATGGCATAGGGCAGATAGCCGGCGTCATTGACCTTGATCCCGGCGGCCAGCAGCTGGGCGTCATATTCGGACTTGAGCTCCGGCAGCGCACGGATGTCCGGCCCGGCCTCGGTCATCACACGCCCGTCCGCGATCATGTCGACGAAGTGGGCCGTGTCGCGCTCGCGGTCATGGGGCTGGCCCCCGCCCTTCCAGCGATCCGGCTCGCGCGACAGTTCTCCCACCTGGGCGGCGGCCTCCTGGGTGCGCAGGAAGGCCGGCAGCTCCTCCGGCAGGGCGCGCATGGCGGCCTGTCCGACCATCCGGTGACCGCTGGCGCCCCAGGCGGCCACGTCCGCAGCGGGCAGGGCGATCAGGGTCAGGGCGACGGCGGCGGCGATCAGGCGTTTCATGGCAGGGCTCCGGCAACTGCGGGCGGGGTTAAATCCATGCGGCGATGGCGTCCAGCGGCTTCTTGTCCAGCGCGGCCAGAGGCACGGTGGCGTCGTCCGCCGGATGTCCCGCGACCAGCAACAGGAACGGCTTCTCCTCGGCCGGTCGCCCGCAGATCTCGCTGAGGAAGCTCATGGGCGCAGGCGTATGGGTCAGGGTGGCGAGGCCGGCCTTGTGCAGGGCCGCGATCAGCAGGCCGGTGGCGATGCCGACGCTCTCGGTGACATAGTAGTTCTTCTTCGCATCGCCGGGCCGTGGGCCGCCGCGCTTCTGGGCAAAGATGGCGATCAGCACCGGCGCGACCTCCAGAAACCCCTTGTCCGGGTCGGTGCCCAGCGGCGCCAGCGCCTCCAGCCACTCCTGCGGCGCCTTGGTCTCGTAAAAGGCCTTCTCCTCGGCCTCGGCCGCCTCGCGGATCCGGGCGCGGGCGTCCGCGCTTTCGATGACGGAGAAGAACCACGGCTGGTGGTTGGCGCCCGACGGCGCCGACCCGGCGGTCAGCAAGGCCTGCTCGACGACCGCGCGCGGCACGGGCCGGTCGGAAAATTCGCGCACTGTGCGCCGGCGCGCCATCTCCTCGCGAAAGGCCGTGGCGCGGCCTGTGGCCTCATCGTCCGTCAGGGCCGCATAGCCGACCAGCGGCGTGGCAGGATGGTCTTTCATCGGGCGGGCTCCGTCGCGATCAGCGCCCCTTGATAGACCCGTCCGCCCTCAGGGTTCCACCCGCACCGGAATGACGACGGTCTGCAGGTGCCGCTCCGGCTCCCAGCCCGGGGCCTCGACCAGCACCAGTTCGCTGTCGCCGGGCGCCACGGCCTTCAGGTGAATCACGAACCAGTTGGCCCCGCCGGTGGCGCCGCCATCCCGCTGGCTTATGTCGGTGGGGCCGGTCTCCGTCCCCAGCAGCGCGAGCTGATCCGGCAGGGTCGCGATCTGCCAGTCAAAATTCGAGCTCAGCGTCACCGCCATCGTCTGGCCGACGCTGAGGCTCGCCGCACCGTCCCCGTCGTCGATGACGACCGCCACGCCTTCGGGAATCGGCGGGGGCAGGGACGTGTCACCGTCCCCCGGCGTCACCCTGTCGCAGGCATGCAGCGCCAGCACGGCGACGGCGATCCCGCCCAGCCGCAGAAGTCTCGGAAGACGCATCACTCTTTTCCTCCCTCCGCCACTTTGACCCGGGCGGGTCCACAGGCCAACCCACAGGAGCTGACCGAAGGCGGCCCGGCCTGCCGTCTTCTTGTCCCATTCGGCGGGCAAACACCCGGCGCCGGTCGGTTCGAGGATCGGTGATATGGCGATTCCTCCATGCTCAAGACCCTTGTTCTGGTGCTGGCCCTGGTGACCCCTGCGGTCGCCTCATCCATCGATCCCGTGCCCTATGAAGCGCTGGTCTCGGCCGAGGCCGAAGCCGCCGAGCATGGGTTCGCCCCCGATGTCTGGCTGTCCCTGAACGAGGATCAGAAGGCCCTGGCCGTGCGCCCGGCCGACTGGATGCTGTCGGCGCGCATGTATCACGCAGGCGGGGGCGGAGCGACGGGCAACGACTCGCTCGGCTGCCGTCCGATCGCCATGCGCACGGTCGCCATCGATCCGCGCGTGGTGCCCCGTCGCACGCGTCTGTTCATCAAGGAAACGGTCGGCCTGCGCCTCGCCGACGGCACCATCCACGACGGCTACTGGTATGCCTCGGACACGGGTGGCGCCATCAAGGGCAACAAGATCGATCTCTATACCGGCCACGGTCGCGGCTCGATTGCCCCGGTCATGCCGCTGAACATGAGTTCCCTGACGGTCGTCCGCGCCGGCACCTTCGACGGCTGCCCGCCCGCCTGGGACTAGAAGCGGCGCTTGCCGGTCACGGTCTCGAAGAACATCCGCCAGTCGCCCATCAGGCTCCACAGCGGGTATTTGAAGGTGGCGGGCCGGTTCTTCTCGAAGAAGAAATGCCCGACCCAGGCAAAGCCATAGCCGATCACCGGCATGGCCAGCAGCCACCAGGCGTTCATCGTCACGATCGCCGTCACCAGCACGACCAGAACCAGTCCTGACCCGACCACATGAATCCGCCGGCACGTCCGGTTCGAGTGCTCGTGGATGTAGTACGGATAGAAGGCCTCGAACGAGGCGAACCGTTCCTCAGGGGCGTGCGTGCTCATGGGCAAACACTGTCCCCCGATCTCCGTGATGGCAAGACCTCAGATCAGCCCGCGCGCTTGTGCGGCTTGCCGGCCTTCTTGAACGGCGGCTTTGATCTGGCAGCCGCAGGCGCACCCTCGGCCCGGGGCTTGGGCGCACCGCCCTTGAAGGGCGCATTGCCGCGCAGCTTGCCATTGGCCTTGGGATCGCCCTTGGCCTTCCACGGCTTGCGGTCCTCGGCGGGCGCGGGCGCAGCACCGGCCTCGGCACCATCAGCACGGAACGGCGGCTTCTTGGCCTTCCACGCCGGACGCGGACGCTCGCCCCCTTCGCTCTCACCCTCGGCGCGGGGCGCATAGGGCTTCTTGACGAAGGGGCGTTTGGGCCGCGCCTCATAGGCATTGTCGGGGGCCGACGACGGCGTGATCGCCACCTCGGGGTTCTTGGCCGAGGCCAGCGCCGACCGGAAGCCTTCGACGGCGGCCCGCGCGATCTCGAAGCGCGTCTCGTGCGACAGAATGCGGATCGAGCCGATCTCGCGCTTGGTGATCCCGCCCAGACGGCAGATCACCGGGATCAGCCATTTGGGATCGGCCTGCTTGCCCTCGCTGTGGCGGCCCACATCGACGCGGAACCAGCTGACCTCATGCGGTTGCAGTCGCTCGCTCGGCCAGGCCGTGGCCGCATCGCCGCGTTCCTTGCGGTCGGGACGTTCGCCCGGATCGGTCAGCTCTTCCGGCGCCGGCATCTTGGCCCGTTGCAGGCTGATGAAGGCGCAGGCGATCTCTTCGGGCGTCCGCTCGGCCATCAGCCTTTTGGCCAGGGCAAGGTCCTCGTCCGCCACCGGCTGGTCAAAGATGGGACCGGAGACCAGGCGCGCCTCGTCCTGGGCGCGGATGGCGTCGGCCCCGGGGGCGACGTCCCAGCTGGCGGTGACGCCTGCCGTCGACAGCAGCATCTCGGCGCGACGACGTTTCGGATTGGGCACCAGCAGGACGGACACGCCCTTCTTGCCGGCGCGGCCCGTGCGGCCCGACCGGTGCAGCAGGGTCGCCCGGTTGACCGGCAGCTCGGCATGGATGACCAGCCCCAGATCCGGCAGGTCCAGCCCGCGCGCGGCCACGTCGGTGGCCACACAGACCCGCGCCTGGCCGTCACGCAGCGCCTGCAGCGCATCGGTGCGCTCCCGCTGGCTCAGCTCGCCCGACAGGCCGACCGAGGCAAAGCCCCGCTCGCGCAGGGCCGCCTGCAGATGTTTGACCGACTCGCGCGTCGAACAGAACACGAGCGCGCCGGGTGCCTCGAAGAAGCGCAGCACATTGACGACCGCATGTTCGATCTGGTTCGGCGCGATCCGCATGGCGCGGTATTCGATGTCGCCGTGCGGCTGGCTCTTGTTGGTGGTGTCGATCCGCACCGCATCGCGCTGATAGCGCTTGGCCAGCACGGCGATATCGCGCGCGATGGTGGCCGAGAACAGCAGGGTCCGGCGCTCGGGCGGCGACTGGTCGAGGATGAATTCCAGATCCTCGCGGAAGCCCATGTCGAGCATTTCATCGGCCTCATCCAGCACCGCCAGCTTCAGCTCGGACAGGTCCAGATTGCCCCGGTCGATATGGTCCTTCAGCCGCCCGGGCGTGCCGATCACGATATGGGTGCCCCAGCCCAGGGCACGGGCTTCCTTGCGGGCATCCATGCCGCCGACACAGGTGCCGATCTTGGCGTCGGTCCCGGCGTACAGCCAGGTCAGCTCGGCCGCGACCTGCAGGGCCAGTTCGCGCGTCGGCGCGATCACCAGCGCCAGCGGCTTGCCTGCCTTGCCGAACCGTTCCGCCTCGCCCAGCAGGGTCGGCGCGGCTGCAAGGCCAAAGGCGACCGTCTTGCCCGATCCGGTCTGGGCCGAAACCAGCAGGTCCGATCCCGAATGATCGCCCTCCAGAACGGCTTCCTGAACCGGTGTCGGCTCGGCATAGCCACGTTCGGCCAGGGCGCGGTCAAGCGCGGGATGGGTAGCGGGAAACGGCATCGAAGGTCCTGAACAGCAAGAGGGGTCGCCGAAACGACCGCGCCCGGCCAAGGCATGAACCTCGGGCCGGGCGGTAAGGGAGGCCGCCTCTATACACGGATAAAGGCCATGGTGGGGCGGGTTTTACCTGGGCGCCTTCGGCGGCAGGGTGAACAGGCCGGCAAAGGTCTCAAACACCCCCCGGTCGCCGACCTCGAACGCCGCGTCGGGCAGGGGCCTGTCCGCATAGATCGCGCCCGCCACGGCCTCCGGCGTCGATGTCAGTCGCACATCAGCAGGGTCCGGTCGGCCACGTCCGGTGGTCAGCGCACCGCCCTCGATCCGGGCGAAATAGCTCTCTCCGCCCAGCTCAAAGGCCACGGTCATGTCCTGCACACCCGGCGTCGGTGCATACATGGTGCGCAGCGACAGCATCAGCGACACGGCGCTCAGCGGCAGGGTCGGGTCGTGCCGGGGTGAACGCGCGGCCCAGCGGCCCAGCACCTTCAGCGCCTCCTCCAGCTCGAGGCCCCAGTCGGTCAGCTCATAGACCTGCACCCCGGCGGGCGGCTCCAGCCGACGCCTGCGGATCACGCCCGAGTCTTCCAGCCCGGCCAGCTTCTGGGTCAGGACATTGGCCGACAGGCCGGGCAGGGACGCCCGCAGATCGCTGAACCGCCTCGGCCCCAGCATCAGCTCGCGCGCCACCAGCAGGGCCCAGCGCTCGCCCACCAGCTCCAGCGCATGGGCGGTGCCGCAGGCATCATCATAGGGGCGGCCCGGCCTTGTAGTTATCTTTTCTAACTTCATGGTTGACAAATGTAACCTGATCGGGCGTCCTGCTCAACGGAAACGTAACAGGAGCCCCCCATGGCCTTTCTCGACATCACCGTCATACCCGTGCCGACCGCCAACAAGGCCGCCTATCTGGAGCATTCGCGCCAGTCGACCGTCTTCTTCAAGGAGCAGGGCGCCCTCAAGGTCACCGAATGCTGGGGCGAGGACGTCCCCGACGGCAAGGTCACGGACTTCAAGCGCGCCGTGGCCCTGAAGGACCGCGAGACCGTCGCCGTCGGCTGGATCACCTGGCCCGACAAGGCCACCCGGGACACGGCTTGGGAAGTGCTCATGCAGGACGAACGCATGATGAAGCTCGACATGCCGTTCGACGGCAAGCGTATGATTTTCGCCGGCTTCGACGTCCTGATCGACGGCTAGGCCGCCTAAAGCTCAGGCCTCGACCGGCGGCTCTGGTCCCAGCAGCCGCCGGATCGCTGGCCAGACCCTGGCCAGGGCCGAGAGGAACCCGACCACGGTCGACACCCACTGGAACGCCGTCCACAGCCAGCCGAACAGATCCCCCTGTCCCAGCGCCTGGCCGATCGGGAACAGCACCCGCGAGACCCCGATCTGGAAGGCGGCGTAGGTCTCTGAATATTCGATCGACCGGTCGACGAAGAAGGCGATGGCCACCGCCGCCGACACCGGCGCCCACAACAGCGGCAGGGCCAGCATCACGGCCAGCAACAGCACGGCCAGTTTCGTTCCCAACGTCTCGCCTGACACCAGGGTCATCACCGTCCCGGCCCCGAGCGTCAGGGCCAGCGCGCCGAGCATCACCGGCAGAATCCGGTCCACCGCCGTCATCAGGTCGGCAAACAAGAGCCCAATCAATATGGCCGCCCCGCCGACCAGAAAGCCGCCGACCCACAGGGCGGCATACTGACCCAGCCGGCGCTTCAGATAGCCCAGGTTGAACATCGCGGCCTCCTCAGGGCGTCCGTTCAAGGATGCCGCGCCGCGCGCGGGAAGTCCATTGGCGGAACGGCGGTTGTGGATCGTGATCGTCTCTACCCGGTCCCCGCCACCGCTAAGGCCGCCATGCCGACCCCGCCCTTCGACGTCCAGCGGATGATCTATGCAGGTTTCGACGTACTGATCGACGGCTAGGTCCGGCGCCTCAGACCTCGATCAGGGCCCCGGCCCCTGCGGGCGTCTGGTCCACCCTGTACCGTTTCACTGCCTTCAGCTCATAGGGCTTGGCGAAGATGGTCGAGACCGCCATCAGCGCGACGTCGGCGCGCTCCGGCGTCAGGGTCATCAGCACAAAGCCCTTGGAGGCCTGATCGCAGAAGACCACCTCCTCATTGGCGGCCGACAAGGCCAGACCCAGCGGCAGATTGCCGAGCGAGTCAGCGGGCGAGGGACTGGACACGGCGCTGGTGCCGAACTCGACGGCCCGGCGGTCACCGGCATCGTCGTGCAGCTCATTGACCCAGAAGGCGTGGCTGTCGCCGGCCAGCACCAGTGGCTGAACCCCGGCCTCGGCGAAAGTCCGATACAGACGCTCGCGCGCGGCGGGGAAGCCGTCCCAGGCATCCAGATTGAACGGCACGCCCAGTTTGAACAGGCCGATCACCTGCTCGACCTGCGCGCGGATCTCGGGGGTGAGCCCGGCCATCATCCGCTCGATCTGGGCCGGCGGCAGCATCGTCGTGACGTCGGGGCCCTGCACCCGGGCCATCACCACCTGATTGCCCAGGATCTGCCAGGACCGACCGGCTTCCCGTGATCCGGCGAGAGCCTGACCCAGCCAGGTGCGCTGGGCGTCGCCCAGCAACTCGCGCGCCGGATCGTTGCGCCGCGCCATGAAGGCCTCGACGTCGGGCACGGGCGTGCCGTCCGGGCCGGGCTTCATCGTCAGGTCGCCATAGCTGAGCGGCGCCGTGCGCGCCGTCAGCCGCGTCTCGACCATCATCAGGCTGGCCAGATCGCCGAAATGGAAGGTCCGGTTGATCGCCTCGGACAGGGTCCCGGGTGCCGCCTCGCGGATCGGCATCCATTCGTAATAGGCCCTGAGCGCGGCCGCCTTGCGGACGGCATAGTCACCCTCGGACTCCGGCTGGTGGTTTTCGGCGCCGCTGACCCAGCTGTCGTTGGTGACCTCATGGTCGTCCCAGACGCAGATGAAGGGTCCCCGGGCATGGGCGGCCTGCAGGTCCGGGTCGGTCTTGTACTGGGCGTGCCGGCGGCGATAGTCGGCCAGGCTGACGATCTCGTGCGGCGGATCGGGCAGGCGGTTCAGGCGTCGCCCCGTCGCCATGCCATAGGCGTCATCCTCCGCCCCGTATTCATAGATGTAGTCGCCCAGGTGCACGACGGCATCCAGACGCTCCAGCCCGGCGATGGCGTCATAGGCATTGAACAGCCCACCCGGATACAGCTGGCACGAGACGACCGCGAGGGTGACCTCGGGCGTCGCGCCGGCGGGCAGAGTCCGGGTGCGTCCGACGGGCGATACCGTCTCGCTCACCCCGAACCGGAAATAGTAGTCGCGTCCCGGCTGGAGATCCCCGGCCACGAGTTTGACGGTGTAGTCCCGGTCGGGCCCGGTCGTCAGGGTGCGGATCGTGGCGTCGGCCAGATCGGGCGAGGCGCCGATCGCCACGACCACCGGCAAGCTGCCGTCGAAGCCTTCGGGCGGCGTCACACGTGTCCACAGCACCACCGAGTCCGGCCCCGGATCGCCGCTGGCCACGCCGTGATCAAAGCGAACCTCGACCGCCGCGACCGGTCCTGGGCCGGCGACTGTGGCACAGGAGGCGGTCCCGGCCCCGAACAGGCCCAGCAGGCCGCGGCGATCGATCTCCATGGTCATATCCTAGTAACGCAGGCGGACCGACAGGCCCCAGGTCAGCGGACGGCCGGCGATGAAGGTCGGCATGCCGAGCGCGTCACCGGTGTTGCCGGCATCCTTGATATATTCCTCGTCCAGCAGGTTCTCGCCAAACGCCTCGACGGCCCAGTTGCCCGAGTCCGGCTTGTAGCGGACCCTCAGGTTCAGCAGGCCGAACGCATCCTGGAACTCATCCTGGATCAGGTCGGGCACGAAGTTCGACACCTGCAGGGCCGGGATGTCGTTGTCGTCGCTGAAGAAGACCTTCGACTGCCAGGTGTACGTCGGCTGCACCTCGAACGCGCCGCCGCTGACCGGCAGGGTCCACACGGCCCCGATCGACGCCATGTGATCGGGCGACAGCCGGAACTGATTGCCGTCATAGAGGCCTGATTCAAAGCGCGAGTGGTTGTAGCCATAGGTGCCGAACAGCTGGAGCGTATCGGTGGCCAGGAAGTCGAACTGGCCTTCAAAGCCCCAGGCGCTGGCTTCACCGGCATTGGTGACGATGAAGCGGGTGCCGTCCTGGATGGTGGTCTGGAAATTCTCGTAGTCGTAGCGATAGACCGATCCGTCCAGACGCAGGCGACCGTCCGCCGCCGCATATTTGGCGCCGACCTCGAAGCTGTCGACGGTCTCGGCGTCGACCTCGGTGAAGGTCGGGTTGCCCAGCGGGGCCGAGGGCGACCGCGCGCTCAGCACCTTGGGACGACGCCCGCGCGCATAGTTGGCGTACAGGCTGGCATTGTCCGACACGGCATAGCGGGCCGTCAGACGCCAGGTCATGCCGTCGTCCTCCAGATCGCCATAGACGAAGTCGCCGTTGTTCGGCGTCGGCTGGGAGGTCAGACCGAAGGGCGGAAAGCCGGCCGAGGGCGGCAGGCTGACCGAACCCGGCGTCGCCAGGCCGCCGACCACGCCGTTGGCGAAGGCGCCCAGCGCCGCGGCCTGGGCCAGGGCCTCGGGCGTGCCGACCGCGACCAGGGCGGCGATCTGGGCCTGCACCTGCTGCACAGCCAGCAGGCCGCCCAGGATCGACCGGCCGTTGTTCAGCTCACTGGCAAAGCCGGTGGTCTTGTCGTCGCGGGTGTAGCGCAGACCACCCGAGACCTCGAGCCGGTCGGTGAGCTGGATCGTCACATCGCCGAACACATCCCACGAGGTCAGCTCGCTGCTGTTGGTCGGGGTTTCGATGTGGACCGGTTTCAGATTGGCGGCGATGCCCGGGATGACCGGACCAGGCAGGCCAAAGCCCGCCAGGATCGGATTCAGAAGGGTCGGGGAGCCATAGAAGGCCGCCGGCAGGGTGTTGATGCCGACGGCTGCAGGGTTGCCGTCCAGCAGACCGGCCAGCTGGGCCAGCGCCATCCGCTCGTCGAACTGGGTGGGCGTGCGCTGATAGCCTTCCTCGCGGAACCAGCCGCCGCCGATGAAGCCGGTGACGCGACCGCCGTTGTCATAGTTCAGGCGCAGGTCCTGACTCCACTGCTCGCCAAAGGCCTCTTCGGCGGCGGTCAGGATCGGCAGGGACACGCCGTCGGCGTCGAACGTCTCATAGGAGTCGAACCGGCGGTAGGCCGTGGTCGAGTTCAGGCTCAGCGAGGGAGACAGGTCCAGTCGGCCAAGGCCCGTGACGCCCCAGACGTCGCGGTCAAGGCCCAGCCCCTTGCCCCCGTCAAAGGCAGCGGTCGGGGTCAGGGCGGCGCCGTCCCACGGATCGCGTCCGCCCAGCACGGCGCCGGTCGTCGGATCGGCCGGCTCATAGGCGATCGACTTGAACGAGGTGCCCGTGGTGTGGTCCGTCTGGTAGTTGGCGATCACATCAAAGCGGAAGGCGTCGTTCGGCGCGAAGGCGATTCCCAGACGATAGGCCTCGGTGCCCACGCTGTTGTAATCGGGTCCGCCCAGCAGGTTCTCGACCGTGCCGTCCTGACGCTTCAGGCGGGTGGCAAAACGCAGGCCGACCGCATCGCCGAGCGGCATGTTGATCATCAGCTCGGTGCTGACCAGACCATAGTTGCCCGCCCGCAGCTCGGCCGCCGCGTCGACGACCCCCGGCCGGGCCCGGTTCTGGACGATGTTGACGGCCCCGATCAGCGCGCCGCGTCCATACAGGGTCGACTGCGGCCCCTTGGCCACCTCGATGCGCTCCAGATCAAACAGTTCGACGAACGAGCCGCGCGCCTTCGAGATCGACACCCCGTCCTGGAACACCGAAACCCGCGGCTCGGTGGTCGCGGCCCCGTCGTCCGAGGTGATGCCGCGCATCACAAAGCCCGGATTGTTGGGGGACTGGTTCTGCACCAGGAAGCCGGGAACAAAGGCCGACAGCGCCTCGAAATCCTGCACGCCCAGATCCTGCAGGCGCTCACCGGAATAGGTCGTCAGCGCAAACGGTACCTCGACCGGATCCTGGGCGCGCAGCTGGGCGGTGACGATGATCTCGTCCAGCTGGGTGACCGGCTCCGCCTCCTGGGCCAGAACCTGACCGGCGGACAGCGACAGCGCCCCCACGGCGGCGGTCAGAAACAAGGTTTGCTGGAATTGAGTACGCATGGTGACGTCATCCCCGTTGATCACAGGGCTGACCGTCTAAACGCCGTTCATGTATCACCGGCGACGCTTCTGTGCGGCTCTCGCGACCGTAAATCGAAGGAGCGATTACAGTTCGTTCGCCGACGGAGGATTGATCGCTCCGGCGACGCGGACGCACGGACCGGGGCCCGCTGACGCTGAGTCTCTGGAAAAATGAGGAGAATGGCGCACCCGAGAGGATTCGAACCTCTGACCCCTGCCTTCGGAGGGCAGTACTCTATCCAGCTGAGCTACGGGTGCGGACCAAGGAGGGGGTGCTTACAGGATCGCGCGGCGGGCCTCAATCCCAAAGCGACGGCTTCCCGGCCTCCCACGGTTTCGTCTTGGCGTGCGGACGCGACCGGCTTAAGCCTTGGGGTGAACCCTACGGAGTGATCCCGCCATGCGTATTCCGGCCCTCGGCCTCGTCGCTGCCCTCGTCCTGCTGGTCGCCGCCTGCGCCAGCGTTGCGCCGCGTGGCCCGGACGGCGAGGCCGCCCTCAACGTCATCGCCGAGGACTATGTCCACCTGATCCTCGAGATCGGCGAGCACGAGCCGGGCTATGTCGATGCCTATTATGGTCCCGAGGCATGGCCGGCGGAGGCCAAGGCCGACCTGCGTCCTGTGCCGGAGCTGACCCGGGCGGCCGAGGCCCTGTTGGCCGAGATCGAGGCCGTGCCGGACGCGGGCCTCTCGCCCGACCTGCGCCAGCGCAAGGCCTATCTCAGCGCCCACGTCTCGGCGGCCCACGCCCGGCTGCGCATGATCGCCGGCGAAAAGATGGGCTTTGCCGACGAGGCCGAGGCCCTGTTCGGCATCCGGCCCGAGCTGCGCCCCCTGGAAAGCTTCGATCCCGTGCTGGCGCGACTGGATGCCCTGCTGCCGGGCGAAGGCTCGCTCAACGCCCGCCTCGGCGCCTTCCGGGGCGGTACCGCCATCCCGCGCGACCGCCAGGAAAGGGTGATCGCGGCCGCCATCGCCGAGTGCAAGGCCCGCACCGAGGCCCACATCGACCTGCCCGCAGGCGAGAACTTCACCCTCGAATTCGTCACCGACAAACCCTGGTCGGGCTACAACTGGTACCAGGGCCAGTCCCAGAGCCTGATCCAGATCAACGTCGACCAGCCGATCTCGATCGAGCGCGCCATCGATCTGGGCTGCCACGAGGGCTACCCGGGCCACCACGTCTACAACATGCTGCTCGAGAAGACCTTCGTCCGCGAAAAGGGCTGGGTCGAGATGAGCGTCTATCCGCTCTACAGCCCCATGAGCCTGATCGCCGAGGGCAGTGCCAACTACGGCATCGACCTGGCCTTCCCGGGCGAGACGCGCGGCGACTGGGAGCGCGAGGTCCTGTATCCGCTGGCCGGCCTCAACCCCCAGAAGGTCGAACTCCAGACCGCCATCCTCGACATCACCCGCGAACTGGCCCGCGCCGAATACACCATCGCCGACGACTATCTGTCCGGCCGCGCCGACCGCGAGACCACCATCCAGCGGCTGATCAAATACGGCATGCACAGCCGCGGCTCGGCCGAACGCCGCATCCGCTTCATCGACACCTACCGCAGCTACATCATCAACTACAGCCTGGGCCGCGACATGGTGCAGGACTGGGTGGAGTCGCAGGGCCCCGACCACTGGACCACCATGGAACGCCTGCTGGGCAGCCAGATCCTGCCGACAGATTTGCTCTGACGCCGCGTCTCCTCCCCATCATGATGGGGAGGGGGACCACGGAGTGGTGGAGGGGGTAGCGCCGCCTTCAGGAACGGCGAGCACCCGGGCGCCTCACTGCGCCAGCATGCCGCCGTCGATCTTGAACTCGGACCCGGTCACGAATTTCGACTCGTCCGAGGCCAGATAGACCACACACCAGGCCACATCGTCGGGCTCGCCGATCCGCTTCATCGGAATGCCGCGCGTCAGCCGCTCGTGGGCCTTGGCCTCGTCGCCGCCGGCCATGGCGATGAAAGGATCGAGGATCGGCGTCTTGATGAAGACCGGGTGGACCGAGTTGCAGCGGACGTTCCAGTTCTGCTTGGCGGCCTCCAGCGCGATGGTCTTGCTGTACATCCAGACCGCCGCCTTGGTGGCGTTGTAGGCGCCCATGCCGGGTGCCGCCGCCAGTCCCGCCACCGACGAGATGTTGATGATCGAGGCGGGCGCAGAGGCCCGCAGATGCGGCATCGCATGCTTGCAGCCCAACATGATGCTCTCGATGTTGACCGCCTGGACCTTGCGCCAGTTGTCCAGCGTATCAGCCTCGGCATAGGCCATCTCGCCGCCGATCCCGGCATTGTTGATGAGCACCGACAGCCCGCCCATGTCCTCGGTGGCTTCCGTGACCACGCGGACCCAGTCGTTCTCGCTGGCGACGTCGTGGGTAAAGGCGAACACCCGGCCCGGGTGATCGGCCAGCAGCCGGTCGCGCAGCGCCTCGACCGCCCCGCTGTCCAGATCGGTCAGGGCGACCGTGGCGCCCTCTTCCAGCAGCCGCAGCGCCATCGCCTGACCCAGGCCGCCGGCGGCGCCGGTGATCAGGACGCATTTTCCCTTGACGCGATCGGTCATGCGCGGGCTCCCATGGCGGTGGCGACCTCATTCATGAAGCGGGCCAGATCGACGTCCTTGTCGGTCACCCCGTCGGCGTCATGGGTGGTCAGCCGCACCTCGACCCGGTCGTACACATTGAACCATTCGGGGTGGTGATCGCGCTTGTCGGCCATCAGGGCGACCCGGGTCATGAAGCCAAAGGCGGCATTGAAGTCGGCAAAGCGAAAGGTCTTCTGGATGGCATCGCCGTCGCCCGGGTCGACGGCCCAGCCCTCCAGTGTCTGGATGGCCGTTTCGGCTCCGATCTTTGCGGTCATTGCGCGTCTCCCCTGGTGCGTCCTCCTCCCTATAGACCGGTCCGGGACCGGACCGGAAGGCGGGAACGAATGGCCAAGCTTTCTCGTTGACCCCGAACTGAGGGAGGCACCTATGGACGCGTTCACCGACAACCTGTGGCTGGCGACTCTGCGGCCGGTCGACCAGAAGCGGCTGGCTCCGCATCTGAAAGAGACGCCGTTCGACCCGGGCCTGATGCTCTATGACATCGGCGAGGCGGTCGATGCGGTCTGGTTTCCGCTGCACGGCGTCGTGTCCCTGATGACGGTCGTGGGCGAGGACCGCGCCGTCGAGACCGCCGCCATCGGCCGCGAGGGGCTGGTCGGGGTCACCTGCGGTCCGTTGAACGGCCGGGCCGCGACCCGCGCCGTTTGCCAGATCGAGGGCGTGGCCGCCTGTTGCCCCGCCGATGTGTTTGCCGACCTTCTGCAGCAGAGCGCCCCGATGCGTGTGGCCCTGTCGCGCTTTACCGAGGGTCTGCTGGCCCAGGTCCAGCAGGCGGCGGCCTGCAATGCCCAGCACCGGCTGGACCAGCGGCTCGCCCGCTGGCTGCTGACCACCCACGACCGGACCGACAGCGACCGGCTGGACCTGACCCAGGCTGATGTGGCCGACATGCTGGGCGTCCGCCGCGCCACGGTCAGCGAGGTCAGCGCCGAGCTGGAAGGCCGGGACCTGATCCGTCGGGGTCGCGGCTGGGTCTGTGTCACGGACCGCAAGGCCCTCGAAGGCGCGGCCTGCGGCTGCTATGCCCTCATGCGGGGCGTCATGACCGATCTGGGTCTGCCCCAGACGGTCGAGGCCTGACGGGCAGCCTCTTGCCACAGCCGGAATTGTGGCCATTGTTGCAGCTTGGTCCGGGGAGGGCACGGGACGATGACCGCGACGGAGGCGACACCGGATCCCGACGGGCTGCGCCAGCAGTCACGCCCCGGTCGCTGGCGGCGCTGGATGCCGCGCGCAATCTTCGAAAGTCTGCTGATTGTCTTTTCGGTGTTCCTGGCGCTCGGCTTGAATAATTGGGCGGAAGACCGCCGGGAGTCCGAGCGACTGGCCGAGATGCGGACCTATCTGGTTCAGGAAATCCGTCAGAACCGCGATACCCTGGCCAGTGATCACTGGTTGCCGCATCACACGCGCCTTCGGGACGCGGTGATGGCGGTGGCCCTGTCGAATCCAACCCGTGATGAAGTCCGGCAGCTCATGGGTGCCCTGTTCGACACCGGGATACACACGGGGGCGACCCGTGATCCGGTCTGGCAGGCGATACAGGCCAGCGGTCTCCTCACCGAGATGGATGCCGAGGAGCTGTTGCTGGTGTCAAACGTCTACCGCGGTCAGGCCAGTCTTGAGCGCGTCGACCAGCAGATGGTCGGTGTGGTCGCTCCACTGCTGCAGAGCGTCGAGACAGGAGAGGGAATGAACGCCACGCTGATGACACTCGGGCTGCTACTCTCCGACGTCGTCGCGCTCGAAGGGACCCTGATCCAGCGCTATGATGCCGCTCTGGCGGTCATGGACCCCGGCGGCGAGGCCGCGACCACAGCGACCGGTGACGCCGCTTCCCCGACAGGCTAAACCGCGCGACATGAGCACTGCCGACCCCTCCGATCAGACCACGTCGCCCTTCGGCTATCGGGACATGCCGCGCGACGAAAAGGTGCGCCGGGTGCGCGGCGTGTTCGACAGTGTCGCGCCGTCCTACGACCGGATGAACGACCTGATGAGCGGCGGCGTCCACCGCCTGTGGAAGGACGCGGCGGCCGCCCGCCTGAACCCGCAGCCGGGCGAGGTCATCCTCGACGTCGCCGGCGGCACCGGCGATCTGGCCCTCCGCTATGCGAAACTGGCCCGCAAGGCCGCCGCCCGCCGGGGTGGGGAGCCCGCCACGGTGCTGGTACTCGACTATAACGCCGAGATGATCGCCGCCGGTCGGGCGCGCGAAGCCGGGGCCCGCGAGGCCGCCCCCGAGCTGACCTGGATGGTCGGCGACGCCCTGTCGCTGCCGCTGCCCGACGCCTCGGTCGATGCCTATTCGATCGGCTTCGGCATCCGCAATGTCGCCCGCGTCGAGGAAGCCCTGGCCGAGGCGCGCCGGGTGCTGAAGCCCGGCGGTCGCTTCCTGTGCCTCGAGTTTTCGCACCCGACCAGCGCGGCCCTGTCCAAGGCTTACGATGCCTGGTCGTTCAACATGATCCCGCGCATCGGCGGCTGGGTCGCCGGCGACCGCGACAGCTATCAGTATCTGGTCGAAAGCATCCGCCGCTTCCCCGACCAGCAGACCTTCAGGGCCATGATCGAGCAGGCCGGTTTCTCGAACGTCAGCGTCACCAATCTGTCGGGCGGCATCGCCGCGCTGCACCACGCCTGGGCGATCTGACCCTGGCCCGCGTCTTCCGACAGCCCCCCGCACCGCCCCGGACCCTGCCGGTGCGCCACCCCGTGGCGGCGGCCCTGCGCCTGATCGGCTGGGGCTGGATCCTGATCCGGCACGACGCCCTGATGCCGCGCGAGATCACGCCCCTCTTGCCGCCCTGGCTGCGGCCGCTGGCGCATCTGCTGCACCTGTTCTCGGGACGGGAAGGCCGCATCGGCCGCCCCGGCGAGCGTCTGGGCCGGGCGTTCGAGCGTCTGGGGCCGGCGGCCATCAAGCTCGGTCAGGTGCTGGCTACCCGCGCCGACATCTTCGGCACGCAGTTCGCGCTGGACCTCGGGCGGCTCAAGGATCGCCTGCCGCCCTTTCCGCTGGATCAGGCCCGGGTCGAGATCGAGCGCGCCCTCGGCCGTCCGGTCGAAAGCCTGTTCACCGACCTGCAGCCGGCCATCGCTGCCGCCTCCCTGGCCCAGGCCCACGCCGCCCATCTGCACGACGGCCGCAAGGTGGCCATCAAGGTGCTGCGCCCCGGGGTCGAGGGACGGGTGGCCAACGGGCTCGACGCCCTGCGCCTTGCCGCCCGCATGGCCGAGCGGTTCGTGGCGCCCGCCCGCCGGCTGGAGCCTCAGGCCTTCGTCGAGACCATCGCCCGCTCCATGGAGCTGGAGCTGGACATGCGTCTGGAGGCCGCCGCCGCCTCGGAGATGGCCGAGGTCATGCAGAAGAGCGAGTCGGACGGCGTCGTCCTGATGACCGCGCCCGAAGTGGTCTGGGACGGGGTCGGCAAACGCGTGCTGACGCTGGAATGGGCCGAGGGCATGCCCATGACCGATCCGGCCTGTCGCGAGCAGCCGGGGCTCGACACCGACGCCCTGGCCGACAATGTCGTGCGGGCCTTCCTGATCCAGGCGCTGGACCACGGCACCTTCCACGCTGACCTGCACGAGGGCAATCTGTTCGCCTCGCCCCCCGCGCGCCTGGTGGCGGTCGACTTCGGCATCGTCGGCCGGCTGGGCAAGGAGGAGCGGCGCTATCTCGCCGAGATCCTGTGGGGCTTCCTCAGCCGCGATTACGACCGCATCGCCCGGGTCCATTTCGAGGCCGGCTATGTGCCGCCCAGCCATTCGGTCGAGGCCTTCGCCCAGGCCCTCCGCGCGGTGGGGGAGCCGGTGATCGGCAAACAGGCTTCGCAGGTTTCCATGGGCCGGTTGCTGGGTCAGCTGTTCGAGATCACCGCCCTGTTCGACATGCGGCTGCGGCCCGAGCTGATCCTGCTGCAAAAGACCATGGTCTCGGTCGAGGGCGTGGCCCGCCGCCTGAACCCCGACCACGACCTGTGGGCCGCCGCCCGCCCGGTGGTCGAGCGCTGGATCCGGCGTGAACTCGGCCCCCAGGCCCAGGTCCGTGATGCGCTGGAAGAAGTCGTCACCGGCCTGCGCGCCCTGTCGCAACGCATCCGGCGCGATGCCGACGAGACGGCCACAGCCCCGGTGGTGGTCGTGCCCCGTGCCTCGCCCTGGCCGATGGTGCTGAGCCTCGCCGCTCTGGCGCTGGCGACGGCCGCCCTTGTTCTGTCGCTTTAAGGGAGCAATTGTAGCGTCGACACCTGTATCGCCATAGGCGGAGACAACACATGCGTACCTCTTCCAGGACTTTGGGCATCGGTTTGGGCCTCGCTCTGGCCATCAGCCTGACATCGGGCGCGGCTCTCGCCCAGGACACCGACGCGCCGGCCTCCGAGACCGCGGCGGCGAGCCTGCCCAATGCCTTTGACGGCAGGCCGAGAACCGCCCCGCCGGTCGCCGTTCAGGAGATCCCCACCGCCGAAGCGCCCGACGTGGCCCGCGCCCGGGAGACGCTCGAGGCGGTCATCGCGGACGCCCAGGACGGTTCGCTCGACTTCTCGGCCTTCACCGAGGACATGACCACGCGTCTGCGCCCCGTCGAAGGCGATCTGACCGGAGCGATCCAGAGCTTCGGGGCGCTGGAAACCATCGCCTATGTCGGTCGTCAGAACGGTGCCGACATGTTCGAGGTCCGCTTCGACAGCATCCTGACCCAGTGGGTGATCGGCTTTGACGCCGACGACCGGATTGCGATCCTGCTGTTCCGCGAGGCGCCTCCGGCCGAGGCCGCCCCGGCCCCGGCATCCGGGAGCTAGTCCCCGTCCGGCCGCCCGCGTCCGCTCTTGATCTGCGCCCGCCGGGTCTTGGCCTGCAGCCGCCGTTCCTTTGACGCCCGCGTCGGTCGTGTCGCAACGCGCGGACGCGGGGGTGTCGTCACCGAATCGATCAGGGCATGCAGCCGGTCGATGGCGTCCTGACGGTTGCGTTCCTGAGTCCGGAACCGCGTCGCCGTCATCACCAGGATCCCGTCCAGCGTCAGCCGCCGCCCGGCCGCCTTCAACAACCGCGCGCGCACGCCCTCGGGCAGGCTGGGTGAGCGCGCCGCGTCAAATCGCAGCTCGACCGCCGTCGCCACCTTGTTGACGTTCTGCCCTCCGGGCCCCCCGGCGCGAAAGAACCGGAACTCAAGCTCATTTTCGCCGATACGGATCATCCGGTCAGTCTAGCGCGCTGCAGGCGCCCGGACTATGGTCCGCCCGACCGCCGGGTCCCGCGGGTGTAGCTCAATGGTAGAGCAGCAGCTTCCCAAGCTGACGACGAGGGTTCGATTCCCTTCACCCGCTCCAGCGCCCGTGTTCTCCGACGCACGGTGACGGACCCGCGACACTGGCTCCGCCCTCGGAGCAATCTTCGCGATTCATACGCGGCATTGTCATCAAGCCGCGCGGGCTGGCCAGGTCGGGTCCGGGGTAAGAGCGTCCGCAATCGGAGCGGATGAGACCCATCCGTCATCTGAAGATTTCAGGGGCCCGGTCCGGGTCGGCGGGGCGAGTGTCGGTGATCCGCAGCGTATCCATCCTTCAGGTCTGGCCGTCTGGCTGGCCCCGCTTCGGGGCGGGCCGGTCGGTGGATGCCGTGCGTCCGCGCGGTTCGGGCCTGCGGCGGGGGGGCGAGCTGACGATGGCGGCCCTGATCCTGATCCAGCTTGTGCGGCTGGTGATGCTGTTCATGGCGCCCAACGCCGGGGCGCAGGCGGCCGAGGCCGTGACCGCGCCGAACACCGGCGTCCTGTCGCGGTTCGATGCCTTTTTCCATACGGGCGAGCGCAGCAGTCTGGCCGAGCTTACCCATGCCGGCAGCGAGCAATTGCGCCTGTTCGGCGTGCGGGCCGGGGCCGGCGGCGGGGGCTCGGCCATCCTCGGCCTGCCCGACGGCACCCAGCTGTCGGTCGGGGTCGGCGAGGAGATCCAGCCGGGACTGGTGCTGCGCGCCGTGGCCGAGGACCATGTCACGGTCGCGCGCGGCACCTCGGTCAGCCGCATCGATTTCGGCGAGGTGCCGGTAGGCGCCGCCAGCGTCCCGCCGCCACCCGCGACGCCGCAGGTGGTGGCCCCGCCGCGTCCGGCCGCGCCCCGGCCCGAGGCCGCCGTGGTCGATCCCGCCCGCCTGATGGCCGAGGCGGGTCTGCGCCCCCGTATGCAGGGCCTGTCGATCAATGGCTTTACCGTCACCGCGCGGGGCGAGAGCGCCGACCTTGCGGCCGCCGGTCTTCGCGCCGGCGATGTCATCCTGTCCGTCAACGGCATCGCCCTGGATGGCCCCTCGGCCATCAACCGCCTACGTACCGATCTGGCCGAAGCGCCCCAGGCCGTCATCCGCTTCGAGCGGGACGGCGCCCCCCAGACCACCACCGTAAGGACCCGCCCGTGATCCGGTCGTCTTCGAGACTGTTCGGCCGCCTGGCCGCCCTGGTGCTTGCGGCATTTGTCGTGCAGGCCGCCCTGCCTGTGGCGGTGGCCCATGCGCAGGAGCGCCAGATCCTGAATGTGCAGGGCGCCGACATCCGCGCCTTCATCCAGGACATCGCCCGCTCGACCGGGCGCACCTTTATCATCGACCCCTCGGTGACCGGCACGGTGACCGTGACCAGCGACCGGCCCCTGACCCCGGCCGAGACCTATGAGGTGTTCCTGTCGACGCTGCGGGCCAATGGTCTGGTGGTCATTCCGACGTCGTCGGGCGCCTACCGCATCGCCCCGGCCCAGGGCGCGGCCCAGGGGCCGGCGACGGTCGGCTCGGAGCGGTTTGCGACCGAGGTCTTCCAGCTGCATCACATCGACGCCGCCTCGGCCGCCGAGACCATCCGCCCCCTGGTCGGGCCCCAGGGTCAGGTGCTGGCCAACCCCAACAGCAACACGGTGGTGGTGGCCGACTTTGCCGACAATCTGGCCCGCGTCCGGGCGCTGATCGCGCGCATCGATGTGGACAGCACCGACATCGTCGTCGTGACGCTGGAGAACTCCTCGGCCCGCGAGATCGCCGCCGTGCTGGACGAGGTGCTGGCCCCGGTCGGCGGTCAGGCCGGACAGGGGCTGGTCAAGGTGACGGCGGTCGAAAGCTCCAACTCCATCGTGTTGCGGGGCGAGCCGGCTGCGCTGGTGCGGGTGCAGTCGCTGATCTTCGACCTCGACCAGCGGGCCCTGACCTCGGACGATGTGCGGGTCATCTTCCTCGAACATATCGACGCCGAACAGCTGCTGCCCGTGCTGCAGCAGATCGTCGGCCAGACGGTCACGCCCTCGTCGGCGGCGGGTCAGCAACCGGCCGAAGGCGGCGAGGCGGCGACCGTGTCAGCGTCCCCCGGCCAGCGTGCCACCATTGCCCGCTATCCCGGCGCCAATGCCCTGGTCATCTCGGCGCCGCCCGAGACCCAGCGCATGCTGGGCGACGTCATCGCCCAGCTGGACCGCCGCCGCCAGCAGGTGCTGATCGAGGCCATCGTCGTCGAGCTGTCCGACAATGCCGTGCGCGAGCTGGGCGTCCAGTGGCTGCTGGCCGGCGAGGACGGCAATCCGATCCTGGCGACCAACTATTCCGAGCGGGCGGCGCCCCTGCTGTCGATCGGCGGCGCGCTGGCGGCCCGCGACCTGGACGAGGACGACCCCCTGCGGGACGACCTCGCCTCGGCCGCGCTGAACGGCCTGCTGGGGGCCAATGGCTTCATCGGTGGCGGCGGCGGACGGATCGGCGACACCCTGTTCGGCTTCATCATCAATGCGGCCAAGACCGACTCGGGCTCGAACCTGCTGCAGACCCCGTCGCTGATGACCCTCGACAATGAGGAGGCCACCATCCTGGTCGGTCAGGAGGTGCCGATCACGACCGGCGAGACCCTGCTGAACGGCAATGACAACCCCTTCCGCACGACCCAGCGTCAGGACATCGGCGTCAAGCTGATCGTCCGGCCCCAGATCAATGCCGGCGGCTCGGTGACCCTGTTCATCCGTCAGGAGGTGTCGAGCATCAACGGCATCCTCAGCAGCAATGCCGGAGACCTGATCCTCGACAAGCGCGAGCTGGAGACGACCCTGGTCGTCGAGGACGGCGACATCGCCGTCGCCGGGGGCCTTCTGGACCAGAACGACCGCATCTCGATGGACCGGGTGCCCTATCTGTCCGACGTGCCGCTGATCGGGGGCCTGTTCCGTTCGGAAAGCCGCCAGCGCGGGCGCACCAATCTGATGATCTTCATCCGCCCGACCATCATCCGCAGCCCGGCCGACGCCCAGCGCCTGACCGCCGACCGCTGGGGCTATATGCGTCAGGAGCAGCTGCGCGTGGCCCCGGGTCAGGAGCCCAGCCTCGACGAACTGATCCGCGACTACATCCGCACCCAGCCGCCCGTGCCGCCGCAGTATCTGGAGACCGCCCCGGTCGCCCCGGTCGATGGCGACACCCTGCCGCCGGTTCAGCCTTGATCCCATGACGATGCTGGCCGACCCCACCCTCAGCTATGCCTTTGCCAAGCGCCACGGCGTGGTGGTGACCGAGCGCGGCGACGTGGCGGTCGTGGCCCTGCGAGAGGGGGCCGATCCGCTGGCGCTGGTCGAGGCCCGGCGCGTCCTGGGGTGTCCGCTCAAGGTCGAACCGGTCAGCCGCAGCGCCTTCGACCGCCTGCTGTCCGAAACCTATGCCGGCGATCCGGTGGCGGGGGCGAACGGTGGCGACGATCTGGCCCTGCCCGGTGGACTGGACAGTCTGGTCGATGAAATCCCGGCCGCCGCCGACCTGCTGGACACCACCGACGACGCCCCGGTCATCCGCCTGATCAACGGCCTGATCGCCGAGGCCGTGCGGGCGGGGGCGTCGGACATCCACCTTGAGCCCTATGAGCAGGCGCTGGTCGTGCGCATGCGCGTGGATGGGGTGCTGAAGGAGGCCCTCAGCCTCAGCCCGCGTCTGGCCCCCGTCGTGGTGTCGCGCATCAAGGTGATGGCGCGGCTCGACATCGCCGAAAAACGCATCCCGCAGGACGGCCGTATCCCGCTGGCGCTGGGCGGCAAGACGCTGGATGTGCGGGTCTCGACCCTGCCGTCGCGGGCGGGCGAGCGGGTGGTGCTGCGAATCCTCGACAAGGATCAGGCGGGTCTGGGCCTGCGCGACCTGGGCATGGATGAGGCCACGCTCGCGGCCTATCACGCCGCCCTGGCCGAGCCGAACGGCATCCTGCTGGTCACCGGCCCGACGGGCTCGGGCAAGACCACCACCCTCTATGCCGGCCTGTCGCTGCTCAACACCGGCACCCGCAACATCCTGACGGTCGAGGACCCGGTCGAATATGCGGTCGAGGGCGTCGGCCAGACCCAGGTGAATGCCAAGGTCGGCATGACCTTTGCCGCCGGGCTGCGCGCTATCCTGCGTCAGGACCCCGACGTGGTCATGGTCGGCGAAATCCGCGACGTCGAGACCGCCTCGATTGCCGTTCAGGCCGCCCTGACCGGTCACCTGGTGCTTTCGACCGTGCACACCAATGATGCGGCCGGTGCCGTCACCCGGCTGCGCGACATGGGGGTCGAGCCCTTCCTGCTGGCCTCAACCCTGCGCCTGATCATGGCCCAGCGGCTGGTGCGGCGTCTGTGCCCCCATTGCCATACGCCCGAGGTCGCCGATGCGGCGACCGCGCGGCTGGTCGGCATTGCAGCGGGCCAGACGGTCTGGCGCCCGACAGGCTGCGACCACTGCAACCAGTCCGGCTATGTCGGGCGGGTCGGCCTGTACGAGACAATCCGCGTCACCGACACCCTGCGCCGTCTGATCACCACCGGGGCCGATGAGGCCGCCATGAATGCCGAGGCGCTGGGTGACGGGCGGACGCTTGCCGGTCAGGCACGGGCGCTGGTGCTGGAGGGCACGACCTCGGTCGAGGAGGCGCTGCGCGTCACCCGCACCCGGTCCGAGGACCTGCCGGCGATCGAGGCGGTGGCCTGATGCCCCGGTTCGACTATGTGGCCGTGGACGGCGGCGGGCGCACCGTCCGGGGCAGTGTGGACGCCGCCGATCTCGAGGCCGCCCGCGACCAGGTCGGCCGCAAACAGCTGATGCCGCTGGAGGTCCAGCCCGGCCGGGGCCTGTCGCGCACCGAAACATCGAAAACCCCCGGCGGGACGAAGCTGGACGCGCGGGCGCTGGCGTTGGCCACGCGGCAGCTGGCTACGCTGATCTCGGTTGTGCCGGTCGAGGAGGCCGTCCGCACCCTCGCCCTGCAGGCCGAAAAGCCCAAGGTGCGCCGCTGTCTGGAAGCCGTCCATCAGGGGGTGGTCGAGGGCCGCCGCCTGTCCGAGGCCATGGCGGAACAGGGCCGCGCCTTCCCGCCGCTGTACCGCGCCATGGTGGCGGCGGGGGAATCCTCGGGCGCGCTGCAGCCGATCCTCGAGCGGCTGGCCGACGGGCTGGAGCGCGAGCAGGAGGTGCGCGGCAAGGTCATCACCGCCCTGGTCTATCCGGCGGCCCTGGCGGCCGTGGCGCTGGCCGTGATCACCGCCCTGATGACCTTTGTCGTGCCGAAGGTCGTCGATCAGTTTTCCAGCATGAATCAGGACCTGCCCCTGCTGACCCAGGGGGTGATTGCCGTCTCGCACGCCATGCGCGACTGGGGTCTGATCTTTGCCTTGGTGATGGTCTGTCTGGGCGCGATCACGGGGCTGGCGCTGCGCCGTCCGGACCTCAGGCTGAAGGCCGATACCCTGCTGCTGCGTCTGCCGATCACGGGGCGGCTGACGCGCGACCTGCATGCTGCGCGCATGGCCCGCACCCTGTCGACCATGATCTCCTCGGGCCTTCCGGTGCTGGAAGGGCTGAACCTGACCGCCCGTACGGTCTCGAACACCCGGCTGGCCGCCGCCACCCGCGTCATGGCCGATGTGGTGCGCGAGGGCGGCTCCCTGTCCGGGGCCATGCGCCGTGCCGATGTGTTTCCGCCCCTGCTGGTGCACATGACCGCCTCGGGCGAGGGCGCCGGGCGGCTGGAGCCCCTGCTGGACCGCGCCGCCGACTATCTGGAACGCGAGTTCGCCACCTTTACCGCCGTGATGCTCAGCCTGCTGGAGCCAGGCATCATCATCGTCATGGGCGGGGTGGTGGCCGTCATCGTCCTGTCGATCCTGCTTCCGATCCTTCAGATCAACACCCTGGCCATGGGATGACATCATGACCCACACCTCCGAAACCGACCGCCAGCACATGCTCCTCCCCCGTTCTTCACGGGGGAGGGGGACCACCCGCAGGGTGGTGGAGGGGGCGACCTTCAAGCGCCGGCGTTCGGGTTCCGCCCCCTCCACCACTCCGTGGTCCCCCTCCCCCGAAGCTGCGCGTCGGGGGAGGAGCGGGTTCACCCTTGTTGAGATGATGGTCACCATCGTCATCATCGGCCTGCTGGCGACGGTCGTCGTCATCAACGTGCTGCCCAGCCAGGACAAGGCCATGGTCGGCAAGGCCCGCGCCGATCTGGCCACCTTGGAAAATGCGCTTGAGCAATACCGGCTGGACATGCTGAGCTTTCCGACGACGGGTGAGGGGCTGTCGGCCCTGACCGCCGTGCCGTCCGGCTCGCCGCGCGCCGACCGGTATCGCAACGGCGGCTACATCCGCCGCCTGCCGGAAGACCCGTGGGGCAACGCCTATCAGTATCGCCGCGAGAGCGAGCACGGTCAGACCTTCGACGTCTTCTCGTTCGGTGCGGACGGCAAGCCGGGAGGCGAGGGCAATGACGCCGACATCGGCAACTGGCAGGGCTGAGATCCTCCCCTGCGAAGCGGGGGAGGGGGACCACGGAGTGGTGGAGGGGGCGGAAACCGGACGCCGACGGTCGGAGGTCGCCCCCTCCACCCCCCTGCGGGCGGTCCCCGTCCCCCGTGAAGGACGGGGGAGGATGGGCTTCACCCTCGTCGAGATGATGGTGACGGTGGCCGTTATAGGGCTGGCGGCGACGGCCGTGGTGCTGGCCGCCCCCGACCCCACACCCCGCCTGCCGGTCGAGGCCGAGCGGCTGGCGGCGCGGCTGGTGCGGGCCCGCGAAGAGGCCATCCTGACCAACCGGCCGGTTGCGGTCGACATCGGGGCCGAGGGCTATGGCTTTCGCGTGCGGGCCGAGGACGGCTGGACGCCCCTGACCGAGGGTCCGTTCGAGCGTGTGGCATGGGAAGAGGGCACCCGCGTGGAATCGGCCGGCGGGGTCGAGGCCGTGATGTTCGACCCGGTGGGTCTGGCCGAACCCGCGCGGCTGTCGCTCAGCCGGGATCGTGCGCGGGCGACGGTCACGGTCGACCTGGCCGGAGAGGTGCGTCTGGATGACTAGGCGCGCGGACAGGCGGTCAGGCTTTACCCTGATAGAGATGATGGTGGCGCTGGCGGTCTTCAGCCTGGCGGCGCTCGCCCTGCTGCGCATGACGACCGAGAACACCCGCACCGCCGGTGAGCTGGAGACGCGAACCCTGGCCGGGATCGTCGCCGACAATCTGGCGGTCGAGACGCTCGTGGCCGTCGACCCGCCGGCGCCCGGCGAGACGGCCGGCGAGACCGATCTGGGCGGACGGCGCTGGATGTGGCGCCGCATCGTCAGCGGCACGGGCGATCCGGCCCTGCTGCGCATCGAGGTCCGCGTCTCGGACGACGGGGTGTGGACCTCGGCCGAAGCGGTCCTGTTCCGGGCGGTGTCGTGATGCGCAGGCGGACCCGCGCGGGCTTCACCCTCACCGAGGTGCTGATCGCGCTAACGATCTTTGCCCTGATCGCGGCCGCGGGGACGGCGGTGATGGGCGTGTCGATCGACAGCCGCTTTGCGGTCAAGGCGGCGTCCGAACGTCTGGCCGAGGTGCAGCGCCTGCGCGCCCTGCTGAAGGCCGATGTCAGCCAGGCCGTGGCGCGACCGCTGGCAGGTGGTGACGGGCTCGTGCCGCTGCGCACCCGCGCGACTGTCGGGGCTGACCCGACCCTGGTCCTGGCCCTGACCCGCACGGGGGCCGGCGTCGGGCTGGCCGAGGACGGATCGGGCCTGATCGGCATCGAATATCATCTGGTCGAGGACCGGCTGGAACGCCGGGTGCGTCCCCATCCCGATGCGCCGGGACCCGGCGTGGTTCAGGTCGTCGCCACCGGCGTGACGGTGGCCGAAGCGTCCTTCGTCTCGCTGGGCGTCGACACGCCCGTGTTTGAACCGCGCATTCGCCAGACCATGCCCGACGCCGTGCGGCTGCGTCTGACGCTGGAGACCTATGGTTCGCTGGACCAGTGGCTGCTGATCGGGAGCGGCCGATGAGGCGGCGCCACAAGGACCGGAAAGGCATGGCCCTGCTGACCGTGCTGCTGATGGTGACGGTGATGGCCGCCATCGCCGTCGCCCTGCTGGACGATGTGCGCTTCTCCACGCGTCGGGCCTCCAACCTGGCATCGGTCGGTCAGGCCCAGTGGTATGCGCTGGGCGCCGAGGCCCTGGCGCGCAAGCGGATCGAGCGGCTGATCCGGCAGGCCGGACCGGTCACCCCGACCGAGCCGGACTGGAACGGACGCCCCTTCGCCTTCCCCGTCGAGGCCGGGCAGATCCAGGCCGTGGTTCGCGACGGCCAGGCCTGTTTCAATCTGAACAGCGTTGTCTCGGGCATCGACGGGGCCTACGTCGCCCGCTCGCGCGGGGCCGAGCAGCTGGTGGCTCTGGGCCGCGCGCTGGGCGTCGACGAGGGCCGGATGCGAGCCGTCGCCGAGGCCCTCACCGACTGGATCGACAGCGACCAGACGCCCCTGCCGCGTGGGGCCGAGACCGCCGCCTACGCCGGGCGCGAGACGCCGCTTCGCACCCCCGGCGCCCTGTTGCTGGAGCCGGGTGAGCTGCGCCTGATCCGGGGCATGGATGCCGAGGTCTACGGTCGGTTGCGGCCCTTCGTCTGCGCCCTGCCGACACCCGACCTGTCGCCGATCAACCCGAACACCCTGTCGGTCGACGACGCGCCCCTGCTGGTCATGCTGTCCGAAGGGCGGCTGAACCCGGCCCGCGCCCGCGCCGCCATCGCCGCCCGCCCGCGCGGTGGCTGGCGCGACATCGGCGCCTTCTGGAGTCAGCCGGCCATGGCCGAGGCGACCCCGGCCTCCGAGGTCTATGACCAGCTGACCCTGACGACCCGCTATTTCGCCTTCCGCAGTGACGTCGAATTCGCAGGGGCGCGGGTCACGCGCACCGCCCTGTTCCGAATCCTTCCCGACGGCCGTGTCGAAACGGTCGTCCATCGCTGGACTGCCGACCGATGAGCCGAACCCGCCTTGTGCTGATCCCCGCCGAGGGCAGCGAGCCCGCCCCCTTCCTGATGCTCGACGCCGACGGGCGCGTGCTGGAACGCGGCCATCTGTCGGTCGAGACCCCGGCCCTGCCCGGGGCGCGGGTGCGGACCGTGGCCGTCGTGCCCGGCGCCGATGTGCTGATCCGGTGGCTGACCCTGCCCGCCGGTCGCCCGGTGCAGCAGAGGGCGGCCGCCCTGTGGGCGCTGCGCGAAGATCTGGCGGTCGATCCGGCCGGCATGCGGGTGGCGCTGGGTGCGGTCGAGGCAGACGGCTCGCGTCCGGTGGCAGCGGTTTCCGAGGGGCGGCTAATGGCCTGGACCGATGCTCTCTCCCGGCTGGGGCTGACGGCCGACGCGCTGGTGCCCGACAGTCTGGTGCCGGCCGATCCGGAGGAGGCCGACACGGTCAACACGATCACCTTCGGCCCGACCGTGGCCCTGAGGGGCCGGCGGCTGGCGGTCTCGGTGCAGCCCGATCTGGCGCCCGTGATTGCAGGCGAGCGGCGTCTGGTGCCGATCGCAACGGATGCCGAGGTCGAGGCCCGGCTGATCGCGACGGCGCTCACCCCGCCGGTCGATCTGGGCGGCAGCGAGCGTCGGGCCCCGCAGGGCGAGGGCTGGAAGGCCTGGCGTCTGGCGGCCGGCCTCGCGCTGGCCCTGCTGGTCTCGCCGCTGGTGCTGACGGCGGCGGCGGCGATCCGCGACGACATGGCCGCCAGCCGCCTGCGCGAGGATGCCGAGGCTCGGGCGCGCGTCCTGTTCCCCGACATGGCCGCCGATGCCGATCCGCTGGACGAGGCACAGCGACGTCTGGCCCTGACGCCGCCCCCGGGCGGGGTGGCCGTGGTCGCCGCCGTCCTGTTCCAGGCGCTGGAGGGCGTGCCGGGGGCGGAGCTGGACAGCCTGACCGCCGATCCGGTTTCCGGGGTCCGGGCCACGGTCAGCTATACGGCGTTTCAGGATCTGGAGGCGATCCGGAACGGGGTCGAGGCGCTGGGCCTGCGCATGGTCGAAGAGGCGACGCTGGAGGAGGGCGACCGCATCGCCAGCGACATCATCGTGGGAGTGGGCGCATGAGGGCGGTGACGGACTGGCTGGCGGGGCGGACGCCGCGCGAGCAGGCGATGCTGATCGGGCTGGCGGTGGTCGCCGGGGGCATCCTGGTCTTCTACGGCGTCGTGCAGCCGCTGTACGGCTGGCGGGAGGCGGCGGCGGAGCGACGGGCTGAGGCGACCGAGGCCACCCGGCTGATCGCGGCGGCGGAGGCGCGCATCCAGCCCGGTGCCACCTCTGACCCGGCCCGTCTGGCCGAGGTCGCCGGTCCACTGGCCGAGGCCCAGGGGCTGGCGGTCGAGCTGTCCCCCGGCGAGGACGGCGGTCTGGCCTTCAGCGCCCAACAGGCGCCGACGGCGGCGCTGTTCAGCTGGCTGGCCGCGCTGGAAAGCCAGCACGGCATCGAGGCCGTCGCCATCAGCGTCACCGAGAACGCCGATGCGACGCTTCAGGCTCAGGGCCTGCTGGTGGCCTCTTCCGCCCGATAGACCACTTCGCCGTCGACGATGGTCAGCACGGCCTTCGCGTTCGGCAGCTCGGCCTCGGGCGCGGTCATCAGGTCGATGTCAAAGGCGGTGAAGTCGGCGCGCTTGCCGACCTCGATGGTGCCCAGCTCCTCCTCGCGGAAGGAGGCATAGGCCGGCCACAGGGTGAACATGTGCAGGGCCGTCATCCGGTCCACGGCCTCGTCCGGGCGCCAGTCGGGGCCCTGAAAGCCCGACAGGTCGCGCCGCGCCACGGCGGCATAGAATTCGATGGCCGGATCGCCGCGCTCGACGGGCGCGTCCGAGCCGCCGACCACGATCACGCCCAGATCCACCAGACTGTGCCAGGCATAGGCGCCGTCGAGGCGGGCATCGCCCAGCCGGGCCGGGGCGAAATGCAGGTCGCCGATCGCGTGGCTGGGCTGCATGGAGGCGATGATCGGCAGGTCGACGAACCAGCGGTAATCCTCGGGCCTGAGGATCTGCGCATGCTCGATCCGCCAGCGCACGTCCTCGCCGTTCGGACGCTCCGACGCCGGCACGGCCTCCAGCGCCTCGGCATACCATTCGGCCACCGAGGCATTGCCGCGATCGCCAATGGCGTGGGTGGCGACCTGGATGCCCGAGCGCAGCGCGGCCTCATAGACGGGCACGGCCTCCTCGCGCGTCATCTGCATCAGGCCCGTGGTGTCGGGCCGGTCGGAATAGGGGGCGAACAGGGCCGCCCCGCGCGAGCCCAGCGCCCCGTCGGCATACATCTTGACCGCCCGCGTCACGACCCGCCCGTCGGCGACCGAGCGCGGGCCCGAGGCGAACAGGGCGGCGGCCCCGTCGGGGGTCACGCTGTTATAGACCCGGATCGGTGCCTCGCCCGCCTCGGCCATCGCCTCCAGCAGCGGCACATCCCCCCAGGGCGCGCTCATGAAATGGATGCCGGTCCAGCCATAGCGGGCATAGACGGCAAAGCCGGCGCGATAGACCTCGCGCGGGGCGGCGGGCGAGTCCGAATAGCCCTCGGGCGCGCGCAGCAGCCCCATGGCCGCATCGACCAGCAGGCCGGTCGGCTGGCCGTCCGGCCCCTTCAGGATCTCGCCGCCCGCCGGGGCCACCGTCTCCGCATCGATGCCCGACAGCGCCAGCACCGGGGTCGAGACCACGGCGGCATGGCCGTCGGCGCGGCTCAGCATCACGAACCGGCCCGGCGCCGCCGCATCCAGATCGGCGGCCGTCAGGAATCGCCCCTCGGGCCAGTGGGTCTCGATCCAGCCCCGGCCGATGATCGGCCCCTCGGGATGGGCCACCGCCCAGGCCTCCAGCCGCGCCATGGCCTCGGCCACCGAGGCCGACCCCTCCAGGTTCAGCGTCATCTCGCGCGCGCCGATGCCGTCCAGATGGGCATGGCCGTCGGTAAAGCCGGGAAACAGTGCCGCGCCCTTCAGGTCGATGACCTGCCAGCCCAACGGAACAATCGGGCCCTGCCCCCGCCGGGGGCCGACATAGGTGATGCGCCCGTCCTCCACGATGACCATCTCGGCCACCGGAGCCCCGGGCACCCCCGTATAGATGGGCCCGCCTTCGATCAGCATGTCCTGGGCCAGGGCCCCGCCGGGCACCGCCAGCAGCAGGGCGGCAAGGGCACAGGGAAGGATGGTCGCGCGCATGGGGTCGCCTCCGTCAGATCGGGCGACCGGCGTGCAACCGTTGCCGCGTCAGGTCAAGTCGCCGCGTTCCCTCGCCCCCCCGTCCCGCATGCGGCGCAGATGATCCAGCCGGCTCTGCAACTCGGCGCGCAGGGCGGCCTCCTCCTCGGGGGAGCAATCGTCCTCCGGGTCCGGGGCCGGTCGGGCGGTGCGGGGGTTCGGCATGGGCGGGGTCCTTTTCTGAAGAGAGGGGAAAGGAGGCAGGCGGTCATTCCTCCCCCCTCGGGGGAGGGGAACCGCGAAGCGGTGGAGGGGGCCGACACGCGGCATCGGCGCCCGAGTGGCAGACGGCGGCGCTGCCCCCTCCACCCTCCTTCGCCCTGCGGGCTGCGGACGGTCCCCCTCCCCCATAGGGGAGGATCTTGGGAACGGGCACGCCTCTACGCCCCTGCCGTTTCCGGCAGCGGTGGGGAGGGCGGCGGGACGCCGGGCCTTCGCCCGGAGTGTCTATGGAATACCGTTTCGACGAAGACTGACGCCCCGCGCGGAGGGTTTTCCGGGAGCTTGCGTCGGGTGGCCGTGTTCGGGCCTTACCGCAGCGCCCCCGGCGGGCAGGAGGCGCCGGCGGCGCCTTCCCTGGACCGGCCGGGTATCCCCCCCGACCCTTCGACAACACCCGCACCCGGAGGCGGGGTGCTGTCGGCATTATCCCCGTTGGGGCCTACCGCTCGGCTCGCGGAGCCTCGCTACTTGAGGCCCGTGCGCGCTGAAAGATCGACCGTCCGGGATAATCCCCGCTCCATCCGCTCCCGCCGCCGCATCGAACGCCGGCCGAGCGCCCTCCCCCGCGACGGGACACGGGGATGATGGCATGGGCTCGAGCCAGGGCGGGCAAAACGGTGCGAGAAACGCGAGGGGCGTTGAAAGGGCAGGGGAAATGGGGGGCGGGGCGGATAGTTGGGCCCTTCAACCCGTCATACTCGGCCTTGACCCGAGTATCGGAGCGGGCACGCGGTGGTCCGGTCCGGGGGCGGTGGAGTCGGGTTCATCACAAAGGACACAAAGAGGGACACAGAGGACACAAAGGGGGAGTGCGGGTGGGGGGCGACTGATCGCCCGCCAATGTGGGTCGGTGTTTCAGTGGACGGGCCCAGATCGAGCTGATCTGGGCCCGTTCGATCCTTTCCGGTGGCTCCTAACGGCGCCTGCAGCAGCGTTCACCCTTGCTCAGAATTTTTCCGCACCCGCAGCAGCGCCTAGGTTTCGGCTTATGATGGTAACGCATCAGATGCTCCTTGATTTGGCAGCGGTCAGAACAGGGTAGCTCCTGGCGACAATGTCGCCAGGAGCTCGCGTCGAGGGCTCTCTAGTGGCCGCAACCGACGCCTTCACCGCCGTCGCCGCAACCGCCGTCACCATCGCAACCGTTGCCGCCCCGGAAGGAGGACCAGGGGTTCTCGAAACGTTGTTCGTCTGAGTATTTCATGACTTTCACTCCAGATGTCCTGCTGGCGGGGTGCCAGAGGTGTCGCAAAGGTGCCATGAACATTGCAGCAAGCAAGTAATCGTTCTTGTATTGCGACGCCGAGTTCGACCTGAGACGAAGGGAGCGCTCTATGTCGATCTAGCCGTAGCTTGTAGGCGCCGTCTCTGTTCTACGATTAGGGCGAAAATGATCGCCTCCGTCGTTCGCGCTCGACCAATCCGGGAAGTGGCGTCTAGAACGTATCTCGCCGTAGCGAGGCACCAGCGCTCACGATCAGTCACGCGGTGGCGGTTCAGCAGAAGCTGCAAGCTTCAATATCATCCCGCGTTCAGCCGGTTCAGACCCAAGGACCCAGTTCTTACCTGCTGAACGAAGTTGGGCAATGTCAGCATCCTGAGAAACAGGCTTGGCCCGCACGAAAGATATCCTGCGGAAAATGACCTTATCTTCCGGCAAAACACATTTTTGAACGCCAACTAGAATATCTTTTGAGTATCTGCGGTTCTTATGTGGGACTAATATACACAAGGATACGTCTATATCTGGTGAATTGTAATCAAAGCCGATTAAAAAAATTTGCCTTCCATTTGTGAGTGCGTTCCCAATCCAGCAATCATCGTGATCCCGGTGCCTGTGAGAAAAATTAAAACGTCCCGCGCGTTCCTCAATAGAAAGCGTGTATGGATCTACTCCATGATCCCACTCGGGATGTTTTCCGGACTCAATGTCAACGCTGGATGGTCTTACTACTTCAAATTCGCCGGTGTACTCTGAAAGCAGGCCGTTCCATCGCCGAGCCTCGACCTCGAACCGCCAAATATGATCCTCACTAATTGCGTCGCTGCAAAATGCTGCGTCGTCACAAGTTATACCCCGTGCCCGCACAAAACGACTAAGGTGTTCGGGGTGAGAAGTCCTCTGAGTAATGCCGGAGATATAGTCGGTTAACTGCCGCTCAATATTGGGCCCAACGCCCTCCTTGATGAGAAAGTCGCGCAACTGCGAAATCGCGTCAGCTTTGGTATGAATTCCTGCTACTTGGCAGGCGCTAAGCCAAGCCCTCGCTCCAGCAGACGCTTCCCCCATCTACTCAACCATGTGTGCTGCAGCACTTGCTGGCGCTTACGGCCTCCGCTCCCTCCGGAGGCCAGACCGGACTGAGCACCTCACCATATAACCGCCGTAGGCTTGGTAATGTTTCGCGTTCGTAAGAACTTTCAGAAGCTTCATCGGTCGAACGCAGCGGGCAATGGTGTATGAAAGCACCTGCGATAGCGCCACACATTTCGGCGTAATCCTGAGTGTCAAGGATGTGCTGATGCCAGATTTCATCCACGTCACCAGCCATGCCAAAGCCGCCGTCTGGTGCGATAACCGTGAGCGATAAAAAACGCCGATACTCCCGCTCAACGTTGGCTGCGTAGTCTTCTTTCCATCCGCACCGGCGGGCAGCCTCACGCGAGGCCCATGAGAGGTCCCAGGCTTCCAAACGCGCAAGACGGGCAGCCACATCAGCCGAAATGGCATCTGCCGTGGTGAGTTCTAGCTGTAACGTGCTCATCGGAACGATCTCTCATCGTGACATCCAACCATAGCCTAAGTATGGGGCAATGTAACCAGCCCTGTGCACTTGTCGGAACCTTGTATCCCCAGCGCGAGTATAGAGGCTGGTGCCTAGGAAGTTCTACCGCCCCTTCCGGAACGCCTCCGCCTTCTCCGCCGCGGCCTCGGCGCGCCAGCGTTTCGGGGCGGACTTGTCGACCTCTTCGCCCGCGCCGGTCAGCATTTCATTGGCGAACTCCAGGTCGAGGGCCTTCATCTTCTTGATCTCGTCGCGGAGGCGGGCGGCCTCCTCGAACTCGAGGTTGGCGGCGGCCTCGCGCATTTTTGACTCCATGTCCTTGAGGGCGGCCTGGAAGTTGGAGCCGGTGAAGGGTTTGGCCTCTTCCTTGAGGCCGGGGCTGGTCAGGCGGTCCATCGCGCGGCTCTCATAGGGGCTGGCGAGGATCTCCTTGATGTCGCGGCGGACGGACTCGGGCGTGATGCCGTGTTCGGTGTTGTATTCGACCTGTTTGGCGCGGCGGCGGTTGGTCTCGGCGATGGCGCGCTCCATCGAGCCGGTGGTCTTGTCGGCATAGAGGATGACGCGGCCGTCGACGTTGCGGGCAGCTCTACCGATCGTCTGGATCAGGGAGGTTTCGGAGCGCAGGAAGCCCTCCTTGTCGGCGTCCAAGATGGCGACCAGGCCGCATTCGGGGATGTCGAGCCCCTCGCGCAGCAGGTTGATGCCGATCAGCACGTCGAAGGCGCCGAGGCGGAGGTCGCGCAGGATCTCGATACGCTCCAGCGTGTCGACGTCGGAGTGCATATAGCGGACGCGGACGCCCTGTTCGTGCATGTACTCCGTCAGGTCCTCGGCCATCTTCTTGGTCAGGACGGTGACCAGCGAGCGGTAGCCGGCGCGGGCGGTGGCCTTCACCTCATCGATCACGTCATCGACCTGGTTGCGGGTGGGGTCGCTGACGGGGCGGATCTCGACCGGCGGGTCGATCAGGCCGGTGGGGCGGATGACCTGTTCGGTGAAGACGCCGCCGGTCTGGGCCATTTCCCACGGGCCGGGGGTGGCGCTGACATGGACCGTCTGGGGGCGCATGGCGTCCCACTCCTCGAACTTGAGGGGGCGGTTGTCGATGCAGGAGGGCAGGCGGAAGCCGTATTCGGCGAGGGTCGACTTGCGCTTGTAGTCGCCGCGGAACATGCCGTTGATCTGGCCGATGGTGACGTGGCTCTCGTCGACGAACAGCAGGGCGTTGTCGGGGATGTATTCGAAGAAGGTGGGCGGGGGCTCGCCCGGGCTGCGGCCGGTCAGCCAGCGGCTGTAGTTCTCGATGCCGGCACAGGCGCCGGTGGCCTCCATCATCTCGAGGTCGAAGCGGGTGCGCTGTTCCAGCCGCTGGGCCTCCAGCAGCTTGCCGTTCTCGTTCATCCAGTCGAGCGTCTCCTTCAGCTCGGCCTTGATGCCGTCGATGGCCTGTTTCAGCGTCGGGCGCGGGGTGACGTAGTGGCTGGCGGCATAGACGGTGATGGTGTCGAGGTCGGCGGTCTTCTTGCCGGTCAGGGGGTCGAACTCGTGGATGGCCTCGATCTCGTCGCCGAACAGGCTGAGGCGCCAGGCGCGGTCTTCCAGGTGGACGGGGAAGATCTCGATCGTGTCGCCGCGCTTCCGGAACATGCCGCGCTCGAACGTCAGGTCGTTGCGCTTGTACTGCAGGGCGATCAGGTCGGCGCGCAGCTTGGCCTCATCGATCTGGTCGCCGACCGCCAGGGTGAAGGTCATGGCCGTATAGGTCTCGACCGAGCCGATGCCGTAGATGCAGCTGACCGAGGCCACCACGATCACATCGTCCCGCTCCAGAATGGCCCGCGTCGCCGCGTGCCGCATCCGGTCGATCTGCTCGTTTATGGACGAGTCCTTTTCGATATAAGTATCTGTTCTTGGGACATAAGCTTCCGGTTGATAGTAGTCGTAATACGAGACGAAATACTCGACGGCGTTGTCGGGGAAGAAGGCCTTGAACTCGCTGTACAGCTGGGCGGCGAGGGTCTTGTTGGGGGCCAGGATCAGGGCCGGGCGCTGGGTCTGCTCGATGACCTTGGCCATGGTGAAGGTCTTGCCCGAGCCGGTCACGCCCAGCAGCACCTGGTCGCGCTCGCCCTCGGCCGCCTGGGCCACCAGTTCGGCGATGGCGGCGGGCTGGTCGCCGGCGGGGGTGTATTTGGTCTCCAGCCGGAAGGGGCGCGAGACCTTGTCCGTCGGGCGCGAGGGCCGGTGCGGCACCCAGTCGGACGGCGCGCCCGGCGCCTCCTCGGGCGTCAGGCGCGGCCCGGTGACCGGCGCAAACATGGGCAGGTTGCCGGGGGCGGCAGAGGCGCCCTTGAAGGCCGCCGGGGCCTCGGACACACCGGACGTGGAACGCGAAGATCGGGGAGAACGGGCCATGAACGGAAAGGTAGTGCGCCGGGTGGCCCGCGGCTAGGGGGTCAGAACCCGGGGGGCATCCGGTCCCATGTCTGCCGACGCCCCACTGCCTCGATCGCGGCAATCACATCCGGCCGGGCCAGGACGGACTCGCGGAACGCCCTGCGACGCAGCGAACCCGGGGTGGCCTCGGGCGAAGGGGCGAAGATCTGGACGCTATACAGGGCGCCGAGCCGCTCCCGGGGATCCTCGAGCAGGGCGATCAGGGCCGCCGCGGCCGCGTCCTCGTCGCCGATGCAGGCATAGACGCCCCAGGTCGAACCCGGCGCGACGGTCGGATTCTCCTCGATGTAGGCGATCTCGGCGCGCGCGGCGTCGAGGTCGCCCAGCGCCGCATGGGCACAGGCCCGTACCTCGGCCAGCTGGACGCGGCCATAGGGGGCCAGTCGCCCGGCCGTGACGTCGATGGTCGCTTCGAGCGCCTCCGCCGGACGGTCCAGCTTGACGTAGAGATTGCCCAGATTGATGGCGTGGCTGACGTTGACCTCGCCGCCCTCGGGTCGGCGGGCGGCCCGCCGCAGATCGGCCAGGCCCCCCTCGACGTCGCCCAGGTCGATGCGGATCCGCGAGCGAGCATCCAGCGCCCAGATAAAGTCGTCGGAAACGACGGCCGCCTCGCCCGGCTTGCGGGGGCGCTCGGCGTCGGCGATCTCCCGGTCAAGGATCTGCAGCGCCTCGTCCAGCCGGCCCTCGTCATGGAGCATCGAGGCGTAGAGGTTCCAGTCGGACAGGTCCGCGTCCGGGGCCTCGGTGGCCTGTCGGGCGTCCTCGAGTTCCGCGGCCGCAGCGCGCTCGATCTCGAACAGATCGGGATGCTGCGCTCGCAGGCCGTCAAACCGACGGTCCGTGCTCATGATCAGACGCGGGGTCGCCCTCTCGATTCGCGCCACGAAGGCCCTGGCCTGGTCCGCCTTGCCACCGTCGATCAGCCAGGCCGCATGGGCCATCCAGAACCGCCCGCCCGTGTCCTCCCAGCCTGCGTCGGTCAGGGCCTCGATCAGGCGGCCCTGGGCCTCCGGATGATCATGGGCCGCCCGCATGATCTGGGAAATCCAGCCTTCCGGAGCCTCCGTCACGAGTGCCGGGTAGAGGCGAACCGCCTGCGCCAGGGACGTCACCGCATCGACCGGCTCGTCCGCCAGATGCGCGGACAGGGTCCGTGCCCACCAGTCGCCCCAGACCGCATCGTCGGCTTCGGTGACGCGGCGCCAGTCCCGCCACGACCGGTCGACGCGCCCGGTCTCATCCGCCACGCTGGCGATCAGGCGGTACACCTGCGTCTGCATGGAGGCGGGGATCTCCTTGAACGCAGGGTCGACGACGACAGCGTCCAGCGCCCGCAGGGCCCCGTCGTAGTCGCCCTGCTCAAGCGCCTGAAGGGCCAGGATCAGCTTGTCCTGGATCGCCTGGATCTGGGGAGAGGCGGGCGCCGCCTGGGACGGGGGCTTCTGGGCCAGCGCCTCGGTCGGGACCGCCAGGGTCGCGGCAAAAAGGGCGAGCGGAACGACGAGGAAACGGGACATTTGGTCACCCTGCCAAACGGTCCTGCACAAGGCAATGCGACGCAAGCTGCCGCCCCATCGCCCGAATCCCGCTACCCTCTCCGCCCATGAAACACTCCCGACTGATCCTTGCCCTGGGCCTGCTGGTGCTGGCGTCGTGCGGGCGGGCCAATCCGCCGCCGCCGGGGTGGGGGGATCGGGGCGCGGTCAGCCAGCCGCCGGTGAATGCGCCGGTCAGTGTGCGACTGGCCTCGGGACTGATCGACCAGCGGCCGGATCGTGGCATGCGCGAGCGGGTGGATGCGGCGGGGGCGGACCTGGCGGTCTGTCGGGCCGAGCTGGATGCGGCGCGGGTGACCTTTACCCCCGTGCCCGACCGGGTGGACTCCGAGACCTGTGGCCTGGCGGGGGCGGGCACGCTGGACGTCGACCGGGGCACGGTGGCGCGCCTGTCGCCCGCGGGGCCGGTGATGACATGCCAGACGGCGCTGGCCCTGTCGGTGTGGCGGCGGCAGGTGGTCGAGCCGGCGGCGCGCGAGATCTTCGGCCAGGACGTGGTCGACATCGTCCACTATGGCACCTTTGCCTGTCGCACTGTGTCGAACCGGCCGGGCGCGCGGCCCAGCGCCCATTCGCGCGCGGCGGCGGTGGATTTTGCCGGGGTCATCCTGCGCGACGGCACGCGGGTGATGGTCAAGCAGCACTGGTATGGCGACGGGCCCGAGGCACGGTTCCTGAAGCGCATCCGCGATGAGGGCTGCTGGATTTTCAGCACCGTGCTGAGCCCCGACTATGACGCCCCGCACCAGGACCATCTGCATCTGGAGCCGGGGGGCAGGGCGTTTTGCAGGTGAACAAGGCTGCGCTCCCGTTTTACGTATTCAGAAGTCGTGATCTTCTTTGGATGCTCCCGGCGACGCTAGGGGGCTGGATAGTGCTGGCAATCTGCGGCGTGGACTTCGAGGTCGGCTTTCTCCTGGCCGTGTCAGGCATGGCGATCGGTGTGACGGCGTTTTCTTATCGCGCGGCGTACAGGCACGCCGGGTATTGGGCCACGCTGGGCGCATACGCATTTTTGCACGTGCTGTTCTTTTCTTTCGTCGGAGGGGGCTGGTTGCCTATGCCGACCGGGCTCATCAGCCCCTTCATCCTTCTCGACTACTTCGCCATGGCGTTCCTTCTGCCCAAGGTAATCGGGGTGAAATTCGCCTTGGGCTAAGCGGTCGCTCGCTGCTTGAAGGCCTGATCCCTCCTTATACCCGCTCATTCCTGCGGAAGCAGGAACCCAGTGCTTTGGCCAAGGGCAGGAGGCCGGATGGCATACCTAGGTCTGCGAGCGGGTAGGGCTGAGCCGTGCACGAGATCTGGGTCCCGGCTTCCGCCGGGATGAGCGGAAGGGGTGGGTTATGCCCCCTGCCAATCCCGTGCTGATCGTGGGGTGATTGCGCGGTATAGAGTGCTGATGCCTGCACAACCCGAGACCCGTGCGATCGTCGTGTTCGACACCGACTGCGTGCTCTGCAGCGGGATGGTGCGGTTTGTTCTGGCGCCTGAGCGGGGGCCGGACCTGCACTTTGCGGGCGCGTGGTCGGCGACGGGGCGGGCGCTGGCGGAGCGCCATGGATTTACGCAGGCGGACCTCAACGACACCTTTCTGGTCATCCGGGACGGGCGGGCGCTGACCCGGTCCGACGCGGGGCTCGCCCTCGCACGGAGGCTCCGGCGGCCGTGGTGCTGGCTGGCGGGCCTTGGACTCGTGCCAAGGCCGATCCGCGACGGGGTCTATGATCTGGTCGCGCGGCACCGGTACCGGTGGTTCGGGCGGCGCCCGTCCTGTGTCGTCGTCGAGCCCCGGCACCGGCACCGGTTCCTCGATGTCGATGCCCGGCCCGGAGCCGGGAGGGGCTGGAGGGGACTTGACGGCGTGTAACCTTGAGGTGATATGTAACCCGAAGGTGACATTGATCCGAGGGAGCGAGCGCCATGATGACGATGACCGAACAGGAGCGCGTGCGGGAGGGCCGGGCGCGGGGCAGGAAGCTGGTGGCGGCGCTGGCGGCGCTGGTCATCGGGGTGGCGGTGGCCTTGGTGGTGTACGGCTACATCCGGGCCGGGGTCGGCGCGACCGGAACGGTGGCGGCGGTTCTGGGCTTTGGCGTCGGACTGGCGCTGATCGCGGCGATCAAGGCGTGGACGCTCCGGCCGTGGAACCGGACGTGGCAGCTGGAGCCGGTGCAGGCGCGCCGCGATCGGCTGCAGGCGCGGCGCAACGGGATCCTTTGGGCGTTTCCGGTGGCCAGCCTGTTCTTTCTGGCGGTGTCGTATCAGGCCTGGGGCGGCATCGAGGCGGGCGATGACGCGGTCGTCGACTATCTGCAGGTCGGCCTGCCGGTGCTGTATTCCTGGGTGGTGAGCATGGTGGTCATGGGCTGGGACTTCCAGTCGCGGACCCAGCGCAAATACCTCGACGACGAGCTGACCGGGGCGCTGCGGGCGCGGGCCCTGGGGGCGGCGTTCGTGGTGCTGATGGCGAGCGGCACGGTGGCCGCCGGGGTCAGCCTGTGGCGGCCGGAGTGGAGCCCGCTGGCGATCATCACGGCGCTGACGCTGGGCGGGGCGGCGGCCGGACTGCGCTTTGCCTGGCTGGATCGCGAGGCGGGCCTGCCGGAGCGCGGGGATGGGTGACCCGCGGCTGGGGTCGCACCTGAAGGCCATCCGCACCGCCGCCGGCCTGACCCAGGCCGAGCTGGCCGAGCGGGCGGGCGTGTCGCGCAAGACCATCAATACGGTCGAGAACGGGGTGTTCATCCCCTCGACCCTGCTGGCGCTGGACCTGGCCCGGGCGCTGGGGGTCAGCGTCGAGGACCTGTTTTACCTGAAGGATTAGGCCCTGACGTCAGCGGCGGTGTTTTTTGCCGGATCTGGTCAGGACGTAGCCGAGGATCAGAGCGAGTGGCAGGGTCAGGAGCAAGGTCCACTGGCCCTCTGTCACAGCCCGGATGACCATGGCGACGAAGCCGGCGACGACCGCGATCAGGGCTGCCCAAAAGACAATCAGAACAATGTGTTTTCGACTCATCGTCTCGCCACCTCGGCCTCCGGATCACGCCACTCCCTCCTGTTAGGCCGCGCGGGTTAAGGCTTCGTGGTCGGCACCGCTTGACTCGCTCATACAGTATGTCGCATACACTGTGTGTCACACACTATGTGACGTGAGTGGAGCGGGCCCTTGGGCGAGACCGATCTTTATGAGGCGATGCGGCTGGAGCTGCGGCGGGGCTCGCTGGTGCTGGCGGTGCTGGCGCGGCTGAAGACCGAGCAATACGGCTATTCCCTGCGCGTGGCGCTGGGCGAGCACGGGCTGGAGATGGAGGAATCGACCCTCTATCCGCTGCTGCGCCGGCTGGAGAGCCAGGGGCTGCTGACCAGCGAATGGCGCGAGGAAGAGCGCCGCAAGAAACGCTTTTACCGGCTCTCGCCCGCGGGCGAGGCCATGCTGGGCCGGCTTGAGGCCGAATGGCGCAGGCTGTCGGCCTCGCTGGACCGAATTCTGTGAAACTGGAGGGGACGATGGACCTGATCGAACGCTATCTGAAGGCCGTGGGGGCGCAGCTGCCCGCCGCCGGCCGCGAGGACATTCTGGCGGAGCTGCGCGACCTGCTGATGAGCCGGGTCGAGGAGCGGGAGGCCGAGCTGGGCCGGCCGCTGACCGAGGCCGAGGTCGAGGCCGTGCTGCGCGAGGTGGGGCACCCGCTGACGGTGGCCGCCCGCTATGGCGCCGGGCCGCAGCATGTGGTGGGGCCCGAGCTCTACCCCTGGTGGCTGTTCGGGGTGAAGACGGCCCTGACGGTGCTGGTTCTGCTCACGGCCGTGGGGGCTGTGGCGCGCATCCTGTTCGGCGGGGCCGAGGTGGGCCAGGCGATCGGTCAGGCCCTTGCCGGCCTGTTCGCGAGCGGGCTGACGGTGGTCGGGCTGGCGACGCTGGCGGGCTTCATCATCGAGCGGCAGGCGAAGAAGCCGGCCTTCCTGACCGAATGGCGGGCCAGGGATCTGGGCATGTTCGAGGTCGGCGTGTTCAGTCGCCGGTGGTGGGATTCGCTGAACGAAAAGAGCGGCGGCGGCACCCTGGATGACACCGACCGGGCGCTGGACAGGGTGTTGCCGGAGTTGTCGCCGACGGCGGGCGCGCTGGGCAGCGCCACCGCCTGGGGCATCTTCCTGATGTGGTGGTCGGGCCTACTGGGGCTGGGCTTCCGCCCCGAGGACCTGGGCGGCGAGCTGGTGCGCGGCGGGGTCGACTATGGCCTGCTGTTCGCCGAGACGGTGGCGCTGCTGTACTGGCCGGTGGTGGTGTTTGCGGCGGCCCAGGGGGTGTTCCACCTGATCCGGGCCCTGACCGGATCGCCCGTGCGGCTGACGGCCTTCGGCGATGTCGTGTTCCGGGGGGCGTCCCTGACCCTGCTGGGCTGGATCTGGCTGTATTCGCCCTTCTCGTCGCTGATCCGGGTGGACAGTGTGGCGGCCTTCATCGACCGCATCGAGACGCTGATCCGCACACGCGAGGGGGCCGAGAGCGTGCTGATGCTGATCGTGGCGGTGATCTTTGTCAGCGAGGTGATGGCCATGTTCAACGCGCTGAAGAAGCTGGTGGCGGGAAGGTAAGACTTGCCCCCGGGCTCACGCGTCGCCATTCACGAGAGATGACCGAGACGCTCAGACTGCTGACCCAGATGAACCCGTGGCTGGCGCTGGCGATTGCCGGACTGCTGGAGGTGGGCTGGGCCTCGGGCTTCAAGTTTGTCGGACCACAGCGGCCGGGGATCAGCCTTCTGGTCGGGATCGCCATGCTGGCCAGCTTCGGCTTCCTGTGGCTGGCGACGCAGAAGCTGCCGATCGGCACGGCCTATGGCGTCTGGACCGGGATCGGGGCGGTGGGGGCCGCCAGCATCGGCATCCTGGCCTATGGCGAGCCGGCGACGGCGCTGCGGCTGGTGTGCATCGTCCTGATCGTGGCGGGCATCGTCGGGCTGAAGCTGTTCTCGGGAGCGACCGTATGACCCGCGGCAGGGTTCTCATCATCGCTGGGTCTGACTCCGGCGGCGGCGCGGGGCTGCAGGCCGACATCAAGGCGGTGACCATGCTGGGGGGCTTTGCCGCGACGGCGGTGACGGCCATCACGGTGCAGAACACCCTGGGCGTTCATGGCGTCCATCCGCTGCCGGTCAGTCTGATCCGCGAACAGGCCCGGGCCGTGCTGAACGACATCGGCACAGACGTGATCAAGACCGGCATGCTGGGCAGCGTCGAGGTGGTCGAGGCGGTCGCCGACATTCTGGACGGGGCCGGCGTGCCCGCAGTCGTCGATCCGGTCATGGTGGCCAAGGGCGGGGCGAGCCTGCTGGAGGATGCCGCGATCGACGCCGTGCGCACCCGGATGGTGCCGCGTGCGGCCCTGCTGACCCCCAATGCGCCCGAGGCCGAGGCCCTGACCGGCATCGCGGTCACCGATCTGGACGGCCAGCGCCGGGCGGGCGAGGCCCTGCTGGAAATGGGCGCAGGCGCCGTGCTGATGAAGGGCGGCCATGTGCCGGGCGAGCGCGTGCTGGACCTGCTGTTGACCGGCCGGGGCGAGACGGTGCTGGAGGGCGAGCGGGTCGAGACGCGCCACACCCACGGCACGGGCTGTACGCTCGCCAGCGCCTGTGCGGCGGGCCTCGCGCAGGGGCAGACGATGGAGGCGGCGGTGGCCAGCGCCTGGGCCTATGTGGCCGAGGCGATCCGCCGGGCGCCCGGGCTGGGGCAGGGGCACGGGCCGCTGGACCACGGCTGGCCGGTGCGCGATCGATGAGCGATCCGGCGACCCGGCTTGAGGCCATCGTCCGGGCCGACCCGGATCTGATGACGGTACTGGAGGGGGTGCGGGCCGAGGGTCTCAACGACTGGCTGATCTTTTCCGGCGCGGTCTATCAGAGCGTCTGGAACCACCTGACGGGGCGGCCGGCCGGGCACGGGATCAAGGATTTCGACGTCGGCTATTTCGATGCTGACTATAGCTGGGACGCCGAGGATGCGGTCATCCGCCGGGTCGCCGCACGCTTTGACGAGCCGCTGAAAAGCCGCGTCGAGGTTCGCAATCAGCGCCGCGTCTCGGAATGGTTTCCGGAGAAGTTCGGCCAGCCCTGGCCGCCGGTCAGCGCCACCGCCGAGGCGCTGTCGCGGTTCGTCGCCCCGGCCTTTGCCGTCGGGGTGCGGCTGGAGCCCGACGACCGGCTGACGGTCGAGGCGCCCTTTGGCCTGGACGACATGTTCGCCATGGTGCTGCGCCCCAATCCGACCCGGCCGCTGGCCGCGGACTGGGACCGGGTGGTCGACAAGCTTGTGGCCCGCTGGCCGGAACTGAAGGTGGAGCGCGAGAGATGAGACAGTGGACGGTGGATGCCTTTGCCGCGCGCCCCTTCATGGGCAATGGCGCCTGTGTGGTCGAACCCCAGCTGGAGTGGCCCGACGAGGCCTGGATGCAGGCGCTGGCGCGCGAGAACAATCTGTCGGAGACGGCCTTCCTGACACGCACCGACCGGCCCGACCGGTTCGGCCTGCGCTGGTTCACCCCGGGGCGCGAGGTCGATCTGTGCGGCCACGCGACGCTCGCCAGCGCCCATGTGTTGCTGGGCGAACTGGGGCTGGACGTCGAGGCCGTCACCTTTGACACCGCCTCAGGACCGCTGATCGTGAAGCGGGGGCAGGGCAAGGACGCCTATGAGATGGACTTTCCCGCCGATCCGCCGCGCCGCGCGGGGCCGGTCGCGGGTCTGGCCGAGGCGCTGGGGGCCGAGCCGGTCGAGGTCTGGGCCGCCCGCTATCTGGTGGCGGTGCTGAAGGATGCCGAGACGGTGCGAACCCTGACGCCCGACATCGCGGCGCTGAATGCCCTGGTCAGCCCGGCGGGCGAACAGGGCGAGGTGATCGTCTGCGCCCCCGCCGATCCGGACGATCCCCATGACGTCGTCGACCGGTTCTTTGCCCCCGGCTGTGGCGTGCCCGAGGACCCGGCCACCGGCTCGGCCCACTGTATCCTGGCCCCCCTGTGGACCGACCGCCTCGGCCGCGCCCGCGTCGACTTCTTCCAGGCCTTCCCCACGCGGGGCGGTGCCATCACCACCGAGATGCGCGGCGACCGCGTGATCCTGACCGGACAGGCGGTGACGACGGTGGAGAGCCGGTTGAGGGTGTAGGGGGGCGTTCCCTAGCGGCGTTGCTATCGCGACCGTCGGCATTCATTGTTCGCCGCATGAGCTTGATAGCAATCATCGCGGCACTCTTCGCTTCACTGGGGGCGGGATCGGACGGACTCTCCGGATTTCCGGACAGCGATCCGGTCGTCGGAGACCGATACGAGATCATCGTCTCCTACGAAACGTCTCAACGGAGCAGCGATGGTTCGTCCGGCAGCTCGAGTGGGCGCAAGACGTTCGAAGAGCGTGTGATTGCCGTCAGCGATCTCGGCGTCGAGTTGGAGTTCGACCTTCCGGCAGCCTCAACTGACGAGGAGAGAGATCGGGTCTGGCAGTATCCGGCAAGGGTTCTCCAGCCGTCAGACGGTCCCATGCGCTTGCTTAACAGGCCGGACCTTGAGGTCCGCCTCGACCGCTGGCTGGCGGCTGCGGGATTGCCGAAGGCGGCATGCGGACAATGGATTTTCACCTGGACTGCGTTTCGCATCGAGTGCGACCCGGAGACCGTCGTGGACGACATCGAGGCCTTCGATCTCCGGTCCGCCGATATCCGTGAGGGGGCTCCCTATCGGCATCCGGGCGCTTTGGGCGCCGGCACGCTGACCCGGACATCGGAGGGTGCAGACGGGGCAACCTACGCTGTCAGGCTGGAGGTTGATGCCGATGCTGTGCGCAAGGCTCATGCGGAGAGTGACGTCGTCGTTGGCGAGATCATGCAGACGCCGGTGACGCTGGAGTCCGCGCTGATCGAGCGCTCGAAGGAGACAATTTCGGGCACGGTCGAAGTGGCTTTTGAGGTCGACGCGGTCGGGAGGCCGATCCGGCGAACGGTCATAACGACAATAGATACAGTCCACCCGGATGGCGTCTCCGAAACGGAAACGCAGCAGGTTCGCGTGGAGCGTCGGGCGATCGCCGGATCTGCTACCTCCTCGAAGCAGGAGCCACAGCCCGACGTCGTGGTCAGTGCCGAGGCCGCCTGCGCCTTGGCGACGGCACGGGTGACGGCGGCGCGGGGCCTGCCGCTCGGGCACGTTGCGTCGTGCGACCCGGTCCGGGCGGAAGACAGCCCGGTCGGCCACCATGTTCTGGGCCTCCGCGCGGTCTGTAATCAGGACCTGTGCGGCAGCACCCTGATGGGCTGGTTCGCTGTCGAGAAGGCCACGGGCGCGGTGTTCGAGTGGGATGTTGCCGAGTGGCAGCCGGGGCCGGAGGTGGGCGGGCGATGAACGATCGCAAGGGACGGTGGGGCTGGTTGGCGGCCTGTTTCCTTGTCGGTGTCTTATCCTCTGTCGCCGGGGCCGGATGGCTGCTGGCGGTGGATGGTCTGTTGCTGCCGGAGAGGGTGACGCTTGCCAGTTCGTTCGGAGTGGCTTTCGGCCTTCCGGTCTTGTTTGCCATGGTCTGGCCGGGGCGATCAGGGACCCGCCTGGAGGGAGGCGCGTTCGGCGTGGTCGGCAGCGGCCTTGGGATCTTCGGGCTCGCTATGCTCGTGGAGATGATGCACCAGGCCAGGTGAGTGGTGGCGAGCGTTGCGGGCGGAGACGACGCCTCGCCGAGGCGGCGCCCACTTGTCCCTCTATCGGCGAGTGGCCGGCCGCGTCCGGTTGCCGCACGGCGGGGTTTTTCGCATCCGGCGTTCGGCGGCCATCGAAACCCTGTCGGGTGATACGCTGACCGCGTCGCTGCGCGACGGCTCGGTCATCCTGACCGATGAGAACGGCGGCGTCGCCACGGTGACCCAGGCGGATATCCTCCAGTCGAACGGCGTCATCCACGTCACCGACGCCGTGTCCCTGCCGCAGTAATCCAGGCCGGGACTCTCTGCCCACGAAGAAGGGGCGCGATCCTTGCGGATCGCGCGCCCGTTCACCCACGAAGAAGGGGCGCGATCCTTGCGGATCGCGCCCCGGGGGCAGGCCCCTGCGAGGGGAGGGTGGGGCCTGCGGAGGCGGGCCTTTGGGGCGCCGCCTTATGGCTTAGCGATGGCCGCGGCCCCGGCGGTCGTCGCGATCGCGACGCTCGTAGCGGATGCGGGCTTCCAGGGCATCGAAACGACGATCGAGGTCCTGGCGTTCCCACCGGCTGAGGCCGTTGCGGCGATAGTTCGCCTCGAGCCGGGCCAGCTGGTTGAACTCGCGGCGCAGGCTGACGGCTTCACGGCGGGTCAGCTGGCCGTTGCGGACGCCCTGGTCGATGCGGCGGTCCAGCTGGCGCTGGCGCTGGTTGATCGACACCCAGTCGCGGTCATAGCGATCATTGCGGTCATAACCGTAGCCGGGGGCATAGGCGGGCGCATAGGCCGGGGCCCGCGTGGTGCCGATGCTGACGCTGAAGCTCTGTGCGGCGGCCGGCAGCGCAACCGAGGTGGCGGCCAGGGCGAGGGCGGGGATAAGCAGCTTCTTGATCATGGTCGTATCCTTTCAACGGTCGTCGTCCGGGGAGGCGACGTTGACTGCACAAAAGCAGGTCGCGGCTGAGCCCAAACTGAACAGGCCGTTTCAGGTTTGGTTCATCGGCATGACATCGGTGACAGGTGCGGCGGGGGCGGGTCCCGTGGATGCGTGGTTGCGCGGGCGTCGGGAACCTGACTAGGGTTCGCGGCAACCCGGTCAGCCGGGGCCGCTCGGGGGGAGCATCTGTCCAGTGCCTTGATGATCGGCGATGCGTCGCCGCCGGCCGACCCTGCGCGGGTTCGTCCGGAGAAGCCCTGGCATCGGGGGGCGCCCCGAGAGGCGTGGTATCCGGTGTGCCGTCAGGGTCGAGGGCGCGGGCTTCGCCAGGTGATGTTGCATGGCCATGCGCTGACGGTGGACCAGTCTGGCCCGTCGCCGGTGCTGGCCGGTGCGGACGCGGAGACCTGGCAGGCCACGGCCGCGCTGGGCATGGTCTGGGTGCGCCAGGCAGGGGCGGACGACGCCCGCGTGCCGCCGCTGCCCGCCGAAGACCTTGAAGCGGATATGGTGCAGGTCTGCTATTCCGTCGTGCGGGTGGCGACCGACTACGATCAGGCAGTGCTGGGGCTGGTCGATCCGGCCCATGTGCCGATGGTGCATAATTCGTGGTGGTGGCGGTCGGACCCGGTGCGCAAGGTCAAGACCAAACGATATACGCCCTCGCCGTATGGCTTTACGGCCGTGTCGTGCGACGCCTTCGCCTCGGCCCCCGTCTATGACCTGGTCGGACAGGACCGGTCGGTGTCGATCGAATTCCGCCTGCCGTCGGCGCGGGTGGAGACGGTGCGCAGCAAGGGCTTTCGCCTGTGCAATCTGACGACGGTCACGCCCGAGGTCGACGGGCGGATCACCCTGCGCAACCTGATCTTCTGCAACCAGCCGCTGCTGGTGCCGGCGCGGCCGGTGCTGTCGTGGCTGGGGCGGCGGTTCCTGTCGCAGGACGCGGTGATCCTCGAGACCCTGAACAGTGAGGCCGATACGGGACGCCCCCTGTTTGCCGGGCCCCCGGATCAGCCGTCCCTGTGGTACTATGCCTGCAAACGGGCGCTGCTCGAGGCGCAGGGGAGCGGTGCGGTCTTCGACAATCCGGTCGAGCCCTCGATCCTGAGGTGGCGAACCTGACGGGGGCCTGTTCCTTGCGAGGGAATCCGCTGGGCCGGAGGGGTGAAATGATTCTAGACTGGGCGTTCAGCCCCCGTTCAGAACGAGGCGCCTAAAGCCGCTGTCATGACCCGCACCGTGAAACATCATCTGACGACCGCCGCCGCCACCGGCCTCATGCTGGGGATGATGGCCTTCGGCGGCTCGGCCCTGGCCGCGCCCGTGTCGCCCTCCGTCGACACCCTTGCGAATGATCCGGCCTGGCTGGTTCAGGATCAGGATCCGCGGCGTCGCCCGGATCCCAACAGCCGACCGCAAGATCCCAGCCGCGAAAGCGTGGACGATCCGCGCCAACAGTATTCGCGCCGCGTCAGCGAGGCCGAGGCCCAGCGGATTGCCCAGTCGCGGGCAGGCGGGGCGCGCTATGTCGGCTATATGGGGATGCGAGGCCGTCAGCACGTGTTCCGGTTTGAAGAGCGTGACGGCCGGGTGTTCGATATCGGCGTCGCCGCCGAGAGATAAGGGGCCTTCATGCGTGTTCTGCTCGTCGAGGATGACGCCGATCTGTCGCGTCAGCTGAAGGCCGCCCTGGGCGATGCCGGCTATGCGGTCGATCATGCGCCCGACGGCGAGGAAGCGCATTTTCTGGGCGATACCGAACCCTATGATGTGGTTGTGCTGGACCTGGGCCTGCCCAAGATCGACGGCGTGTCGGTCCTGGAGCGCTGGCGCCGCGAGGGCAAGACCACGCCGGTGCTGATCCTGACGGCGCGCGGGGCCTGGTCCGACAAGGTGGCCGGGTTTGACGCGGGCGCCGACGACTATCTGACCAAGCCCTTCCACACCGAAGAACTGCTGGCGCGCCTGCGGGCCCTGCTGCGGCGCTCGGCCGGGATCGCCTCGGCGACCCTGTCGTGCGGCGGCCTGCGACTGGATCCGCGCGCAGCAAGGGCCAATGTGAACGGCGAACCGCTGCGCCTGACCAGTCTTGAATACCGGCTCTTGCACTATCTGATGATGCATCAGGGCCGGGTGATCAGCCGCACCGAATTGGTCGAGCATCTGTACGACCAGGACTTTGACCGCGATTCCAACACCATCGAGGTGTTCGTCGGCCGCTTGCGGAAGAAGATCGGCGCCGACCGGATCGAGACGGTGCGCGGGCTGGGCTATCGGCTGACGGCCCTGCCGGGCGAGTCCGAGGCCGCGTGACCTGGCAGGCCTGGGCCGGACAGGCCTTTGGACGCCCGGGACGGTCCCTGACCCGGCGGCTGATCTGGCTGGCCTCGGCCTGGATGGCGGTGGCGCTGGTGCTGACCGGCTGGATGCTGACCAGCCAGTATCAGGACTCCGCCCTGCGCCGCATGGGCTATGCCCTGGCCGAAACCATAGACGAGGTGGTGCTGGCGACGACCGTGGTCGGGGGCCGGGTCTCGGTCGCGGAAATTCAGGACTCGCGCACGCTCAGGCCCCTGTCGGGCAAATACTGGGTGGTCGGCGAGTTCGATGGCCGCGGCGGGATCCGCATTCTGGAGCGCTCGCCGTCGCTGGCGGGTGAGGACCTGTTGATCCCCGCCGACATGCCCGCCCGTCTGGAGCGGGGGCGGACGCTCAGTTACACGGCCATCGGCCCGGTCGACCGGCCGCTGCGGATCGCCGCCAGCGTCAAGCTGCTGCCGGGGCGCGAACAGCCGCTGGTGTTCATGGCCGGGATGGACCGGTCGGACATCGATGCCGACACCCGGGCCTTTGCCACCTTTACCTGGATCGCTCTGTTGATCCTCGGGCTGGGGCTGGTGGCGGCGGTGTTCATGCAGGTGCGGATCGGCCTGCGCCCGCTGTTCCTGCTGCGAAACGAGATCGCGGATGTGAGGAAGGGCCGCTCGGGCCGGATCGAGCGCACCTATCCGCTGGAAATCCAGCCGCTGGCCGAACAGGTCAACCGGCTGCTGGACCACAATACCGAAGTGGTGGAACGCCAGCGCACCCATGTCGGCAATCTGGCCCATGCGCTGAAGACCCCGCTGTCGGTGATGCTGGCCGAGGCCGAGGGCCGATCCGATCCGCTGGCCGAGGTCGTGACCCGCCAGAGCGGGGTGATGAAGGACCAGGTCGATCACCATCTGCGCCGCGCGCGCGCCGCAGCCCGCGCCCAGGGGCTGGGCGAGCGCACGCCGGTGGCCGAGGTGCTGGACGAGATGGCAGTGATGCTGGAGCGGGTGTTTGCGTCCAGGGACGTCGAGATCGACTGGCGCGCGCCCGACGATCTGATGTTCCGGGGCGAGCGGCAGGACCTGCAGGAGATCCTGGGCAATCTGATCGAGAACGCCTGCAAATGGGCGAAGCGCCGGGTGCGGGTCAGCGCCGGGGCGACCGGTCTGGGCCAGATGGTGGTCGTGGTCGAGGACGACGGCCCGGGCCTGGCAGAGGACCAGTGGGAAGCCGCCCTGAAACGCGGAACCCGGATGGACGAGGATGCGCCCGGATCGGGTCTGGGCCTGTCGATCGTCGACGATTTGACCAAGGCCTACAACGGGCGTGTGGCCCTCTCGCGCAGTGAGATGGGCGGGCTTAAGGCCGTGCTGGATTTACCCGCGACCGAGGGCTGAGCGCCCCGAATTCCAAGCCTGTAACCCTGTAACGCGGTGGACGGAATATTAACCTCAACCGCCCAGGCTTGGGGGGACGTGGTCCTCACGCGGAGCTCTGAATGGCGGGTCTGTCGGTCGCCCATCGCGCGGCCTTGGCGCATCTGATCACCCTGTGCCCTCCCGAACTGCTGGACGGGTTGCGGCGGGCTGTCCGCGGCTGGCCAGGCGACAAGGCCCAGGAACTGGGCGGCATGCTGAATGAGGTCGATCAGGAACGCCGCCGCTGCGAGCGCGCACTGGGGCCGCTGACGCCCATGTTCCGTGACCGGATGGACGGCGTCGAGGCGCTGACCTTTCCGGCACAGGTCTTGCCCCGGCTGTGGGCGGTGGCGCGCGAGAGCGAGCTGGACCTTCTGGCGCGGCTGGACCGCGACGGCCCCGAGGCATCGCTTGTCGGTGACCGGCTGTGCCTGGCCGCAGCGGCTGCGGTGCGCGATCGTCCAGAAGCTGTCTGGCCGACGGGTCTGTCGGCGGAAACGCGCGAGGCGGGACTGGAGGCGATGGCCAGCTGCCTCGACCTGGCCCATCTGGCGCGCAAGGCCCTGAAACATCTGGAGTCGTGGCTGGGCCGTCCCGATGCCGACAGTCTGGCGGAGCTGCGCCTGCTGATCCGGGATGCCGCGACCATCCATGAGGATGGCGCGCCGCGTCTGATCGACATCCTGTTCGCCCATCTGAGGGATGCGGCGCTGGTGCTGAGGCTGGTGACCCAGACCAGCGGATCGGCGGGCCGGGACGAGTTTCTCAGCGGGTCGGAAATGGCGGTGTTCGTCGAGCGATTGATCGCCGGGGTCGAGGTGCGGGCGGCACGGGTCGCCGCCTTCCGTCCCGGACCGGACGCCGGTCCCGAGGCCGAGGCGGCGCTGGAGGACATCCGCTGGTGCACGGCGACGCTGGGCGAGCTGGACGTCACCCTCGAGATGCAGCCCGGCAGCGTCTGGGGCAAGGATGTGCGCGAGGCCCGGCTGAAGGTGGCCCGGCGGCTGACGGAGACGATCCGGGGTGCGCCAAAGGTCGTCGAGGCCGCCCTGCCCATGATCCGCGCGCCGCTGGCCGGGCGCATGACCCGCAAGGTGCCCGACCTGAACAGCGATCCGGCCTCGCCTGCGCTGGCGACGGCCAAGGTACAGCTGCGGATGCTGGGCGCCCTGCGGCCCGCAGCGGCGGTGTTCGGTTGTGAGTCGGACCGCAAGCAGCAGGCGGATGCCCTGGTCGAGATGCTGAGCCGCTATGCCGAGGAGGGGTTCGACCTGATCCACGGGGGCGAGGCCGAGGATCTGGATCGGGCGCTGGCGCTGATGGAGGCGGTGGCGCGACTGCTGACCTATCTGGAGGCGCACGAGGCCGCCCGCACGGTGCGACGCCGCGCCGCTGCGACGATTCACGGCACTGCTGTGCGCGGGGCCTCGCCCGAGGCCGCCTGATCGGCTAAACGCCGGGCATGCTGATCTTCTGGACCCTGACGGGACTGGCCTGTGCGCTTGCCGGGCTGCTGATCCTGAGCGCCGCCGGTGCGGCCGGGGGCGCCGCTGTGCCGGATGCGGAGGCGGACGAGGTCGCCCGGGGCCGTGCGCTGGCCCGTGACCTTGAGGAGCTGGAGCGGATGGCGGCGCGCGGCGTCCTGGCCGGGACCGAGCTGGAGACGGCACGGGCCGAGGTGGCGCGTCGGCATCTGGAAGCGGACGCCAGCGTTTCTGCCCCCGTCGTCGATGCTACGGCACGGCTGCGTCAGGCGCGTTGGGTGTTGGCCGGGACGGGGGCGACGGCCCTGGTGGCGCTGGCCATCTACATGGGCGTGGGCAGCCCCGGGGTGGCGGATCAGCCCTATGCCCGGCGGGTAGCGGAATGGGCCGAGACGCCCGGCATGCTGGATGCCCCGAAGCTGGCCGCCGTGATGGAGCGGGAAGCCGCGACCCAGCCTGACAATTTCGAGGCCCAGGCCCTGTTGGGGGCGGCGCGGTTCGAGGCGGGTGATCCGATCGGCGCAGCGTCGGCCCTGCGCCGGGCAGCGATGCTTCGGCCCGACGATGCCCGGACCTGGGCACGGCTGGGGGAGGCGCTGGTGCAGACCCAGGAGGGCGAGGTCGGGACCGATGCCGAAATGGCCTTTATGCGGGCGCTGGAGCTGGACCCCGGCCAGTTGGGCGCGCGCTACTTCCTCGGTGAACTGGCGCTTCAGCGCGGCGAGGCGGCCCGGGTGCATGAGCTGTGGGGCCCGCTGATCGCGGCGCTGTCGCCGACCGATCCGCGCCGGATCGACCTGGAATCGCGCCTTCCGCCGCTGTCGGGGGGAGAAGGCTGATGGGTTGGATGCCGAAATCGCCGAAGGCCCGCAGGCGGGTGTGGGTGGTGATGGCCGCCGCCCCGGTGCTGGCCGTGGCTGTGGGACTGAGCCTGTGGGCCATGCAGGATACGGTGACCTTCTTCGTCTCGCCATCCGAGGCCACGGTCGAGGCCGCACCTCCCGGTCGGGCCATGCGGCTGGGCGGTCTGGTCGAGGCGGGCAGTGTCGAACACGATCCGGGCGGTCAGGTGCGCTTCCGCGTGACCGACAATGCGGCCTCGACGCTGGTTATCTATGAGGGCGACTTGCCGGACCTGTTCAAGGAGGAGCAGGGCGTGGTGGTCGAGGGCGAGTTCCGCGCCGACCGTACCTTTGTTGCGCGTCAGGTGCTGGCCAAGCACGACGAGACCTATATGCCGCGCGAGGTGGCCGAGCGGCTGAAGGAACGCGGCGAGTGGCGCCCTGAAGCGGGCGGGGTTCAGCCGTGATCGTCGAACTGGGGGCCTTTGCCCTGTGTCTGGCCCTGGCGCTGAGCGGACTGCAGGTTGCGGCCTCGGTCGCGGGGCGTCTGCGCGCCAGCCCGGTGCTGACAGGGGCCGGGGAGGGTGCCGGCCTGGCTGCCTTCCTGGCCGTGGCCCTGGCCTTTGGCGTGCTGATCCATGCCTTTGTCGTCTCGGACTTTTCGGTCTCGAACGTGGCGCTCAACAGCCATACCGACAAGCCGATGCTCTACAAGGTGGCCGGCGCCTGGGGCAGCCACGAAGGCTCGCTGCTGCTGTGGTGTCTGGTGCTGACGGGCTTTGGTGCGCTGCTGGGCCGCGCGCGGACGGGTGAAGCCGGCCTGCCGTTCGGGCTGAAGGCGGTAGCTGTGGCCGTGCAGGGCGGGCTGGGCGCGCTGTTCCTGGCCTTTGTCCTGTTTACCTCCAACCCGTTCGTGCGGCTGACACCGGTGCCGGTCGAAGGCGCGTCGCTGAACCCGCTGCTGCAGGACCCGGCGCTCGCCATCCATCCGCCGCTGCTCTACGGCGGCTATGTCGGCCTGTCGGTCTGTTTCTCGCTGGCGGTGGCGGCCCTGATCGAGGGACGGCCGGGGGCGGGCTTCTGGCCGGCCTGGGGACGCTGGATCCGGCCGTGGGCCCTGGCCAGCTGGGCCCTGCTGACCGCCGGCATCGCGCTGGGCAGTTTCTGGGCCTATTACGAACTGGGCTGGGGCGGCTGGTGGTTCTGGGACCCGGTCGAGAACGCCAGCTTCATGCCCTGGCTGGCGGCGGCAGCCCTGTTGCACAGTGCGGTGGTGACCGAGCGGCGCGGGGCGCTGATCGGCTGGACGGTGTTCCTGGCGCTGGTGGCCTTTTCCCTGTCGATGCTGGGCGCGTTTCTGGTGCGGTCGGGCGTGCTGACCAGTGTCCACGCCTTTGCCGTCGATCCCGAGCGGGGGCTGATGCTGCTGGGCATTCTGGGGCTGGCGGCGGGGGCGGCCTTTACCCTGTTCGCGCTCCGGGCCGGGCAGCTGACGGGCAAGACCCTGTTTGCGCCCATCAGCCGAGAGGGCGCGCTGGTGGTCAACAATCTGTTCCTGTCGGTGGCGGCGGCGACCGTGTTGGTCGGGACGCTGTATCCGCTGGTGCTTGAGGCAGCCGGCGGGGCGACGATTTCGGTCGGACCGCCCTATTTTGCCGTGACGTTCACGCCGCTGATGGCCATGGCGCTGATCATCCTGCCGATGGGGCCGCTGCTGGGCTGGAAGCGCGGCGACCTGATCGGGGCGTTGCAGAGGCTGGCGTGGGCGGCGGGGCTGTCGCTGGTGTTCGCCCTCGTCGTCTGGGGCGTGTTCCAGCCGCGTCAGGCGCTGACGGGGGCCGGTCTGGCGCTGGGGGCCTGGCTGGTTCTGGGGGCGCTGGCCGAACTGGCCGAGCGCATCCACCTGTTCGGCAAGCGCACACCGGGCGAGCTGGGGCGGCGCACCCGCGCCCTGCCGCTGGCGGCCTGGGGCATGACGGCGGCACACGCCGGGCTGGGCCTGTTCGTGCTGGGCGCGGTGGTCGAGACCGGGCTGAAGGTCGAGGTGTCCCGCCCGCTCGAGATCGGCCAGACGATCGCCGCCGGGCCGTATCAGGCGACGCTGCGCTCGGTCGAGATCATCGAGGGCCCCAACTATCTGGCCGAAAGTGCCACGCTGGAGGTCGAGCCGCTGGGCGGCGGGCGGCCCGAGACCGTGCGGGCCGAAAAGCGCTTCTTCCCGGCCGGGGGGCAGACCACTACCGAGGTGGGCCTCAGTTTCCACGGGCTGGACGATGTCTATCTGGTGCTGGGCGAGCGGCGGCTGAGCGACAGCGGCGAGCGGGCCTGGACGGTGCGGATGAACTGGAACCCATGGGCGCGGCTGATCTTCCTCGGGCCGGCACTGATGGCGCTGGGCGGGCTGCTGTCGCTGCTGGACCGGCGGCTGCGGACCGTCGACACGACCCGGCGCAGAAGGTCTCCGGCATGAGGCGGCTGCTGATCCTTGCGATGATGCTGGGACTGGCGGGCCCGGCGCTGGCGCAGGAGCCGCCGGCCGCCCCCGACCGTCCGCTGGCCAATGCGGAGCAGGAGGCGAGGGCACAGGCCCTGTTCGAGGACATCCGCTGCGTCGTCTGTCAGCACGAGTCGATCGCCGATTCGCCGGCGGGCGTCGCGTCCGACATGCGGCGCTGGGTGCGCGACCGGATCGCCGAGGGCCAGACCGATGCCGAGGTCCGTGACGGACTGGTGGCGCGCTATGGCGACTATGTGCTGTTCACCCCGCCGGTTCGGCCGGGCACCCTGCTGCTGTGGGGCCTGCCGCTGGTACTGGTGCTGGGCGGGGCGGGGGTGCTGGTCTGGTTCGCGCGCAGGCCGACCGACCGGGGCGAGCCGGAGGCCGATCTGACGGCGGCGGAACGAACACGGGTCGACAATCTTCTCAAGGCGGCAAGAACCGGCCCCGAAGATGACGCAACTTCGCCGTCAAAAACACGCGACGGGACGCCCTGATGCCCGCCCTCACCAAGGCTGTCGTATCGCGGCGATTGGTGATCGGGGATAAGGGCCTATATCGTCACGGAAACGCCGGTCCGATTTCGGACGGCGCGGTCGATCGAACAGGAACCGGATGTTGAAGCGCAAGGAGTTCATCATAGGCGCGGCCGCAGGGCTGCTGGTGGCGGTCGTCGCCACGGCAGGCGGTCTGATTCGCTGGCCCGGCATGGACGGCAGCCTGCTGTCGGTCAGCGGCCCGATCACGCCGTCGGCGGGTGCGCCGGACGCTGCCTTTGGTCCGCCGCCCGGTGCGCCGGTCAGCTTTGCCGACATCTTTACCCAGGTGGCCCCGGCGGTCGTGCAGATCGATGTGCGGACGCGTGTGCCGCGCCAGGCGGAAACCTTCCAGATTCCCGGCCTGCCGTTCGAGTTCGAGGGGCCGCAGGGTGAGGGCGAGAGCCCCGAGGGCGAGACCACCCTCGGTGCGGGCTCCGGCTTCTTCATCTCGGCGGACGGCTATATCGTCACCAACAACCATGTGATCGCCAATGCCGAGGAGATCACTGTCCGGCTGGCCGACAATCGCGAGCTGCCCGCGCGTCTGGTGGGGCGCGACGAGAGCACGGACCTGGCGGTCATCAAGGTCGATGGCGGACGCTTTCCCTATGTCAGTTTCGAGGAATCGGCCGAGCCGCGCGTCGGCGACTGGGTGATCGCGGTCGGTAATCCGTTCGGCCTGGGGGGCACGGCGACGGCGGGCATCGTCTCGGCCAAGTCGCGCGACCTGCAGGACGTGTCCAGCAACTATGTCGATTACATCCAGATCGACGCCGCCATCAACCGGGGCAATTCCGGCGGGCCGACCTTTGACATCTATGGCCGGGTGATCGGCGTCAACACGGCCATCTTCTCGCCGACCGGCGGCTCGATCGGCATCGGCTTTGCCATTCCGGCCAATACCGCCAAGACCATCACCGACCGGCTGATGCGCGGCGAGCAGATCGAGCGCGGCTATCTGGGCGTGACCATCGCCGATCTGGACCCGTTCCGCGAGGCCATGGGGCTGGAGGCCAGCATCGCCGGTGCACTGATCAATGACGTCACGGCCGGTGGGCCGGCGGCGCGCGGGGGCCTGCGTCCCGGTGACATCGTCGTCGAGCTGGACGATGCCCCGGTGTCGGGCGCGACCGACCTGACCCGTCGGGTCGGGGCCGCCGAGGTCGGCGACACGATCGAGGTCGTGGTGCTGCGCGGCGAGCGGCGACTGGTGGCCCGGGTGCGGGCGGCCAAACGTCCGTCGCAGTCGGAGCTGGCGGCCCTGCAGACGCCCGGGCGCCGCCCGGTGCCCGAGGCCAGCCCCGGTCAGGCCCTGGCCGGTCTGACCCTGGCGCCGATGACACCCGAACTGCGCGCAAAGTACGACATCCCGGCCGGCGTCAACGGCGTGGTCGTTGTGGCCGAGGCGCAACTGGGGCCGACCCGCTTCGTGCCGGGCGTCGTCATTCTGCAGGCGGGCCTGAGCCCGGTCCGCAGCATTGCCGACATCCAGGCCGAGATCGCCCGGGCCCGGGCGGCGGGCCGCGACGAGTTTTTCGTTCTGGCCTGGTCGCCGGACGGGAACGGTGCGGTCCTGCTGGATGTGCCGTCCCGACCGGCGGCTCAACCCCAGTCCCGGACCCCGGCGACGAAGCAGTAAGAAAACCGGCCGGGATCGGCTATTATTCGAGACGAATCCCGCAGATGCGGGAACGAAGGGAGAGGGCAATGCGCATTCTGGTGGTCGAGGACGACGCCGAAGCGGCGACGGCAATGGTTCGGGGGCTGACCGAGGCAGGGCACGATGTTGTCCATGCCGTGGACGGGGCCTTTGGCCTGCTGGAGGCGCAGAAGGGCGGCTATGACGTCTATGTCGTCGACCGGATGATGCCGCGCCTGGACGGGGTCGGCATGGTCGAGACGGTGCGCAAGAACGGCGATCAGACGCCGGTGCTGTTCCTGTCGGCGCTGGGCGAGGTCGAGGACCGGGTGACGGGCCTGCAGGCCGGGGCCGATGACTATCTGGTCAAACCCTATGCCTTTGCCGAGTTGATCGCGCGGGTCGAGGCCCTGTCGCGGCGGCGCGAGACCGGATCGGTTGCGACCGTGCTCAAGGTCGGCGATCTGGAGATGAACCTGATCAGCCGCGATGTGACCCGCGCCGGTCAGGAGATCGACCTTCAGCCGCGCGAGTTCCAGCTGCTGGAGTTCATGATGCGCCACGCCGGCCAGTCGGTGACCCGCACCATGCTGCTGGAGAAGGTCTGGGAATACCATTTCGACCCCCAGACCAATGTCATCGACGTCCACATCAGCCGCCTGCGCTCCAAGATCGACAAGGGCTTCGACAAGGCCATGCTGCAGACCGTGCGTGGCGCGGGATACCGGCTGGAGGCGTGAAGGAATTCTCCCTCCCCTTTATGGGGAGGGAAGACGGCGAAGCCGTCAGGGTGGGGAGGCGTCCATGTCAGGAAAGATTGAACGCGCTCGCGAAATGCGAAAGACCCTGTCCCCACCGGAGGCGCGAATGTGGTCCCGACTCAAGATGCTGAGAAAGCAAGGCTTTCGTTTTCGTCGGCAAGCGCCGTTCAGAGGGTATTTCCTCGATTTCGTGTGCTTCAAACACCACCTTGTCATCGAAGTTGATGGAAGGGTTCATGGCGAAGAGGAGCAGGCGCGCCACGACCGTATCCGGGATGGTGTGTTGAGCTGCGAGGGCTTCACGACGCTTCGTTTCGACAACGCCTCCATCCGCGACAATGTCGATGGCGTAATGGACTGTATTCTTGATCAACTGAATGACTCCCCCACCCTGGTGTCGCTTCGCGCCACCTTCCCTCCCCATAAAGGGGAGGGAGAGAGTTAAGCCGTGAAGCTCCCCTCGCTCTTCCGGCGGACGCCGTTCCGGCTGACGCTGCTGTTTCTGGCGCTGTTCGCGACGGCGGCAGCGGCGGTGCTGGCGTGGGTCTATGTGGCCTCGGCCAATGAGGCGCGGCTGAGGGCCGAGGAGGCGGTGCGCACCGAGGTCACCACCCTGACCGGCATTTATGATGCGCGGGGCTTTGATGCGCTGAACATGGCGGTCATCGACCGCACCCTGACCCGCGACAACTTCCTGTATCTGCTGATCGACGCCGACGGGAACCGGGTGACAGGCAGCCTCAATGTCTCGCCCATCCAGGACTATGAGGGCGGCACCGTCTGGCACACCTTTCCGATAACCGACACCCTGCCTGACGGGCGGGTGGTGCGGCCCCAGTCGCGCGGGGTGCAGATGACCCTGCGCGGCGGCGAGCAGCTGTTCGTCGGCCAGTCGTTGGGCGATACCGAAGCCTATCTGGGCCGGCTGACCCAGGCCCTGTGGGGGGCGATGGGGATCGTCGTGCTGCTGGGCCTGATCGGCGGCCTGCTGGTCAGCCGCAATCTGGAGCGGGCCATGGGCCGGCTGAACCGGACCGTGCTGGCCGTGCAGGACGGCGACCTGAAGGCCCGGGTGGCGGTGCGCGGCTCGGGCGACGAGTTGGACGAGCTGGGTCAGGGGCTGAACGGCATGCTGGACCGGCTGGAGGCCTCCATGGCCTCGATCCGCCATGCGGGGGACGCCATCGCCCACGACCTGCGCTCGCCCCTGACGCGGATGCGGGCCAAGCTGGAGGTGGCGCTGATCGATGCCGAGGCGGGCAAGGTCAGTGGCCCCGAGGCGCTGGAACTGGCCCTGTCGGAAGCCGACGACCTGCTCAAGACCTTCAACACCGTGCTGGCCATCGCCCGACTGCAGGCGGCGGCGGGGTCGGGCAATATTCCGGACGCCAAACGTTTTGACGCGGCGGATCTGGCCGCCGATCTGGCCGAGCTTTACGAGCCCGCCGGCGAGGACAAGGGGCTGGAGTTCTCGGCCGAGATCGAGCGCGGGCTGGAGATCATCGGCAACCGGCCCTTCCTGACCCAGGCGCTGGCCAACATCATCGACAATGCCATCAAATATACGCCCGCAGGCGGGGCGGTGAAGCTGCGCGCCCGGCGGCGGTCGTCCGGCGAGATTGAATTCTCGGTGACCGACACCGGGCCGGGCGTGCCCGAGGAAGACCGCGAACGGGTGATCGAGCGCTTCGTGCGCCTGGACAACAGCCGCACCGAGCCGGGCTCGGGCCTGGGTCTGGCGCTGGTCGGCGCAGTGATGGAGGCCCACAATGGTCGCATCCAGCTGGATGAGGGGCCGGGGGTCTATAACGGCCACGGGCCGGGCCTGAGGGTGGCGCTGGTGCTGGCCCCGGCGCCATGACGGCGGTTCCGGGCGAGGCCCTGGCCGACCGGATCCGCCCCTGCGGGCCGACGCTGGAGGCGCCGGGGCTGGAAACGCTGAAAGCGCAGTTGGTGGAGGCGGGGCTGGGGCCGTCGCTGGACACCGCCTGGCCGTCGCTGGCCCCGGTGTTTGCGGCCTCGCCCTATCTGGCGTCGCTGGCCCGGCGGCGGCCCGAGGCGCTCGGCGACATGCTGAAGGTCAGCCCCGAGGCGACCCTCGCCGACATCCTGATGCGGACCGGGGCCCTGACCGGCGGCACGGACGAGATGAAGCGCCCCCTGCGGCAGGCCAAGGCCGACCTGCACCTGCTGACGGCGCTGGCCGATCTGGGCGGGGTCTGGGATCTGGGGGCGGTGACCGGCGCCCTGTCGCGCTTTGCCGATGCCACGTCACAGGCGGCGCTGCGTGCGGTGGCGCATGATCTACGCGAGCGGGGGCGGCTGATCTCTGACCCTGACCCTGACAATCCGGTCCCCGGCCTGTTCGGTCTGGCCATGGGCAAGCACGGCGCGCTGGAGCTGAACTATTCCAGCGATATCGATATCTCGCTCTTCTACGACCCCGAGCGGCTGGCCGGGGCGCTGGCCGAGGGTGTCGAGATGCAGCGCACGGTCGACCGGGCGGCCCAGGCCTTTGCCGCCCTGCTGACCGAGCGCACCGGCGACGGCTATGTGTTCCGGGTGGACCTGCGGCTGCGGCCCGATCCGTCCTCGACCCCGCCGGTCGTGGCTGTGCCCATGGCGCTGGATTACTATGAGGGCGTCGGCCAGAACTGGGAGCGGGCGGCCTTCATCAAGGCGCGCGCCATGCTGGGGGACCGGGAGGCGGGGCGCGAATTCCTCGAGGCGCTGGTGCCGTTCGTCTGGCGCCGCAGCCTCGACTATCAGGCCATTCTGGATGTGCAGGCGATCAAGCGGCAGATCCATGTGCACAAGACCGGCGAGGGGCTGGAGGCGGCCGGCGCCAATCTGAAACTGGGCCGGGGCGGCATCCGCGAGATCGAATTCTATGCCCAGACCCAGCAGCTGATCCTGGGCGGACGCAACCCGGCGCTGCGCCTGCCGGCGACCCTGCCCGCGCTGGAGGCCCTGACCCGCGCGGGTCATGTGCCCGAGGCGACGCGCGCCGCCCTGAGCCAGGCCTATGTGCGGCTGCGCGGGCTGGAGCACAGGGTGCAGATGCTGGCCGACGAACAGACCCATGCCCTGCCGGTCGATGACGTGCGGCGGCGCGCGGTCGCGGCCCTGTCGGGCGAGGCCGATCTGGCGGCGTTCGACGCCTCGGTCGAGGCCCTGCTGGCCGAGGTCAACCACTTGTACGGCGACCTGTTCGAGGGCGAGGAATCGCTGTCGTCAGACTATGGCAGCCTGGTTTTCACCGGGGTTGAAAGCGATCCCGAGACTCTGGCCACGCTGGAGCGGATGGGGTTTGCCGAGCCGGCCCCGGTCTCGGACATGATCCGCAGTTGGCACCACGGACGCATCCCCGCGACCCGCAGCGCGCGGGGGCGTGAGCTGTTCACCCGGCTGGCGCCGCGCCTGCTGGAGGCCCTGGCCGCGACCGGGGCGCCGGATCAGGCCTTTCGCCGGTTCGCGGTCTTCTTTTCCGGCCTGTCGGCAGGCGTGCAGATCCAGGCCCTGTTCCTGAACCAGCCGACCCTGTTCGATCTGGTGGTGCGGGTGATGGCCTGGGCGCCGCGGCTGGCGCGGGCGCTGGGACGCGATCCGGCGGCGCTGGACAGTATGCTGGATACCCGGTTCCAGACCCCGCTGGATGCCGACACCGGGGTCGCCGATCAGATGCGCGCCGAGGCCGCGGCAGCCGAGGATTTTGAGTCCGCCATGGATGCGGTACGGCGTCTGCACCGCGACCAGCGGTTCCGCATCGGCCTGCAGACCCTGACGGGACGGGCCGACGTCGAGGCGGCGGGGCGGGCCTATACGGTGTTGGCCGATGCCTCGATCCAGGCGCTGGCGCAGGCGGCGGTGGCCGAGGTGACCCGCCAGTCGGGCCGCATCGACGGATCGGTGGCCGTGGTGGCGCTGGGCAAGGCCGGCTCGCGCGAGATGACGGCGGCCTCCGACCTCGACCTGATCACCGTGCATGAGGCCCCCGCCGACGCCGTGTCGGAAGGGCGGGGCCTGCCGCCCGAGACCTGGTACGGCCGCTTCACCCAGAGGCTGATCGCGGCCCTGTCGGCCCATACCAGCCAGGGGGGCCTCTATGAGGTCGACATGCGACTTCGGCCTTCGGGCTCCAAGGGGCCGTTGTCGGTCAAGCTGGCGCGGCTGACCGACTATTATGCGAGCGAGGCTGACACCTGGGAGTTCATGGTCCTGACCCGGGCGCGGGTGGTGTGGTCCAGCGATCCGGCCTTTGGGGCGCGCATCGCGGCCGTGCTCGAGGATGTGGTCCGGGCCCATGGGCGGTCGCCCGGGACGCTGGCCCATGATGTACGGGCCATGCGCGACCGGATGATGCGCGACCTGCCGTCCGGCGGCTTCTGGGACCTGAAGCGGGTCGCGGGCGGGCTGGTCGATGCCGAGTTCGTGGCCCAGTACCGGCAGCTGCTGCGCGCCGCAGGCGGCGAGGCCCTGACCGTCTCGACGCTGGAGGCGCTGGCCGACGATCCCGACCTGGCCGAGGCCTGGCGCACGCAACAGGGGATCGCCCAGATCTTCGCCTGTTCCTTCAATGAAAAGCCGGTGCCCGAAGAGGAACCGGCCGGCCTGCAGGCGCGGCTGGCCGAGGTCGGCGGACAGGGCGATCTGGCGGGACTGAAGGACCATCTGTCGGCGCTGCGCGCGCGAGCCCGGGCGCGGTTCGAGATCGTGCTTCCACCGGTCGCGACGGAATCCTGAGGGCCCCTGCGTTAGACGGACTGGACAAGGGGACGTCCGATCTGACGATCAAGGAGAAAGACCCATGAGAAAATCTATCTGGATCGGCGGCGCAGCCGCTGTGGCGCTGGCGGTGTCCGCCGGCGTGGGCGTGGCCCAGCAGGCGCCTTCGCAGGATCCTGGCCGCCAGGATCGCGGTATGGCCCGTGTCGATGCGGACGGTGACGGTCGCATCAGCCAGGCCGAGTTCGTGGCCGGGCGTGTCTCGCGCCTGACCGAGGTCGATGCCAATGGCGACGGCACGGTGACCCCCGAGGAAATGGCCGCCGCCCGTGAGGCCCGTCAGGCCGAGCGTGCCGACACCCGCTTCGCCCGTATGGATGCGGACGGCAACGGCGCCGTGACGCGGGCGGAATATGATGCGGCACGCGAAGCCCGCGGCGAGCGTCGCGCCGAACGCGGTGATCGGGGCCCTCGTCGCGGTATGCGTGGCCCGGGCCGTTGTCATCGCATGGGCGGCGAAGGCGGGCGCGGCGAACGCGGCCCGGTGGTGATCGCCGAGGCCGAGACACGCATGGCCGAGGGCTTTGCCCGCATGGACGCGAACGGCGACGGCTATGTCACCGCCGAGGAGCGTCAGGGGGCCCGTCAGGGCATGCGGGAAGAGCGCCGTGAACGCCGTCAGGAACGTCGCTCGCAGGCGGCGGCCTCTTCGGAGTAGGGTGAATGTCGGGCGAGGCGATCCGGGATCGACGGCCCTCAGTCTTTTGCGAGACAGGACAACCGTTTGCCCGTGATCGCCGACCCCGATCAGGAACTGGTGGCCCGAGTGGCCCGGGGCGACCCGGAGGCCATCCAGGCCCTGGTTTCCGCCAAGCTGCCGCGCATGATGGCGCTGGCAGGACGGCTGCTGGGCGACCCGGTCGAGGCCGAGGATGTGGCGCAGGAAACCCTGCTGAGGGCCTGGAAACAGGCCCCGCGCTGGAGACCCGGCAAGGCGAAATTCGACACCTGGTTGCACCGGGTGGCCATGAACCTCTGCTACGACCGGCTGCGGAAACGGCGCGAGATCGCCACCGACGCCGTGCCCGAGCAGGTGGAAGACGGCGCGGCGCCGGACCGCGGTCTGCTGGCGCGGGATGTGGGGGTGAGGGTCGATGCGGCCCTGCAGGCCCTGCCCGAGCGGCAGCGCGAGGCCGTGGTGCTGTGCCATTACCAGGAGCTCGGCAATATCGAGGCCGCCGGGATCATGGGTGTGAGTATCGAGGCTCTGGAAAGCCTGCTGTCGCGAGGACGGCGGGCGTTGCGGTCGGCGCTGTCCGACCTCAGCCCGACCTCTGAAGGAGAGAGATGATGAAGGCCGAACGCTTTCAGGCGATCGTCGAGGCCTATGGGGCCGATCCCGCCCGCTGGCCCGAGGCCGAGCGTGACGCGGCGCTGGGCTATGCCGGTCAGGCCGGTGAGGCGGCCCGGGCCGTTCTGGCCGAGGCGCGGGCGCTAGACGCCGGTCTGGCCGTTCATGCGGCGCCACTGCCGGATGCGGCGGCCTTTGCCCGGGCGCTGAAGGGGGCCGGGGCGGCGCTGACGCCTGCGCCGCGCGGCCCGTCGCTGCGCTTGCCGAGCTTCAGGCTGGACCGGTTCCGGCTGGCCTCGGGGGCCGGGCTGATGGCCGCGGCCTGTGCCGGGGTGATGTTCGGTGTGACCCTGACCGACCGGCTGACCGCCGATGTGCAGGCCGATGCCGTGCTCTATCAGGCGACCCTGAGCGGGATCGACGATACGGAGGTGCTGGGATGAGCGCACGTGCGATGAAGATCGGTCTGATCGTTCTGGCCGTGATCAATGTGTTTGCCCTGGCGGCCGTGGCCACCATGGCCGTGTCGCTGAACCGGATCGAAAGCCGGGTCGAGGACCAGCGCCGGCCAGGGCGCAGCGGGAGCAGTCCCTGGCAGGCGGTCGGGGCGCTGTCGCCCGAGACCCAGGCGCGCGTCCGCACCACGCTGCGCGAGTCGGCCCTGTCTGCCCGCCCCGATTTCGAGGAGGCGCGCACCGCGCGCAAGGCCGCGCTCAGCCGGGCGCTGGAAACCCCCTATGACGGCGAGGCGGTGCGGACGCTGCTGGCCACGTCGCGTGAGGCGGAACTGCGCGGCCGGGCCCGGATCGAGGACGATACGACCGCCCTGCTGGCGACCCTGACGCCGGAGGAACGTGCCGCCGTGGCGCCCCTGCTGTCGCGCCATGGTCCCCGCGGCCGGGGCGGGCGGGATCGCGGAGATCGCGGCGAGCGGCGCGAGCCCCCACCCGCTGAATAGGGTCAGGCCGCTTCGCGCTCTCCGGTGGCCTCGGCCTGGGCGGGCGGTACCAGCGGCAGGGTGAAGGCGACGGTGGTGCCCTGACCGGGTTCGCTGTCGATCCACATTTCGCCGCCGTGCAGCTCGATCAGGGATTTGGTCAGGGCGAGGCCCAGGCCGGTGCCCTGGGTGGTCTTGGAGTGCTGGCCCTCGACCTGTTCGAAGGGCCGCGCCAGCCGGGCGACATCCTCGGCGGCGATGCCGATGCCGGTGTCGGTGACGGCGATCTGGATCAGGCCGGTGTCGGTCTGGCGCGCCTCGATCCGGATCTGGCCGCCCTCGGGCGTGAATTTCACGGCATTGGAGATCAGGTTCAGCATGACCTGTTTCAGACCGCGATGGTCGGCCTGCATCTCGGGCAGGGTGTCGGGCGCGTCCAGCGTCAGGGTCAAGCCCGCTTCCTCGACCCTGCCGCGCATCAGCCGGGCCGCATCCTCGCAGATGTCGTGCACCGAGACGGCCTCGTAATAGAGGGTCATCTTGCCCGACTCGATCTTGGCCATGTCGAGGATGTCGTTGATCAGGCTGAGCAGATGCTGGCCGGACTTCAGGATGTCGGCGGAGTAGCCCTTGTAGCGGGGGTCGCCCAGCGGGCCGAACATCTCGGCCGTCATGATTTCCGAGAAGCCGTTGATGGCATTCAGCGGGGTACGCAGTTCGTGGCTCATATTGGCCAGGAATTCGGACTTGGCCTGGTTGGCGGCCTCGGCCCGGGTCATGGCGATCTCGTACTTGCGGGCCAGAAGGCTGAGCTTCTCCTGGCTGGCCTCCAGCTTCTCGACCATGGCGCGCAGGGAGTCGGCGGCGCGCTGGCGCTCGGCCTCCTGACGCTTGATGGCGGTGATCTCGGCGGCGGTGACGACCGTGCCGCCGTCGGCGGTGAACCGCTCGACCAGCTGCAGCCAGCGGCCGTCGTTGAGCTCGACCTCGCGCGCGCCGCTGCGACCGCCGGCGGCCGGATGCTCGGCCCGGATGGCCAGGGCGGCGATGCGGTTCAGATCGTCCTTCTTCGCGCCCCGACGGACCATGCCGGGCTCAAAGCCGAAAGTATCGACAAAGGCCTGGTTCCACAGGATCAGCCGGTCGGCCCGGTCGAACAGGACAAAGGCGTCCGAGACGCTTTCGATGCCGTCGCGCAGGCGGCTTTCGGCGGACTGGGCCTGGGCCTTGGCGCGGCGCTCCTCGGTGATGTCCAGCGCCACGCCGAGGATAACCGAAAAGCCGCTCTCGCTGCGCGCGCCGCGCGACTGGCCACGCGCATCGATCCAGCGGGGGCGACCGTTGACGTCGGGAACGGGGAAGCTGGCCTCGAACGCGCCGAAGGTCGCCGCCTGACGCAGGGCGTGCATCAGGGCGTCGCGGTAGTCGGGATGAACCCGCTCGATGAAGGCTGCGGCCGGGATCGGGCCCGCCTGCTCAACGCCCATCATGACGGCCATATAGTCGGAGAGGATCACTTCCTCGCGCTCGAGGTCCCACTCCCAGACGCCGCAGCGCGCGCCCTCGACCGCGATGCGGAAGCGGCGCTCGGTCTCGGCCCATTCGCGACCGGCGCGGGCCGAGCGGGCCTGTTGCAGCAGCACGGCCAGCAGCACCAGCACGCCCACCAGCAGCGGCGCCATCAGCACCCAGGCATCGTCGAGCAGGGCGGTCGCCCCGACGGCATCGGGGCGCGCCCCGACGACCAGCAGGCCCGTATCCCCGACGGGCAGGGCCACCCGGCGGAAGCTGGGCCCCTCGTCCGGCAGGACGGCGTGAATGCGACCGTCGGCCTCGGGCGCCGCTCCGGTCAGACCCATCCAGAGCGAGGTCTGGTCCGCCGACTGGCCACCGGCGCCGATCACCGTCCGGCCGACGCGCAGGGCCAGGACGCCATTCTCGGGGGCGACCGCAGCCGGGGGCAGGGGAATCCGGGCCACGGCGTCGCGCCCATCCGCCGTGGTGCGGCGGATCAGCAGGGCCCGTCCGTCAGCATCGGCGATCGGTGCTGCATCACGGGCGGGAAGGGGACGAAAGGCCCCGCTGGGGGCGCCGCGTGCAATCTCGATCTGGCCCGCCGCATTGAGGAAGGCGACGGCCATGTCGGCGGGCAGGTCGCCACTGGCCCCGGCCAGGGCCAGTTCAGCCGTGCGGATGCCCAGCAGGGTGTCGGAGGCCAGCCGCCCGGCCTCGGCGACCATGGCCTGATCGCGCAACTGGTCGGAATCGCGCACGGGCTGGGCCATTTCGCGACCGAACAGCAGGACGTAGCTGGCGACGCCGAGGGCGACGACCAGTACAAGCACCCTCGCCCATGCGGGTGCGGCGCGACCGCGATCCGCCTTGCGGCGTCCCGTCGGATTGATGCGTCGCTCGCTGGCGCGCAATCGTCTTCTCCCGGCCCGATGTGTCGTCGAAGCGGGAATCTAGGCTGCGTCGCCTTGCGGTGTCGAGGTGCCGAATACCGGTGTCAGGCCGCCTGTGTCGCGCGGGACTCGGTCGGCGCATCGGGGAGCGGCTCGGACCGGCTTGAGATCCGGGTCGTCGGCTGCTCGGTGACCGGGGCCGCCGTGGTGACCTCGGCCACGTTGCGCACGAGGTCGCGGGCGGCCTCGGCCAGGCGGCGCATCTCGGGCGGGGCGTCATCGGGCGCGTCGGCCACGGCCGTGACCATGGCCTCGGCCAGCGCGAACAGGCGCGGCGCGGCAGCAATCAGGCGGGCCTGATACTCGATACGTTCGGGATCCCGGTCATACTCGGCCCCCGGCACGCGCCAGCCGCCCCAGTCCTGCGGATCGGTGACCACGACCGGATAGGTGCCGGGAAAGGGATGGTGCGGACAATCTTCGGCCGTCTGCCATTTGTTGCGGGCCCGCAGCAGGCGCCAACGCGCATCGCCCTCGGACACGGCCACGGGGTCCTCGACGGCCACCGCCAGTTCCTGGGCCAGGAATTCGCGGCCCAGACCGACGTCATAGGTGACCCGCACAGGCTCATCGAACCCCTTGGCCCAGACCGGCTGGACCTGTTCGATACGGGCCCAGACGCCGACGCACTCGACCCAGACCTTTTGACCCTTCTGGAATTGTGCGCGCGCCATCAGACCCTCCTTCGGTCCCTGCAGTATCGGGCGCGGGCGTTAGCACCCGGTTGGGAAACGGGGTGAAGCAAGGGTGAACGCGCTCGGGATTCGGGCTAAGCGGTGCCCGAACGGATGGAGAGGCACACCATGACATCGACGGCGAACGACCTGCGGGACACCCTGACGCGACTGGGCGTGCGGCCTGAATGGGCTGACACGGGTGCGACCGCCCGCTCGCCGGTCGACGGGTCGGAGGCGGGCGCCCTCGCTGCGGCGACGCCGGATGCGGTCGACGCCGCGATTGCCAAGGCCACGGAGGCCTTTGTCGCATGGCGTCAGGTGCCCGCACCGCGTCGGGGCGAACTGGTGCGCCTGCTGGGCGAGGAGCTGCGAACCGCCAAGGACGATCTGGCCCGGCTGGTGACGCTGGAGGCGGGCAAGATCACCTCCGAGGGTCTCGGCGAGGTGCAGGAGATGATCGATGTCTGCGACTTTGCCGTGGGCCTGTCGCGCCAGCTGTACGGCCTGACCATGCCCAGCGAGCGCCCCGGCCACCATATGCGCGAAACCTGGCAGCCGCTGGGGCCGGTGGCGGTGATCACGGCCTTCAACTTTCCGGTGGCGGTCTGGGCGTGGAATGCGGCGCTGGCGCTGGTGTGCGGCGATCCGGTGATCTGGAAGCCCTCGGACAAGACCTCGCTGGTGGCGCTGGCGGTACGGGCCGTGTTCGACAAGGCCGCCGCCCGCTTTGGCGCGGAGGCGCCCGAGGGGCTTAATCAGGTGCTGGTCGGCGGGGCCGAGGTGGGCCAGGCGCTGGCCCGCGATCCGCGTATTCCGCTGATCTCGGCGACCGGCTCGACCCGGATGGGCAAGGCGGTGGCGGTCGATGTGGCCGGGCGGCTGGGCCGATCGCTGCTGGAGCTGGGCGGCAACAACGCCATGATCGTGACCGAAACCGCCGATCTGGACATGGCCGTGCGCGCCATCGCCTTTTCCGCGGTCGGCACCTGTGGTCAGCGCTGCACCTCCCTGCGCCGCCTGCTGGTCCATGAGGACGTGGCCGAGGGGCTGATCGCGCGGCTGAAGGCGGCCTATGAGACCCTGCCGGTCGGCGATCCGCGCGAGCCTGGCACGCTTGTGGGGCCGTTGATCGACGAGGCCTCGGCCGAAGCGATGGCGGCGGCGCTTCAACAGGCGGTGGCCGAGGGCGGCGAGGTGGTCACCGGCGGCCAGCGGCTGGACCGTGACGGAGCCTATGTCCGGCCCGCGATCGTGCGTATGCCGCAGCAGAGCGCCATCGTCCGGCACGAGACCTTCGGCCCGATCCTGTACGTCATGACCTGGCGCGATCTGGATCAGGCCATAGCGATGCAGAATGCGGTGCCACAGGGGCTGTCCAGCTGCATCTTCACCGACCGGCTGCGCGAGGCCGAGACCTTCCTGTCGGCCTGGGGCTCGGACTGCGGCATTGCCAACGTCAACATCGGCCCGTCGGGCGCCGAGATCGGCGGGGCCTTCGGAGGCGAAAAGGACACCGGCGGCGGCCGCGAGAGCGGCTCGGACGCGTGGAAGGCCTATATGCGGCGCCAGACCCAGACGGTGAATTTCTCGACCAGTCTGCCGCTGGCGCAGGGCGTCAGGTTCGACGTCTAGCCGACAGTTCCGGCATGGCGGTGGGAGCATTGCCCTTGCGCCAGTGGTTGTAGACCGCTCGCAGCACCAGAAAGCCGATCAGCACCACGACCGGGATCAGCAGCGGCATCAGGAAGGCGATCAGCACCGTGCCGACGCTCACCACATCGTCGACGACGCTGAGAAACGGATTGGCCATGCCGGCGGTGGACAGGGTCGAGGCCGCGCGCGTACCGCCCTGGGCCGCGCCGAAGGCCAGGGCCGTGGGGGCGCCGACGATGATACCCGCGATGGCCGCTGCGGTCGGATCAAGGCCCGCGAACATCGACCCGGCGACCATTGCCCCCGCGACCGGCCGTGCGATCAGGCCGACCGCATGCAGGGCATTGTCGAGCACGGGCACCTTGTCCGAGACGATCTCGATGACGGTCGCCAGACCGAGGGCGGCAATGGCCGTGTTGGAGGTCATCCACAGCATGCCGTCGTTCAGCTCGATGCCGAACAGCTGGAACCGCGCCGCCAGCGCTGCCATGAACAGCGGCACGAAGATGCGCAGGCCCGAGGCCGCCGCCAGCCCCAGCGCCAGCAGCACCGGCAGGACCCAGGTCTCCATGATGCCGGAGACGGGCAGGGCGGACATCATGTCAGGCATGGGCAATCCTCCGGGAAGCGGTCACTGTCCGAACAACGTCACGCGAGGCCGTTCGGCTCCCGCAGGTCATGGACCGGGCGAAGCCGCGACACATCGCATCGTGCCTGTCGGCATCACACCCTGGCGCGCCAGTCGGTCCCGCAGCGCCAGGTCGGCTGTGACCCTGCCACCAATCGACCCCGCGAAACCCTCGATGGGGATGGTCGGGAGACAGCTTCGCATAAAATCCTCCCCGACCAGAAGGAAGCGCCCCGTCTCGCCTCCGTCGTCGGGCGAGCCGGTGACATGGGCGCCCCAGGGCGGATCGTCGGCTTCCCCGGTCCGGTACAGCAACCAGCCGGGCGCGATGCCCTGCGCAGCGACGAAACGCGCCTGCCGCTCGGCTATCCGACGAAAGGCGTCCGAGCCGGATCCGTCGCGCTCGAAACGGGCCAGCAGGGCCGGGTCCGCAGACCCGTGCAGGAGGATGAGAGCGTCCGGAAGCAGGACGATCTGGCGGGCGATCGGCAGGATATAGTTTGCGCAGGACGAGCTGCAGTTGCCGTCGACGATCACGCGCGGCGCAGACGGCGCCAGTCGCTCGGCAAGGGCCAGCGCATACTCCACATTGCCACCCAGACTGTTGATCTGAAGGGTATCGGGGGCACCGTCGCGCTGCAGCAGGCAGTCCAGCATGCGCCGGTCTGTCGGACCGGTGATCGAGACCTGCGACCCGTCGGCGCTCCAGGTGCAGGAGGGTGTCGAGGCCCGACGGTGATCGCGCCAGTCGCTGATCATCGCGCAGCCGGGGGCTGTCAGGGCCAGAAGCAGGAGCACCCCGAACCGTTTCATGCGTGTCCCCCCATGACGCAGTTGACGGCTCAGGGGGCCCGGACCGGTCCCAGTTCCGAGGCGGCGCGGGACAGGTTGACGAACTCGGCTCGCTGGCCCCACGGGTCCTCGCCGCGGGCGCCCTGGGCCAGGTCGATGACGTCGTCCCAGCCATAGTCCGGGGCCAGCCAGGGGTCGCCGCGCAGCAGCTGGGCGGCACCGGCGACGGCCAGGGCCCAGCGGACCTCGGTGCCCGGGCGGGCGTCCTGACCGGTGACCGGATGCTGCATCAGCTGCGAGGTGTCGCCGCCCGGCGGCTTGAAGCGCACCTGGACAAAGGCCCATTCGCCGGACGGGTCACCGGTCGGGGCGGGGGTCTGCGCGTAGCGGCGATCCGGCAGCTGGCTGGGTCCGCCCACGGGGGTGATCTCATAGAGGGCGACGACCGCCGCGCCCGATCCGACCACGCCCGCATCGATGCGATCGTTCGAGAAATCCGCCTCGGACAGCAGGCGGGTCTCATAGCCGATCAGCCGATACTCGCTGACCCGGGCGGGGTTGAACTCGACCTGGATCTTGACGTCGTCGGCGATGGGGAAGGCGCCCCGGTCAAAGGCCGGACCGAACAGGCGGCGGGCTTCGTCCAGATCATCGACATAGGCGGCGGTGCCGTTGCCGGCCTGGGCAATGGCCTGCATGCGGGCGTCCTGATAGTTGCCGCGCCCGAAGCCATAGACCGACAGATAGATGCCGGTTTCGCGCTTTTCGGCGACATAGTCCTCCAGCTGCTTGTCCTCGGTCACCCCGACGTTGAAGTCGCCATCCGTGAACATCAGGATGCGGTTGACCTTGTCCGCGCCAAAGGCGGCCTCGGCCTGGTCATAGGCATTGACCATGCCCGCGGCCCCGGCGGTGGATCCGCCTGCGGACAGGGCCGCGACCGCGCATCGCAGCTTCAGCTTTTCGGTGCCGGGCGTCGGTGCCAGCAGGATGCGCGCGCCCGAGGCATAGGTGGTGACGGCGATGGAATCCTGCGGCCGCATGCGGTCGATGATCAGGTTCATGGTGCGCTGGGCCAGCCCCAGCTTGTCCGAGGACTGCATCGAGCCGGACACGTCGACCATGAAGGTCAGGTTCAGCGGGCGGAGCTGGTTGGCCGGCAGCTCATAGCCCTGAAGCGCCACATGGACGATCTTGCGGCCGGGGCTCCAGGGCGAGTCGACCACGCTGGTGCTGACGGCAAAGGGGTGGTCCATCGAGGTCGCAGCGGGCAGGTCATAGTCGAAATAGTTGACCATCTCCTCGACCCGCACGGCATCGCGCGGCGGCCGCTGACCATCGCCGAGGAAGCGCCGGACATTGGAATAGGAGGCTGTGTCGACGTCGATCGAGAAGGTCGAGACCGGCGCGTCGGCCGCGCGCTTGACCGGATTGGGCGTGGCGTCGGGATAGCGCTCGGAGGAGGGCGGGGTGACCGCGGGGGCAGGCGACATGGTGGCGGGGGCGGCGTATTCGGCGGATCGCCCGATACGGACTCCGCTGACGACGATGTCGTCCACGGCGGCGGCCTGCTGGCCGGTTGGTCGGCCATCAACGACGACCTCGCCGCTTGGCGTGCGGGTGACTACCGGCGGGCGCGGCGGCGGCGGCGGCGGCGGCGGTGGCGGTGGCGCGGAGGTGGCATAGGCCCGCTCAGGTCGCGAGGCCGGTTCGAACCCATAGGGCGCACAGGCCGCAGCCGTGGGCTCTCCATCCACCACGCGATCCTGCGACGGGACAGCGAGGACGGGCGGGCCGGACAACGACAGGATCAGGGATCCGCTGACGGCGACGGCAGCAATGCGGTTCGGCTTTGTGCGGTTCATGGCGACACCCTCCAAGGTCGAGATGCGCATTCAGCCGTGGGTTATGGGGCCAGATTGTGACGGCCTCGCCAACCTCTGCTACGGAGTCCGTTTCAATCAGGGGGAGGCGGCCATGGCGGATGCGGGCGGACTGGGGCTGGGGCATGCGGCGGCGCTGCTGGGTGCCGGCGTCCTCGCGGTGCCGATCTTTCGCAAGCTGGGGCTGGGCTCGGTGCTGGGCTATCTGGCCGCCGGTCTGGCCATAGGACCGTTTGGGCTGGGCCTGTTTTCCGAGCCCGAGACCATTCTGCATGTCGCCGAGTTCGGCGTGGTGATCTTCCTGTTCATCATCGGGCTGGAGATGCGACCGTCGCGGCTGTGGTCCCTCAGGAAGGAGATCTTCGGTCTCGGCGCGGCCCAGGTCGCGGCCTGCGGCCTGTTGCTGACCCTGACCGGTCTGGCGCTGGGGCTGTCCCCCGCAGTCGCCTTTGTCGGGGCCATGGGCTTTGTCCTCAGCTCGACCGCCGTGATCATGCAGATGCTGGAGGAGCGGGGCGAGATGGGCGCGCCGTCCGGCCAGCGGGCGGTGTCGATCCTGCTGCTGGAGGATCTGGCCATTGTGCCGCTGCTGGCGGTGGTGGCGGTGCTGGCCACGGTCACGGGGGTCAATACGGTCGAGGGACCGCCCCTGTGGCAGACGGTCGGTCTGGCGCTGGCGGCGATCACCGCGGTGATGGTGGCCGGGCGTTTCGTGATGAACCCGGTGTTCCGCATCCTGGCGCGCTACGGCGGGCGCGAGGTGATGACCGCCGCCGCCCTGCTGGTCGTGGTTGGCGCGGCCTGGGTCATGGACATGGGCGGGCTGTCGATGGCCATGGGCGCCTTCCTCGCCGGGGTGCTGCTGTCGGAATCGACCTTCCGCCATCAACTGGAGGCCGATGTCGAGCCGTTCCGGGCCATCCTGCTGGGCCTGTTCTTCCTGAGCGTCGGCATGGCGCTGGATATCGGGGTGGTGATCACCGACTGGCAGCTGGTGGTCGGCGGGGTGATCGCCTTCATGGCGGTCAAGGCGGTGGCCATCTATGGCGTGGCGCGGCTGTTCAAGGCGCGGGAGCGCGAGGCGGTCGAGCGCGCCGTGCTGTTCGCGCAAGGGGGCGAGTTCGCCTTTGTGCTGTACGCGGCTGCCGGCACGGTCGGCCTGTTCGACGCGCGGATCAGCGCGGCGCTGACGGCCATCGTCATCCTGTCGATGGTGCTGACCCCGGTGACGACGATGCTGCTGGGCCGGTTCATGCCGAAGGAGACGCTGGAGCCCGGCTCGATGGACGGGGTCGAGCTGGCCGAGAACCTGCGCGAGCGGGTGCTGATCATCGGCTTTGGCCGCTTTGCCCAGGTGGTGTCCCAGCCCCTGCTGGCGCGCGACGTCGATGTGTCCATCATCGAGAACGATGTCGAGATGATCCAGGCGGCCGGCCAGTTCGGCTTCAAGGTCTATTACGGCGACGGGACCCGGCTGGACGTGCTCCGCGCCTCGGGCGTCGACAAGGCCGAGGCGGTGCTGGTCTGTATCGACAAGCCGGAACAGGCGGACAGGATCGTCGAGCTGATCCGCGCCGAATTCCCGCTGACCAAATTGTTCGTGCGCGCCTATGACCGGGGCCATTCGATGCGCCTGATCCAGGCGGGCGTCGACTACCAAATCCGCGAGACCTTCGAGTCCGCCCTGGCGTTCGGCGAGCAGGTGCTGAAGGAACTGGGGGCCTCGGACATCGAGGCGCGCGAGACCATCGAGGATGTGCGCCGGCGCGACGACGAACGGCTGACCCTGCAGCTCTCGGGCGGATTGCAGGCCGGGCGGTCGCTGATGCGCGGCAATATGCCGACACCGCAGCCGGCGCCCTATATCAAGCCGCGCCGCGAGGGACGTCTGCTGAACCAGGACGCGATCGAGGCCGACGAAAAAACGGCGGCTCCGTGAGGAACCGCCGCTTTCAACAGGTCAGTCTGTAGGGGCCCTTACTGGGCGCCCGACATGCCGGCCGACCGCTCGGCATCGGCCAGCAACATGCGGGCCTGAAGCGAGGGATCCTGGCTGACAGCCGTCGAGATCGCGTTGAAACGCTCGATGGTCAGGCCCGAACCCTGGACCACAGCGGCCATTTCAGCCTGCTGCTCGGCGGTGGGGGTTCCGCCCTCAACGGCGGCGGCGATATCCCGGATGCGGCCCATGGCCGACGAGAACTGCGCGACTTCCTGATCGGTGACCGAGGCGGCGACCGAGCCTTCCGGCGACGGCGGCGTCATGACGACAACCATCCGGGCCTGCAGTACGGGATCGGCGCTGACCGCGTTCGAGATCGCATTGAAGCGATCGATGGTCAGGCCCGAGCTCTCGACGATGCCGGCCATTTCAGCCTGCTGTTCGGCGGTCGGGGTGCCGTTCTGGATCTGGGCCGAGATGCCGGACAGCTGCTCCATGGCCGTGCCGAACTTCTTCAGTTCGTCATCGGTATAGCCGGGGTCCTGGGCGACGGCCGCGGCCGGGGTGATGCTGGCGGGGGCGGCCTGGACCGAACCGGCCATCAGGGCCACGGCGGAAACGGCAGCAAATAGAGGAATACGCATGGAATAGCTCCTTCCGGGGAGGTTGGACGTACTGTCAAAACGGGTGAAACCCGGATCCGGTTCCGATACCGGTTCACCAAAGCCCTTGAAAAACAAGGACTAGTGGTCTCATTCACAAAGGTAGCGGCTCTTTTCCCGCGATGCAACTAAGGCGGGGATGGGACCAAATCGGTGCGGGATTCCCGCCACGCGGGCCTCGCAGCCTTCCGGGCGTGCCGAACCTGCGGCCCCCCGGCGGCGCGGACGCGGCGAGAAAGAGGCGGGACGCGGCCCCCCGGAGGGCAGAGGGCGGCAGAATTCCTGTCGGCGCGCTTTTGGTGTATCCGCCCCGGCCATGACCTTCCCCGCCCACAGGCTGAGCGTCGCCCCGATGATGGACTGGACGGACCGGCACTGCCGGGCGTTTCACCGGTCCCTGACCCGCCGGGCCATGCTCTATACCGAAATGGTGACCGCCGATGCGGTGATCCATGGCGACCGGACGCGCCTGCTGCGTCATGATCCGGAGGTCGGACCCGTGGCGCTGCAACTGGGGGGCTCTGATCCGTCGGCGCTGGCCCAGGCCGCGCAGGCCGCGCTGCCGTTCGGCTATGACGAGATCAACCTCAATGTCGGCTGCCCGTCCGACCGGGTCCAGTCCGGCCGCTTCGGGGCCTGTCTGATGCGCGAGCCCGCGCTGGTTGCCGACTGTATGCGCGCCATGGCCGAGGCGGTCCCGGTTCCGGTGACGGTCAAATGCCGGATCGGCGTCGATGACCAGATCCCGGAGCAGGCGCTGTTCGCCCTGGTCGAGGCCTGTGCCGACGCCGGGGTCGATCACTTCGTCGTCCATGCCCGCATGGCCTGGCTGAAGGGGCTGTCGCCCAAGGAGAACCGGGACATCCCGCCGCTGGACTATGCGCTGGTGCGGCGGCTGAAGCGCGAACGGCCCGAGCTGACCGTGGTGCTGAACGGCGGGGTTGCCTCCGTCGAGGCGGCCCGCGATCTGCTGGAGCCCCAGGACGGCGTGGCGCTGGACGGGGTCATGCTGGGCCGCACCGCCTATCATGAGCCCGCGGGTCTGGGCCGGGTCGACCCGCTGATCTTCGGTGAGGGCGAGGCGCGCTCTGTCGAGGACGCGCTTGCCGCCTATCGCCCCTATATGGCCGCGCGTCTGGAGGAGGGCGTGCCTCTGCCGGCCATGGCGCGTCACATGCTGGGCCTGATGCACGGCCGCCCGGGTGCGCGCAGCTGGCGACGGATCCTGACGGTCGACAGCATTCAGCCGGGGGCCGGGCTGGAGGTTCTGGACCGGGCACTGGACGCCGTGCACGAGGCCGAGGCCCGGGCCGCCGCGCGGCTGGAGTCCGCCGCCTAGTGGACCTCAGCCCCCTCGAGATCGCCAGCCTGATCGCCGGGCTGGCCGCAGCGGGGGTGTTTGCCGGGCTGATCGCGGGGCTGTTCGGCGTGGGCGGCGGCACCGTCATCGTGCCGGTGCTGTTCTGGTCCTTCGCCCTGCTGGGTCTGGGCGGCGAGGCCAATCTGCATGTGGCGATCGGCAGTTCCCTGCTCAGCATTGTGCTGACCTCCTGGCGGTCGCTGATGGCGCACCGGGCGCATGGGGCGGTCGATGAGGTCGTGCTGGCGACCTGGACGCCCTGGGTCGGCGGCGGGGCGCTGGTCGGGGCCTTTCTGGCCGGGCTGGTGTCGATGCAGGGGCTGGCCTGGATCTATGCGGTCTTTCTGGGCCTGATCGCCGCCCAGCTGGGCCTGATGCCCGAGCGGTTCACCCTGGCGCGCGATGTGCCGACGGGCTGGGGTCGGCGCGGCTGGGGCACGGCCATCGGCGGGCTGTCGGCCATGATGGGCATCGGCGGCGGCAGTTTTGGCGGGCTGATGATGACCCTGTGCGGACGGCCGATCCATCAGGCGGTGGCGACGGCCTCGGGCTTCGGCATGGCGATCGGCGCGGCAGCCACCGTCGGCTTTGTCGTGTTCGGCTGGTCGGCCGAGGGCCGGCCGCCGCTGTCGCTGGGCTACGTCAATGTGCCTGCCGCCCTGGTGATCGGGGGGCTGACGGCCTTCGTCGCGCCCTTCGGAGCGCGGCTGGCGCACCGGCTGGACCGGCGGCTGCTCAGGCGGCTGTTCGCCCTCTATCTGATGGCGACGGCGGTCTCGGTGGTGGTGAAGGCGCTCTAGGGCTTGAGGACCAGACCCTCGGGCGTCGCCTCGAAACCCGACAGGCGGCCGAGGAAGCTCATCCCCAGCAGCGAGTGCGGCAGGTCAGCCTGGACCACCAGGGCGGCGACATCGCGAACCTCGACCCCCGCCACGGTCACGCTGGACAGGGTGACCGACGCGGCCTGGGCCATGCCCGACGCTGTGCGGATCGACAGCTCATAGTCGAGAGTCTCGGGGTTCAGTCCCAGCACCCGGGCATCGGCCGGGCGCAGCACCACGGCCGCCGCGCCGGTATCGACCAGCAGGGCGACGGGCTTGTTATCGACCTGGGCACGGGCCCAGTAGTGACCGTCTGCACCGCGCTGGATGGGCGTGGTGGTCTCTGCCAGCCTGACCACTGCGGCCGGTTGCGGGGCAGCCTGTGCGGACTTGTCGGAAAGGGCTCCAAAGCCCCAGGCCGCCAGAAGGGACGTCCCCACAGCTGCAGCCAGAATAGCACTGCCGGAAACGCTGCCGGTCATGTCGATACTCACTCGGACACCCGTATATACGCGCCGCTTCTGCGGCAATCATGGGTCCGGTCTAGGGCATGGACGTTGGGATGCGGTGAAGCGTCATGGCTGACAAAAGGTTAGCGCGGGACCAGCCCCTGCAGCGCCGGATCGAGACGCGACACCCGCCCGGGCAGATCCTCCAGAATGGCCTCGCGGGTGGCGTCATCCAGGCGGCTCCACTCGGCGATCTCCTGCAGCGACCGGAGGCAGCCGAGGCACAGGCCCGAGGCGCCATCGACCGTGCAGACCTTGGTGCAGGGCGTCTTGATGGGCTTCGGCGGGCCGTCGGTGGGGGTGCGCATATGTGACATCAACCGCAATTATACTCCGATAGCAGACGAAAAAACTTGCGCCCGTCACAAAACTGTCGTTTCCTGTAAAGGACGCGAAACGACTGAGAGGGTGAAAGCCCCTGTGAGCACGACGCGTCTCTTTTCATCGTTCAGCGAAAGGAGACGCCACCATGAACAGGAAAGAGAAAAACCTCCAGCATGCCATGATGTCCTTTGCCCTCTGGGGCGGGCTTCTGGTGGACACACGGAATACGAACGGAGCGGGCGACCGCGTGGTCAGCCACCCGTCGAACTTCGTGCCCTATCCGATCAAGAAGCGGCGCTGATCGCCCTGCGGTGATCACGACTTGCATCTGAAGGCCCCGGACCTGAAAAGGCCGGGGCTTTTCAATTGCGGGGCGGTGCACGGCCATGACGGGACTGATCGACATACAGCGTCAGGGGGCGATCGAGGTCTGGACCCTGAACCGGCCCGACCGGCTGAATGCCCTGCCCGATCTGGAGGACGGCGAGGCCTTTGCCACGGCCTGCGAGGCGGTCAATGCCGATCCGGAGGTGCGGGTCGTGGTGCTGACCGGGGCCGGGCGGGCCTTTTCCGCCGGGGGCGACCTCAAGGCCATGCGCGACCGCCGCGACATGTTCGAGGGCCCCGGCACCGCCATCCGCGAGCGCTACCGCCGCGTCGTGCACCGGATCGTGCGCAGCCTGTATGAACTGGAGGTGCCGCTGGTCACCGCCATCAACGGGCCGGCCATAGGGCTGGGCGGAGACATCGCCGGCCTGGGCGACATCCGCATCGCCTCGGACGCGGCCAGTTTCGGCGCGCCCTTCCTGAAGCTGGGCATTCTGCCGGGCGACGGGGGTACCTGGCTGTTGCCGCGCAATGTCGGCTATGCGCGGGCGGCGGAGCTGTTGTTCACGGCGAAATCGATCGATGCCGCGACGGCGCTGGACTGGGGGCTGGTCAACCGGGTGGTCCCCGCCGCCGCCCTGATGGACGAGGCCCTGACGATGGCCCTCGAGATCGCCGCCCAGCCGCCCCAGGCCCTGCGCATGACCAAGGCCCTGCTGCGTCAGGGGCGCGACCTGACCTTTGACCAGATCCTCGAGATGACCGCCGCCATGCAGGCCCTCGCCCATATGACCGACGACCATGCCGAGGGCGTGGCCGCCGCCCTGGAAAAGCGCCCGGGGAATTTTAGCGGGGCTTGAGGCCCCGCCCGGATCAGGCGCCCGGAGCTTTCATGGCGCGGTCGGGTCCGACGCCGACCTCGGTGTCGCGCGGGGCGCCGGCGGTCTCGCCCGGCTTCATGAACTTGACCAGCACGCGCTGGCCGATCAGCAGAGGCGCATCGTCATAGGCGACGACCACCTCGATGACCCGCTCGTCCGACCGTTGTGAGGGATCGTCCGAGGACAGCTTGCGTGCCCCGAACACGGCGGCGCGGCGCAGCACCCGGCCGACATAGACCTTGGAGGGGTCGCCCTCGGGGCTGATCTCGACGGCCTGGCCGACCGAGATGTTGGGGATGTCGGCCTCGACGATCTCGGCGCGCACGATGCGCGGGGCATCGGGCTCAAGGTCGAACATGGTCGAGACGTTCAGGGTCGAGGCCCCGGCGCCGGGGTTGGCATAGCGGCGCACGATCCGACCGCTCATCGGGGCACGGACGACGGTCAGTTCCAGATTGTATTCGGCTTCGGCCAGTCGGGCCTGGACGGTGCGGACGGAAGCCTCCTGGCTGGCCAGACGGGCCTCGGCCATGGCGACATCGTCGCGGGCCTGATCCAGCCGCTGGGCGGCGATGTAGTTGCTGTCGGCGAGCTGCTGCATGCGCTCGTATTCGCGGCGGGCGGCGCTCAGATCGACGCGCAGGGCGGCCAGCTGGCTGCGGGCCTGGGCGACCTCGGCGCGGGCGCGTTCGACGGCAAGGCGCGGCTCGTCGTCTTCCTGGCGGGCCAGGATCTGACCGGCGGTGACGCGGTCACCCTCCTCGACATAGACGGCCTTGACCACGCCGCCGCGGCGGGCGGCGACCTGGATGATGCCGCCCTCGACGTCGGCCTTGCCGTTGGCGACCGCCGCATAGGGGCTCTCGGGCGTATTGGCGGTGGCCTCGGCCAGTTCGGCCTGTTTGGCCTTGTTGGCACCCTGCATCATCATGAAGCCGACGACGACGACGACAATGACGACAAGGCCGATCCAGAGCCATTTGTTCTTCAGGAAGGCGGGCATGACGATCTTTCGGTCTCTGAGAGAGGGTTAGTGGTGAGCGAGGGCGGCGTTGGGGTCCGGAACGCGGCGCTCATCGGAGATGATGATGCCGTCCTCGATCTTGATGACGCGGTCGGCCCAGGCCTCAAGGCGCGGGTCGTGGGTGACGCAGATCACGGCGGCGCCGTGCTCGGTGGCGGCGCGCCGCAACAGCTGGATGACGATCTGGCCGTTCTCGCCGTCGAGGGCCGAGGTCGGCTCATCGGCGAACAGGATCTGCGGGTTCTTGGCCAGGGCGCGGGCGATGGCGACGCGTTGTTTCTCCCCGCCCGACAGGATCGACGGCCGCTGGTGCAGCCGGTGGCCCAGTCCCACTTCCTTGAGCGTGGTCATGGCCTGCTTGCGCGCCTGGGACTTGGACAGCCCCTGGAACTTCAGCACGATCTCGACCTGCTGCAGGGCCGACAGGGCCGGGAACAGGTTGAAGCCCTGAAAGATGAAGCCGCAGTGATCCAGCCGGAATTTGTCGATCTTGCCGGACGACATCTTCCACAGATTGTCGACGTCCAGCGCGCTGACCTTGCCCTCCTCGGGGCGCAGCAGCCCTGACAGGGCGGCGATCAGGGTCGACTTGCCCGAGCCGGAGGGCCCCATGACCATGGTCAGGTCGCCGTGGCGGGCATCGAAATCGACGTCCTTGAGCACTTCGATATAGGCCTTGCCCGACTTGAACCGCTTGACCAGACCCTTGGCCTCGATCGCGAAGTCGCCGTGCTTGCCGTGTGTTCGTGTGGCGTTCATCGCAGCAGGTCCGCCGGTTGGCTGTTCTTGAGGACACCCATCGACAGCAGGCCGGACAGCATGGCGATGATGACCAGCCCGCCTCCGACCACGATCAGCAGTATCGGGGGCAGGGCAATAATGACGGCGTTCGACAGGGCGAACCACTGCACCAGCATGGTCAGGCCGATGGCGGCGGCCACGCCGACCAGGCCGACCCAGAAGCTCAGCTCCATCACGATCCGCCGCAGCGAGCCCATGCCGACGCCGAGCGCCCGCAACGAGGCGAACTCCTTGATGTTGGCCATGATGGCGCCGCGCAGGGTCTGCCAGGTGATGGCCACGCCGATGATGGTGCCCAGCACCACGCAGCCGCCGATGATGATGACCAGAATGCCTTCCTCGAACATGGCTCCGGCATTGGCATCGGCCAATTCCTGACGGGTCCAGGCCTTCCACTGGCCATCGCCCATGGCGGTCAGCTGGGCCGCGACGACCTGCGCCCGGGCCGGGTCGCTGATCTTGACCATCAGGGGGCCGACGCGGGGGCCGTCATCGGCCTGTCCGACCATGCGCAGGGTGTCCCGCGACATCACAATCGTGGACTGCATCATGTTGGGGTAGCCGCGGGTCACGCCGACCACGGTCACGGTCTGGCCGTTGTAGAGGGCGCGATCGCCCAGTTTGACGCCCAGTTTGGTCAGGGCCGTTTCGTCGACGGCGACCGTATAGGGCTGGCGCAGGGCGTCGACCAACTCCTGGGAGTAGTCGCGCGGAATGGTGACCGACCCCGGCGTGGTGTCGATGATGACCGTCTGCACGAACTCGCGGCGCGGAGCCTTGGTCTTGGCCCGCTCGGCCTGGGACATGGTCGGGTCGTAGCTCTTGATGCTCTGGAAGCTGCCGCCGGCGCCGTCCAGCGGCTTGACCTCGACCACCTCGGGGTGGCGATAGGCCAGCGGGATGAAGCGGCGCGGCACGCCCGACGGGCCGCCGATCAGGCTGGTGGCGCCGGGCTGCATGATCATGATGTCGGCGCCCGACCGTTCGATGGTCGCGGTAAAGCCCTTGCCGATGCCGATGAAGACCCCGGTCATGGCCAGCACCAGCAGGCCCGACAGCGCCAGCGCCATCACGGCCGCCATGTAGCGGCGCCATTCGTAGAGCAGTGTTGAAAGTGCAAGCGACATATGTGGTGCCAAACCCCTGACGTTGGCCCGGTTCTGAAGGCCATGAGGCGTGAGGCCAAGTTAAATCGGGGTAAGGGTCGTGTTCACCCCGGCGTGATCGGCATGGACGGCAGGCCCCCGGGCGGTTTAACTCTGGGATACAGGGACGGCCAACGGCCCGAAACCATCCAGGAAACACCCCATGACTCTCCGCCCGCTTCGCTTCGCTGCTTCGGTGACCGCCTCGCTTGCCGCCCTTGGACTCGGGGCGGCCCTGACCCTGATGCCCGGCACGCCGGTACAGGCGGACGAGGGCATGTGGACCTTCGACAACTTCCCGATCGCGCGGGTCAACGCCCAGTACGGCACCAACATCGATCAGGCCTGGCTGGACCGGGTGCGGCTGGCTTCGGTGCGCCTGCAGGGCTGCTCGGCCTCGTTCGTCTCGGGCGAGGGGCTGATCCTGACCAACCATCACTGCGTGGTGTCCTGCGTGCAGGAACTGTCCACCGCCGAGAACGACTATGTGCAGGACGGCTGGATGACGGCCGGCCGGCAGGAGGAAAAGACCTGCCCCGGCCAGACCGCCGATGTGCTGATGGAAATCGTGGACGTCACCGACCGGGTGCTGGCCGCCGGACAGGGGCTTGAGGGTCAGGCCTTCACCCAGGCGCGCACTGCCGAGATCCGCGCCATCCAGGCCGAAGCCTGTGGCGGCGACGACAAGATGAACTGCCAGGTCATCAGCTTCTATCGCGGCGGCCAGTACGCCCTCTACAAATTCCGGCGCTATGACGATGTGCGGCTGGTGTTCGCGCCCGAATTCCAGGCGGCCTTCTTCGGGGGCGATCCCGACAATTTCAACTTCCCGCGCTATGCGCTCGATGCCGCCTTCCTGCGGGCCTATGAGGATGGCCAGCCGGCCGTCACCCCCAACCACCTGACCTGGAATCCGAACGCCCCGACCGAGGGCGAGGTGACCTTCGTCTCGGGCAACCCCGGTTCGACCCAACGCCTGTTGACGGTGTCGCAGCTGGAGCGGCTGCGCGACCAGCAGCTGCCGCTCCAGCTGATCCAGGGCTCGGAACTGCGCGGTCGCCTGCTGAACTATGCGGCCACGGACGAGGAGACCAAGCGCGTCTCGGTCGACACCATCTTTGGCCTCGAGAACAGCTTCAAGGTCTGGTTCGGCCAGCAGCAGGCCCTGCTGGATCCGGCCTTCATGGCCACCAAGCGCGAGGAAGAGGCCGAACTGCGCGCCGCTGTCGCCGCTGACCCGGCCCTGGCCCAGAGCATCGGCGATCCGTGGGCCGAGCTGGAGGCGGTCGATGCCGTCGCCCGCGATCTGTTCCTGCCCTACTATCAGCTCGAGTCCCGCGCCGGTGGCGGCTCGACCCTGTATGCGATCGGTCGCGCCATCGCCCGGGCCGGTATCTCGCGCGCGGCCCCCGGCAGCACGATCACCGAGGCCCAGCTGGCCGGCTTCGCCGACCGGGTCGGGGCCGAGATCCCGATCTATGAAGGCATTGAGGAAATCCAGCTGACCTTCTGGCTGTCCAAGACGCGGGAGTATCTGACGGTCGACAATCCGGCGGTGCAGGCCCTGCTGGGCAAGGAGAGCCCCGAGGCCCTGGCCGAACGTCTGATCGCCAACACCCGCCTGAACGATCCCGAGTTCCGTCGTCAGGCCGTGATGATGACCCCCGAGGAAATGGCCGCCGCCGATCCGCTGCTGGCCCTGATCATCGCCAATAACGACAATGCCGTGGCCGCCGCGACGGCCTGGGAAGCCGGCGTGACCGCCCCGACCGCCCAGGCGGCCGAGCGTATCGCCCAGGCCCGCTTCGCCGTCTATGGCACCGACCAGTATCCGGACGCGACCTTCTCGCTCCGCCTCAGCTACGGCCAGGTCAAGGGCTGGAGCTATCGCGGCGTGGACATCCCGCCCTTCACCGATATGGGCGGACTGTTCGACCGGGCGACCGGCTCCGAGCCGTTCAATGCCGCTCCGCGCTTCCTCGCGGCCCGCGACCGGATCGATCCGACCACCGTCTATGACTTCGTCTCGACCAACGACATCATCGGCGGCAACTCGGGCTCGCCCGTGATCAATGCCAAGGGTGAGGTGATCGGGGCCGCCTTCGACGGCAACATCCACTCGCTGGGTGGCTCGTTCGGCTATGACGGAAACCTCAACCGTACGGTGACGGTCTCGACCGCCGCCATCACCGAGGCCCTCAGGGTCGTCTATGACCAGCCCGCGCTGCTGCGCGAGCTGGGCGTCAGCTGATCCCGACCGGAGAGACATCCATGCGTAGTCTTGCGTTCGCCGCGTCCGCGGCTGTGCTCGCCCTTGCCGCTGTCCCCTCGTCTGCTGTCGCGGACGAGGGGATGTGGACCTTCGACAACTTCCCCATCGCCCGCGCCAATGCAGCGCTGGGCACGGCCATCGATCAGGCCTGGCTGGACCGGGTACAGCGCAGTTCGGTCAAGTTCGGGGGCTGTTCGGCGGGGGTGGTCTCGGGCGAGGGCCTGGTGCTGACCAACAATCACTGCGTGGCCAGCTGCGTCGCCCAGCTGTCGACCCCGGCCATCAACTATGCCGAGACCGGCTTTACCCCCGCCACGCGCGAGGAGGAGCTGCGCTGTCCCGGCGCCTCGGCCGAGATCCTGATGGACATCACCGATGTCACCGAGCGCATGCATGCGGCCGGGCGCGGGCTGAGCGGTCAGGCCTTCAACCGCGCGCGTGACTCGGAGGCTGCGGCCATCGAGGCGGAATATTGCAAGGACCAGCCCGAGCGCCGCTGTCAGGTGGTGTCGCTCTACCGGGGCGGCCAGTTCAAACTGTACAGCTATCGCCGCTACACCGATGTACGGCTGGCCTTTGCGCCCGAAGACCGCGCCGCGACCTTCGGCGGGGACCTCGACAACTTCAACTTCCCGCGCTTCGCCATCGATGCGGCCTTCATCCGCCTGTACGAGAACGGTGCGCCGGTCGAGACGCCGACCCACTTCACCTGGAACCCGGACCGCCCGACGGCGGGCCAGCCGGTGTTCGTCGCGGGCAGCCCCGGCTCGACCCAGCGCCTGTTGACCATGGACCAGCTGCTGACTGTGCGTGACGTGCAGCTGCCGCTGGACCAGCTGATCATGTCCGAGCTGCGCGGCCGCATGATCCGCTTCGGGTCCGAGAGCGAGGAAAACGCCTTCATCGTCATGGATCCGCTGGTCGGCCTCGAGAACAGCTACAAGCGCGGCATCGGCCGGATGAAGGCGCTGATCGACGCCGACTTCATGGCCTCCAAGGCCGAGCAGGAAGCCGACTTCCGCGCCCGCTCGACCGACTGGCTGGCCGCCCACACAGCAGCCGGGGGTGCAGACCCCTGGGCGACCCTGTCGGCGGTGCAGGAGGACGTGCGGCGTCTCTATCCGGCCTATGCCCTCGTGGTCGCCCGCTCGGGCGGCGGTTCGACCCTCTACGCCTGGGCCGAGGCGCTGGTGCGCGCGGCGCAGGAGCGCGAGAAGCCGTCGGCCGAACGCCTGCCCGAATATGGCGACGGGCGTCTGGCCGGTCTGGAGTCCCGCCTGCTGGCCGACCGGCCCGTCTATGCCGACCTGGAGCAGGTGCGGATGGAATGGTGGCTGTCCAAGACGCGCGAGTGGCTGACCGTCGATGATCCCCGCGTGCGCGAGCTGCTGGGCCGCGAGTCGCCCGAGGGTCTGTCCGAGCGTCTGATCTCGGGCACCACCCTGGCCGATCCCGCGGTGCGCAAGGCGCTGTGGGAGGGCGGCCTGCCGGCCATCATGGCCTCGGACGATCCGCTGATCCGCTATGTCCTGTCGATCCAGGACGTGACCCGGTCAGTGCGCGCCGAGTGGGAGGACACCGTCGAGGCCCCGACCGCCCAGGCGTCCGAGGACCTGGCCGCCGCCCGCTTCGCCGCCTATAGCGACAGCGTCTATCCCGATGCGACCGGCACCCTGCGCCTGACCTGGGGTCGGGTCGAGGGCTGGACCTATCAGGGCACGACGGTTCAGCCCTTCACCACCTTCGGCGGGCTGTGGGACCGGGCGACCGGCGCCCCGCCCTTCGATGTGGCGCCGAAACTGCTGGCCGCCCGCGACCGGATCGATCCGGACGCGGTGCTGAACATGTCGGTCTCGACCGACACCATCGGCGGCTCGTCAGGGTCCCCTGCCATCAATGCGCGGGGCGAGATCATCGGGGCGAATTTCGACTCGACCGTCCTGACCCAGCGCAACGCCTATGGCTATGACCCCAAGGTCAATCGCAGCGTGATCGTCACCACCGGCGCCATCACCGTGGCCCTGCGCGACGTCTATGGCATGGACGGCCTGCTGGCCGAGCTGGGGGTGGAGTGAGGTAGTAGGCAGTAGGCAGTAGGCAGTAGGCAGTAGAGAAGCCCTACTGCCTATTCACTGCTACCCTACAGGTGCGCCATCTTCCGGCGGGCCTTGTCGAAATACTGCCAGCCGGTCCACAGGGTGATGATCGCCGCGGCCCAGATCAGCACATCGGCAAACATCTGGAAGTACGGATAATATTCGAACTCCAGACCAAAGCCGTCCCAGTTGCGGGCGAACAGCTGGGCGCCCAGTGCCACCAGCTGCAGGGTGGTCTTCCACTTGGCCAGCAGGGTGACGGGCAGCTTGACCTTGCCGGCCACGGTCTCGCGCAGGGCCGAGACGGCAAACTCGCGGAACAGGATCAGGCCGCAGGGAATGGCGATCTGCGGCACCGAGCCCGAGGTCAGCACGCCGAGGATGGCGCCCGTCACCAGCACCTTGTCGGCGATCGGATCGAGGATCGCGCCCCAGCGGGTGGTCGCGTGCCAGCGTCGGGCCAGATAGCCATCGATCCAGTCGGTCGAGGCCGCCACCACAAAGATGATGAAGGCCACGCGATAGAGGCCGAACTGGTCCTCGGGGCTGAGATAGGACGAGACGATCGGAATGCCGCCGGTGGCCCCGGCCAGGATGAGGAACATCACCACCCCGGCCGCCAGGCGGATGCCCGTCAGGATGTTGGGGATGGGGTTGGCGTGATGGGTGGCGGGGGCGTCTGGCATGGTCATCTCCGATGTCCCGGTGTGCCATGCTTCGCGGGCGCTGGCGAGCGGTCTAGACGGGATGGAATTGTCCGTCGTCGCCCAGAACGCGCAGGACCCCGTCGGCGATGCCGAAGTGCAGCCCGGTCAAGGTCAGCGCCCCTGCGGCCTCGCGTTCCGCGATCCAGGGGAAGGTCCGCAGATTGTCCAGCGACAGTTTGACGATCGCTTCCTCACTGACCTGAACGGCATGGTCATGGTCGCAGGTCGACAGCGCCCGCCGCACGGTCGGCCGGCCCTGGTCGACCCAGGCCTCGACGAAATCCAGACCGGCCGCGCCGCTGTCCGAGCGCATGGCCTGCACCCCGCCGCACAGGGCGTGGCCCATGACGACGATGCGCGACACCTTCAGCGCCTTGACCCCGAACTCCAGCGCCGAGGACACGCCGTGCAGGCCGCCGTCGGGCTGATAGGGCGGCACCAGATTGGCGACGTTGCGCACCACGAACAGATCGCCGGGCGCGGCGTCGAAGATCAGCGCCGGGTCGGCCCTGCTGTCCGAACAGGCCAGGAACAGGGTGTGCGGCGTCTGCCCGGCCTCGGCCAGGGTCTCATAGGCCGCGCGGGCCCGGGGCCACTGATGCGCACGAAACCGGCGATAGCCGGCCAGCAGGGGATCGGTCGAAAGATCGGTCATGCGAAGGTTCTAGCGGTGGCCGGGGACGTCGCCAACCGCCTCTCCCCTCATCCCTTGCGGAAAAAGGCGTGGATGCGCTCGGCGGTCTGCTGGCTGATGCCGTCCACCTTGGCCAGGTCGACGACCTCGGCCCGCGACACGCCCTTGGCCGAGCCGAAGGCCTGCAGCAGCGCCTTCTTCCGCCCCGGGCCGATGCCCTCGATCTGGTCCAGCGGGTTCTTCTTGATGTCCATGGACCGGCGCGTCGCATGGGCGCCGTTGGCGAACCGGTGCGCCTCGTCGCGCAGCCGTTGCAGGTAATACAGGGCCGGCGATTTCTGCGGCAGCATGAAGGGCGGCTTGCCCGGCATGAAGAAGCGCTCGCGCCCGGCATCGCGGTCCGGGCCCTTGGCCACCCCGACCACGGTCACATCGTCAATGCCCAGATCAGCCATGACCCGGACGACCTCCGACAGCTGGCCGGCGCCGCCGTCGATCAGGATCAGGTCGGGCCGCTCGGTCGCCTGACCCGCCTCCTCATCCTTGAGCAGCCGGGCAAAGCGCCGGGTCAGCACCTCGCGCATCATGCCGTAGTCGTCGCCGGGGGTCAGGTCCTGATCGCGGATGTTGAACTTGCGGTACTGGTTCTTGCGATAGCCCTCGGGCCCGGCCACGATCATGCCGCCGACCGCGTTCGAGCCCGAGATGTGGGCATTGTCATAGACCTCGATCCGCTCGGGCCGGGCCTCGAGGCCAAAGGCCTCGGTCACCGCCTCCAGGATCTTGCCCTGGGCCGAGGTTTCGGCCAGCCGCCGGCCCAGCGCCTCGCGCGCATTGGTCAGGGCATGGTCGACCAGGCTCAGTTTGTCGCCGCGCTTCGGAATGGCGATCTCGACCTTCTGCTCGACCTTGAGACTGAAGGCCTCTTCCAGCAGCTCCAGCTCCAGCGGGCGCAGATTGGTCAGGATCAGGCGCGGGACCGGCTTGTCCTCATAGAATTGGGCCAGAAACGCCGACAGGATTTCCGTATCGCTGTCGCTCTTGTCGATGCGCGGGAAATAGGCCCGCCCGCCCCAGTTCTGGCCCGCCCGATAGAAGAACACCTGCACACAGGCCTGACCGGCGTCGGTGTGCAGGGCGAACACATCGGCCTCGGACACCCCGCCTGCCAGCCGCGAATATTCCATCGAAATGGCGGTCAGCGCCCGGATGCGGTCGCGCAGCCGCGCCGCCCGCTCATAGTCCATGACCTCGGACGCCGCCTGCATGTCGCGCGACAGACGCCCGACCACGGCATCCGACTTGCCGTTCAGAAAAGCCGCCGCCTCGCCGACCAGCCGGTTGTAATCCTCCAGCGAGATCAGGCCGGTGCACGGTGCCGAACAGCGCTTGATCTGGTGCAGCATGCAGGGCCGGGTGCGCCCCTCATAGACGCTGTCCGAGCACGACCGCAGCAGGAAGGCCTTTTGCAGGGTCGTCAGGGTCCGGTTGACCGCCCAGGTCGAGGCGAACGGCCCGTAGTAATCGCCCTTGATGGTGCGCCCGCCCCGGTGCTTGCGGATCTGGGGCGCCGGGTGGTCGCGCCGGATCATCAGCTGGGAGAAGCTCTTGTCGTCGCGCAGCAGCACATTGTAGCGCGGCTTCAGCGACTTGATGTAGGTCGCCTCCAGCAGCAGGGCCTCGGTCTCCGACGCCGTCAGTACCAGCTGCATGGACCGCGTCTGATTGACCATCAGGGCGGTGCGCTGGCTGTGCACCCGTCCCTGCGCATATTGCAGGACGCGCTTCTTCAGCGACTTGGCCTTGCCGACATACAGGCACGACCCGTCCTCGCCATACATGCGATAGACGCCCGGCTTGTCGGGTGCGCGCCGGGCCTCGTCGCGGATCAGGTCCGCGCCGACCAGAGGCGGCTTTTCCGTCAGGGAATCAGGGGGCAGGGCGCTCATCCGCCCCAATATAGGATCACCCGCGCCGGACCAGAACCACGCCGCCGATCACCATCAGGATACCGGCCACCCGCATGACGTTCATCGGCTGTTTCGGCACGCCCATGGCGCCGAAATGGTCGAGCACCAGACTGATCAGCAGCTGCCCGGCCACCATCAGGGTGATGGTCACGGCCACCCCGAGCCGCGGCACGGCCCAGGCGGCCGCGACCACGAACACCGACCCATACAGACCGCCGATCCACACCCACCAGGGCAGCGACCGCGTCGCCGCCATGTCCGGCCGGGTCTGCAGCACCATGGCCACCAGGCCCAGCGCCATGGTGCCGACGGCAAACGAGATGAAGGCCGCATTGACCGGCGAGGCCACGGCCTCGGCCAGCCGCGCATTGGTCGGCGCCTGAAGGGCGGTGGCCCCTCCCGCCAGAACGACGGCCAGCATGGCAAGCAGTGCAGGATTCATCCGCGCTGGCTAGCACCGGCGGGGCAGAATGGGAACGCCAAGGGTGACCAGGGGCCTAATGAACCCGCAGATGCAGCTCGCCATCGTACCATCGGGCGCTGATCCACGCCTCGCCGCCCCCGCCCTTTCGGGGGCCGGTTATGCCCAGATTGTCAGCGTCGGCCGTGCAGAGAAAGGTGAGCCCTCCGATCACCCAGATCGGTGCCAGCGCCTCATTTATTCTGGCCAGATCGGCATCAGAAGCTGGCCCTGTCACGCCGGAATAGGAGACGAGGCGCACCCGGTCCCACTCCGTTTCAATCCGGTAGCGAACCTGCCGCCCACGGCAGTCCCATGTCGCCTCAATCGCGCCGGAGTTCGGCTGGCGATACTCGATAATGGGGGGCGGGGGATCCTGAATCAGCGCCGCAAATAACTCCATCATGGGCAAGATGCTCCGGGATTATAATCCCCTGACTCTGCGGAGCCTGCGTCGGTGAAGTTATCGGGCTCCCGGAGTTCTGGCGATTGGTTGTCGAAATAGTCGTACTCTCTGATCTGCCCCTCAAACGATATGTACATCGTGAAGTTGTCCGGATCCAGGTTGTGTGTGTTTACCCAATCGTCCGCGACGAGCCAGTCACCGCCCCAAATCCATCCATGCGAGGCAGACACCCAGTTAGAGACGCCGTTAGTCCCAATGTCCACCAAGCTGGGGTGGCTATGAACCATGCCAACCACCCGGCTGTAACTGTCCAGCCCTAGTTCGGTGGGGTCTGCGGGGAATGGTACGCTGCCGTTAGAGCCTGGAACCAGTGCCGTCCGGTGAAGATTGCCTTGGTCGTCTCTCCAAATGAGGGCGCCATACTCCCGCCGATCACTGTCGGGCTGGTTGCGAATTTCGTCGTTGATGTCGTCAGCGAGGGTATCCGCCTGCCGATCTTCGCAGGCATCGTAGTCGCGTTGAGTGGGATCAGTCGTCTGGCCTCCGTCACCCCCACCACCGCTATCCGTCCAGGGATCAGGACCGTCGCCGCCGAGTGAGCCGCCGACTTCCCACCAGTTGTTATAGAGCTCGTACCAGGGCCGATCGCCGATGACGACAATTTCGCCGAGATCGGTCGACGGGCCATCGTAACCCGCCACGGAAAGGGGCAGGTAGCTGTCATTGGCGGCGCTGGCCTTGAAGGCGGCGATCCAGTCCTGGGTGTCGGGCGACAGGCTATCCGGTGGCAGGGTCTCCGCCCCTGATCCGCCAGTTTGTCAGCCCCCGGAGCATTCACCTCACCACCGCAGATCGGCCGGCACCCCGTCCAGATACTCCCTCAGCCGCGCGCGGCTGCCGCGGCTGAGGGCGTCGGGCAGGGCGTCGGGGGCAAACCAGCCTACCTCGGCGATCTCGCCGTGCTGGCTGGCGGGGCCGGGGGTGAAGTCGCGGACCAGATAGACGGCCACGTGGTCGCCCCGGAAATGGGCCTCGTTCGAATGGATCGACAGCAGGGTGGCAGGCCCGGTCAGGATCAGGCCGGTCTCCTCGCGCATTTCTCGCACCAGGGCGTCGTGCAGGCTCTCGCCGCGATCGACCCCACCACCCGGCAGCCACCAGTCGGGCAGATAGGTGTGCCGGACCAGCAGGATGCGGCCCTCTGAGTCCACCGCCAGACCGCGCACGCCCAGCGTCATGCCGCGCGTCAGCCGGGCGAGGGTGTGAAAGGCCGGACGGGTGAACGGCTCGATGCGTTCGCGCCAGTTGCGGGTCGGGGAGGGGGCCATGCGGCTTGATGGCCCGGCCCGCGCCCCTTGAACAGAGGCCGGGCGCGCTTTAAGGCCAGAACCAGATTTCCGACGGGAGAATTCCATGACCGCGCTCTTTATCATCTTCGGCTTTGTCATCGTTCTGGGCGCGCTGAACGTGTTCGAGTTCGGCCGGGTTGACTGATACCCCCACGGGTCCGTCTGACACGCCCGGGGCCGTGCTGGTCACCGGCGGCGCCAAACGCATCGGACGCGCCATTGTGCTGGCCCTGGCCGGCGCCGGCCATGACGTGGCCATCCACTGCCGCTCCTCGAAAGACGCCGCCGAAACCCTGGCCGGTGAGGTCCGCGCCATGGGCCGCCGCGCCGCCGTGGTCGTCGCCGACCTGTCAAAGGAAGATCAGGTCCGCCGCCTGGTGCCGGAAGCCCGCGCCGCGCTCGGCCCCCTGACCGGGCTGGTCAACAATGCCTCGGCCTTTGAGGATGACCGCGTCGGTGATCTGTCGCGCGCCCTGTGGGACACGCATATGGAGACCAATCTGCGCGCGCCCGTGGTGCTGGCCGAGGCCCTGGCTGGCCAGGTGCCGGACGGCGGCGGCTGGGTCGTCAACCTGCTGGACCAGCGGGTGAAGAAGCCTGACCCCCGGTTCTTTTCCTATGCCCTGTCGCGGGCCGGCCTGTGGTGGGCGACGCGCACCCTGGCCCAGGCGCTGGCGCCGCGGGTGCGGGTCAATGGCGTGGGCCCCGGCCCGACTCTGGCCTCGGTGCACCAGAGCGAGACCGACTTCCAGGCCGAGGTTGACGGCACCCCCCTCAAGCGCGCCAACCGCCCCGAAGAGATCGCCGACGCCGTCGTGTGGCTGGCCCGGGCGCCCGGCGTGACCGGCCAGATGATCGCCGTCGACGCGGGCCAGCATCTGGCCTGGCGCACTCCCGATATCGAAGAGGACTGATCCATGGCTGACGGCCTGCGCCACGAGGGGCTGACTGTGTTCGTGCGCGACCTGGTGGTCGAGGCGGGCATCGGCGTGCACGCCCATGAGCAGGGGCGTCTGCAGACCCTGGTGATCAATGTCGCGCTGCAGCTGGCGCCCGGCCCGGTCGAGGCCCTGGGTAACACGCTGAACTATGAGGATGTCGCCCGCCTGTCGCGCGAGCTGGTGGCCGAGGGCCATGTCGGTCTGGTCGAGACCTTTGCCCAGCGTCTGGGCCGGCGGCTGATGGCCGATCCGGTCGTGCAGGGGGTGACGGTGCGCATCGGCAAGCCCGGCTGTCTGGCCGATGCGGCCGAGGCCGGCTGTGAGATCACCCTGTCGCGCGGCTGACAGTGGTTGCGCGGGGGCGCTTGCCCCGGCATTGTCGCCGCGAAGTGTGAGGAGCCCGATGGCCGAACCCGGCGATCCCGACCTGTTCAAGGACAAGCCCGCCCCCCGGCCCGAGGCCGACCCGGATGCGGAGGTGGGCTTTTGCTCGCCCGATGCCCTCGCCGGTCATCCGCGCACGGTGGAGCCTCCGCCCGAGCCCGCGCCCGAACCTGCCCCCGAGCCGGACCCCGAGCCCGCGGCGGATTCGCCGTCCACGCCCGAGCCAGAGCCGGAGCCCGTGGCTGCGGCGACGCCGCCCGACACGACTCCGCCCCGGCGCGCGCCGGTGGATGACCTGCCCGAGCCCGAGGGCATGATGGGCCTCTACACCGTTTATGCCCTCATCCTGTTCGCCATTCCGACCTTCGGCGTGTCGGCGGCGATCGGCCTTCTGGCGGTCATGGTCCGGGATGTGCCGACCCATGCCGTCGCCGCCAGCCACCACGTCTTTCAGGTCCGCACCCTGTGGACGGCGGCGGTCGTGGCGGTGCTGGGCGTCATCCTGATCGTGGTCAATGCCGGGGTGTTTGTGCTGTTCCTGCTGGTGCTGTGGGTGCTGATGCGCGGCGCCTGGGGCAGCTGGATGCTCAAGTCACGCCGGGCCATCCCCCATCCGCGCTCCTGGTGGATCTGAGGCCGGGCTTCGAGGCTTGAAAGCCCGCGCGCGACATCCCAGATAGGGGTTCGATGGATCCGCCGCTTTCGGGGGTCCGCATTCAGGGTCGCTTCCAGGAGGGCCGGATGACTACGCGTACCGTTCTGTTCGACAGCCCGTTTCTGCTGGGCTTTGACCACACCCGCAGCCTGATCGACCGCGCGGCGCGGGCGGCGTCCGAGGCCTATCCCCCCTATAATGTCGAGCAGCGCGGCGAGGCGGCCGTTCGCATCACCCTGGCCGTGGCCGGATTTTCCCCCGACGATCTGTCGATCACGCTCGAGGGCCGCCAGCTGACCATCTCGGGCAAGCGCGACGGCGCCGACAAGGGTGACGGCGGAAATGCCTATCTGCACCGTGGCATCGCGGCGCGCGGCTTCCTTCGGACCTTTGTGCTGGCCGATGGTCTGGAGGTCGAGGAGGCCTCGCTGGAGCACGGCCTGCTGCACGTCGATCTGCTGCGCCCCGAACAGGTCGCCCAGACCCGCCGTATTCCCATCACGACCCGCTGATAGGCTGGTCCCGCCTCCGATCCTTCCGGAGCCACTTTACCGGGTCACGCGTTGACCCTTCACACCCGCGTTTCAGGAGCCCTACCCAGGTGATGACGACCGACGACATGACGGACAAGGCCTTTGCCGATCTGGGTGCGCCCGATCTGGTCTATGTGCGTGAGGTGGCCGCGTCCGAGATCATGGACGAGGTCGCCGGCGCGACCGATCCGGATCAGCCGCCGATCCGGCTGGACCCGCGCCAGACCCTGTATGCGGTGCACAGCGCCGATGGCGAGCGGCTGGCCGTCATGGCCGACCGCGAGAGCGCCTTTGCCGCTGCGGTGGCCCACGAGCTGGAGCCGGTCTCGGTCCACTAGACCGCTATCCGGGCCTCAGGCCGCCGTCGATTCGATCTGGCGGACCAGCAGGGCCTGCAGGGTGTCGCGGCTGTCGGCCTGGCGCAGGCGTTGCTGCAGGTCCGGCGAGCGCAGCGCGCGCGAGGCCGCAGCCAGAGCCCGCAAATGCCCCGCACCATCGCTGGGCGGCGCAAACAGCCCCACCAGCAGATCGACCGGACGATCATCGACCGCATCAAAGGCGACCGGTGTCTCCAGCCGCACCAGCACAGCGAACACATGGTCCACATCGCGATGCCGCGCATGCGGAATGGCCACGCCCGAGCCGACTCCGGTCGAGCCCAGCGCCTCACGCTCCATCAGGGCATCCATGAGAGGGGCGGCATCCGCGTGACCCAGCACATGGGCAGCGGCATCCGCCACCGCCTGCAGGGCCTGACGTTTGGACGAGACGCTTCCGCGCAGGACGATACCGTCCCTGGCGACCAGATCTCCGATTTCCATATTCATCCCCGAAACTACGCAACTGTGGGCCCGGAAGGCATCAGCCCTCTAGGCCCGACTTGCGGCCCCTTAAAGGCCTTATACCGACGAACCGTTTACCGAACCGTGTCCGTTCTGTGAACTCGTACGGCGGGGGTCGACCCAGCCGATGTTGCCGTCGGGCCGACGATAGACCACGGCGACGCCGCCATGGGCCGCATTCTTGAACACGACGACGGGGTAGCCGCTCATGTCCAGCTCCAGCACGGCCTGGCCAACGGTCAGGGTGCGCAGTTCCGATTCGGTCTCGGCGATGACCAGACCGGCCGGCGCCTCGCCGTCCGGCTTGCCGACATCGGCAAAGTCCTCGTCGTCGGTCTCATCCAGATTGCGGAAGACGGTCATGCGCGCCACCTCGGCGGCCGCCATTTCCGTTTTCTCGGGCGACAGGCCCTTGGGCCCGGCGTGATGGTCCTTCAGGCGCCGCTTGTAGCGCCGGACCCGCTTTTCCAGCTTGTCGAGCGAATCGGAAAAGGCGCCGTGGGCGTCCATGCCGTGTCCGGTGGTGACCAGACTCTGCCCCGAGGCCAGCCGAACCCAGCAGTCCACCTTGAACCCGGGGCCGTCCTTGGACACCACCACCTCGGCATCCTGTCCGCCGCGTTCAAAGTATTTGCCGACCCCCTCATTGAGTTCCAGAGAGATGCGCGAGCCTAACGCTTCGCCGACATCCACGTGCTTACCGCTGACTTGGACTTGCATAGGAGACAGAACGCGACCGAAGCCGTTCGGTGTCAACGGACTTCACATTTTTGTGGTCGCCGGAGCGGGCGCGATTAACCGGTCTTCAGACGCCGCTTGCGCTCGACCGAAGACGGAATTCTCAAGGCTTCCCGATATTTGGCCACCGTCCGCCGGGCGATATCGATGCCCGCCTGGTTAAGCAATTCGACGATCCGGTCGTCGGACAAAACGTCGCCGTCGCGCCCTTCGTGATCGATCATCGACTTGATCCGGTGACGGACCGCTTCGGCCGAGTGGCTGGACTGGCCGTCGACCGACTGGATGGCCGAGGTGAAGAAGAATTTCAGCTCGAACACGCCGCGCGGCGTGGCCATGTATTTGTTCGAGGTGACGCGGCTGACGGTCGACTCATGCATGCCGATGGCATCGGCCACCGTCTTCAGATTCAGCGGCCTCAGGAACTCGACGCCGAAGGCAAAGAAGGCGTCCTGCTGGCGGATGATCTCGGACGACACCTTCAGGATGGTCTTGGCCCGCTGGTCCAGCGATTTCACCAGCCAGTTGGCCTGGGCCGCACAGTCGGCGACGAAGGTCTTTTCCGTGTCCGACCGGGCACCGGCCGAAACCACGCCGTGATAGCGTTTGTCGACCAGCAGCCGGGGCAGGGTGTCGGCGTTCAGTTCGATCCGCCAGCCGCCGGCCGGGTCGGGCCGCACCAGCACATCGGGGATCACTGTCTGGGCCGGTTCCCCGCCAAAGCCGGCGCCCGGACGGGGCGTCAGGGCCTTCAGCTCGGAAATCATCTCCGACAGGTCCTCGGCATCGACGCCACAGGCGCTGCGCAGGGCCGACAGATTGTGCCGCGCCAGAAGCTCCAGATTGTCCAGCAGGGCCGCCATGGCCGGATCGAACCGGTTGCGCTCGACCAGCTGCAGCTTCAGGCATTCGGGCACCGAGCGCGCCATAATGCCGGTCGGCTCGAACCCGTGACAGACGGCCAGGACCGCCTCGACCCGGTCGACCCCGCAGCCCAGCCGGTCGGCGACCTCGGCCAGATCGCCGCGCAGATAGCCATGGTCATCGACCATTTCGATCAGGGCCAGACCGATGGCCCGGTCGGCGGCGTTCAGCGGTGTGCCCGACAGCTGCGCCTGCAGATGTTCCCACAGGGTCAGCTCGCGACTGTCGGCGCGCTCCAGCCCCTCGCCCTCGGGGGCAGGGCCACCCTTGCCCGTGCGCGACCAGTCCGACAGGCCGGGCTGGGCTTCGTCGGTCCCGCCCGCGCCCTCGGTCGCCCGCTCACCGGGGCTGGCGTCATAGACATCGTCGGCGCGCGTATCCATGGCCTGCTCGGCCGCGTCCGGGCGCGCCTCGTCAAAGCTCAACTCGGCATGGGGGTCATTCGGGAGGTCCGCCGACGCCTCGCCGACCGCCTCGCCGGGGATGTCGGCCTCTTCATCGCGCTTCAGCAGCGGATTGCGTTCCAGCTCGGCCTCGACAAAGGCCTCCAGCTCCTGGTTCGACAGTTGCAACAGCTTGATGGCCTGCTGCAGCTGGGGCGTGATCACCAGCCCCTGGCCCTGCCTGATCTCCAGTCTCTGACCGATCACCGCAACCGTCCCCACCGAACCTCGTTCGGACACCGTGGCCCGAAACTTGCTGGAGGCACACTGACGCGAAGCGGTTAACGGGGGTTGAAGCGGCTTGTCCGCGTCTCAGATCTGACCGCCCCCCCTTTCCACCTTCGTCATCCTCGGGCTTGACCCGAGGATCGGTCCGGGCAGGCGTTGTCCGCTCAGGGCTCCCCGATTTCACCCCGCGCGAGGCGTGCAAGAAAGTGCCCCACACTGCCCTCCGCCGGGGTCTCCAGAGGCGCCCTCGGGTCCGGCGCCTCGCCGCAGAGCCATGGATACAGATTAGCCCAGTCCGGATTTCGCTTCTCGATCAGATCGACCTTCCACGGACGATTCCAGCTCTTGAGCGCCTTCTCCCGACGAATGGCCTCGGTGACGAGATCGTGTTGTTCGAACCAGACCAACACACTGCAGCCATAGCGGCTGGTGAACCCTTTCTTCCGGCCGTACCGGTGGTCATTCGCCCGCGTCAGAAGGTCAGACGTCATGCCGACATACAGGGTGCCAAAGGGCCGGTTCGCCTGAATATAGGTGGCCATGAACGGGCGGCGGTCGGTCACCATGGCCAAGGTTGGGGATGAACCGATCCTCGGGTCAAGCCCGAGGATGACGAAGGCTTTCAGGGCACCGCAGTATTTCAACCGCGTACGGCTTGAGCCGAGGATCGTTCCGGGCCCACGGTCGCCGCCCTAGCCATACATATCGCCCAGATACACGCGGCGGACGTCGGGGTTGGCGACGATTTCGGCGGCGGTGCCTTCGAACAGCAGCTCACCCCCGGCGATGATCGCGGCGCGGTCGATGATGTCCAGCGTCTCGCGGACATTGTGGTCGGTGATCAACACGCCGATGCCGCGGTCGGCCAGATAGCGGATCACCTGGCGGATGTCGGCAATGGCCAGGGGGTCGATGCCGGCAAAGGGTTCGTCCAGCAGCATGAAGGCGGGGTCGCCCGCCAGCGCCCGGGCGATCTCGACCCGCCGCCGTTCGCCGCCCGACAGGGCCACGGCCGGGGCGTGCCGCAGATGGCCGACGCTCAGCTCGTCCAGCAGGCGGTCGGTTTCCTCGCGGATGGCGGCCTCGCCGGTCTTGTGCAGTTCGACGACGGCGCGGACATTTTCCTCGACGGTCAGGCCGCGAAAGATCGAGGCCTCCTGCGCCAGATAGCCCAGACCCATGCGCGCCCGCTGGTACATGGGCTGGCGGGTGATGTCCTCGCCGTCGATGGTGATGGTGCCGCTGTCGGGCGGGATCAGGCCGGTGATCATGTAGAAACAGGTGGTCTTGCCCGCGCCGTTCGGCCCCAAAAGGCCCGCCACCTCGCCGCGGTGCACTGTCAGCGACACATCGCGCACCACCTGGCGCTTGCCGAACGACCGCGCCAGATGGCGGGCCTTCAGGCCCCGGTCGGGCTCGGCGGCCTTGGGCGCAGCGGTCTTCGCGGCCGCTTTGGGCCGGTCTTCCAGATTGAGGGCAGAGAGTTCCTTGCGGGCCACCGGGGATCAGTCAGCCTGATCCGGCGGGGTGGTGCCATTGGGATAGAAGACCCCCTGCACGCGGTTGCCGGCGGGCGTCGGCGCCCCGTCCATGCGGGCGCTCTCGGTGCGGACATTATAGACCAGCCGGCTGCCGGTCATGACATTGCGGCCCTGGGTCACGATGACATTGCCGGTCAGCACCACTTCGGCCGACTGCAGATTATAGACCGCCCGGTCGCCGCGCAGGGTCTGGGTGGGGGTGACAAAGAACACCTCGCCCGACGCCTCCACCCGCGACAGGTCGGAATCGGCGTTGGTGAAGGCCTCGATGCGGTTGGCGCGCAGCCGGTTGTCGCCCTGCAGGATCTCCGCCTCGCCTTCCAGGGCAAAGCCGTTCGGCGTGTAGCTGAAGACGATGCCCGTATACATGACCGGGTCGTCGGACGGGTCCTGCGACACGCCGGTACCGGGCAGGGTCAGGCTGAGCGCCAGGGCGACCGCGACGGTCAGGGACAGCTTGCTGGAACGGGTCATGGCCGACCTTATCTCCGGGAGGACGCGGGGTTGATGGTGCCGCGAACCTTGTTCTCGACCGTGCCGCGAAACTCGATGCTCTCGCCCTGGTCGCGGATGACATAGGACGTCGCGGCCATGGTGCCAAGCGGTCCGGTGCCCTGCACGCCCTTGTCACCGGTGACAACGCCCGTGCGGGTGTCGACCACAGCCTCGGGCGTCGTCAGGACAAAGCCCGAACCGCCATCGGAAATCCGCACATTCGGCCCGATGACGACCCGGCGCGCGGCCTCGTCATAGGTGCCGCCGTCGGCGGTCATCTCGGTAACCTTGGCTCCGCCCAGATTGAGCCTCAGCACCGGCCCGACCAGCCGCAGATGGCCGGTCTCGGCCACCCGCACGACGCCCTTGGCGCCGATTACGAACGAGCGCCCCTGATCGTCCTGTCCGTAATAGAGGGCATTATCCAGCGCCACATCGCTGCGCTGCTCGGCCCGGCGTTCGGCGTCCGAAATGGCCGAGCGCAGCACGATCCAGGCGACCGTCCCCCCGGCCAGCAGCAGGATCACCATCGGCAGCACCCGCCGGAACAGCATCACCCGCCGCGAATGGGCGCGCCAGTGCCGGGCCTTGGCGGCCGTCGGCGACGTCGGATCCACGGGCGGGGGCGTGTCGGTCATTCAGGTATGGGCGAAGATGTCGGTGTCTTCCCAGCCGTCCAGGTCCAGCCGGGCCCGCACGGGCAGGAAGTCGAACAGTTGCGCCGCCAGCCCCGTGCGGCCCTCGCGCGCCAGCATGGCGTCCAGCCGCTCGCGCACCTGATGCAGGTACAGGACGTCCGAGGCCGCATAGTCCTGCTGCGCCTGGCTGAGCGTCTCCGCCCCCCAGTCCGAGCTCTGCTGCGCCTTGGACAGGTCCACCCCCGCCAGCTCGCGCACGACATCCTTCAGACCGTGCCGGTCGGTATAGGTGCGCGCCAGTTTCGAGGCGATCTTGGTGCAGTACACCGGCCGCGTCTCGACCCCCAGCCACAGCTGGAACATGGCGATGTCGAAGCGGCCAAAGTGGAAGATCTTGAGCACCTGCGGGTCGGTCAGCAGCCGCTTCAGGTTCGGACAGTCATAGGCGTCGCGGTCCAGCTGGACCAGATGGGCGTCCCCGTCCCCGGCGGACAGCTGCACGACGCACAGCGGATCGCGGCGATAGCGCAGGCCCATGGTCTCGGAATCGACCGCCACCACGGTGCCGAGGTCCAGACCGTCGGGCAGATCGCCCCTGTGCAGATATACTGTCATGCGTCCCGCCTGTTCACTTGCCTGAGGACCATAAACGAACGGCGCCGCATCGTCAGGATGCAGCGCCGTTTCGAAGAATTGGTGCCCAGGAGAGGACTCGAACCTCCACGACCTTTCGATCACTGGCACCTGAAGCCAGCGCGTCTACCAATTCCGCCACCTGGGCTCTCGGGCCGACACATCAGAGACATATCGTCCGGGAAGGCGCGGACCCATAAGGCAGGCTCCGGGTCCGGTCAACGGTCCTGTGACGAAAATACTGAGGCCCCGCGATCAATCCCGCAGCGCCACGATCTCCAGCCCGATCCCGGCGGGCGCTTCGGGCGCGCGCACCCCCGCATCCAGACGCGCATCCAGCACCACATCCTTCAGCGCCCGCTCCATCAGGCCCGGCAGTTGCGCCTCGCCGGCCGGCATCCGCACATCCAGATAAAAGCCGGCCTCCTCGCTGCCCGACCAGCGCGCCAGCGCCAGCCACGCCGCCTTGACCGACGGATCGGCAGAAAGCTCCCGCCTCAGCCCCTCGACCAGCCCGTCCGGCGTGGTCTTCGGCTTGGCCAGATGGGTCGGAAACCGCGCCTCCGGGGCCGGCAGGGTCTGGCCGATCATCGCCGACAGGGCCGCCGGCGGCCACGATACCCCATAGGGCTGACCCGGGTTCAGCACCGCCGGATTGACGCACACCACCTCCAGCAGCGCCCGCCCGTCAAAGGCCTCGGCCGCCGCATCCTCCCCGAACACCGCCTGCGCGCGCTCCCGTGCGGTAAACAGCGCCGTCGCCGGGCGTCCGTCCCGGGGCGTCACGGTCCGCAGCCGCAGGGTGTCGCGCGCCGCATCTTCCTCGGCCACCACGGCCCACAGCTTGCCCTCCGGCACCGCCGCCTCAAAGGCCGCGCGCTCCTCCGCCCCGCCCGAACTGGCCGCCATCAGCAGCACCTCGAGGTCATTCAGCGGCGAAAAGGCGGGAGACGGAGAGGCGGTCATGAGAGCCGTCCTGTGCAGCAAAAACGGAAAGGGCAGTGACCTACCCCGCCCGCCCGCGAATGGCGAGAGGGGGAGGGGGCCTGCCCCGCCTCAGTCCTCCATTCCCTCAGCCGCTGCGTCCATCAGGTCCGCGTCCGACATCTGCCGCCAGCCGCTCAGATGGCCCTCGTCGGGCAGCGGTACCCCCGCCGCCGCCAGCGACGCCTCCAGCGTCTCGATCCAGAATTCTGTCGCCCGCTGGCGATAGCTCGCCTTGGTCAGATACCGCCGCTGAAAGCCATACATCTGCCAATAGGCCTTCCGCACCGCCCGGTCGGGGTCCGGCCGCCCCTCGGGCAGATAGCCGAACAACGCCGTCCGTTCCTCGCCCCCCATCTCCATCACCTGCAGCACCAGCGCGAGCGGCAGGTCCGCGACCGTCAGCGCCCCGTCCGGCCCGCTGCCGCGCACACCGCCACCGCCAGCCACAGCCTCCGCCTCCCGCGCCGCCAGCCGCTGATAGGTCTCGGCCAGCGCCCCCAGCGCCCGCGCCTCGGCCCACAGCCGCCCGCGCATGGCCCGCCCCGACGCCAGCATCGCCATCCGCGCCAGCCCCGCCGGGTCTTCACCGCCGTCCGGTTCCCCCTCATCCGAGGGCATCGGCAGGCCCGCGAACAGCCTTGCCGCCACCGCCTCCGGGCTGTTCCGCCGCGCCGCCTCCAGCTCGGCCTCGCGCGCCGTGGCCATGGCGATCGCCTGACCATCGCCCCACTCGCGCTTGGTCGCCCCGTGCATGGTGATGCGCCGCCGCACCGCATGCTCCGACACCCGCCATTTGCTGGCCAGAAAGGGCGCGGTCGCCCCCTCCCGATACTCCTTCAGGATCAACAGCCAGGTCTCGGTCGACAGCCGATAATGCGCCGGCCGATCCGCCTTCGGCGGATCCGGCAGAGGCACAGCCGGGGGCAGGGTCATATCCATGCGGGGCAGGATAGAGGGCGTCTGCGTCAAAGGCGGACGTGGGGCGCTTGCCCAACGGTGAAGTTGCGACCTAACCTCCGATAGGAGGGCGCGATGATTCACCTATCTAAAATAGGACAGGGGAGCATCGACATCCGAAGTTTCGGGCGCGCGCAATGAGCGCGCTGGAAATCAAGTTCTCGGAGCTCGAAGCACCCCACCGTGAAGCGCTGGAGTGGTTCAACAGCCGACGCGGAGAGGACATCCGGTGGCCCGCACCGCTCAACGGCGTTCATCTCGTCAATCCTCAGACGGGCATCCAAAAGCCGAAGGGCTGGATCTACGCCCTCAGCATTCGTGAGACGCTCAACAGCCCGTACGACGACCACGATCCCGTTGCGGCACCGGATGGCTCATGGACGTATCGCTACTTCCAGGAGCGCGCTGATCCGGAGTAGGCAAAACGGGTGGCGACGAACCGGGCCCTTTTCGCAAATCGCGATGATGACGTCCCGGTTGCCGTGATGATCCAAGTTAGGAGTAAGCCGACGGCCCTATATCGAGTTTTGGGATTGGCGCAGGTCGTCGGCTTCGCGGACGGATACTTCAGTCTTCAGGGCTACAATGACCAAGGCGAGCTGCCTTCGCAAAACTTCAAGTTCGCTCCGTCGCAGTCTGAGTTAGGGGCTGTAGCGGAACCCGCACTGCCGATTTCGCCAGAAGATGCGCGTCGCAGGATCGAAGCTCAGATCGTCGCGCGACAAGGTGGGAAGCGATTTCGCGAAGAGGCTCTCAAGCGGTTCGACCGCCGGTGCGCCATATCGGGCTACGAAGTGGTCGAGGTTTTGGAGGCTGCTCATATCGTTCCCTACCTCGGTGAGCACACCAACACCCCCGACAATGCCTTGCTGCTCCGGGCCGATCTTCACACCTTATTTGACCGCGAACTCGTGACGATTGACCCCGCGACGCTGCAAGTGCAGGTCCACCCCTCGCTCTTGAACACGCCGTACGGCGAGTATCACGGTCAAGGCGTAAAGCTCGGGGCGGGCGTTACCTCGACCACATTACGAGACCGACTTCTTGCCCGCATGGGGCTGATCGGCAAGCAGTCCGGCGCTTAGGCAGGCGAACGCTGAGAATACCCGCTTTCAAACCGGATCAGATCATACTTTGCGGCATACCACGCGACGAAGGCCTCGGGCACATCGCCTTCGCTCCAGAAGCGCCGCAACTCGCCCTCGTTTAGCCCGGCCTCGGCCGTGTCGATGCACCAGTCGCGCTTCATGATGCGGTCGACGGCAGCAATCCACTTTCCGTAGTCACTCGATCCACTCATTCGAACTCCCCTTGCTTCCACCCTTAAACAATGAGAACATACCATGAACAATGCGGGATGGCATGGTTAATGCAAGGGGTCGGTCGGCAGGCACTAGGATGTTAGGATCGACAATGGCCGACACCACGATCGAATGGACAGACGCGACGTGGAACCCCGTTGCGGGATGCACGGTCATCACGCCCGGCTGCACGAATTGCTATGCCATGCGGATGGCCGCGCGGCTCGAGGCCATGGGCCTGCCCAAATACCAAGGCCTGACGCGCAAGAGCGGCGGTCGCTACGTATGGGTCGGCAAGGCCAGGATTGACGAGGCATCTCTCGACGTGCCGCTCAAGTGGCGAAAGCCCCGAAAAATTTTCGTCAATTCCATGTCGGACCTCTTCCATGACGATGTGCCGACCGACTTCATCGCTCGCGTCTGGAAGGTGATGGAGCAGACTCCGCGACATACCTATCAGATACTCACCAAGCGGCCCGAGCGCATGCGCGATGTGCTTGTGGCGCTCGATTTGCCCGTGTTGCCGCACGTTTGGTTGGGGACCAGCGTCGAAGACGCTGCCGTCCTGTCGCGCCTCGACGATCTACGCGCAACACCTTCCGTCATACGCTTTGTGTCGTTCGAACCTTTGATCGGCTCGGTAGCGAGTGCCGACCTGACCGACATCGACTGGGCAATCATCGGTGGCGAATCTGGACCGCGTTCCCGCCCGATGGACCCTCAATGGGTCGATGAAATTCAGAGTCGTTGCCGGGTGTCTGGGACGGCGTTCTTCTTCAAGCAGTGGGGCGGTCGGAATAAGAAGGCGGCTGGTCGCTCTATTGACGGCCAGACCTACGATGAGATGCCGGTCGTCCATAGTTGTTAAGCAAATCCTTGATGCACCGGCGCGCGAGTGCGACCGCAGGCGGGCTTGGGTTTGCAGCAGCGAAGAACAAAGAGAATAGCTGCGCACCGGCTGGCATCAGAAGCGGCAGCGGTTGAGAGACGTATGGAAAGAGCGTTTCCAGACGGCGTTTCACGTAGGCCTCCACTTCCGACCGATCTACCCTCTCGTTGCGGGTTCCTAAGTCTTCGAGGAGAGGGGCTTGGGTCTCTGGCTTGTAAAGCTCAGTCCGCCACGCAGCGGTGCCGAAAGCCCTATCGAGATAGGCTGCCTTTTTGGCGTCGACCGCTTCATAGCTCCTAGCAGCTTGGCGCAGCACGCTCGCAATAGGATAGAGAAACCATAGGTCGACGGCTTTAGTCTGTGCCAAGCATTCAAGTGTTGACCACTCGACGAGGTTGTAGGGGTCAAGAAAGACTACCGCCCTGTGTGAAGGGCTGCCCCACTTCTTGCGTCCCACCCATGGCGGCGATCCGAATAGCTTCGGAAGTATGAGGTTTGCGTCGCCTTGTTTGCATTCGATTGACCGATCAGGATGGTCCCTTTTCAGGGTCTCGAGCGCGACGCAGAAATCTGGCCGCTCCTCAATGAACACAAATCGCTTGAATGGTGGATCGACCTGCAGGGCCCGTGTAGCTGATCCCGCGAGACGAACCGTTTTTATCTCTGAGGGGGTTCCATCGAAGAGTCCGCCCTCTACTTGGTCCGCTGCACGCATGCCCGTGCCGGCAAATGCGTCGATATACCAAAGCACAAATGGATTATCGGGTGCAGGCTTGTCCCTGAGCGCTTGGGTATAGAATTTCAGATAGTACTCGACTGCGTCGAGTTTCACTTCCGTCCAGGGCCCCCCGAAGCGGTGCTCAGGCCGATCATCCGGTGGACTATCGCTCATCTTTTTCACCCCCGCGAACTGAGGTTAGAGAGCAATCAGCGCGCGAGTCTACCCCTCAATCCTCACCCCACCGCGCGCACCGCGTCCGCCTGCCCCTCCGCCTCCTCCGGCCAGACCACCTCCGCCAGCCGTCCGACGGTGGGGCGGGCGAACAGATAGCCTTGCATCAGGGTCACGCCCAGGTCGCGCAGGGCGGTGTATTCCCCGACCGTCTCGATCCCCTCGCACACCGGCTGGATGCCCAGCTCGGTCAGCGTCGCCAGGGTGTTGCGCACGATGATCCGCCGGACCGGGTCGGTGTCGATGCCGCGCACCAGACCCATGTCCAGCTTGACGATGTCGGGCTGGAATTTGCTCAGCAGGCCCAGCCCGGCATAGCCGGCGCCAAAGTCGTCGATGGCGGTGCGGAACCCCATGGCCCGATACGACCGCAGGATGTTCAGCAGGTGGTCGGTGTCGATCGACTCGCTCTCGGTGAATTCAAAGATGATGGCGCTGGTCGGCAGGCCGGTGCGCATCGCCGCGTCCAGCGTCACCCGGATACAGGCGCGCGGCTCATAGACGGCATTGGGCAGGAAGTTGATCGACAGGCTGGCGCCGCCGGCGGTCAGGTCGAGCGCCGCGGCCTGTTCGATGGCGGTGCTGCGGCACAACTGGTCAAAGCCATAGCGGTTGGTGTCCGACACCTGCGCCAGCACCGCGGCCGCGCCGCTGCCGTCGGCGCCGCGCACCAGCGCCTCCTGCGCAAAGACCGTGCGGGTCCCGACATCGACGATCGGCTGAAAGGCCATGGTGATGGCCAGATCGAACCCGGCGCCATGGCGGCACGCATGACAGGGCATGGGGGAATCCTGACTGATACAGCCCCTACCTTGACGCGAACCCGTTAAGAAACCGAGATTTTCGCCGGGGTCGTGCGGACGGCGCCTTACGACCTCTCCGCCCCGCCTTACACCACGCGCAGGCCGACCCCTTCGGGGCCGCCGGGCAGGCTGACCGACAGGTCCAGCGTCTCGCCGTGGAAGTCCAGGCCGACCGCGGCGATGTCGACGGCGGCGCGCACATTGGCGAAGGGGGCTGTGCCCTGCACCTGCAGCAGCCAGCCGGGGGCATCCGTCTCCGGGTCGGTGATGCGGCCCAGCCAGACGCCCGTGATGGTCTCGTGCGTCAGGGCGCGGCGCAGACGGTCGGTCAGTTCCAGCGGCTCGCGCTCGGGCAGGGTCGGGGTGCGGCCGGGGGCGTCGGCGGACGCCAGCCGGACCTCGCCGACGGACTCCAGGATGGCCTGGATCTGGTCGGGCGACAGGATCAGGCCGGGCGTGGCGCCGGGGTTCAGCGCGATCCAGTGCTCGCGCAGGATCTGCAGCGCATGCAGGCCGCGGATGCCCATCAGCGGCGCGTCGCCGAACACGGCGGCGGCGGCCTCGCGCGTCGTGAACAGGCCATTGGCCCGGGTCCCGTCCTTCAGGGTGACCCCCATCAGGGTGAAGGGCACATCGACGCCAAAGGTCTTGTCCAGCGGGGGCGGACCGTCGGCCGGCACGACGTAGAGCAGGGCCGAAATCAGCGCCAGTTCAAAGGCTCCGACCTTGGCCGGGTCAGCCTTGGCGGCCGTCAGGGCGGAGGAGACGGGATCGGTCAGGGGGGCGGTCTGCGGGGTGGCAGGGGTCTGGGTCACGATCAATCCTCGTCCATCTTCAGGGCGGCAATAAAGGCTTCCTGCGGGATGTCGACCTTGCCGAACTGGCGCATGCGCTTCTTGCCGGCCTTTTGCTTCTCCAGCAGCTTCTTCTTGCGGGTGGCGTCGCCGCCGTAGCATTTCGAGGTCACATCCTTGCGCAGGGCGCGGACGGTTTCGCGGGCGATGATCTTGCCGCCGATGGCCGCCTGGATGGGAATGACGAACATGTGGGGCGGGATCAGCTCCTTCATCTTCTCGACCATGCCGCGGCCGCGGGTCTCGGCGCGGCCCCGGTGGACCAGCATGCTGAGGGCGTCGACCGGCTCGGCATTGACCAGGATGTTCATCTTGACCAGATCGCCGACCTTGTAGTCGGTCAGCTCGTAATCGAAGCTGGCATAGCCCTTCGAGATCGACTTCAGCCGGTCGTAGAAGTCGAACACGACCTCGTTCAGCGGCAGCTCATAGACCACCAGGGCGCGGGTGCCGACGTAGGACAGCTCGATCTGCTGGCCGCGGCGGTCCTGACACAGCTTGATGACGCCGCCGAGGTATTCGTCGGGGGTCAGGATGGTGGCCTTGATCCACGGCTCACTGATGGTGTCGATCTGCATGACGTCGGGCAGGTCGGCCGGGTTGTGCAGGTCGATGGTCGTGCCGTCGCGCAGGCCGATCTTGTAGACCACCGAGGGGGCGGTCGCGATCAGGTCGAGGTTGAACTCGCGGCTGAGGCGCTCCTGAATGATCTCGAGGTGCAGCAGGCCGAGGAAGCCGCAGCGGAAGCCGAAGCCGAGGGCCGCGCTGGATTCCATCTCATAGGTGAAGCTGGCGTCGTTCAGGCGCAGGCGGCCGATGGCGGCGCGCAGGTCCTCGAAATCGGCCGCATCGACCGGGAACAGGCCGCAGAACACCACCGACTGGACTTCCTTGAAGCCCTTGAGCGGGGTGTCGGTGGGGCGTTTTTCATCCGTGATGGTGTCGCCGACGGCGGCGTGGGCGACCTCCTTGATCTGGGCGGTGATGAAGCCGACCTCGCCCGGGCCGAGGCTCTCGACCGGGGTGTTCTTGGGCAGGAAGACGCCGACGCGGTCGACCAGATGGGTCGAACCGTTCTGCATGAATTTGATCCGCTGGCCGGCGCGCAGGTGGCCGTCGAACACGCGCACCAGCAGGATGACGCCGAGGTAGGGGTCGTACCAGGCGTCGACCAGCATGGCCTTCAGCGGGGCGTCGGCGTCGCCCCTGGGGGCGGGCAGGCGGGTGACGATGGCCTCGAGCACATCCTCGATGCCGATGCCGGACTTGGCGCTGCACAGGACGGCCTCGGAGGCGTCGATGCCGATCACGTCCTCAATCTGCTCGCGGACGCGCTCGGGCTCGGCGGCGGGCAGGTCGATCTTGTTGAGGACCGGCACGATCTCGTGGTTGTTGTCGATGGCCTGATAGACGTTCGCGAGGGTCTGGGCCTCGACCCCCTGCGACGCATCAACCACCAGGATCGAGCCCTCGCAGGCGGCCAGCGAGCGGGAGACTTCATAGGCGAAATCGACGTGGCCGGGCGTGTCCATCAGGTTCAGAACGTAATCCAGCCCGTCCCTGGCCTTGTAGTTCAGCCGCACGGTCTGGGCCTTGATGGTGATCCCGCGCTCCTGCTCGATCTCCATATTGTCCAGGACCTGCTCGCGCATTTCCCGCGCGGTCAGCCCCCCGGTGAACTGAATCAACCGGTCGGAAAGCGTTGATTTTCCATGGTCAATATGGGCGACCACAGAGAAATTGCGGATGCGGTCGATCGGGGGTGTCGGAGGGGACGTGCTCATGCTGCGGCGCGGTTAGCATGGGGCCGGGCCGACGCCAACTCACGCGGGCGCCAGGCGTCCCGTCGCGGCAGGATTATATTGCTGTAATGGACAAGGTCTCGTTTGAGAACGGGTCGCGAACAGGGTATAGGCGGCGTTCGGGTTTCAGGCTTCGCCACGCGGCTGTCACGCAGCGGGACGATAGAGGCCGGAACCACGCACAGGGGATATGGACGTGAGATCAATGCTGAAGCCGGTGGTTGCTGCCTTCGCAATGCTTGGGCTGGCGGTTCTGGCAAGCTGTTCCGGCCACAGCGAGGACGACAAGGCCGGCGTCGAGCCGGCCGCTGGCCAGACCGTGACCGTGGCGACGGTCCAGAGCGTTGATCTGGCGCGGACCCTGACCGTCTCGGGCACCATCTCGGCGTGGGAAGAGGTGCCGGTCGGCGCCGAAACCGGCGGGCTGGTGGCAACCGCCGTCTATGTCGACGAGGGCAGCTATGTCCGGCAGGGCCAGGCCATGGTCAAGCTGAACGACGATGTGCTGCGCGCCCAGCTGGCCCAGCAGGACGCCTCGGTGAAATCCGCGGAAGCCCTTGTGGCGCAGCAGGATGCCGCACTGGACCGGGCCCGCGAGCTGCGCGAGCGCGGCTATCTCAGTCAGGCCGGGCTGGACACAGCCGAGGCCAATCAACGCACGGCCGCGGCCCAATTGGACGCCGCCCGCGCGGCGCGGTCGGAAACGGCGACGCGTCTGGCCCAGACCACTATCCGGGCCCCCGTCTCGGGTCGGGTGATCAGCCGCAGCGTCACGCGGGGTCAGATCGTCCAGCCGGGCACGGAGCTGTTCCGCGTCGTGCGCGACGGGCGTCTGGAACTGGATGCCCAGGTGCCGGAATCCGATCTGTCGCTGGTGCGCTCCGGCATGACCGCCGTTGTCACCTCCGACCGGGCCAACGGTCCGACCGGCGGTCGGGTGCGGATCGTGACGCCCGAGGTCGATCCCCAGACGCGTCTGGGCGTGGCGCGCATCGCGCTCAACAGTGGCAGCGAGTTGAAGACCGGCATGTTCGCCCGGGCCGAGATCGCCCTGGGTCAGCTGCCGGCCCTGGTCGTGCCCTCCGAGGCGGTGATCTACCGCGAGGGTGAAGCCGGGGTCTATGTCGTGGGCAGCGACTCCACCGTCCGCTTTGTCGAGGTGAGAACCGGTGCGCGCGAGGGACCGAATGTGGCCATCGACAGCGGGCTCGAGGCCGGCCAGCGGGTGGTGGTCAAGGGCGCGGGCTTCCTCGGCGACGGCGACCGGGTGACGGTGGCACCGGCGACCCCGGCGGCGCCGGCCGCTCCCCCCGCGTCCGCAAGCTGAGACCGGCCCGATGAACTTCAACAATATTTCGGCGGCCTCGATCCGGAACCCGATCCCGGTGGTGCTGCTGTTCATCATCCTGACGGTCGCCGGGGTGCTGAGCTATTTCAAACTGCCGACGAACAATTTCCCCAACGTTGACCTGCCGATCGTGGCGGTCACGGTCGTCCAGTCGGGCGCGGCGCCGACCGAGCTGGAAACCCAGGTGACGCGTCTGGTTGAGGATGCGGTCGCGGGCCTCGGCGAGGTCGATGATATCAGCTCGACCGTGAATGACTCTGTATCGACGACGGCCATCACCTTCCAGCTCGGTGTCGACCTGGAGAAGGCGACCAATGATGTGCGCAACGCCATCGCAGGCATTCGCCAGAACCTGCCGTCGGATGTGCAAGAGCCGATTGTCCAGCGCATCGAATTCACCCAACAGCCGATCGCCACCTATGTGGTCCGCGCGCCTGGCATGAACCCCGAGGAGTTGAGCTGGTTCGTCGACAACACCGTCGCCAAGCGACTGCTCTCGATCGAGGGCGTCAGCCAGATCAGTCGCGATGGGGGCGTCAGCCGCGAGATCCGCATCAAGCTGGACCCCGCCAAGCTGGCGGCCCAGGGGGTGACGGCGGCGGCGGTGTCGAACCAGCTGCGGGCGTCCAACATCAACCTGCCCGGCGGCCGCGGCCAGATCGGCGGCGAGGAGCAGGCGATCCGGACGGTCGGTTCGGCCGGGTCTGTCGAGGATCTGCGTGAGACACGGATTCCGGTCGGAGGGCGCTCGGTGCGTCTCGGCGATCTGGGCGAAGTGGTCGACGAATGGTCCGAGCCGCGCGGGCGCGCGCGCTACAACGGGGCCGAGGTTGTCGGCTTCAGCATCAGTCGCTCGAAAGGCTCGTCCGAACTGGACGTCTACGAGTCCACCCAGGCCGCGATCGAGGCGCTGGATGAGGAACTCGACAATGTCACCATCGAGGAGGTGACCAACACCACCTCGGACGTGATCAACAATTTCCACGCCTCGGTCGAGGCGCTGTTGCTGGGCGCCGGCCTGGCCGTGCTGGTGGTGTTCATCTTCCTGCGCGACTGGCGGGCCACGCTGATCGCCGCCGTGGCCATGCCCATGTCCTTGATCCCGACCTTCTGGATCATGGACCTGACCGGTCAGTCCCTGAATGTGGTGACCCTGCTGGCCCTGTCGCTGACCATCGGCATTCTGGTCGATGACGCCATCGTCGAGATCGAGAACATCGTCCGGCACATCCGCGACGGCAAGGCCCCCTATCCCGCGGCCATCGAGGCGGCGGATGAAATCGGTCTTGCGGTCATCGCGACCACGGCGACCCTGCTGGCGGTGTTCGCGCCGACCGGCTTCATGCCGGGCGTCGTGGGGCAGTTCTTCAAGAGTTTTGCCATCGCCACCTGCGTCAGCGTCTTCTTCTCGCTGGTCGTGGCGCGCACGCTCACCCCGCTGATGGGCGCCTATATGTTGAAGCGCGACCAGGGCAAGGAGCATGGTGATCCGGCCTGGATGAAGGGCTATCTGCGTGTTCTCGACTGGGCGCTGAACGACTTCCGCAAAGGGGGCGACGATCCACGCGGTCGGTTTGCCCATCGCGTGGTGCGGCGGCGCAACGACCACCGTCTGTGGGTCATGGGCGGCGGCGGCCTGTTCCTGATCGGCTCACTCTTCCTGGCCATGCAGCTCCCGTTCGAATTCATCCCGGCCGAGGATGTCTCGCGCTCGAGCATCAGCATCCAGCTGCCGCCCGGCTCGACCCTCACCGAAACGGACTCCGTTGTTCAACGGGTGAACACGGCGCTGCTGGAACGGCCCGAGGTTCGGTCGGTCTATTCCTCGGTGGGCTCGGCCTCGGTCAGTTTCGGACCGGGCGGCGGCGGATCGGCGGCCGAGGTTCGCTCGGCCAACATCACCGTCAATCTGGTCAAACGCAGCGAGCGCTCGCTGCGTCAGCAGGCGTTTGAGCAGGAAATGGGCCCGGTGTTGCGCGCCATTCCGGGCGCCCGCGTCCAGTTCGGTGCCGATGGTCAGGGCAGCCAAGTGTCGATCCAGCTGGTCGGCGATGACGGCGATACCCTGGAAGAAGCGGCGGCGGCGGTTGAGCGTCAGATGCGGGAGATCCCCGGTCTGACCAACGTCATCTCGTCTGCCGCCCTTGTACGTCCCGAGATCCTCATCACACCCAAGGCCGAAGTCGCGGCCCTGCAGGGTGTGGCTTCGGCAGACATCAGTTCGGTCGCCCGGGTGGCGACGCTCGGCGACGCCGATCAGCTGCTGCCCAAATTCAATCTCGGTGACCGGCAGATCCCGATCCGGGTCATGCTGCGCGAGGAAGCCCGCAGCGATCTGGGCATTCTGGAAAACCTGCGCGTGCCGACGGCGTCCGGTGCCTCAGTACCCCTGACGTCGGTGGCCGATATCTCTTTCGGGGCCGGGCCCAACCAGATCAGCCGCCTTGACCGCAAGCGGGTCGCGACCCTGACGGCCGAGCTTAACGGCATCACGCTTGGTCAGGCGTCCGAGCGGGTCGATGCTCTGCCGGCCATGAAGAACCTCCCCGAGGGTGTATCCCAGGCGGTGTCGGGGGAGCTGGAGAACCTGCAGGAGACGGGCATCGGCTTCATGTTCGCCATCGTGACCGGCATCCTGCTGATGTACGTCGTGCTGGTGCTGCTGTTCCGCAGCTTCTTCCACCCGATCACCATTCTGGCGGCGCTGCCCGTGTCATTCGGCGGGGCCTTCTTCCTGCTGCTGGTGACGGGCAAGTCGCTGTCGATGCCGGCCCTGATCGGCATCATCATGCTGACCGGCATCGCGGCCAAGAACTCCATCCTGCTGGTCGACTATGCCATCATCGCCATGAAGGACGGGATGGACCGTCGCGCGGCGATTCTGGATGCCGCGCACAAGCGGGCCCGGCCGATCATCATGACCACCCTGGCCATGGGTCTGGGCATGCTGCCGATCGCCCTGGCGTTCGGCGAGGGCACCGAGTTCCGCAGCCCGATGGCGGTCGCCGTGATCGGGGGGCTGATCACCTCGACGGCCCTGTCGCTGATCTTCATCCCGGCCGCCTTCAGCCTGATCGACGGCGTGAAGACGCGGCTGGAGCGCCGGCTGGAACGGACCTTCGGATCGCAGCATCACGAGTGAGGGTTGCCCGGGCGGGCATCCCGGGGACAGGGTTCAACGTATAAGGGACTGTCCCCTGCTATCGGAGCCTTGCCCATGACCCTGACCGAGATCGCCTGGCTGCTGGGCGTCAATCTGGCCCTGATCCTCGGCGTCATGAGCCTTCTGTGGCTGGTGGCGGTGAGGATCCGCGATGTCAGCTTCATCGACGCGGTCTGGCCGCTGGCCATGCTGTTCCTCGCGCTGGTGACCTGGCCCCGGACGGAGGGCGACGCCCTGCGGTCTGCCCTGCTGGTCGGGCTGTGCGGCCTGTGGGCGGTGAGGCTGGGTCTGCACCTGTTCCTGCGCTGGCGGGCCCATGGCGAGGACCGCCGCTATGCCGATCTGATTGGCCGCCAGACGAAGACGGGCAAGAGCTGGCCGATGGTCGCGCTGCTGTTCGTCTTCCTGCCGCAGGGAGGGCTGGCCTGGCTGACGTCGCTTCCGGTGCAGTTGGGTCAGGTGGCCGATACGCCGCCGGTCGGCGGGCTGGGCTGGGCCGGGGTGGCCCTGTTCGCCGTCGGTCTGGTGTTCGAGACGGTGGGCGATGCCCAACTGGCGGCCTTCCGCCGGGATCCCTCGACCAAGGGCAAGGTGCTGGACACCGGCCTGTGGCGCTACACCCGCCACCCCAACTATTTCGGCGACGCCTGTGTCTGGTGGGGCCTCTATCTGATCGCGGCCGAGACAGGGCCGGGCCTGGCCTCGATCCTCGGGCCGGTCTTCCTGACCTTTACCCTCACCAAATGGTCCGGCATCGGGATTACGGAAAAGTCGATCCACAGTTCGCGGCCCGGCTATGCCGACTATGTGCGCCGCACCAGCGCCTTCATCCCTTGGCCGCCGAAGCGGGCCGGATAGGGCACAGAAAAAAGGCCCCGCCGGGGGGATGGCGGGGCCTTTCCTTCCGAAGGATGACCGGAGGCATGACCCCCCGGCAGGTCGGAGCTGTTACTGCGCGGGCGCAGTGTCTTCGGCGGCTTCCTCGACCGCATCGGCGCGCTGCTCGGCCGATTCCTCGACGGCGTCGGCCCGGTCGTTCAGGGCGTCACGTTCGGCGTCGGTGGTGGCCTGGTCGGCGGCGTTTTCCAGCTGGGTCGATTCGACCTCGGCTTGCGCCTCGATGGCGTCAGCCTGGGCGTCCGCTTCCTTTTCGGCAGCGGTTTCATTGCAGGCAGCCACGCCCATCAGGGCGATAGCGGACACGGAGGCGATGATCAGTTTACGCATGAGAAGTCCCTTCCTCGGTTGAGACACCCAAACGCCGGAATGTGGCAAAGGGTTCACGCGGACGTGATGACAATCAGTCGTTGCGACAGGCGACCTGGGCTGCCCCCAGCAGGGCCGCCTGTTTGTGCAGGACCACCCAGGTCGGAATGGCCTGCATATAGGGGGTAAAGCGCCCCTTCTGCTCGAACCGTTCGCGGAAGGGGCTGGCCTTCAGGAAGTCGAGAATGCGCGGCGCGATGCCGCCCGCGATATAGACGCCGCCGCGTGCACCCGTAGTCAGGGCCACGTCCCCGGCGACCGAGCCGAGGATGGCGCAGAAGCGGGCCAGCGTCGCCCCGCACGGGCTGCGCGGATCGGCCAGGGCATCGCGGGTGATCTCTGCCGGATCGTCGATGGAGGTCGGGCGTCCGTCGATCTCGGCCAGCGCCCGGTGCAGATTGACCAGCCCCGGCCCGCAGATCAGGCGCTCGATCGACACCCGGGTGTAGCGCCGCCGCAGAATGCGCAGCACCTCGTCCTCGATGGCGTCGGACGGCGGAAAGTCGACATGGCCGCCTTCGGAGGCCAGCGCCACGGCCGAGCCCCATCGGTCGCGCGCGAGGGCCGAGACGCCGAAGCCCGTGCCGGGTCCCAGCACGGCGAGGGTCTGCAGGGGATCGCCGGTTTCCGGCCCCCCCAGATGCGACAGGTCGTCCCCGCCGATCAGGGGCGCGGCCCAGGCCAGGGCCTCGAAGTCGTTGATCAGCCGGATGGGGCCGACGCCCAGGCTGGCCAGTTCGCCCTCTGACACGCGCCAGGGGGAATTGGTCAGATCGATGAAGCCGTCGGTGACCGGCCCGGCCACGGCGATGGCGCCGCCGTTCGGGCGCTCGTCACACCCTTCGAGAAAGGCCCGCACGCCATCCAGAAAGGTCGGATGGTCCTCGGCCGGAAAGCTCGCGTGGTGCTCGACGCGCGGCATGCCGTCGACCATGCGCGACAGGGCAAAGCGGGCATTGGTGCCGCCGACATCGCCGACCAGGTGAAGGGGGGCGTTGCTCATTCAGGCGTCCATGGTGCGGTCGACCACATTGGGGTCCGGGGGGGTGTCTGTGCCGGGCGGTCCGGCCGGCGGCTGGGCAAAGCAGATCGAGGCGCCTTCCTCGGCCGAGCTGACCGCATCGCGGAAGGCGCCGAACAACTCGCGTCCATAGCCCCATGAATGGGTCTGAAGGTGACCCTCGGCGCGCGGGGCACAGGGGCGGTCGGCAAAGTCCGGCACGCCGACGACGGTCAGCACACCTTGGTCGGGGTCCAGCCGGAGAATATCGCCGTCGCGCACCCGGGCGATCGACCCGCCGTCCAGCGCTTCGGGACTGAGGTGGATGGCCGCCGGCGTCTTGCCCGAGGCCCCGGACATGCGGCCGTCGGTGACAAAGGCGACCTTGAAGCCGCGATCCTGCAGCACGCTGAGCGCCGGTGACAGGCTGTGCAGTTCGGGCATGCCGTTCGACTTGGGCCCCTGAAAGCGGAGCACGACGATGACGTCGCGATTGAGCTTGCCCTCGTTGAAGGCCTCCAGGGCGGCTTCCTGGCTGTCGAAGACAGCGGCGGGGGCCTCGACCACCCGGTGCTCGGGCTTGACCGCCGAGACCTTGATGACGGCCCGGCCCAGTTCGCCGTGCACCAGCCTGAGACCACCGTCCTTCTGGAACGGGTCCGAGACGGGGCGCAGAATGTCCGTGTCCAGACTTTCGGAGACACCGTCACGCCAGACCAGCCGGCCGTCTTCGTCCAGAACGGGCTCCTGATAATAGGCCTCCAGCCCGTCGCCCATGACGGTGGTGACGTCGGTGTGCAGGTGGCCGGCATTGGCCAGCTCGCGCACCACGAAGGCCACGCCGCCGGCCGCCTGGAAGGCGTTCACATCGGCCGAGCCGTTCGGATAGACGCGTGCCAGCAGCGGGGTGGCACTGCTCAGTTCGTCCATGTCGGTCCAGTCGATCAGCACCCCGGCTGACCGGGCCATGGCAACCAGATGGATGGCGTGGTTGGTCGAGCCACCCGTGGCCAGCAGGGCGATGATGGCGTTGACGATCGACTTCTCGTCGACCACGCGGCTCATCCGGCCCTCGCCCGAGCGGGCCAGTTCGACCGCCCGCCTCGCCGCCGCCGCCGTCAAGGCGTCCCTGAGGCCGGTGTCGGGGTGGACAAAGGCCGTGGACGGAAGGTGCAGGCCGATCACCTCCATCATCATCTGGTTGGAATTGGCCGTGCCGTAGAAGGTGCAGGTGCCCGGCGAGTGATAGCTGGCCACCTCGCTCTCCAGCAGGGTCGCGCGGTCCACCTTGTTCTGGGCATAGAGGGCGCGCACCCGGGCCTTTTCGGCATTGGGAATACCGCTGGGCATGGGACCGGCGGGCGCAAAAACGACCGGCAGATGGCCGAACGCCAGCGAGCCCATGAACAGGCCGGGCACGATCTTGTCGCAGACGCCGAGGCAGAGGGCCGCGTCGAACGCGTCATGGGTGAGGGCGATGGCGGTCGACATGGCGATCAGGTCGCGGCTGAACAGCGACAGTTCCATGCCCGGCCGGCCCTGGGTTACCCCATCGCACATGGCGGGCGTGCCCCCCGCAACCTGGGCTGTGGCATTGACCTCCCGCACCGCCTGACGGACGACCTCGGGGAAGCGCTCGAACGGCTGGTGCGCCGACAGCATGTCATTGTAGGCGGTGACGATGCCGAGGTTCGGCTGGCTGCCCGACATGGCGTTCAGCTTGTCCTTGACCGGCGCGCCGGCAAAGGCGTGGGCCCAGTTGGCGCAGCTGAGCTTGGCGCGCCCCGGCCGGTTGGTCGCGGCGTCGTCCATGCGACGCAGATAGTCGGCGCGCGTCTCGCGGCTGCGGGCGATGATGCGGTCCGTGACCGCGCGGATCGTGGGATGGAGGTCGGTCATTCAGACTGTTCCGTCCAGAGGACTTGCAGGTGGGGGATGTGGGCGGCGAGCGCCGCGACGGGAACCAGGGCCGGGTCGCTCATGACCTGATCCTCGAACACCTTGCGCTTGGCCGAGCCGGTCAGGGCCATGACGACGGTTCCGCAGGCCATCAGCCAGGGCAGGTTCATCGACAGGCGTTCGCGGCTGGGCGCCATACCGTCGCGGCCCGCCGGGACGCCGAATATGGCCGGCGTCAGGGTCGGGATCAGCAAGGCTTTGAGCGTCGGGCTTTGCGGGAACATCGACAGGATGTGCCCGTCCTCGCCCATGCCCAGCAGGGCGGCATCCAGCCGATCGGTCTGGCCGGCCAGGGCCTGGGTGGCGACGGCGGCGGCCCGATCAACCGTGACGGCCGGGCTGTAGAGCGGGATGAAGTCGGCCTTGCCGGGGCCGACCGGCAGGCTGGTCTTCAGCAGGGTCGCGTTCGACTCGGGCGAGTTCTCCGGCACATGGCGTTCGTCCACCAGGGTGACGGTGACCCGGCTCCAGTCCAGATCGGCCTCGCGCATGGCGGCATAGACCGGACCGGGGGTCGATCCACCCGAGCCCGCGAAGAAGGCACGCGGACGCTCGGTCAGGGCGCCTGCCAGGGCGTCGGTCATCCGCTCGGCGCAGGCCGCGGCCCATTTCGCGGGCGAGGCAAAGGTTTCGATCTCAACGCTCATGACTGTTCCATCGGCGGCCGGTGCGGGACAGCAGCAGGTCGCCGCTCTCGGGGCCCCAGCTGCCGGTGCCATAGGGGTCGACCGTCATGGCCGCGCCCTCCCAGGCGTCCGAGACCTCGTCGACCCATTTCCAGGCCTGTTCCGCCTCGTCGCGCCGGACGAACAGCGTCGAGTCACCCGACATCGCGTCCAGCAGCAGCCGCTCATAGGCGATGCGACGGCGGGGCGGGGTGGCCTTGCGGTCATTATGGCCCCACGACAGGCTCATGGTGATGGGCTGTAGCTGCATGCGTTGATCCAGCCCCGGTTGCTTGTTCATCACCTCAAGGGAAATGTCCTCGTCCGGCTGAAGTTCAATAATCATACGGTTGGGCTGGATGGCGCTGCGATAGCCCGTGCCGTCCCGCCCGAAGATCGAATGCGGCACCGGCTTGAACTGGATGACGATCTCGGTGCGCTTTTCAGCCATGCATTTGCCGGTCCGCATGAAGAAGGGCACGCCCGCCCAGCGCCAGTTGTCGATGTCGGCCCGGATGGCGACGAAGGTCTCGGTGTCGGTCGGGGCGCCCCGCTCGGTCAGATAATCCGGGTACTGACCGCGCGCCGTGACGCGCGTCACCTCTTCTGTCGTAATGGGCCTGAGGCTGCGCAGTACCTTGACCTTTTCATTGCGAACCGAGTCCGCATCGATGTCGGAGGGCGGCTCCATGGCGACCAGGCACAGCAGCTGCAGCATGTGGTTCTGCAGCATGTCGCGCAATGCGCCGTACTCGTCATAATAGGGCCAGCGGTCCCCCACCCCGACGGTCTCGGCCACGGTGATCTGCACATGGTCGATGGTCAGATTGTTCCACAGCGGCTCGAAGATGGTGTTGCCGAAACGCAGTGCGATCAGGTTCTGGACCGTCTCCTTGCCCAGGTAGTGGTCGATGCGGAACACCTGGCTCTCGTCGAACACGGCCGAGACGGCATCGTCGATCTCGCGGAAGCTCTCCAGATCGCGACCGACCGGCTTTTCCAGCACGATGCGGGTGTCCGGCCCGGCCAGCCCTGCGGCGTGCATGGCCGGGACGATCCGGCCGTAGAGTGAGGGCGACACGGCCATGAAAGCGGTTACAGACCCGTCCCCGGTTTTCGTCTTCAGCGCCTTCAGCTCATCCGCGCTGGTCGCGTCCAGCGCCAAATAGTCCAGCCGGGCGGCCAGGCGGGTCCAGGTGTCTTCCGACCAGGCCTCGTCAGAGGTCGCGCGGGGTTCGACCGAGGCCTTGACCCGGGCGACATAGTCCTCCCGCGTTTCGTCCGAGCGGGCGGCGGCGATAATCTTCAGCTCGGGATCCAGCAGACCGTCGTGGTCGAGGAAATAGAGCGACGGCAGCAGCATGCGCAGCGCCAGATCGCCACCTCCGCCGAACAGTATCAGGGCCGACATTCGCCTCTCCGTCTCTTCGTCCGGGCGCTCCGGCCAGAGGCGGCGCGCCGTCAGTCAGGGTTCTTGGCCGGTTCGGCCCGCCGGGCCAACACGTTGAGCACGTCCTGAAACACCATGTGACGCGTCTTGAGCAGAACGAACAGGTGATAGATGAGGTCCGCCGCCTCATTCGCAAGCTCTTCTGTGTCGCCTGCGGCCCCCGCCAGCGCGGTTTCCACGCCCTCTTCCCCGACCTTTTGCGCGGCGCGCTTGGGGCCCTCGGCCATCAGGCGGGCGGTCCAGCTGGTCTCGGGATCGGCGTCGGCGCGCGCGGCGATGGTCGCCTCCAGCCGGCCGAGGCGGCCCAGCCCCGGGGCATCCTCCTCTCCGAAGCAACTGATGCGATTGAGGTGGCAGGCATTGCCGACCGGCCGCACCTTGAGCACGAGGGCATCGCCGTCGCAGTCGGGGGTAAGCGAGACGACATGCAGGCGGTCGCCCGAGGTCTCGCCCTTGCGCCAACGCCCGCCGCGCGACCGCGAGAAGAAGGTGGCCTCGCCGCTGACCTGCGTTTCCTCCAGGGCGTCGCGATCCATATAGGCCAGGGTCAGGACCTGAAGCGTCGCCGCGTCCTGCACCACCACCGGAATCAGGCCGCCGCCCTTTTCGAAGTCCAGCGTCTCGGGATTGAGGGTCACAGCCTGATCTCCTGTCCGGCGTCGGCGAGATAGCGTTTGAGGTCGGGGATGGCGATGGCCCCGGTGTGGAAGACGCTGGCGGCGAGGGCGCCCGAGACATCGGCCTGTTCGAACACATCGCGGAAATGGTCGGGCGCACCGGCCCCGCCCGAGGCGACCAGCGGAATGGTCAGCCGCTCGCGCGCGGCCTTCAGTTGGGCGATGTCATAGCCGTTGCGGACGCCGTCCTGGTCCATGACGTTCAGCACAATCTCGCCCGCGCCGAGGGCCTCGGCCTCGAGAATCCAGTCCAGGGTGCGGCGGCCCGTGCGCTTCGTGGCCGAGGGGTCGCCGGTGAACTGGTGCACCTGCCACTCGCCGTCGATGAGGCGGCTGTCGACGCCGACCACCACACACTGGCGGCCCAGCCGCTCGGCCATTTCGGTGATCAGGTCGGGACGCGCCAGCGCCCGCGAATTGACCGACACCTTGTCGGCCCCGTGGTCGAGACAGCGGGCGGCCTGATCGGCATCGGCGATGCCGCCCGCCACACAGAAGGGGATGTCCAGATCGCGCGCGATGTCGGCAATCCAGCCATAGTCGAGGGTGCGGCCCTCGGGGCTGGCCGTGATGTCGTAGAAGACCAGTTCATCGGCACCCTGATCGCGATAGCGCAGGGCCAGTTCGACCGCGTCGCCCATGTCGACGTGGCCCTCGAAGCGCACGCCCTTGACCACCCGACCGTCCTTGACGTCCAGACAGGGGATGATGCGTCGCGCGGTCATCGCACGGCCTCGAGCGCCTGTTCGACGGTGAAGCGGCCTTCATAGAGCGCGCGGCCGATGATGGCCCCGTCACAGCCCGCGTCGCGCGCCGCCGTCAGGTCGGAGGTCTGCGCCACCCCGCCCGAGGCCTGGACCTTCAGGTCCGGACGGCGCCGGACGATCTCGGCCAGCAGGTCGATATTGGGGCCGGTCAGGGCCCCGTCGCGACCGATGTCGGTGACCAGCAGGTGGCGGAAGACTCCTTCGGGATAGAGGTCAAGCACGGCCCACAGGTCCAGCGGTGCGGCCTCGGTCCAGCCCTTGAGTGCGGGCACGATGCCGTCGTCGGTGACGCGCACGTCCAGCGCCAGGGTCAGGGCCTCGGGCCCCAGATCCTCCAGCCAGCCGCGCACGGTGTCGGGCGTGGTGACGGCCAGCGAGCCGACCACCACCCGGGCCACTCCGGCCTCGCTCAGCCGCACGACATCCTCGCGCGTGCGCACCCCACCGCCGGACTGGATGCGGACCCGCCCGGTCCCGGCCAGGCGCGCCAGGGTCTCGTGCTGGACCGCGCGACCGGCCTCGGCGCCGTCCAGATCGACGATGTGGACCCAGTCGGCCCCGGCGTCGGCAAAGGCATTCAGGCGTGCGACCGGGTCGTCGTCATAGCGGGTCACCTGATCAAAGCGCCCGTGCATCAGCCGCACGCAGACGCCGTCCTTCAGGTCGATGGCGGGATAGAGGATCATGCGTCGATCGCCAGAAAGTTCGAGAGGATGCGGGCCCCGCTCGTCGACGACCGCTCGGGATGGAACTGGCAGCCCCAGCGGTTGCCCTGCCGGACCATGGCGGGGAAGGGGGGGCCGTGGCGGGCGCGGGCGAGCGTCGCCGGACCGTCGGGACAGGCAAAGCCGTGGACGAAATAGACGTAGGCGCCGTCCTCGACGCCCTCGGTGAGCGGATCGTCGGCCAGATCGGACAGGGCCGACCAGCCCATGTGCGGCACCGTCAGCCCGGGGCCGGGCGTGAGCGGGATCACCTGTCCGGGGATCAGGCCCAGCATCGGCACATCGCCCTCTGCGCTCGCTTCGAACAGCAGTTGCTGGCCCAGACACAGGCCGATCAGCGGGCGGGAAAAGGCGCGGATCGGATCGCTAAGCCCCAGCGCATCCAGCCGCCCCATGGCCCAGGCCGCTGCCCCCACGCCGGGCAGGACCAGCCGCTCGGCCGCGTAGATGCCCGCAGCGTCCGACACCCGGTGCACGCGTGCCCCCAGTCGCTCGAAGGCGAACTGCACCGAGGCCAGATTGCCCGCGCCGTAATCCAGAAGCGCAACCTCGGTCACAGCACCCCCTTGGTCGAGGGCACGGCGTCGCCCTCGATGCGGATCGCCTGACGCAGGGCGCGTCCGAAGGCCTTGTAGACGGCCTCGGTCTTGTGGTGGTCGTCCTCGCCGGTCACCGAGACGTGGATGGCAGCCCCCAGATGCTCGGCCAGCGAGCGGAACACATGAGCCGTCAGATCGGTGCGGTAGTCGCCGATGAAGGGGGTGGCGAATGTCCCCTCAAACACCGGATAGGGGCGGCCCGACAGGTCAATGGACACCGTCGCATTGGCCTCGTCCATCGGCAGGACGAAGCCATAGCGGGCGATGCCGCGCCGTTCGCCCAGCGCCTGTTTCAGGGCCTGACCGAGGGCGATGGCCGAGTCCTCAATCGTGTGGTGGGGGTCGGTGTGCAGATCGCCCTCACAGGCGAGACGCAGCGAAAAGCCGCCGTGGGCCGCGACCTGTTCCAGCATGTGGTCGAAGAAGCCGACGCCCGTGGTGATCGAGACCGGGCCGGTCGCGTCCAGGTCGATGGTGCAGACGATGCGGGTCTCCTTCGTATCGCGGACGGCCTGTCCGGTCCGGTTGGGACGGGCCTGCGCCGGGGCCAGATCCAGAGCGGCCAGCAGGCGGTCGTTGATGTCCGCGCGCGCCGACACCGGCAGGCGCAGCCGCTCGCCGGCCGTCTCCGCCGGAATGCCGAACCGGGCCAGCGCCGCCCGCACGGCGGCGGGATCAGTCGGGCGCACCATCAGCACCGGCCCGACGCCGGGCTCGACCGATATCTCACGGCCGAGCGCCTTCGTCAGCCGCGCCCGCTCTCGGACCGTGGCGGCGATACGCTCGCGCGTCTCGATCAGGCGCGACGGGTCGAGCGCCTGCAGGCCAAGGCGCACGCAGACCTCGGGCAGGGCATAGGGTTCGAGCACGGCGGCCAGCCGCTGCAGCGTTGCGGCCTGTCCCAGAGCGGCGCCGACGCGCGCGCCCGCCAGTCCGTAGGCGAGCGACAGGCTGCGCAGGACGACCAGATTGGCCTGATCGGCGACGACGGTTGCGGCGGAGGGGGTCTCGGCGAACTCGGCGAGGCCTTCGTCGACTACCAGCAGGGCCGGGGCCACGCGGGCCGCCATTTCGGCGACGGCCTCGGGCGAGCCGAGGGCGCGCACGATCACCACGCCGGGACGGGCCTCGGAACCCGGGCGGGCATAGAGGTCGGCCAGGGTCCGGAAGGGCTCGGCCTGCGGGGCCTCGACGGACTGTCCCGCGCGGGCGGCCAGCCGGAAGGCCAGCTCCAGCCCGTGGGTCACGCCCCGGACGGGCAGGACCTGATCGGGGTCGACGCCGTACAGCTCGGCCATGCGCGCGGCGAGGGCGCCGGGGCGTGCGGGATAGCGATCCAGTCCGTCGCCGCCACTGACCAGCGGGGCGAAGGGGGCGGGCAGGTTCTTCATGCGCCGGTCCTCAGATCCGCCGCGCGGGCGTGGGCTTCCAGACCCTCCAGCCGGGCCAGACGCGCGGCAACCGGGGCGAGGGCGGCGGCGCCCGCCTCGGAGACGGACTGCACCGACATCGAGGTCATGAAGCTGGCGGTGGTGATGCCGCCGAGCGTCCGCGCCCCGCCGTCGGTCGGCAGGACGTGGCTGGGCCCGGCCGCATAGTCGCCGAGGGTCTCGGCCGCCCAGGTGCCGACGAAGATGGCGCCTGCGGCGGTGATCCGATCGACCAGCTTTTCCGCATCCAGCGTCTGCAGCGCGAGGTGTTCGGGGCCGTACAGATTGGCGACCGCGCAGGCCTGCTCCAGATCGGCGACGCGAATGGCGCGACCCTCGGCCAGCGACCGGCGGGCGATGTCGGCGCGCGGCAGGGTCTGCAACTGGTCCTCGACCGCCTCGAGAATGGCGGCGATGGCGCCCCGGCTGTTCGACACCAGCAGCACCTGGGCGTCGGCATCGTGTTCAGCCTGGCTGAGCAGGTCGGCGGCGGCAATCTCCGGATCGGCGCTGGAATCAGCGATGACCATCAGTTCTGACGGCCCGGCCGGCATGTCGACCGCGGGTCCACCGGGCCGGGCGTTCGCCTGCTTCTTGGCTTCGGCGACCCAGGCATTGCCCGGGCCAAACAGTTTGTCGACGGGGGCGATTTCGCCATCGCCAAAGATCGCGCCGAAGGTCAGGGCTGCGATGGCCTGGGCCCCGCCGATCAGCCACATCGCGTCCAGCCCGGCCTCATCCGCCGCCACGATCATGGCCGGGTGGACGCCGCCGTCCTTGGCGGGCGGGGTCACGGCTACGCGGCGCGCAACGCCGGCGACGCCCGCCGGAATGGCCTGCATCAGCAGGGAGGAAAACAGCGGCGCGCTGCCGCCCGGGACATAGAGGCCCGCCGACGCGATGGGCCGCCACACCAGCCTGGATCGCACGCCGGGCGTGGTCTCGACCCAGTTCGTGTCGTCGGGCCGGGTGGCCTGATGGAAGATGCGGACATTCTCGGCGGCGATACGCAGGGCGCGGGTGTCGGCCGGCGGCAGGGCCGCGCGGGCCTCGCGCACGACATCGGGCGTGAGGGCGATGCGTCGGGGCGCGGCGCCGTCCAGCTTCAGGCTCCAGTCGGTCACGGCCGCCGCGCCGCGCGCCTGCACATCGTCGAAGATCGTGCGCACGGTGTCGCTGACGCGCGCTTCGGTGCGCTGCGCGGGGCGGGCGAGGGCCTCGCGTTGCTCGGGTGCGGACAGGGTCGTCCAGTCGATCTGGCGCATCACATCATCTTCTCGATGGGCAGGACCAGAATGGACGAGGCGCCCTCGGCCTTGAGCCGCTCCAGCGTCTCCCAGAAGACCGCTTCCTGACAGACGGCGTGGACCGCCACGGCATCATCGCGGCCCGACAACGGCATGACGGTCGGGGACTCCGAGCCCGGCAGCAGGGCGGTGATGCGGTCCAGCGCGGCGCGCGGCGCGTTCAGCATGACGTATTTGGCGTCCTGGGAAGCCACCACGCCGCCGATGCGCGTGATCAGGTTTTCGAGCAGGGGCTCCAGCGTGTCCTCGACCGGCTGGGGCGAACGGATCAGGACCGCCTGACTCTCGAACACCGTGTCCAGCGGCACCAGACCATTGGCCTCCAGCGTCGCGCCGGTCGACACCAGGTCACAGATGGCCGAGGCCAGCTTCAGCCGCGGGGCGACCTCGACCGCGCCGCGCATGGTGATCACCCCGGCCTCGACGCCGTTCTCGGCCAGCCAGCGGCCCAGGATGCGCGGATAGCTGGTCGCCAGCCGGAGGCCATTCAGCGAGGCCGGGCCGTCCCACGCCAGGCTCGCGGGCGCGGCGATCTTCAGCGTGCAGCGGCCAAAGCCCAGCGGCATGACCACCTCGGCCAGCGGGCCGCCGTTGCGCGCCTCTTCCAGCACATTCTCGCCGACAATGCCGAGGTCGCAGACGCCGTCGGCGACAAAGGTCGGGATGTCGTCGTCGCGGACGCGCAGCAGGTCGACCGGCGCATTCTCGACCTTGTAGAGCAGGTCATTGTTGCCCTTGATGACGCGGAGACCCGCATTGCGGATCAGGTCGAGGCTGCGCTCGGCCAGACGACCGGATTTCTGGACGGCGATACGAAGTCGCCCCTGAACCTTGCTCACGCGGATACTCCGGACTGTCGGTCAAGCACCAGGCGATAGCCCTGATGCGGCATTTCTCTGAGGAAGCGGGCCACGCGCACGACCGTGGTCGGGCTGGCCTGGGCCTCGGCGGCGATCTCGCGATACGACTTGCCGCCCGCGTCCAGCAGGCGCGCGACCTGCCAGCGCTCGGCAAAGGCGCGCACCTCGGCGGGCGTGCACAGGTCGGCGAGGAAGGCATCGACCTCCTCGCGCGACTTCAGACACAGCAGGGCGTCGTACAGGTCCAGCCGGCTGCGGGCCGCGACGGCGGCATTGGGGGGAAGGGCGTCGGTCATGGCGCGTTCCACTATGCTGTAACAGTGGAACGGTCAAGCGCTATCACCCCGCCTATGGTGCGACTGCCCATCGCAGCCTATGTCCGGGTCATGAGCAGGATCGTGATCGTGGGCGCGGGGCATGCCGGGGGCAGTGCGGCGGCGCTTCTGAGACAGTATGGCTTCGAGGGCGAGGTGGTGCTGATCGGCGAGGAGCCGGTGGCCCCCTATCAGCGCCCGCCCCTGTCCAAGGCCTTGCTGAAGGGCGAGGGGGAAGAAGAGGACCTGCTGCTGCGGCCCGCCGATTTCTATGTCGAACAGAACATCGAGCTGCGGCTGGGCCAGACGGTCACGGCCATCGACCGGGCCGGCAAGACGGTGATGCTCGCGGACGGCGGGACCGTTTCCTATGACACCCTGATCCTCGCGACCGGGTCGACGGCGCGGAAGCTGGCGGTGCCGGGGGCGGAGCTGGCGAACGTGCTGGAGCTGCGGACCCTCGCGGACGGGCGAAAGCTGAGGGCTGCGATCCGGCCGGGGACGAGGCTGGTGGTCGTCGGCGGCGGTTATGTGGGGCTGGAGGTCGCGGCCTCGGTCCGGGCGCTGGGCGCCGAGGTCGTGGTGGTCGAGCGCGAGGCCCGCCTGCTGGCCCGGGTGGCGTCGGATGTGCTGGCCGACTTCATGCACGCGACCCACACACGGCACGGCGTGACGATCCTGACCGGGCGCACGGTGACGGCCTTCGATGCGGGCGGCGATGGCGCGGTCGGCGGCGTGACCCTGGACGACGGCCAGAGCCTGCCGGCCGATCTGGTGATCGTCGGTGTCGGCGGCGTGGCCTGCGAGGGACTGGGCGCCGCCGCCGGTCTGACCTGCGACGGCGGGGTGGTGGTGGATGAGACCGCCCGCACCTCGGACCCCGACATCTATGCGCTCGGTGACATGACCCGGCGCCCGGTGCCCGTTCACGACGGCCGCGTGGTGCGTCTGGAGAGTGTGCCCAATGCGCTGGAGCAGGCCAAGCAGGCCGCGGCGGCGATCACGGGTCGCAACCCGCCCGTGCCCGAAGTGCCGTGGTTCTGGTCCGACCAGTATGATCTGAAGCTGCAGATGGCCGGTCTGGCTGACGGGGCGGATCGCAAGGTCGTTCGCACCGTCGCCGATGGCGCCGGGCTGGCCGTCTTCCACCTCGCGGGGGACCGGCTGCTGTGCGTTGAGGCCATCAATGCCCCGGCCGAGTTCATGGGCGGGCGTCTGCTGATCGGCAAGGCCACACCGGTCGATCCGGACAAGCTGGCCGACCCGACTGTGTCGATGAAGGCGGTCGCGAAAGGCGCCTAATACACATCCCGCCGGTAGCGCCCGGCCTCGCGCAGGTCCAGAAGCCGGTCCTCGCCCAGGATCTCGCGCAGCGCCGCATCGACGCCCGGGGCCATGCCCTTCAGGCTGCCGCACACCATGAGGGTGGCGCCCCGGTCGACCCAGTCGCGCCCGGTGTCGGCCTCGGCGCGCAGAAGGTCTTGCACATATCGGACCCCACCCGGGTCGCGTGAGAAGGCCCGGTCCAGCCGGGTCAACACGCCGGCAGCGATCCAGCCTTGCAGCCGCTGGTCCAGCAGGGCGTCATGGGCGGAGGTCCGTTCGCCGAACAGCAGCCACGCCGGTCCGGGTTTGGTGGCCCGCGCCCGCTCGGACAGATGCGCCACAAGCCCCCCCAGCCCCGTGCCGTTGCCGATCAGGATCAGCGGCGTGGTGGCCTCCGGGCCGTGGAAGGTCCGGTTGGTGCGGATGCGCAGCGGCACGGTCTCGCCGATCTTGCAGCGGTCCAGCAGCCAAGCCGAGGCCAGGCCGGGGGTGCCGTCCTCCCGCACCGTCTCGCGGATGATCAGATCCATGGCCCGGTCCGCGGGTACGGTGGCGATGGAATAGTCGCGCAGCTGACCCGGCTGGCCCGCCACGGCCTCGGGCAGTTCGACTTCGGCCACATCGCCGGCCCGCCAGTCCGGGAAGTCCCCGATGGGCCGCAGGCGCAGGCGATGGACCGGTCGGCCAAGGCTGCCCGGGTTCAGATGGGCGCGCCGTTCCAGCCGCCAGGGGCGGTGCGGGCGATTGCGCGTTTCTCGGGCAAATGTCGCGCCGGTCACGGCCGCCAACTGGTGCCGCCAGTGCGCCAGGGCACCGGGGTCCAGCCGGTCCACCTCGACCCGATCGAACAGGGCCGTCGCCCCCGCCCGCGCCAGCCAGCTGTCCAGCGACCGGCCAAAGCCGCAATAGTGGCCATAACTGCTGTCGCCCAGCGCCAGAACCCCGACCTGAAGGTGCGACAGGTCGGGCGGTGCCGGCATCAGCCGTCGCAGGAAACCGGTCGCCTCATCCGGGGCATCGCCCTCACCCGTGGTCGCGGCGATCAGGAACAGGCGTTCGGCCTTCGCCAGCAGTTCGGGGGTCAGTTGCGACAGGCTGAGCCGCTGCACAGACAGGCCGGTGGCCGACAGGGCGGCGGCGGTTTCCTCGGCCAGGGCCTCCGCACTGCCGGTCTGGCTGGCGTGCACGATCAGGGTGGAGGCCTCGCCAATGGCCTCCGGCGCCGGTCGCGGCCGCAGCGACCAGGCGGTCAGCCCGGCCCATGCCAGCACCGCCGTTGCCGCCCAGAGTTCGCCGCCCAAGGAGATCATTCCCGCCCGACGTCCAGCATGGCCTGAAGGGCGGGGCTCACCTGCTCGACCAGGCCGTCTTCGGTCCGATGGACCATCAGGGCGGCGATGCTGGCAGCCTCGGCATGGGCCGGACCCTCGTCGGGCCCGAGCACCGTCAGGGCAGTCGCCAGCGCATCGGCAACCATGGCCGAGTCGTGCAGCACCGAGACCGAGACCATGCCGTTGGTCACGGGTCGCCCGATGCGGCCGTCGATGGTGTGGGAGTAGGTCTGGCCGCCGTGGACGAACTGCCGGCGCGCCTCGCCCGAGGTGGCGACCGCCAACCCGTACAGGGCGGCGATGGTGCGCGGTGCCTCGAGACCCTCGGGCTTCTCCAGCTCGACCCACCACGGACGGCCGTCCGGCTTGACGCCGACGCCCTTCAGCTCGCCGCCGATCTCGAACAGGTGCGAGGTTGCGCCCTCGCGCGCTAGCCGCAGCGAGATGCGGTCGACCGCATGCCCCTTGGCGATGCCCGACAGGTCGAGCTTCAGTCCGCCGGGCTGGACCGCTGCCCGCGCATCGACATTCAGCCGCAGCCGCATCCAGCCGCTCAGGGCTCGCGCGGCCTCGACCTCGTCATCGGTGGGCAGGGGCAGCAGGGGCGAACGGCGTCCGGGCGGGCCGAACCCCCACAGATCGACCAGCGCCCCCAACGTCGGATCGACCGCGCCATTGGTGTCGTCCGCCAGCTCCAGCGCCCGGGTCAGCACGGTCCAGAAGGCATCGGACAGGGCCCAGGTACCCTCCGGTGCGCCATTGAACCGCGAAATCTCGCTGTTGCGCTCCCACGGGCTGAACAGGGCGATGATGCGGCCGAGCTCCTCCTCGATCAGGGCCTGCCAGCGGCCGGCTTCGGCCTCGTCGCGAACGACGATCCGGGCGGTCCAGACCGTGCCCATGGTCTCGCCGCCCAGTTGGGCGATCTGCGCGCCCGGCGGCTTTTCCGGCGCGCTGCGAAAGGGCGGGATCAGGACGCGATTGTCCGTCTCCGGACGTGGCTCGTTCGCGCCCCCGGACAGGTCGATGACCGGCGGTGCCGAACGGCTGGAGGCGGGGACGCGCGGCTCGGACATCAGGACCTCAGGGCAGGACCTCGACGATCCCGTTGTACTGGGCCGACAGCGGCAGCTTGCCATCCGCGCCCGGCACCTGGATCGAGGCATGCATCCAGTACATCCCGGACTCGGGCCAGTCGACCGAATAGACCCCGTCGGCGTCGGTGGTCAGGGTCAGCTCTTCCGGAGCGGTCCGGTAGCGCGACCCGCCCCGCGCGACGGTGACCTCCAGCCCGGCGGCCGGCTGGCCGTCGATCAGCAGGCGGAACTGACCCGCCTCGCCCAGCACCAGATCGTTCGGATGGGTGATGGGGACGATCTCCAGCCCGTAGCCGGTCGGGGTGAACACCGCGTCGCTCAGATTGCCCAGGGTGACAAAGGTCTCGACCCGCATGGCCGACAGGGTCGCCTCGACCGCAGTCGCGCCCTCCGGCAGGCCTTGCGGATACTCGGCCGGGGTGCCGCGCCAGCGCTGGCGCTCGCCGTTCAGGGTATAGCTCGCCACCACCCCGCCCAGCACATTGGCGATGCGATAGGTGCCCTGCTGGGTCAGGTGCACGTCAAAGGTCGTGCGATAGCGGCCGCGCATCATGTTCTCGGGGGTCAGCAACTGTCCGTCCGGCCCGAGGATGGTCAGGCCGTCCAGCCGCATGGCGGCGTGATCGGCGATGAAGACGCCGTTCGACATGCCCGCATCGACCCCGATCCAGGCGTCCGAGCCCGACAGCACGGTCGAGCTGGGCTGCATCCAGGCGCGGTGGGCCTGGGCCCCCAGCGGCACGGCCATCAGGGCGATGACACCGGCGGCAAAGGCCAGGAGCGGCGAGAAGCGATAGCGGGCCATGGGGGCTGTCCTGTCCAGTGTCAGCGGGCGACGGTGACGCGCACGGCGCCCAGTTCGGATTCTCCGGTACCCGAGGCGGTATTGGCGGCGCCGAGCCGGAAAGGCACGCGCACGATCTCGCGCCCGCCCAGCTCACGGGCGGCCTCGACGGCCATCACATAGTTACCGGCCGGCAGGTCGCGCAGGCGCGAGGCCGGAACCGTAACCGTCTGGGTGCCCGGCGCACGGGTCGGGCCTGACACGCCGTCCGCGGGCAGGGTCAGGTTGCGCCCGTCCTTGCGCCACCAGGTGCGGATGTCCTTCAGCCAGTCCTTGCCTTCTCCGGCCGGCAGGGCGGTGTCGTACCAGACCGACAGGGTGCGCACGGCGGTCTGGTCGGGGCGCTCGATCCACACCGCCACATAGGGCCGATGGTAAGAGGCACTGGAAATGCGCGGAATGCCGATGCTGACCGTCAGGTCTCCGGGAGCGAGGGGGGAGGCCGCCCCTATCAAGATCAGACCGGCGGCGGGCAGGGTGGCGGCAAGGGTCAGGGTCTTCATGAGAACTCGGGGCACGCTCAGTGGATAAAGATCAGGGCGAGGATCAGCGGGATCAGCAGGCCCAGCGAGACCAGTGGCCAGGTCATGCGGCGATTGCGGGCATGCAGCACCAGCAGCGCCAGCCCGGTCAGGGCAAACACCAGACAGGCGACCGCGAACCCATCGATGAACAGGGCCCAGGTCGCGCCGGTATCGCGCCCCTTGTGCAGGTCATTCAGATAGGCGATCGGCCCGCGCGTGGTCACCTCGACAAAGGCCTCGCCGGTCTGGCGGTCCAGCGTCATCCATCCGTCGCCCCCGGGCCGGGGCAGGGCGACATAGATTTCCGCATCCGTGGTCTCGGTCGCGCGCCCGGCGATGGAGACGTCCAGCGCCCCCTCGGCCCAGCGGGCCACGGCCTCGGGGACCGGATCGGTGGTCTCGGCGGGGAAGGTCTCAAGCCGCTGCAGCAGTGGCGCAGGCAGGGTGGCCGTGCGCTCGGCCACCACCGGCTCGGCCGGGATCTGGGCCGCGTGGTTCAGGGTGAAGCCGGTGATCGCAAACAGGATCAGGCCGATCAGGCTGACCGAGGCCGAGATCCAGTGCCACTGGTGTAGCTGCTTCAACCAGAAGGCCCGCGCGGAGCTGAGCCGGGCGGCGGATGGGGCAGGAGCGGGCGCGGGAGCGGTCGACACCCTGCGCCTGTGCCAAAAATGCGAACGGCTTGCAAGTAGCGTTCGCTACCAGCGACGTGACAGCCCGACCCACAGGGTGCGCGGCGGGCCATAGGACACCACGCCCGTGCCGGTCTCGGCCGTCTCGACGTCCGCGTCGAACAGGTTCACCCCCTCGACCCAGGCGCTCAGGCCGGACGACAGTCTCCGCTCCAGCCGCGCCGAGGCCACAAGCGCCGGGTCCAGCACGCGGCTGTTCAGATCGTCGTCGAACCGGCGGCTCTCCCAGCGGGCGTCGACGCTGACGGTCCAGTCCGGTGCGGGGGTCCAGTCCAGCCCCGCGGTCGCGCTCCAGATCGGGGCCTGGGCGGGGCGCAGCCCGGTCAGCTGCGGCGCCTGCGATCCGCCATCGACCCGGGCATCGGTGCCCGCCAGCGCACCCCGCAGCGTCAGCCCCTCGCGCGGTCGCGCCTCGACCTCAAGCTCCAGCCCGACAGCCTCGATGGTCCCGGCGTTCTGCCGCTCGCGCAGCACGCCCCCGGCCGGGACAAAGCCCGCGCGGGGAAAGACCCCGGGCCCCGCGCCGATCGTGACATTGACGATGGCGTCCTCGATCCGGGTGGCGAAAGCCGTGGCCCGGACGTCGAGCCGGTCGGTCTCGCGCGCCAGCCCGGCCTCGATGCCGGTCAGCTGCTCGGGCACCAGTCCGGCATTGGCCTCGGTGATGTCGTTGCCGACGCGGAACGGGCGGTGCAGTTCGTTCAGCGTCGCCGGTCGGAACGCACTGTAGGCGGCCGCGCGCACCGACCATTCCGGCGACAGGGCGCGGCGCACGCCCAGCCGGGCCGACACCACCTCGCCCGACTGGTCCACAGGTCGGTCGTCCAGCACCAGCGCATCGGTCTGCAAGTCCCGCTCGATTCGCCGGCCGTCACGCGCCGCCCAGTGGTCGAGGCGCAGTCCTCCGGCCACCAGCCACGGTCCGCGCGTGGCATTGGCCTCCGCGTAGACCCCGGCCACCGAAGTCTCCCCGCCCGCCTGCCGCGAGCGAGTGAATTCGCCGCCCATGAAGCGGTAGCGCTCATTGGTCTCGCCCTCGGCCGTTCGGGCATCGACGCCCAGCTCGGTTTCGAAGCCGTCCCGCTTCATGCGCCATGCCGCGTTCAGGCCCCAGGCCGTGGCCGGGGTGTGGAACTGGTGATTGGCCGGGCTGGTCGAGGACCGGTCAGGCGCGGTGGCGACAAAGCGGTTCTGCAGGTCGCTGGTGCGCCGCCACAGCTGCACGCGCCAGCCAGCCCGGTCGTCCGGCTGGCGCGTCGCGGTCAGCGACAGGGCCGTGCCAGAAGCCTCGGCGTCCGATCCCTCCACGCCCGATCCGCGCATCTCCTCGAAAGCGGAAACCCGGCCAGAGACGAGCGCATCCCCGACGGGCAGGTCCAGCCGCAGCGAGGCGGAGTTGGCTTCAAGGTCAAGCGGCCGGTCGGCCGCTCCGGCCTGGGGCGCCCGCACGGGCGTATGGCCGTTTGTCTGCTCGTGCCTAGCCGTCGCCACCCAACGCAGGGGGCCGAGGTCGCCGGTGCCAGATGCCGCCAGCCGGGCCGACCCGCGCTCACCAATCGCAGCCGTCCAGGCCCCTCCCGTATCGCGTTCGCGCAGCAGCACCGAGCCGGTCAGCGCGCCTGCGCCATAGGGGCCGGTGCCACCGGCGCGTACCACATCCACGCCCGACAGGCCTTCGGGCGGCACCTGGGCCCAGATCACCCAGCCGCCGAACGGATCGTTGAGCGGCACACCGTCCAGGGTCACCAGCGCCCGCCCGGCCCCGCTGGGCGCGATGGCCCGCAACGACAGGCCCTGGGTGGTGGGATTGGCGGTCAGGCTGGTGGTGCGCCGGAACAGGCCGACGGCGGGCACCCGGCCCAGCGCCTCGTCCAGCCGCATCGACCGGTCCAGCGCCTCGCCGTCCAGACGGATCACCGAAAAGGCGGCGTCACCTTCGGCGGCGGGCAGGCGGGGGGCGGTGATCACGATCTCGTCGAGAACGACGGGCGGATCCTGCATCATGCCGAAAGGCGCGTCAGCAACTCGCGGGCAAAGGTGGTCAGGGTGTCGTCGCGCGCGCCCATCACCAGAATCCGGTCGCCGGGCCGCGCCAGTTCGACCAGGCGGTCGCCGCACTCGGCCCGCGTGGCATGGGCCTCGGCCTGACGCCCCTCCGCGACCACACCCTCGACGATCTGCGGGCTGGAGACACTGCGGTCGGTGGTGCCGCCATAATAGACGGGCTCGGGCATGAACAGGCGGTCCTCGGCGGTCATCAGCTGCGCGAAGGTGTGAATGAACTCGCGTCGCATCAGTTTCAGCGGACCAAAGCCATGCGGCTGGAACAGGATCAGCAGTCGCCCGGGGAAGGCGTGCAGCGTCTGAAGCGTGGCGGTGATCTTGTCCGGGTTGTGGGCAAAGTCGTCGATGACCGTGACGCCGCCCGCCTGTCCGACGACATCCAGGCGCCGCCGGATGCCCCGGAAGCTGCCGAGCGCCGCAATGGCCACGGCCCGGTCCACCTTCAGCGCCTCAGCTACGCCCAGCGCTGCCAGCGCGTTGGCGACGTTGTGAGCGCCGGGGACGTTCATTGTCACGCGTACGGGATCTTCCCACGGCCATTTGAGGTCGAACGTCATTCCTGTCGGGGTGGGCTGCAGATTGTGCGCCGACAGGTCAGCCGCCAAATTACCCAACGAGAAGGTCGTCGGTCGGGCCAAGCCCATTTCATCGGCGATTGCGGAACATTCAGGGTCGTCGAGATTGACAACCGCCGCATAGGATCGGCCGACGAACCCGCCGAAGAGCATGCGCAGCTCCTCCATCGACTTGTGATCAAGCGAGATATTCGACAGCACAGCGACCGTGGGTTCGTACAGCTGGATCGAGCCGTCGGATTCATCGACTTCCGAGATGAACAGGTCGGGGCTGCCGATCCTCGCTGCGGCAAAGGGTGTGTCCTCGCGGACCAGATTGGTCATCACGGCGCCGTTCATGACGGTCGGGTTCTGTCCAGCCTGATCAAGGATCCAGGCCACCATGCCGGTGATCGTCGACTTGCCGCTGGTGCCGGCGATGCCGATGCTGCGACCCGCGCTGTTGAACAGCTGCGACAGCATTTGTGGCCGGGTCACAACGGTGGCCCCGACCCGGCGGGCGGCCGCAATGTCCGGCACGGTGTCCTCGATCGCGCCCGAGGCCACGACCGTGGTCGCCGGGTCGGTGACGCCGGATCCGTCCTGCGGATGAAGGGCGATGCCCTGGGCCTCCAGCCAGGCGAACTTTTCGGGGCTGCGGCCCTGATCGCGCGACCGGTCCGATCCCGATACCCGGGCTCCGCGCGCGGCCAGGATCAGAGCCAGCGGCAACATGCCCGACCCGCCGATGCCGCAGAAGAAATAGGAGCCGGCTGGATTGGCGTCTTGATTCATGGAGGCGAAACCGGGGAGTGTCCGAGGAAGGCCCTGACTAGCACGGGGCGCACCGCACGCCAGAGCCGGGAGCCCGATTTGTCCGACCGCCTGCCGCACAGGGGATACACAGTATGGGATCGGTGACCCGCATCGGCGTGGTGGCGGCCTCGTCGCGCTTCAGCAAGGCGACGGCCGAGCGACTGGAGGCCCATGTCGAGGCCCGCTTTCCCGGCGGTGATGTCAAGGTCGTGTTCCACCCGGCCTGTTTTGCCAACCACGGCCATTTCGCCGGGGACGATGCCCTGCGCGCCCGCGCCTTCCTCGAGATGGCCAATGACCTGCGCTATGACGCTGTCTGGTTTGCGCGCGGGGGCTATGGCTCATGCCGGATTGCGGAAGCGGTGCGGGACGGGCTGAAGCCCGAGGCGCGGGCCAAGCGCTATCTGGGCTATTCCGATGCCGGAAGCCTGTTGGCCACCCTCTACAAGGAAGGGTTCGCCCACGTCGCCCACGGGCCGATGGTCGCCGACATATCTCGCGGCGACGGCGCCGAGGCCATCGACCGCGCGCTGGACTGGCTGATCAAGGGGGCGACCTCGGGGCATGAGCCCAGTCTCGAGGGCCGCCCGACCGTCGCCTTCAACCTGACCATCCTCGACCAGCTGGTCGGCACGGCACTCGAGCCCGATCTGACCGATCATGTGGTCATGATCGAAGACGTGTCCGAGGCCCTCTACCGGATCGACCGGATGATGTTTCACCTGACCGGTCAGACCTCGATCCGCCGCATCGCGGGCTTCCGCCTCGGCCGGGTCAGCGACGTCACGCCCAACGAGCCCGAGTTCGGCCTGACCCCCGAGGAAATCGTCCGCTACTGGTGCCTGCGGTCCGACATTCCGTACCTGGGCGCGGCCGACATCGGCCATGACGCGGCCAACAAGATCGTGCCTTTCGGGCCGCGCTGACGGGTAAAACGCAGGTCGAGCGTCCCGAATCCTCGCGTTTTCGGGGAAGGCGGTCGACAGATAACGCCGGTCAGGCCAGATGACCCCATGTGGGTTAAGGGGCTGTTAACCTTGAAATCTTCCGTGCGCGGAAACGGGTGTCGGGATCGCCTCGTGATCCGGACCCCGGTGGCGTGGGCGGCCCTGTGACCGGCCTGTCGAAGACCGGCCGGGCGGCGCTGATCCCCCTGTTCCTCGTGGCGCTGGGCGTGGTCGGGATCGAGAACGCCCTGACGCGCTACTTCGCCGTCGCGAAGTGGTCCGAGTATGGCTACTGGATCATCTCGATCGTCATGGCGGGCTTTGCCCTGTCGGGCGTAGCCGTCGCCCTGTTCCGCGACACGGTCGAGCGACATGGCCAGTGGCTACGGGCCGTCCTGCCGGCCGCCATGGTGCTGGCCGCGGCCCTTGGCTATGAGCGCATCGCCCGGAACCCCTTCAACCCGCTGCAGTTACAGAACCCCACGACCTGGGCCGACCAGCTGCTGAACATCGCGGGCTATTACGGCGCCCTGCTGCCCTTCTTCTTTCTGGCCGGCCTCTATATCGCGCTGATCTTCATCCTCAATCCGCGCGAGATCGGGCGGGTCTATGCCTATGATCTGATCGGGGCGGGGCTGGGGTCGGCGCTGGCGCTGGGGCTGATGTTCCTCGTCCACCCCTTCCTTCTGGCGCCGCTGCTGCTGGTGCCGCTGGCGCTGGCGCCGCTGTTCCAGCCGGGCCGTTACAGCACGCTGGGCGGGGCGCTGGCCGGGGGGGCGCTCGTGCTGGGCGAGGCCATCCTGCTGCTGGGCACCCCGCCCGCCTATTCCGAATTCAAGGCCGTCTATGCGCCCATGAACACCCAGGGCGCCGAGGTGGTGGCCGAGGTCCGCCGCCCGCGCGGCCACTATCTGATGCTCGACAATTTCACCGAGCGGGTCGACGCCGACGTCTCCAACAATGCCTCGATGATGGAGGTGGAGGGGCCGCCTGCCACCTATGGCCTCTATCGCGACGGCAGCCGCATCGCGGCCCTGCCCAAGGCGGGCGGTCTGGGCGGCGGCTATGCCGACAGCGCCCTGTCGGCGGCCCCCTATGTGCTCAGGCCCCGGGCCGGAGCTTTGATCCTCGGGGCGTCCGGCGGCTTCCGTCTGGCCGAGGCGCGGGCGCTGGGGGCCGAGCGGCTGCTGGTGGTCGAGAGCGAGCCGGTGCTGAAGCACGCCCTGACCCATGGCCTTGGCCCCTCGCGCGGTCTGGCGCTGGGCGACGACGTGCAACTGGCCGAGGGCGGACCGCTGGCCGTCGCCCGGGCGGCGGGTGCTGCCCCCGGCGAGCGCTTTGACGTCATCGACGTCTCGTCGGACTTCATCGATGCCGCCCCTGCCAATGTCACCGCGCTGACGGTCGAGGCCATGCAGGCCTATCTGGCCGCCCTCGATCCCGAGGGCATGGTCTCGGTCCCCGTCTCGATCCGCGACTTTCCCGTCTATGCCTTCCGGGTGATGGCCACCGCCCGCGAGGCCCTGATCCGGGCCGGCGTCGAGCGCCCCGAGGACCACGTCATGGTCTATCGCTCGGCCTGGAATGCCCGCATCCTGATTTCGCCCACGCCCTGGAGCGAGGCGGATGTCGCCGCGCTCGAGACCTTCGCCGCGGCCCGGTCGTTCGACATTTCCTGGCGTCCCGGGCTGGACGTCGAGGCCGCCCGCGCGGGTCTGTTCAACGACCTGCCCGTGGTGTCGTTCGAGAGCGGCACCGTGGTCTCGCAGGGCACGGACGACGCCATTGGGCGCGAGGCCGAGGCGGTGCTGCAGGGGCGCGACAGCCCCTCCAGCCGCGCCTTCAACATCCGGCCCCAGACCCTGGACCGGCCCGCCTATTATGCCTCGCTCCGGCTGGACCGGCCGACGACCCTGATCCACCGGCTTGAGGTCCTGCCCCAGGCCGAGATCGGCGCCCTCGTCAATCTGGTGGTGCTGGCCCAGGCCGCCCTGATCGCCCTGCTGGTGCTGGCCGCCCCGCTGATGTTCCGTAAACGGAAGGTCGCCGCGCCCGAGCCCCGCCGCCTGTGGCCGGTGCTGTACTTCCCCAGTCTGGGGCTGGGCTTCCTGCTGATCGAGATCTTCCTGATCGACAAGGCGGCCTTCTATCTCAACGACTATTCCTCGGCCTTTGCCCTGGTGCTGACGTCCATGCTGATCTTCTCGGGTCTGGGCAGTCTGATCGCCGGACGGGTCGCGGCCCTGCCCAAGGTGGCCTCCTTCCTCTCCCTGATCGTGGTGCTGGGCTGGATCTGGCTGGTGTTCACGCGGGGCGAGGCGGTCATGCTGTCGACGCTGGACCAGCCCGCCTGGACGCGTTGGCTGATCGTGCTCGCGGCCGCCGCGCCGGTGTCTCTGGCGCTGGGCCTGCCCTTCCCGCTGGGCCTGATCCAGGTGGGCGAGGGGCGGATGCTGCCCTGGGCCTGGGGGCTGAACGGCGCCTTTTCGGTCGTCGCCACGCCGCTGGCCAATCTGATGTCGCGCGAGGTCGGCTTCTCCTCCCTGCTGATGGTCGGGGCAGCGCTCTACCTCCTCGCCTTCCTCGCCCTGCCGCCGGGCCGCCGAGCGCGGTCCAACCCCGATCCCCTTCCTGTTTCGTCGCCTGCGTAAAAAGGATTTCCGCCATGACGATCGACCGTAGACGCCTGATCGCCGGAGGGGCCGCCCTGGCCGGAGCCTCGACCCTCGCCGCCTGTGACGAGGCCACGCGCGAGCGGCTTCAGGCCCGGCTGAACCCGACCCGCACGGGCGGCGACACGGCCGCGCCCTCGCCCGACGCCCCGGCTGCCACAGCCGCCCCCGAGGCGACCGGCAGCGCCGTCTCCGAAACCGTCCGCATGCCGGCCCGGCCGTGGACCTATGACGCCTTCGTCGCCGCCATGGCGGCGTCCGAGCGCCCCAGCAGCCTCAGCCGCGCCCAGTTCGACGTCATCCAGTCGCGCAAGCCCGCCGCCATCCAGCGCATCAAGACCTATCTGGACGGCAAGTTCGGCGCGGCCGATCCCCGCGTGGTCCAGGCCTTCGAGAGCGTGCCACGCGACTTCTATCACTATGCGTATGCCGCACAGGATTCGACGGCGTACCAGGCCTATGAGGCCAATCCCAAGCCCTGGGCCATCGGCCATGGCTCGGTGCTCAGCGACTATCTGGGCCAGGCCTATATGACCCAGCTGGCCGAGCCGAAGCCGACGGATGTCACGCTGGAAATCGGCACCGGCTCGGGCTTTCAGTCTTCGCTGCTGTCGCGGATCGTGCGCGATTCCTACACCATCGAAATCATCCAGCCGGTCGGCCACGCGGTCAGCAAGATCTTCAAGCCGCTGGGCTATGACAACGTCCACGCCCGCGTCGGCGACGGCTATTTCGGCTGGCCCGAGGTCGAGGGCGGCTTTGATACCATCATGCTGACGTGCGTGGCCCAGTACGCCCCGCCCGAGCTGTTCCGTCAGCTCAAGCCCGGCGGCAAGCTCATCATCCCGATCGGACAGCCCTTCCGCCGGGGCCAGGTGCTGTATGTCTATACCAAGGACGCCGACGGCCGCGTCCGCTCGCGTCGCGATGTCGGGGTGTTCTTCATTCCCATGACCGGCGCCATGCAGAACCGCCCGCGACCCCAGGGCGCAGCCATGGGGGGCTGATCGTCTCTGGCCACGGCGCCGCGTTCAGGCCAAACAGGTCGACATGAACCGTCGCAGCCTCCTGATCCGGACAGGTGTGGTCGCCGGCGCCCTCGGGGGCGGCTGGTGGCTGAAGGAGAATGTCCTGTGGAGTGCGCCGGGGCTGGCCTTCACCGGGGGCACGACCACGCCGTGGATGGATTTCGCTGCCCGGGTGCTCAGCCCGACCATCCCGGTCCGCATTGCCGGCCAGACGGTCAACGCCCTGATCGACAGCGGTGCCCAGTATTCGGTGATCGACCGCGATTTCCACACCGCCATCGAGGCCGAGCTGGGCCCGCGCCCGCTGTTCGACATTCCGCTGGTGGCCTATGGCGTCGGCGGCCAGCCCCAGATGGGCAAGGGCGTGCGGCTGGACATGGCCATGGACGGCCTGTCGCTCAGCGGTCTGCGCTGCGCCATCCTCGATCTGGGTCCGCTGGCGGACGAGGCGGGCCTGTCCGCGCCGCTGATCCTGGGGCAGGATCTGCTGAAACTGCTGGCGCTCGAAGTCGATCTGGTCGAGCGCCGCATGCGCCTTCTGGACCGGCAGGCCGTGGTCCATGACGCGCGCTGGAGCCGGGTCGCCGTGCGCCGGCGCGGCACCGCCCTGGTCACCCCGGTCGAGGTCGAGGGCCATACGCTGGATGCCGTGGTCGACACGGGCGCCTCCTCCATCCTCAGCCTCAGCCAGCCCGCTGCCGAGGCCGCCGGCATTCTGGACGGACGCGCGGCCGGCACCGGCGAAAGTCTGGTGCTGGGCGGACAGATCACCGCCGACATCCTGACGGTCGAGCGCCTGCGCGCCGTGGGACGCACCTTCCGCGAGGTCGATGTGCCCGTCTATGGCGCGGTCGGCATGCCCGGCATCCCCGAGGCCCTGCTTGGCATGGCCGCCTTCCGCGACCAGGGACTGCTGCTCGATATCGGCGGCGGCGCCCTTTACCGCACCGCCCAGCTGGACCTGACGGTGGTTCAGTAACCCCGGAAGGTGTCGCACGCCGCCGGGTCGCCGGTCTCATAGCCGCGCGTCAGCCACTCGACCCGCTGCTCCGACGATCCATGGGTAAAGCTGTCGGGCGAAACGCGACCCCCTCCGCGTTGCTGCAGGGCATCGTCGCCGATCGCCGCCGCCGTCTTCAGCCCTTCCTCAAGGTCGCCGGGCCGCAGCGCCACCTCGCCGCCCGACAGGCGCGCGGCATTGGCCGCCCACACCCCGGCATAGCAGTCGGCCTGGAGCTCCAGCGCGACGGAGAACCGGTTGGCCTCGGCCTGGCTGGTGGCCTGCGCCTGCGCCCGCCGCACATCGTCGGAGGCCCCCGTCAGGGTCTGCACATGGTGGCCGAACTCGTGGGCGATCACATAGGCCTTGGCGAAGTCCGCGCCCGAAGCCCCCAACTGGGTCTGCATCTGCTGCCAGAAGCCCAGGTCCAGATAGACGGTCTGATCGGCCGGGCAATAGAACGGCCCCATGGCCGCCTGCCCAAAGCCGCAGCCGGTACCCGTGCCCGTTTCGTAAAGCACCACGGTCGGCGGTCGGTAGCCCATCAGCAGGTCCGACCAGACGGCATTCACATTGCCGCCGATCACATCGACGAACAGGCCGGCATCGTCCTCGGGCGTGCCGCGCTCGCCCTCGGCCTGACTGCCCGCAGCACCCAACTGGGTCGCGACCTGGGTCGTGGTCTCGGGGGAGATGCCAAAGATGAAATAGCCCAGCAGCGCCAGCACGGTCACGCCCAGGCCACCCCCGGCGATTCCGCCCACGCCCATACTGCGCCGGTCCTCGATACCGCCGCCGCCGCGTTGTCCGCCTCTCCAGCGCATGATGCCCTCCCTTGATCCCTGACTCAGCTTAACGGCGAACGCCGGTCGGGGGAAAGGGATGCGTGGATCCGGCGATCAGTCGTCGCCGTCCAGCCAGCGGTCGATCCCGCCGGTGCGGGCCTCGACCTCCTCGCGGCGGGCGCGGGCGCTGGCCGGGGTGCCGGGCGGCACGGCCACGGGCGGTGTCAGGGCCGGTGTCTGCCGCTGGCGTTCCAGATCGGCGACCACGCGCGCCGCCTCGGCCCGGCCCCGCTCGGCCTCGGCCTGACGCAGGTCAGCCCCCGCCCGCTGGCGATCAATCTCATAGCGATGCCGCTCGGCCGCATAGCCCCCGGGCGGCGGCAGGGCCCCCGCGCGCGGCGGCGGCGCACTATAGGGCGGTTGCAAGCTCTGCGCCTCGGCCGCCGTGGCGCCGGCCAGGGCCAGGCCAGCGACAAGACCGGACAGGATCAGGGAACGGTTCATGGGGGAAAGATAGGGCGGCTGGCGAAGCGCGCCAAGCGGGGCCGTATTCACCGGCCCGCCGTAAGCGGACCCTCGCTGAGGGGAATGCCTATGGATGAGATGCTGTGTAGGCGGCCCTGATCTCTGGCCAAGATTCGAAGAAGAGGCCCACCAGCGGAATGAAGAGGATCCAGAATGCGATCGTCTGCAGCCATCGGTTAACTCGGGAATCCCGTCCCTCGTAATCTCCGGCCGTCAACGTCCCCGACGCCCCCCAATACAGCAGCAGGATGATCCGTCCTGGCAAAGTGAGCAGGAACTCAAGGCATGTGAGCGTCGCACGCATGCGCTGGTCATACAGGCAGATTGCTAACGCTTGGCAGCTCTTCAGGGTTACCGCCGGGAAAGCCAACAGCCTCGTTCGGGCCCGCTCCCCACCCTATCCTGCCGCCGCTGCGTCCGTTTCCCGCCCCGTCGTCGCCCGCTTCAGCACCTCGGCATAGCCGCCGGCGACCTCCATCCGCTCGCCTTCGGAGCGGGTGTGGACGGCGCGGTGCAGGGTTGGCAGCTTCCAGCAGGGCACGTGCATGAACAGATGATGTTCGGCGTGGAAATTGACCCAGTAGGGGGCGATGAAGGCTCGCTCCAGCCAGTTGGCGCGGGTGGTGCGCGCGGCGCGAAACGCATCCTCGGCCGAGCCCTCGACACAGGCGTGTTCGGCGATGTTGCGGATGCGGGTGACCATCGGAAACCAGGTCGCCATCGGCAGCAGCCACAGGGCGAAATAGGCCCACCAGACCCCGGCCAGGCTGAACGCCGCCAGCAGGCCCGCATTGACCAGCAGGAACGGCAGGATCGATTTTCCCGTCACCAGCGCCTCATAGGCATGGTCGTCTGTATTTGTTGCGCTAACGTTCGGCTCGCGGAGCCTCGCTGCTTGAGCGCGGGCCGCCAACGGCAGCGCCACCCTCTGCTTGAAGAAGGTCTGGCCGGTCAGGTCGCGGATCAGCTTGCGCCGGAGCGAGGCGGGGCTGACGGGGAAGGGGGCCGACAGGATCAGGTCCGGGTCCTCGGCCTGCTGGGCAAAGCGGTGGTGGGCCAGATGATAGGGCCGATAGCTGGCCAGCGACGCGCCGACCGGCACGGCGCACAGCCAGTGGCCGAGAAAGTCATTGAGCCTTAAATTGCGCGACAGCCCGCCATGCGCCGCCTCATGCATCAATATGGCCAGCCCCAGCTGGCGCGTGCCGATGATCATGACGCTGAGCGGGATCAGCCAGGGGATCCAGATCCCCAGCGCCACCGCCAGCGCAATCACCCCCCAGCAATGCAGCACCAGCAGCGGCCCGGCCACGGCACTGCGCGACTGGAACGGCGCCCACTCTTCGGGCTGAAACAGCTGTTGCGGAGCAATGCGCGGAGCAGCGGGCATGGCCCCAGTCTACCGTCCTTTTCGACAACGGACAAAAGGCGTGAGTCTAGTCAGGCGATCCTGACGAAAAGTCAGGTTGACATGACATAAAAGCGGTGTAAGGTCGTCTTTACATTCAGTCAGGAGGACATGACATGACATCTGCAGCCAAGGCCTACACCTTTCGAACCGTATTCTTCATGCTGGGCTATGTCGTCGCCCTGGTGCTGGCCGTCGGGGGCGCGCTGGACACCATCGGCGGCGTCAGCGGCTGGGTTCTTGCGGCGGCCGTCGCGGCACCGGTGGCCGGACAGATCTGGGCGACCCTGGTCTTCATCCGCGACAGCGACGAGTTCGTCGCCGGTGTCACGGCCAAGCGGTTCATCCTCGCCGCCGGCATGACCTTCGCCCTCAGCGTCTTCTGGGGTTTTGCCGAGAAGTTCGCCGAGGCCCCGCACGTCGAGGGCTGGTGGGTCTACGTCGTCTTCTGGGGCTTGATGGGCTTCATGCCGATCTTCATCCGGAGCAGCCGCTGATGAAGAACCGCCTCAAACTGCTGCGCGTCGAGCGCGGCTGGACCCAGGAACAGCTGGGCCAGGAACTGGGGGTCTCGCGTCAGGCGGTCAATGCGCTCGAGACCGAAAAGCATGACCCCTCACTCGACCTCGCCTATCGCATCGCCGTGGTGTTTGACCGCCCGGTAGAAGACATCTTCGAAAATCCGCACGCCTGATCGTCAGGCCCAATCCAAGGACATTTCCCATGTTGCATCTTCGTCCCTTCCTGGGGCGCTCGGTTCTGCGCGCCCTGTTCCTCGCCTCGGCCCTGCTGCCGGCCGGCGGCATCGTCAGCCTGATCGTGACGCGTCCGGCCCTGGCCCAGAGCGCGCCGACCTTCACCTCGGACCGGCTGTCGGTCGAGGTTCTGGGCTCAGGCCCCGACGTCATCTTCATCCCCGGCTATGCCTCCTCGCGGGAGGTCTGGCGGGCCGAGGCCGAGCGCCTGTCCGCCACCCACCGGGTGCACATGGTCCAGCTGGCCGGTTTCGCCGGTGAGCCCTGGGTCCACGGCGACGGCCCGTTCGTCCAGCCGGTGATCGACGATCTGGCCCGCTATATCGATGAGGCAGGCCTGCGGGACCCCGCCATCATCGGCCACTCCATGGGCGGGATGAGCGCCCTGATGCTGGCCCAGCAATACCCGGCCCTCGTCGGCAAGGTCATGAGCGTCGACAGCCTGCCCTTCTTCTCGGCCCTGTTCGGCCCGGAGGTGACGGTCGAAACGGCGCGCCCCTTCGCCGAACAGGCCGCCGCCGGAACCCTCGCCGCCGATGATGCCAGCTTCCGCGCCGGTCAGGTCCAGGGTGCCGTGGGCTATGTCAACGACCCCGCGACACAGGCCGCCATGGTCGAATGGGGCATGGCCTCGGATCGTCAGGCTCTGGCGACCGCCATCAAGGAGGTCATGCTGACCGACCTCCGCCCCGCGCTGCCCACCATGACCACCCCGGTCTGGGCCGTCTATGCGGCCGATGCCAACGGCGGCGCCCCGCCCGCCATGGCTGATGCCCTGTGGCAACGCGAGTACGCCACCCTGCCGGGCGTGGAGCTGATCCGGGTCGATGACACCCGCCACTTCATCATGGCCGACCAGCCGGAGCGGTTCAGCGAGATCGTCGACCGCTTCCTCGCGGAATAGGCGGGTGCGTCAGCGCGGCGTGACGTCCCCCGTCCGCCGCGGCTGGCCCGCGAACTCTCCGGCATAGGCCGTGGCGATCATGCTCTTGAAGGCGGTCTGTGGGATGGCGATCTCATAGCTGCCTTCGACGCCCGGCCCCACCTGATACGGTCCGATCAGGAAGATCAGCCCCCCGGCCTTGCCTGCCTGATCGCCCGGCGCCAGCACAAAGGGCGTCTCGGCCGCGCGCGGACAGGCCCAGCCATCGCGCCCCGCCAGGGTAATCGTCCGGGCGTCCGGCACCCGCTTGCGCCGGGCGGCATTGACCGCCGTGCACAGGGCCTGATCCAGCGCCGTCAGGTCCGCCCCCTTCCGGAACAGCTCCGGCGCCCCGATCACCCGCTTCAGCGACCGGTCCCAGACAATGCCCGTCGTCAGTGTGTTGGGATGGGCTCCGCCGGAATAGTCAAAGGCTTCACGGCGCAGGCTGAACAGGCGGTCGGTCTGGCCGGCGACAGTGACGGTGACCGTCTTCTCAAACGGCGGCATGCCCTCATCGCCCTCGGCCTCGGTGCGGGCGGCCAGCGCCCCCTCCTCGAACTGGCGCAGACCCCGCACCTCCTCGGCATAGGTGCGGGCGTGCAGGTCCGGCTCGGCCTTGATGCCCTCCGGCAGGGTCAGGGCGACGGTGGCGTGTGCGGTCTTGTCGGCAAAGGTCAGGTTGGACGGCGAGGCCGCCGGGGTCTCCAGCGCAGGCGTGCCGGCTTCGGTCGCCACCTCCGCCGGGGCGGGCTCCTCCCGGTCGCGATTACAGGCTGCGAGCGCCAGCGGCATCGCCAGCAGGATCAGGGACAGGCGGAGGGTCTGGATCGGGGAGGGACGCATGGAAAACTCCTGGGTTGGCGCCAGTCTAGACCCCGATCGGGGCCGCCCCAAGGCCCAGCGCGATCAACAACAGCACACCGGCCTCGCGGTTGGACTTGAACAATATAAGCGCTCCCTGCGGATCATCGGCCCGGACATTGCGGACCTGCCAGACCAGATGCGCCGCAAAGGCCAGCCAGCCGACCCAGAACAGCGGCGACAACCCGCCCACCGCCGCCGCACCGGCCGAAAGGATCGCCGCCAGCAGGTAGAAGAAGGCCACGCCATCGCGGACCTTGCCGCCCAGCCGCCGCGCCGAGGACTTCACCCCCGCCAGCGCATCGTCCTCAATGTCCTGAAGGGCGTAGATGGTGTCATAGCCCAACGTCCAGAAGACCCCGCCGAGGTAGAGGAGCAGGGCAGCCGAGGTCAGCTGTGGCATCTGTGCGCGCCAGACATCCAGATCTGTTGTCAGGACGTCGTGAGCAAACATGTCCGCGATGCCAAGGTGCCAGGCCCAATGCAAAAAGGCGAAGCCGCCTGATGCGGCCAGAAACCCCATCAGAGCGCCCCAGTTGAAGGTCAGGCCCAGCCACGCCTGCGGCCACCAGGTGATGCGCTTCATGAAGGGATAGGCCGCGACCAGCGCCAGCGACGCCACGCCCAGCAGCACGGCGAGAACGTTCAGGGTCAGCAGGATCAGCAGGCTGATCAGGCAGCAGCCGATGACAAAGGCCCAGGCGCCCTTCACCGATATCTGTCCCGAGGCCACCGGCCGGGCCGCCGTGCGCGCCACCTTCGCATCGATGTCCCGGTCGACGATGTCGTTGAACGCACAGCCCGCCGCCCGCATCAGGCAGGCCCCCACCGCGAACGCCACCGCCAGCCAGGCGAGCGCCAACCGCGGCGCCTCCGGCTCCAGCGACGCAACCGCCAGCGTGATCCCCTGCCAGCCGGGCAGCAGCAGCAGCCAGATGCCGATCGGCCGGTCGAAGCGGCCCAGCTTCAGCCAGGGCTTCAGCCCCTCGGGCGCATGGCGGTCGACCCAGTTCTGGCCGGCGTCGGGAAGCGGTGCGGTCATGCCTCCTGATAGCGCCTTCCCGGCCCCGATGAGAAGGGATAGAGGGCCGCATGATCCGCGCCCCGGCCTCCTTCGCCGCCCTGACCCGCCATGCCGCCTTTCCGCTGGCGGTGCTGGTACTGGCGGCCATGGTGCTGGGGCTGGCGCCGATCCTCGTGCGGCTGACCGAGACGGGGCCGGCGGCGGCGGGCTTCTGGCGGTTCCTGTTCGCCCTGCCGCTGCTGACCCTGCTGACCGCGACGCAGGGGAGCGGGGAGAGCCGGGGTCTCGGCACCCCCTCGCGCTGGATGCTGCTGGCCGGGCTATTCTTCGTGCTGGATCTGGCCTTCTGGCACTACGGCATCGTCATGACCTCGGTCGCCAATGCCACGGTACTCTGCAACCTGACGCCCGTGGTCGTGACCCTGTTCGCCTGGATCGTCTGGAAGCAGCGCCCGGGCCGCAGCTTTGTTCTCGCGCTCGCGCTGGCAGTCGCCGGGGCCTTTGCCATGGCGGCGGGTGCCGATGGCGGGCAGGGCACCAACCCCCTGCTGGGCGACCTGTTCTCCCTGTCGGTGGCCGTCTGGTACGCGGCCTATTTCCTCGCGGTAAAGGCCGCGCGGCGCACGGCGGGTGCGCTCAAGGTGACCTTCTGGGCCACACTGGTCGGCACGCCCCTGCTGCTTCTGATCGCCATGGCTCTGGGCGAAGACATCATCCCCGCCGGGCCGGGCGGCTGGCTGGCCTGCGCGGGCCTCGGCCTGATGCATGTGGTGGGGCAGGGCGGCGTCGCCTGGGCGCTCGGCCGGCTGCCTGCCTCGGTCACCGCCGTCACCATCCTGATCCAGCCGGTGGTCGCGGCCTTGCTGGGCTGGTGGATCTTTGCCGAGGCCCTGACCCCGGTGCAGGCCATCGGCGGCGTGCTGGTCCTGATCGGCGTCGTCCTGGCCCAGCGCGCCAGCCGCCTGACGCCGCCCGCCGGCCCCGTCATGGTGCCGGTCGGGGCCGCGGACCGTCCGCGCAATTGGAACGGGCGCGGACCCCGAAGAGTCCGCGCCCGCAAAGGTTTGTAACCTCAGTCGCTCCTAGAGGAGCTTGAGGCCCACCGCCGAGGTCTTGCCGCGCTGGGATTCCAGCTCGTATTCGACCTTGGCATTGTCATCCAGGCCCGTCAGGCCGGCCTGCTGAACTGCGGTGACGTGAACGAACACGTCAGACCCGCCGCCATCAGGCTGGATGAAACCGTACCCCTTGGTGGGGTTGAACCATTTGACCGTACCGGTCGCCATAATGCGTCTCCGTAAACGCGCTTTCCAGGCGGACCCCCTGTTGGGAGCCCGTCAACCCGTCTGGATAAAGCTCGTTCAGGCGAAGGAGCGACCCGCGGCTTTGGACACCGCGCAAATCCGGGCTGCGAAAGCGTTGTCTCGCGTCAGGGCCTTTTGGTCAACCGGAATTGATTCGTCCGGCAGGCGAACAGGTCAGGCACACAGGCCCCGGGGCGCCCCATCCAGATGCAGGTGATCGCGGTGCGCCTCGTTGTAATCCGGCGTCAGAACCGTCGAGAAAACGCGACAGGCGCCGTCGCGCAGACGCTTCAGGAACGGGCGGGCGTCAGGCCCCGCAGGCCCGGTTCCGCGCCAGTCCGAGGCGATGCTGACCACCCGCCCGTTCTCCAGCCGGACGGCGGACACATCGAGGGCATTGGCCCGGGCGTGCTCACTGGGCCGGGCGTTGACGTCGTCCTTGCCGTAGATGCGGCGACAGGAATAGGAGCCATAGTTCTGGACGCTGGCCACCTCGCTGCCGAAGGTCTCGCGCGCCGCGGGACGCAGCACCTGCCGGTCCCAGATGACGTAGCGCACCGCCAGCGGGCACTGCATCACCAGCCCTCCGGGGGCCAGGGGGGTGACATCGCCGCCGGTGATCCGCACGGCGCCCTTTACGACACAGAACCCGCCGTCATCCCGATCTGGCGCGCGCTCGACCTCGACCCCGGCGTCGCGCAGCACCTGCATGCAGGCCTCGGTCACGCCCCGGACCTCCTCTGGCGCGGCGACCCGTGAAATCTCGAAGTCGTCGACCTTGGCGGCCGTCGCCTGACCGATCGGGCGGTCCAGATCCAGCGGCTTCCACGGCAGGTCTTGCGGCGGCGCAAAGACGTTCAGCATGGCAAAGGCGGCGCACAGGCCCAGCGCCGCCTCCCACAACAGGTTCCAGAAGTCGGCCAGATCGCGCTTCATGAGGTCAGACTAGACGACCCCGCCGGGTTCGGCGACCAGAAGTCCCCGGATTGTCGCCTCGACCAGCATGGGGCAGGCCCGGGCACCGGCGGTGCCGTCATTGCTGACGACAATCAGGGCAAGCCCCTTGGCGGGGGCAACCACGGCGGTGGCATACCAGGCTGTATTGGAGCCGTCGTGGGCCAGGACCGGTCCGGGCCCCTCGCTGTCTTTCCCCGCCCAAGGCTGCTCCAGCACGATCCAGCCGCAGGCATAGGGCGGCGGCGAGGTCGTCACCGGCGTGGTCAGCACCTCGACCGAGGCCGGCGTCAGCAGATCGCCGCCGTCGTTCAGGAACACCGAAAGGAACCGGGCATAGTCGCTCATCGTCATATGAACCGTGCCCGCTGGCCCGAGCGCCTGCGGATTGTCGGCCCCGGGGTGCGACGGCGGCAGCGACAGGTCCTGGCCGGCATATTCGCGATGCCCCCACGGCGCGGGTTCGGGCGGCGGGCCAAAGCCCGCGGAGGCGAGCTCAAGCGGGGCGAAGACCTGCTCTCGCATGACCGTCTCCCAGTCCTTGCCCGTAATCGCCTCGATCACCGAACCGACCAGCACATAGTTGGCATTGCCGTATTCGAATTCGCCCGGCGTGCCGTCCGGCGGCACCGACAGCGCCTTGTCGGCAATGGCCCGACGCTGCTCGGGCAGGGTGGAGGGGTCCGCCCGCGCGGTCATCAGCCACGCCTGTCCCATGACATCCACGTCCTTCAGGCCTGCCCGGTGGTGCATGAAGTCGATCACCCGGGTCTCCGCCCAGGCCGGGTGGTGATCGCCGGGCAGGGCCTCGACGATCTTCAGGTCCCAGTCGGCGCGCCCCTGCTCGACCAGACGGGCGAAGACGGCGGCGGTCATGGCCTTGGTGTTGGACCCCAGATGCCAGGCGTCGGTGATCCGGACCGGCTCGCTGCCCTCCTTCTGGCGCAGACCGCGCACGCCCGCGGCCACGACACCCTCGCGCGAGATCAGGGTCGCCCCCAGTCCGACCGGCGCGGCCGCCTCGAACACCCGGTCCAGGGCCGCCTGCAGCACCTCATCCGGCGTTCGCGCCGTCGCCGGTGCCGACAGACCGACGGCCGGTGTTGCGGCCATGGCGGTCAGGATCATGCGTCGGTCGAGGATCATCTTTATCTCCGATCAGTCGGGGAAGCCCAGTCGGGCCCTGAGGTCGGCGGGCAAGGTGCCACCCGCCCGGATCTGGGCCAGGGTCACGGCCCCGTCCCGCTTGGCAAACCGCTTGCCGTTGTCGTCCAGTAACAGCGGATGATGACGGTATATCGGCGTCGGCAGCTGCAACAGGGCCTGAAGGACACGCTGGATCGATGTCATGGGGATCAGGTCCTCGCCCCGGATCACATGGGTGATCCCCTGCGCCGCATCGTCGATGACCGAGGCGATCACATAACCGGCGCCGATGTCCTTTCGGCCCATGACCATATCGCCCAGCGCCTCGGGCCGGGCTGTGCGGGGGCCGGCGTCGACGCCCTCCTCGATCCAGCCCAGCCGCGACAGGTCGCCGAGCCGAGCCCGGGCCCGGTCCAGCGACAGCCGCCAGGCAAAGGCCTCTCCCGCCTCCAGCCGCCGGACTTCCTCGTGCGGGTCGTGCGGGCCCCCGGTGAAGGCCGCCGGGTCCGCCGGGTCATCGGCATGGGGCGCCACCCCCGCCAGCGCCAGCCGCTCCTTGCGGGTGCGAAAGCAGCGATACAGCAGCCCCTGTTCGCGCAAGGTCTCCAGCGCCCGGTCGTACGCATCCCGGTGATCCGACTGGCGCCGCACGGGCGTCTCCCAGTCCAGACCCAGCCAGGCCAGATCCTCGAACACGGCTTCGGTATATTCGGGCCGACAACGGGTGAAGTCCGTGTCCTCGATCCGCAGCAGGAACCGCCCCCCGGCCTCGCGCGCCGCCGTCCAGGCCGTCAGGGCCGAAAAGGCATGGCCCTTGTGCAGAAGGCCGGTGGGCGAGGGGGCAAACCGGGTGACCAGCGTCATGCCGGGCGCGCTCGCGGATTCCGGCCCCGGTGGCCGGATTCAGGGGTGATCGCAGGGCAAAGTTCCGCCAGACTGGGCATGGGCCGACCCTAGATCGCGGTCCGGACCCTGTCGACCAAGGCTGAGTAATGCCGACCGCCCCCACCGCCGACCACATCCTGACCGCCCGGCGGGCGCTGGTCGTGGCCGACCCCATGCTGGCCCGCGTGGTCGAGGCCGTGCCGCCCTTCGAATGGCGACTGCGGACCGGCGGCTTCGAGGGCCTGTTCCGCATGATCGTCGAACAGCAGGTGTCGGTGGCGGCCGCCGCCTCCATCTGGCGTCGCGTGGGCGAGGGGCTGGGCGAGATCACGCCGGAAGCCGTTCTGGCCCACTCGCCGGAACAGCTGCGGGCCTTTGGCCTGTCGGGACAGAAGACCCGCTATGGCCACGAGATCGCCCGCGCCCATGTCGAGGGGCGGATCGACTTCGACCATCTGGAGCGGCTGGACGATGCCGAGGCGATCGCGGCCCTGACGGCCATCAAGGGGGTCGGCCTGTGGACCGCCGAGACCTTCCTGATGTTCTGCGAGGGCCGCACCGATGTCTTTCCCGGCGGCGACGTGGCCTTGCAGGAGGCCATGCGCTGGGCCGATGGAATCGAGGTGCGGCCCACCCAGAAACAGGCCTATGCGCGGGCCGAGCTCTGGCGCCCGCATCGCTCGGTGGCGGCGCATCTGCTGTGGAGCTGGTATGGTGCCGTCAAGCGCGGTGAGATTTCGCTGGAGGACGTCGCATGATTGAAGCCCCGATCCTTCAGACCCTCAGCGAACCGGTCCTGCCGAACCTCTATCTGCTCGACTATGCGGGCGTGGCCGTGTTCGCCGCCACGGGCGCGCTGGCCGCCGCGCGCGAAAAGCACGACCTGGTGACCCTCGGATTCTTTGCCGCGATTACGGGCGTCGGCGGCGGCACCCTGCGCGACGTGATGCTGGATGTGCCGGTCTTCTGGGTCGTCGACTGGAAATACATAGCCGTCTGCCTGATGGCAGCGCTGGCGGTCTGGGTCATCGGCCGGCCCGAATGGCGCTTCCGGGCCCTGCTGTGGCTGGATGCGATCGGACTCGCCGCCTATGGGGTGATGGGCGCCGCCAAGGCCGAGGCGCTGGGCGCCAGCCCCCTGATCTGCATCGTCATGGGTACGGTCACCGCCTGTTTCGGCGGGATTGTGCGCGACCTGCTGGCGGGCCAGCCCTCGATCCTGCTGCGTCGCGAGATCACGGTGACGGCGGCCATTCTGGCGGCCGTCGCCTATGTCGGCTTCAAGCTGCTGGGCTTCGGCAATGTCACGGCAGCCGTGCTGGCCATGCCGCTGGGGTTCGCCCTGCGCGCCGGGGCCCTCGCCTGGGGCTGGAGCCTGCCGTCCTTCCCGGCCCGTGTCCGCGCGCCTTAGGCTCCGGCCTGCGACTTCACGGAACCGACACCTGTTCGTCATGGCGGTCGTGTCGAATCGGCGATAAGGTTTCCCCATCAGCGTGGAGGAAGTCGTCTTCAGTCCGGTCGCTTATGCATATTCCGTGCGGAACGGAGGGGGATGATGTCCCGCTCCCTGACCGCGCTTTCCGGCGCCGCCCTTGCTGAGGTCCAGCCCGGCCGCATGACGGCGCCTCGCACGCCTTCCGGCTGGCCTGCCCTGGTACTGAACGCCGACTTCCGGCCCCTGTCCTACTATCCCCTGTCGATCTGGCCCTGGCAGGATGTGGTCAAGGCCGTGTGGCAGGACCGCGTCGATGTGGTCTCGGTCTATGACAAGGTGGTTCGCAGCCCGTCGATGGAGTTCCAGCTGCCCAGCGTGGTGTCGCTGAAGACCTATATCGATCAGGACCGCTCGCCCGCCTTCACCCGCTTCAATGTCTTCCTGCGCGACGGCTTTACCTGCCAGTACTGCGGCCATGCGGGCGAGCTGACCTTCGACCATGTCGTGCCCCGCTCGCACGGGGGTCGCACGACCTGGGAGAACATCGTCGCCGCCTGCCCGCCCTGTAACCTCAGGAAAGGCGGTCGCACGCCCCTTCAGGCCGGGATGCCGATCCGCCACGCACCCCGGCGGCCGAATTCCTGGCAGCTTCAGGACGCCGGCCGGCGCTTCCCGCCCGACTATCTGCACAACAGCTGGCTCGACTATCTCTACTGGGACATCGAGCTGGAACCATAGCCTTCGCGGTCTGTTGCAGACGCGCGCTTTGTCCTAGGCAGAGCGGACCGGCGGCCCATTCGGGCGGCCCCTGTCGGACCCTTCCATGAAGCTGCGCATACGCTCCGAACTAACCTATCGCTTCGAGTCGCCGACGGATGCCATCTATCTGGTCCAGGCCGCGCGCTGGCCGGGTCAGACCATTCTGGAGGAGCGGCTGGAAGGCCCGCCGGGCGTCGAACTGATCCCCTATACGACGCCCGACTATGGCTCCCGCACCCTGCGCGCCCGCCTCTCGGGCGATGTCCGCCTGATGTATGAGGCCGTGATCGACAACGGCACCCTCAAACGCCTGCCACCGACCGCCCACCAGCACAGCTGGACCGAGCTGCCGGGCGAAACCCTGACCTATCTGTGGCCCAGCCGCTATTGCCCGTCCGACGGCTTTGAGCGGTTTGTCGGCAATCAGTGGTCCGAGGCCGGCGGCGCGCAGGTTCTGGCGATCCTCGACTGGATCAAGGCCAATATCGCCTACACCCACGGTGTCTCCACGCCCCAGACGACGGCCGCCGACACCTTCCTCGACCGCGCCGGGGTGTGCCGCGACTTCACCCATCTGGGCATGGCCATGTGCCGGGCCTCGGGGATTCCGGCGCGCGCCGTCAGCGCCTATGCCCTCGATCTCGACCCGCCCGACTTCCACGCCGTGTTCGAGGTCTATCTGTCGGGCGGCTGGTGGCTGGTCGATCCGACGGGCCTGGCCCCGGTCGAGGGGCTGGTGCGGATCGCCAGCGGACGCGACGCCGTCGACATCGCCTTCCTGTCGACCAACGGCCCGTGCCGGATGCTGCACCAGTCCGTCAGCGTCGCCCGGGCCTGAGCCTGGAAAGCGCCTACCGCCGACGCTGGGTCGCCGCCCAGGCCTCGTATTCGTCAATATTGTCCAGCCGCCGCAGCACCTTGTTCTGCGGGTCGATCAGCACATGGCTTTGCGGCCCCACGCCCCGGATCTCGCCGCGGCCGCCCGTCATCGGCACGGTCTGGACGCGACCATCCACCGAGACCTCGATCGGCATGGGGAAGACGCTGCCGTCGCCGACCACCCACTCCAGCATCAGCCGGTCGCCCTGTTGGCGCGACATCAGGTCGGGCAGGGCCGCCTGATACAGATAGCCGTTGAAGAACCAGCCGAGATCCTGACCCGTCACTTCATTGACGATCGCCAGGAAGTCCGGGGTCGAGGCATAGCGCGGCTCGAAATTGCCCGGGCGCGGATCGGGCCGGCCATAGACCAGCCGGGTCACGGATTCGAAGAAGGCCTCGTCGCCGATCAGCATGCGCAGCGAGTGCATGATCAGCGAGCCCTTGCGGTAGATGTCGCCGCCGGGGCCCCGGTCGTCTTCATAGACCTCTTCCTCGCTCATCGGTTGGCCCGAGACGATGGGGAAGCGGTTGGCCAGACCCAGCCGCTGCTCCAGCAGGCCCGCCTGATAATACTGCTCGCCGTTCAGCCAGCCCGCATAGAGCGGCTGCATATAGGTCCCCAGACCCTCGTGCAGCCACATGTCGTCCCAGTTGACGTTGGTCAGCTGGTTGCCGAACCACTCATGCGCCAGCTCGTGCTGCAACAGCCAGTCATAGCCGTTGTGATCCTTGCGATAGTTGTTGCCGTAGGCGTTGATGGTCTGGTGTTCCATGCCCAGGTGCGGGGTCTCGACCACGCCCATCTTCTCGTCGCCGAACGGGAACGGCCCGACGGTGGCCTCAAAGAAGGCCAGCTGCTCCGGGAACTCGGCGAACAGGGCCGCGGCCTTCGCCGGATCGGTGCTGTTCAGATGCCAGAAATGCATCGGGATGGTGTTGCCGAACCGGCTTTCATAGGTGCCCGACAGCTCGACATAGGGCCCGACCGTCAGCGAGATGGCATAGTTGTTGGGCCGGTCCGCCGTCCAGTTCCAGGTGGTCCAGCCGTCGCCGTGGTCTTCCTTGCCGAGGAAGCGCCCGTTTGCCGGCGCCGACAGATTGGACGGAATGGTGATGTGCAGATCCACCCGGCCCGGCTCGGCCATCGGATGGTCGATGCAGGGCCAGAACAGGTCACAGCCGTCGCCCTGGATGGCCGTGGCAATCCACGGCTCTCCGCCCGGCGCGGTCGACCAGACAAAGCCGCCGTCCCACGGCGCATTGCGCGCCACATGCGGCTTGCCGGCATAGGTGATGCGCAGATCGACCGACTGACCCTCGCGCAGGCGGCGCGGCAGGCTGATGGTCATCCGGCCTTCCGGGTTGACCCAGTCGCGCGGCGACAGGACGCGTCCGTCGATGGCCACTTCCGAGACGTCGAACCGGGTGTCCAGTTCGACCACCAGCCGGTCCAGCGGCGCCGTGGCCGTAAAGGTCAGGGTGGCGACCCCCTCGATGGCCTTGTCGTCCGGCATGACCTTGATCGCCAGATCGGCCACGTCGAAGCGCATGGCCAGCTGTTCCGGCGTACGCGGGCCGCCCGTGTCCATGGTGAATTCGGTCGAGGTCCGCTGTTCGGCCGCCTCCTGGGCCAGCACCGGCGCCGTCGCGCCAAAGCTCAGGCCAAGGGCGGCCATAGAAACCAGAAGGGGGCGGAACGATACGGTCACGGGCGTCTCCGGCAGGCCAGTCACGGGAAAGCCGGAACCTTAGAGGGCGAACCACAAAAGAAAAGGCCGGTGTTTCCACCGGCCTCTCCGAAATCAGATTGATCCGCAGGGATCAGGAAGCTTGCTGCTCGGCCAGCTTGGCCTTCACCTGGCGCTTGATGCGCTGGGCGGCGGTCGACAGCTTCTCGTCGCGAGCCTTGACGATGAAGGCGTCCAGGCCACCCTTGTAGTCGAGGGTGCGCAGGGCGGCGTTCGAGATACGCAGGCTGAAGGTCTGGCCCAGCGCGTCCGACGCGACCTTGACGGTCTTCAGCGACGGCAGGAACCGGCGCTTGGTCTTGATGTTCGAGTGGCTGACCGAATGGCCGACCATCGGGCCGATCCCGGTGAGTTCGCAACGACGCGACATGGACTGATCCTCATTGGCGCCATGGTGCAAAGACACCGGGCACGAAACATTGGGTGCACGCGAAACCCTGTCCCGCGCGAGAGGCGGTCGTATAGAGGAGGAGGGGGCCGGGCGTCAAGGCCGCGCGCGGGGGATTCCGGCGGGGGAATCCACTTGCCCCAACGGCACAATTACGGATCGTTCAGCCGCCGTTCAATTGCGGACACATAGTAAGGCCATATATCGACACCCGAGCTTTCAGAGAGGGCTGACATGACGAACACACAAGGCCGCACCCGTTTCCTCGCCCGCGCACTCCCCATCGCCGGCGGCGCGCTGGCCCTGGGTATGCTGATGACCGTGCCGTCGTCGGCGACCTCGCCGCAGGCTTCGGGCACGCCCCTGCCCGGCTACTGGGAATATACGACCAGCGCCCTGGGTATCCGCGACACCGAGACCAAATGCGTCCGCCCCAGCGAGATCACCCGCTTCTTCAGTGGCCTGTCGACGCGGCGCTGGTCCTGCACCTATCCCGTGCGCGAGGTCGGCAACGGTCAGGCGCGCTTCGAAGGCATCTGCCGCGACCACAAGGACCGCACCGTCCGCGTGCGCCTGAACGGCCCGTATGAGCCGGAGAGCTTCCGCTTCAACGGCGGGGCCCAGCTCGCGCGCGGTACGCCCTACATCCCGGCCAGCATCAGCGCCCGACGGATCAGTGCCACCTGCCCGGCCGGCGCCGAATATTTCTGATCAAAGTGGCGCGGCCTTGGCGACCACATAGGTGTGGCTGTCACCCTCTGCGTCGGTCAGGCTGACATATTCGCCCGCGACGAACTGTTCCTCGCCAAAGCGAAAGCCGGTAGCGTCGGGTGCGTCCTCGGGTGCCAGATCCAGCAGCCACTTGCCGCCGGCGCCGTGGCGCAGGGTGCCGGTGGCGATCGTCTGATTGTCCTCGAACCGCCGGACATGCAGGCGCTCGGCTTGGTCCCGGCACCCCGCAGCATCCAGCCTGCCGTCTGCGTCCAGAACCGCGACGATGTCCCAGCCGTCCTGCGGATTGCCCGCAGGCGCGCCGGGCTCGCGGGCCAGTTCGAGACGGATATGGGTCAGGGTCGAGGTCATGGCGGGCTCCCGCGTCTGGTCGCTTCCACACCGGAGGCGACGTTGTCTTGAATAGGGCTCATAGTGGCCAACGTTCGGGACACCGGCCTTGATCCACGTCAAGGTCACCGCATCGGGTTCATGCTGGATCCGGAGCGCCCCGATGGAGGACCGAGACATGCGCGCATCGATGCTTTTCACCCTGCTTGCCGCCGCTGCGCTGTCGGCCTGTGCGGCCTTTCCCCACGCCCCGTCTTCGTCCGAGGGCCCCGAACCCCGCTCAGAGGCCTCTGCAGAGTCCGTCATGCGGGGCCAGGTGCTTGCCCAGACCCGCTGCGCCGCCTGTCATGCCACAGGCCTCACCGGCGCCAGCCCCATGGCCGAGGCCCCGCCGTTCCGCGAGCTGCACACCCGCTATCCCGTCCGCTTCCTGCAGGAAGCCCTGGCCGAGGGCCTGACCACCGCCCACCCCGCCATGCCGCAGGTCGAGCTGGCACCTGACGAAATCCGCGACCTGATCGCCTATCTGGAATCGCTTGAGGCCGGCTGAGGAGGCCGCACGAAAAAAGGCCCCGGATCGCTCCGGGGCCTTCATTCGTCTGAAAGGACTCGGGGCGAGGTCGATGAGCTACTTGCCTTGCTCTAAAAGCCACGACGATGCTTGCCCCAGAAAAGGCACGCGATCCCAATGGCGCTCGCCAATAGCAAGGCTCCCCAATAGGTCGGGAGCGGCGGGCCCTGTCTAAAGGCGTCCAAAAGGACCAGGAGACTGCAGCTGCCTACAAAGGCTCCCACCAGAATGAACCAGTCAATCCAACCCCAGGGCTTCGGCGGACGTAAGGGCTTCTGCGGCATGTCAGTAGGTCTGCCTTGCGCCCAATTCCTCAAGAGCGAGTGTGAGATCGCGAGGCGAATTGAATAGCGCAGTGCTCAGTTTCCGTTTGCTGCCGGATAAAAGAACTATGGTCACCAGGCCCCGCTCGGGTTCGTGACTATACGTGGCGCCTTGCATTTCATCGCGAGGAAGTCTGATGGTCCGAAACGTGTGAATGACCAGACCGCTGTCGGTCAATATGAACGCATGATGCCCGAAAAGACCCCTCACGAGCATCCACGTCAGGCCCAGAGCGGTCAAAAACATCATGGCTGCCACAACAAGCGTTATGTAGCTGCCTGGTGGGCTGTAAAAGAACTGCAGGTAGGGCGATGATCCATACAAGAGCGCGGTAATTACAGCGACGCTCAAAGCGTACGCGGCTACCGCTCTGAACAACAAGCCCCATAAGTTGTAGCGGCCGTCGAACTTCACGTTTCAGTGCCGGTGATATAAATCAGGGGTCTGACTCCGACCTCACACCGCGACGGTGCAGGATTTTGCGGGCTATCTTAGCACAAAGAGGTCGACGAAGGCAGTTCTCCCTGGTTGGACAGGGAGGGCACCGGCAGCCCGCGCGCATCCTTGCAGTTCAGCGGATCCTCGCCCCCGCCCGTCACCCGCTGACAGCCCGCTCGAAACTGAGGACGCACGAAAAAGGCCCCGGATCGTTCCGGGGCCTTCGTTCGTCTCAGCCTGATGCCTGAACTCAGGCCGCTTCGGCGGCGGCCGGGGCCGGCGGGGCCTTCTTGGCGCTCAGCGACTTGGCCAGCAGCTCGACGGCCGCGTCCTTGTCGATGCGGTTGGCGGCGGCGACTTCGCGGGCCATGCGGTCCAGGGCCGATTCGTACAGCTGACGCTCCGAATAGGACTGTTCCGGCTGGGTGTCGGCGCGGTGCAGGTCGCGCACCACTTCGGCGATCGAGATCAGGTCGCCCGAGTTGATCTTGGCTTCATATTCCTGGGCCCGGCGCGACCACATGGTGCGCTTGATGCGGGCGCGGCCCTTCAGCGTCACCAGGGCGCGGCTGACCACATCCTCGGCCGCCAGCGAGCGCAGACCGGCGGTCTTGGCCTTGTTGGTCGGGACGCGCAGGGTCATTTTCTCGTGGTCAAAGGTCACGACATAGACTTCCAGGGTCATGCCCGCGACTTCCTGGGTCTCCACGGCAGCAACCTTGCCGACACCGTGAGCCGGATAGACGACCGCGTCGCCAACCTTGAATTCAAGACCACTCTTGCTCGTCATGTCATTTCCTTTCACGGACGCAGACGATCGCAATTCACTTCGGCATCGAAGACGACCTGTCCCGTCCGGCAAAGCGGCGCCGGCAGACTGTCGATCTCAGATGCGGAAACGGATCACCAAACCTCTGGCCGCCCCGGTTTATGTCGGGGTTCTATCGTCACTCCGGATGGTGCGAGCGCGTCGCGGGCCATCCGACCGAATGAGATCAATCTATCACAAAAAGCGGAAAATTCAAAATATCCCCAAGCATGACCATGGGGGAGGGGCATATTGTGACCGGAATGGGGCCGTCGGCTGCCCATCCGTTGCGCAAAACCGCCGTCAGGAGCCCTTGCCGGGCTTTTCCGAGAAGTATTTTTCGAACTTTCCGGTCTCTCGCTCGAACTCTTCAGCGTCGGCGGGCGGTGCGCTCTTCACGGTGATGTTCGGCCAGATCTTGGCGAAGTCGGCATTGACCTTCAGCCATTTGCCGTCCGGCTCGTCCTCGGTGTCGGGCTTGATCGCATCGACCGGGCATTCGGGTTCGCACACGCCGCAGTCAATGCATTCGTCAGGCGCGATCACGAGAAAATTCTCGCCCTCATAGAAGCAGTCGACCGGGCACACCTCGACACAATCCATGAATTTGCAGCGCACGCAGGCGTCGGTGACGATGTAGGTCATGAACGAAACCGGGGGTCGGAGGATCAGCCGGGGGCCGGACCGGGCAGATGGCCCCCGGCGGCGCAAGTGTCAACCGTCCGGGGCATCCGGCCCGGCCCGGTTCAGGTCTTCGTAGAGGCCTGCCGCTTCCGCCGGGGGACCGCGCCGGGTGCCGAAGGCGAGGATCCGCGCCTCCACCAGCCGATCGCCGCGCATCAGGGTCACCACATCGCCGGGACGTACGCGATAGCCCGCCTTGGACATGCGCGCCTGCTGTCCCGCGCGGGTCAGCCGCACCCGACCCTTTTCGATGATGCGCGCGGCCTCGGTCCGGGTCGGCGACAGCCGCGCCCGCCACAGCCATACATCCAGGCGGCAGATCTCATCCGGTGCGGTCAAGCGGCATCGTCCCGGCCGGTCGGGGTGTCGGCATCTGACAGGGCTGGCCAGGGCATGGACAAGAGGGGCAGAGGGCGTCTCTAGTGCGGGGGCTATCGGGAAGGAGATTACCATGCGTCTGGCCATTTGCACCGTCGCCTTCATCGTTCTGGGGCCAGGCATTGCGATGGCGCAGGAGGGGACCGACTGGCGGACCCTCCTTTCAGACGAGAGCTACGACTTTGCGGTCAACGACGCCTCGGTCCGCCACGCGGGGGACCAGGTTCAGCTGACCTACCGCGTCACCCTGCACGAGGGTGAGGAGCCGACAGCCATGGAGGCCGATGCCCTCCTGGACTGCCAGGGCCAGACCCTGACGCTCACTGCCGCCCGCGCCTACGATGCGGCGGGCGTTGTCGTGCAAAGCGTCGAGGCGCCCGAGGACCGCCGCAAGGCCGAGCCGATCTATCAGGGGGAGGGTGGCCATGAGACCCTCTATCGGGAGCTCTGCCCCGGCGGTGCGGCGCTTCGCCCGCCGCCCCCGCCCGGTCCTCCGCCGATCCCTGTCTCGCCGCGCCGCGACTAGGCGTTCCGTGCCTTGCGCGGCCGGCGGCGCTTGGTCCGCGCGGCCGGATCCACCGGCGCGGCCAACGCCCGCAGGACCGCGAACGGAGAGTTCTTGACCGGCTTCGGAGCCTGTCCCGGTCGATCGGGTTGACCCGCGCGGGTCGTTTTCAAGGCCGCAATCAAGCCGTTGGCCTCGCCGATGGTCACGCCAAGGGCCTGCAGATCGTCGGCGGAGAGCGTGCCCTTTCCGGCCGCCCGCCGTTCGGCCATCGCCTCCAGCAATTCGACCGGGGCGACGTATCGCCCGACCGCGCGCAGACCGAAGGCCGACAACCTCCGCGGCGGCGGAGGGGGAGACGGCAGCAAGGTCACGCCCTGGCTGCGGGCCCGGAACGTCCAGCCGCCAGCGAACGCCTGGGCGACCGCGCGGGGGCGGGTCTTCAACAGGGCCGGCAGCCAGACGGAATGGGCGCCCATGCGCACGCCGAAGGTCCGCAGCGTGCGGCGTTCGACCTGGCTGAGCGCGGCCAGATCGCGCTCCACGTCGCCCCTGTCGATGACGCCGCCGGCCTCCAGCAGACGAAAGGCCAGCCCGCGCGGCAAGCCCTTCAAGGCGCCGCTCTCGATCGCCGTCTTCAGCCGTTTCAGGGGTTTCAGCGCCCGGCCTGTCTCGCCCGCCAGCCAGGCCTCCAGCCGCTGCTGCGCCCCTTCACGCGCCGGCGCCGAACCCAGTTCGCCCAGAAGCCGGACCCGCGGGGCGAACCAGTCCCCACCGGGAAGGACCTGCCCCGTCTGAACGCCGCGCCACAGCACCGCGCCTTCGGGTGTGACGCCAAAGGCCTCGTCCGGCTCGGCCGCCAGCCGCCCCAGCCGCCGCTCGATCTCCGGGGCCACGGCCTGCCGCGCGGCCCGGCCCAGCGCCCGGGTCTCCAGCGCGCTGGCCCCCGCCTCGGCCTTGAAGCTGATCCCGGTCAGCCGCCCCACGGCCTGTCCCTCGACCGAGACCTCGCCGTCCTCGGACACCTGGGTGTCGGCCTCGCCATAGTCCTTCAGCGCCTGCATCAGCACGGTGGTGCGCCGGTCGACGAAGCGCGCGGTCAGCCGCTCATGCAGCACATCCGACAGCCGGTCTTCCAGCGCCCGGGTCCGCTCACGCCAGTGGCTCGCCGCCTCAAGCCAGCCGGGGCGGTTGGCGATGTAGCTGAGGGTCCGCACCCCCGCCAACCGCCCCGAGATCCGGTCGATCTGCCCCTCATCGCTGTCCAGACCGGCGAACCGGCCCGCGAACCAGTCCTCGGTCACCCGCCCGCCCGGCCCCGTCAGCGCCTCGAACAGATGCATGACCAGCTGGAAATGCTCCTCCGGCGTGGTCTTGGGAAAGTCCGGCATCTGGCAGCAGTCCCACAGCCGCATCAGACTGCCGCGCGACCGCGCGATGCGCTGCACATCGTCCTCGCGCGCGGCGCGCCTCAGCAGCACCTCGTCCAGCGCCGGCGCCGACAGCACCAGCCCCGGCCAGTCCGGCCGCGTCTCCAGCGAACGGATCAGGGCGCCCAGGCTGTCGAAATCCAGCCGTCCGTTCCGCCATTCCGCCGCCTTGACCGGATCGAACCGGTGCTCGACCACCTGTTCGACCAGATCGGGATCAAGGTCGGTCGCCTGGGCCGTGACGCCAAAGGTCCCGTCGCGCAGGTGCCGCCCGGCCCGTCCGGCGATCTGGCCGATCTCGTGGGCGTGCAGATGTCGGGTGCGCCGCCCGTCGAACTTCTTCAACCCGGCAAAGGCCACATGGTCGACATCCATGTTCAGCCCCATGCCGATGGCGTCGGTCGCCACGAGGAAATCCACCTCGCCCGACTGGAACAGGGCGACCTGGGCATTGCGGGTGCGGGGGCTGAGCGCGCCCATCACCACCGCAGCCCCGCCCCTCTGGCGCCGCAACAGCTCGGCGATGGCATAGACCTGCTCGGCCGAGAAGGCGACGACCGCCGACCGGCGCGGCAGACGGGTCAGTTTGGACGGCCCGGCATAGCTCAGCTGCGACAGTCGCTCCCGGTGCCGGATTTCGGCATCGGGCACCAGCCGCCGGATCAGCGGCGCCATGGTCCCGGCCCCCAGGAACATGGTCTCGAACCGGCCCCGCGCATGCAGCAGGCGGTGGGTGAACAGATGCCCGCGCTCCGGGTCGGCGACCAGTTGGATCTCGTCGACGGCGACAAAGTCGACCGCCCGGTCCATCGGCATGGCCTCGACGGTGCAGACGAAATAGCGCGGCCGCTCCGGGACGATCTTTTCCTCGCCCGTGATCAGGGCGACCGAGGCCGCGCCCCGCTGGCGCACCACCCGTTCATAGACCTCGCGCGCCAGCAGCCTGAGCGGCAGGCCGATCATACCCGAGGCATGGCCCAGCATCCGCTCGACCGCCAGATGGGTCTTGCCGGTGTTGGTGGGCCCCAGCACCGCCACAACCTGCGCTGCCGACTGACCTGTGGGGCGATCATTCATGACAGGCTCAAGGTGGGGCGGGTCGCGACCGGACTCAACCGGATAAATCGTCCCGCCTGCCGTCCGGGCCCGATTAACAAAGCGGGGCGCGCCCGTGGAACAAGCGCGAAACGAATCAGGACCGAATCACTGACACCCGTCGATTCGGGGTTTGTTCACCGCAAGATATTGTATCTTAACGGCGATTAACCACAATCGGATTTGGCGTCCTGGGGCTGGCCGGGGCGATTTTCGGCTGCACCCGGGGCACGGGCGCTTCCCCTCCGATCCGCGAGCCGCTAGGTGCACCCCGACGGCCCCGTAGCTCAGCTGCATAGAGCAAGGCTTTCCTAAAGCCGAGGTCGCAGGTTGGAGTCCTGCCGGGGTCGCCAGTTCTTGTTTTGTTCCCGGTCATCGACTAGGCTTCAGCCATGGTCGAGACGACAGCCCGAAAGGCGCCCAAGGGCAGGGGCGCGCGCTCCAATGCCACCGGACGCTATGAGGCCCATGTGGCCGAGGCCATGGATGATGGCTGGACCCCTGACGATGCAGAGGTCGCCCCGCTGCGCACCGAGCAGCTGATCGAGCGTCCGAAGACCATCATCTCGAAGAACACCAGCCCGGACGTCGGCTTTGACCGCTCGATCAATCCCTACAAGGGCTGCGAGCACGGCTGTATCTACTGCTATGCCCGGCCGTCGCACGCCTGGATGGGGTTGTCGCCGGGGCTGGATTTCGAGAGCCGCATCTTCGTCAAACCCGACGCCGCGCGCCTGCTGGAGCAAGAGCTGGCCCATCCCCGCTACGTCTGCAAACGCATCCACGTCGGCGGCAACACCGATCCGTACCAACCGGTCGAGGATGAGCGGCAAACGACCCGCAGCCTCCTGCAGGTCATGCAGCGCTTCAATCAGCCATTCAGCCTGATCACCAAGTCGTTCCGCGTGACGCGCGACCTCGACATCCTCGGCCCCATGGGGCGCGAGAACCTGGCCCAGGTGTTCGTCTCGATCACGACGCTGGACCGGTCGCTGGCCCGGGCGATGGAGCCGCGCGCCTCGACTCCCGAGCGGCGGCTGGAGGCGATCAAGCGCCTGTCCGATGCCGGCGTGCCCGTCGGCGTCGGCTTTGCCCCCGTCATCCCGGGCCTCAACGACCATGAGCTGGAGGATGTGCTGAAGGCGGCGGCCAAGGCCGGGGCCAGCCGGGCCATGTATGTCACCCTGCGCCTGCCGCTCGAGATCAAGGACCTGTTCCGCGAATGGCTTGAGGACGCCCGCCCCGACCGCGCCAGACGGGTCATGTCGCTGATCCGCCAGACGCGGGGCGGCAAGGACTATGACGCCGACTGGTCCCAGCGCATGAAGGGCACCGGCCCCGTCGCCCAGCTGATCGCCACCCGCTATCGCGCGGCCGCCAAACGGTATGGCCTCGACGCACCCCAGCCCCTGCTCGACATCAGCCGCTTCCGCGTCCCGCCCGAGTTCCGCCCCCAGATGGACCTGTTCGACGTGGCCTGAGGGCCTATCGCCGGAAGGTGCCGACCAGCTCGACGTGGGCGGACCACAGGAATTGGTCCACGGGGGTGACCTCTTCCAGCCGAAAGCCCGCGTCGACCAGAACCCGGGCGTCGCGCGCGAAGGTCACCGGATTGCAGGACACGCCGACCACGGTGGTCGCCTTCGAGGCCGCGATCTGCTCGACCTGCGCCTGGGCACCGGCGCGCGGCGGGTCGAACACCACGGTGTCGATGCCCTTCAGGTCATGCGGTGTCAGCGGGCGGCGGAACAGGTCGCGGGCCACCGCCTCGATCGGCGACAGTCCCTTCAGACCCGCCCGCCCGGCCTTCAGCGCGGCAATGCCGCCTTCGGCTGCATCGGCGGCCAGCACCGGGGCGACCGAGGCCAGCGGGAACGTAAAGGTGCCTGCCCCGCAGAACAGGTCGGCAATCCGCCTGGCTCCCTTCACGCCGTCGAGCACGCAGGCGACCATGGCGGCCTCGGCCTCGGGCACGGCCTGCAGGAAGCCGCCCGGCGGCAGGGTCACCTCGGCCGGGCCGAAGCGGACACGCGGCGCCCGGCGCATGGCCAGCACCTCGCCCGCCAGGCTCAGGCGAGCCAGATCGGCGGCCTCGGCGGCGCGGATGGCCTGCTGGCGGCGGTCGGCAGGCAGGCCGCCCGAGCGCCGCTCGACGCCGGTGACATCCACGTCCAGCCCGGTCTCCGTCAGGGTCACATGCAGGGTCGGGGCCGACTTGGGGTGGTCAAGGAAGGCCGCGGCCACCGGGATCAGCCGGGGCAGGGCCTCGACCAGCCGCGGATCGGCGATGAGGCAGGTGGTGATCGGCACCAGCGCCCAGGACCGCCGTCCCTTGAAGCCGAGACTGACGGTGCCGTCTGCGGCCCGACGGGCATGCAGGGCCAGCCGCCGCCGGGTCGCCGGCGGGATGCCGACGGTCGGGTGGATATCGGTCTCCAGTCCCTGCCGCGCCAGCGCCATCCGCACCTGCTCGCCCTTCCACGCCAGATAGGGCGCGGTCTGCCAGTGCTGCAGGGCACAGCCGCCGCAGGTACCGAAATGGGGGCAGGGCGCCTCCTGCCGCTCGGGCGAGGGCGCGATCAGCGCCAGCCCTTCGGCCCGACCGTCGCGGACCTCGGCCTCGATCACCTCGCCGGCCAGGGTCAGGGGGGCGAACACCGGACCGGGGGCCACCCCGTCGCCCTGGGCGCCCACATAGGAAATCGTCAGCCGTTCACGCATGGCGCCTCCAAGCAGCTTTCGCGGCCCAGAGCAAACCGGAGCCCCGCCCGAAACCTGAACGAAGATGAACGGCCCGCTCAAATCCCGTTCAGTCGCGCCCCCCTATACCGGTCATCACAGGGGGCACGACGCTCCCCAAGGAACAAGGAGCCCGCGATGCGCAAGACCCTGACCAGTGCCGGTATCATGGCCTCGGCGATCGCTGCCGCGGGCCTGATGGCCGCCAGCCCGTCCGCTGCCCAGAGCTATGGTGGCTATGGCCAACCCTATGGCCAGGGCTACGGCCAGTCCTATCCGCAGCAGTCCTACTGCCAGTCGGATCGCGGGCAGCGCCAGGCCGCCGGTGCCACCTTCGGTGCCGTGCTGGGTGCCGTCGCCGGATCCCAGGTGAGCGCCCGGGGCAGGCGGACCGAAGGCAGTGTCATCGGTGGTGTGCTGGGGGCCGTGATCGGCGCCGGCGTGGGCGGAGGCTCCGCCCAGCAGTGTCAGTCCGGCTATGACCAGCGCGGCTATGCCAATCAGGGCTATGGCTATGACGATCGCGGCTACGACAACCGCAGCTATGACTATCAGCAGCCCCGGTCCCGCCAGCCCTATGGCTACGATCAGGGCTATCAGGACCGCCGCTACGATGATCGTCGCTATGACGATCGCGGATACGAGGACCGGTATGACGACCGTCGCTATGACGACCGGACCCGGGGCCAGGACTGCCGCCTGAGCGAGAGCACCATTCGTCTTCCCGATGGCCGTCTGGAGCAGCGCTACGTCCGCGCCTGCCGCGACGCCTACGGACAGTATCGCGTCGTCGACTAATTTCAGCCCCCCTGTCTGTCGACGACGTGGAGGGACGCCGCCGGAGGAGCAATCCCCCGGTGGCGTCTCCTCAATTCAGCCCCAGCCTTTTCAGGCGGGGCCCTTTGCCCACAGCAGATATTCGACATTGCCGTCGCCGCCGGTGACGGGGCTTTCGGCCGAGGCCTGAACGGCCCAGCCCAGCGCTTCCAGCCCGGCCGAGACGCGGTCGAGCGCCGCCTGACGCGCCTCGGGATCGCGCACCACCCCGCCGCGTCCGACGTCCCTGGGCCCATCCCCCTCGAACTGGGGTTTGACCAGGGCGACCAGATCGGCGCCCTGCGCCGCCAGCGACAGCGGCACGGGCAGCACCTTCAACAGGCTGATGAAGCTGGCGTCACAGACGATCAGCTCGGGGGCCGGGTCGATCTGCTCCGGCGTCAGGTCGCGCGCATCCGTGCGCTCCATCACCACCACGCGCGGGTCTGCCGCGATCCGGTCGTGCAGCTGTCCGTGGCCGACATCGACGGCATGGACCTTTGCCGCGCCCCGGATCAGGCAGACCTCGGTAAAGCCCCCGGTCGAGGCGCCCACGTCCACAACGCTCCGCCCCTCGACCGCGATGGGCCACAGCGTCAGGGCGTGATCCAGCTTCAGCGCACCCCGCCCGACGAACGGGTGGGCGGCCTCGGCCTGGATGGCAGCATCCTCGGCGACCTTGGCCGCGGCCTTGCGCACCACCTGCCCGTCAACCGTCACGCCACCGGCCTCAATGGCCGCGCGTGCCTGCGCCCGGCTGTCGAACAGGCCCCGCGTGATCAGCAACTGGTCGAGGCGGAGGCTCACCCCAGCCGGCTCAGACGCTCCAGAGCCTCCTGCAGGCGCGCCTTGCCGGCCTCGGCCTCGGCCAGCTTGTCGCGCTGTTCCTGCACCACCTCCGGCGCGGCGCGCGAGACGAAGTTCGGGTTGTTCAGCTTCTTGCCGAAGTGGCCGATGTCGCTGTCAAAGGCCGCGATTTCCTTGTTCAGGCGGGCGCGCTCGGCGGCGATGTCGACCAGACCGGCCAGCGTCAGGGCCGCGGTGGCCCCCCCGGCGACGAAGGTCACGGCCCCCTCGGGTGCGGCCTCGGCGACCGAAACCTCGGACACCCGGGCCAGCGTCATCAGGATCTCGCGATAGCGGTCGATGCGGGCCAAGGTCGCCGCATCTGGCGCAATGTAGCTCAGCGGCGGACGGGCCGTGGCCACGCTCATCTCGCCCTTCAGCGAGCGCACCGCCTCGACCGTCTCGATCAGCCAGCTGACCTCGGCTGCCGCGTCCGTGTCGATCAGGCTGTCGGCCAGATCGGGCCAGGCCGCGCCGATCAGCAGGGGCTCGCTGCGCGCCGCGCCATTGTCGGCGGTCTGGGCCCACAGCTCTTCGGTGATGAAGGGCATGACCGGGTGCATCAGCTTGATGGTCTGGTCCAGCACCCACGCCGTCATGGCGCGGGTCTCGGCCCCCGCCGCGGCGTCCGATCCCTGGAACACGGGCTTGGCCAGTTCCAGATACCAGTCGCAGAAGATGTTCCAGACAAAGCGGTAGAGCGCGCCCGCCGCATCGTCGAAGCGGCCGCCCTCGATGGCCGACGCCACCTCGTGCTCGGCCTTGACCAGTTCGCCGCGGATCCAGCGGTTGATGGTCTGCTCCGCCGCGGCCGGATCAAAGCCCTCCACCCGGGCACAGCCGTTCATCTGGGAAAAGCGCGCCGCATTCCACAGCTTGGTGCCGAAGTTCCGGTAGCCCTCGATCCGCTGGCGGCTCAGCTTGATGTCGCGCGTGCCCGACAGGATGGCCATGGTGAAGCGCAGCGGGTCGGCGCCCAGATCGTCGATGATCTCCAGCGGGTCGATGACATTGCCCTTGGACTTGCTCATCTTCTGGCCCTTCTCGTCGCGGACGAGGCCATTTATGATGACGCGGTGGAAGGGCACCTCGTCCATGAAATGCAGGCCCACCATCATCATCCGGGCGACCCAGAAGAAGATGATGTCGGCGGCGGTGACGAGGTCCGAGGTCGGATAGAAGCGCTCAAGGTCTTCCGTCTTCTCCGGCCAGCCCATGGTCGAGAACGGCCACAGGGCCGAGCTGAACCAGGTGTCCAGCACGTCCTCGTCCTGCGTCAGGGGCCTGCCGCCCGCCTGGGCCAGGGCGTCTTCCTCGGTCTCGGCGACATAGATATTGCCGTCAGCATCGTACCAGGCCGGAATCCGGTGCCCCCACCACAGCTGACGCGAGATGCACCACGGCTCGATATTCCGCAGCCATTCGAAATAGATCTTGGAATAGCTGGCGGGCTCGAAGGTGGTCTTGCCCGTCTCGACGGCCGCAATGGCCGGCTGGGCCAGGGTCTTGGCATCAACGTACCACTGGTCCGTCAGCCACGGCTCAATGACCACGCCCGAGCGGTCGCCGTGCGGGACCATATGCTTCGTCTTCTCGATGGCCTTCAGCCAGCCCTCTTCCTCGGCGCGGGCAACGATGGCCTTGCGCGCCGCGAAGCGGTCCATGCCCTCATAGTCGGCGGGCACATCGGGACAGTCAGCGGCCGTGATCCGGGCCAGCGAGTCCATGACGTTCAGCGTGGCCAGCCCGGCCCGCTTGCCGACCTGGAAGTCATTGAAATCATGCGCCGGCGTGATCTTTACCGCGCCCGAGCCCTTGGTCGGGTCGGCATAGTCGTCGGCGACGATCGGCACGCGACGCCCGGTGATCGGCAGGATCACGGCCTTGCCAACCAGCCCGGCATAGCGCTCGTCGTCCGGGTGCACGGCCACGCCGGTGTCGCCCAGCATGGTCTCGGGCCGGGTGGTGGCGACGACGATGTAATCGCGCGTCTCCCACTCCGTGGCCTTGCCGTCATCGTCGAAGGCGACCGGGTGTTCATAGGTGACGCCGTCCGCGAGCGGATAGGCGAAATGCCAATAGGCGCCGTCTACCTCCTTCTGCTCGACCTCGAGGTCCGAGATCGCCGTCTGGAAATGCGGGTCCCAGTTGACCAGCCGCTTGTCGCGATAGATCAGGCCGTCCTTGTGCAGCTGCACGAACACCTTGCGGACGGCGGCGTTCAGCCCTTCGTCCAGCGTGAAGCGCTCGCGCGACCAGTCGCAGGATGCGCCCAGCCGGCGCAGCTGGCGGACGATGGTGCCGCCCGACTCCGCCTTCCACTCCCAGACCTTGTCGATAAAGGCCTCGCGGCCCATGTCGCGCCGCCCGATGTTGCCGGCGGCGGCCAGCTGACGCTCGACCACCATCTGCGTCGCGATGCCGGCATGGTCCGTGCCCGGCAGCCACAGCACGGCCTTGCCCGCCATCCGGTGATAGCGCGCCAGGATGTCCTGCAGGGTGTTGTTCAGCGCATGGCCGATGTGCAGCGAACCCGTCACGTTCGGCGGCGGAATGACGATCGAATAGGCCCCGGCCGCGCCCTCTGTCTTCGGGGCGAACAGACCGCTGTCTTCCCATGCCTGGTACAGGCGGGGCTCGGCGCTTTGCGGTTCGAAATTCTTCTCAAGCATGATCGGGGCAGTCGAAAAGGGGAGGGGGCAAACGAAAGGGGGCGGCCCCGCCGGAGCCGCCCCCTCAGTCTTTAGGACGAAGTCAGGGTCAGAGGCTAGCGGGGCGCACCGTTCAGGCGCGATACGCGGTCGACTTCCTTGCGGACCTCGGTCTCGACGATGCCCTGCAGATTGGCGTCCAGCCAGTCCTTGAGCATTTCGCGCAGCATGGGGGTGAGCAGTGCACGGACCAGCTCATCGACCGTTGAACTGTTGCCGGCGGACGCGCTGGCCGAAGCAGGCGCCGGGCGCAGGGCGGCGGCGAGGCCGGCAAAGGCTCCGGCGGCCGAGGCCGCGGTCGCGTCGCTGACGAGAGCCTCGTCGGACGACGGCGCGGGGCGCGGGGCGGGGGCAGGTTCCGGCTCGGGTTCGGGCTCGGGCGCGGCCTCATCGACGGGGAAGGGATCGGCCGAGCCGATGTCGAGGTCGCCGAGGGTTTCCTGCGCGGGGGCGGGCGGTTCCTCGGCCGACTCTTCGGCGGGCGCCTCATAGCGTTCGGTCAGTTCCAGAACGTCCTCGGCCGGCTCGGGCTCGGCATAGGTCTGGGGTTCGGGTGCGGGTTCCGGTTCCGCCTGGGGCGCGGCGGCCGCCGGGGCCGTCTCGGCCGGGGCGTCGTCTTCCGAGATGATCCGGCGGATCGACGCCAGGATCTCCTCCATCGTCGGTTCCTGGGCGGTCGGATCAGTCATGTCTCATAACCCCTGGCATGGTCGCTGCGCCGGCGCGCAGACGGGATCGGAACGGACCGATGCGGCCCCCGTGTGTCCTGTCGTCGCATCAACGGGGCCCGGAATCAACGAACCTTTTTCGCCTCTTTGGTTAAACTGCGGCTAGTTGCGCGGCCCGGTCTGGATGGTGTCGCCCTTGAGCTGGCTGTCGATCGGGGCGTCTTCGGCGTCATTGGCGGGCCGGATCGGCGGCGCGGCGATGCGGTCGATGGCCTCGATCACCCCGTCCCACGGCAGGCCACCGCGGTTGCGCACGCGGTCATAGTTGACCGACGGATCATAGACGTCTGCGGCAGGGACCAGCACGGTGACGTCCAGACGGCCCATGGCCAGCAGCAGCTGGGCCATGGCGACGTATTCATTGCGGCGGGCAGTAACCAGGGCCACCTGGGCCGACCGCAGTTCCAGTTCGCCGTTCAGCACATCGAGGGTGGTGCGCAGGCCGACCTGGGCTTCCTGACGGACGCCTTCGGCGGCGACCGTGGCGGCGCGGACCGCTTCCTCACCGGCGCGAAGGCTCGACCGGGCCGAGATCAGCTGGGCATAGGACGAACTGATCGACTGCAGCACATTGCGGCGCTGGCCCTCGATGCTGATCTGGGCGGCATTGGCGCGCTCCAGCGCCTGGGACACGCGCGACTGGTTCAGGCCGCCGGTGAACAGCGGCACCGACAGGGTGGCGCCGGCCTGGAAGGTGGTGCGGTCGGCCAGGTCAAAGCTGGACAGCTCATTGGTCGAACCGCCGTAGGAGGCGCTGACCCGCACGGACGGCAGGTATTCGGCGCGCGCCAGGGCGACATTGGCCTCGGCCGCGGCCAGCGCATATTCGGCGGCGCGGATGCCGGGGTTCTCGACCAGGGCGATGTCGAGGGCGACGTCAAAGTCATCCGGCACGCCCGGCAGGGGCGGCAGCGGGGCCAGGCGGCCCGGGGTCTGGCCGACGATCGCGGCATAGGAGGCGCGGCTGACCGACAGCTGGGCGCGCGCGTTGGCCAGATCGGCCTCGGACTGGGCCAGGCGTGCTTCGGCCTGGGCGACGTCGGTGCGGGTGATCTCGCCGACCTCGAAGCGGGCCGAGGCCTCGTCCAGCTGGCGTTGCAGGACGGTCAGGTTCTCTTCGCGGATGCGGACGATCTCTTCGTCGCGCAGCACATCGGCATAGACCTGAATGACAGTGGCCAGCACCTGTTGCTCGACCGAGCGCAGGTCTTCGCGGCCCGCCAGGATGTTGGCTTCGGTGGCGCTGATGCCCAGCGAGATGCGGCCCCCGGAATAGAGGGTCTGGGACAGGCCGATGGTGGCGCTGCCCGACGTGCTGTCGAAGGTATTGGCCGGGACGTTGACCGTGGCGTCGGGGACGCCGTCGTTGTTGGTGTCGACTTCCTGCGGTCCCCCGGCGGTGCGGGTCTGGGTATAGCCGGCCGAGGCGCTGACATCGATCGACGGACGCAGGCCCGACCGTGCCTGGACGATCGATTCGTCCAGCGCCCGCTGATTGGCGCGCTGGCCCAGCAGGGTCGGGTTGGTCCGGTACGCCATGCGGATGGCATCGGGCAGGGTGTCCTGGGCAAGGGCCGGCATGGCCAGTCCGGACCCCAGGGCGAGGGCCGCCAGCGAAATCAGCGCACGGGTGCGATTGAACATCTTCATATCCTGCCTGACGCGGCCGGCCCGCGTCGTGTCATTCTCGGTGACGAGCGTAGTGCGAGATCGTTGTGCCCGACGCCAGTTAAGTTTTTTTCACGCGGCACCCGGTTCATTCCGTCGCCACACTGAGACTAGAGGCTGAAGGCCGGCTCGGGGCGCAGTTCGTCGAGAACCGGCGGGGTGGCATCGAACAGCTGCCGACGCGACCAGCCTTCGGGTGTGCGCACGTGCAGGCTGGCCTTGCCGACCGGGCCGTTGCGCTCGACCAGCACGGCGCGACCGCCGACCGTCAGGGCGTCCAGCCAGGCGTCAGGACGGACGGGCACGGCGACCTCGGAGACGATCAGGTCCCAGCCGTCCGACTGCGGCCGGTCCAGCGGGGCCTCGACCATGGTGACGCCCGCAGCGTTCAGGGTCGGGGCGGATATGGCCAGGGCTTCCGCGTCCGACTCCTGCAAGGTCACGTCCAGACCCATCTGTGCCAGCACGGCGGCGGCGTAGGCGCCCGACATGACCAGCGCCCGCTCAAGCGGTTTGGGGGCGGCGGCCATCAGCAGTTTCGACAGGTCGCGCGGCAGCATCAGGCTACGCCGGGGCGTCACCGGAACCTCGACCTCGGCATAGGCGGAAAAGGCGCGATCCGGGGCGCAAAGGGTCTCGCGCGGAACCGCCAGCAGGGCCGCCTGCAGACTGCGGTCCGTGACATCGTTCACGCGGACCTGGCTGTCCACCATCACCTTGCGTGCCGTCTGGAAGTCCATGCGTCGATCGATCCCTGGGAGAGGAGAGTGAAAAAGCTGGCCCGCTTATAGGAGTGTGCGTTGCGGGGGACAATCCGATCTGATAGCGAACGCGGCTCGCGATCAATGGCCTGATGGCGGAGTGGTTACGCAGCGGACTGCAAATCCGTGCACCCCGGTTCGATTCCGGGTCAGGCCTCCATCGCGGTTCCCGAACCGCCAGACTGCCTCAGCGCCAGCGCGAGCCTTCTCCATGCTTGCCGACGCTTGAGAATTCGGGCGGGGCGGCGCTGCGGGCATATTGCTCGGCGACCAGCCAGGACTTGAACGGCCGAAGACTGCCCAGACACAGGATCAGGATCAGCGGCAGGGTGACCAACAGGTGCACCCAGATCGGCGGGTGCAGTCCCAGCTCCAGCGCCATCATGGCGGCCATGCCGATCACCCCGACGATCGACATGACGAAAAACGCCGGGCCATCGGCCGGATCGGCAAAGCTGTAGTCCAGCCCGCAGGCGGGGCAGGCGTCGCGCACGGTCAGATAGCCGACCAGCAGCGGCCCCTCGCCGCACCGCGGACAACGGCATTTCAGCGAGACCATCAGCAGGTTGGGCTTTGGGGCCTCGACGGGATCGGGGCCGGGTTCCGGCGGTGTCATGAGATGTCCCTTCATCGACTGGCCTGCATCTGGACCCCGGGGTCCCGTCAAACAAGTCCGACGCAGTGTCGCACAGGGAAGGGGTCAGGAACCGTTAACCGTGAAGCAACGCCTTGTTGCGATGGTCCGGCATCATGTCCCGAACCAAGGCCACGAAGGGCGTCCTGAGGTCGACCGTGGCGCTTGCCGCGGCCGGGTCGGTCGCGTTCGCGCCCCTGCTGACCCTGGCCCAGGAAGTCCCGGCCTCGGCCGTGACCGAGCCGCTGGCCATCCGCATCGGGACCACGGACGCCTATACCCGAATCGAGTTCGCCGGTGTGGTCGGGGCGCGCTCGCGCGTGTCGGTCGACGGGCGCACGGTCGTGGTCCGTGTGGGCACCACCGCTGCCCCCGATGTGTCGCGGCTCAAGGTCGATCCCCCGCCCGGACTGGAAGCGGTCGAGACCCGGTCCGTGCCCAATGCCACCGAACTGGTCCTGACCCTGGCCGAAGGGGCCTCGGTCACCCAGGGGCAGGCCGACGGCGCCGTCTGGATCAATCTGTATCGCCCGGGCGAGGCCCCGCCCCCGTCTGCGGCTGCAGCCTCCGCGGCCACCGTGGTTGTCCGCGCCGCGCCCTCTGCGGATTCGGTCACCCTGACCTTCAACTGGGACCGTCCGGTCGGCGCCGCCGTGTTCCGCCGGGGCGAGGCCGTCTGGATCGTCTTCGACCAGGCCGCGTCGCTCGAGATGCCGGCCGCCAGCGATCTGGGTCCGGCGGGCGAGGCCCGCTGGGCGCGCGGGCCCGACTACACCTCGCTGCGTATCGACGCCCCCCGCAACCTCCAGGTCGCTGCCTCGGGACAGGGCAATGTCTGGACCGTGACCCTCGGCGGCCGGGCCGTCCCTCCGGGTGGCGTCCGGGTCGGTCGCGATGAGGAAGGCCGCGCGTCGCTTGTGGTCACCATGGCCGGGGCGACCCAGGCCATCTGGTTGACCGATCCGCTGGTCGGAGACCGCTTTGCCGCCGTGACGGCCCTGGCCCCCGGCAAGGGCTTTGCCGGACGCCGCCAGACCGTGGACCTGACCCTTCTGCCCTCGGCGCAGGGGCTGGGGATCGAGACCCCGACCGACGATCTGACCATCGAGGCCGCCGGCGACCGCGTGCTGATCAGCCGGCCCGGCGGGCTGACCCTGTCGCCCCCCTCGGCCGCGCTGGACGCGGCGGAGCTGGCCGACGATACGCCGAAAAAGGCCACCCATCCCGCCCTGATCCTGAGCGAATGGGCCGCAACGGGCGACAAGGGGTTTGTCGCCACCCACCGGCGGCTGCAGGCGGCGGCCACCGACGAGGCCCAGGCGGCGGGCGACAATCCGCGCGCGCCCGTCGAGGCCCGTCTGGCGCTGGCGCGGTTCCTCGTCGGATCGGGCCTGCACTATGAGGCGATCGGCGTCCTGAACTCGATCGTGGCCGCAGCCCCCGGCATGCTGGGCGAGGCCGAGGTGCGCGGCCTGCGCGCGGCGGCCCGCGTCGCCATCGGTCGCTATGACGAGGCCGCCGTCGATCTGGCGGGGGCGGCGCTGGCGGGCGACCCCTCGGCCCAGGCCTGGCAGGGCTATCTGGCGACGCAGCGCGGCGACTGGACGGCGGCGCGCGAAGCCTTCGCCCGCGCCTCCATGGTCATCGACGACTTCCCGCCGGTCTGGCGGGCCCGGTTCGGGGCCGCCCATGCCGAGGCGGCGCTCAGGACCGGCGACACCGAGGCGGCCAAGGCCCTGATCTCCTACTGTCTCAGCCAGGACATCGGCGCCGGCGAACAACTGGCCGTGCGTCTGGTGCAGGCCCGGCTGTTCGAGCTTGAGGGCCAGACCGACCGCGCGCGGGCGGTCTATCATGCCGTGGGCCGGGCGCCGCTGGATCAGGTCGCCGTTCCGGCCCGTTTGGCGGCGGTAAAGATCGATCTGGCACGCGGCGCGGTCACCCCCATCGAGGCGGCACGGGTGCTGGAAGGTCTGCGTTGGCGCTGGCGCGGCGACGTCACCGAGCTGGAGGTCATCCGCACACTCAGTGAACTCTATATGTCCCAGGGCATGTATCGCGAGGCGCTGACGGCACTGCGCAGTGCGGGCACCCGCCTGTCGCGCCTGCCAGGCGCCGAGGCGCTGCAGGCCGATCTGGCCCGTGTGTTCCGGGCGCTGTTCCTTGAGGGCGGGGCCGACGGCATGCCGCCCATCCAGGCCCTCGGCCTGTTCTATGACTTCCGCGAACTGACGCCGATCGGCGCCGACGGCGATGAGATGGTGCGGCGTCTCGCACGGCGTCTGATCGACGTCGACCTGCTGGATCAGGCCGCCGAACTGCTGAAACACCAGGTCGAGAACCGGCTGGAGGGCGTGGCCCAGGCCCAGGTGGCCGCCGATCTGGCCGTTGTCTATCTGATGGACCGCCAGCCCGAGGCCGCGCTTCAAACCCTGTGGGCGACCCGCACCACCCTGCTGCCCACGGCGCTGGCGTCAGAGCGCCGGGTGCTGGAAGCCCGGGCCCTGCTGGGCCTCGGCCGCTTCGATCATGCGCTCGAGGTGCTGGCCAATGACACCAGCCCCGAGGCGCGCGCCGCCCGGGCCGAGGTATTCTGGAAACAGGAAAAATGGGGTGAGGCTGCGGCCCTCTACGAGCAGGGTCTGGGCGACCGCCATGTGGATACGGCGACCCCGCTGACCCGCGACGAGGAAAACCGCCTGCTGCGTGCCGCCGTCGGCTATTCGCTGGCTGAGGACGATGCGGCGCTGCTCAGGCTGTCGCGCAACTGGACGCCCTTCATCGAAAAGGCACGGGCTCCCAATGCCCTGCGGATCGCCCTGGCCGGTCTGAACGGGCTGGAGGATCCCACCAGCATCCGCGAGTTCGCCGCCATGGCCGCGCGGGCCGACACCTTCACCGGCTGGGTCGAAAGCGTGAAGGGGCGCTTCAGAAACGAAGACGGCGGCGAGGTTGCCCCCGCCGCCGCCGGCTAACAGGTCTGAACGTCAGACTTAGCTGTTGACCGCATCCTTGAGCGGCTTGGACACGCGGAAGCGCACCGCCTTGGAGGCCGGGATTTTGATGGTGGCGCCGGTGGCCGGGTTGCGGCCTTCACGGGCCGCGCGGGCGGCGGTGTCGAAGACGCCCAGGTTCGAGATGCGGACGTCGCCGCCGCTCTTCAGGCTCTTGTGAATGTTCTCGACGATCGACGTCAGAACGCGACCGGCATCGGCCTGGGAAACACCGGCATCCTTGGCGACGGCGGCAATCAGTTCAGCTTGAGTGGTCATTTGGGTCGTTTCCATTTTTTCGCCCGCTGCGGGCGATGACGACCGGATCAACGCGCGTTTCCGGTGACATTGCAAGCCATACCGGGGCGCATCGCCTGTGGATGAAAGGGTTTCACCCGCTTCCGGCCGCCCTCTGGAAGCTCTCGACCAGGCTGCCCGCGACCAGTCGCCAGCCGTCCACCAGCACGAAAAAGATCAGCTTGAACGGCAGGGAAATCACCACCGGAGGCAGCATCATCATACCCATCGACATGAGCACGCTGGCGACCACCAGATCGATCACAAGGAACGGAACGAAAAGGAGAAATCCGATTTCGAAGGCCCGCTTCAGCTCGCTGATCATAAAGGCCGGGGTGACGACCCGGATCGGCAGGTCGGCGGCGGTTTCAGGGGCCTCGATGTTGGACAGGCGGGTGAACAGCGCCAGGTCGTCCTGATCCACCTGCGAGAGCATGAAAATTTTTACCGGTTCCGAGGCCGCATCGAAGGCCTGGGGCAGCTCCATCTCCTGATCCAGCAAGGGCCGGATGCCCGAATCATAGGCCGCCTGCCAGGTCGGAGCCATGACAATGGCGCTCAGGAACAGGGCCAGAGACACCAGAACGGCATTGGGCGGCGACTGCTGCATGCCCAGCGCCGTCCGCAGCAGCGACAGCACCACGACGATCCGCACGAAGCTGGTCGTCATGATGACGATCGACGGTGCCAGCGACAGCACGGTCATCAGTCCGACCAGTTGCACGACGCGCTCGGTCAGTCCGGCGCCGGTGCCCAGATCGATGTTGATGGCGCTGCCGGAGGCGACTTCCTGGGCCAGGGCCGCGATCGGCCAGACCAGCGAGACCAGGGTGACCAGCAGCGACAGCAGGGCCGCGCGCTTCAGCTCTTCCCGGTTGGGCAGGGCGAGGATGGCGGGGCGCGTCCGGGGCCTGCTCATGGCTGTGACCCGGGCGGCAGGGGGGCCAGCGACTGGCGCGGCTCGATCAGCTCGCGGCCCTCGCCCAGCAGGATCAGCCGCTCTTCCTGATCGATGCGCACCAGCACCAGACGGCGCGCGGGGTCCAGCACAAGGGTCTCGACGACCTTCAGCCGCCGCTCGCCCCGCTCGGTGCCGAACCGGGCCAGCAGTTGCGGCGCATAGCGGCGCCCGGCCCAGGCGGCCAGACCGATCAGGCCAAGCGTGAAGGCCAGGCCGAAGATCGCCCGGGCAAGATCAAGAAAGGACATGAAGGCTCGACATGGCGGCTCGAATCGACGCGCCCGCACGGGCGGGTTCGAGGCCAACGGTTAACCGTGAGGGTTAACGTCGCGTTTAGATAACCCGTGATTAACCATGGAGGCGGCAGTTTATGCCCAGCCCGCACGCTGGCGGGTTCGCGCGTCCAAGGAGGCTGACATGGGTGTGGCCGACCTGCCCATTCTGACCCAGATCAAGGGCCGCCTGACCTGGCTGGATGAACGCCAGCGGGTGATCGCCCAGAACGTCGCCAACTCCGACACGCCCGGCTATGTGGCGCACGACCTGGCCCTGCCCAAGGATTTCGCCTCGGCCATGACGGCCCGGCCGGTGACCCTGGCCCGGACCCAGGCCGGGCATATCGCCCCGCCGTCGCCCGCCGCCCGCTATTCCGCTGTCGAGGCCCCTGACTCCGAGACCACGCTGGACGGCAATTCGGTGGTGGTCGAGGAGCAGATGCTGAAGATGACCGAGAGCCGTATGGCCTATGAGGCGGCGATCGGCTTCTACCAGAAGTCCATGACCCTGCTGCGGATGGCCGCGCGCCCGCCGGGCCGCTGAGCCCCGGCTGAAGGAAGCCTGATCCATGCCCGATCCCGTCCCGCCCAGAAATCCCGCGATGTCCGTGGCCGCCGGCGCCATGAAGGCCCAGCAGTCGCGTATGCGCGTGATCGCCGAGAACATCGCCAACGCCGATTCGACCTCACCGGTCGCGGGCGGCGAGCCCTATCGGCGGCAGGTGCCGGTGTTCCAGTCGCGCACGGTCGATGGCGTGACCGGAGTGGTGCTGGCCGAGGTTCGCCCGGACCAGGGCGACTTCCGCATGGACTACGACCCGTCCCACCCGGCCGCCAATGCCGACGGCTATGTGATGCGCCCCAACGTCAACACCCTGGTCGAGGCCATGGACATGCGCGAGGCCCAGCGCGCCTATGAGGCCAACCTCAACATCATCGAGACAGCGCGCGCCATGGAAAGCCGCCTGCTCGAGATCCTGAAGAAATAGGGGATAGGCCGCCATGAATCCGATTGCCGCCGCCCGCGCCTATCAGGCCATTCAGGGTGCAGGCTCTGCCGGAGCGGTCAGCCCGACCGACGCGCCGGGCTTTTCCGAACTGGTGCAGAACGTCCTCGCCAGCGCCACCACCCAGACCCGCGCCGCCGAGGCCCAGATGACCCAGGTGGTTCAGGGGCAGGGCAGCCTGATCGATGTGGTCACCGCCATCAGCTCGGCCGAGGCCTCGCTGGAAACCGCCCTGGCCGTGCGTGATCAGATGATCCAGGCCTATCAGGAAATCATGCGTATGCCGATCTGACGGCCTTGGCCTTGGGAGCGCGATGACGCGTCCGGGCCTTGAGCCACTCCTGCAACGGGCCGTCGACCATATGGTGGAAGGCGAAGGCAAAGGCGACCGCCATGGCGACGCCCGTGGCCCAGATCGCCCACTGGATAGGCTCCGACAGGTTCAGCCGGGCGATGGCGACATTGGCCACGCCGAACCAGGCGATCCGCACCACCTCATTGCTGATGAACATCGAGAACGACACCAGCGCCGCCCGCTCGATCAGGCGTGAGGGGCGGGTGACCGGAATGGCCCCGGCCGCCAGAATGATCAGCGAGATCATCACCAGACTGGGCAGGGCATTCTTGCCATAGAACTGCAGGGCGACGAGGCCGACGGTCGCCAGCACCCCGACCCAGCGGGCCAGCTTGGGGTTGATCCAGACCCGGTGCGCAAACGCCGCCAGCGCCATGCCCATGAAGAACAGCGGCAGGGCCCGGAAGAAGCCGAACTTCATCGGCATCTGATAGACCGGATAGCCCAGCAGGGCCCGGGCCAGCTCATTGGCGATCAGGTACAGGCCAATGCCCAGCACCAGCCAGGTCCAGGGGCCGAGACGCGCGCAGCTGCGCACAATCCACGGAAAGGCCAGATAGCAGCCGATCAGGGCCGAGATCGACCAGGTGGGGGCGTTCCAGCCCAGCCCGCCGGGAATGCCGAACGCCTGCACCAGACCCAGCTGCGCCGGCAGCTGGCTCCAGTCGAACCATTCCGGATTGCGCGGCGCCAGACCGATGGCGGCACTGCCGACCACCAGCGCCACCAGCGCCAGCCCCATCATCAGATGCGCCGGCACGACCCGCAGCACCCGTCGCGTCAGGAACTCGCCCGGGCTCACGTCGCCCGCGGCCAGACTGCGCGAATACAGCCGCATCAGCACATAGCCGCTGTCGATGATGAACAGATTGGTCAGCAGGAAGCCGGTGTGCTCGAACGCCGGGTGCAGCCCTTCAGCCAGCGCAATCGGTCCCGCCGCCTGGAAGTGATGCAGGATGATCAGCAGGGCCACAATGAAACGGATGGCATCCAGCCAGCCGCCGCGGGCGATGGCGGTTGTCTCGTTTCGGGTCGAAATCCAGCGATCCAGCATGGTCCGCACTCCTTTGATCCCCGGTCCCGCAAGGGTCGGGCCAGCGAAAGCGACGCATCGTTAGGGCGGTGTTAACCACGCTCCCGGCAGTTTCTGCCGGGTACGCGTGCCGGTCTGGAGAGTTCTGAGTCATGAATGGTGCCGAGGTCATGGATGTGGGGCGCGATGCCCTGTGGCTGACCATCCAGCTGTGCGCGCCGGCCCTGATCGTCGCCCTGCTGGTCGGGGTCGGCATCGGCCTGTTTCAGGCCCTGACCCAGATCCAGGAACAGACCCTGATCTATGCGCCCAAGATCCTGGCCATCTTCATTTCCCTGCTGCTGTTCCTGCCGATGATGGGGGCGCTGCTGGGCAGTTTCATGCAGACGATCGCCGCCCGCATCGCGGGCATGTAGGCGGGTGGACGGCTACGCCACCGCCGATCAGGTCTGGGGTGCCGCCCTCGTCTTTGCACGTCTCGGCGCCATCCTCATGCTGCTGCCGGGCCTCGGCGAGACCTATGTGCCGCCGCGCATCCGCCTGTCGCTGGCGCTGGTGATCACCCTGGTCGTCTGGCCGGTTGCCGCCCCCGCCCTGCCGGCCCTGCCCGAAAGCGTCGGGGGCATGGCGGGCTGGGTGATCCGCGAGGTCGCCACCGGCCTGATGATCGGGGCGATCCTGCGGGCCTTCATGACGGCGCTGGCGACGGCGGGCGAGGTCGTGTCGCTGCAGACCACGCTCAGCTTTGCCCAGAGCACCAACCCCATGCAGGCCCAGCCGGGCTCGACCATATCGGCCTTCCTGACCCTGTTGGGGGTGACCCTGCTGTTTGCCACCAATACCCACCACCTGTTCCTCGCGGGACTGGCCGGGTCCTATGAGTTGATCGCGCCGGTCCGGCCGCTGATCACCGCGGACTTTGTCGAATTGGCCCTGCAGACGATTGCCGACAGCTTCATGCTGGGAATCCAGCTGGCCGCGCCGGTGATCGTGTTCGCCATCATCTTCAACCTGGCCTCCGGGCTGGTCGGTCGCGTCATGCCGCAGTTCCAGGTGTTCTTCGCTACGGCGCCGCTCAGCATCCTGCTGGGCCTGTCGATCTTCACCCTGTCGCTGGGCGTGGTCGGGACCATCTTCATCGACCGCTATCGCAGCCTGGCCCAGATCTTCGCCGGAGGGGCCGGTGGCTGACGACAAGGATCCCGAGTCCAAAACAGAAGAGGCAACCCCGCGAAAGCTCGAGGACGCGCGAAAGAAGGGCGACGTTGCCAAATCGCCCGACGTCGCCTCCGCCCTGTCGCTGCTCGGGGCGGCCGCAGTGCTGCTGATGGCGGGCGGCCCGTTCGCGGGGATGATGGCGGAAAGCCTGCTGCCGTTTATCGCCGAGCCTCACACCATGGTCGGCGCGCTCGAGGCCGGGGCAGGGGTCGAGATCGGCGCCCGGGCCCTGTGGGCGGCGGCACCCTTTCTGGGCGCGCTGGCGCTGGCGGTGATCCTGGGCGGCGTGGGCGGCAATCTGGCCCAGTCGGGCCTGATCTTCAGCGCCGAGAAGATGAAACCCAAGTGGAGCAAGATCAATCCGCTGGAAGGGGTGAAGCGCATCTTCGGGCCCGACGGCCTGATGAATTTCGTCAAGACCTTCATCAAGCTGCTGGCCGTGATCGCCATCTGCTGGATGGTGCTCAGGCCCCACCTGCGCGAGTTGGAGAATATGGCCGCCATGTCGCCGGCCAGCATCCTGCCCTTCACCCGCGACCTGGCCGTCTGGCTGATGGCCGCGACCCTGGTGTTTCTGGCGTTCACGGCCGGCGCCGACTTCCTGTGGCAGAAGATGCGCTTTGCCAAACGCATGCGGATGAGCCGCGAGGAACTGAAGGAAGACTACAAGCAGGCCGAGGGTGACCCGCACGTCAAGGCCAAGCTGAAGCAGATCCGGGCCCAGCGCGGCCGCCAGCGGATGATGCAGAATGTGCCCAAGGCGACCGTCATCGTCACCAACCCGACCCACTATTCCGTGGCCTTGCGCTATGAGCCGGATCAAGGCGACGGCGCGCCGGTCTGTCTGGCCAAGGGGGTCGACACCCTGGCCCTGAAGATCCGCGAGATCGCCAAAGAGCACAATGTGCCGATCGTCGAGAATGTGCCGCTGGCCCGCGCCCTCTACGCCTCGGTCGATGTCGACCAGACCATCCCGCGCGAGCATTTCGAGGCGGCCGCCCAGGTGATCGGCTTCGTCTTCCAGAAACGTCGGCGCTAGGACTTTGGCATCCGTACCCGGCGGATATGGCATAAGAGGGCAGGCGATTCGCCTCGCAGGAGAGAGCGGGATGACCACCCCGGCCCGGCCGCTGCCCCGAGGGGCGCCCATTGACCTGACCCTGGTGCTGATGGCGATCGGCTGCGCCCTGCTGGTCGGGGCCATGGCCTATCCGGCGTTTCGCACCAATCCGTTCAGCGCGCCGGGTCTGATCCTGATCGTTGCGGCGGGGGGCGTGGCCCTGATCGGCCTGATGATCTTCACGCGCAGCGAATCCCGCAAACCGACCGGAGACACGGCGGTCGAGATGCTGTCGGCGCTGGCCGAGCCCGCCGCCCTGGTCTGGTCCGACGGCCGGGTGCTGGCCTTCAATGCCGCCTGGAGCGAGGCGGATGGCGCAACGTCCAGCCTGCCGCGGCGGGGCGGAAAGGCGGCCCAGGCCCTCTATGCCGCCTTTGCCCAGGCGCGCGCCGGGGAACAGGGACGCGCCCTGATCCCGCTGGGCGACAAGGATGTCGAGGCCCTGATCGGTCATGCCGGACCGGGTCGGTTTCTGGTCCGCGCCGCACCCGAAACCCTGCTGGCCGAGGCCCCGGGCCGCGAGGTCGCCGCCGCCGAGGCCCAACGTCCGCGCAGCACAGGCACCTTGCGCGAAGGTCACGCCATGGCCGCCGGCGCCCCGTTCGGCTCGGCCATCATTCGTCACGAAGACCTGTTCGCCGGGCGGGTGGAACAGCCCAATGCGGCTCTGGCCCTGCTGACCGGACCGGCCTCCGCCCGCGATGCCGCCTTTGGCCATCTGTTCGACCCGGCCGGTGTGGCCGAGGCCCGCACCCGTCTGGCGGCAGGATCGGCCGGTCCGATCGAGCTGGTGGCCCGCGCGCACCCCGACCGCATCCTGCACCTCTATGTCGCCCCTGAGGACGACGCCCGGCGCGTCTGGCTGTTCGACGCCTCGGCCCAGAAGTCGATGGAGCTGCAGCTCTCGCAGGCGCAGAAGATGCAGGCCGTCGGCCAGCTGGCGGGCGGGGTGGCGCACGATTTCAACAATCTGCTGACGGCCATCCAGCTGCAACTGTCGGGCCTGCTGGAGCGTCACCCCGTGGGCGATCCGTCCTATGACGGGCTGAACGAAATCCGCCAGACGGCCATCCGGGCCGCCGATCTGGTGCGCAAGCTGCTGGCCTTCTCGCGCAAGTCGACGGTCCGGCGCGAACGGCTGGATCTGGGCGAACTGGTGGGCGAGTTCGCCGTGCTGCTGCGGCGGCTGCTGCGCGAGGATGTTCGGCTGGAAACCGACCACGGACGCGACCTGCCGGTGGTGCTGGCCGACAAGAGCCAGCTGGAAACCGCCGTCATGAATCTGGCGGTCAATGCGCGCGACGCCATGCGCGGCGTGGTCGAGCCGGGCGCCGGCGTGGTCACCATTACGACCCGCCGCCTGACGTCCGATGCTGCGCGGGCCATGGGCTGGCACGACGCGCCCGACGTCGATGTGGCCATGATCGAGGTGTCGGACACCGGACCCGGCGTGCCCCCTGAAATCCTGGACAAGATCTTCGAGCCCTTCTTCACGACCAAGGCGGTGAATGAGGGTACGGGCATGGGTCTGGCCACCGTCTATGGCATCGTCGAACAGGCCGGTGGCCATATCAACGTCACCAATCTGGAGGGGGCGGGGGCGGCCTTCCGTATCTTCCTGCCCGCCGCCGCCGCCGCCGAGCTCGAGGCCGTCGCCCCCGTCGAGGTCAAGGTCAAGGCGCCGCGCGACCTGTCGGGCGCAGGCCGCATCCTGTTCGTCGAGGATGAAGCCGCCGTGCGGGGCATCGCCGCCCGCCTGCTGCGCCAGCGCGGCTATGAGGTGATCGAGGCCGCCGACGGCGAGGAGGCCCTGATCCTGGCCGAGGAACACGCGGGTCAGATCGACATGATGATCTCGGACGTCATCATGCCCGGGCTGGACGGTCCCAATCTGCTCAAGAAGGCCCGCCCGTATCTGGGCGACATCCCGGTGATGTTCATCTCGGGCTATGCAGAGAGCGACTTCTCCGACCTGCTCCAGGACGAGGCGGGCGTGTCCTTCCTGCCCAAGCCGCTGGACATCAAGACCCTCGCCGAGCGCGTCAAACAGCACCTCCACGCCGAATAGGGGGCGGGCCGCCTCTTGTCGGATGCGTCGGGATGGTGCCGTATGCGGGCCACGCTTCGAGAGGATGTTCCCATGATCGACCGCCGCCGCCTTCTGCTGACCGCCGCCGCCGGAGCAGGCCTTGCCGCTTCGGGTCAGGTCCTCGCCCAGGAAGCGCCCGCCGCCACCCCGGTCGCCCAGCTCAATGACTGGATGGACCGGGTGTTCAAGGAGCTGGTCCTGACCTCACCCGAGGCCCTTACCTCGCTGGGCTTCGACAAGGGCCCGATGGCCGCCGCCAAGGGCCAGCTGGACGACCGCTCCCAGGCCAAGATCGACGCCGATGAGGCCAAATTCAATCGCTTTGCCGAGGAGCTGATGGCCATCGACCGGTCGGCCCTGAGCGGGCGCGACGCGGTCAACTATGACACCGTCAAATTCTTCGGCGAGACGGTCCAGATCAGCCAGGACTTCCCTTATGGCACCGGCAACTCCCCCTATACGATCACCCAGCTGACGGGCTCGTACAGCAACATCCCCGACTTCCTCGACAGCCAGCATCAGATCGAGACGGCGGAGGACGCCGAGGCCTATCTGTCGCGTCTGGCGGCCTTCCCGACGGCGCTGGATCAGGAAACCGAGCGGATGCTCGCGGACTTTGCCGCCGGCGCCATCCCGCCCGACTTCGTCATCGACAAGACCCTGCTGCAGCTGGCCAATCTGCATGACACCCCGGCCGCCGAGTCGATCATGACCACCTCGGTCCAGCGGCGCGCGACGGAAAAGGGCCTCGCCGGCGACTGGGCCGCCCGGGCCGAGCGGATCGTCCAGGGCGAGATCTATCCCGCTCTCGTCCGTCAGGCCGAGGCGATGAAGGCGCGCCGGGCCGAGGCGGTTCACGATGCCGGTGTCTGGCGCCTGCCGGACGGGGAGGCCTGGTACACCTATGGCCTGCGCAACTCGACCACCACCACCATGACCGGCGAAGAGGTCCACCAGATGGGCCTCGAACAGGTGGCCGAGCTGACGGCGCGGGCCGACGGCCTTCTGCGCGCCGAGGGCATGACCCAGGGCACGGTCGGCGAGCGCATCGCCGCCATGGGCAAGGATCAGCGCTTCATCTATCCCAACACCGATGAGGGCAAGGAACAGCTGCTGGCCGACCTGAACCTGCAGATGCAGGACATGCAGGGGCGGCTGCCCGAATATTTCGGCCGTATCCCCAAGAGCCCGGTCGAGGTGCGGCGCGTGCCGGTGTTTACCGAGGCGGGCGCGCCCGGCGGCTATTATCAGGGACCGGCGCTGGATGGCTCGCGGCCCGGGGCCTACTACATCAACCTGCGCGACACGGCAGAATGGCCCAAATGGACGCTGCCGACCCTGACCTATCACGAGGCGTCGCCCGGCCATCACCACCAGATCGCCCTGCAGCAGGAAAACGACGAGGCGCCGCTGCTGCTCAAGATTCTGGGCTTCTCGGCCTACTCCGAGGGCTGGGGCCTGTATGCGGAACAACTGGCCGACGAAATGGGCGTCTATGCCGACGATCCCTGGGGTCAGATCGGCTATCTGCAGTCACTGATGTTCCGCGCGACGCGTCTGGTGGTCGACTCCGGCCTGCACCACAAGCGCTGGAGCCGCGAACAGGCCATCCGCTACATGGTCGACACCCTGGGCGATCAGGAAAGCGCCGTGACCACCGAGGTCGAGCGGTACTCCGTCTGGCCGGGTCAGGCCTCGTCCTACAAGATCGGCCACACCGAATGGGTGCGGATGCGCGCGTCGGCCAAGGCTGCGCTGGGGGACCGCTTCGACATCCGGGGCTTCCACGACACCGGTCTGGCGGTCGGCGGCGTGCCGCTGACGGTGCTGGACCGGGTGTTCACCGACTGGGTCGCCAGCCAGCAGGCCTGATCCCGGTCAGGGAGCCCAGATCAGGGATGCCGGGGCCGGTGCGGGCGATGCGGCCGGTCCCGGTAATCCCGGTCGTCGTAACAGACCTGGTACGGATAGCCCCAGGCGTCGATGCGCGTGTAGCAGTCCGAGTCCAGGATCAGCGCCAGCGCCACCAGATCGGCGCCGATCGACACCCCTTGCCAGAACAGGGGATGGGACAGGGGATCGTCGCTCGCACAGGCGGACGCCAGCAGGCCACAGGCCGCCAGGGCCGCAGCGGCTTTCGAGCGGGCAAAACGCGCGGGTGTCGTGGTCATGGTCAAGCCTCCCATGACGGAAGGCTAGACCCGGCCCGGCGCTCTGGCCTGTGACGGAATCTGATACCGGCGCTACGTCGTCGGGCGCGTGGCCCAGGTGACCGGCCACAGGTCGGCGGTGACGCCCATGCAGGCTTCCATCAGCCGCTCGTGCTCCAGCACGAACTCTTGCCCCGTCCAGATCCACTGGTGAACCGTGCCGCAATCGCCGATTCCCCGCCCCTTGCCGAACGCCTCCAGCCGCCGCGTGGCCGGGTCATAGTCCGGGTTGATCGGCGTCTCCATCGCCTCACCCGTGGTCGGCAGGCTGACAAGGCGGGGCGACGCTCCGGCGCTGTCCGTCAGTACATAGAGGTAGCCGGTGTTATAGGCACCCATGAAGCAGGGCACGCCCCACAGCACCGTATCGGCCGCCAGCCGGTAGTGCTGCGTCGCATACTGGAAGTCGGGGTTGAAGTCGGTGTCAGCGCGACAGTCCTTGACCTTGGCCAGATCCTCGACCGCATCGGGCAGTTGCGTCCCGTTCTTCATCCCGGTCTGGGCCACCGCCGGCGCGGCCGAAACCATCGGCAGGGCCGGGGCGGCGGGCACCGTCGAGGCCGGGGCATCGCCCTTGCGGATCAGGGCGGTGACCGTGTCCAGCCGGCCCTGCCGCTCATCGATCCACAGCAGGGCCGCAGACACGCCTGAGACCGACAGCGTCATGGCCTCGTCGCCAGAGCCGACCGTGGCCGACCGCCCCCCGGCCAGCGCCGCGATCAGGGCGCGTGCCTGATCAGCCGAAACACGGGCCACACCATCGGCCACGTCCAGTCCATAGGCGCGACCGTCGATGGTGACGGTGGGCGCGAGGCTGTCGGCGTCCATCCCCATCCCCAGATCGACCACAGGCTCCGCCTCCGGTCCGGCGGGCATGACAATGCGCAGCCAGCCGGTGCCGCTCTCGACCCCGCCAAAGGCGGTACAGGCCCCGTCATTGCCGCAGGTCACAGTCCAGTCGCGGAAGGTCCGGCTTTCCGGCGAGGCCGTCGCCGGATCAACGGAGGTGGCGGGGCCGCTCGACGCCTCCGTACTCCCTGCGGTCTGACCCGCTTCGCTCTGGCACGCCACCAGACCGGAGGTAAGGCCAAGGGTCAGCAGCACAAGCGGGATGCGGCGCATGGGGATTCTCCAGTCTGTTTCGGGCCAAGCCTCGGCCAGCCCGTCGGCCCGCGCAAGGGCGCGGCGACGGATACCTCGGATGCCCGCGTTCAAGGATCATGCAGCCACAGGAGGAGGGGGTCGTGCAGCCAGATCGACGAACAGTCCTTGCCGGGGGCATGGCCCTTGTCGCCACGCCGGCCCCGGGCCGCGCCGGGTCCCGTGACTATGCGGCAGCCGCCGACTATTCGGCGCAGCGGCGCGGGATATCCTTCCTCGTGCAGCAGGGCGACCGGATCGTCTTCGAGGACTATCCCGGTCGTGAAACCGGACGGGCCCATGAGCTGGCCAGCGGCACCAAGAGCTTCTGTGGAATTCTGGCCGCCGCCATGGTCCAGGACGGCCTGCTGACGCTGGATGAGGCCTGCGCCGACACCCTGTCGGAATGGCGCGATGATCCGGTCAAGCGGACGGCCACGATCCGCAGCCTGCTGAGCCTGTCTTCCGGCGTGGGCGGCGGATCCCCGGGTCGGCCCGATACCTATGCCGCCTCGGTGGCCCAGCCCTTTGCAGGCGCACCGGGGGTCTTCCGCTACGGCCCCGCCCCGTTCCAGGTATTCGGCGAGATCGTGCGGCGCAAGCTGGCGGCGCGGGGACGGCCGGACGATGTGCTGGCCTTCATGGATGAGCGGCTGTTCCGGCCGGCCGGCGTGACGCACGGGTCGTGGCGTCGACAGGCGGGCCAGGCGACCCTGCCCTCGGGGGCGCATTTCGATGCCCGCAACTGGGCGCGCTTCGGAGCCTTTGTGCAGGGCGGGTGCCGCATCCAGGGGCGGGCGATCGTGGACCCCGCCGCTCTCGCGGACTGCTTTCGTCCCTCCCCGGCAAATCCCGGGTATGGCCTGACGTGGTGGCTGTTGCGCCCGGGACTGGTCCCGCCCAGCCGGCGTTCGCCGATCGACTCCTCGGCCGGCGCCCTTGCCGGCCTGCCGACGGTCCGTATGGCGGCAGGGGCGGGCGATCAGCGGCTGTATCTGATCCCGGACCATGACCTCGTGGTCGTCCGTCAGGCCACGGGGATCCTCGCGCGTCGGCGGGGGGGCGGGACGGACTGGTCGGACGCGGACTTCCTGCGTCTGGTCCTCGCGGGTGTGCGCTGAGCCTGTCGAGCCGAAGCCGGAGAGCGACGTGTCGCCGGGGGTTTGCGCCCCGGCGCCTGACGGCTATACCGCCCCCACATTTCCTTCCCCCAAAGACAGAGAGCGCACATGGCGAAGATCAAGGTCGACAACCCCATCGTGGACATCGACGGCGACGAGATGACCCGGATCATCTGGCAGATGATCAAGGACAAGCTGGTCTTCCCCTTCCTCGACCTCGAGCTCGACTATTACGACCTCGGCATGGAGAACCGCGACGCCACCGACGACAAGGTGACCATCGACGCGGCCCACGCCATCCAGAAGCACGGCGTCGGCGTCAAATGCGCTACCATCACCCCGGACGAGGCCCGGGTTGAGGAGTTCGGCCTGAAGAAGATGTGGAAGTCGCCCAACGGCACCATCCGCAACATCCTCGGCGGCGTCGTCTTCCGCGAGCCGATCATCTGCTCGAACGTGCCGCGTCTGGTGCCCGGCTGGACCCAGCCGATCGTCGTCGGCCGTCACGCCTTCGGTGATCAGTACAAGGCCACCGACTTCCTCATGCCCGGCCCCGGCACCCTGACGATGAAGTTCGTCGGCGACGACGGCAAGGTCATCGAGCACGAGGTGTTCAAGGCCCCGTCGTCGGGCGTGGCCATGGGCATGTACAACCTCGATGACTCGATCACCGACTTCGCCCGCGCCAGCTTCTCGTTCGGCCTGCAGCGCAACTATCCGGTCTATCTGTCGACCAAGAACACCATCCTCAAGGCCTATGACGGGCGCTTCAAGGACATCTTCCAGAGGGTGTTCGACGAGGAATTCGCCGCCGACTTCAAGGCCAAGGGCCTGACCTATGAGCACCGCCTGATCGACGACATGGTGGCCGCGGCCATCAAGTGGTCGGGCGGCTTCGTCTGGGCGTGCAAGAACTATGACGGCGACGTCCAGTCCGACATCGTGGCCCAGGGCTTCGGCTCGCTGGGCCTGATGACCTCGGTGCTGATGACGCCGGACGGCAAGGTGCTGGAATCCGAGGCCGCCCACGGCACGGTGACCCGCCACTATCGCCAGCACCAGAAGGGCGAGGCCACCTCGACCAACTCCATCGCCTCCATCTACGCCTGGACGCGCGGCTTCGCCCACCGCGGCAAGCTGGACGGCAACCAGGCCCTGATCGACTTTGCCGATACGCTGGAACGCGTCGTCGTCGAGACGGTCGAGAGCGGCCACATGACCAAGGACCTGGCCCTGCTGGTCGGCGACCACCAGAGCTGGCTGACCACCGAAGGCTTCCTCGACAAGGTCGCCGAGAACCTGAACAAGGCGATGGCCTGACCAAACCCTCGTCATCCTCAGATCAAGTCTGAGGATGACGAATGCCTCTTCGCATCAGCCCCGCCCGACTCGCGTCGGCGGGGCTTTTGTTTGTGACCGGGCCGGGTTCGTGCATTCTGGCGCGCTACAGACCCGGAGGCAGTCTTGAAAATTATCGGCAATCTGATCCTGGCGGCGGTGGTGCTGCTGGTCGTCAGCTTTTTCGCGGCGCCGGGCGTGGCCTTCTTTGGACTGCGCAGCGCGGCCGACAGCGGCGACGTGGCCGAGCTCGACCGGCTGGTGGACTATGGCGCCATGCGCAAGGCGCTGGGTCCGCAACTGACCGGGCGGGTCGAGACCCTGACGCCACCCCCCTCCATCCTCGAGGATCCGATCGGTGCCGTGCAGCGCCAGTTCCAGCGCGGACCGGTGGCCGAGGGGCCGAGGGCCGACGCCTATCTGACGCCTGCGGCGCTGGGCGCCCTGACCCGGGGCGAGGGACGGGCGGCGGCCCTGCGGTCAGAGGCCGAAGGTGCCCGGGCCGAGCCGCCCCGCGGCGGCCCCTGGCCCCGACCGGTCTACTGGGGCATGGACCGGGCCCGCATGGCAGTCACCGGCAACAGCGGCGACGAAACCGTCTTTACCTTTGCCCGCACCGGCTTCTTCAGCTGGCATCTGGTGCACGTCAGCCTGCCGGAGGAGCGTCTCCCGATGGTGGGTCAGAGCGGTCGCAAAGGCGGTTGATGGCGATAGTCGAACGCCGCGACTCACCGCAACCCTGATCCCCGGGGAGCGTTACGGTAGCGGGAGTGCCCGGTTCAGACCGGGTCAGGGAGAGTTGAGGGGACTATGCGTAAGCTGATCATAGGGGTCGCCGGACTGGCGATCGTGCTGCTGCTCGGGGCCTGGGGCCTGTCGCCCGTGTTCGCCATGCAGGCCCTCACCCGCGCCGCCGAACAGGGCGATGAGGCCGCGCTGGAGCGGCTGGTCGACTTTCCCGCGGTTCGCCAAAGCCTGAAGGACGAGTTGAACGCCCGCATGATGGCCGAGATGCGGGCCGAAGGCTCCGACATCGACCCCGCCTGGGCTGGCGTCGGCATGCTGCTGGGACCCGGCATCGTCTCCGGCGCCATCGATGCCATCATCACCCCCCAGGGCGTGGCCACCATGGTTCGCACCGCCGAGGCGCCCGAGCCCCAGGACGTACTCAACCGTCCGAAGCCTACCCCCGGCGAGACCGAGGACGACGTCCGTAAATCCTGGACCTATCGCGGCGCCAACCGCGTCGAGGTGCGCCTGACCACCACCGACCGCCCGGACCAGCCGCTGATCCTCAACATGGACCGTCAGGGCCTGTTCGGCTGGCGCTTGGTCGAGATCGACCTCCCGGACGCCTAGGCCTTCCATCACCAATGCTCATCCCGGCGCAAGCGGTGACCCGGCGTTCCCTGCCAGGGCGTCCGGAATGACCGCCAACGCGCGGTTGGACGAGCCGCCCCGTCAGTAGGGGCTGTCGCACTGCTGGCCGTTGACCGAGGCCAGTTCCTTGCCGTCGCGCGATACCCGGCCCATCTCGACCGCATCCCCCGTTCCGCGGACGAAGAAATAGTCGCGGCTGCCGGTGATGGGGCGCAGGTCGTCGTACATCGGGTTGATCACATAGGTGCCCGAGGCATCGATCATGCCGAACTTCTCGCCGGACGAGACCACCGCCCGCCCGTTGCTGTCGAAGTCCGAGATCGCCCGGAACTGCGGATTGATCTTGTAGGTGCCCGAGGCGTCGATCACGCCCCAGCGATAGCTGTTGCGATCGCCCTGCACCGCCACCGTGGCCAGCGCCCCGCCGGGACCGTCCTCGAACTCACCGACCATGTCGAACTGCGGATTGATCTCCAGATTGCCCTCGGCATCGATGAAGCCCCAGTCCTCGCCGACCAGCACGGGGGCCAGTCCGCCGGCGCCAAAGCCGCCCGCCTGTTCCCACTGGGGCTGGATGACCATTTCTCCCGAGGTGTTGATATAGCCCCAGCGGTGGGTCTCGGTCTCCTCCATGAAGTCCGGCCGCTCGGGCCGCTCATAGCTGTAGCCCCAGGAGGCGGCGCGTTGCTCGGCGCTCTGCTGGCGCTGTTCCCACGCCTCGGCCGCCCGGGTATTCTCGGTGGTCTCGACCGAGGTGACCAGCACGGGCGCGAGTCCGTTTTCGGCGAACTGGCCGACGGCGGTGTACTGGGGATTGATCACCCATTTGCCGCTCTCGTCGATGAAGCCCCATTTCCGGTCGGTCGAGGCCGCCGCGAGACCCTTGGTGAAATAGACGACCTCGGTCATGTCGTCCTCGCCCGACATGGCCACCGAGTCGAACTGCGGATTGATGATGTAGGCGCCCTTGCGATCGATGAAGCCGTACTGATCACCCGACTGGACCAGGGCGCGGCCCTTGGGGTCGAACGGGCCCATCTCGTCGAACTGCGGATTGATGACATAGGCGCCCTTGCGATCCGCCGTGCCCCATTGCCCGCCGACTTCGACCAGCAGGGTGTCGCCGCCATCCAGCATCAGGAGGGAGTCGAACTGCGGATTGACCACATAGCTGCCCTTGCGGTCGATCAGGCCCCATTTGCCCCCGTTGCTGACCGGGGCGACGCCGTCCCGGGTGAAGAAGCCCGCGCCGTCGAACTGCGGATTGATGACGATCTTGCCGTCCTCGTCGACGAAGCCGCAGTTCTCGCCATAGGCCACCGGCATCAGGCCCAGGTCGATCTCGGTGGCCATGCCGCCGCCGCCCTTGCCGCCGAATGCGCCCATGGACCAGGCCGCCGCGCCCACGCCGACCAGCGCCACGACCGCGACGCCGGCCAGAAGAGCCTTGTTCGCAAATATGTTCTTGGTGTCCGCCATTGAATAAACCCCCAATCAACTCTCAGGGGTCGTTTAGATCAGCTCCCCCTGTCCAATGAGAGCAAACCTAACGGATCGAACCTGCAGTTCAAGGTGCGATGATCACCGTTGCTCTAGGGTGTCGCGGATAGCCTGAAGACCTGCTTCAGCCTTGCTGGTGTCCGGCGCGCCGCCCTGGGCAAAGTCTGGCTTGCCGCCGGCACCTTGCCCGCCCATGGCCAGAACCGCGGCGCGGGCCAGGTCGGCGGCATTGATCCGGTCGGTGACGTCCGAGGTCACGGCCACGGTCACCGCCGCCTTGCCGTCGGTGGTCCCGATCAGGGCGACGACGCCGCTACCCACCTGTTTGCGGAAATCCTCGGCCACGCCGCGCAGGCCCTTGCCGTCGACGCCGTCCAGCACTCGGGCGATCAGCCTGGTGCCACCGATCTCTTCGGGTTCAGCATTGGCGCCGCCGCCGCCGCCCAGGGCGACCTGTTTCTTCAGCTCGGCGACCTGTTTCTCCAGCGCCTTGACCGAGGTCTGCAGCGCCTCGACCCGGCCCGGCACATCGGTGGGCTGGATCTTGAAGTCGCGGGCCAGACCCCGCGCCACGCGGGCCTGGCCTTCCAGATACTGGCGCGCAGGCTCGCCGGTCAGGGCCTCGATACGGCGCACGCCGGCGGCGATGCCGCTTTCCGACACGATCTTGAAAAGGGCGATGTCACCCGTGCGCGCCACATGGGTGCCGCCGCACAGCTCGACCGAATAGGGTTTGTCCTCCACCAGGCTGTGGCCCAGCGTCAGCACCCGCACCTCGTCGCCGTATTTCTCGCCGAAGAGGGCCACGGCGCCCGCCGCAATGGCGTCGTCGGGGGCCATCAGCTTCGTCTCGGCCGGCAGGTTCTGACGGATGACGGCGTTCACCTCATCCTCGATGCGGGCCAGTTCCTCGTCGGTCACCGGGGCATTGTGGCTGAAGTCGAAGCGCATCCGGTCGGCGTCGACCATCTGCCCCTTTTGCGCCACGTGCGGGCCCAGCACATTCTTGAGCGCCGCATGCAGCAGGTGCGCGGCCGAGTGGTTCGAGCGCGTGGTCAGGCGGGCGAGCGCCGTCACCGAGGCCTCGACCCGGTCACCGGTCTTCAGCGTGCCCGCGGTAATCTTGATGCGATGGACATAGAGGTCGGGCGCGGGCTTTTGCACATCCAGCACCTCGGCCTGGCCGCCGGTCCAGCTCAGCGTGCCGCGGTCGCCGGCCTGTCCGCCGCCCTCGCCATAGAAGGGGGTGCGGTCCAGCACCAGTTCGGCCTCGGCCCCTTCCGGCGCCTGCTCGGCCGGAGCGCCGTCGACCACAAGCGCCAGCACCTCGCCGGTGCCGTCCACATCGTCATAGCCGATGAAGTCGGTCGGCCCGAGGCGGTCGCGCAGCGCCAGCCATTCGGCGGTCGAGGCCGTCTGGCCCGAGCCCTTCCAGTGCTCGCGCGAGCGGTCGCGCTGTTCGGTCATGGCCGCTTCAAAACCGTCCGTGTCGACGGCAAAACCGCGGCGGCGCGCCTCGTCCTGGGTCAGGTCCAGCGGGAAGCCATAGGTGTCATAGAGGGCAAAGGCGGTCGCGCCGGGCAGGGTGCCGCCCTCGGCCAGATCGCGCGTGGCCTCCTCGAACAGGGTCATGCCGCGGCCCAGCGTGGTGCGGAAACGCAGCTCTTCCTGCTTCAGCGTGTCCTCGATGGTGGCCTGGGCGCGGGTCAGCTCGGGATAGGCCTCGCCCATCTCGGCCACCAGCGTCGGCACCAGCTGGTGCATCAGCGGATCGACCGCGCCCAGCAGGTGCGCGTGGCGCATGGCCCGACGCATGATGCGGCGCAGCACATAGCCCCGGCCTTCGTTCGACGGCGTCACCCCATCGGCGATCAGGAAGGACGACGACCGCAGGTGGTCGGCGATCACCCGGTGGCTGGGGGCCTGGTCGCCCTGGGCGGCCACGCCTGTGGCCTCTTCCGAGGCGTTGATCAGGGTGCGGAACAGATCGGTCTCATAGTTGGAATGCACGCCCTGCAGGACGGCGGCGACCCGCTCCAGCCCCATGCCGGTGTCGATCGACGGCTTGGGCAGGTTCAGGCGCGTGCCGTCTTCCTGCTGTTCGAACTGCATGAACACCAGGTTCCAGATCTCGACCCAGCGGTCGCCGTCCTCTTCCGGCGTGCCCGGAGGTCCACCCCAGATGTGGTCGCCATGGTCATAGAAGATTTCGGTGCACGGTCCGCACGGACCGGTGTCGCCCATCGACCAGAAATTGTCCGAGCCGGCGATGCGGGTGATGCGGCTTTCGGGCAGGCCGGCGATCTTCTTCCAAAGGTCGAAGGCCTCATCGTCGTCGATATAGACGGTGGCCATCAGCCGGTCCTTCGGAATGCCGAAGTCCTTGGTCACCAGCGTCCAGGCGGCCTCGATGGCGTGTTCCTTGAAGTAGTCGCCGAACGAGAAATTGCCCATCATCTCGAAGAAGGTGTGGTGGCGGGCGGTATACCCGACATTGTCCAGGTCGTTGTGCTTGCCCCCGGCGCGCACGCATTTCTGGGCGCTGGTCGCACGGTTGTAGGGGCGCTTCTCCTGCCCGGTGAAGACGTTCTTGAACGGCACCATGCCGGCATTGACGAACAGCAGGGTCGGATCGTTCTGCGGCACCAGCGGCGCGGACTGCACCTTGGTGTGACCATCGGCGGCGAAATAGTCGAGGAAGGTCGAACGGATCTCTTTGAGGCTGGACATCGGGGCGGGCTCGGTCAGTCGGGAGGAAACGGGGAGGGAGCCGTCATATAGGGGAATGCGCCGGATTGCATCACCTGCCCGTGATCGTGGCCTGTGATCGTGGCCCGTGATCGGCGGTGCGGGCGCGACACTGCGGCGGGCGACGGCGGGCCGGGGGAGGGCTAGGGTCGATCCATGCGCGAAGTGGTCGTCTGGTATGACGGGGCCTGTCCCCTGTGTCGCCGCGAGATCGGCGTGATGCGGCGCCTGGACCGACGCGGGGCCCTGACCTTTGTCGATGTCGCCGAACCGGGCGCGGCCCAGGCCTGTCCGCTCGATCCGGCCGACATGCTGTCCCGCTTTCATGTGCGCGAGGACGGGCAGCTGCTGTCCGGCGCCGCCGCCTTTGCCGCCATGTGGCGCGCCATTCCGATCCTCAGGCCCTTCGGCCTTGCGGCCCGCAACCGGCATGTTCTGGCCCTGCTCGAGGCGCTGTATGGGCAGTTCCTGAAGGTCCGGCCCCGCCTGCAGCGGCTGTTTCGGGATCCAACCGTCGCGCATTAAGCCCGCCGAACCTTGCAAAGGCGCCCGCCTGTCGTCTTCGGCCGATCAGGTTCATCACAGAGGGCACGGAGACGACACGGAGGTCACATCTGCGGAATCGTCCTGGCTCAGCCTCTCGTCAGGCTCGCCCCCTCTGTGGTCTCTGTGATCCCTCTGTGCCCTCTGTGATGAACCCGTTTCAGGCCCCTCCAGAACGGACGAAGCCGCCCGACCGGGGGGTCGAGCGGCCTCTTTCCCCGGACGGGGTCGCGGGGTCGGTGGCGGGTCGCGAGGGACCCGACCGGGGAAGTCGGTAGCGAGGCTTGAGGGGCCTAAGAGCGATCAGCCCTCGAGGTCCTGCCCCTCGTCGGGCTCGGGCGCGCCCAGCAGTTCGTCGTCGATCTTGCTGGTCGACTGACGTACGGCCTTTTCGATCGAGGCCGCCACATCGGGATTGGTCTTGAGGAATTCGCGCACATTCTCGCGGCCCTGACCGATGCGCTGGCTGTCGTAGGAGAACCAGCTTCCGGCCTTCTCGATCACGCCCGCCTTCACGCCCAGGTCGATGATCTCGCCCAGTTTGGAGATGCCTTCGCCATACATGATGTCGAAGATCACCTCGCGGAACGGCGGGGCCACCTTGTTCTTGACCACCTTGACCCGGGTGGTGTTGCCGACCACCTCGTCGCGGTTCTTGATGGCGCCGGTGCGACGGATGTCGAGGCGCACCGAGGCGTAGAATTTCAGCGCATTGCCGCCCGTGGTCGTCTCGGGCGAGCCGTACATGACGCCGATCTTGTGCCGGATCTGGTTGATGAAGATGACGATGCAGTTGGTCCGCGAGATCGAGGCGGTCAGCTTGCGCAGCGCTTGGCTCATCAGGCGGGCCTGAAGGCCGGGCAGGCTGTCGCCCATCTCGCCCTCGATCTCGGCCCGCGGCGTCAGGGCGGCGACCGAGTCGATCACCACAATGTCGACCGCGCCCGACCGCACCAGGGTGTCCGTGATCTCCAGCGCCTGCTCGCCATTGTCCGGCTGGCTGACCAACAGGTCGTCGAGGTTCACGCCCAGCTTCTGGGCATAGACCGGGTCCAGCGCATGTTCCGCGTCGACGAAGGCGGCCACACCGCCGACCTTCTGGATTTCCGCCACCGTGTGCAGCGCCAGAGTCGTCTTGCCCGAGCTTTCCGGGCCGAAGATCTCGATCACCCGGCCATAGGGCAGGCCGCCGATCCCCAGCGCCATGTCCAGGCCCAGCGAGCCGGTCGAGATGCTCTCGATCTCGGTCACCAGTCCGCCCTTGCCCAGCTTCATCACCGAGCCCTTGCCGAACGCCCGGTCAATCTGCGCCAGCGCCGCTTCCAGAGCCCGCGCCTTGTCGCCGTCTTCCTTGCCCACCAGTTTCAAAGCCGCCTGTGCCATTGCCTTCGACTCCCTTGCCATGATTCCCATCCGACTTCGGGAGAGACCCGCCACAGGGATGGACATCCACCCCCGGCCCGCTCCCGGTGACCGGCATATGTGCATGTTTTGTTCTGGTTGCCAATATGTTCTTTTTCGCGGTGCGACCGCGATTGACGTAGGGAGGCGACGCCTCCCTTGACAATAGCCCCTGATATGCCAAGGTAGCTTTGCATATCGCCAAGGAAGTTTGGCGAACTGGATCGAGGTAGGACCATGAAGTCCCTCAAGACGCTGGCATCTGGCCTCCTGGCCCTGCTGATCGCCGTTCTGGCCACCCCCGCCTTCGCCCAGTCGCCGCCTGATATCGAGGGCAGCTGGCATGGGGCGATTTCGCTGCCGACCGGCGATATCACCCTGGTCCTCCGCGTCGAGCACGATGAAGACGGCGCGCTCTCTGCGACGCTGGAGAATTTCGATCAGTCGCCGGGACGGCTGACGCCCGTCTCGGATTTGGAAGTGACTCCGGAGCGACTGTCATTTCGGGTGGCGGACGCCGGGGCGACCTATGAGGGCGATTGGGACGAAACGACCCGGCGCTGGACGGGTACGCTCACGCAAGGCGCCGCGCTTCCTCTGGAGTTTGAGAGGGGCGCGCCGCCGCCGCGCCCGGTTGTTGCCGGCCTCGACGGCGTCTGGGAGGGCGTCGTCGAAATCAACGGAGTCGAGCTACGGCAGGTCCTTCGCGTCCGCACGCTCGAGCAGGGCACCTTTGCCGCCTATGCCTCGCCCGACCAGCTGGTAAACGGCGTGCCGTTGACCGACCTCGCCCGCGACGGTGACCGGGTGAGCTTTGCGGCCTTTCGTGGCCTCAGCACGTTCACGGGCACACTGTCGGACGACGGTGACCGGCTGACCGGTGTATGGGTCACGTCCGGGCAGCCGGATGTGACCACGACGTTCGTCCGTCGCGCGCCGGGTTCGGAAGCGGGCGCACCGAACCGCCCCCAGGAGCCCAGACCCCCCTTTCCCTATCGCGTCGAGGAGGTCGCCTTCGACAATCCCCGGGCTCCCGGCGTTCGCCTGGCCGGAACCCTGACCTTGCCGGACGGCGAGGGCCCCTTCCCGGCGGCGATCCTTCTGACCGGCTCGGGCCCGCAGGATCGCGACGAAAGTCTGATGGGCCACAAGCCGTTCGCGGTGCTGGCCGACCACCTGACGCGCAGGGGCATCGCCGTGCTGCGCTACGACGACCGCGGCGTCGGTCAGTCCACGGGCGTCTATTCAGAGGCGACGTCGCCCGACCATGCCTCCGACGCGAACGCGGCGTACGCGTGGCTGTCGGGCCGTCCCGAAATTCGCGCCGAGGCCATCGGCTTCATCGGCCATTCCGAGGGTGGCGTCACCGCGCCGGTCGCGATGATCGAAAACCACCAGGTCGCCTTCTTCGTGGGGCTGGCGCCCCCCGGCACGGATCTTATCCAGCTGCTGCTTGCCCAGCGACGGCTGGTCAGCGCCCAGATGGGCGTTAGCGAGGAGGATCTGAACCGTAGCGAGCCGGTGGTCGAGGCGATGTTCAGGGCGGTGGCCGCGACCGAGACGCCCGAGGCCGCCTATGCCGCCGCCGTGGCGGTGTTGACGCCGGAAGCAAAGATTGCGCTCGGCCTGCCGCCCGACATGGACCCCGCCGGAATTGTCGGCAACCTGACGGCGCCCTGGCTCCACTATCTGCTCAGATATGAACCGGCAGAGAACCTGGCCCGTATCGACGTTCCCGTGCTCGTCGTCATCGGCAGCCTCGACCGGCAGGTGCCGCCGGCGGAAAACCTTGCCGCGATCCGTGCAGCGCTCAGGAACAATCCCGATGTCACAATCGTGGAGGCCCCCGGGCTGAACCACCTGTTCCAGACCGCCCGGACCGGCGGCATGGGCGAGTACAGCACGATCGAGGAAACGTTCTCGCCGACGGTGCTTGCCCTCGTCAGCGACTGGATCAACGAACGCTTCTCCGGCCGGTGACGGCGACAGGGGGCACGCCCCTGTCGTCGCCCGCTGAGACGAACCTGATTCAGCCCTTCTCCCCCGTGACTGCGCGGGAGCGCGCTCACTTCACCTTTTTATAAACCGTTATGCCCAGCACGAAGACGGCAACGGCGATGATGACAGCGATCCAGAACAGAATGACGGCGATGTCGACGAACACGCCAGCAAGGCCGCCGAAGCCGAGGACGGCGAGGATCAGCGCGATGACGGCAAATATGACGGCCCATTTCAGCATGGAAGTCGCTCCTTGTGATGATCGGTATCGCCCCGCAACGTCACCCGACGCGCGGACGTTCCGGAATGGCCGTGTTGCGCTGCAAGAAAAATCTGCCCGACGGGTGATCCGATGGCCAAGCTTTGCGTTGGCACAGCATGACAAAAACAAACAAGCCCGCCGTCCTGAACATTCGCAATGCCCGCGCCGCCGATGTGGACGCCATCGCGGCCCTGGTTTCCAAGGTCTACAAATCCATGCCGCCGTATACGACCGGCATGCTGCGCGGCCAGATCTCGGCCTTCCCCGACGGGCAGTTCGTGGTCGAGTATGAGGGCGACATCGTCGGCTATGCCGCCGGCTTCCGCATCGATGAAAAGACGGCGATGAGCCAGCACACCTGGTCGCAGATCACCGGCGGCGGCTATGCCTCGCGCCACGATCCGATCGGCGAGTGGTTCTATGGCATGGAGGTGTGCGTCGACCCCGACCGGCGGCGGCTGCGCATCGGCCAGCGCCTGTATGACGCCCGGCGCGACTTCTGCGAGGCCAAGAATCTGAAGGGCATCGTCTTCGGCGGTCGCATGCCCGGCCTGGCGCGCAAGAAGGCCACCTATGCCGAGCCCGAGGCCTATCTGGACGCCGTCTCGGCCCGCAAGGCCAATGACCCGGTCATCGGCTTCCACCTCCGCACGGGCTTCGAGCCCATCGGCGTGCTGAAGGGCTATCTGGCCTCTGACACGGCCTCCATGGGCCACGCCGCCCACATGGTCTGGCGCAACCCCTATTTCGTCGAGGAGCGGGGCAAGGGCACGGCCTTTGCGGTCAAGGAGAACGTCCGTATCGCCACCGTCCAGCTGCAGGCGCGCAAGGTGGCGAGCTTTGAGGAGTTCATCGCCAACATCGAGTATTTCGTCGATGTGACCGCCGACTACCGCACCGACTTTGTCGTCTTCCCCGAACTGTTCACCCTGCAGCTGCTGTCGCTGGAAAAGAAGAAGCTGACGCCGGCGGAATCGATCGAGGCCCTGACCCGCTACACCCCGCGCTTCGTCGAGGCCCTGCGCAAGATGGCGGTCGAGTACAACATCAACATCATCGGCGGCTCGCACCCGACCCAGACCGACGACGGCGACATCCAGAACGTCGCCTATGTCTTCCTGCGCGACGGTTCGGTCCACGCCCAGGAGAAGATTCACCCGACCCCGAACGAGCGCCACTGGTGGAACATCAAGGGCGGCGACATGGTCCACGCGATCGACACCGACTGCGGCCCGATCGGCGTGCTGATCTGCTACGACTCGGAGTTCCCCGAGCTGGCCCGGCGTCTGGTCGACGAGGGCGCGCGGATGCTGTTCGTGCCCTTCTGTACCGACAACCGTCAGGGGTATCTGCGGGTGCGCTATTGCTCGGCCGCGCGGGCCATCGAGAACCAGTGCTACATCGCCCTGTCGGGCAATGTCGGCAATCTGCCGAACGTCGAGAACATGGACGTCCAGTACGCCCAGTCCTGCATCCTGACGCCGTGCGACTTCCCCTTCGCCCGCGACGGCATCGCGGCCGAGGCGTCGGAGAATGTCGAGACCATTACGGTCGCCGACCTGGACCTGTCCGACCTCGCCTGGGCCAAGGCGCAGGGCACGGTCCGCAACCTGCGCGACCGCCGCTTTGACCTGTACAAGACCGTCTGGACCGACGGCGGCTGAGGCTGGTCAGCCGGGCATAAACACCAGGGCCGAGGCCGAGACGGACACCGCCGCCACGATCAGCACCAGTCCGAGGATCCGCAGCCCCGACCACGGCCCGGCGCCCGGACTATTCGGCGTCATCAGCGCCAGCGGCGCCGCCAGGCTCAGCCACAGCAGGGCGATCAGGGCCAGGATTCCCGGCAGGTCCATGCCGATGCCCAGGAACACCGGATGGCCCATGGCCAGCAGCCAGCCGCCGACGATCACGGTCGCGACGACCGGGACCAGACCGATCCGGACCCGCGTCAGCTCGGGGTCGATCGCAGCGACAAAGGCGGCGACCGCGACCGCAACCAGACCGGGCCACAGCAGCAGGAAGGCCGCTTCCGGCAAAAGCGCCTGCGCCGCCGCGCCGAGCACCAGCACCAGCCCGACCAGCCCCAGCCAGCGCGGCCAGGGACTGGCGGCCGGCGGCGGGACCGGGATGGCGGCGACAAGGGCCAGTGCGGTCATGGCCGCGCTGACCGGATCCCAGCCGCCGATCAGCTGGACCAGCAGGCCAAGGACCGCGACGACGCCCATCCACCCCATGCGCAGCTGCCCGCTCGACCCTGCCAGAAACACCAGCGCCGCCCCGAACAAGGCCAGACCCGTCGCCACCTCCATCAGCGGCAGTCGCTCCAGCAGGGTGTAATAGACATCGGACGACTCGACCCGCCGCAGCATCGGCCCCGCCGCCAGCCGCACCGCCTGCGCCAGAACAAAGCCCCCGGCGAGAAAGGCGACGCCGTCGACCGCTCCGCGCAGCAGGCTGGCCAAAGCCGTGCGGCTGCGGAAGACGGCAAAGCCCAGCAGGCCCAACGACAGGATGACAATGCCCCAGCCCCAGGGCGCGGGCATGACGATCATCGCCCCGCCGAACGCATCGGCATAGACGCGGTCCGGTCCGGCCTCCGGCAGGGCGTCGGCGCGCAGCAGCCGGTCGGTGACCTCCAGCGCCTGCGACCCGATATGCTGCAGGCTGCCCTTGTCCAGCGCCTCGGGGGTCGAGGACGGGTTATGATACTGGTCGGCGCGCCCGATGAAGGCAAAGTTCAGCCCGGCGATTCCCCGGTCGCGCGGGATGGAAAAGTCCGTGTCGTTCGACATCATCCGGTAGATGGCCACGGCCAGCGAGTTGCTGGTCACCCCGCCGTCAATATCGGGGGCCGCTTCGGCCAGCAGGCCGACGGCACCGGCATTGCCGGGTCCGGTCTCGAACATCATGGCGCGCCCGCCGCCGCCGCGCGCCTCCAGATTGACGACAAAGCCGATGCGGGCCCGGTCGGGATAGTCGCCGAAGAACACCCGGGCGCCGTCCAGCCCCAGTTCCTCGGCATCGGTGATCAGCACGATCAGCGGACGCTCGGTCGGTCCGCGCGCCTGAATGGCCCGGACGGCTTCGAGGACGGCGGCGACGCCGGTCGCGTCATCGGCCGCCCCGGGCGAGCCGGGCACGCTGTCATAATGGGCCATCAGCACCACGGGGGCCGCAGCCGGATCGCGCCCCGGCAGGTGTCCGACCAGATTGCGCACGCGGTATCCGGCGGCCTCGGGCGACAGCTCCCACCGCTCCATCCGCCGGATCGAACCGGGCGACAGGGGGCCCTCCATGACCACCGGGTCCAGGCCTAGCGCCTGCATCCGCCCCATCAGATAGGCGCGGGCCTCGGCGTGCTCGGGGCTGCCCAGCGGGCGGGGCGCCCGGGCCAGTCGCTCGACGTCGACCATGGCGCGTCCGGCCGAGAAGACGCGCGCCTCGGCGTCTGCGGCGCGCGGCGCGGGCGTGCGGGTCAGCAGGGCGGCCAGACCCAGTCCCAGCAGCAAGGACACGAGCAGCAGAAGTCCCAGTGCCGGACGCCCCTTGAGGCGCCGCACGCGTGGGCTTGGACCGGTTGTCGACATTGTCACCCCCTTACCGACCATGGCCCGACCCTAACCCAGCCGTCCGCGGTGCGTAAGGCGGGTCAGGCGGCGCGTTGCAGGAAGGTCGGGGATTTGACGTGCAGGCCACGGCGGCCGCTGACCGGCCGGAAGGCAAGGCTGTCGCCGTTCAGGCTTTCGTCCGCCCCAAGGAACAGACAGCCGTCATCGACCAGCCGCCGCTCCAGACCTTCCAGCACCAAGGCCCGGGCGGCAGGCTCCATGTCGGTCAGGACATGGCGGCAGAAGATGACGTCGAAACGGTCCGCTCCCGGTTCTGTCGCGCTCAGGTCGACCAGATTGGCCCGTTCGAACCGCACGACCCGCTTCAACGGATCGGCCGCCGTCCACAGCTCACCCTGCGGCTGGAACCAGCGCACCATGGTGGCGGCCGACAGGCCCCGCTGGATCTCGAAGCCGGTATAGGCGCCCTGATGGGCCTTCTCGAGGGCGATGCGGTTCAGGTCGCTGCCCAGAACCTCGACGTCCAGCTTCAGATCCAGCGCCGCCATGGCCAGCGACCAGGCTTCCTGACCGGTCGAACACCCGGCGGACCAGATCTTGAGGGTGCGCCCGGGGCGTGCCTGCGACAGGGCCGGCAGCAGTTCCTCGGTCATCGTGCGGAAGGTCGCGCGGTCGCGGCGGAACCAGGTCTCGCCGTTCAGCAGGGACTCGATGATCTCCCACGCCAGACTGGCGACAGGCTTGCTCCACAGGGCGGCCAGCATGACGTCGACACTGTCGAAGCCCGCGCGGCGCGCGACCGGGCCCAGCCGGTGCTCGGCCAGATTCAGCCGATCCCGCCGAAGCCGGTTTCCTGTGCGCGTCGCGACCAGGGCCTGCAGTCTGTCAAAGTCTTCGGGGCTCATGGCGTGGCCTGGTGGAGGTCGAGGGTCGGCATCGTCAGACGGCGCCGACCTCGGCGAATTTGGCGTGAAGGATCTCTCCGTCGAAGGGCTTCATCACATAGTCATCGGCCCCGGCAGCGAGGGCCTCGGTAATCCGGTCGACGGCCGTCTCGATGGTGCAGAACAACACCTTCGGCCGATCCCCGTCAGGCATGGCGCGCAGGCGCCGCAGGAAAGTCAGTCCGTCCATGACCGGCATGTTCCAGTCCAGCAGGATGACGTCGGGCATGGCGCCCGTGCAAAAGGTCAAGGCCTCGGCCCCGTCCGCCGCCTCGTCGACGTCGAAGCCGAAGGCCTCGACGATGCGCCGCGACACCTTGCGAATGATGCGGCTGTCATCGACGATCAGACAAAGTCTGGAGCTCAAGGTCGAATTCCGTTCGGGTGCAGGGGGCCTCGGGGTCTCCATGATCGCAAGCAGCCGGTTAACGAGGCGTTGGGAAGGGCTGTTAAGACATCTTAACCGTTCGTGGACAGGGGCAGGCGCGCGACCAGCTCGACCCGGTTTTCGTCCGTCGACACCTGCAGTGTCCCGCCCTGGCCGCGCACCGAGCGCCACAGCCAGTGCGGCTGGATCCACTGGCCCGGCAGGCCGTCCGTCAGCGCTGCGCCCGACAGGCCCTGAACGGCTTCAGGCTTGAGGCGGGCCCGGGGCCCCTCCGAGAGGGTCGTCAGGATCAGATGCCCGTCTGCGTGCTGGGCGCTGAGCGTCGCGGTGCCGCCGGTCGGCAGGGCGCCGACGGCGACATAGGCCAGATTGACGAGGATGCGGGCATGCGGCTTGGCATAGTCACCGCCGGGCACCTGCCAGTCGATGGACGCCCGCCCGCCGGCCAGCAGGTCGGTGACCGTGGTCTTCAGCTCGTCACTGGAGAAATTCTGGTTCGAGGTCGCGGCGCCATAGGCCACGCGGGCATAGCGGACCAGGGCGACCATCTTGGCCGCGCTTTGCTGCATCAGGTCCAGCGCGTCGGCGTGCATATCGGCCGAGTCCGGGTCGGTCATCAGGTCCAGCGCCGAGCTCATGGCCCCGGCCGGGCTGATGAAATCGTGGCACAGCTTGGCGACGATCTGGGTGGCCAGTTCGGTCTCGTCGTGATCGGTGGTCGCCCCCGTCGCGTCGTCGGATTGTGGGGCAAAGGCTTGAGACATCATGGGCGGCAGGACTCCGGCAACAGCGTGCGACAAGGCTGACCTGATTTGCGGGTTCGGGAAACCGCCGGGATCGTCTATCAGGCCGGGATGCACGATTCCCTGACGTCTGACTTCGACAGCGGCCAGCTTGTCGAAACCCTCGCCGACCTTGCCGAGGCGGCCTCTGCGGTCATCCTGCCTTACTGGCGGGCGGGTGCCGAGGTCATCACCAAGGCCGACGACAGCCCCGTCACCCTGGCCGACCGTGAGGCCGAGGCGCTGATCCTGCAAAGGCTGGCGGCGCTCTATCCTGCCGTGTCCGCCGTGGCCGAGGAAGCCTGCGAGGCGGACGGACGGCCGGGCGAGGCTGCCGACTGTTTCTGGCTGATCGATCCGCTGGACGGGACCAAGGGGTTCGTTCGGGGCGGCGAGAGCTTCAGCGTCAACATCGCCCTGGTCAACCAGGGGCGGGTTGTGGCGGGCGTCGTTTCGGCTCCGGCGACCGGCCTGACCTGGGCAGGCGATGCGTCCGGCGCGCGCCGTCGTCGCTTTGGCGAGGCCTGGCAGCCGATCCGGGTCCGCGACCGGCCGGATCAGGCCCTCGCCCTGCTGAGCCACAGCCTGAAGGACGACGAGGCCGACAAGCTGGCCGCCCGCTATGGCTGCGGCATCTGGACCGGCATGGATTCGTCGCTGAAATTCTGCCTGATCGCCGAGGGGCGGTTCGACGTCTATCCGCGCACCGGCCCGACCTCGGAATGGGATACGGCAGCCGGGCAGGCCGTACTCGAGGCCGCCGGCGGTCGCGTCATGGACATGGACGGCGGCCCGCTGGGCTATGGCAAGCCCGGCTTCATGAACGGCCCGTTCGTGGCCATGGGCGGCTAAGGCTAGTCCTTTACCTGACGCAACAGGTGATCGGCCCGGTCGGCGATCAGGTCCGCGCCCTCGTCGCGCGCCGCGGCCGCTGCCTCGACCAGCACCAGTCGGACGGGTCCGGCGGGCTTGTCCAGCAGGCGCGCCTTGGACAGGGCAATACGGGCGAGGCCGATCTGGTCGACGGCCCAGGCCACGGGGCGCGGGCGATCCAGGGCAAGGCGGGATCGTAGCCGGGCTGCCAGCCGGTCGAGGGCCAAGATGTCCCCCTGACTTTCAGCTCTCATGACGCCGGCCTCGACCACCGCATCGGCCAGGGCCAGCCCCGGCACGGTCCGGGATCGGGTCAAGGCACCCACGACATCCGATGGCGCCCCCTCGACGAGACAAGCCGCGCCGGGCAGGGCGGCGGACCGCGCGAGGATGACGGCGGCCCAGTCCATCGGGCTGTGGTCGGGTGTGAACTGGTCACAGGCGGCATCGAACAGGGCGCGTCCCTGCTCCAGCGCGTCGGCATTGTCGGCCAGCGCGGCCAGCGCCGACAGGCCCGCACCGCACAGGGCCAGGGCACGGGCCCGGGTCAGGGGACGGCGCTCGGCCGGGCAGGTGTCGACCAGATCGCGCAGTTCTCGCCCGGCCTGATCCAGCAGACGCGCGTCGCGCCGCTCGATCCCGAAGGTCAGGGTCAGGGCGGCCCGGTCCAGTTTCAGCGTGTCCAGCAGCAGGCCGGGTCGGCGCGACAGCTCGTGGATGGCCTGATCCAGAAAGGCCATGGCCTGCAGACTGTCGCCGCCCGGCGAACCGACCTGCCGCGACCGGATCCGGGCATGCAGGGCAGTCAACCGAACCCGGAGCAGGGGGCGGGTGGCATGATCCTTCAGGCCGTCGATCAGGCTCAGTGCGCGGCTTAGCGAGTCCGGCCCCCCATACAGGTCAAAGCTCAGCACCATGGTCTCGGCCAGCGCCATGACGGCCTCGGCCCGCTCGTCATTGCTGCGGGCGGCCTTGCGACCATCCAGCGCCGTCAGGCGCGCGTGCTGCAGGCTGTCGGCGGCACCGGACCGGCGAGTGTGCTCGCGCCACAGGGCCGAGGCCAGCAGCCAGGCCTGAACCGGGCGCTGACAGGTGGCCCGACCGGCGTCGACCGTCTGGCGCCGGGCCTCACCCCGCAGCACCTCGACGTCCACGACTTCCAGCCAGCCGAGCTCCTGATCGGCCTGATGACCGTCAAAAAGCCGCCTGAGATCTCGCCCGAACTCAAACATGGGCCACGCTCCGATCGTCCCGACGCGGGACGTTTCGCCCGCCGCAGACCCTGTCGAAGCAAACGCGGTGCCGCCCGTCCGGTTCGCACCGGTCGGCGCCCCCGAGTCAGAGGCCCAGCGCCTCGACCATCTGTTCGACCAGAACGTCAGAGACATTCAGGAACTCGTTCAGCTCGCGCGAGACATGTTCCCGCGTCACGCCGCCATCGGTGATGACGTAGCGCTCGATGGCAATGGCGTCGGCGTACACGATCACCTTGGCGATGCTGTATCGACCGTTGAAGTCATTCGCCAGTTCCTCGAGCGTCGGGCGTTGTTCAGGGGAATAGCTCCAGCTGGCCATGATCGACAGGCCGAGACATCCCTCGGGCAGCCCCTCCGCGTCGCAGACCCGCTGCTCGACCGTCATCTTGAACCCACCCTCGACGGTGATGTTGAAGATGCCGGGCTCGGTCTGCTTCAGCTCGTCATAGCCCTCGGCGGCCAGAATGCCCTGAAGGTCGGCGTGGGTGAGGGCGAAAAAGACCTCTTCCGTGCCCCGGCGGCTCTGCGCCTCGGCCGGAACGGCCATCCCCAGACTGACGGCGGCAAGCATGGCGGCAATGACAAAACGCATGATGATCCCTCTCCCTTGATCTGTCCCCAGCTTAAGCAAAATGAGCCGGGTCTGACCAGATGACGAAGGCTGACGGCCTCAGCCCCCTCTTTCACCGGAATGTCCGATTAACCCTGAAAACTTGCGCCGAGTGAACGGATCGCTGCGAGTGTCAGGCTCCCCTTTGATATCCATCGGCGGCCCCGAAATGTTCGACAGAGATGCCTTCAACAGGGGTCGCGCGCTTCGCCAGACCTATCGCTCGGACAGTCAGTGGACCGGGTTCCTCGGCGTCGTGGGAGCCGTGTTCGCGGTGTCAATCATCGCGCAGCTGGCCGCGTCCCCGTCCTGGGTCTGGCCCGGCATGGCGGCGCTGTATCCGAGGTTTATGGCCAGCTGCGTGCCGGACGGCCAGCAGGCCGGCATGATGATTTCGAGAAGTCTGGCGGCCCTCTCCGTGACGGGGGGCGTCATCTACTACCTCACCAGAATATGGCGCGCCGGTGCCGCACAAATCCCCGCCCGGGCAGGGATCGGCAAGCGCCCGGCCTACACCTTTGTCGCCTTTCTGTTCCTGGCGATCTTTGCGTTCGCCCTGCCGGAAAATCACCGGGGGGTTGCTCTTGGCTGCGATGACGCGCTTCGCGACCCGCTGTTTTTCTGGCTGATGGCTCTCGCGGCAATCGCGGTCGCCGCAGGCTGCCAACTCTTCACCAACGCCCTTCACATCCGCCCGCGCTAGCGGACGCCAAAGACGTCAGCCCCGTTCCTTGGTCTTCAGGAAGCGGACCTTGGGGAAGCGCTCGCCGACATAGCCGGTTTCCCAGCTGGTCTTGGCCAGGAAGACCGGGTCGGAATCGAGGTCGCCGGCCATCTGGGGGCGGTATTTGCTCATGAAGTCCTCGACATCGGCCCTGGTCGCACCCTCGGCCGGGGCAATCCAGCGGGCCTCGGCATAGGGGGAGGGCTCGAAGATCACGTCCAGGCCGTATTCCTCGCCCAGCCGGTCGGCCATCACCTCGAACTGCAGCTGGCCGACGGCGCCGACGATGAAGTCCGCGCCGATCTCGGGCCGGAACAGCTGGGTGACACCTTCCTCGGCCAGGCCGTCCAGCGCCTTCTTCAGGTGCTTGGCCTTGAGCGGATCCTTGACCCGCACGCGCTGCAGGATTTCAGGCGCGAAGTTCGGCAGGCCGGCAAAGCGGACCAGGCCGGTTTCAGACAGGCTGTCGCCGACCCGCAGCACACCGTGGTTGGGAATGCCCATGACGTCGCCGGCGTGGGCCTCCTCGGCCAGTTCCCGGTCGGAGGCGAAGAACATGATGGGCGCATTGACCGACAGCGACTTGCCGGTGTTCTGCACCTTCAGCTTCATGCCGCGTTTGAAGCTGCCCGAGGCCATGCGGAACATGGCGATCCGGTCGCGGTGGTTGGGGTCCATATTGGCCTGGACCTTGAAGACGAAGCCGGTCACCTGATCCTCGCCCGGCTCGATGGTGATGTCCTCCGGCGCCGGGGCATTGCGGGTCTCTGGAGGGGCTTCCCTCCGCGCCTTCATGACCTTGGGCGAGGGGGCCCAGTCGCCGATCGCCTGCAGCAGGGCCTCGATCCCGAAGTGACGCAGGGCCGAGCCCCACAGCACCGGGGTCATATGGCCTTCCAGGAAGGCGTTGACGTCAAACGTCGGATAGCCCTCGCGGACCAGATCGAGGGCGTCCTGCAGACTGGCCTGTTCGCCCTCTTCGAAAAAGGCCCCGGCCTGATCCAGCGGCAGGGCCTCGGGGTGATCGGGCTCGTCGGCGGCGCCGGGGGCCTTGCGGGCATAGGGCTGGAAGGTGCCGGTGGCGACCTCGACCATGCCGCGCAGGCGGTTGCCGCTTTCGGCCGGCCACCAGATCGGCGCCGGGTCCAGCTGCAGTCGGCTGGCGATCTCGTCCAGCAGGGCCATCGGGTCCTGGGCCTCGCGGTCCAGCTTGTTGATGAAGGTGATGATCGGGATGTCGCGCAGGCGGCAGACCTCGAACAGCTTCAGCGTCTGCGGCTCGATGCCCTTGGCGGCATCCAGCACCATGATGGCGCAGTCGGCGGCGGTCAGGGTGCGATAGGTGTCTTCCGAGAAGTCCTCGTGGCCCGGCGTGTCCAGCAGGTTGAAGCGCTTGCCGTCATGCTCGAACGTCATGACCGAGGCCGAGACGGAGATGCCACGCTCCTTCTCGATCTTCATCCAGTCCGAGCGGGTCCGCCGGTTTTCGCCGCGCGCCCGCACGGCCCCGGCCGCACGAATGGCCCCGCCCGCCAGCAGGATATGCTCGGTCAGGGTGGTCTTGCCCGCATCGGGGTGGGCGATGATGGCGAAGGTCCGGCGGCGGGACGCTTCCTGGGCGAGAGAGGCTTGCGACATGGCGCGGGGGGTTAGCCTGTCCCGTCCGCGAAGTCACGCCGCGAACCGTTTACAGCCTCAGGCGGCGAGGCGGCCCCAGACGGCGCGGTCGACAGCCACGGCATCGGGCTTCCCGTGGTCCGAGCGGGCGTGCAGTTGGGCCAGAACCTCGTCCGGCAGGGCGCAGAACTGCGGCTCGACCAGTGTCGGATCGCATCCGGCAGAGGGGGCAGCGAACAGGGCGGCGGTGATGTCCGGGCCCCGGGCGTGGATCAGCCAGGCCAGGCGCCGGGCGCGGGCCGGGTCGTTGCGATGCAGCAGCGGGTCTTCGGCAAACAGTTCGCAACCCAGTTCCAGCAGATAGTCAAAGCCCAGCTTCTCGAACCGGCGCGCGTCGGCGGGCGTGACCGGCGAGGCCTCGTCCAGATCGAAGACAACGTCGTTGAGAAGAAACAGCATAAGCACACCCACCATCACCGGGGTCATGATCGCCCCGTTGTGATCACCCTAGCGGGCAGCGTTTGAGGTTCCGTTCCCGAACGCGGTTAAGCATTTACGACCAGACGCGCGGCGTCAGGTGACCTTTTCCGTGAGGAAGTGGCGGCCCTCGCGGTCCTCGATCTCGACCACCCAGAGGTCGCTGTCGAAGCGCGCCTGCCGCTCTATATAGGCGTCGACCTCGGTCTCGACCTCGGTGTCGAGGGGGCGCATCCACAGGCGGTCGCCGTCAGGGCCGGTGGCCTCGGAATAGAGGCGGGCGGTGCGGTTGGCGCTGTCATAGATCTTGACCAGCACGGCGCCGGCGCGGGCATCGCCATGGCGGGCGACGGTGGCGAAGGCCCCGCCCAGCTGGGCCCGTCGGATCAGGGCCCCGACCCAGACATCGGTGGCGAGAAGCAATTCGATAACCCTGCTTTGAAACCCGGCTGGAAGGTCTGAGCCTTAGGCTGCCCCTCATGTCGAGGAAAGCACAGATTGGTCGGGCGGGGTCTGCCATGGCCATGGCGGCGGCGCTGCTGACGGCCGCGGGCCCTGTGGTGGCCGGGGGATCCGTGCCCTTCTATGAGCGCAGCTTTGTGCTGGCGGCGCATGAGCGGTGCGGCCTGTTCTCCGACGAGCTGGGCGCGGCCCTGACGGTGTCGACGCGGCAGGCGCGCAGCGCGGCGCTGAGGGCCGGAACCGAGACGACCGAGGTCAATGCCACGGCCCGACGGGCCCAGGCCCGCGCTGCCGAAGTGCCGTGCGACGATCCGGAACTGGCCCAGGTCGCGGACCGGGTCGAGACCGCCTTTGACGGCTGGCGCCGCATTCCCTCGCTGAGCTTTCCAGGGCTGGCGCAGCCGTGGCTGGCCGACCGCCGGGCCTATTCGCAGGAGACCTGGGCCCTCAGCCAGACCTCGCAGACCGGGGCCTCGCCGGTGCGGTTCGGCCAGACCTCGGCCGAAGGCGAGATGAAGGTCGTCGTGTCGTTTGTCGGGGCCCCCCGCCCCTATGCCGCCCGGGTCGTCATGCGGGACGCCGGCGTGCTGGCCCGACCCTGGCTGGGCCGGGCCGGAGCCCTGCCGCCCGCGCCCTCGCGCCGGGCGGTGATGGCCATGTCCCAGGCGCCGGCGACGCGTATGCTGCTGGCGGCTGACCGTAGCGCGGGCGAGGTCTGGTCCTTCCCCGCCAGCCTGGGCACCCAGCTGGAGGGGCTGGACCCCCGCGAAGGCTTCTGGGTCGAGTTTCTGTTCCGCGACGGCAGTGTCGCGCGGGCGGCCTTCGAGGTCGGCGACGTCTCGGCCGGCCGGGCCTTTCTGCAGATGGGCCCGCTCTAGCTGTCGGACGTCTGGCTGGCGGCCGGGGCGAAGGCGATGATCTCGGCCCCCGGATGTTCGCCCGTCTCGACCTGATGCTTGTGTACCGGCAGGCGCACGGTCACGGCCGTGCCCTCGCCCAGGGTGCTCTCGATCGACAGCCGACCCCCGTGCAGCTCGCTGAGCGCGCGTGCCAGCGACAGGCCCAGACCGGTGCCCTGGGCCCGCTGTTCCTCGCCGCCCGCCTGTTCGAAGGGCTTGCCGAGACGCTTGAGGTCTTCGGGCGCGATGCCGGTGCCGGTGTCCGAGACGATCATCTCCAGATAGGGACCGATGCCGTCGACCGTGACCGTGACCGAGCCGTGGGCCGGCGTGAACTTGACCGCATTGGACAGCAGGTTGAGCGCGATCTGCTTGAGGGCGCGGCGGTCGGCCTCGACCATCACCGGGTCGGACGGCAGGACGGCCGACAGGTTGACGCCCGTTTCATCGGCCCGGGTCCGCACAAGGGCCATGGCGTCGGACAACACCTCGCGCGCGTCGAACCGTTCCATGCTGAGCTGATAGCGCTCGGCCTCGATCTTGGAGACGTCGAGCACGTCGTTAATCAGGTCCAGCAGATGCTCGCCCGCCGAATGGATCGACTGGGCGTAGTCGGCGTAGCGGGCCGGCAGGGGGCCGAACAGGCTCTGGCGCATGATGTCGGCAAAGCCCAGCACGGCATTCAGCGGGGTCCGCAGTTCGTGGCTCATGGTCGCGAGGAAGCGCGACTTGGAGCGGCTGGTGGCCTCGGCCTCGGCGCGGGCGGTGTCGAGGGCGACCTCGCGGACGTAGGCATCGGTGGCGTCAAAGGCCTGGGCGATCAGGCGCAGATCGCCGTCCGGGCTGTCCATGCGGCGCACCAGAAGGGCGATGCGGCGATCGAGGGCCTTGCGCGGCGTGAAGCGGATCTGGGCCTCGCCGCCTGCGCCGGCCCGCTGCAGGGCGGCCATCAGCGTCTGGCGGTCGGGCGCGTGGACGGCGGCCATCAGCCCCTCGTCCAGCAAGGGCGCCACGGGCAGGGGCTGGGGCGGGACGCCATAGGCCGCCAGCACCCGGCCGGTGCCGTCCAGCACCAGGGTCAGGCCCGGCTGGGCCGACAGGACGGTCTCGACCCGGGCCACAGAGGCGAGCGCCTCGCCCAGCTCACGCTCGCGCAGACGCCAGGCCAGTTGCAGGGCGACGGCGGTCGCACCCGCCGCCGACAGGGCCGAGAAGGCCGCAGTAAAGGGCAGGGCGGCGGATGTGTCACCCATCAGGGCCGCGTCCATGCCGATAAGGGCCGACAAGGCCGAGGCTGCGGTCCCGAGCAGGGCCAGCTTCAGCCCTCCGGGCCGCCCGCTGCCCAGCAATATGCCCGCCGCGACCGGCATCAGCAGATACCCCGACAGGCTGCCCCCCACGCCACCGGACAGGAGGGCGGTCACCGCTGCGGCCAGCGACCAGATGCCGAGCACGCCAAGCCGGGCCCGGGCGCCGTCGCGCCACAGCAGGGTCAGACCGGCCAGACCCGGCACCGCCATGGCCAGCATGCCGAAGAAGACGGGACCGCTCAGCCCCGGTCCCGGCTCGATCACGCGCAGGCCCAGCGCCGCCAAGGCGGTCACCACCGCCCAGGCCGCGTGCGAGGCGGTCAGGGCGGGCAGATCACCCAGCGGGCGATCGGGCCGGAAAGGACGGGGAGCGAGGGGCAAGGAGGATCTGACGAGGTAAACGGGGCGGCTGCCACAGGCTGGCGCTCCCAGCCTACCGGGCGGGGCGATTCCCTGCGAGGCCGCTCCCGTCTCAGGGGATTGCTGGCCGGGGGCGCTCGGTCGAAAGTTGGGGAACGACAGGCCATTAACGATTAACGCCGGCCGTGTCGCATTGCCCTTGCCGGTCCGCATACCTATTCGAAGGGCATGGCCGAGACGCACACCCCCCCCACCGAGACCCTCGACGAGGCGCTGGCCGAGTTGCAGGACTCGTTCGACCTGCTGGGGGACTGGGAGGAGCGGCTGGCCTATGTGATCGAGCTGGGTCAGGGGCTGGCGCCGCTGCCCGATGCCGACCGGGTCGAGGCCAATCTGGTGCCGGGCTGCGCGTCCCGGGTCTGGCTGGCGGTCGAGGACGGCGGCGAGCGGCTGTGGTTCCATGCGGACTCCGACAGTGCCATCTCCAAGGGCAATATCGCCCTGCTGCTGGGCCTCTATTCCGGGCGGACGCGGGACGAGATCCTCGGCTTTGACGCCCGGGCGGCGCTCGACTCGCTGGGCCTGCCGCAGGCCCTGACCCGCCAGAGGGCCAATGGCCTGAACCAGATGGTCGGCCGCATCCGCGAGGCGGCGCTGACGCCCGCCGGTTGAACTTGGGTCTTGGCGGCGGCCAATTTGGACCCTGAAAAATACCGTCTGAACCGTCTGAGCCGTCTGAAATCGGGACCATGGGGATCACCCGGTTCCATAGTGTTCGGCGAGCGCCTGCAGGGCGTGTTTGAGGACGGTCTTGCCTTGGCGGCGGCGCAGGCCCAGCTGGCCCTCGGCGGCCTGGAGGGCCGAGCTGCGGATGCAGACGGCCTCGAGCATGGGGGCGAGGCGGGGCCCGGCGGCCTGAAGCGCGCGGGCGACCCGGCGACCGGCAGCGAGGGCCGCGTCGCCCGGCTCGACCCGGGCGGCGGTGCCGGCGCCCGAGCGGGGCAGGGCGTCCCACCTCTGGGTAAGCGAAGGGCCTTTCATGGCCAGTTCGGCATCGCGGGTCAGGCGCAGGCCGGCGGCGACCTCCGTCGGGGTCAGCCAGGGACGCCCGGCGGCATCCTTGCGCCGCGCCAGCCAGGCGATGGCGCTGTCGCCCAGATTGACCCGCACCGGCAGGGAGGCTCCGTCGGGCAGGGTGCGGGTCTCGATAGCGTCGATCCGGCCGGGGGCACCGCCGGAGGAGCCCTCGCGGTTGGCCCCTGCGGCCCGGCGCGCTTGAAAGCCGCCGCCCTTCCGCACCGCAAGGCCCGGGTCACGGGCGAGGACGGCGAACTCGCCCTCGTCCAGCCGCAGGACCACCCGGGCGCGGCGATCGGGCAGGATGCGCAGGGCATAGACGCCCGGCGTGGTGGCCTCGATCCATCCACCCTTGTCGAGCAGCAGGCGCCGGGCGCGATCCGTGCGCACGGTCATCGCGGCAGGACCACGGGCGCGTCGCCCAGCAGGGTCCGGGTGAAGTCTTCCAGCCTGTCGAGCAGGGCATCAAGGGCCGGGCGGTCGCGCGCATCCTCGGCCCAGCGACAGGCCCCGGCCACCGTGGCGCGGTTGACGCCGTAGGCATGGCCGACCCGCTCCAGCGGCCAGCCATAGGCGACATGGGCGAGATAGAAGGCCAGCCAGCGGGCGCGGCAGGCCGGGGGCGGCAGGCGATCGGTGCCAGCCATCTGCTCGGCGCTGATACCGGTGCATGCGGCAACAAGGTGTAGCGCCAGGCCCGCACGGATGCGGTCGGCTTCGGTAACGGGAACGCGGTAGGTCCGGCTCATGGCCCTTAATCCTTTCTCTCAGAGGGGCAGACCGGAAGGATGAGGCCATGACCGGTCGAGATAGGAATTAATACCTGTTAAACGTCAAAACCGGTCGTATCTTCCCATGACGCGGCGATGTGGGCGGTGGGGGTAAGGCGAGCTGGTGCGTCCGGGCTGTCCATGCCGGCCCCTGTCAGCGGGGATTCCAGCCGCTGGCGGTCAGAAATATCGCCGTCTTGACTCACGGACTCTCGACGGCGATTCGCAAATCAGCCTACGATTCGCCTCAATGGGGTGACGTTAACTGTTCTTAAGGTTTTGGACCGTTAACGTCGGAACAAGGTTACCTGTGCGTGCAGCGACAGGATCAGAGTCAAGCTTTGCCGGAGGGGCATCCATGCGAGTCCTGTTGATTGAAGACGATCACGCCACAGCCCAGAGCATTGAGCTTATGCTCAAGTCTGAGGGGTTCAATGTCTACACCACCGATCTGGGTGAGGAAGGCATCGATCTGGGCAAGATCTATGACTACGATCTGATCCTGCTGGACCTGAACCTGCCCGACATGAACGGCATTGAGGTGCTGCGTCAGCTGCGCGTCGGCAAGGTCAATACGCCGGTGATGATCCTGTCGGGGACCAGCGAAATCGAGACCAAGGTCAAGACGTTCGGCGGCGGCGCCGACGACTATATGACCAAGCCCTTCCACAAGGACGAACTGGTCGCCCGCGTGCACGCCGTGGTGCGTCGCTCCAAGGGTCATGCCCAGGCCATCATCCACACCGGCGAGATCGCCGTGAACCTGGACGCCAAGACGGTCGAGGTCGACGGTCACCGCGTGCACCTGACCGGCAAGGAATACCAGATGCTGGAGCTGCTCTCGCTCCGCAAGGGTACGACCCTGACCAAGGAAATGTTCCTGAACCACCTGTACGGCGGCATGGACGAGCCCGAGCTGAAGATCATCGACGTCTTCATCTGCAAGCTGCGCAAGAAGCTGGCGACGGCGGCGAACGGCAAACACTATATCGAAACCGTCTGGGGCCGTGGCTATGTGCTGCGCGACCCGCAGGAAAGCACCGGCTCGGTCAGCGCCGCAGCCTGATTTCCGATCAGATCCATTGAAAAGGCCCGCTCCGGGATGCCGGGGCGGGCCTTTCTGTTTCGGCGGGCCGGATTGGCTCAGAAATAGGTCATCGACTCGGTCAGGGTGACGTCCTCGGAGCCGACGGTGAACTTCAGCAGGCTGAACGCCGGCGGGCCCATGAGCGGGGCGCCGCCGCTGGAGAAGGCAAAGCCCTCGCTCGGCATGCCCGAGGGCGCCATGTCGAACTCGCCGTTGTCGTTGGCGTCATGCATGACCATCAGGGCGTAGTCGCCGGGAGCGACATTCTCGAACGTCAGGGTCAGGGTGCCGGGCGAGTCGACGGCGACGCGAGCGGAATATTCGCCCTGGCCGCGCATGAAGGTGGACTCGGTCGACAGGCTGGCGAGCGCGTGGCCGCCGCGATCCTGGACGCCGGTCAGGGTGACGACGACATCGGCGGACTGGGCCAGGGACAAGGCCGGCAGGGCCAGGGCTCCGACGGCAAGGGTGGTGGCGAGGGCGAGGGATTTCAACATGAGGATCTCCGAGGCGAGTGGGTATAAAAAGGACTTTATATCACAAAGTAGATGGTGGCAAGAGGGGTGGGCACGGCCGCAGAATACGCTTTTCCCCAAGGCGTCTGGCCCGGACGGTTTGAGTGTGCGACCGTCTCGGCTATGACGGTGTAACCGATTACACGCGAGACCCCTGACTGATGTCTTCCCCTGCGCCCAAACCGTCCGAAGCCCGCCTGTCCGGTGAGGTGAACCGGCCTGACGGGGCGGGAGGCGCGACGACGGTGGCCGAACGGATCGAGGCGCTGATCGCCGCCATGACGCTGGAGGAAAAGGCCGGGCAGCTGACCATCATGCCGGCAGCGCTGGCCCCCGCCCCGGCCAATGCCGCCAATCCGGCCGCGGTCCCCGGCTCGATCGAGGAACAGGCCCAGGCCGTGCGCGACGGGCGACTGGGCGCCGTGTTCAACGGAGACTCGGCCGACTGGCACCGGCGCATGCAGACGGTGGCGGTCGAGGAGTCGCGGCTGGGTATTCCGCTGTTGTTCGCCGCCGATGTGATCCACGGGTTCCGCACCATCTTTCCGGTGCCGCTGGCCGAGGCGGCAGCCTTTGACGCAGATCTGGCCAAGCGGACGGCGCGCGCTGCGGCGGAAGAGGCCACGGCTGTGGGTCTGGCCTGGAATTTCGCGCCCATGGTCGACATCTCCCGCGACGCCCGCTGGGGTCGGGGGGTCGAGGGTGGCGGCGAGGATGTGCTGCTGGGCTGCACCCTGGCGGTCGCGCGGGTCGAGGGCTTCCAGGGCGAGGCCGGTCTGTCCGACGTCGGCGCCATGCTGGCGACGCCCAAGCATCTGGCGGGCTATGGCGGCGGGGCCGGGGGGCTGGACTACAACAGCGTCGATGTGTCCGAGCGGACCCTGCGCGAGATCCACTTCCCGCCGTTCCAGGCCGCGTTCGACGCCGGGGCCCTGTCGACCATGGCGGCCTTCAATGACGTGGCGGGCGTGCCGGCTCACGCCAACCCGTGGCTGATGAAGGATGTGCTGCGCGGCGAATGGGGCTTCGAGGGATTTGTCGTCTCGGACTACACCGGCGACTTCGAGCTGATCGCCCACGGCCTGGCTGAGGATGAGCGGGATGCGGCGCGGCTGGCCTTTACGGGCGGCGTCGACATGAGCATGAGCAGCAACCTCTATGCCCATCACCTGCCCGATCTGGTGCGGTCGGGGGCGATTGCCGAGGCCGACGTCGATGTGTCGGTGCGGCGGGTGCTGGGGTTGAAGGCGGCGCTGGGCCTGTTCGACGATCCTTATGGGCGGCTGGCGCCAGAGCGGGTCGAGGCCAACGACGAGCCGCCTCATCGCGCCTTGGCGCGTGAGGCCGGACGCAAGTCGATCGTCCTGCTGAAGAATGAGGGCGGGGTGCTGCCGCTCAGGCGCTCGGACAGGATCGCCCTGATCGGGCCGTTCGCCGAGGGTCGCGAGCATCTGAACGGGCCGTGGGTGCTGTTCGGCGACCCGGCCTATGCGGTGCCGGTCGATGAGGGCTTCCGCGCGGCGATGGACGACCCCGCGAACCTGACGGTCGTGCGGGGGTCTGAGGCCGAGGGGCCGCTGGACGGCGGGATCGAGGCGGCGGTCGAGGCGGCGCGTGCGGCGGATGTCGTGGTGATGGTGGTCGGCGAGGGCGAGCGCATGTCGGGCGAGGCCCAGTCGCGCATCGACGTCTGCATCCCCGCGCCGCAGCGCGAACTGATCGCGGCGGTGATGGCGGTCGGCAAGCCGGTGGTGCTGGTGCTGAAATGCGGCCGGGCCTTGGTGCTGGACGAGACCGCGAAAGCAGCGCCGGGCCTGGTGGTCGGCTGGTTCCTGGGGGTCGAGACGGGCCATGCGCTCGCGGATGTGCTGTTCGGGGCGCATGAGCCGAGCGGTCGCCTGCCGATCAGCTTTCCCCACCACACGGGCCAGTCGCCGTTCCACTATGACCGCAAGGTCACGGGCCGGCCGCCGCTGTCGCTGGAGCACGGCGAGGAGTTCAAGGCGCGCTACCGCGAGACGCTGAACACGGCGGCCTGGCCGTTCGGGCACGGCCTGACCTATGGCGACCCCGTCTATGAGGGGCTGGATGTGGGCGACGGTACGCTGGCCTGGGATGGGGAGCTTGAGATCGCGGCCACGATCACCAACCGGGGCGAGCGCGTGGCCGAGGAACTGGCCCAGCTCTACATCCACGACCGCGCGGCCAGTGTGACCCGGCCGATCCGGCAGCTGAAGGGCTTCCAGCGCGTGCGGCTGGAGCCCGGCCAGAGCGCGCGCGTGCGGTTCACCCTGACGCGGCGCGATCTGGTGTTCATCGGTCGGGACCATCTGTGGACGGTCGAGCCGGGGCGGTTCAGCGTCTGGATCGGCCCGAACGCCGAGAGCGGACTGGAAGGCACGTTCGAGCTACTGGCCGACGCGCGCTGATCCAAGAGGTCCGGCCACCGCGTCATAGAGGGGCGTCGCCATCCCTGAAGCATCGAACAGCAGCGGGCTGTCGCGGCCGTCGTCGCGTTCATCACGCCGGAGCCAGCTGTCGGTGTCGCGCGCGCCCCAGACGGTGAAGGCGTATTGCCGGGCCGGGGGCAGGGCCATAAAGGCCTCGGCCAGTTCGGTGACGCGGGCGGTCTGCCGGGCCTGACGCTCGGCGGGGCTGCGCAGGTCGACACGCCGGTCGGATCGCAGCGAGGCATCCAGCTCCGACACATGGACGGCCAACCCGAAGCCGGCGGCCTCGCGCATGAAGGCGGTGATCTGGCCCTCGGGGATGTCGATATCGAGGTGCGACTGACTGCCGATGCCGCCCAGCGGGGTGCCGGCCTTCAGCAGCGTCTCGACCAGTCCGAGGAAGGTCGCGCCCTTTCGCGGCAGGTTTTCCAGATTGTAGTCGTTGAGGAACAGGATCGCGTCGGGATCGGCCTCATGGGCGATGTCGAAGGCCCGGCGGATGTGGTCGATTTCGCCCAGGGTTTCGGACCAGTGGTGGGTGCGCAGGCCGTCGCCGTCCTCGGCCACCGCCTCATTGACCACGTCCCAGCCGACGGCGCGGCCCCGGTAGCGCGCGGTGACCTCGCGGACATAGCGGTCGTAGTCGGCAGCAAAGGTCTTGCGGTCCAGCCCGGCAAAGGGTTCGTCCCCTTGCGAATACCAGACCAGGGCGTGGCCATGCAGCCGCAGGCCGTTGTCGGTGGCGAAGTCGGCGCAGCGGTCGGCGAGGGCGAAGTCGAGGCTGCGGTCCGGCCGCAGGATCGCCTCCATCTTCATTTCCCACTCGGGCGTGAACTGGGAGAAATGGGTCAGCACCACCCGGCGCCAGCCGGCGTCGTCGAACTGGCCCGACATGCCGCATACGCCGACAGGGACGGTCGTCAGATCCTTGAGCGGGCGCACGGGGCCAAGCGGCGGGGTCGAGGGCGCACTGCCGCAAGCCGCCAGCGCGAGGGGGCTGGCCAGCAGATGCCGGCGGGTCAGTCGAAAATCAGGCACGCCGCCTGAGGCCAAGGGCGTCGAAGGCTGCGGATTCGCGACGCTCGGCAGCAGCGAGCCGTTCCAGACGGGACACTTCGGCGACGTGTTCGAACTTCTTGAGCTCCTCGAAGGCGCCGGTCAGGGCGTCGCGGGCGCCCTCTTCCTCGGCCTCGAGCTCGCCGAGGTCTGCCTCGACTGTGGATTTGCGGTGCTTCCAGCCGTTCAGATAGGCCTGCAGCAGCATGCCGGCCTCGGCATCGGCCCGGGCGCGTTCGCGCTCGATCTCGACCTCGGCATCCAGCACCGCCAGCCGCATTTCAGCGGAGGCCCGCCGCGAGCCGATCTCGGCCAGACGTTTCTGCAGGGTCTCGACCTCATAGGTCGAAATGCGGATCAGGGACCGGGCCCAGGTGGTCATGGCTTCACTCCACTCGCTCTGCGAGACCTTGGTTCAGAATGCTTTCCAGATGACTAAAGGCGGTGGCCATGTCGCAGATGTCGTCGGGGGTTTGCGACAGGAAGCCTTCCAACGCCGGGTTGAGGGCGATGGCGCGGTCGGTGATCGGGTCGGCCCCGGCGCGATAGGCGCCGATCTTGATCAGCTCTTCCATGTTGGCATAGGCGCTGAGGCACTGGCGGGCGCGCTTGTTCAACTCGCGCTCGGGCACGGTTTGACAGCCGGGCAGGGTCCGGCTCACGGATTTCAGCACGTCGATGGCGGGGAAACGGCCGCGCTCGGCGATCTTGCGGTCCATGACGATGTGGCCGTCCAGTATCCCGCGCACGGCGTCGGCGATCGGTTCATCATGGTCGCCGCCGTCCACCAGCACGGTGAACAGGGCGGTGATGGCCCCGGTCGGGCGGCCGTCGGATCGCACGGGTCCGGGGCCGGCGCGTTCCAGCAGCTTGGGCAGTTCGGAAAAGACGGTGGGCGTATAGCCCTTGGTGGTCGGCGGCTCGCCGGCGGCCAGGCCGATCTCGCGCTGGGCCATGGCAAAGCGGGTGACCGAGTCCATCAGACACAGGACCTGCTGGCCCTGGTCGCGGAGGTATTCGGCGCAGGCCAGCGTCATATAGGCGGCCTGACGGCGGGTCAGGGCCGGCTCGTCCGAGGTGGCGACCACGACGATGGCGCGGGCCAGACCCTCGGGTCCCAGGGTTTCCTCGATGAACTCGCGGACCTCGCGGCCCCGCTCGCCGATCAGGCCGACGACGACGGCGTCGCACTCGGCCCGGCGAGCCAGCATGGACAGCAGCACCGACTTGCCGACGCCGGAGCCGGCGAAAATGCCCATCCGTTGACCGCGACAGGTGGTGGCAAAGACGTCCAGCGCGCGCACGCCGGTGTCGAGGCGCTCGCCCACCCGGCCGCGGGTGTGGGCCGGGGGCGGGGCGGCCCGCAGGGGATAGGCCCGGGGGCCCGAGGGCAGGGGGCCCTTGCCGTCGATGGGTTCGCCGAAGGCATTGACGATCCGGCCCAGCCAGGCGGCGGTGGGGCGCACCACACTGGCCGACTCGACGATGCGGATATCGGCGCCGGGGGCCACGCCCTCGACCGGGCCAAACGGCATCAGCAGGGCCTTGGCCTCACGAAAGCCGACCACTTCGGCGGGCAGGGGCGGGCGGCCGTGGCGGTCGATCTCGGCCCGGGCCCCGACCGACAGGCGCGACAGGCCGCCGCGTGACTCGATCAGCAGGCCACTCACCCCCGCGACCTTGCCGGTAACGACAAGGGGATCGACGGCTTGGACGGCGGCGACGAGAGAATGCAAGGAAAGCCCCGGAAACTGCCTCTCAGGGATCGGTTAACGTGGTTAACAGCCGCTTAAGCGACACGCGGATGGTTCACCGAACACTGTGCCATGAGTCGCAGAAATGCCGATCACACGGCTTTCTGCAGGCCTGACCCTTGCGCGGGCGCGGATCGACCTGATGTTCAGGGGCTGACAGCCACCCGGAGACCTCCCCCATGACCGGTACCCCGCCTGCTTCGCCCGACCTGTCCCGCCACGCCCGCGCAGGGCGTGGCAAGATCTATGGATCGATCCTGGAGACCATTGGTGACACACCGCTGGTTGAGCTACCGCGCCTGTCGGCCGAGCTGAAGCCGAAAGCCCGGGTGCTGGCCAAACTGGAGTTCTTCAACCCGCTGAGCTCGGTCAAGGACCGGATCGGCCTGGCCATGATCGAGGGGCTGGAACAGGCCGGCAAGCTGACGCCGGACTCCGTCCTGATCGAGCCGACCAGTGGCAATACGGGCATCGCCCTGGCGTTTGTCGCGGCGGCCAAGGGCTACCGGCTGATGCTGGTCATGCCCGAGAGCATGTCGATGGAGCGGCGCAAGATGCTGGCCCTGCTGGGGGCGGAGCTGGTGCTGACGCCCGCCGACAAGGGCATGAAGGGCGCAATCGCCAAGGCGCAGGAGCTGCTGGACAGCACGCCGGGGGCGGTGTCGCCGGGACAGTTCGACAATCCGGCCAATCCCGAAATCCATCGCGTCTCGACCGCCGAGGAAATCTGGGCCGACACGGCCGGGGCGGTCGATATGGTCATTGCCGGCGTCGGCACGGGCGGCACCATCACGGGCGTCGGCCAGGTGCTGAAGGCGAAGAAGCCCTCGGTGCGGATGGTGGCGGTCGAGCCGACCGACTCGCCTGTCCTGTCGGGTGGTGAGCCCGGGCCGCACAAGATCCAGGGCATCGGCGCGGGCTTCATCCCCTCGATCGTCGACCGCGACGTCATTGATGCGGTCGAGCGGGTGTCGAACGACGAAGCCTTCGAGATGGCCCGCCGCGCCGCCCGGCTGGAAGGCCTGACCGGAGGCATCAGCTCGGGCGCCGCCCTGATCGCTGCCTTCCGTCAGGCGGCGCTGGACGAAAATGCCGGCAAGACCATCGTCACCATCATCCCCAGCTTTGCCGAACGCTATCTGTCGACGGCATTGTTCGAGGGGCTTTAGGGCTCAGTGTGAGGACACGGCCCCCGGGCCCGGGCTTACCGTGCTCTTGACCGGCGGTTAACCGAACGGGGCGAGGATTGGGTCGAAATGACCCAGCCTCTTTCCAGCCCGCAGGATGACGCACCCGAGGCCGGGTCGGCGGCGTCGTGGAAGGCGCGGCATGCGCTGTTGCGGCGGCTGGCCGATGTGGTGTCGCTGCCGACCAGTCGCATCAATGCCTTTGAGCGGTCGGTGGTCGGCGATCTGCTGGTCGAGATGGCGCGGCTGGCGACCCCGGAAGACCGGCTGAAAATGGCGCACCGGCTGGCGCCGCTGGCGGAGCTGCCCAATGCTCTGATGCGCCTGATGTTGCGGGATGATCCCGCGATCGCCGGGGTGCTGATCGAGGGCTGTGCGGGCCTGACGGACGCGGATCTGCTTTCGTGCGTGCGGGATACGGGCCATGACCATCACCGGTGCATCGCCGCCCGCCGGGGGGTATCCGAAGTCGTGTCCGAGGCCCTGATCGAGGCCGGGCATCTGGATGTGGTCGAGACCCTGTTGCGGAACACCACGGCCCGGCTGTCGCAGACCGGGATCGAGACGGCGGTGGCGCTGAGCCGTAGCCAGCCGCGTCTGTGCGAGCATCTGCTGCGGCGTCCGGAGCTGAGGCCGTCCGGGGCCTATGTGATGTTCTGGTGGTCCAATGAGCAGGACCGCCGGACCATTCTGCAGCGGTTCGCCGTGTCGCGGGAGGTCATGCAGGAGGTGTCGGAGGACATCTTTGCCATGGCCGCCGCAGAGGGCTGGCAGGACCCGGTGTCGCGCAAGGCCCTGCAGTTCATCGAGCGGCGCCAGCGCAATCGCGGGGCGATCGACAAGAGCCCCTATGACAGTCTGGAACACGCCATCACCGAGATCGAGCGGCAGGGCATGGGCCGGGATTCGGTGGCCGAAATCGCCTATCTGTCGGGGATCAAGCCGCTGACCGGCGCCAAGATTCTCGGCGATCCGGGCGGCGAGCCGGTGGCCATTCTGTGCAAGGCGACGGGGCTGGACCGGGAGTATCTGACGGCGCTGTGGCGGTCGATGAAGCGGCCGGAGCGGGCGCCGGACGGATCTGTTCACCCCGCGTGGGAGCGTGTGCAGGTGACGTTCGAGATGCTGGCGGTGGACCGGGCCCAGACGGTGCTGCGTTACTGGAACTGGTCGCTGACCTCGGCCATGACGCCGGCCCTGCTGAAGGCCATTCGCGACGGCGACACAGACGAACTGGATGAATACTCCATGCCCGAGCGGGCCGCGATGATGGCTCTGGCGCAAGATTTCGGGCGTTGATGCGCCCGTGTTTGCATCGGGTACGCTCTATACTTGACTGACCAATGCAGAAAATCGGCCCGCTCAATTGCATGAGGGGGGCGTTTGTTCTATCAGCCCGGCATCAGGGGCGATTCCTGCAAGATGTTTCGCCTCGCCCTGGAAACGTCTGGACGACCTATGGAAGAAAAAGCCGAACTGCTGGAAATGACGGCGGACATCATCTCCGCCTACGTCAGCAACAACATCCTGCCGCCCGAGGCTGTTCCTGCGCTGATCGGCTCGATCCACTCGACCCTGTCGCAACTGTCGGGTGACGGCATCGAGCCGGAGCCGGAAGTCAAGGATCCGGCCGTGCCGATCCGCAAGTCGATCACGCCGGATTATCTGATCTGTCTGGAAGACGGCCGCAAGTTCAAGTCGCTGAAGCGGCACCTGCGCACCAAATACGACATGAGCCCCGAGGAATACCGGGCCAAATGGGGTCTGGCCAAGGACTATCCGATGGTCGCGCCCAACTATGCCAAGGCCCGTTCGGAACTGGCCAAGCAGATGGGTCTGGGACAGGGCGGCCGCAAGCCGGCCCGCACCACGGCCCGCGCCAAGAAGTAAGACGGACGTCCTGTCCGACAGCAGCGCCCGCCCCCAGCGATGGAGGCGGGCGTTTCTGCTGTTGGCGTGCTGAAGGTGTTCAAGCGGAGACACGAGGTCTGAGCATGCCTCGCAAGAGTCTCCTGATTGCCCAGACGCAGACGAGGATGACCGAGAGCAGGATCGCCGCCATCATTCCAGAGCTTCCAAGGATGTAGTCCCAGACGGACAAGCCGAAGGTATTTCGGCCCGATGGATAGGCCAGGCAGTCGAAATACTCTCCCCGCCACATGGACAGAATGAAGCGGTCGGACGCGGCACCCGTGAAACTGGGGCATGCGTCTTCAAATGACAGCCACGATCCCGGAGTCAGATGAACGTTCGGCAGATTGGCATGGTCGGCCAGAGCGGCGTCGCCTGGCCACCTTGAGGTCGAGCGATGATGATGGTCGGCGAAGCGCGCCGCCGCCAGGACCTCCTGGTACCTCGCGCGGTTGTCCGCGACCGATGACAGCGTCAAGGCGGGCAGGGTGAGGAGCGCGTAGACGCAAAGGGCTGCGATCAGTGCAGGAACGCAGGCGGCCAGTCCAGGCATGACCTTCTTCATTGGACGGCGCCATTGAAGTCAAAGTCCTGCCCTACCACCATTGCCGTCACCTCCCGTCAGGAGACGGAGGTAGCAGGCCGGATTCCGGGCAACATGAGCAGTAGGTGAGGGATCGCTGAAATCGCTCGAAGCCGCGATCAGGCGGCTTTGGCTTCGCGGCGCATGCGCCAGAAGCGCAGGGTTCGTTTGGCGGCGTCGGGGGCCAGTTCCTGGTACATCCGGCCATAGGCGTGGGCCTTGGCCATGGCGTCGCCGTCGTCGTTCAGCAGCACCACGGCGTAGGTCAGGAACAGGGCCCGATCCAGACCGGCCGAACGGCAGACCACGGCCAGGGCGTCCAGATCCTTGCGCTCGATGATCTGACGGGCGGTGTGGAAGTCGATGTCGGCCAGCCGGGCGAGCGCGATCAGGAAGCAGGTCCGTCCGCCCGAGCGCAGGAACCGGGCCAGCATCTGGGGGGTCAGCTGACCGGCGGCATGCAGTTCCTCGACATAGGCGAGGCTCTCGGAATAGTCGGCGGGAAGGGCGCCGTCCTGGGTCGCGAGGCGGGTGCGGCCGGCCTCGAGCGCGCTCTCCAGAAGGGCGGGGTCCATCTGGGCGTTGCGCTCGAGGATGGTGTGGCGAAGCCGGGCCTCGACGATGAAGTACATCTCGTTGAGCAGATCGGGCGGCAGGCTCTTGCGCTCGACCGTCGCGGCATGAAGGGCGGGATTGACGCGGGCGCGCTCGACGGCCTTTTCACTGGCCTGGCGCGACAGGCGGGCGCCCTCGTTGGACAGCAGGCTGTGCAGGGTCTCGTCATCGCCGTGATCGACGATGGCGTCGGCGACGGCCTCTGACACATCCTTGCGGCTTGAGACAGCGCGCAGGTGGTCCTGACCCCGGGTGCGGGCCACCTCGATCAGATCGGCGTCGGTGAGGACCGGAGAGGCCGACAGGACGGGGGTGGCGACCGCGGCCTCGTCATTTGCCAGACGGCGGATCAGGGTGCGGGGGGCGGCAGGACTGTCGGCAAACCGCTGGGCCAGCTCGGCGCGGACCGCCGTTTCCATCTCGGCGGACAGTTCGGCCAGGACGGCGCCGTACAGGTCGGTCTCTTTGCCGCTGTGGGTTTCGGTACCGAAGAAGACTTCGGTCAGTTCACGCAGCAAGGCCCGGCGCTTCTCGCTGGACGGTTCCTGCGCCATGGCGATCAGGTCGGGCAGACGCGATTCCACGACCGTGTCAGAGGCCGGCTGGGTCATTGGCGGGACGCAGCGCTGCTGGCCGACTCGCCGGTCGTGCGGCGGACGGTGCCGTCGGGGTTGCGGACCAGCTGCGGCGGCCCGGGCGGTTCGGCCATGTTGGGCGAGGTCGGCGTCTCGTCCATCTGAACCGGCAGGGCGTCCAGATAGACCTGCTCCGGAAGGACCGCGCGGTCGGGCTGACGGCCGTTCTGGCGGTGGACGGAGTAATAGCGGGCGCCCTGGGCGGAGGGCTCGGGGCGGGCTTGGGCCGGGGCCGGGGCCGGGGCCGGGGCACGGGTCTGGGCCTGTACGGGGGCGGGTTGAGGCTGGGCCGGCTGGGGCTGGCCGACGGACCATATCAGGGCATCGGAGCGCGGGGCATTGGGATCATCGGCCCACTCTGCCGGGCGCGCAGGTGCCGGTGCGGGCTGGGGCGCAGGCTGGACGCGGGCGGGCGGCGGCTCAGGCATCTGACGCACCGGCGGCGGCGGGGGAGGCGGCGGTGTCTCAACGGGTGCAGCCACGGTCCGCACCGGGGTCGGGGCGGGCACGACAGCCGCCGGACTCGGCTGGGTCCGGGTCCGGGCCGGGGGTGCAAAGAAGGCGTCGGCCGGGGTCAGGCCGGGGCGACCGTCGGCGTCCACGCTGCGACCGGGCAGAAGCGGCGTGGCGGGGCGCAGTTGCGGGGCGGCGGCCATCGACTGGCTGCCCGCATGGGGGATGACAGGCGCGGCGGGCCGGAGAGCCGGGACCTCGCCACGGGCATTGGGTGTGGCGCGGGCCATGGCCACCGGCTCGGGGCGACCGTTCCAGTCGAGGTAGCGGAGGGCCGGCGCGTCTTGGGCCACGGCGGGCATGGCCACCACAGTCAGGCCCAGGGCCGCAGCTGCGCCGAGCAGGCGGCCGGGTCGGGACAGCGATGTGGACGGGTCGGGTCGCATTCCACCTCCGGCAAATGGGGGATCGGACCAAAGGTTAAGGCGTCCAGACTTAACCCGTCGCTAACAGCCGGGCGCAAACAGCCTTAATATGGCGGTCTGTTCAGGGGGCGGGGGCCGGGTCTGCGGCGGGCGACAGATAGTCGGTGGTGAAGGCCTGCTGCCAGTCGAGACCCGCCGGGAAGACGCCGGCCTCGGACGCGCTTTCATAGAAGGTGCGCCAGCGGTCGGCGGACATGGTGCCGAGGGGCGTGGAGGCGGGGTCATCGCCGGTGACGATGGCGGCGTCGCGCAGGGCGTCGCGGGCCTGTTCCAGATGGTCCGACGTCATGCTGCGGTTGGCGCGGCGGATCAGGGCGTGGGCGGGGTCCGGATTGCCCTCGATATAGGCGGCCCAGCCCTCGACCGAGGCGGCGATGAAGGCGCGCAGGGCCTCGTCATTGTCGCGGGCAAAGGCAGTGGGGGCCAGCACGAGGGCGCCATAGGCGGCAAAGCCGTCGTCGAACAGAAGACGGCTGGTGGGGGGCTCTCCGCCCGCGTCGGGGATCAAGACGGGCTCACGCGTCACATGGCCCAGAATGAGGGCGCTGGGGTCGCGGATGAAGGCCTCAAGGTCGTAGTCGGCGAGCTGGTCGTCCGTCAGGTCGCTGATGGTCTGGTACCACGGCCAGAGCGTCTCGCGGTCCCCTTCGGCGACCTGGATGCGCAGGGGGGCGGCGGAGGAGACCGGCTGACCCGGACGGGGGGACGCTTCCGGAGGGCTGATCAGGGCTCGCGGGGACTTCTGGAAGAAGGCGGCGACGGCCTTGACCGGGGCCTCCTCCTCAACCAGTCGCAGGGGCGTGAAGCTGTCGGCGGCGAGGCCGAGCTCCGCATGGCCTGAGGCGAGCGCACGCGGCACGTCCTGGCCGAAGCCGGGCCGCACCAGCTGAACATTCAGGCCGCGCTTTTCGTAAAGACCGGTGGCCAGCGCCTGGTAGAAGCCGCCCAGTTCGGCACTGGCGGGGTCGCCGATCACGAGGCGCAGGCGGACGCGGCCGTTCTCGTCAATGGCCGGTTCTGACGAGCCGCAACCGGCCGCCGTCGCCGACAGGCCGAGTGCCGCGGCACCGGTCAGCAGGGTTCGACGATCCAGAGAAGCGAAGCGGACGGGCGGGCGGCGCATGGCCAAGGTTTAGGGCCTGACTTCCGCGAAGGAAAGGGCGGTTTCCGGCAAGACCTAGCGGCGCTGCTGCAGAACCAGTTCGCCAGCCAGGACGCGGAGGAACAGGGGGGGCTGGCCAGCGCCATTCCCACCCTGGAGCCCCATGAACGGGCTGAGCATGGGCAATAGGCTGTTGATGGGCACATCGGGATCAGACGAGCCGATCTCTCCCGTGATAGGGTCCACAGACAGACCTTCAAAGGGGTTCATGCTGAACAACTCGTCGCTCTCGGCAGGCACCGCAGGGGGCGGCAATGAGGGGTCGGCCGGATTGTCCGCTTCAGCCACCGCGACGGGTTCGGCGTATTCCCGCGAATCGAACTCCGACATGCTCTCGAACGCGCCGATGAGCGCGGAGTTGTTCTCGTATGCCGTCGCATAGCTGACCTGTTCGGCGCAGAGGTAGTTGAGCAGGAAGTCAGCGGCATCTGCGGCGCCGTTGCTGGCCGCCACAGCGTCCGGGGCGCGGTCCCGGAGGCAGGTCTCGGCATTGGTGTAGGCTGGGGGGCGGTCCTGGGTCTGTGCCACTTGCGGCAGGACGACGGGCCCGGCGATGAGGGCGGCGGCGATGGCGAGGGTCAGGCGCATGGGGCTCTCCCGTTCGGGTCGAAACCCCAGTCTGTCATTGCAAACGGGAAGAGGGAAGGGCGGTCGGGGCGCTGCTGCCCCCTCCACCGCTACGCGGTCTCCCTCCCCCGATCGGGGAGGAATGGGGCGCCGGAATTGAGCGAGGGCGCGAAACGCCCGGTCGAGCCGTTGCATTTCGCGCCCTCGCCAAGTCCGGGTTGGACTTGGCCATTGAGTTCTGGACCCTGGCCTGGGCGTCAGCGGAGCGAACCCCGGTGACGGTCGGCTGTATCCCTCGACTCTGGTCCGGTCGCGTCCCGCAGGTCTGGCCTGCGCCGTCTTCCGATCCCGATCCGGTTCCCCGAGGTATGGGCCGAAACCCTGCCTCGAAGCCTTGATCCGGTCCGGGGTCCGTTGCGATCCGGAGATCGCCCGTTACCCTGGATCCGAGAGCCGGACCGGTTCGCCTTGAGCCCCGGGTCTCCCCGGATTTCCGCGCTGCCGTGTCCCTCGGCCTGATCAAGCTCGCTCCGATCTGCGGATGTGGCAAGCGATCAGGAACGACCGTCTGTGGAGCGTGTTGGGGATAAATCGTGCGTCGATGGCGTACGTCTGTGCCAATGCAGCAATTTCATTCGATTCGTGAAGCTGTTGTGACTTTTGCACAGTTCCACGCCAAAAGGCGGCTCAGCCGCTGATTTCAGCGATCCAGCGGCGAATCCAGGCTTGGGCGAGTACGGCGGTGGGCGCGCCGAAATGCTGAAACCCGTGGGGAGCGGTCGGGATCGCCAGCAAGGTGGCCGACGCGCGATGGCCCCAGGCCTCGGCCATCAGTCGACTGTCATCCCGGAAGGGGTCGGCTTCGCCCATGATAAACAGCGCGGGCGGCATGCCTGACAGGTCGGCGTAGAGGGGCGAAACGTCAGCCTGACGACGGGCGGCCTCGTCTCGCCCCGGAAGGAGTCGCTCAAGGTCCCGGGCCAGATTCGGGCCATCGAACAGCAGCGTCTCGGTGTTTGCCGCCCGCGCCGACGGGGTCGCCGACAGGTCGAAGACCCCCTGAACGAAGACGCAGCCAGCGAGGGAGGCAATCAGGCTTTCGTCGCGCAAGGTCAACGCCGCCAGCGCGGCCAGGTGGGCGCCGGCGGACTCGCCAATCACGAAGACCCGGTCGGCGTCGAAACGAGGAAGGCCGTCTTCCAAGGCCCAGCGGAGGGCGGTCGCGCAGTCGGCGACTGCGTCAGGCATCCATACGCCGCGCGCCTCATCGAGCAGTCGATAGTCCACCGAGACGACGGTGAGGCCCGCCTCGGCGAGATGGCCGGTCACGCGGTCGTTCAGCGCGGCACTGCCGACCACCCAGCCGCCGCCATGAAGGTCGACGACCAAAGCGCGGGCTGGGGTGGCGGGCTCAAGCAGTCTGAGGGGCAAGGGCCCGCCGGGACCGGCAATGGTGGTGTTGGAGACGCGGACCCCGCGCCGCTTCAAGGTGGCTTCCGTGACGGTGCCAGCCGCCTGACTGACCATGCCGTTCAACCGCTGGCCGAGGGCCAGGGGCCAGCCGTCGGTTCTGAGCCGGGGCGCGAGCGCCAGGGCCGCATTGATCCGCCGCGCCGCCTTCTCTTCGGCGGGGGTGAGCTCCAGGGTCTGGACCGTCAGGGACATGGCGGAACTGTATGGAAGCGTCGCCGCGATGCCACGCGACAGGTTGGCGCGTCGGACAGGGAGCCGCGACGCTGGCCCCTTGACGTCTTCAACCCGCCAGCGCTTCCCGTTTCGCCTCCAGTTCCAGCCACTCCGCCTCGATGGCCTCGAGTTGGGCGCGGGCGCGGGCGGCGTTGGTCATGGCGCGGTCGAAGGCCTTGGGGTCGCGGGCGTAGAGGCCGGGGTCGGACAGGGTCGCGTCGTGGCGGGCAATGTCGGCCGGCAGGGTTTCCATCAGGCCCTCGATCTCCTTGAGCCGGTGCGCGTCCTTGAAGGACAGCTTGGCGGGCTTTTTGGGCGCGGCTGCGGCTGCGGGGGCGGGGGCGGGGGCGGGGACGCTGGCGGGAGCCGGGGTGGCCGAGCGCCGTTCGGCCTCGGCGTCCTGGGGGCGCTGGTGGGTGCCGGGCTTGAGGAAGCCGGGGTTCTGGCGGATGAAGTCGGTCCAGCCGCCCGGGGTTTCGACGATGTCGCCGCGGCCATTCATGGCGATGGTCGAGGTGGCGAGGCGGTCGACGAAATCGCGGTCGTGGCTGACGAGGATCAGGGTGCCGTCATAGGACTCGAGCAGCTCTTCCAGCTTGTCGAGCGTGTCCATGTCGAGGTCGTTGGTCGGCTCGTCGAGGACCAGCATATTGGCTGGCTTGGCCAGGGCGCGCGCCAGCAGCAGGCGGTTGCGCTCGCCGCCCGACAGGGTCGAGATGGGCTGGCGCAGCTGGCCCTCCTGGAACAGGAAGTCCTTGGCATAGGCGGCGACGTGTTTGGACAACCCCCGCACGAGGATGGAGTCGCCGCCGCCGGGGGTGAGTGCGTCCCACAGGGTCATGTCGGACTTGAGCCCCTCGCGCGACTGGTCGAGGTAGACGGGTTCCAGATTGGCGCCGAGCCGGACGGTGCCGGTGTCGGGGGCCAGTTCACCCAGCATGATCTTGACCAGGGTGGTCTTGCCCGCGCCATTGGGGCCGACGATGGCAAGCCGGTCACCGCGGACGATGCGGGTGGTGAAGGGTTTGATGACCGTGCGCTCGCCGAAACCCTTGGAGATGCCTTTCAGGTCGGCGACCAGCTTGCCCGAGGTAGCGCCGGAATCGACGCCGAGGTGCAGGTCACGCGGCACGTCCTTGAGCCGCTCGGCGCGTTCGGCGCGCAGGGCCTCCAGCGACCGCGCCCGGCCCTCGTTGCGGGTGCGACGGGCGGTGATGGAGCGGTAGAAGGTCTCGGTCTCGCGCTCGATGGTCTTGGACAGGCGGCGCAGGGACTCGGCCTCTTCCTCGGTGACCTTGGTGGCCCATTCGTCGAAGGCGTTGAAGCTCTTGTTCAGGCTGCGGACGCGGCGACCCTCCAGCCAGTGACAGGTCTGGGTGACGCGATTGAGGAAGGCGCGGTCGTGGCTGACGACGAGGATGGCGCAGCGGGCCGAGATCAGTTCTTCCTCAAGCTTTTCAATGGCGAGGATGTCGAGGTGGTTGGTCGGCTCGTCGAGGAGCATCAGGTCCGGCTCTTCGGCGAAGGCCTTGGCAAGGGCGGCGCGGCGGATCTCGCCGCCCGACAGGTTGACCGCTGGCTTGGCCGGGTCGAGGCCGAAGGTGGCGAGCCAGGATTCGGCGGTCCAGGGCTCGGCCTCGCCGGAGGTCGCATAGTCCAGCAGGGTGTCGCCCGTAATGACCGGCTCCTGGGGCACATTGGCAAAGCGGATGCCGGACTGGATGGCGCGCTCGCCCGAGTCCGGCTCGACCTGACCCATGATAATCTTCATCAGGGTGGATTTGCCGGCGCCGTTGCGGCCGACGAGGCAGGCGCGGGTGCGCGGCTCGATCGCGATGTCGACGCCTTCGAACAGGGGACGGGGGCCGTCCTGGAGACGGACATCCTTGAGGGCAACAAGAGGGGGGCGCGCAGCCATGGTGATACCTGGATCCTCCCCAGCGTAGCGGGGGAGGGGGACCACGCAAGGCGTGGTGGAGGGGGCGGAAACGAGGGCTGACTTAAGGGGTTCAGTCGGGAGTTTCCACCCTAGTCTTCGTCCAGCTGCCCAAGAATGCGCTCCGCCGCCCCGTCAGGGTCGCGCAGGACTTCGGATGCAGGAATGCGAAGCGTCTGGATGCCCAGACCCAGAAGATGTGCGTCGCGCCTGGCATCCTGATCCGCTCGGGCCTCGTGGTGGAGGCCATCGACCTCGATGGCGAGGCGGGTGCTGGAGCAGAAGAAGTCGAGAATGAAGGGACCGACCGGGTGCTGGCGACGGAAGCCGCGTCCCCGTAGTCTCTGCCAGAGGAGAACTTCCGGCAGCGACATTTTCCGACGGAGACGTCGTGCACGTTTCTGGGTAAGAACCGAAGGTCTCATGGATCAGTTAGTGCACGCATTCGCCCCCTCCACCACCCACCGATCGCTGTGCGATCGGACCCCTCCACCGCCTTTGGCGGTCCCCCTCCCCATCAAAGATGGGGAGGGGAAGTGGTCCCCCTCCCACGTTACTCGGGGGAGGATCTGATGAAGCCCTTCTGGGAAACGAAGACCCTGGAACAGATGTCGCCCGAGGAATGGGAGGCGCTGTGCGACGGGTGCGGGCTGTGCTGTCTGGTGCGGTTCGAGGATGAGGATACGGGCGAGGTGGTGCCGACCAAGGTCCACTGCAAACTGTTCGACCCGAAGACCTGTGCCTGCTCCAACTATGCCGAGCGGGAGCGTCATGTGCCCGACTGTATCAAGCTGACGCCCGGCAATGTGGCGCAGCTGAAGTGGATGCCGTTGTCATGTGGCTACCGGAGGCTGTCCGAGGGGCGGGGTCTGGCCGGGTGGCACCCGTTGGTGTCGGGGAACCCCGAGACCGTTCATTCGGCCGGCGTTTCAATCCGGGGACAGACGATCTCCGAACTGGCGCTGGACGAGCCGGAGGACGCCCTGGCCTATGAGGCGCCGGAATGGATGGCCGAACGTGGGGCCGGGTCCCGCCGGTAACCAAAATTTCGCTATTCCATCCGACGCTTGCGGCATGGGAGTGAAACGCCAAAAGAGCGCCTCGGTGATGATGGACGGTTCGGGGCTGGAGGGCCCGCTGGACCGGCTGACAGCATTGGCGTGCACGCTGTTCGACATGCCGCACGCGGTGATTTCCGTTGTGAACGGGGACCAAACCCTGTTCCGCGCCAATATCGGCCTGGACCAGAATGCCATGGCGCGCGACCAGAGCGCGTCGAACATACTGGTCGGCATGGGGCCGGGGGCGGTGCTGGTGGTGCGCGATTCCCACCTGCACCCGACGCTGAAGAATCATCCGATGGTCACCGGCCACCCGCGCCTGCGCTTCTTCGCCGGGACGACCATCAGCGACAGCCGGGGCAAGGCCATAGGCGCCGTGGGCGTGATGGATGTGAAGCCGCATCCGGACTTTGACGAAAGCCGGGTCGCGGATCTGGCCCAGATTGGTCGGCTGGCTGCCGAGTTCATGGAGCGGGCTGAGCTGACCCGGCGCCAGACCGAGCGTCTGGAACTGTTGCGTCTGGCCGAGGAGATGGCCGGAGTCGGTCAGTGGCGACTGGACGCCGAGACCATGGCCGTGACCTGGTCGGACGAGGTGTATCGCATCCACGGGGTCGACCGCGAGACGTTTGACCCGAACTATGATGACGCGGTGAGCTTCTATCATCCGGACGACCGGGGTCCGTTGATGGGGGCCATTGCTCACAGCCTTGCGACAGGCGAAGGCTACAAGCGCCGCATGCGGGTGATCCGTCGGGACGGCGCCGAACGGCTGGTGCTGACCCATGCGGATACGGAGCGGGGACCAGACGGCAAGGTCAGGGCCATGTTCGGCGTCTTCCAGGACGTGACCGAGCAGGAGCGCATCCACGATGCCGTGGCGGCCAGCGAGCGGGCGTTCCGGAACCTGGCCGAGCAGACCAGCGACATCATCGCGGTCTTCGCCCTGGACGGCACGTTCCGCTATGTGTCGCCCGGAATTACCCGGCTGATGGGCTGGGAGCGCGATGATCTGATCGGCCGCAAGACCTGGGATGTGATCCACCCGGATGACCATGCCCAGGTGAAGCAGGCCTATGCGGACTTTTTCGCTGCGGGCCCCGGCGCTCCGTCGCCGCAGTTGCGCTATCGGGGACTGCACAAGGACGGCAGCTTTCGATGGCTGGATGCCCAGCCCAGCATCCTGTGGGACGAGAACGGTCGACCGGTCGAAATCCAGGACAATGCGCGCGACGCGACGGCGACCAAGCAGCTCGAGGATGATCTCATGGCGGAGCGGGACCGCGCCGAGGCTGCCGCGCGGGCCAAGACCGAATTCCTGGCCAATATGAGCCATGAGCTGAGGACGCCGCTGACCAGCGTCATCGGCTTCGCCGGCCTGCTGAAACAGTCGAGCGGTCTGGGGCCGGATGAGCGGCGGTACGTTGACCGGATCGCCACCTCGTCTGACGCCCTGCTGGGCGTGATCAACGACATTCTCGACTACTCCAAGCTGGAGGCCGAGGCGGTTGGCCTGGACCCGCTGGCCTTTGACCCGCGCGTGATGATCGCGGGGGCGGTCGGGATCGTCGAAAACCTGTGCGAGGCCAAGGGGCTGACGCTGACGCATTCGGTCGAAGAGGCGATGCCGGCCGGACTGATGGGGGACGAGGGCCGGCTGCGGCAGGTGACGCTGAACCTGGTGTCCAATGCCGTGAAGTTCACCGGGCAGGGCCAGGTGTCGGTCGCGGCGACCTATGCCGACGGTCGGCTGCGGGTCGCTGTCACGGATACCGGTATCGGCATCAGCGCAGAGAAGGCGGCGACCCTGTTCCGACGGTTTGTGCAGGCCGATGCCTCGACCACCCGGACGTTCGGCGGGACCGGACTGGGCCTCGCCATTTCGCGCCGGTTGATCGAGATGATGGGGGGCACGATCGGCGTCGACAGCCAGCCGGGGGCCGGTTCGACCTTCTGGTTCGAGGTGCCTCTGGTGGCGGCGGATCCGGGACAGGACGCTCAAGGTTCGGACGGGGACGCGACGGTGGATGCCGGCCTGCGGATCCTGATGGCCGACGACGCCGCAGCGAACCGGGAGCTGGTCGCGGCCATTCTGGGGGGCATGGGTCTGTCGCTGGACGGGGTCGAGAACGGCGCCGAGGCGGTCGAGGCCGTACGCCGTGGCGGCTATGATCTGGTGCTGATGGATGTGCATATGCCGGTCATGGACGGCCTGATGGCGACGCGCGAAATCCGGGCCATGGCCGGGGGGCCGGGGCAGACGCCCATCATCGCCCTGACCGCCAATGTGCAGCCGGAACAGGTTCGGCTGTGCCATGAGGCCGGTATGGACGCCCACGTCGGCAAGCCGATCCAGGTGGCCGAACTGATGGCCACCATCAGCCGTGTGCTGGGTGCGAGCGAAGTCCATGAGGACCTGGCAGCGACAGCCTGAGGCGCCCTGATGTGCGCCCCCGGCGGGTGAAATCGCGTCAAAACAAGATGATAGATATTTGTCGGACCGACTTGCGCGCCTGAGGGCGCTGGTCGGCTAGAGTTCATCCATGGCCGGGAACAGGGATGACGGGGCGGAGCACTGGAGCCGGAAGCAGTTCGAGCTGCTGGCCGCCCAGACGGATCGCGCCATGGAACTGCTGCCCCAGGTCGAACTGGATCCCGCCGATGTCGCGGGGCTGGATCGCTTTGCGCGGCTGGTGACGAATGTGGCGCGCGCCAGCAAGGCGGTGGCCGCGCTGGCGAGCGTGCCGGCCCGATCCCGGACCGCTGTCGAGGACGCGGAAGAGGGCGACGCACACGGTGACATCGAAGACCCCGCCGAGGAGGCCCTACTTCGGGCCGAACTGCAGTCCCGTCTCGATCACCTCAGGGCCGTTCGAGGTCCAGCAGCAGTGGATGGCGAGCCTGACGACGTGCGAGGTGAGGGAGGCGATCAGGGCTTCTCCCCGGGCCCACAGGCATCAGCTGCCGTCGGACGGGGACTGGGCGACCTGGGTGCTGCTGGGCGGGCGGGGGTCGGGCAAGACCTTTGCCGGAGCGCTCTGGCTGAGCGAACAGGCGAGGAAGGACGGGCAGGTGCTGGCGCTGGTGGGACCGGCGCTGCACGATGTGCGCGAGGTGATGATCGAAGGACCGTCGGGCCTGAAGGCGATGGGCGAGGTCGGATACAGGCCGGTCTGGGAGGCCAGCCGCAGGCGGTTGCGCTGGCCCAATGACTCGGTGGCCTACGCCTATTCGGCCGAGGACCCGGACGCTTTGCGGGGGCCACAGTTTCATGCGGCGTGGGTCGATGAATTCTGTGCCTGGCGCAATCCCGAGCGAACGCTGAGCACATTGCGGTTTGGGCTGAGACGGGGGACCGATCCGCGACTGGTTGTGACGACCACACCGCGTCCGATGGTGGCGCTGAGACGGTTGCTGGCCGAGCCGGGTGTCGAGGTCAGCCGGGCGGGCACAGAGGCCAATGCAGACAATCTGGCCCCGGGATTTCTGGGCCATTTGAGACGACTGTACGCCGGGACACGGCTGGAGGCGCAGGAGCTGGAGGGGCAGATCGTCGAGACCGACGGGGCCCTGTTTCGCGCCGAGGATCTGGCGCGGGCCAGAGGGGCGCGTCCGGTCGCGCTGGACCGCGTGGTGGTGGCGGTGGACCCGCCGGTGACGGCCCATGGCGATGCCTGCGGGATTGTGGTGGCGGGGCGCCGGGACCGGACGGCCTATGTGCTGGCCGATGAGACGGTGCGCGGCCTGTCACCCGCCGCCTGGGCCGGGGTGGTGGCCGCTGTGGCCCGCCGCGAGGGGGCCGAGGCAGTGATCGCCGAGGTCAATCAGGGCGGTGACATGGTGCGGACCCTTTTGGTGCAGGCAGGCTGTGCCTGTCCCGTGCGATCGGTGCATGCCACGCGGTCCAAGCGGGCGCGGGCCGAGCCGGTCGCGGCGCTGTATGAACAGGGACGGGTGTTGCACTGCGCCGCCCTGCCCGCGCTGGAAGAAGACATGATGGCGCTGGGAAGCGGGGAAGGCGGGCCAAGCCCGGACCGCGCCGACGCCCTGGTATGGGCCATCACCCATCTGTTGCTGGAGCCCCGGAGCGCGCCGCGCCTGCGGCCGCTCTGAAGCCCGTTCATCCGAGACAAAGGAGACAGTCATGACGTCGAGTCCCGACGCCTATCGCACTCATGCGCCCACGCCGGGGGCCCCCGCGCGGGGAGCACAGACCGTGACACCGGATGACGAGGCGGACCTGACCCCCTGGGCCAAGGCCCTCTATGTCGGGACGTCCGGCGACCTGACGGTGATCCCGGCGGGCGGGACGGTCGCCGTTACGCTGAAGAACCACCCCGTCGGCTATGTGGCGGTGCAGGCGCGGCGGGTGCTGGAGACCGGCACCACGGCCGAAGACATTGTGGCGCTGTCGGAATGAGGCTGGGTGTGGACCTGACGCCGGGAGGACTGGCGTTGCGGCAGGGCGGCGCGGCGCCCGGGTCTGAACCCGGGATCGAGCTGAACCTGGCGACCGACAGCCATGTCTGGGACGGGACGGCGCTGGAGGGGCTGACGGCCTTGCCCGGCTGGACCTACAGCCGGACGGGACCCGGCTGGGCCCGGCAGTTGGACGGCACCTATGCCCCCTTTGCCGAACATGTGCCGCGCCGGACCGACATGGGGCTGTGGACCGAGCCCGCATCGACCAATCTGTTTCCCCGTTTTGCGCCCTCGCAGGCGCAGCTGGTCGGCAATGCCAATGTCACCGCGGCGGTTGAACCGGATGCGCCACCGATCTCCGGCCTGAACTGGCTGGCGCTGAACAATACGGGCGGCGGGGCCTATGCCTATCAGGCGGTCAGCCTGGCCCCGGCGACGTCCTATACGCTGCAGATGTGGGTCGAGACCCCGGATGGATCGCCGCCTGTGGTCGGCACGACCAGCGCGACAGGTGACCTCTGTCTGCTGATCGGGGGTGTCATCCTGACCGGACCGGTGGGGATGGAGGCCCTGTCGGGCAAGGTCTGGCGGGTATGGAGCACGGGGGTGACCGGGGCTTCTCCGGCGCAGCATGGCGGGGTGATCCGCTATGCCAGCCAGGCGACGCGGGCCTTGAAGTTTGCGGGCTTTCAGATCGAGCCCGGAGTGCTGGCGACCAGCCCGATCGTGACCACGGGGGCCGTGGCCGGCCGGGGCGCGGACCTGGCGCGGCTGACGGACCTGGAGGCACTTGGCGTGGTGACGCTGGCCGCAGACTTTGTCCTGCACGGGGGCGCCGGCAGCTTGTTGGCCAGTGGCCGGCGGGCAGTCTGTCTGGACGACGGGACGAGTGCCAACCGGGTCGAGATCAGCAATCTGGACGGGGCGGTCGGGGGACGTGTGCTGGGCGGCGGGGTCGAACAGGCCCGCTGCGTGGTGGCGGGGGTTGCCGCCAGTGGTGCGGCCCAGGGTGCGGCCCTGCGGTCGCGGACGGATGATTTCCGGCTGGCGCGGAACGGGAGCCTGTCGGACGCAGATGTGTCGGGCACGGCGCCCGGCGGTCTGGTGCGGCTGACCCTGGGCGGCGCCGGCGACGGCACGGGTCAGCTGGGCGGATGCCTGAAGCGTCTGGTGCTGAGACCGGTCGCCAAGCCGGATGCTGCCCTGCTGTCGCTGAGCAGCTGATACCCCTTTGAAGGAGAGAGCCATGGACTGGTCCCGCTGGCGCTGGCGCCGGGGTACGACAGTCGTGCCCGAAACCAAGGAGAGCCGGACGGGGCCGCTGATCGCCCTGACCGGAGGCGGGCGTCCGCGCTGGACGCCGCGCGACTATGCCGCCCTGGCGCGCGAGGGGTTCGGCAAGAACCCGGTGGCCTATCGCGCCATCCGCATGATCGCCGAGGCGGCGGCCTCGGTGCCTCTGGCCGTGTTCGACGGCGAGGTGAAGTGCCGTGACCACGGTCTGGCGCAGCTGCTGTCCCGGCCGAATCCGGAACAGTCGGGGCCGGAGTTCCTGGAAGGGCTGTACGGGGCCCTGCAGACAGCGGGCAATGCCTATGTCGAGGGGGCCGGCGGCGATGACGCGGGACTGCCGGAGGAGTTGTGGTCGCTGCGGCCTGACCGGGTGAAGGTGGTGCCGGGGCGGCATGGCTGGCCTCAAGCCTATGATTATGGCCTTGCCGGGCGGTCGGTGCGGATCGGACGCGAGGCCGATGGCTGGATGCCGGTGATGCATCTGAAGCTGTTTCACCCGACCGATGACCACTACGGCTTTTCGCCGCTGGAGGCCGCGGCCTTTGCCATCGATGTGCACAATGCGTCGGGGGCCTGGAACAAGGCGCTGCTGGACAATGCGGCGCGGCCCAGCGGGGCGCTGGTCTATGCCAGCCGGGACGGGGAGCGGCTGACCACCGAACAGTTCGAGCGGCTGAAGGCCGAGCTGGGCGAAGCGCATGCGGGGCCGGCCAATGCCGGACGGCCGCTGTTGCTGGAAGGCGGGCTGGACTGGAAGCCCATGAGCCTGACGCCGGCCGAGATGGACTTTATCGCCGGCAAGCATGCGGCGGCGCGCGAGATCGCCCTGGCGTTCGGGATTCCGCCGCAGCTGCTGGGGATCCCGGGGGATGCGACCTATGCCAACTATCGCGAGGCCAATGTCGCCTTCTGGCGGCAGACGGTGGTGCCGCTGGTGAGGAAGGCCGCCGGGGCCCTGACCGCCTGGCTGTCGCCGCGCCTGCCCGCATGCCGGATCGAGGCCGACCTGGAGGCGGTGCCGGCGCTGTCGCCCGAGCGCGATGCGCTGTGGGCGCGGCTGAATGCGGCGAGCTTCCTGACCGAAGACGAGCGTCGGCAGATGGCGGGGGTGGGCAAGTGAACGGTGAACTGAGGAAGGCGGCGCTGGCGCTGGGGGCCATGCTGGTGCTGCAGACGGTCAGTGGCCTGATCTGGGCCGGCGGGGCGGCGGCGCGGATCGAGACGCTGGAGATGCAGGTGGGCGAGCAGCGGCTGGTGGCCGAGCGGCTGGCGCGACTGGAGGAACAGAGCCTGGCCACGCGGCGGGCGGTGGAGCGGATTGAGAGGGTTTTAGTGACGAGTGGCGAGTGGCGTGTGACGAGCGCGTCCGGCGAGGAGCAGGCCGATGACTTCTGACGCCCGGGCGGCGGATGACGAGCCGCCATTGCCCCCGCCACTCGCCACTCGTCACTCGCCACTTTTTATCACCGGCTATGCCTCGCTGTGGGGTGTCGCGGATCTGGCGGGGGATGTGGTGGTGCCGGGGGCGTTTGCCGCCAGCGTCGCGCGGCGAGGACCGGGCGGGGTGCGGATGCTGTACCAGCACGGCGAACGGAGCCCGGTCGGGGTATGGACCCGGATCGAGGAAGATGACCGCGGCCTGAGGGTCGAGGGGCGGATCCTGGACCTGACGCCCGAAGGCCGGATGGCGGCGGCGCTGTTGCGGGCCGGGTGTCTGGACGGTCTGTCGATCGGCTTTCGCGCGGTGAGGGCGCGGCGCGACGGCCGCCTGAGGGTGCTGGCCGAGGTCGATCTGTGGGAGGTGTCGCTGGTGACGTTTCCGGTGCTGCCGGGGGCGCGGTTCACGTCAGGCGAAGACTGAAGACTCCGATGAAGAGGAGGGCCGAGATCAGCAGCAGGCTGAGCAGGATGCGGTGCCACTTGCGGCTGGACGAGAAGGCCAGAACCACGCAGGCGAGGGTGAAGAGAACGTGGAAGATGTGAGCGGCGTGGCGGAGGGTGCCGAGGTTGGTGGCTGACTCCACGAGATTGTGCAGCTCGAACGCGGCCAGCGGCAGATAGATGAAGCCGCGATTGCGAAAATAGTGATCCTCCAGATTGCCGGGCCGGCCCGCGGGGGGAAACACCGAGGCAGCGCTGAGAAACAACAGGGCCGGGCGCAGGAGCACCGTCGCAAACAGGAAGAAGTTGGTGCCCCAGACATCGCGGTTGGCGACGATGAAGAGGTACCACCAGAACTGGACCGTCGCGAGCAGGACGAGGAGACCGGCGAGGAACGGCAGAAGGGCGAGATCCTCGCGCGGTCGATCAATGGCGGCGGCACGCCCGCCGACCAGCAGGTCGCGGATACCGAGCCCCAGGATGATCGACATCAGGACAAGAAGGTGTGCCGAGCTGTTCATTGTCTCCCCCCGACGAATGGCTGCCCGGTCAGGAGACTAATGGCTGGTCCCGCCGGTTTCCAGTTCGGGCGGGTGTGGCGTTGATTTCACCCGCTCCTCAGGGTTCGCTCAGGACGCTCAGGGAAGAGCTGGTCACGGTGACGGCTCGACTTCAGCCCTGGGAGAGACGGACATGAGTGGAGATACGGTGAAGCTGGTGAACGGACAGACGAACCTGTTGCGCACGGTGATGTGGGGCGGGGCCGCGGCCCTGTTGCTGGCCCCGGCGGTGGCCATGCAGTTCACGAGCGAGGTGCAGTGGACCCTGTTTGATTTTGCCCTGATGGGCGTGTTGCTGGCCGTGGCGTGCGGGATCGGGGAACTGGTGCTGCGCGCGTCCGAGAGCCTGATGTTCCGAATGGGCGCGGCGGTCGCGATCGGCACGACCTTTGTGCTGGTCGTCGGCAATCTGGCGGTCGGCCTGATCGGGGCCGAGGACAATCCGGCCAACGTCTGGGTGTGGCCGCTGGTGGTCATGGCCGCCGTGGGGACCCTGGCCGCCCAGTTTCGGGCGCGGGGTATGAGCCTGCTCATGCTGGCGCTGGCGGCGGGGCAGGGCGGACTGGCAGTCTATGCCCGTGCGACGGAGCAGGACCTGCCGCCGGGCGTGACCCTGATCTTCATGGCCGGCTGGCTGGTCGCCGCGGCCCTGTTCGACCGGGCCGCGCGCGAGCGGCAGGGCAAAAGCCGTCATCCCCGGACCTGATCCGGGGATCGGTGCCGCCCCGATCGGTTGGCCGTTCGCCCGGACCGATACTCGGGTCAAGCCCGAGTATGACGAAGTATTTTACGGCAGGTACTCTGCGGGGATCGGCGAAGCCTCGGTCTCGCCGGTCCAGTAGATGCTGAGGATCCACCAGCGGGTGCCATCGTACACCAGCTGGAAGCTGTTGATGCCCCGCGCGAAGGGCTCGGCGTCGTCGGCCGAGCGCCGGCTGTCGTAGGTCGAGAAGACGTGCGCAATCGAGCCGAACCGCTCGGTGCGGCTGGCGATCTCGCGCTCGTGGAAACCGCTGCGTTCGAGTTGGGGACCGGCGATGGTGATGTACTCCTCGGGCGTCCAGACCCGCACGACCATGTCGCCGTCGGGATTGAAACCGGAGGGCACCAACCGGGCGGTGGGGTGGAACAGGGAGCGGAAACGGTCCCAGTCGCGGGCCACGCCGGCATCGCCGGAGATGACCTCATAGACGGCGTCGATGATGGCCTCGGGCGAGGCCACGTCGGCGGGGTCGGCGGCCGGGGCCGCGGCGGTCGCCGGAGCCGGGTCCTGGGCCTGAACAACGGCCGGTGACGCCAGCGCGAGGACGAGCGCGGCGGCGAATGTGGATGCACGCATGAGAATTCCCTCCGTCAGGAGGGGGAGACTGCCGCACCGGGCGGCGGATGGGAAGGCGTATTCCGGACTGCCGGACGCCATCAAGGAGACACCATGAAAGAGACCAAGACCGTCTCGGGCTCGCCCGAGACGCGCGCCGCCATGCATGAAGTCATGGCCGCGTTCGAAGCCTTCAAGGGCGCCAATGACGCGCGGCTGGCGGAGCTGGAGAAGAAGGCCTCGGCCGATACGCTGCTGGAGGAGAAGGTGGCGCGCATCGATGCGGCGGTCGGCTCGGCGCAGGCGCGTCTGGACCGCGCGCTGAGCGAGACGCGGCGGCCGGTACTGGGGGATGGCACGTCGACCCCCTCCGGCGGCTTTGCCGCCACCTCCCCCCTGAAGGGGGAGGAGACGAAATCGGCGTTTGCGGCCTATATGACGGGCGGTTCGACCTTGGGGCTGGAGCTGAAGGCCGGGCTGTCGTCGGGGCCGGGCTCGGGCGGCTATGTGGTGCCGCCGGAGACGGAGCGAGCCATCGAGCGGCGACTGATGGCGGGCTCGCCGATGCGCGAGATCGCGACGGTGCGGACGGTGGGCTCGGGCGTGTTCCGCAAGCCTGTGTCGACCGCCGGGGTTGAGGCCGGCTGGGTGGCCGAGACGGCGGCCCGGCCCGAGACCGATCCGGCGACGCTGGCGCTGCTGGAGTTCCCGTCGGCGGACCTCTACGCCTGTCCGGCCGCGACCCAGAGCCTGCTGGATGATGCGCTGATCGATCTCGACGAATGGCTGGCCGCCGAGGTGGAGGATGCCTTTTCCGCCCAGGAGACCGAGGCCTTCGTCAACGGCGACGGGGTGAACAAGCCGCGCGGTTTCCTCGACTATGATCTGGTCGAGGACGGTGATCAGGAGTGGGGTGAGATCGGCTATGTCGCCAGTGGCGCGGCCGGGGCCTTTCCGGCCTCGAACCCGACCGACCGGCTGATCGACCTGATCTATGCGCCCAAGGCGCTGTACCGGCCGAATGCGCGCTTTGCCATGAACCGGCGGACGGTGGGCACGGTGCGCAAGTTCAAGGATGGCGACGGCAACTATATCTGGCAGCCGGCGCAGCGGCCGGGAGATACGGCCAGTCTGCTGGGCTATCCGGTGACCGAGATCGAGACGATGCCGGACATCGGCGCGGACGCCCCGGCGATCGCATTCGGTGACTTTCAGCGCGGCTATTTGATCGTCGACCGGGCGGGGGTGCGGGTGCTGCGCGACCCCTATTCGGCCAAGCCCTATGTGCTGTTCTACACGACCAAGCGCGTGGGCGGCGGGGTGCAGAATTTCGACGCCATCAAGGTGATGAAGTTCGCGGCGTCCTAGACGCGGAGTGGCGAGTGACGAGTGGCGAGAGCCGCTCGTCGCTGGCTGACCGACGAGCATTTCCAAGCGAAGCGAGAAATCAATGACCGCACCGGTGACCCTGGCCGAGGCGAAGGCCTTTCTGCGCGTCGGGCATGACGACGAGGATGGTCTGATCCAGACCCTGATCGAGGCCGCGCAGGCGCGGATCGAGGGCGAGGTGGGCGAGGCGCTGGATGCCGACAGCCCCGCGCCGCTGAGGCTGGCCGTGATGATGCTGACCCTGATCGCGTATGAGCGCGGGCTGGGAGAGGTATCGTCGGCCGCTGTTGAGGCATGGATTGCGCCCTATCGGACGGTACGGCTGTGAGCGCGGCCGAGCGGCGGGTGCTGGCGGCGCTGTATGCGGTCACGGTGGTCGAGACCCTCTATGGCGGCCAGGCCCGGACCTATGAATTGCTGGGCCAGATCTGGCTGACCCCGGGAAAGGTCGGGGGGCGACGCCGGAACGGGCCCGATGGCCAGCAGCGGATCGAGACGCGGCGGGTGACGGCGGGGCTGGACCCGCGCCTGAATGCCGGGCGGGTGCTGGAGTCTGAGGGGGTGCGCTGGCGCATCCTGGCGGTGGCGACCGGCCCGGCGGACACCGATCTGGAGCTGGAGCGGCTGGCATGACCCACGAGCTGGCTCTGCAGAAGGGCATCCTCGCGCGGCTGAAGGCGGAAGCCACCCTGGACGCGCTGATAGGCGGGCGGATCTGGGATGCGCCGCCGCCGGAGCCGACCTATCCGCATGTGAAGCTGGGACGCAGCCAGAGCCGACCCGTGGCAGGGGGCGACGGAGCGATGCAGCATCAGCTGACCCTGATCGTCGCCTCAAGGTTCTGCGGGACGGAGGAGGCGCGGGCAGTGGCCGCCGCGGTTCGCGTGTGCCTCGGCGAGGCGGTGATCGAGGCTGACGGGGTGCGCAGCCTGAAGCTGGACGTGCCGCTGAGCGACGTCTTTGCCGCCGACGACAGACTGACGACCTGGGCCGTGATCCGCGTGCGCGCGGTGACGCAGGACATCTGACATCCCCACACATTCAAGGAGGCGGACATGGCGGCCCAGAGCGGCAAGGACCTGTTGCTGAAGATCGAGACGGACCCGGAGACCTTTCTGACGGTGGCGGGGCTGAGAGCGCGGACGCTGTCGCTGAATGCGCGCGCGGTCGATGTGACGGATGCCGACAGCGCCGGGCGCTGGCGCGAACTGCTGGCGGGGGCGGGGGTGCGCACGGCGGCCATCGCGGGGCAGGGCATTTTCCGCGATGCAGCGTCGGATGCGCGAATCCGCGAGGCCTTCTTTGCCCAGAGTACGGACCGCTGGCAGGTGATCGTGCCGGACTTTGGCCGGCTGGAAGGACGGTTCGTGGTCTCGGCGCTGGAATACGCCGGCGAGCATGACGGCGAGGCGAGCTTTGCGCTGAGCCTGGCGAGCGCCGGTGAACTGACCTTCGAGGCGATCTGATGCGGATGGCTAATGGCGCGCGCGGCGAGGTGCTGGTCGAGGTGGACGGGGCGCCGCGTCGGCTGTGCCTGACGCTGGGAGCGCTGGCCGAGATCGAGACGGCATTGGGCGTGTCGGGCGTCGAGGGACTGGTTGAGCGGCTGAGGCGACCGACCGCGCGGGACCTGATGGCCGTGCTGTCGGCGCTGCTGAACGGCGGCGGGGAGCATGAGCTGGCCGGGCGGCTGGATCGGGCTGCGATCTCTCCGCAGGTCGCGGCCGAGGCCGTGGCGCAGGCCTTTGCTGCAGCGGGCGGGGGCGACGGATGACGGAGGTCTGGGCCAGCCGGTTGAGGCTGGCGGTCCGGCTGGGCCTGACGCCCTGCGCCTTCTGGGCCCTGTCGATTGCGGAATGGCAGGCGCTGACGCGGATGCCGGGGCAGGCGCCGCCGCTGAGCCGCACAGAATTTGACCGGTTGAGCCGGGACTGGCCTGACGAGGGAGCAAGAGCATGACGGACACATTCGGCCCGTCGGGGCTGGAGACCGTGCCGCTGGAGGCCGCCGAGGCGGCGGCCGCGCTGGAGAGCCTGAAGGAACCGGCAGAGCGCGCGGCCCGGTCCATCGAGCAGGCCTTTGATCGCGCGGGCGAGAGTCTGGCGGCCTCGCTGTCCCGGGCGGCGGCGGACGGGGAGATCACCCTGGCGGAACTGGCGCGGGCGGTGCTGGCGGCGGCCAACTCGGCCGTCGGCACCCTGATGGGCGGCGGCGGGGCTGGACTGGGCGAGGCTTTGGCCAGCGCGGTCGGCGGCCTGTTTTCCGGGGCGCGGGCGGACGGCGGACCGGTGATGTCGGGCGGGGCCTATCTGGTGGGCGAACGCGGGCCGGAGGTGTTCCAACCCTCGCAAGCGGGCGTCGTCGGCGGCGTCCAGGGGTCCGGCATGGTGCTGAACCTGAAGGTCGAGGGCGGGGCGTCGGGCCTGCTGCGCTCCGAGACGCAGATCGCTCAGGCGCTGGCGCGGGCCGTGGCGCTGGGCGCGCGCCGGTACTGAGGGGAGCGCAATGAGTTTTCATGAAGTGAGCCTGCCTGCGCGGCTGGCGTTCGGATCGACCGGAGGCGTGGAGCGGCGGACCGAAGTGGTGACGCTGGCGTCGGGGCACGAGCGGCGATCCACTCCCTGGGCGAGCGGGCGGCGGCGCTATCTGATCGGCGCGGGGCTGAGGTCGCTGGACGACATGGCGGCGTTGACGGCCTTTTTCGAGGCGCGACAGGGGCGGCTGTACGGGTTCCGGTTCCGGGACTTTGCCGACTTCAAGTCCTGTGCGCCCGGAACGGAGCCCGGTCCCGGCGATCAAGGGATCGGCACCGGCGACGGGGTTACGACGCAGTTTCCGCTGGCCAAGGCCTATGGCGGGACGACGCGACGGATTGCCAAGCCGGTCGAAGGATCGGTGCGGACTGCCGTGGACGGCATCGAGGTATCGGAGGGGTGGAGCGTGGACGTGACCACAGGGGTGGTGACCTTCGCGGCCGCGCCGGGTGAGGGGGTCGAAATCACTGCCGGCTTTCGGTTCGACACGCCCGTCCGGTTCGATGCGGACCGGCTGGAGATCACCCTGGAGAGCTTTGGCAGCGGGCGGATGGTGGCCATGCCGCTGATCGAGATCCGGGTCTGAGCCATGCGTGATATTCCCGAGGAGATGTCCGCCCGGATCGAGTCCGGGGCGGCAACCCTGTGCCATGCCTGGCGGGTGACGCGGGCGGACGGGGTGCAGCTGGGCTTCACCGATCATGACCGGACGCTGGAGGTGGACGGCACCCCCTGTTCACCGGTGGAGGGGTTCGAGGCCGGGGTGCGCGAGGGCGAGGCGGGGGTCGAGCCTGGCAGCCTGACGCTGGCGGGGCTCCTCGGTCAGGAGGGCGATGCCCTGACCGAGGCGGCCATCGGTACGGGCCTGTTCGACCGGGCGCGGGTCGAGCTGTGGCGCGTGGACTGGACGCGACCGGACCTGAAGGTGCGGCTTTGGGTCGGGCGGATCCGTGCCCTGAAATGTGACGGTGGGCGGCTGACGGTCGAACTGGAGGGGCCTCTGGCGGCCCTGGATCGGCGGATCGGGCGGACCTATGGCCGGCTGTGCGAGGCACGGCTGGGCGATGGCCGGTGCGGGGTGGACCTGGAGGCCCATCCGGATGCCCGGTGTGACAAGCGCTGGGAGACGTGCGTCGGGACCTTCGCAAACGGGATGAATTTCCGGGGCTTTCCCGACATTCCCGGGGATGACTTCATCGCGGCCCACCCGGTCGACGGAGGCCGGCACGATGGCCGGAGCCGTCGGTGAGGACGGCGGCGCTCGCGGCAGCGCGGGGCTGGATGGGCACGCCCTATCGCCATCAGGCTAGCCTCAAGGGCGAGGGCGCCGATTGTCTGGGCCTGATCCGTGGGGTGTGGCGCGAGGTGGTCGGGCCGGAGCCCGAGGTCCTGCCACCCTATTCGCCGGACTGGGCCGAGGCGGGCGGGGCCGAGACGCTGCTGGTGGCGGCGCGGCGCTGGCTGATCGAGATCGAGCCGGAGGCGGCACAGCCGGGCGATGTGCTGCTGTTCCGCATGCGGGCCGATGTCCCGATCAAACACTGCGGAATCCTGAGCGCCGTCGGTCCGCCGGAGCCGAGGCTGATCCACGCCTATTGGGGACGGTCGGTGATCGAGAGCTGGATGGGCGACTGGTGGCTGAGGAAGCGGGCAGCGGCCTTCACCTGGCCCGGGCCAACATCTGAACTGTGAGGAGACAGCATGGCGCAGGCCGTACTGGGAGGACTGGGGCAGGCGCTGGGCGGGGGCGTGGGGCAAGCGATTGGCCGGGCCTTGGGCGGGATGCTGGACCAGCGGCTGGTGGCCGGTCTGGGACCCGCGCGACAGGTGGGCCCGCGGCTGGAGGCGCTGCGGCTGCAGTCGACGGCCGAGGGGGCGCCGATGGCGCTGGTGCTGGGCCGGGCACGGGTGACGGGTCAGGTCATCTGGGCGGCACGGTTTCTGGAGCAGCGGCATGAGCAGGGTGGCGGCAAGGGCGGGCCGCGCACGGAGTCCTATGCCTATTCCCTGAGCTTTGCCGTCGCGGTCTGCGAAGGGCCTATCGACGGGATCGGTCGGATCTGGGCCGACGGGCAGCCGCTGGACCGGGCGGGCGCGACCCTGCGCATCCATCGCGGGACCGAAGACCAGATGCCCGATCCGCTGATCGAGGCGGTCGAGGGGGTCGGGTCGGCGCCGGCCTATCGCGGGACGGCCTATGTCGTGTTCGAGGACCTGCCGCTGGCGGCGTTCGGCAATCGCGTGCCCCAACTGGCGTTCGAGGTGTTTCGGAGGCCGGCGGGCGGCCCGGCCGCGCTGGAGGACCGGCTGGCGGGCGTGTGTCTGATCCCCGGGGCGGGGGAGTTTGTGCTGGCGACCGAGCCGGTCGTGCGGCGCACCGGTCTGACCCGGACCGAGGTGGAGAATGTGAGCTCGGCCGAGGGGCGGCCGGACCTGATCGTGTCGCTGGATCAGCTGACGGCGGCCTGTCCGAACCTGAGGCGGGTCAGTCTGGTGATCGGCTGGTTCGGCGACGATCTGAGAGCCGGGCATTGCACGATCCGGCCGGGGGTGGAGCGGCGCGACAAGCCGACGGTGCCGCTGGACTGGTCGGTGGCCGGACTGGACCGGGCGAGTGCGCATCTGGTGAGCGCAGTGGGGGGTGCGCCAGCCTATGGCGGGACGCCTTCGGACGACAGCGTGCGACAGGCGGTGGCGGAGCTGAAGGCCCGCGGGCTGGAGGTGACGCTGTATCCGTTCGTCTTCATGGATATCCCGCCGGGCAATGGTCTGAGCGATCCGTATGGCGGAGCGGAGCAGGCCGCCTATCCCTGGCGCGGGCGCATCGTGGCGGACACTCCGGCGACGGCGGTGGTTGATGTCGCTGCGATGTTCGGTGCGGAAGACGGCTGGGGCCTGAGGCGGCTGGCGCGTCACTATGCGGCTTTGGCGGCAGAGACAGGGGCCGACGGCCTGCTGATCGGGTCGGAGATGCGCGGGCTGACGACGAGCCGCGATGCGACCGGCGGTTATCCAGCGGTGGCGGCCTTCTGCGACCTGCTGGCCGAGTGCCGGGCGATTGTCGGGCCGGGGGTGGCCCTGTCCTATGCGGCGGACTGGTCGGAATATTCCGGGCACAGGCCGGACGACGGCTCGGGCGACGTGATGTTTCACCTGGACCCGCTGTGGGCCGATCCGGCGCTCGATTATGTCGGCATCGACTGGTACCCGCCGCTGGGCGACTGGCGCGCGGGGGACGGCGGGCTGGATGCGGAGACCTATGCCGGGCCGGATGACCCTGCCTATCTGGCGATGCAGATGGCGGGGGGCGAGCATTTCGACTGGTTCTATGCCGATGATGCGGACCGGGCGGCTCAGGTGCGGACGCCGATTGCCGATCTGGCCCATGGCGAGGAGTGGGTGTTCCGGGCCAAGGACCTGAAGGGCTGGTGGAGCCATGCGCACCACGACCGCCCGGGCGGTGTCAGGTCGGCCAGCCCGACGGCCTGGGTGCCGGGCATGAAGCCGATCCGGTTGACCGAGTTCGGCTGTGCGGCGGTGGACCGGGGCGGGAATGCCCCCAATCTGTTTCAGGACCCGAAGAGCGCGGAGAGCGCCTTGCCTCCGTATTCGACCGGCGCGCGCGATGACCGGATGCAGCGCCGGGCGCTGGCGGCGGTGCTGGACCATTTCGACGGCAGTGCAGCCAATCCGGTGTCGGGCGTCTATGGTGGACGGATGCTGGAAGGGGCCGATGCCTGGTGCTGGGACGCGCGGCCGTGGCCTGCCTTTCCGGGGCGACCGGAGCTGTGGGCCGATGCGCCGGCCTGGCACGGCGGCCACTGGCTGAACGGACGGCTGCTGGGCGAGACCGAGGGCCTGCTGGCCGATCTGGCGGGACGGGTCGGGCCGGAGGACGTGCCGGTGATAGGGCCGGTGCGGGACCGGATCGAGGGCTATTTGGTCGACCGCCCGATGAGCGTGCGCGAGGCGCTGGCGCCGCTGGTCTCCGGACTGGGGCTGGTGGTCAGCGAGGCGGGTGGTCACCTGACGCTCAGGGCCGAGGACGATGGTCCGGTGGTGACGATCGATCCCGATGCGCTGGCCCTGCCGGATGAGGGCGGGACCGAGGTCCGTGACCGCACGGTGGACGAGAGCCCCGACCGGGTGCGGGTGCGTTATTTGAACCTGGCAGATGACTATCAGACCGGTTCGGTGACGCTGAGCCGGGATGAGGGGAGCGGCGCGGTCGCGGGGCTGGACGTCGACCTGCCCGCCGTCTGTGACGAGGCACAGGCGCGGCGGTTTGCTGCACGGGTGGCGGCGGGGCTGGAGGGCGTCGAGCGCCGGACCGTGACGCTGGGCCCGCTGCAGGCGTTGACGCTTGAGCCCGGGGATCGGGTGCAGGGGGTCGGCGAGGACGCTTTGTGGCGTGTCGAGCGCATCTCCCTCGAGGAGGAGGCGCGGGCGGTGCTGGTGCCCGTGCCGGTGGTGGCAGCAGAAGACGGGACGCCGATCTGGCGCCTGCCGGATTCGTCGGGGCTGTCGGGCGCGCCCTGGCTGCGGATATTGGAACTGCCGTCGCTGGTCGGGCGGTCGGAGGGTGGCGTCGTGGCGGCGGTCGCGGTTGAGCCCTGGGCACGGCATGCGGTGACGGCGGGACCCGATGCCACAAGCCAGACCCTGCGCGGCGTGGCGCGTGGCCCGGCGAGCGTGGGCGTGCTGACCGAACCTCTGACGCCCGGCGTGTGCGGACGGTGGGATGAGGCGGCGACCGTGACGGTGCGGATCGAAGGACGGTCTCCCGAAAGCCGCGAGCCACTGACGGTGCTGGCCGGGGCAAATGCGGCGGCAGTCGAAACCCCGGCGGGCTGGGAGGTGATGCAGTACCGGACGGCGGAACTGGTCGGCGGGGACGTCTGGCGTCTGAGCGGTCTGCTGCGCGGGCAGGGCGGGGGCGAGCCCGAGGCCGAGGCGGGTGCCGACAGCGGGGCTGGAGTCGTGTTCCTGGACGGGCTGGTCGAGCTGGGACCGATGCGGGAGGAATATGGCCTGTCGCTGCTGTGGCGGGCCGGTGCGGGCGGGGCGGTGCCTTCGGGTCCGTTCGTCAGCGAGCTCACCCATGTCCTCGCGGGGCGCGCCGAGCGGCCTTGGCGGCCTGTGCATCTGAAGGCCAGGTCTGGAGAGGGGGGAATGATGCTGAGTTGGATCGCGCGGGTGCGGACCGGCGGTGACAGCTGGGAGGGAGAACCGGAGCCGGTCGACCCCCTGCGGTTTCGGGTGCGCCTTCTGGACGGCGAGGTCCAGAGACGCACGGTCGAGGTCGCAGGCACCGAATGGCTGTATTCCGAAGTGGACCGGGTGGCGGATTTCCCGGGTGGTTGTGCGACCGCGCGCTTTGCCGTGTCGCAGGTCTCCATCCACGGCATATGGGGGCCGGAAGCGGTCGCGCCCCTTTGCGAAGGCGGTAGCATGCCCTAACTGATGGCCTTGAGCTATCAGGAGCGATGATCAACCGTGGCAGGCGATCCCTATCAGGAACTGGGTGTGTCCCGGGGCGCGAGCGCGGATGAGATCAAGAAGGCCTTCCGCAAGCTGGCCAAGGATTTTCACCCCGACAAGAACCCCGGCGACGCGGCGGCTGAAGACCGGTTCAAACGAATCACGGCCGCCTTTGACCTGCTGGGTGATGCCGAGAAGCGCGCCAAGTTCGACCGGGGCGAGATCGATGCCGATGGTCGTGAGCAATACAGGGGCTTCAGCGGCGGCAGTCGCGGGTCCGGTGGCTTTGGTCAGGGCGGTTTCGGCAGCGGAGGCGCCCGCACCACCTTCGACGACATTGATCTGGAAGACATCTTCGGCGGGATGTTCGGGGGTGGGGGCGCGCGGCCGCGGAGCGGAGCGGCCCGTGGGCCCGCGCGCGGCCAGGACGTCCGGGCCAGTCTGGAGATCAGTCTGGAGGACTCCATCCAGGGCTCGACCCGTCGCATACAGTTCTCGGACGGGCGCACGCTGGATGTGACGATCCCGAAAGGGGCAGACGACGGCCAGGTGATCCGCCTGAAGGGGCAGGGCGTGCCCTCGCCACGTGGCGGTCCGGCGGGGGATGCCCTGATTGAGCTGAAGATTGCGCCGCATGCCTTGTATCAGCGGGACGGGGCCGATCTGACCATGGATCTGGCGGTGCCTTTGGCCGATGCGGTTCTGGGCGGCAAGGTGGCGGTGCGGACCCCGGATGGTGTGGTCAATCTGACCGTGCCGAAGGGCTCGAACTCCGGCCAGATGATGCGGCTGAAGGGCAAGGGCGCCTTTGCCGGCGGTCGTCGCGGCGACCTGAAGGTTCGGCTGATGATCCAGCTGCCGGGCGAGGATGTGCCGGAGCTGACGAAGGCGGCCGAGACCCTGCGAAAGCGCGCCCTGTGACCCGGCTGGAGCGGCCGAAGGTGAAGCCGGCGCGGCCCTGGTTCTCCTCGGGGCCCACGGCCAAGCGCCCGGGGTGGGCGATCGATGCCCTGCCGACCGACCTGCTGGGCCGGGGCATCCGCGCGCCCGAAGTGGTGGCGCGCTTTGCCGAGGGGCTTGAGCTGACCCGCAAGGTGCTGGAGGTGCCGGACGACTGGGCGCTGGTCTATGTGCCCGGCTCGGACACCGGCGCGGTCGAGGCGGCGCTGTGGAACCTGCTGGGCGAGCGGCCCGTGCAGGTCATGACGTTCGAGAATTTCGGCAAGGTCTGGGCGACCGATGTGCGCGATCATCTGGGTCTGGAGCCCGAGATCCTGGAGGCGCCGTGGGGGCGGTTCCCGGATGTGAGCCGGGTCGATCCGAAGGCCGATCTTGTCTTTCCCTGGAACGGTACGACCGCAGGCGTCTGCGCATCCGGCGCGGACTGGATCGCCACCGACCGCGAGGGGCTGGCAATCTGTGACGCGACCTCGGCAGCCTTTGCCATGGCCCTGCCGTGGGCGCGGCTGGATGTGGTGACCTTCAGCTTTCAGAAGGCGCTGGGCGGCGAGGCGGGGCTGGGCGTGGCGGCGCTGTCGCCCCGGGCCATTGCGCGGCTGGACAGCTATGTGCCGCCCCGGCCCGTGCCCAAGGTGCTGCGACTCCGGAACGACAAGGGATTCGACCGGGCGCTCGCCACCGGGTCGATGATCAATACCTTTTCCGTCCTGACGCTCGAGGACTGGATCGACGCCCTGGAGTGGGCGGAGCGGGAGGGCGGGCTCAAGACCCTGATCGCGCGAACCGAGGCCAATGCGGGGGCGCTGGATGCCTGGGTTGAGCGGACGGACTGGATCGACTGGCTGGCCGAGGAGCCGGAAACGCGCTCGACCACGTCGGTGTGTCTGAAAATCGTGGATCCCCTCGTCGTGGCCATGGACGAAGACCGCCGGCGCGAACTGGTGATGCGAATGAAGGCCCTGCTGGAAGGCGAGGGGGCCGCCTTTGATGTCGAGGGCCACCGCAATGCCCCGGCAGGCTTGCGGGTCTGGTGCGGGTGCACGGTGGACACTGCTGACATCAAGGCCCTGACGCCCTGGCTGGACTGGGCCTTTGCGACAGCGATTCCCGAATAATCGCCGGACTTGAGGCGACACCGGACGATTCCCCGGCTATAGGCTCGGCCCGCGTTGGAAGCGGAGAGTGACCCTTGGCGAATGTGACCGTGGTCGGAGCCCAGTGGGGCGACGAGGGCAAAGGCAAGATCGTCGACTGGCTGTCGAACCGGGCCGATTGGGTCGTGCGGTTTCAGGGCGGTCACAATGCCGGTCACACCCTGGTCGTCGGCGATGTCACCTACAAGCTGAGCCTGCTGCCCTCGGGCGTGGTGCAGGGCAAGCCGTCCGTGATCGGCAATGGCGTGGTCATCGACCCGTGGGCGCTGCGCGACGAGATTGCGCGGATCGAGGCGCAGGGCGTCAAGATCACCGCTGAACTGCTGACCATTGCCGAGACCGCCTGTCTGATCCTGCCGCTGCACCGGGACCTCGATCAGGCGCGCGAGGCCCAGGCCGGGACGACCAAGATCGGCACGACGGGGCGCGGCATCGGCCCGGCCTATGAGGACAAGGTCGGACGCCGGGCGATCCGCGTCGGCGACCTGACCGACCCCGATGCGCTGGATGCCAAGATCGACCGCCTGCTGGCGCACCACAATGCGCTGCGCAAAGGCCTGGACCTGCCGGAGGTGGATGTGCCCGGGCTGAAGGCCGACCTGCTGGCCATTGCCCCCGAGGTCCTGAAATATGCCGGCCAGCCGGTTTGGCGCCTGCTGGATCAGGCCCACCGCGACGGCAAGCGCATCCTGTTCGAAGGGGCGCAAGGCTCGCTGCTGGATGTGGACCACGGCACCTATCCCTATGTGACCAGCTCGAACACGGTGGCCGGGCAGGCGGCCGCGGGCTCGGGCCTGGGACCGCGTTCGGTCGGCTATGTGCTGGGGATTGTGAAGGCCTATACGACGCGGGTCGGCGAAGGGCCGTTCCCGACCGAACTGTTCGACGAGGACGGTCGCCGGATCGCGGAGCGCGGCCGGGAGTTCGGCACGGTGACCGGCCGACCGCGACGCTGCGGCTGGTTCGACGCCGTGCTGGTGCGTCAGTCGATCGCCATCAACGGCATGCACGGGATCGCCCTGACCAAGCTGGATGTGCTGGACGGGTTTGAGACGCTGAAAATCTGCACCGGCTATCGGGTCGGCGGCGAGACGCTGGACTATCTGCCCGCCGGACTGAAGGCGCAGGCCGAGGTCGAGGCGATCTATGAGGCGGTCGAGGGCTGGTCCGAGAGCACCCAGGGCGCGCGCTCATGGAAGGACCTGCCGGCGGCGGCGATCAAATATGTACGCCGCATCGAGGAGCTGATCGGGGCGCCCGTCGCGCTGCTGTCGACCAGTCCGGAACGGGATGACACCATCCTGATGCAGGACCCCTTCCACGGTTGAGGGCAAGTCCCGCATTTCAATGGGACTTTAACGCGTTGCGGCTAGGGATGGCGGGTTCGTTCCGCGAGGTCCCTGCGTGCTGATTCCCGATCGACGTTTTCTGGCCCGTCTTGAGCCTACTGTCGGCCGGGTGCTGATTGTGGATCCCAATGCCCATGCCGCCCGCCTGATCACTGATCTGATGAAGGGACTGGGCGCGCGGGAGGTTGTCGTCGAGCCCAGTGAGGCGCGCGGTCTTCAAGTGGCCGGTGCACTGGATCCCGGCCTGATCTTCACCGAACGGTCAGGCGCTCATCTGGATGGTGAAAGCTTCACGCGAACCCTGCGCCGGTCGCATATGGCCTGCCGACGGGTGCCGGTGATCATGGTGACGTCCGAGGCGACGGCCACGACCATCAAGGGCGCGCGCGACGTGGGCGTGCACGAGTTTCTGCGGAAGCCCTTCACCAGTGCCGACCTGATCAAACGGGTCGAGAACGTGGCTCTCAAGCCCCGGGACTGGGTGGAAGGCGTCAGCTACGTTGGGCCAGATCGTCGTCGCTTCAACTCGGGTGAATACGCCGGGCCGAGCAAGCGCAAGAGCGACCGCGCCATGGGGGCGGAGGCCGAAGCCCTCGCCATCCGCGATCAGGCCATGAAGATTCTGGCGGCGGCGCTGGACCAGTTCGACAACGATCCCCCCCAGGCCGTGCGCGCCATTCGTCAGCAGGCCGAGACCCTGAAGGCACTGGCCCTCAAGGTCGCCGACAGTCGCCTGGTCGTCGCCGTCGGCGCGCTGGAGGTAACCCTGGCGCAGGGCGGGACGACCAAGGCGAACGTGGCCGCACCTATCGGCCAGCTTCTGGCCCTGCCAAAGCCGGTCGAGAGTCTGAAGAAGGCCAGCTAGGCGCGGCGATAATGCCGATCAGGCGTCGACCAGGTTCCGCTCGGTCGCCGCAGCCTGCATGGCTTTCTGCAGCTTTTCGAAAGCGCGCACCTCGATCTGGCGCACGCGCTCGCGGCTGACACCGTACTGGCCGGCCAGTTCCTCGAGCGTCACCGGATCGTCCTTGAGACGGCGCTCGGTCAGGATGTGCTTTTCGCGGTCGGTCAGCTCTTCCATGGCTTCCTGGAGCAGGCCCATGCGCAGGGACTTTTCCTCGTTGTCGGCGAGGGCCGTCTCTTGCGAGACGGCCGTGTCGTCCGAAAGCCAATCCTGCCATTCGCTTTCGCCATCCGCGCGCAGCGGCGCGTTCAGCGAGGCGTCGCCACCGAGGCGGCGGTTCATGTTGGTGACCTCTTCTTCCGACACGCCCAGCTTGGTGGCGATGGCGGCGAGGTGTTCGGGGTGCAGGTCACCGTCCTCGAAGGCAGAGATCTGGCTCTTGGCCTTCCGCAGGTTGAAGAACAGCTTCTTCTGCGCGGCGGTGGTGCCCATTTTGACGAGCGACCAGCTGCGCAGAATGTATTCCTGGATCGAGGCGCGGATCCACCACATGGCGTAGGTCGCCAGACGGAAGCCCTTGTCCGGATCGAATTTCTTGACCGCCTGCATCAGGCCGACATTGCCCTCGGAGATCACCTCGCCGATCGGCAGGCCGTAGCCGCGATAGCCCATGGCGATCTTGGCCACGAGGCGCAGGTGGGAGGTGACGAGCTTGTGGGCGGCTTCGGTGTCCTGGTGTTCGCCCCAGCGTTTGGCCAGCATGAACTCTTCGTCCTTGCTGAGCATGGGGAATTTCCGGATTTCCGAAAGATAGCGCGACAGTCCCTGTTCAGGCGACATGATCGCAAGGCTGGGCTTGGCAGTCATATGGTCCCTCCGACCTCAAAAACGAGCGGGTCCTGCGGAGACGGCCACGAGATTGTGCACCGACGCCTCACCCCTCAACAGCCGACGTGGGGATCGGTTGCCCCCTTGCCTAGGGGCGCATTGTCACAGCCGTGCACGGCCGTGGCACCGAAGCCACGATCAACTGGCGGGAGTATAATCCCGGGTCCGTTGCTTTTCAAGACTTAGGTAAGGCCGAGGGCCTTTCGATAGTCGGGATGGACGACGTCGGCCTGGTCCGGGTGCTTCTGGAAGAAGTGACCGAAGAAGGTGCAGACCGGCAGAATGAGCAGGTCCCGACGGCGGGCGTCGTCGATCACATGGCGTGCCATGCGGCTGGCAATGCCGCGCCCCTCGAGCGCTGTCGGCACCAGGGTCTCGGTGATCATCAGGTTCGGGCCGGTGAGGTTATAGGCGACGGTGGCCGTCTGGCCCTCCAAATCAAGCTCGTAGCGACGGGCGTCGGTATTGTTGCGGATGTCGGGGTCGGTCATGGGCACTCCTGGTCTCAGAGGGTTTCAAGCCGGGTTTGCAGATCCCGCATGTCCTCGGGCGGTGAGGTTTCGAACCGCAGGGGCTCGGCGGTGATCGGGTGGACGAAGCCGAGGATGGCGGCGTGCAGGGCCTGTCGGGTCAGGCCGGCGGCGGCGATGGCGTCGCGAACGGAGGCTGCCGGCGGGCCGGATCCGTAGACGGGGTCGCCGAGCAGCGGGGCACCCCTGGAGGCCATATGCACGCGAATCTGGTGGGTTCGCCCGGTATGCAGGGTGCAGGCGACGCGCGCGGCGAGGGGCGCCCCGCCGGCCTTGGCAGGCAGACCGAAGATGCGTTCAACGACATAGTCGGTGATGGCCTCGCGGCCGCCGGACTTGAGGACCGCCATCTTCTTGCGATCATGGGTCGAGCGGCCGAGACGGCTCTCGATCCGGCCACGCTCGGGGGTCAGCGTCCCCCGGGTCAGGCCGATATAGGTGCGCTCTATGTCGTGCGCGGCGAACAGGGCGGTCAGGCCCTGATGAGCCTTGTCATGCTTGGCCGCGACCATCACGCCGGATGTGCCCTTGTCGAGCCGGTGGACGATACCCGGGCGGGCGACGCCGCCGATGCCCGAGAGGCTGTCGCCGCAGCTGTGGAGCAGGGCGTTGACGAGGGTGCCGGTCTCGCTGCCCGGGGCGGGGTGGGTGGCCATGCCGGCAGGCTTGTCGACAACGATCAGATGGGCGTCCTCGAACAGGACGGTCAGGGCCAGGTCCTCGGGTTCCGGGTCCGCGGCCACCGGCGCCGGTACGAGAATGCGGTACATACCCGGCTCGGCAGATCTCGAACCGGACGAGAGAATCTGGCCGTTGAGGGTGACGGCCCCTGCTGCGATCAGGGCCTGAAGCCGGGCGCGCGAGACGTCGGGCAGGGCCTCGCTGAGCGCCTTGTCCAGCCGGGGGTGGCGGGCCTCAAGCCGGACCTCGAGCACGGAGGCCCCGTCGAGGTCTTCATCAAGGTCAGGAGCGGGGACGGGCATAGGCCGCAGGAGCTTAGCACGCGCGGTGGCGGGCGATAGCCAGCGTCGGAATTTGCCCGGAAGCTTGACCTTGGGCATGGTGGCGGCCGTCCAATCGGGAGGCCTAGATGAACCGCATTTTTCTGGCGTGCACCGGCGGGGCCGTGCTGCTGTCGCTGGGCAGTTGCGCGACCATGAGCGAGGACCAGTGCCTGGCCGGGGACTGGGGGCAGCAGGGCTATAACGATGGCTATGCCGGCCTGTCCGAGAGCCGGCTGCAGTCCCATGCCGAGGCCTGTGCCAAATACGGCGTTGTGCCCGACTCCGCCGCCTATTTTTCGGCGCGCGAGGACGGGTTGCGGGGCTATTGCGTGCCCGAGCGGGGCTTTGCCGAGGCGGTCCGTGGCAACAGCTATGCCGGCGTGTGCCGGGGGCCGATGGAGGGCGCCTTCCTGGCGGCCTTCCGCGATGGCCAGGAGGTCTATCAGGCCGAACAGGCGGTCAGCGACGCGCGCAGCCGCATCGACAGCCTGGGCGCCCGGGCTGCGGACCTCGACGACAAGATCGCCTATTTCGAGGGTCAGGCCCGCGACCGGGACCTGACCGAGGAAGCGCGCGATGCGGCGCGGGCCCGCGCGCGCGAGCTACGCCGCGAGCGCGAGGACACCATCCGCGACTGGCGGCGGGCCCAGGATGAGCTGGACGATGCCGAACGCCGCGCCCGCGACGTCCGCTACTATTTCCAAAGCCGCTACAGCTGGTGATCAGGCCGCGCGGGCGGAGGCCCCGATCTGGGGGTTGAGCTCGCCCGAGGCATAGCGTTTGGCCATCTGGGCGGTCGACAGAGGCTTGATCTTCGAGGCCTGGCCCTCACAGCCAAACTGCTGGTAGCGCTCGATGCACAGCTTGCGCATGGCTTCCTTGGCGGGCTTCAGATAGGCGCGCGGGTCGAACTCGCCCGGCTTTTCGGCCAGCACCTTGCGGATGGCGCCCGTGATGGCCATCCGGTTGTCGGTGTCGATGTTGATCTTGCGCACGCCGTGCTTGATGCCGCGCTGAATTTCCTCGACCGGCACGCCCCAGGTCTGGGGCATCTGGCCGCCGTACTGGTTGATGATGTCCTGCAGGTCCTGCGGCACCGAGGATGAGCCGTGCATGACCAGATGGGTGTCGGGCAGGCGGCGGTGGATTTCCTCGATGACGTTCATGGCCAGCACCGCGCCGTCGGGCTTGCGGCTGAACTTGTAGGCGCCGTGGCTGGTGCCCATGGCGATCGCCAAGGCATCGACCTTGGTCTCGCGGACAAAATCGACGGCCTGATCCGGGTCGGTCAGCAGGGCCGAGTGGTCAAGCTTGCCCTCGAAGCCGTGACCGTCCTCGGCTTCGCCCATGCCGGTCTCGAGGCTGCCCAGCACGCCCAGTTCCCCCTCGACCGAGACGCCGCAGCTGTGGGCCATTTCGGTAACGCGGCGGGTGACGTCGACATTGTATTCGTAGCTGGCCGGGGTCTTGGCGTCCTCTTCCAGCGAGCCGTCCATCATCACCGAGGTGAAGCCGTACTGGATGGCGGTGGCGCAGGTGGCCGGACCATTGCCGTGGTCCTGGTGCATGCAGACCGGGATGTGCGGATAAAGCTCGGCCAGGCCGTCGATCAGCTTGGCCAAGATGATGTCATTGGCGTAGCTGCGCGCGCCGCGGCTGGCCTGGATGATGACGGGGGCGTTGACCGCCTCGGCCGCCTCCATGATCGCCAGACCCTGTTCCATATTGTTGATGTTGTACGCGGGCAGGCCGTAGCCTTCCTCTGCCGCGTGATCGAGCAGTTGTCGCAGCGTGATGCGCGCCATGGGGTAGCCTCCTGAGCCTTTTATCTTTTGCCCCGCTTTAGCGCCGGACGGGCTCGAAGTCACGCCGTGTTACAAAGGAATCAGGCGCGGCGTCAGGACGGGTCGCGGGGGCCCTCGTCCCGGGCCACGGCGGCGAAGGTCTCGGCCATCAGGTTGGTGTAGCGCCAGGTGCGGCCGGTCTCAGGGTCGGTGCCGACGATATCGGCGACCCGCCAGCCCGCCTCGGTCATGACCATCTCAAAGCGGGTCTCGCGGGGCTGGTTCGTGTTGAGGAAACGCACGCGAACCTCGGCCCCCCAGGGGGTGGCGCGCGTGTCGTAGCGGGCGTTGGTCACATGGATGTAGGGGCTGCCGACAGAGGGCTCCATACCGACGCCAATCCCGTCCGTTGCCGCGTCCAGCCGCAAGGAGGCCTCTGCCAGCTCGGGCGTCATCCAGGCCAGACGCGCCTCGCGCGAGCCGCCGGTCCCCTCCCAGTCCGGAGCCTCGAACAGGCCGCGGATGAGATCTTCGGGCGCGCGGAGAGGCGACACCGGTGCCCCGGCCATGGACCGCGGAGGCCAGAAGTCGGCAACAGGCGCACAGCTTGCGAGGGCGAGGCAGAGGGCGCCGGCAACCAGCGGCCTTGTCGGGTGGCTCATTCGAAATCCTCCGCATCGGTTTCGGCCTGATCCAGAAGTCCCGTGGCCGTCCATTGGCTTTCCCCCCGCGAGCGGATCTGGCGGACACGCCAGCCTGCATCCGTCTCCACCAGTTCGAAGGTGAGATCGACGGGGGTCTCAAAGTTGGTGAAGCGGACCCGAACCTCGGCCCCGTAATCCGTCTCGCGCGAGGCATAGTCAAAGTTGGCGAGGTTGGCGTCCTGACCGTCGATCAGGGGATCGAACCCGACGACTGCGCCCGCGCCGCCGTACGCGCTGGCGGCCTCGTTGACCTGATCAATGCGACGGGACAGGGCGGGCGTCAGCCAGGCCGAGCGCTCGGTCCGCGATCCGAACAGGCTGAGCTCATCGTCGTAGACGCGGCGGATGACGGCCTCTGCGGCGGTGATACGCTCGGCCCGCTCGCGCGCCTCAGCCTCCTGTCGGGCCTGTTCAGCAGCGGCGGCCTCCTGCTGCAGGCGCGCCTCGAGGGCCGCCCGCGCGACGGCGGCCTCGGCCTCTGTCGGCGCTTCGGGGCGAACCGGCTGTTCCGGTGTGGCGCCGGGGCGATGGTCGCGCCCGAGCAGGCTGGCGGTCGCCGATGCCATCGACTGGGTCATCGGTGCCAGCGGGCCGCGCGTCAGCAGAAGGTCGCTGCCCAGCGCGAAGGCGACCAGACCGGCGAGCACCAGGCTGAGCACGCTCTTGATGCCGGCCATCAGCCAGCCACTCCGTGCCGACCAGAGATTGATCCCGGCGACCAGGGCAATGCCGGCAAAGATGGCGATCAGGCCCAGTTCGAGATCGCCATTGCCTCCGTCACGGAGGGTCTCGCTGAGTGCGATGAACAGGGTGGCGAGACCCAGAAGTCCGAGTGACCACAGCGCCAGGGTCGCGCTGTTGCGCGGACGGGATCCGGTCGACGGTCCGGGCGAAGCAGCGGGTGCCTCGGGCGGCACCGGACGCGTTCGACCCGCGGCCGGGTCCATCTCCTGCTGGATACGCCAGGCGGCGAGGCCCGCGAAGCTGCGTGCCCTTTGGCCGTCGGGCCTGAGGTTGGCAAAGAAGTCGTCCCAGCCGTCGCTGGGCGCGTCGACCAGACCGCTGCGCGTCAGCAGGGTCTCGATCCCGTCGTAGGTGGCCTCGCCGAGGCTGACTTCGTGGCCCGTGCCGTAGCTGGCGTTTTCCGCAGAGACGGCGAGCGCGACGACAAGGCGCTCGCTGATCCGGCTGGGGACCGAGAAGACCAGCGACTGGCCGTCGATCATTTCAATGCGGATGAAGGCGGCCTTGATGTCCTGGGTCGACCGGGTGCCGAAGGCGGCGTCCAGCGCCCACGAGGCCAGGCCGTGGGCCACCGCGCGACCGAAGGCGCCCTTGCGGAGCTGCTCCGGTGTGAGTGCCTCGACCGAAACCGACCGGATGTTTCCATAGGGGATGGCGAAATCCATCACCCGCGCCAGCCCGTTCGGTCGCCAGGCGTTGATGAACTGGCCCAGCACCAGCGCGCGGAAGGCATCGAGGTGCTCGGTATTGTGAAAGTGCCGCATCAGCAGGAACCGGTCCTGCCCCACCGCCAGCAGATACCGGCCTTCCAGCTTGCCGGCGGCGGCCGGACCATTCAGCAACTGCCCGACCGGAATGGTGCGCCCCGTGAAGCCGGGCAGGCGCGCCTCGACCTGTTCGCGCAGGCTCCGGCGCGTATTCCAGCGAAACACCCATCCGGCGCCCCAGACGACCAGCCCCACCCCCGCGACAAGAAGAAATACGCCGCGGATCGACTGACGGTCGTCCTCGCTGACGACCAGATCCATGGCGCCCAGCCCGACGAACATCAGCAGGAAGAAGGCGATCACCGCCCCGGCTGCCAGCCCGATGGCCACCAGGCATCCCTGACCCTTCGCCACCGGCCGGAGCTGAACGGCCGGTCCGGTCAGGAAGACGTCATCCTTGCGGGTGGTCTCTTCGCTCATGCCTGCACTCCCTCGCCCCTATGGCCAAGGTAACCGCAACCGGCTTGCACGAACAAGGAATTGCAGGCCCGTGACGGCTTTCGTCAGGCGCGCAGGGCCTCGACGCCGGGCAGGGGCTTGCCCTCCATCCATTCGAGGAAGGCACCGCCCGCAGTGGAGACGAAAGTCATCTGATCGACCACGCCGGCATGGTTGAGGGCCGAGACGGTATCGCCGCCGCCGGCCACGGCGGTGATGGCACCGCTGGTCGCCAGCTGGCCCGCCGCCTGGGCGGCCTTGACCGTCGCGGCATCGAAGGGCGGCACCTCGAACACGCCCAGCGGACCGTTCCAGATCAGGGTGCGCGACAGGGCCATGGCCTTGACCAGTTTCTCAACCGTCAGCGGCCCGGCATCCAGAATCTTCTCGTCCGAGTCGATCTCTTCACGGGCCAGGACGGTGCGGGTCTCGGCCCCCGGCTTGACCTCGGTGGCCACGACCACGTCGATCGGCAGCAGCAGTTCGCAGCCTTTGGCCTCGGCCTCGGCGATGATTTCGCGCGCCGTCTCGGCCATGTCGCGCTCGGCCAGAGAACCGCCGATGTCGATCCCCTGCGCGAACAGGAAGGTGTTGGCCATGCCGCCGCCGATGGCCAGCCGGTCCAGCCGTCCGACCAGATTCTTCAGCAGGTCCAGCTTGGTCGAGACCTTGGCGCCACCGACGATTCCCAGCACCGGCTTGACCGGATTGCCGAGCGCCGCATCCAGCGCCTCAAGCTCGCGCTTCATCGCCTCGCCGGCATAGGCGGGCAGCAGGCGCGCCAGTCCCTCGGTCGAGGCATGGGCCCGGTGCGCGGCGGAAAAGGCGTCATTGACGTAAAGGTCACCCAGCGCGGCCAGCTGCGCGGCAAAGGCGGCGTCGTTCTTTTCCTCGCCCGCGTGGAAGCGGACGTTCTCCAGCAGGATCACCCCGCCCGGATCCAGGTCGTCGAGGGCCGCTTTCGCGACATCGCCGACGCAGTCATCCGCGAAGCGCACGGGGGCGCCGATTAACAGCTCCAGATCATCGACCACGGGCTGCAGGCTCATCTCCGGCACCCGCTTGCCCTTTGGGCGATCGAAGTGGGCCAGCAGGGCGACCTTCGCCCCCGAATCGCGCAGCCGCTGGATGGTCGGTAGGGCGGCGCGCAGCCGTGTGTCGTCGCTGACCTTGCCATCCTCCATCGGGACGTTGAAGTCGACCCGCACGAGGGCCGTCTTGCCGGCAAGGTCCTTGGCGTCGTCGAGGGTGCGGAAGGTCATGGTTGAAAGTCTCTCCAGACATCGGCGGCGTCGCCGGTCACTGTGAAACGCGTGACTTCGCCGGGAGGCTGAAGCCGCTCGAATAGAACCGTGGCGCCAGCGATTGCGATGGCGACAAGGACAAGGCCCAGTCCAGTCCTGCCCCGCAGAGTCCGGGCAATCGCGAGGACGGCTACCAGCCACAGCAGGCCGAATGCCGCCACCATGGCAATCACGTCCCAACCCATCACCAAGGTTCGGGATTGCAGCGCCATCCAGACCGACGTTCCAACCACGGCGAGGGCGGGCCCTGCCAGGATGCCTGCAAGGCAGACGATGGCTGCGGCGCCCCAGATCCAGACGGGGAGGCGCCGCGACGTCATCAGATCAGCTTGCTCATCACCAGCGCGGTATCCGCCATGCGCGTGGCGAAGCCCCATTCGTTGTCGTACCAGCTGAGCACGCGGACCAGCTTGCCTTCGATGACCTGGGTCTGGGGCAGGGCGGCGGTCGAGCTGGCGGCGATGTGGTTCAGGTCCATGGACACGACGGGGTCGGTGGTGGTCGCCAGAACGCCCTTCATCGGGCCGTCGGCGGCGGCCTTCAGCGCGGCATTGACCTCATCGACCGAGGTGTCGCGGCCGGGGACGATCTTGAGGTCGACGACCGAGACGTTCGGGGTCGGCACGCGGATCGACGAGCCGTCCAGCTTGCCCTTCAGCTCCGGCAGGACCAGGCCGACGGCCTTGGCGGCGCCGGTCGAGGTCGGGATCATCGACAGGCCTGCGGCGCGGGCGCGGTACAGGTCCTTGTGCATCGTATCCAGCGTCGGCTGGTCGCCGGTATAGGCGTGGATGGTCGTCATATAGCCGCGCTCGATTCCGACCAGATCGTGAAGCACCTTGGCGATGGGGGCGAGGCAGTTGGTCGTGCAGCTGGCGTTCGAGACCACGACGTCGTCGGCGGTCAGGGTGTCGTGGTTCACGCCATAGACGATGGTCTTGTCGGCATTGTCGGCGGGGGCCGAGACCAGCACACGTTTGGCACCGGCGGTCAGGTGGGCCGAGGCCTTGTCCTTCGAGGCGAAGATGCCGGTGCACTCAAAGGCGATGTCGACGCCCAGGTCCTTGTGCGGCAGGTTGGCGGGGTCGCGCTCGGCCGTGACCTTGATCCGGCCCAGACCCACGTCGATCCAGTCGTCGCCGTGCTCGACCGTGCCGGGGAAGCGACCGTGCACCGAGTCATACTTCAGCAGGTGGGCATTGGTGGCCACCGGCCCCAGATCGTTGATCGCCACCACCTCGATATCGCGGCGTCCGTGCTCGACAATCGAACGCAGGACGAGGCGGCCGATACGGCCGAAACCATTGATGGCGACGCGGACGGTCATGGGCGGGGCTCCTGAAGCGTTGTTGTGGTTGGCGCTTCAATGGAACCGGGCGCGGCGCGGATCAACCCCCGGCGCGTAACAAGGCGTGATGGATTGTGTCGCTCAGCCGCCCCGGGGCAGGGACAGGGTCGCCTCAAGCCCGCCCCCGGCCCGGTTGGACAGGGTGACGTCGCCGCCATGGCCCCGGGCGATCTGGCGCGCCACGGCGAGGCCCAGACCAACGCCGCCGGTGGCCCGATTGCGGGACCCCTCCAGCCGGACGAAGGGTTGGAACACCTCCTCCATACGCTCCGGCGCGATGCCGGGGCCGGTGTCGCGGACGTGGATCGCGACCCGGTCAGGCAGTGGCTCCACCGTCACCTCGGCCTGCCCGCCGTAATGGACGGCGTTGGCGATCAGATTGGTCAGGGCGCGGCGCAGGCCGGTGGGCTGGCCCATGACGGTGACGTCCGGAGCCGGTGTAAGCGTCGCAGCGTGCCCGGTCTCGGCAAAGCCCCGCACACAGTCGGCGACCAGCGCCGTCAGCTCGACCGGCTCGGGCGCGGTCTGGCGGGTCTCGCCGCGCACATAGGCCATGGCCTGGGCGATCAGGGCGTCCATCTCCTCCACATCTGCCGCCAGCCGGTCGCGCAAGGCGTCCGGGGCCTGCTCGGCCCGGAACCTCAGGCGCGTCAGGGGCGTCCGCAGATCGTGGGCGATGGCCGCCACCGTCTGGGTCCGGTTGGCGATATGGGCGCGCAGCGAGGCCTGCATGTCGTTGAAGGCCCCGATGGCCCGACGCAGTTCGCTGGGGCCGGATACGGGCAGAGGGTCGGCCTCGGGATTGGCCCCCAGCCGCTGAGCCGCATCGGCGAACAGCCGGATCGGACGGGTCAGCCGCCGTGCCATCAACCACACCACGGGCGCGACCAGCAGCAGGCTGATCAGCAGCGCCAGCAACAGACGGGCCTGCCAGGGCGACAGCCAGTCGCGCGGCGGCTCGACCGTGGCCCAGCGTCCATCCTCCAGCCGGAGCGAGGCGGCGAAGGGGGCGAAGGTCAGCTTGTCGGCGACGACGAACACCTGCTGGGTATCCCGGTCGACCGTAATGGTGGCCGAACCGGTCGTGGTCGGCGCGGTCGCCGGTGACTCGGCCCGCTCGATGGTGTGCTTTTCCGTCCAGGTGATGCTGGGGGACTCGATCGTGACCTCGGAACCGGCCGCCGGCCGGGTGAGGACATAGCTGGCGGGTGCCCCTTCGCGCATGCCGGGCGTTGGACGGTCGGTCGGCTGAAACACCCTGACCCGCACGTCGCCCGGCTCCACCTCCAGCACGCGGGCGAGGGCGAGGGACAGGGCCAGAGACATCGGGTCGCCGACGGTGTTTCCGGCCGCGACCGGTTGGTCGGTGATGCGGCGCGTCAGGGGCCGATCATCGGCGGTGCGGGCCGGCTCTCCCTTCAGGGCAGCCGAGGCCGCCGCCAGGTCGAAACCAGACGGTCGGGGCTCGGGCATCAGCAGGATGGCGGCGGCCGTCAGTGCCTGCGACAGGCCGATAGCCAGCGCCACCAGCAGGGCGACCTGCACCAGGATGGAGGGGGACGTCAGCCGCCTCATGCGGGCCGCTCCATCCGGCGCTCGACCGTGGCATCGAACATATAGCCCTCGCCGCGCAGGGTCTGGATCGGGTCGCGCCCCTCGGCGTCGGCCAGTTTCTTGCGCAGGCGGCTGATCTGCACATCCATGGCCCGGTCGAAGACTTCGGTGTCCGAGCCGCGCGCCCGCTCCAGCAGCTGGTCGCGGCTCAGCACCCGGCGCGGGGACTCGGCAAAGGCCTTGAGGAGGGCGAACTCTCCGGCAGACAGAACGGTCACCGTGCCGTCCGGCCGCTTCAGCTCGCGCCGCAAAAGGTTCAGCGTGCGCCCTTCGAATGCCAGCACCGGCTCGGCGGCCGAGGCCCCGGGCGCCTCTGGCCCGGCGCGGCGACGCAGCACGGCCCGGATGCGCGCCAGCAATTCTCGCGGATTGCACGGCTTGGGCAGATAGTCATCGGCGCCCAGTTCCAGCCCGACGATGCGGTCGGTCTCCTCGCCCATGGCGCTCAGCATGACGACCGGTGGCCCGCCGCGCGCGATCAGCCGACGGCAGGCCGACAGCCCGTCCTCGCCCGGCATCATCAGGTCCAGCACCACCAGATCGGGCGGTCGATGCCCCAGTTGCCGGTCCATCTCGGCCGCCGAGGCCGCACCCATCGCCTCGAACCCGTGCTGGCCCAGATAGTCGACCAGCACCTCGCGCAGGCCCGGATCGTCATCGACCACAAGGATGCGGGGGGAGGGAGCTGAGGTCATCTGCTCATTGTGACGCGGCCCGGTGCCGTCGTCATTTCATCCGTGAAACAATTCGGCCCGCGTCTGAAATACGGGCGCAAGGCCGGCGTGGTCCAAGGGGGCGTCATCCACACGAGGACTTTCCCATGCTGATTTCCCTGTCGCTCGCCCTTGCCCTGACCCACCCCGCTGCCCAGGACCCGGCGCGGCCGCCTGCGCCGCCCGTGGTGCGCACCGAGAGCCGGGTGGTGTTTGTGAGCGCTGACCCGGACGGCGAGAATGGATTGGACCGGGACGGCGACGGGTTCGTCTCGCGCGCCGAGTTCGCCCGGCCGATGGACGATGCCTTTGCCCGCATGGATGCCGACGGCGACGGCCGCCTGTCGACCGAAGAGCTGCAGCATCGCGCCGGAGGGGCGGACATGGACCACGATGTGCGCATCATCGCCGGCGGTCCGGCCATGACCTGGACTTCTGCCACCGAGGGCTCCGGTCCGCACCGGATCGAAGTGCGCCGCGTCGACGGCGACAATGTGGAGGTTGAGGCGCACAGCTTCGTCATCGTCGGACAGGACGGCGAGATTACCTCTGCCGGCGATGGCCCCACGCAGGTCTTCATCCGCAGCGGCGAAGGTCCGGCCATGGCCGGGGGGGCGCATGTCGAACTGATCCGCGAGGGCGAGGGGGCCGAGATGGATGCGAACGGCGACGGACGCGTTACCGAGGCTGAATTCCTGACGCCGATGCGCGACATCTTCCGCCAGATGGACGCCGACGGCTCGGGCGCTCTGGAAGAGGGCGAACGCGGTGGGAACGGCGCCCGCATCGTCACCCGCACGGTCGAGGTGCGCGACGAGAACTAGGGCCTCTGCGGGTCAGGCCCGGACAGGTCTGACCCGCCCTGCCGCCTCGCGGGCGCGTTCGCGGGCCTGGTCGGTATCGACGCCGCGCGCCGTGGCCACGCCCATGCGACGGCGCTCGAAGGCCTCGGGCTTGCCGAACAGGCGCAGGTCGGCGGTCGGCACCGACAGGGCCTCGGCCACACCCTCGAACGCGATCCCTTGCGCGTCCATGCCGCCATAGATGACGGCGCTGGCGGCCGGTCCGCGCAGGGTCACATCGACCGGCAGGCCCAGGATGGCCCGGGCATGGAGGGCGAACTCGCTCATCACCTGGCTGGCCAGGGTCACCAGACCCGTGTCGTGGGGCCGGGGCGAGACTTCCGAGAACCAGACCTGATCCCCCTTTACGAACAGCTCGACCCCAAAGACGCCAAGGCCGCCCAGCGCTGCGGTCACCTTGCCCGCGATGTCCTGTGCCGAGGCCAGGGCGGCCGCGCTCATGGCCTGGGGCTGCCAGCTCTCGACATAGTCGCCCTTGACCTGGCGGTGGCCGATCGGCGCGCAGAAGTCGGTCACGACCTTGCCGTCCTTCAGGGAACGGACGGTCAGCAGGGTGATCTCATAATCAAAGTCGATCCGCCCCTCGACGATCACGCGGGCGGTATCGACCCGCCCGCTTGACTGGGCATAGGCCCAGGCATTGGCGGCATCCTCGATGGCGTCGATCATCGACTGGCCCTTGCCCGAGGACGACATGACCGGCTTGATGAACACCGGCAGGCCGATGGTGTGCGCGGCCTCCGCCAACTCGGCGGCTGATCCGGCAAAGGCATAGGGGCTGGTCGGCAGGCCCAGGTCCTCGGCCGCCAGCCGACGGATGCCTTCGCGGTTCATGGTCAGCTGCGTTGCGCGGGCTGTCGGGATGACGGTCGCCAGCCCGGCCGCCTCGATCTGGGCCAGAACGTCCGTGGCAATGGCCTCGATCTCCGGCACGATGATGTGCGGCGCCTCGGCCAGGATGACGCCGTTCAGCACCTGCGGATCGGTCATGGGGATGACGTGGCTGCGATGTGCGACCTGCATGGCCGGGGCGTTCGGATAGCGGTCGACCGCGATCACCTCGACGCCGAGGCGCTGCAGCTCGATCGCCACTTCCTTGCCCAGCTCACCGGCGCCGAGCAGCATGACCCGGACGGCAGAGTCGGAGAGGGGCGTGCCGAGACGGATCATTCGTCCTCCGTGGGATAGGAATACAGACTACGGAACGCGTCCAGTGCCGCCCCGTGATAGATGGTCGCGTGGGTGTCGGCGGGGCGGGGCCGATAGGTCCAGACCAGTCCAGGCATTGCATGTTCTGCAAGCGCATGGAGCAGAACCGCCATGGGGGCCTCCATCAACTCGCCTTCGTCGCCCAGGTACAGCAGCAGGGTGCGAGGCTCGTTCGAATGATCGCGCAGATGGGCGCCGGACTGACGGGCCAGTCTGCCACCGTCCCACCACAGGCTGGGGCTGACTGCCACATAGGCGTCGAACAGTTCAGGAGCCTTGAGGAAGGTCTCCACGACGAACAGGCCACCCAGACTTTCACCCATCAGCGTCCGATGGCCGTCCGTACTGAAGTTGGCATCGATCCAGGGCAGAACCTCTCGCCACAGGTGGTCGCGGAACTGTTGGGAATGGCCCTGGGTCGGATAGGCGGCAATGAGGTCGGGATCATCGCTGGGCAGCGCCAGCTCGCGCCGCCGGTCCACGCTGGCGATCCCCACGACGATCACATCGCGCGTCGTGCCGTTTACGGTCCCCAGCTGTGCCAGCCCCGAGATATGATGAAAATCCTGACCGACACCGCCATCCAGGACCACAAGCACGGGATAGGTCTGATCCGTCTCGCCGTAGCCGGGCGGCAGCCAGACGTTGATCTCGCGTGCCTCCCCCATGATTGCCGACGGTAAACGGTAGGACTGCCCGATGATGATCGGCGCGGGCGCGGTCTGCGCGGACGTCGTGGCCGGCCATGCGGCAAACAGAACCGCCAGAATGATCAGGACCGCGCCGCGAACCGTCACAGCCGCGCCTTGACCTCGGCGACCACGGCCTCGGCGGTGATGCCGAACTTTTCGTAGAGCACTTCGGCCGGGGCGGAGGCGCCGAAGCTCGACATGCCGACGAAGCCGCCGTCCTCGCCGATGAAGCGGTCCCAGCCCTGGCGGATGCCGGCCTCGATGGCGACCCGGGCGGTGCCCTTGCCGATCACCTTGGTCTGATAGGCTTTGGTCTGTTGGTTGAAGCGCTCGAACGAGGGCACCGAGACCACGCGGGTCGGGACGCCGTCAGCCTCGAGCTGTTCGGCGGCCTTGAGCGCCAGGGCGACCTCGGTGCCGGTGGCGAACAGGGTGGCCTTGGCCTTGGCCGAGGCGGCGCGCAGTTCATAGGCACCCTTGGCCGACAGGTTCTCGGAAGCAGCCTCGGTCCGCACGGCCGGGGTCTTCTGGCGCGACAGCGCCAGCGCCGAGGGGCCGTCGGCCTTCTCCAGCGCCAGACGCCAGCACTCCATGGCCTCGACCGTGTCGGCGGGGCGGAAGACCTGCAGGTTCGGAATGGCGCGAAGCGCAGCCAGATGCTCGACCGGCTGGTGGGTGGGGCCGTCCTCGCCCAGTCCGATGGAGTCGTGGGTCAGCACATGGACGACCCGGATGCCCATCAGGGCCGCCAGCCGGATCGACGGGCGGCTGTAGTCCGAGAACACCATGAAGGTGCCGCCGTAGGGGATCAGCCCCCCGTGCAGAGCCATGCCGTTCATGGCTGCAGCCATGCCGTGCTCGCGGATGCCCCAGTTGATATAGCGCCCGGCATAGTCGGGGGCGTCGAAGGTCTCGGTGCCCGCGACCAGGGTGTTGTTCGAGCCGGTCAGGTCGGCCGAGCCGCCCATCAGCTCGGGCACGGCCTCGAACAGGGCGCTGAGCGCCGCGCCGGACGACTGGCGCGTGGCCTGGGCCGGTTTGGCCTCCACCGCCTCGGCGATGGCGGCATCAAGGTCGTCGAAGGCGTCGTCGGGCAGGCCCCCGGCCATGGCACGGACGAAGTCGTCCTGAAGCTCGGCCTCGGCCAGCCGCTCTTCCCAGTCCTGGCGGGCCTTGGCGCCCCGGCGTCCGACCTTGCGCCAGGCCTTTTCGACGTGTTCCGGGATATCGAACGGAGCGTGGTCCCAGCCGAGGCCGAGACGCGTGGCCGCGATCTCGGCCTCGCCCAGCGCTGCGCCGTGGGTCTTGTGGCTGCCTTCCATGGTGGCGGCACCGCGCCCGATCTTGGTTCTGCAGGCGATCAGGGTCGGCTTGTTCTGACGCTCGGCCCATTTCAGCGCGGACTTGATCGCACCCATGTCGTGGCCGTCGATAGCCTTGACCGCCCAGCCGGCGGCCTTGAAGCGGGCCTTCTGGTCGGTGGCGTCCGACAGGCTGACGGCGCCGTCGATGGTGATGGCATTGTCGTCCCACAGCACGGTCAGCTTGTTCAGCCGATAGCGGCCGGCAAGGGCGATGGCCTCCTGCGACACGCCTTCCATCAGACAGCCGTCGCCGGCGATCACCCAGGTGCGGTGGTCGACCAGATCCTCGCCGAAATGCGCGGCCAGATGGCGTTCGGCCATGGCAAAGCCCACGGCATTGGCCAGACCCTGACCCAGTGGGCCCGTGGTCGTCTCGACGCCGGGCATGTGGCCATATTCGGGGTGACCGGCGGTCTTCGACCCCCACTGGCGAAAGTTCGACAGTTCCTCGCGGGTCGCGGCCTCATAGCCCGTCAGGTGTAGCAGGGCGTAGATCAGCATGGATCCGTGCCCGGCGGACAGGATGAACCGGTCGCGGTCGGCCCAGTCGGGGCGGCTGGCGTCGAACTTCAGATGCTTCGAAAACAGCACGGTGGCGACGTCGGCCATGCCCATCGGCATGCCGGGGTGGCCGCTGTTGGCCTTTTGCACGGCGTCCATGGCCAGCACCCGGATGGCATCGGCCATCTGCTTGGGGGTAGCCTTCGGCGGGGTGGAATCGGCTTTTGCCACGGGCAACCTCTCGGGACGCGGGGAATAAAAAGGGGGGCGGGGCCGCTTTACCCCGACGCGCGGACGGGTTCTATAGGGATTCCGGAGGAAGTGACACCGATGGCCGACGCCACCACAGCTGCGAAAGCCCGCATCGACAAGGCCCTCGCCCTGCTGGAAAGACGCATGAAGGACCTGAAGGCGCGCCCCGCCTCGGCGCCCCCGATCGGCGACGATGACCTGTTTGCGCCGCGCGCCGACGCCCGGCGTCTGGCCGAGCTGGAAGACGCAGGGCGTGAGGCCCGCACCGCGCTTGCCGCCTCGGCCGAGGCCATCCGCTCGATCCTTGCGGACGACGAAGACGGCGAGGGGAGTGTCTGATGGCCACCGTCACCGTCGAGATCAATGGCCGCCCCTATGCCGTCGGATGCGCCGACGGACAGGAAGAGCGCGTCAAGCAATTGGCGGCCCAGTTCGCCGGTCATGTCAGCACGGTCGCCGCCGAGGTGGGCCATGTCGGGGAACTGCGCCTGTTCCTGATGGCCGGTCTTATCCTGGCCGACGAGCTGCAGGAGGCTCGCTCGGGCGAGGCTCCGGCCCGTCCCGCCGAGACAGCGCCCTCTGATGCCGGCGTGGCCGAGGCCCTGAATGCGGTTGCGGCCCGCATCGAAAAGATCGCCCAGACCATCACCTGAGGCCCGTCGCCGGAATTCGTGCAGGCCCGGCGCAATGGCCATTGTCCGGCCACAGGTCGAGGACTATCTTGGTCGTTGGCGGGTCTTGCTGCGGCCCTCGTCGAAGGCAACATTCCTCGCGACCTTAATTCACTCAAAGGGATCTGTCCCTGTCCGGGCTCGAGGGCCTGGGCATATGGAGCCCACCTGGCTACCCAGGTCTGAGAGGATTTAAACGCTCTTCACGGTTCTTGTGGCGCCGCCAACCTCATTCCTGCCCTATCGCCTGGCCCGCGGGGCCTCGCTGCCCGAGGGCCGCTTCTCTTCCCTTGCTGCTCATCGCACGGCGGCTCGCCGGGTCGTGATAGTGTGGGCTCATGACTGATCGAGAGGCCCTGCGATCCGAGATGCGCGCGCGGCGGAAGGCCTTGGCGCTTGCGCTACCGGACGCCGCCAAGCGGCTGGCGGGGTTTGCGGATGACCTGCCCGGCGCTGTCGTGCACGCGCTCTATTATCCGATCGGGGCCGAGATGGACCCGCGCCCCCTGGCGGCGCGTCTGGCCTATGAAGGCTATGACCTTTGCCTGCCGGTGGTCACCGCCCCCGACACGCCCCTGATCTTCCGCTGGTGGCGCCCCGGCGATGAACTCGCGCCCGACGCTGCCGGCATACCGGCCCCCCTGTCGTCGGCGCACGACATGCAGCCCGAACTGATCCTGACGCCGCTTCTGGCCTTTGATCGGACCGGCGGACGGCTGGGTCAGGGGGGCGGTTATTACGACCGGACGTTCGCGGCGCGGCCCGACGCCCTGCGGGTTGGAATCGCCTATGCGGGCCAGCAAGTCGACCGCCTCAGCCTGCTGGATCACGATATTCCGCTGCATGGTGTTCTGACCGAGACCGGCTATACCGCCTTCCCATGACGCGCACCTGTTTCTCCCGGCCGGCCGCATGAGGCTGGCATTCTTCGGCGATGTGATCGGCAAGTCCGGTCGCGACGGCCTGTCCGATCACCTGCCCGGTCTGAAGCGTGACCTGAAGCTCGACTTCGTGGTCATCAATGCCGAGAACGCCGCCGGCGGCTTCGGCATTACCGAGAACACGGCGCGCGACCTGTTCAATGCCGGGGCTGATGTGCTGACACTCGGCAACCACAGCTGGGACCAGCGCGAAGCCCTGACCTATATCGTGCGCGAGCCACGCCTGATCCGGCCGGTCAACTATCCGCCGCTGATGGACGCGCCGGGCCGCGGGGCCGATGTCTTCACCACGTCGGATGGCCGCCGCGTGCTGGTCATCAATGTGCTGGGCCGGGTGCATATGGACCCGATGGACGACCCCTTCTCGGCCGTCGAGCGCGAGCTGGAGGCCGCACCGCTGGGCGTGGTCGCCGACGCCGCCATCGTGGATATCCACTGTGAGGCCACCAGCGAGAAGATGGCCATGGGCCATTTCTGCGACGGGCGCGCCAGCCTGGTCGTGGGCACCCATACCCATGTGCCGACCGCCGATGCCCAGATCCTGCCCGGCGGCACGGCCTATCAGACCGATGCCGGGGGGTGTTGCAACTATGACTCGGTGATCGGCAACGACAAGGAAGAGCCCCTGCGTCGCTTCACCACCCGGCTCAGCGGCGGTCGCTACCAGCCGGCGTCGGGTCCGGCGACCGTCTGCGGCGTCTATGTCGAGACCGACGACCGCACAGGCCTGGCCACGCGCATCGAGCCGATCCGCATCGGCGGGCGCCTCAGCCAGGCCGTGCCCGTCCTGTAGGGGGCCTCAGCGGCGGCGGCAGGTCTGGCGCACGCGGATAGCCATGGCGCGTTCGCCGGCCTCGGAGGCCAGGCGACGGGCCTCGGTGCACTGGCCGGCGTCCATCAGTGCCTGCACCCGTTCGGCGAGGGCGACCCGTTCGGCGCCATAGCGGTCCTCGGCCTCTTCGACGGTCATGGCTTCGGCCTCGGCGTCGGTGCGATATTCGTCCGCCTCGAAGCGCCGAATCTGCTGGTCGCCGGTCGTGCGCCCAATGGCGCCGCCGTTGGCTTGCTGGGCAGTCGGCGGTGCACCGGACTGGGCCGAGGCGGGTGTCGCCAGCGCCAGCATGGAGGTCGCCAGAACGGCGCCGGTAAGGGTCAGGGTCAGTCGCATGGGTCTCGTCCTCCCGAAGCTTCGACCTCCACTCTGACTCCGGCTCGGTGCCGTGGCAATCCGCCTCAGAATCCCTGGCGAAAGAAGTAGGTGGTGCGTTCGCGGATCAGGCCGTCCTCGATGCGGTAGGCGTCGGCGAAGCGCTCATGGATTGGAGCGCCGTCATGGCCACGCCCCTCCACCAGCCCCATGGCGACGGCGCGGTCGCCTTCGCATACGAACTCGTCCAGCAGGATCTGGGAGGTCTTGGCGCTGCGGTGGCGCCGGTAATAGTCAATGACTGCGTCCCGCCCGGACAGGACCGGCTGGCCCGGCCGCCGGTAGATGACCTCAAGGTGCAGGCAGGCCTCGAGCACATCGTGGTCGCCCATCTCTATGGCGGCCAACGACTGTTCGATCAGGGCGCGGGGGGAGGTCATGGGCGACGGTTCTTCCTCATGGCCATGGATATGCCAACTCTCGGCGGCCTGATCCATCCCCGAACTCACGCCGCCCCCCGCCCACAGCGGTCACGCCGGGCAGGCTCAGACCGCCAACCGCCCATAGACAAGCACCCGGACGCAGTCGCCTGCATCCGGGTGCCTTGCAGTCGGTTCGAGCCGCCGGATCAGGTCAGATCGAAGCGATCCGCATTCATCACCTGGACCCAGGCTGTCACGAAGTCGCGCACGAACTTCTGTCCGGCGTCGGCCGAGGCATAGACCTCTGCCAGCGCCCGCAGCTGGGAGTTGGAGCCGAACACCAGATCGGTCCGGGTCGCGGTCCAGCGCTGTTCGTGGGTGTCGCGGTCGGTGCCGACAAAGGTCTCGTCCGAGTGATCGTCGACCTGTTTCCAGGCCGTGCCCATGTCGAGCAGATTGACGAAGAAGTCGTTCGTCAGCTGGCCCGGGCGATCGGTCAGCACGCCGTCCCTGGAGTCCTTGTGGTTGATGCCCAGCACGCGCAGGCCGCCGACTAGGACCGTCATCTGGGGTGCCGTCAGCCCCAGCAGTTGCGAGCGGTCGATCAGCAGTTCCTCGGTCGGCACATTGAACCGGACCTGCAGATAGTTGCGGAAGCCGTCGGCGCGGGGCTCCAGCCAGTGGAATCCCTCAACCTCGGTCTGCTCCTGCGAGGCATCCGTGCGGCCCGGCGTGAAGGGCACCTCGATGTCGTGGCTGGCGGCCTTTGCGGCCTTCTCGATACCCACCGAGCCACCGAGCACGATCAGGTCGGCAATCGAGACATTCTTGCCCGAGCCGGCCTTGATGTCCTCATAGACCTTGAGCACACGCGCCAGCTTGTCGGGCTCGTTGACGTCCCAGTCCTTCTGCGGTGCCAGACGGATGCGAGCGCCATTCGCCCCGCCCCGGTGGTCCGACCCGCGGTAGGTCGAGGCCGAAGCCCATGCGGTGCGGACCATGTCGGCGATCGACAGGTCCGACGACGCGATCGCGTCCTTCAGGTCCCGGATATCGGCCTCGCTCAGCGTCGGGCCCTCGTGCGCGGGGATCGGGTCCTGCCAGATCAGATCCTCGGCGGGCACTTCCGGTCCGAGGTAGCGGGCCTTGGGGCCCATGTCGCGGTGGCACAGCTTGAACCAGGCGCGCGCGAACTGGTCGGCGAAGTACGCGGGATCGGCCCTGAACTTCTCCATGACCTTGCGGTATTCCGGATCGAATTTTAACGCCATGTCGGCGGTCGTCATCATCGTCGGCACCCGTTTGCCGGGCGTGTGAGCGGCGGGCGCTAGCGTCTCGGGCGGATCGCCGACGGGGTGCCACTGCTTGGCGCCGGCCGGGCTGCGGGTCAGCTCATAGTCGTGGTCCAGGAGCATGTTGAAATAGTCCATGTCCCAGGTCGTTGGCGTGGGCGTCCAGGCGCCCTCGATGCCCGAGGTAATGGTGTGGTCGCCCATGCCGCTCTCGTGGCCGGAGGTCCAGCCCAGGCCCTGCTGCGCGATGTCGGCGCCTTCGGGGCTGGTCCCGACCAGCTTGGCGTCGCCCGCGCCGTGGGCCTTGCCGAAGGTGTGGCCGCCGGCGGTCAGCGCCACCGTTTCCTCGTCATTCATGCCCATCCGGCGGAAGGTTTCGCGGATGTCGCGGGCCGACTGAAGGGCGTCCGGCACGCCGCCGGGGCCCTCGGGGTTCACATAGATCAGGCCCATCTGGATGGCGGCCAGAGGTTCTTCCAGCGCCATCTCCTTGTCCGGCTGGATGCGGGTCTCATTGCCCTCTTCGCCGACCCACTTCTCCTCGGTGCCCCAATAGACGTCCTTTTCGGGCTCCCAGACGTCGGCGCGTCCGCCGCCGAAGCCGAACACCGGCCCGCCCATCGACTCGATGGCCACATTGCCGGCCAGGATCATCAGGTCGGCCCAGCTGAGGTTGGCCCCGTATTTCTGCTTGATCGGCCACAGCAGGCGCCGCGCCTTGTCGAGGTTGCCGTTATCCGGCCAGCTGTTCAGCGGGGCAAAGCGTTGCTGGCCCGCGCCCGCACCACCGCGGCCGTCCGCCGTGCGATAGGTGCCGGCCGAGTGCCACGCCATGCGGATGAAGAAGGGGCCATAGTGACCATAGTCCGCCGGCCACCAAGGCTGGCTGTCGGTCATCAGGGCATGCAGGTCACGCTTGACCGCCGCATAGTCCAGCTTCTTGAACGCCTCGGCATAGTCGAAGTCGTCGCCCATCGGGTCGCCGGTCCGGCCCTGCTGGTGAAGGATGTCGATCGCCAGATGGTTCGGCCACCAGTCGCGATTGGTGCGGCCCAGCAGCGAGCGAAGCGCGCCGCGTTCCTTCTTAGGGTCGCTGAGGGGATCGCCTGCGTTTCCGTCCATGTCTTGCTCTCCTGGGCGTCAATGGGGCCCCGGTGCAATTCCGGGGACGTAGTGCGGCCAAGGTATCAAACGCAGCCCAATAAGCTAAGACTATTTTCTGATGCTGAGGATAGGGTGAGCTTATGAGGCTTTGTGAACATGGCACGGCCCTCAACCTGTCCGGGATTTAACTTGCCGGAGCCCGGCGACGTGATACCGCGCTGTCAATCACCTCTCTGTTGCCAAAGACGAATTCGTTTCGTCCCGGGCCGCTACCTCCTCTCGATCGGGCTGAACATGTCGAACCGCACCCTGCTGATGACGACAGCGCTTCTCTTCGGGTGCGTCCTGTTCGGCGCTGCCCCTGCCCTGGCCCAGGACGCCGATCAGGATCCGCCGGCCACGGCCGAGGACGAAGACGCCGAAGAGGCGACCGAGGTCGATGAAGTCGTCGTCCAGGCGACGCGTCCGGATATCATCACGGCTGCTGACCGGATGATCTACAACGTCTCGAACGATGTGCAGGCCCAGACCGGATCGGTCGCGGACGTCCTGCGCAACGTCCCGGGTGTCGAGGTCGATCTTCAGGGCAATGTCAGCCTGCGCGGCGACGGCAATGTGACCATCCTCGTCGACGGACGCCCGTCCGCCATGCTGCGCGGCGCCTCCCGCGCCGATGTGCTGCAGGCCATGTCCGGCAGCCAGATTGAGCGCGTGGAAGTCATCACCAACCCTTCGGCCGCCTTCAGCCCCGAAGGCAGCGGCGGCGTCATCAATCTGGTGACGAGGACGGCCCAACCTTCGGTCACCTCGGTCGGGGTCCGCGCGTCCTGGGATGGCGGCGAGCGTGGCAACCTGTCTCTGAGTGGCAGCCGCACCAAGGACGGACTGACCTTGTCCGGCGAGGTCGGCCTTCGCCATAATGTCAGTGATTTTGAGAGCGAATCCACGCGCCTGCGCCCCGGCGCGACCCCGGCAGCGACCATCACCGAAGGGAGCCTGTCGACCGGCGAGAATACCAACACCTTCGGCAACGCCCGGGTCGGCGCCGACTATGATCTGAACGCCCGCGACCGGATCAGCGGCGAGCTCAGCTACCGCGCGTTCGATGCCGAGAACGACAACACCCAGACCTTCGAACGCGCCGACGGCAATGGCATCGTCAGCGACCGCTATCAGCGCCTCCAGACCGGCGGCTTCTCCAACAGCAATGTGGGCGGCCGGCTGTCCTGGCGCCGCAAGCTTGAGGGTGACCAGCACGAACTGGCCGCCGATTTCGAAGTGGATTCCAGCACGTCGGAACGGGATCTCGACCTGATCTCGACCACCCAGGTCGGCGGCGAGCCGGACTTCCTGCAGCGCACCGGCAGCGACAACCAGAACGACTCTTACGGCTTCAAGCTGGACTACACCCGCCCGATGGGTGAGCGGCGCCTGCTGAAGATCGGCTATGAGGGCGACCTCGACATCGACGCTTTCAACTCGTTCGGCTCACGCGGCCCGGACGAGGCCGGTCTGGTGCCGATTGCCGCTCTGACCAACCGCTTCGACTACGAGGAATGGGTCCACGCCGCCTATGTGACCTATGAGCGGCCGTTTGGTGATCTGGATGTCCAGGCGGGTCTGCGGGTCGAGCAGGTCGACTTCCAGCTGGATCAGATCACAGACTCCATCTCGGTCCAGCGCGACTATCTGAAAGCCTATCCGACGCTGAACTTCGGCTATCAGATGACCGACAGCCAACGTCTGCGCGGGGGCTACAGCCGTCGGATCAGCCGTCCCTCTCCGCAGGACCTCAACCCCTATACCGTCTATATCGACCCGCAGAACCTGCGACGCGGCAATCCCGATCTCGAGCCGGAAATCACCGACTCGTTCGAGCTGGGCTGGCAGATGCGCAAGGGCCAGACCTTCTATGCCGTGACGGCCTTCTATCGCGACAGCAGCGGCGGTGTGACGGACATCTCGCAGGACATCGGCGGCGGCGTGGTGCTGACCACCCGCGAGAATCTGGGTGAGAGCCAGCGCACCGGCGTCGAATTCATCGTCAACGGCCGCTTCGGTCCCAAGGTCACCTACAATGCCTCGGGCACCGTGTTCCAGAACGACATCAGCATCCCCGGTATAGCGGGCGGTATCGAACGTAGCGGCACCAGCGGCACGGCCCGGGCCTCGATCAACTGGTCACCGACCGAGACCGACTTCTTCCAGTTGAACGGCTTTTATGTCGGTGAACAGATCCAGGCCCAGAGCGAGCGCAGCTCGTTCGGCATGCTGAACATCGGCTATCGACGCAAGTTTACCGACAGTTTCAGCATGGTCGTGACGGGGACCAACATCCTCGATACGGCCGAGATCACCGCGATCACGGACACGCCCGACTTCCAGGACCGCAGCCGCGTCCGGTTCAGCGAGCCGACCTATTATATCGGCCTGACCTACACCTTCGGCAGCAGCCCGCGACGTCAGGAGCCGGCCTTCGACTTCGGCACGCCCGGCGTTCCGCAGTAGGGCAGGGGCGGCTCAGTCCCGGTCGCGATGGTCGGCGGGCTGAATGCCGTGTCGGGCCATCTTGTCGTAGAGCGTCTTGCGCGGCAGGCCGAGGGCTGCCGTGACCTTGCGGATATCCCCGCGATGGTCGCTCAGGGCCTCGCGGATCAGTTCGGCTTCATAGCGCGCGACCCGCTGGGCCAAACTGTCCCGGGATGCACGGTCGGGCGCGCTCTCGGTAAGACCCACCGCGACCTGATTGGCGAAGTTGGACAGTTCGCGAAGATTGCCCGGCCAGTCGTGCTCGATCAGGCGGCGACGCACGGCGTGATCGATCGGCGGCAGGGGACGACCCATCCGGGCTGAGGCCCGCGCAAGGAAGCGGGCAAACAGCATCTGCACATCGTCCGCACGCTCCCGCAGCGGCGGTACGCGTAGCCGGACGACATTCAGCCGGTAATACAGATCCTCTCGCAGGTCGCCGCGCGCGACGGCCTCGGCAGGGTCGCTTTGCGTCGCGGCCAGCACCCGCAGGTCCAGAGCCCGGGGCTCGGTGGCACCCAGCGGCAGCACCTCGCGTTCTTCCAGCACGCGGAGCAGGGTCAGCTGCGCCTGACGCGGCGCCAGATCCACCTCATCCAGAAACAGGCTGCCCTGATGGGATTGTTCGACCTGGCCCTCGCGACGGCGGGTGACGGTGGACGCGTAGCCCACGTCCTGCCCCATCAGCTGAGCCTCGACCCCGGCCTCGGTCAGGGCAGCGCAGGTCACGGCGACAAAGGGCTTCAGGCGACGGCGGCCGCCGCTGTGGATGGCACGGGCCACGGCCTCCTTGCCCGATCCGGTTTCCCCCTCGATCAGCACATCGACCTCAGCGTCGGCCAACTGCCGGATGGCCCCGCGCAAGGCGACGATAGACGGGCTGGCGCCGCTCAGGGGGATGGACTGCTCCGTCTCGGCCGCCAGCGTGGTCAGGCGCCGATTGTCGAGAATCAGCGCCCGCTTTTCCAGCGCCCGCCGAAGGGTTTCGATCAGCCGCTCGGGCGCAAAGGGCTTGGCCAGAAAATCATAGGCACCGCGCTTCATCGCCTCGACCGCGTCGGCGATGTCGCCGTGTCCGGTGATCAGCACCACGGGCAGATCCGGGTCCAGTGCCGTCAGTCGGTCCGCGAACTGACGGCCGTCCATTCCGGGCATCCGCAGGTCTGTGACCACCACCCCTTCGAAGCCCGGACCGACGGACCTGAGGGCCGTCTCTGCCGACGCAAAGGTCGCGACGTCCAGCCCGGCCAGGGTCAGCCGCTCGGCCAGAGCATCGCGAAACGGAGCGTCATCCTCGACCAGAGCCACGCGATTCAGGGTGCCGATGCTCATGACGCATGCGCCAGAACGATCTGGAATACCGTGCCGGCCGGCGCGGACTCGTGAGTCAGTTCGCCTCCGAAGCCGGCGACGATATCCCGGCTGATGACCAGGCCCAGCCCCAGTCCCGACGCCTTGCTGGTGACGAAGGGTGTGAACAGCCGGTCGCGCACATCCTCCGGCAGACCCGGTCCATTGTCGGTCAGGCGGATCACGACCTTACGCCCGACCCGTTTCGACGACAGGGCCACGGTCGGCGTGGCGGTGCCGTCCAGCGCCTCGATGGAATTCTGCAGCAGGTTCAGCACCACCTGCTCCAGACGGTTCCGCTCGGCCTTGACCTTCAGACCCGGAGACAGGGCCGAGCGGTCCAGCCAGATGCCCCGTTCCCTCAGCCGCGCCGAGACTAGAAGCAGGGCCCCCTCAATAGCCTCCTCCACATCGACCGCCACAACCTCTGACCGCGTCTTTCGGGAAAAGGCGCGCAGTTCATCGGTGATGGTGCCGACCCGCTCGGTCAGGCCGGAAATCGAGGTCAGGCTCCGCAGGGCTGCGTCACGGTCGCCGCGTTCCAGATAGACCCCGGCCGTATCAGCATGGGTGCGGATCGCGGCAATCGGCTGGTTGATCTCATGGGCGACCCCGGCGGCGATCTGACCCACTGTCGCCAGCTTGTTGGCCTGCACAAGCTCGTCTTCCAGAACCTGACGGCTCAGTTCCAGGCTGCGGCGTTCCTCCATTTCATGGCTGAGCGCCTGGTTGGCCGCACTGAGCTCTGCCGTCCTCAGCGCGACTTGCCGTTCCAGCTCGGCGCGCGCCGCTTCTTCCTCGACCGCGCGGTTTCGGGCTCTCTGGCGTCGCCGCAGCAGGATGCCGGTGAGGCCCGCCAGCAGGGCGATGCTCAGCCCGGCCAGAATCCGCGCCGCCCCGACAGCCCGGGTCATCATCTGGTCTGCGGGCCATAGCAGGTGCAGCGTCCAGCCCAGCCCCATACTCGTGTCGGTCTCGTGCGCGTAAAGCCGGGATGCACCGTCGCGGTCGACCCGCAACAAACCCGACTCAGGCGGCGTGAACGGCATATCCTCCAGCGGCTCGCCGGTGGTCTGTTCCTCGGCCAACTGCCGACGTCGCGTGTCGCTGAGCGAGCGGGTCGTGCGGAAGCGCCACTCGGGCGTGGTGGTGATCAACACGACACCATCTGCATCCGTGACATAGGTCGGTTCGCCGGCGCTGCGCCAGGTCTGCTCGAGGGCGCCGAACTCGACCTTGGCGACGATCACGCCGGCCGGTGTCCCGTCGGGGCGATCAATGCGCCGCGCGAGGTACAGCCCGGGCCTGCCGCTGACGGTCCCGAGGGCGAAGAAGGCCGCCTCGCCGTCGCGCATGGCCTCGATATAATAGGGACGAAAGCGATAGTTTGAGCCCACGAAGCTGGTCGGCTCGCGCCAATTGCTGGCCGCCATCGCCGTTCCGTCCGCCGCAAGAACATAGAGGGCTGCGGCCCGCACTTCTTCGGCCAGCTGTTCCAGCTTCAGGTTCAGGCGGTCCCGCCGCTCGGCAGAGGGCGCGGTCACAAGGGCCAGCAGTTCCGGATCGGCCGCCAGCACCGAGGGCACGGCCTGCTGGCGCTCCAGCTCACTGGTCAGCACGGCCGCGTGCAGGACGGCGGCTGTCCTGGCCTGATCACGGGTGGCGGCCTCGGCGTCGAGGCGGGCCAGCCATCCGGCCACGGCGATCGCCAGGACTCCAAGGATCACCCAGACCGCCGCGAACAGGCGCCACTGGGTTTTCTCGGACAGGCGGGACAGGGTCATCGGTCAAGAATGCGGATTTTCGCACAAATGACCAGACACGGCGTGCGTAAATCCGCACAAATGGGGGCCTTCCGCTCAGCCGCGTGGACAAATAATGCGAACTATCAGTAATTTAATCGATGAACGCGCGTCGCTTGCGGTTCGGACTTGTGCGTCCTGATACTGACGCTCTGCGATCCCGACGAACGGGACGCGGGCGTAGAGCGGACAATGATCCGTCGAGGGAGGTTGAGGGTTTGATCCAGGTTCATCACGACCAGGGTGCGTCCGCGCATCGCCAGCCGATCTGGAAGCACCTGTATTTCCAGGTGCTGGTGGCGATCACCGTCGGCGGCCTGATCGGGCACTTCTTCCCCGAGACCGGCGAGAGCATGAAGCCGCTCGGCGATGCCTTCATCAAGCTGGTGAAGATGGTGATCGCACCGGTGATCTTCCTGACCATTGTGATCGGCATTGCCGGCATGCGCGACATCGGCCGGGTTGGCCGGGTGGCGGCCAAGGCCTTCGGCTACTTCTTCGTCTTTTCGACCCTGGCGCTGATCATCGGTCTGACGGTCGCCAATGTCGTCCGGCCCGGCGACGGGCTGAACATCGACCCGGCTACCCTGGATTCGGGCGCGGTCCAGCAATATGCCCAGGCGGCCCACGAGAGCACCATCGTCGGCTTCCTGATGAGCATCATCCCCGACAGCCTGTTCGGGGCCTTCACCTCGGGCAACATCCTGCAGGTGCTGTTCGTCTCGATCCTGTTCGGCATCGCCCTGGCCCTGATCGGTGAGCGCGGCCAGCCGATCATCGACTTCTTCGAGACCGTCAGCCTGGCGGTGTTCAAGCTGGTGGCCATTGTCATGAAGGCCGCGCCGATCGGGGCGCTGGGTGCTTTCGCCTTTACGATCGGCGCCTATGGCATCGCCTCAATCGCCAATCTGGCGGCGCTCATCGCCACCTTCTATCTGACGTCGCTGATCTTTGTTCTGGGCGTTCTGGGGATGGTCGCCTGGGCCAACGGCTTCTCCATCTTCAAGCTGATCCGCTATCTGAAAGAAGAACTGCTGCTGGTGCTGGGCACCTCCAGTTCCGAGGCGGCCCTGCCCAGTCTGATCGCCAAGATGGAGCGGGCGGGGGCGGCCAAGTCGGTCGTCGGCCTGGTCGTGCCGACCGGCTATTCGTTCAATCTGGACGGCACCAATATCTATATGACGCTGGCGGCCCTGTTCATCGCCCAGGCGCTGAATATCGACCTGACCATCTGGCAGCAGCTGACCCTGCTGCTGGTCGCCATGCTCAGCTCCAAGGGGGCGGCCGGGATTACCGGCGCGGGCTTCATCACCCTGGCGGCGACGCTGATGGTCGTGCCCGATGTGCCGGTCGCCGGCATGGCCCTGATCCTCGGCATCGACCGCTTCATGAGCGAGTGCCGGGCCCTGACCAACTTCATCGGCAATGCCGTGGCCACCGTCGTCGTGGCCCGCTGGGAAAAGGCGCTGGACGCCGACGCCCTTGCCCTGGCGCTGAACGGCAAACCTCAACCGCTGGCCGCCTCCCCCGATCCGGCGGCCGGTCCGGGGGACGATCTGGTTCTGGCGGACGACTGATACCGCCGAAAGAAAACAAGAAAATCGAGGGAGGAAACCATGTCCAATACGAAACGCCAGTGGCTGATGGCAGGAACGGCCCTGCTGACCGCATCGGTCTTTGCGACCGCAGCCTCCGCCCAGTCCGCGCCGGCCGCGCAGGATCCGCAGGAACCCGTGACCCAGGTCGACGACATCGTCGTGGTCGGCTCGAACATCCGCGGGGCCTCGACGACGGCGGCCCTGCCGGTTGTCGTCATGGACCGCGAGGCCATCCAGGACGCGGGCGTAGTGTCGGGCGACGACCTGTTCCGCTCCATCCCGCAGATGGGCGATGTGCTGTTCGAGGCCGCCAACAATCCCCAGACCAGCAACTCGGCCCGGGGCGACGTCAACTCGGTCAACCTGCGCTCGCTGGGCGTCGGCAACACCCTGGTCCTGATCAACGGGCGCCGCATGGTGCAGCACCCGACCAGCCAGGGGACGTCCGACACCGGCACCGTCCCGGTGCTGAGCTACAACTCCAACGCCATTCCGGTCGCGGGTCTCGAGCGGGTCGAGGTGCTGCTGGATGGCGCGGCCGCCATCTACGGGGCCGATGCCGTGGCCGGTGTGGTCAACACCGTCATGCGCGACGACTTCGACGGCGTGACCTTCGAGAGCCAGTACGGCGGGGCCGAGGGCACGGGCTTTACCGAGCTGGAACTGAACCTGTTCGCCGGCAAGGACCTCGATCGCGGCAATATCTCGCTCTACGCCAGCTATACCGACCGGTCAGAGCTGTGGGCCGACGAACAGGAGTTCACCCGCACGGACGATCTGCGCCCCCTGTTCAACCAGTACCCCGGCTTCGAGACCACGGATGTGCCGGACGGACGCTCGTCCCACACGCCGTGGGGCCGGTTCCAGCTGCCAGGCTTCACCTCCTCGACCCGCCCTCGCTACTTCGGCACCCGGATTGCGTCCACCTCGGGCACCTTCCGCATCCAGCCGGCCAGTTTCGGCTGTGACGGGGCCCCTCTGGACGGGGGGCTGTGCCTGGTCTCGGGGGTCACTGCCTACAACTCGACCAATCGCGAGATGCGCTACGACACCCGGGTCGACACCACGGTGCGGTCGTCCATCGAGCGCGTGAACCTGTTCGCCTCGGGCTATTACGAGCTGACGGACTCGATCGAGTTCTTCGGAGAGGCGGGCTTTTATGCGGCCGAAAGCCGCGCGGTACAGCCGCCCGTCATCAATCTGAATGACCTCTGGATTCCGGCGAGCAACTACTGGAACCCGTTCGGTCCCGTCACCTTCTCTGACGGGTCGCCCAACCCCAACCGGCTGCCCGGCCTGACCTTCGTTCCGAACGAGGGCCTGCCCGTCTACATGGGCAACCACCGCTTCGTGGATGCGGGCTTCCAGGACGTCACCGTCGAGAACTATCAGGTGCGCCTGCTGGGCGGCCTGCGCGGGGAATGGGCCGGTTTCGACTGGGAGACGGCCCTGCTGTACTCCGGCGCCCGTGCCACCGACAGCTCGCCGAACGTGAACTCGACCGCGCTGCAGCAGTCGCTCGCGCTGTCGACGCCCGACGCCTACAATCCGTTCAACGGTGGATGCGTCGATACGCCAAGCTATGGCGACTGCACCCCGTCGTCGCCGGTCGCCATCGACGCCATCCTGTTCCAGATGGAGCGGGTGTCCGAGACCACCTTGACGCTGGCGGACTTCAAGATGAGCCGCAGCGACCTGTGGTCCCTGCCGGGCGGGAATGTGGGCGTGGCCTTCGGTGTCGAGTTCCGCCACGAAACCCAGATGGACGACCGGGACGAGAACCTGGACGGCACCTTTACCTTCACCGACATGGTCTCGGGCGAGGTCAACCAGTCCAATGTCGCCGCCGTCAGCCCCAACCCGGACACCGAGGGCAGCCGCGATGTGTTCGGCGCCTTCGTCGAGTTCGCGGTGCCGGTCGTGTCGCCCGAGATGAACATCCCCCTGGTGCGCAGTCTGGACGTCCAGCTGGCCGGCCGGTTCGAGAACTATTCGGACTTCGGCTCGGTGGCCAAGCCCAAGATCGCCCTGGCCTGGGACATCGTCGACGGGGTACGCGTGCGGGCGTCCTATTCCGAAGGGTTCCGGGCCCCGAACCTGGAGCAGGTCAACGCCACCCAGTATGCGCGCCTCGCCACCAACACCGACTATGTCCGCTGCGAGGCGGACCTGCGGCAGAACGCGATCACCAGCTTCAATGACTGCGGTCGCACGGCCAGCGCTTCGCTGCTCATCGCCGGCAACCCGGACCTTGAGCCGGAGGAAAGCACCAACCGTTCGGTCGGTCTGGTCTTCCAGCCCACCTTCGTGCCCGTCGAGTGGGGCGACTTCACCTTCACGGTCGACCACTGGACGATCGAACAGGAGAAGATCGTCGGCCTGCTGGGCGCGCAGACCGCGCTGGCGCTGGACTATCTGCTGCGGGTGCAGGGGAGTTCCAACCCGAACGTCGTGCGCGCCGCGCCGGACGCGGATGACGACGCCCTGTTCGACGGCACCGGTCTGGCCTCTGCGGGTACAGTGCTGTCGATCAACGACAGCTTCGTCAACCTGCTCCCCCAGACGGTGGAAGGGGTCGACTTCGGCATTCGCTGGTCCAAGCGGCGGACGGCGTGGGGCACCTTCAACTTCACCCTCAATGCCTCGAAGATGCTCGAGTATTCGCGACCGGCCGGCCCGATCGTGGACCAGCTGCTGGCTGCCCGCGAGGCCGGCACCATCAACGCGCTGACGCCGCTGCCCCTGACCAGCCAGCTTATCGCCGTGGATGGGCGCCCGGAATGGCGCGCCATGGCCAACGTCAACTGGAGCAAGGGGCCCTGGCGGGTCGGCGTCACGGCGCACTACACGTCCGAGATCGAACAGCCGGACCTGCTGAGCGACGCGGGTGAGCCGTGGGTGGTCGAGGACCAGCTGACCTTCAACCTGTATGGCCAGTTCGAGTTCGAGAACCTGGGACCGGCCTCCGGCGCACGGGTCCGTCTGGGTGTCCGCGACCTGACGGATGAAGGTCCGCCCCTGGCCGAGGGTGGCTATCTGGGGTCGATCCATCGTCCTTATGGCCGCTACTGGTATGCCAGTGTGTCGAAGACCTTCTGATGATGGTGCCAGTCATGTCCTCCCCTGACGTCTCTGCTGTCGGTCGGCGCTCCCCCCTCGGGTGGGGGCGCCGGCTGGCCGGGGTGGCACTGGCCGTCGGACTGACCCTGGGGTGCGCGCCGGTGGTGGCCGGGCCGCATCCGGTGCAGGACCCGCAACCGACGCCCATCGACTGTCCCCGGTCGGTGGGGCCGGGCGTTAGCTGTCTTTCGGTGCGCGACGACGCGGGAGCGTGGCTGATCATCGCGAGACCCGATAACTGGAACGGCCACCTGATCGTGCACGCCCACGGCGGCCCCCGGCTGGGCGACCCCGAGCAGGGCGACTCGCTCGAGGATCTGGACCGGTTCTCGGCCATGGTGCGCGAGGGCTACGCCTGGATCGGCTCGTCCTATCGCCGGGGCGGATATGGCGTCCGTTCGGCGGCCGAGGATGTGGACCGCAGCCGCGCCCTGTTCTGGAGCCTGTACGGGCGTCCGGAGCGGACCCTGCTGCACGGCCAGTCCTGGGGCGGCAATGTCGCGGCCAAGACCGCCGAACTGTACGGCACCGACGAGGCCGGGGGACTGACCTATGATGGCGTGCTGCTGACCAATGGCGTCCTCAACGGAGGCACCCGGGCCTATCAATTCCGCGCGGACCTCAGGGCCGTCTATCAGTACATCTGCGACAATCACCCGGCGGCGACGGACCCCCAGTATCCGGTGTGGCAGGGCCTTCCGGCCGGGGCGCGCATGACCCGCGCCGAGCTGCGCCGTCGCATCGTCGACTGCACGGGGATCGGCCTGTCGGGACGGGACCGGACGGCCCAGCAGAGCCGCCGGAAGCGCGAGCTTCTGGCCATCACCGGCCTCGAGGAGGACGAGCTGGTCGCCCATATGAACTGGGCCACCTTCACCTTTCAGGACCTGGTGCAGGTCCGGCTGGGCGGCCGCAATCCGTTCGACAACAGCCAGACGGTCTATAGCGGGTCTTCGGACGATGCCGCCCTCAACGCCGGAGTCGAGCGCTTCACCGCCGATCCGGAGGCCGTGGCCATGCTGGCCCATGATGCCGATCTGACCGGTCAGATCGTGGCGCCGACAGTGACGCTTCATGCCCTGCATGATCCGACTGTCTTCTATGAGGCCGAGGCCGTGTATGCCGAGACGGTCGCCTCGGCCGGTCGCTCGCACCTGCTGGTTCAGGCCGCCACCGACGAGGACCAGCACAGCAAGCTGGAGGACGTCGGCTATCTGACGGTGCTCTCGGCCCTGGAACGCTGGATCGATACGGGCGAGCGTCCTGATCCGACCCGTTTCCAGCAGGACTGTGTGGCCGACCATTCGCCACGAAGCTGCCGATTCGTCACTCCGACACGGCCCTGACCGACCGCAAACGGCCCAGCTGGCCGAACCCGGGGGCGTCTCGCGTGTTCTGACTCCGCAAAAGGGAGTCATCCATGGCAGCGCGCGCATACTGGCAGGGCAATATCCGTCTGGCCCTGGTGTCCATTCCGGTCGAGGTCTATGCGGCGGTCAAATCCGGCGCCTCGATCAGCTTTCGCCAGATCCACGAGCCGTCAGGCAAGCCGATCTCATACGAAAAGGTGGTCTCCGGCATCGGCCCCATCGACACCGACGAGATCGTGAAGGGCTACGAAATCTCGAAGGGCAATTATGTCCTGCTCGACGACGACGAGATCGAGGCGGTCCGCATCGAGAGCAAGAAGACCCTCGACCTCGTGCAGTTCGTCGAGGTCCACGAGATCGACCCGCTCTATTTCGAAAAGCCCTATTACGTCGTGCCTGCCGACGACCTGGCCGAAGAGGCCTTCATCGTCCTGCGTGAGGCCCTGCGTTCTGCGAAAAAGATCGCGCTGGGCCAGCTGTCGGTGCGGGGTCACGAAAAGCTGGTGGCCCTCAAACCCTGCGGCAACGGGATTCTGATGGAGACGCTGCGCTATGGCGACGAAGTCCGTCAGGGCCAGTCCTTCTTCAAGGGCATCGGCACGGACAAGCCTGAAAAGGACCTGATCGATCTGGCCAGTTCGCTGATTGACCAGAAGACGGCGCCCTTCGACGCCTCGGAGTTCCACGACCGCTACGTCGATGCCCTGAAGAAGCTGGTCGAGAAGAAGGCCAAGGCCAAGGGCAAGAAGGTGCTGGAGGACGTCGAGGAGCCCGCCGCGGCAACCGGCGGCAATGTCATCGACCTGATGGCGGCGCTGAAGGAGTCGGTGGGGGACAGCAAGGCCAAGACGTCGTCGCGGAAGACTTCGACCCGCAAGACGCCGGCGAAAAAGCGGGCCTGATCCATGGCGACGAAGGCGCGGTCAAAAGCGAAGACCCGGGCCGACGACCTGCTCGCGGAATACAATCGCAAGCGCGACTTTGACCGCACCGCTGAGCCGCGCGGCGAGATCGGGACCGGCACGGGCGATCGTTTTCTGGTCCAGAAACACGATGCCACCCGGCTGCACTGGGACCTGCGCCTGGAAGTGGATGGCGTGCTGAAGAGCTGGGCGGTGACCAAAGGCCCCTCGACCGATCTGGACATCAAGCGTCTCGCGGTGCGCACCGAGGACCACCCCCTGTCCTATGGCCGCTTCGAGGGCATCATCCCCAAGGGCGAATACGGCGGCGGCACTGTCATGCTGTGGGACGAGGGCCGCTGGGAGCCGGTCGAGGGCAAGTCCGCCGACGACCTCGAGGACGGGCATCTGCATTTCATCGTCCACGGCCAGCGGATGAAGGGCGAGTGGCTGTTGATCCGGCTCAAACCGCGAAAGGGGGAAAAGCGCGAGAACTGGCTGCTGCGCAAGATCAGCGACGCCCATGCCGCGCCCGGCGACGGTCTGGTCGAGACGGCCCTGACCAGTGTGCTGACCAGCCGGACCATGGCCGAGATCGCCGCCGACACCGAGGGCAAGCACCCCCTGGCCGGCAAGGGCGACGACGCCTTCGCCCGCGAAATGGCCCGCGCCGCCGACCATACGAAAAAGGCGCGAAAGCCCCAGAAGCGCAGTCCGGCGAAAGCGCCCGCCTTCCGGTCACCCCAGCTCGCAACACTTGTCGATGCCTTACCCACGGGCAACGACTGGATGCACGAGATCAAGTTCGACGGCTACCGCGCCCTGGTCTCGGCGAAGGGCCAGGACGTGTCGGTCTTCACCCGCAACGGCAAGGACTGGACCGACAAGTTCGGCCCGCTGGTCGCGGTGATTCAGGGGCTGGACCTGCCGCCCTGCCTGATCGACGGCGAGATCGTCGCCTATGACTCCAAGGGCAACCCGGATTTCTCCGCCTTGCAGGCGGTGCTCAAGCGCGGGAAGGGCAGCCAGACCGCCGACGACGCCCTGGCCTTTCACGTCTTCGACCTCCTGTCGCTGGACGGCGAGGACCTGACGCCCCTGCCGAATGTCGAGCGCAAGGAGCGGCTGGAGGCCCTGTTGCGCGCGGCCGAGCCCCCGATCCATGTCGCCGATCATCTGATCGGAGCGGGCGAGACCCTCTACGCCTCGCTGTGCAAGGCGGGGCAGGAGGGCATCATCTCCAAGCGCATCGACGCGCCCTACCGGTCCCGGCGCACCCGCGACTGGGTGAAGGTCAAATGCACGCTGCGGCAAGAGTTCGTCATCATCGGCTGGAAGGCCTCCTCGGCCCGCGGCCGCCCGTTCGCCTCCCTGCTGCTGGCGCAGAAGGACGACGACAACTGGATCTACAAGGGCAATGTCGGCACCGGCTTCACCCAGGACACCATGGAGGACTTGGCCGCGCGCATGCAGCGGCTGGAGCGCAAGACCCCGCCCGCGGAGGTTGACCGGGCCAGCGCGCGGGGCGTCACCTGGCTGACGCCGCGTCTCGTCGCCGAGGTGGCCTTTGCCGAGTTCACCGCCGACGGCAATGTCCGCCATGGCAGCTTTCTGGGCCTGCGCGACGACAAGCCCGCCGCCGATGTGAAGCCCGAGCGCGCCCGCGCGGCGCGCCCTGCCGCGGCCCGTCCGGTCAAGGTGAGCAGCGCCGACCGCGTCATCTTTCCCGGTAGCGGCCAGACCAAGGGGGAATTGGCCGACTACTATGCGGCGGTGGCGCCGCTCATGCTGCCGTTCGCCGCGCGCCGCCCGATCAGTCTGGTGCGCTGTCCGCAGGGCAGGGCGCGGAAATGCTTCTTCCAGAAGCACGACAGCGGCAGCTTCGGCCCCCATGTCCATGCCGTGCCGATCCCCGAGAAGGACGGCGGGACCGAGGACTATCTGTACATCGAGGATGCGGCGGGCCTGGTCGCCTGCGTCCAGATGGGCACCATCGAGTTTCACGGCTGGGCCTGCCGGACCGATGACATAGAGGCGCCCGACCGGATGATCTTCGACCTCGACCCCGACGAGGGGCTCGACTTCGGCGATGTGGTCAGCGCCGCCCGCGACATCCGCCGCCGCCTGTCCGATCTGGGTCTGGTCAGTTTCGCCCTGCTGTCAGGCGGCAAGGGGGTCCACGTCGTCGTCCCCCTGACCCCCGGCCATGACTGGGAGGCGCACAAGGACTTCGCCCGCCGGTTCGCGGGGGCCCTCGCCCTGGCCGAGCCGGACCGTTTCGTCGCCACCATGAGCAAGGCCAAACGCAAGGGCCGCATCTTCATCGATTGGCTGAGGAACCAGCGGGGCAGCACGGCGGTCCTGCCCTTCTCGGCACGGGCGCGCCCCGGCGCCCCTGTCGCCGTGCCGGTCAGCTGGGACGAACTGCGCGACATGACCGACGCCCACCCCTTCTCCATCGCCGATGTCGAGACCCTCATCGAGCGGTCCGAGGACAAGGCCCTCGCCGGCTGGGGCTTTGCCAGCCAGACACTGCCCGACCTCTGAGCTCGAACTCAGTCCGGGTCGATGAGCCGCTGCGGGCCGACTGCGACCTTGATCCGGTGCCAGCTGGAATGCTAAAAGCGCCTCGTCGAGAAGAGGCTTATGCCGGATTGGTCGTCCGGCAACCGTTATTACGGGCCACGTTTCAATGAACCCGCGACACTTGAACCCGACCTTAAATCGGGCAGGTGTTGGCGCGTGCTTGCCCTCCTGCCCACCCCACAGGAGATGCCTCGTGACACCCCAGACCAAGATTAACCTGCTCGTATCGCTGATGATGTCCTTCGTGATGTCGCTCTTCTTCTCCGGCTTCTTCACATTCATCGCATTCGGATGGACCGCTCAGTGGGCATCGTCCTGGGCGCATGGCTTCGCAATCGGCTGGCCCCTCGGCTTCCTGCTTGCGCTGGTCATCGGTGCACCGATCCGGAAGATCGCCGTGCGTCTGTCCGGCCTGCCCAAATAACGGGTCGCGATGTCGAGGCGGCGTTCAGAACACGCCGCCTCGACGTTGGCTCTGCTGTTGGCTGACAGGCCCGACCTCTGAGCTCAGGACGTCGCGACGATGTCCAGCGGCGGCCCGCTGCGGTGGAGCGGGCGGACGGTGGTGCGCCCGTCGATATGGCTGAACACCAGATCCAGTCTGCTGTCCCCGATCTCGAGGCCGGTGACGGTCAGTCGGTCGATCCCGCTGGGCAGGCGCGGACGGTCGACGCGCACCCGGCGCCCCGGCGCGTCGATGTCGATCCCGAGACTGGCCTGCAGCAACAGGAAGACCGAGCCGGCGGCCCAGGCCTGGGGCATGCAGGCGACCGGATAGGGCACCGGGGGCTCGCCTGTCTCGCGGCTGAAGCCGCAGAACAGCTCGGGCAGCCGCATGTCGAAATTGACCGCCGCCGAATACAGCTCGTCCAGCACCCTCGCGACGGCGTCCCGTTCGCCATAGCGGGCCATTCCGGCCACGCACAGGGCCGTGTCATGCGGCCAGACTGAGCCGTTGTGATAGGACATCGGATTGTAGCGGGGCTGGCGCGTCGCCAGTGTCCTGAGCCCCCAGCCCGTCCGGAAGCGCGCCGACAACAGGGTACGGGTCACATCGGCGGCCCGCTCCGGCTCGGCCAGTCCCGAGAACAGCAGGTGCCCGGCGTTCGAGCCCAGCACCCGACAGGGGGCGCCGTCGCCGTCCAGCGCGATGGCATAGAAGCCCTGATCCTCCATCCAGTAGCGCTGCTCGACCACGGCCTTCAGGCGTCCGGCCCTGTCGGTCCACTCGGCTGCGTCCTGGCCAAGCGTTTCCGCCATGGCGGCCATGGCCTGCCACGCCTGATAGGCGTAGCCCTGCACTTCCAGCAGGGCGATCGGCCCCTTGGGGAAACGACCGTCGGCGTGGAAGATCGAATCCTCGCTGTCCTTCCAGCCTTGGTTCGACAGGCCCGTGTCCCGGGCGCGCTGATAGTCGATCAGCCCCAGACCGTTGGCCGCGCCCCGGGCCTCCATCCAGCCGGCCGCCGCCAACAGGTTCGGCCACAGCGCCTCGATCAGCGCCCGGTCGCCGGTGCGCCGCGCATAGGCGCCGGCCAGCGCCACGAACAGGCAGGTGGTGTCGACCCCGCCGTAATAGGTGCCGAAGGGCACCTCGCCGAGCGCAGACATCTCGCCGCCCCGCGTCTCGTGCATGATCTTGCCCGGCTCGACGTCCTGGAAGGCGTCGGTGGTCGTGCCCTGGCGGGTGGCCAGATAGGTCAGCACGCCCCGCGCCAGACTGGGATCCAGCCACAGCATCTGCCAGGCCGTGATGATCGCGTCTCGGCCGAACGGCGTCGAAAACCACGGCACCCCTGCGTAGGGATAGGGCCCGGTCGGAAGGTCCGTGGTCAGCAGGGCCACATCGGCCCGCGACTGGTCCAGCCACTGGTTGAAGCGCGGGCTGCGGTGGCCCCGCACGCCGCCGCCCCGCCGCCGTCGGGCCCGCATGGCCAGCCGCGCCTGGATGGAGGCCAGCCGCCAGCGCTCCCGGTCGGGCGCTTCGCAGGTGTCCGCGCCCGCCTCGATATACAGATCAAAGCGTCGCCCGCGCGGCAGGGTCAGCTGAAAGGCGGCGCGCGTCGCGCTCATTGAGGCCGGCGGCTCGGAGAAGGACAGGCAGGTCCGGCGCGTCACGTCGTCCAGGCCTTTGTAAGAAAAGCGCACACGGCGCCCGTCGCGAACCGGCGGCTCGCTGCGCCCGCGGGCCGGGCGCGCCGAACCGCGTACCTCGAAGATGTCGCGAAAGTCCGCGCCGTATTCGACGGCCAGCGGCAGGATGACCTCGTCCACCCCATGGTTGGTCAGGCGGATGCGCTCATACATCCGCTCCTGCCAGAGGAACCGGCGCCGCTCCAGATGGATGATGCCGGCGGGGGCCGAGCGGCCGCCCATCGGGGGCAGGGGCCGGTTGGTCCCCTGGCAGACGAAGAAGACATTGTCGTCCGACAGCGCCGAGCTCAGCCGCGAGGGCGCCGCATTGCCGATCAGCAGCCGCAGTCGCGACAGGATTCGGGTATCCCTGAGGAAGAAGCCGTCCGCCCCGCCGCTCATGTCGCCCAGCGGATCGGCCACGAGGAAGGCATCGCCTTCCTTCAGCGGCATCAACCGGCCCAGCACGGCGACCTCGGGTTCGGGGGTGTCCGTCGACCCGGTCTGGGCGTCAGTCATAGAGCGGGTCTCCTGCGTGAGACCGTCTAACGCACAAGATCGAAATCAGGCTACGGCGGCCGAAGGCATCTTCAAGGTTGTTGTGGGCAAGGGCATCTCGATGCCCGGCGGCGCATAGGGCGTGCGGGCCAGAAGCTCACGATAGATGTCCAGATAGCGCTGCGCCATGGCGGTGGCCGAGAAGCGCAGTTCGAACCGCGCCCGGATGGCGGACCGGTCCAGCGTGATGGCCCGGCGCACGGCGTCCACCGCCTCGTCGATGCTGCTGACCAGATAGCCGGTCGCGCCGTCCTCGATAACCTCGGGCGCCGCGCCATTGGGCCAGGCGATGACGGGCGTGCCGCAAGCCATGGCCTCGATCATCACCAGGCCAAAGGGCTCCGGCCAGTCGATCGGGAACAGCAGGGCATCGGCCCCGCCCAGGAATTCGGACTTGGCGCCGTCGCCGATCTCGCCGACGAACTCGATCAGGGGATTGTCCAACAGGGGGCGGATGCGGCTCTCGAAATAGACCGAGTCCGCAGCGTCGACCTTGGCCGCGATCTTGAGGCGCATGCCCAGCCGCGTGGCGATCTCGATGGCGCGGTCGGGGCGCTTCTCCGGAGAGATGCGGCCGAGGAAGGCCAGATAGCCCGACGACCGGTCGCTGGGGCGGTACAGGTCGGCATCCATCCCGTGCTGGACCGTGCCCGCCCAGTTGGCCCAGGGCAGCGGACGACGCTGGTCGTCCGAGATCGACACCAGTGGGAACTGCGGCCAGGCGTCATAGGCGGCGGGAAGGTCCTTCAGATCCAGCCGGCCGTGCAGGGTGGTCACCGTCCGCCCGGCCCGATCCTCGAAGAACGGAAAATGGATCATGTCGGTGTGGAAGTGGATGACGTCGAACTGGTCCGCCATGCTCCGCACCTTGGCCAGCATGGCCATGTGCGCCGCCATGTCGGACTTGAGCGGCGCGGGGTCCAGCCGGATCGCCTGATCGCGGACGGGCACCAGACGCGCCCGGGTCTGCGCCTCGGCGGACGAGAACAGGGTCACCTCATGGCCCAGATCCACCAGCGCATCCGTCAGGTGCGCGACCACCCGCTCCGTCCCGCCGTAAAGCGTGGGGGGGACCGCTTCATACAGAGGGGAAACCTGGGCGATTTTCATGGGGCGGGTCCGCGTGGCTGTGACCCTTGCTGAAAGCACAGCGGAGCCCCGCGGTTCCTATGTCGGGAAGCGGACATGGGAACGCCGCGTATCGCCCGGGATTGTAAGACCCTCTACCCTTCACAGACACGGAGCAGCCCATGTCCACCCTTTCCGGAAAAACCATCGCCGTCCTCGCCACCGACGGCTTCGAACAGGTCGAGTTGGACAAGCCCGTCGACGCCCTGCGCAAGGCCGGCGCCACTGTTCACATCGTGGCGCCCGAGTCCGGCGAGATCCAGGGCTTCGAACACCATGACAAGGGCCGCAAGGTCGGCGTGGACAAGGCGCTGGGCGACGTCAGCGCGGACAATTACGACGGCCTCGTGCTGCCCGGCGGCGTGATCAACCCCGATGCCCTGCGGCTCGAGGAAAAGGCCATCAGCTTCATCGCCGCCTTCGCCAAGGCTGACAAACCGATCGCCGCCATCTGTCACGGCCCCTGGACGTTGATCGATGCCGGTATCGCCAAGGGCCGCAAGATGACGTCCTGGCCGTCGCTCAAGGTCGATCTGCAGAACGCGGGCGCGGAATGGGTCGATGAAACGGTCGTCATCGACGGCAAGCTGGTCACGTCGCGCAACCCCGACGACCTGCCCGCCTTCTGCGACGGCATGATCAACGTGTTCGCCTGATCCGGACACGTTCCGGCCCGCACCTGTTTCAGGTGCGGGCCGGTTCGTCAGGTTCGTCGGGTCGTCGACCTAGTTATCGAGGGCGCGAACCTGTTCGAGGTGGGCCTCAAGCTTCGGCACGGCATTGGCGGCGTGGGCCGCCAGTTCCGGGGCGTCCTCGTTGTCGGCGAAGCCCTTGTGCAGGGTCAGGGCTTCCTGGTGGGCTGCAACCTGCTGGTCGACGAAGACCTCATCGAAATTGTCGGCGTCCCGCAGATTGTCGAGCAGCCCCTGTCGCCGCTCGTCGAGCTCGGTGGGCATTTCCATGTCGATCTGCTGGGTCATGACGACGTTGCGCAGGGCTTCGCTGGCGACCGTGTGATCGTCGAGGATCGTCTGGGCCAGGGCGCGGACTTCCGCATTCTGGCTGCGTTCCAGCGCCATTTCGGCGGCCCGGATTTCATACATGTCGCCCATCGCAGCGTTCGTCACATAGCCGTCGACGGTATTGGCGCCCAGCGTCATCGCCGAGGTCTGGCCGACCGGCACCGAAGCGGCGTCCTGGGTCGCATTGACGGGATCCTGCTCTCCGCATGCCGCAAGCAAGGCACTGGCGGCGGCGAGGGTGATAAGTGTCTTGTACATGTTTAATCTCCTTGGGATGTTCAGATAATCCGTGACGCGGAGACCCGTTCCGAAAGCGCGAACATTGATCCGGGGGATTCTTGTGAGGCAATTATCGCGCAATACTACTAAAGCTAAGCTGTCTATGTTGCCGAAAGCCGGTTTCGTGCGCGAAACCAACACGGCTGGCCGGGGGTTGGCACCAGGACGATTACCAAAGACGACAGAGGCACCGTGTCTGAATTCATGGAGATCCTGCACAGCCTGATCGGCTCGGACGACGGCACTATCAGCTGGTGGCAGATGTCCATCCGGGGGGCGCTCATCTTTGCGGTGGGTGTGTTCGCCGTGCGGGTCGCCGCGTCGCGGGCCTTCGGTAAATGGACGCCCCTGGACATCATCTTTGCCGTGATTGTCGGCTCGAACCTCAGCCGCGCCATGACCGGCAGCGCGCCCTTCCTGCCGACCCTGATCGCAAGCCTGGTGCTGGTCGCCATCCATACAATCCTCGCCAGAGCATCAGCGCGGTGGGGATGGCTCAGCTTCCTCGTGAAGGGCGGTCGGGTTCAGCTGGTCCGCGAGGGAGAGCAAGACAAGGCCGCCATGCGCAAGGCCGGCGTCGGTGACGGGGATCTGCATATGGCCCTGCGAACCCACGGGCTCGAGGATCTGTCGTCAGTGCAGGATGCCTATCTGGAGCGAAACGGCGACATGACCTTCATCAAGCGCCCCGACCGTTGATCAACTTGGGCGCGCGAGGGAACGCGTAACGCGAGGGATTTCAGACGATTCCGACAGCCGGATCGGGTCGAGGGGCCCAATCCTTCTCCTGCGTCAACTGCGTTCTCGGCTAGGGTCCGTGAACGGAATTGCTCGAGGAGGCCCCCATGTCCGATCTGAACCGCCGACTGATGACCCGGAAGTCTGATCTGGGCGAGACCCTGTTGGATACCGTGGCCGCCCCTCAGCCTGTTGAAGGCGAGGTGGTGCTGGCGCTGGACCGGTTTTCCCTGACCACGAACAACATCACCTATGCGGCGTACGGGGACGCCATCGGCTACTGGAAGGTCTTTCCGACCGGACGCGACGACTATGGGCTGATGCCGGTCTGGGGCTTTGCCGACGTCGTGGAGTCGCGCGCCGAGGGGATCGAGGTCGGTGCGCGGGTGTTCGGCTATTTCCCGATGGCCGACCGGCTGGTGGTCCAGGCCGAGAAGATCAGCAAGGGCGGGTTCGCCGACGCGGCGCCTTGGCGCAAGGCGGTGCCCGATATCTACAACCGCTATGTGCTGTGCGCCGCCGACGCCAACTATGACGCGGCGCTGGAGAACCCGGAGGCCCTGTTCCGGCCGCTGTTCATCACGTCTTACACGGCGGTGGATTTCCTGCGCGAGCACGACTTCTTCGGTGCCAGACAGGTGGTGGTGTCCAGTGCCTCGTCCAAGACGGCCTATGGCGCGGCCTGGTGCATGGCCGGGGACGACGTGCGGCTGATCGCCCTGACGGGCGCACGCAACCGGGCCTTTGTGGAGGGGCTGGGGGCCTATCAGGATGTCCGCGGCTATGACGAAATCGATCGTCTGCCGACCGGCGTGCCGACGCTGTATCTGGATCTGGCCGGTGATCCCGAACTGCGGCGGCGGGTGCACGCCCGGTTTGGGACGGACCTGACCTATGACTGCCTCGTCGGCTCGACCCAGGGCGACGCCTTTCCGACGGACGATCCCGAGCTGGTCGGACCGAAGCCTCAGTTCTTCTTCGCCGCTACCTGTCTGGACGCCCACCGGGAGCGGGGCACACTGCGCGCCTTTTATGAGCGCTTTTTCGCCGACCAGCGGGCCTTCTTCGAGCGGGTGATCGACCCGGCCTCGCCCTGGATTCGCATCGTCGAGCATCAGGGCCTGGATCAGGCGGCAACCGTCGTGCGGGCCCTGGCGGACGGCGTGTCCGATGCAGCGGAAGGCGCTGTGGTGCGGATCGTGCGCTGACCGCATCTGGCGATCCCGCAATACCCGGGCTCAGCGCTGGTGGGGAAGTTGCGGACTTGACTCCTTGGGCCTGGAGAGAGGCATATAGGAGAACATTTAGTGAACATCATGTCCCCACCTGCCACTCTCAGCCATCTGCGCGCGCATCTGTCTTCCCGGGGTCCGGTCCTGCGGTCCCCGACCGCACGGCTGTTCGACATCCCGGCGACAGGTCGCGGCGCAGTCTTTCCCGCCGAGGCCGTGCATGAGGTCTATGCCGCCTCGGCCCGGCATGGATCGGCGGCGGAGGGTTTTGGTCTGGGGCTGGCGCTTCAGGCGCCGGGCACCCTGGTGTGGATCCATGAGGATCGTGGCCGGCACGAGAAAGGCACCCTGTACGGCAGTGGCCTGCGGGAATGGGGAGTGGAGACCGGAGACCTGTTGCTGGTTCAGGTGCCCGACACGGCGGCCTTGCTGGCCGCAGGCGAGGAAGCCCTGCGCAGTGGGGCCCCGGCCGCTGTCCTGATGAGCGGGTGGGGGGAATCCCGGGCCTGGAGCCTGACGGCCAGTCGTCGTCTGGCGCTGGCCGCCGCCGCGGGACGAACAACCGCCGTCTTCGTTCGAACGGGCGCTCAGCCCCAGCCCAGCGCCGCAGAAACGCGGTGGTCGGTCCAGGCCACACCGTCGAGGGCGCTGGAAGCGGGGGCGCCGGGCCGGCCGGCCTTCAGAGTGAGTTTGTTGCGGAGCCGGGCAGGGGTGACCCCGGGCGAGTGGATTATGGAGTGGGATCGTGAAGCGCGATCATTTGTCGAACCGAAGACATCTGGCGGTCTGGTTTCCGCTCCTGCCCATCGACCGGCTGGGATCCGCGCGGCCTGAGGGGCCTTTCTGCCTGATCGACAGACGGGCCAACGCCCTGCGGCTGGTCGCCGTCGATACGAATGGGCTGGCGCTGGGCCTTTCGCCCGACATGACCCTGGCGGATGCCCGTGCCCAGGTGCCTGAGCTCGATGCCTGGCCGCATGATCCGGTGGCGGACCGGGACTTTCTGGGTCATCTGCTTGAAGGGTTCGGCCGCTTCTCGCCGATGGTCGCGGGTGATGATCCCCACGGCCTGATGCTGGACGTCACCGGCTGCGCCCACCTGTTCGGGGGCGAGGCGGGGTTGATAAAGGCCGTCCATGCCCTGTCCGGGCGACTGGGGCTGGAGACCCGCTGCGCGCTGGCCCGAACCCCCCAGGCCGCCCGCGCCCTGGCTCGCTTTGGTCCGCCGGGAGTGATCGTGGCCGAGGGCGAGGACCGCGCCACGGTGCGTCGTTTGCCGGTCGCGGCCCTGGAACTGGCTGCTGCGGATATCCAGGCCCTGAGACGGGCGGGGCTGAAGACCATCGGCGATGTCGATGACCGTCCCCGCGCCTCGCTGGCCGCTCGCTTCGGGCAGGATTTCGCGATCCGGCTGGATCGTATTCTGGGACTGGAAGATGTGCGGATCACGCCCGTCCGTTCCCCCGCGCCGGTTGTGACCGACCGGCTGTTGATGGAGCCACTGACCACCACAGAACCTCTGGAGACGGTCATTATCGATCTGCTGACCGAGGTCGAGGTGATCCTGCAGACGCGACTTTCCGGAGCCCGGCGCTTTCGCCTGACCGTCTTCCGGGTCGACGGCCATGTCCGCCGCATCGGCCTGGGTGTGGCGCGTCCGACGCGGGATGTCCGAAGTCTTGCGCGACTGTTCCGGGAGCGGCTGGCCGCCCTCACCACCCCTCTGGATCCGGGCTTTGGCATTGATCACCTGCGGATGGAGGCGCTGGACCTGCAGCGGCTTGACCCGGTGCAGGTCGATCTCGACACCACGACGGAGGGGGCCGAGGCGCTGGATGCCCTGATCGACCGGCTGGCGGCCCGCCTCGGCTCTGCGGCCGTCAGCCGGCTGCGACCGGCGAACTCGCACCTGCCGGAACGGGCCAGTCGCCAGATTCCCGCTGTCCATTCGGAGAACGGGGACGCGATGCCCTGGCCCGAGCGGGACCCCCGATCCCCGCCCCTGCGTCCCCTGCATCTGTTCGACCCGCCCCAGCCGGTCGAGGTCATGTCACCTGTGCCTGATGGTCCCCCCGTTCGCTTCAAATGGCGGCGGGTCACGCACCGGGTCGTGAATGCCGAGGGCCCGGAGCGGATTGAGGGAGAGTGGTGGCGCCGCACGGGCGGGCGGGTGCGTGACTATTACCGGGTGGAGGACGAGGAGGGCCGTCGCTTCTGGCTGTTCCGGGCGGGCCATTTCGGCGAGCTGCCGCCGCCGCGCTGGTATGTGCATGGCCTGTTCGCATGACCCCGCCCGCTTATGCCGAGCTGGTGGCCGCCAGCAATTTCTCGTTTCTGAGGGGGGCGTCGCACCCCAAGACCCTGGTGCTGACCTCGCTGCTGCTGGGGCAGGCCGGTCTGGGGCTGGCGGATCGCAATACGGTGGCCGGGGTGGTGCGGGCCTGGAGCGCCCTGAAACAGTTGCGCGAGGATGGCTGGTCCCCGCCCGAGAAACTGCGCGATGGGGGATCGCCCGGCGAAATCCGCTGGCAGGAAGACCCGCTGAACGATCCGGCTCTGGTCGATCAGGTCCGGGAACGGGCAGGGGCCTTTCGTTTGCTGACCGGCACCCGGCTGGGCTTTGCCGATGGTACGCCCGATATCGTCGCCTATCCCGAGGATCGTGAAGGCTGGGGGCGTCTGACGCGGCTGCTGACCGTGGGGAACCGCGCGATCAAGGGCGACTGCCACCTCACTCTGGCCGATCTGCTGGCCAATCCCGAGGGATTGCTGCTGATCGTCATGCCCGAGCGGAACAGGGACGGCCTGCCGGCCCTGCTGGACCGGTTGAACGCCGTCCGACCGGGGGCGGTCTGGCTGGGGGCGACCATGCCGCGACGGGGCGACGACCGCCGACGGCTGGCCCGGCTGGGAGAGATCGCTCAGGGGGCGAACACACCGCTTCTGGCGACCAATGATGTCCTGTATCACGCGCCGTCCGAACGCGACCTGCAGGATGTGCTGACCTGTATCCGCGAGGGGATCAGCATTGATCAGGCGGGGCGTCGTCTGCTGGCCAATGGCGAGCGCCACCTCAAGACTCCCGATGAGATGGCGCGTCTGTTTGCCGATGCGCCCCATGCCCTCGCCGAGGCCGTGGACCTGCTGAGGCGGCCGATCTTCGACCTGTCGGACATTCGCTACCAGTATCCGGAAGAGCCGATCCCGCCCGGCCGGACGCCGCAAGCCTGGCTGGAACAGCTGGTCGAGGAGCGCCTGCCCCTTCGCTACCCTGAGGGGGTTCCAGACAAGGTCCGGGCTACCCTGGCGAAGGAGCTGGCCTATATCGATGCGCGGGACCTGGCGCCCTATTTCCTGACGATCCACGACATCGTCCGCGAGGCCGATAACCGCCGTATCCTGTGCCAGGGGCGCGGTTCGGCGGCCAATTCGGCGGTCTGTTTCGTGCTGGGGATCACCAGCGTCGACCCGGCCCATCACGACCTGCTGTTCGAGCGGTTCATGTCGGCCGACCGCAACGAACCTCCCGACATCGACGTCGACTTCGAGCATGAGCGTCGGGAAGAGATCATCCAGTACATCTATGAGCGCTATGGCCGCGAGCGGGCGGGGATTGCCGCGACCGTGATCCGCTATCGCCCGCGCAGCGCCATTCGCGAGGTGGGCAAGGCGCTGGGCCTGACCGAGGATGTCACCGCCCGTCTGGCCGGGACCCAGTGGGGCAGCTGGGGTACGGCCATCGCCGACGAAAGGATTGAACAGGCCGGCCTCGATCCGGCCAATCCGATGATCCGGCGCGCGGTCACCATGGCTGGGCGCATCATGGGCTTTCCCCGGCATCTGTCGCAGCACGTGGGCGGCTTCATCCTGACGCGCGGGCGGCTGGATGAGCTGGTCCCGATCGGCAATGCCGCCATGGCCGACCGCACCTTCATCGAATGGGACAAGGACGACATCGACGAACTGGGCCTGATGAAGGTCGATGTGCTGGCGCTGGGCATGCTGACCTGTATCCGCAAGGCCCTGGACCTGATGCGCCTGCATGAGGGGGCGGACCACGACCTGGCGACCGTGCCGGCCGAGCAGGCCGACGTCTACGACATGCTGTGCAGGGGAGACTCGATCGGTGTCTTCCAGGTCGAGAGCCGGGCGCAGATCAATATGCTGCCGCGCCTGAAACCGCGCGTCTTCTACGATCTGGTGATCCAGGTGGCGATCGTTCGCCCGGGGCCCATCCAGGGCGACATGGTCCATCCTTACCTGCGCCGCCGCGCCGGGACCGAGGACGTGGTCTATGCCAGTCCGGCCCCGCCTCATGATCCCGCCGAACTGAGGAAGGTTCTTAATCGCACCCTTGGCGTGCCCCTGTTTCAGGAACAGGCGATGAAGGTCGCCATGGTCGCGGCCGAGTTCACCGACAAGGAGGCCAACGGCCTGCGCAAGGCCATGGGCACCTTTCGCGGTGACGGCACCCTGCATACCTATGAGGATCGCATGGTCGGGCGGATGATCGCCCGCGGCTATGACCCCGATTTTGCCCGGCGCTGCTTCGAACAGATCAAGGGGTTCGGCTCCTACGGGTTTCCCGAAAGTCACGCGGCCAGCTTTGCCCGGCTGGTCTATGTGTCCAGCTACATCAAATGCCGGCACCCGGCGGCGTTTGCCTGTGCCCTGCTGAACAGCCAGCCGATGGGCTTTTATGCGCCCGCCCAGATCGTGCGGGACGCCCAGGAGCACGGGGTCGAGGTGCGCCCGGTCGATGTAAATCACAGCCATTGGGATAACACCCTGGAAGGGGAGGCGCCGGGCCTCGCCCTGCGACTGGGCCTGCGCCAGATCGGCGGCTTCCGGGAGGACTGGGCCGATGATCTGGTCCTGGCCCGAACCCGACCGTTCGACACGATCGAGGGGCTGATGCGCCGCGCGCGCCTGCCGGTCGCGGCCATCCGCAAGCTGGCCGATGCCGATGCCTTCCGTTCGCTCGGGCTCGACCGGCGCGAGGCCCTGTGGGAGGCCCGGCGCCTGCCGGACGATGATGTCCTGCCGCTGTTTGCCGCCGCCGCGGTCCGGGAACTGGGCGAGGAGCCGGACGCCAACCTGCCGCTTATGGGGCTGGGCGAACACGTTGCCGCCGACTATCAGACCACACGACTGTCGCTGAAGGCCCATCCGATGGCCATCCTGCGGCAGGGCTTTGCCGCTGAGGGCCTGCTGACCTGTCGTGAGGTCGAGGCCCGCCGGTCCGGATCCCTTGTACGCACGGCCGGCGTGGTGCTGGTGCGCCAGCGACCCGGCAACGGCAAGGCGATCTTCATCACGTTGGAGGACGAGACCGGGGTCACCAATCTGGTCTTGTGGGTTCCGGTGTTCGAGGCGCACCGCCGCATCGTCATGAGCGCACGCCTGCTGGGCGTCGAGGGCACGGTAGAAAAGAGCGCCGAAGGCGTCGTGCATCTGATGGCCCGGGGGCTGTGGGACCGGACGGGTGAGTTGCAGCATCTGTCCACCGACCACGACGCGGTGGTCCAGCTGTCAGGGGCCGATGAGTTCATCAAGCCCCAGCACCCGAGGAATTTGCGTGTCCTCCCGGGTTCGAGGGATTTTCACTGACCGGCATCGTCTGCGTTATGAATGGTGTCCGGCCCGGTGGAACGGCGTCAACAGCCGCCGACCCGACACCCGGCGCAGGTGTTGGTCTCGATCGGAACGTCGCCTGCGCGGGCAACCAGCCGGGACAGCAGCGCCTGTTCCTCAGTCGTCAATGTCTGAACGAAACTGGCGATATGGGTTTCAAGCGATCCTGCGCAGGCCTGCACCTGCTGCTCACCCTCTGGCGTCAGATGCAACATTTTGACGCGGCGATCGTGGGGGTGCGGCAGTCTCTGGATCACGCCGGACTGCTGGAGTTCGTCACAGAGGCGCGAAAGTCCGGCATCCGATATGCCGAGCTCGCGGGCCGCACTGACCTGGGATGCTCCGCGTCGGCCCGATGACTGAATATGTGTCAGCAGCCGGATACGTGCGTCGTCCTCTGACCTCAGGATCGAACGGGACCTCCGCAGCAGGGTGAGCAGGGAACCGGTGATCTCCGGGGCGCACGCCGCGAGCGACAACTCATACATGATACCAAATCCTCCGACAGACCCGTATCGCGCGTAAAGGTAACCGGTTTCCTGCGTGTGGTTACGGTTTGAAACCATTCCGTCCCGAGACCTTTTTTCTTCGGAACGATATATAACTGCACCTTCAATACTGGTGGTGTTTCTGGGCCCATAGCAAATGCCCGGAACCCTTCCATGCCTGACAAGAATTTCCTCCAGAAACCCTTCTCCGCCGCAGCCACTGTAGCGTCGGTCCTCGTCTGCGGAACGGTCTTCGCTGCTCAATCGGCTGCGGCCCAGAGCATCGACGTCGAGGGCCGCATTGGTCTGGCCTCTCAGTATGTCGGCAAGGGGCTCGGCAAGAGCGATGGCGATCCGGCCCCCTTCGCGGAAATCGGGGCCAGCCTGAACGGCTTCTATGTGAGCGCCTTTGCCTCGGATGTGTTCACGCCCAGAGGGGCCGACCTCGAGGTGATCCTGGCCGCAGGCTGGGCGGGCGAGGTGCAGGGCTTCGATGTCGACGCCCAGGTCATGCGGCGGGAAATCGTCGGCGAGGTCAGCGGTTATGACAGCGTCCACACCGAATACCAGGTCGATGTGTCGCGCGACCTTGGTGCCGGCTGGGCCGGACGTCTACGCGTCAACTACTCCTCCGATGGCTACGGCCCCAGCGCCGAGGCCTGGTGGGTCGAAGGTCAGGCCACCGTCCGGCTCACGAGCTCGGACAAGCTCAGCTTCGCGCTTGCCGAACGTACCGTGGAAAACGGCTCAGACTACACCGCCTGGAACGTCGGGGTGAAGCACCGCTTCAGCTCGAATATCTCGGGCGATCTCCGCTGGTACGACACCGACGCCCACGAGCTGGGCGACCGCTACGACGGCCGCCTGGTCGCCGCCCTCACCTACAGCTTCTGACCGCCGTCGCGGATTCAAGGGATATAGAAGATGCGCCTCTCCAACTGGAAGATCGGTCGTAAGCTCGCCGCCGCCTTTGGCGTCGTCGTCACCCTGATGGTGATCGTCGGCGCTCTGGCAGTCATGGAATTCCGCGAGATCGATGCTCGCCAGGAAGAGGCGCGTGCTGCCAGCGCCGCTTATGGCACCACGGCCTCCGCGCAATTCTATCTCACGCGCCAGGAAAACAGTTTCCGCGGCTACACGATCAGTGGCGAACCCTATTACCGCGAGCGCCTCGACGCCCACCGCGGGAACTATCAGAAGGCAATCGCCGAACTGCGGGCCGCCGCGGGCGACGACGCCGTCTCGCTGGCCGAGATCGAAAAGGCAGAGCGGGCCGCCGAGGCCTGGTATCAGCAGGTGACGAATGGCGCGTCGGCGACGGCCCTTCGCCCGGCCGTCGGTAGCCAGGCGACCGCCGACCAGATGATGGAGGCCGCCGAGGGCGCGCTCGAGAGCACCCAGGCGCTCTTTGCGACTGAACGCGACACCGCCCGAAGCCTGCTCTCCGACTCTGTCCGCCAGGGCATGATCCAGATCTCGGGCGGTATCTTGCTGCTGGTCCTGCTGTCGATCGGCGTTGCCTGGCTTCTGACCCGGGCCGTGGCCAAACCGCTTGTCGGCCTGACCGATGCCATGGGCGCGCTGGTCCAGAACCGGCTTGAAGGTGAGATTGTCGGTCGCGACCGGGGGGATGAGATCGGTGCCATGGCCCGCGCCCTGGTGCAGTTCAAGCAGAACGCCGATCTGCTGGACGCGAGCCGCGCCGAGGCGTGGAACGACGCCTTCAAGTCGGCGGCCTTCGAGGGCTCGCCGACGGCGATGATGACGATCGACCGCGACTTCAAAATCCTGCACGTCAACGCCGCGACGAAGGCAATGCTGAGCGAGCACGCCCAGGCGTTCCGGAGCCTGTGGAACGGGTTCGAGCCCGAGAAGATGCTGGGTCAGTGCATCGACGTGTTCCACAAGAACCCGAACCACCAGCGCCAGATGCTGGCCGACCCTTCACGTCTGCCGCACAGCGCCGAGATCAAGGTCGGCGACATGTTGTTCGTCCTGAACATCAGCGCCGTGCGTGACCGGGACGGCAACTACATCGGTAACGCCTTGCAGTGGGAGGACGTGACGGCCGCCCGGGCCAAGGACAGCCAGGTCAACGACTATCTGGCCCAGCTGACTGCAGCCAAGCGCACTCAGGCCGTCATCGAGTTTGACCTCGACGGAACCATCCTGACCGCCAACGAGAATTTCCTGAATTCGGTTGGCTATCGTCTCGAAGAGATCAAGGGGCGGCACCACCGGATGTTCTGCGACGCGGACTATGTCCGGTCGCCCGAGTACCAGGGCCTGTGGGACACGATGAAGCAGGGCGGCTACGTCGCCGACAAGTTCGCCCGCTACGGTCGCGATCACCGGAAGGTCTGGCTGGAAGCTTCGTACAACTCGATTCTGGATCCGAACGGCAAACCCTACAAGGTCGTCAAGTTCGCCACCGATGTGACGCACACAGAACTGGCCCGCATGGAGGAAGAAGAAGCGGCGAAGGTCGTGGCCGAACAGCAGGCGATCGTCGTCTCGGAAACGGGGCGCGCCCTGGAGGCCCTGTCGGCCGGCGACCTGTCCTATCGGATCACGGCGGAATTCCCGCAGGAATACGTCAGCGTCCGCAATGACTTCAACGAAGCCATTGGCAAGCTGAAAGAGGCCATGTCCGAGATCGCTTCGAACACCACGGCCATGCGGTCGGGCGCAAGCGAGATCAGCCAGGCCGCCGACGATCTGTCGCGTCGGACCGAGCAGCAGGCCGCAACCCTGGAAGAGACCGCCGCCGCCCTGGACGAAATCACCGCAACCGTGCGCAAGACCGCCGAAGGTGCGGGCCGGGCCGGTCAGGTGGTCGAGGGTGCCCGCGGTGATGCGGAACGCTCCGGCGAAGTCGTCACCCGTGCCATCACGGCCATGGGCGACATCGAGCGGTCGGCCGACCAGATCAGCCAGATCATCGGCGTTATCGACGAGATCGCCTTCCAGACCAACCTTCTGGCGCTCAACGCCGGGGTCGAGGCGGCGCGAGCCGGCGACGCAGGCAAGGGCTTTGCCGTGGTCGCTTCGGAAGTGCGGGCCCTTGCCCAGCGGTCGGCCGAGGCCGCCAAGGAGATCAAGTCGCTCATTTCGGCCTCGACCACCCAGGTCAAGTCCGGGGTCGGTCTTGTCGGCGAGACCGGGCAGGCGCTGACCGCCATCGTCGGTCGGGTCCAGGAGATCAGTGGCCTGATGGTCGAGATCGCCGCTTCGGCCCAGGAACAGGCGACGGCGCTGAGCGAGGTCAATACCGCCGTCAACCAGATGGACCAGGCGACCCAGCAGAACGCCGCCATGGTCGAACAGTCGACGGCTGCCAGCCACAGCCTGACCCAGGAGAGCGAACAGCTGACCCGTCTGGTGGGTCGCTTCCGCCTCGGCGGATCGGCTCCCGCTCCGGCCTCCCGCCCGATCGCGGATAATCCGGCGCTGCGCCAGTCGCAGTCGCGCGTCACCGACTTCGCCAAGCAATGGGCGGCGCCGCGCACCTCCGGTGCACTCGCCCTGAAGCCCAGCGGCGAGACCGAATGGGAGGAGTTCTGATGCCGGCGGAGTACCTTTTGCCCGCCCGCCTTGAGGGCATCAGCCTGGCCCCGGTCAAGACGGCCTTGCTGAGCCTGCGGGGTGCGGATCTGGACGTGTCGGGGGCCGCCGTCGAGCGCCTCAACGGTATGGGGGTTCAGCTGCTGATGTCGGCCTTCCAGACCTGGCGGGACGATGGCCGCAACCTCCGGCTGGTGGACCCGTCCCCCTGTCTTCTTGATGTCTTCACTCGCCTCGGCATCGAGGCCTCTCTCGAAGGGATAGCCGCGTGACCAAGCTGGTTCTGACCGTCGACGACAGCCGCACCATGCGCGACATGCTGAAGCTCGCCCTCGGGGACGCAGCCTTTCAGGTGTTGCAGGCCGTGGACGGTGTGCATGGCCTTGAGGTCCTTGAGACCAGCGCCCCGGATGTGATCATCACGGACATCAACATGCCCAACCTTGACGGGTTCGGCTTTATCGAAGGCGTCCGTCGCTCGGACCGCCATCGCACGATCCCGATCCTGGTCCTCACCACCGAGAGCGACCAGGAGAAGAAGCAGCGCGCGCGAGACGCCGGGGCGACCGGCTGGATCGTCAAACCCTTCGACCCGGTGAAACTGGTCGACGCGGTACGCCGAGTGGCGGCCTGACGCCATGGATCCGATGGAGGCCATCCGGGCGACCTTCTTTCAGGAGTGCGACGAGCTGCTCGGCGATCTCGAAGCCGGGCTGCTCGCCCTGCAGCAGGGAGCAGGCGACAGCGAAACCGTAAACGCCGTTTTCCGCGCGGTTCACTCCGTGAAGGACGGGGCCGGTGCCTTCGGTCTGGAAGACCTGGTTCGCTTTGCCCATGTGTTCGAGACCACCCTCGATGAGGTGAGGGCCGGTCGCCTTGCGGCCGACCCAGCGACCCTGGTCCTGTTGCTGCGCGCGGCGGATGTGCTCGCGGATCACGTTACTGCAGCCAAGGGCGGGCCGGCGGTCGACCTCTCGGTCGCCCATGCCGTCGCCGATGAGCTGGAGGGACTGGTCGGTCCGACCGCGAGCGCCGCGTCGAACGACGAACCCGATTTCGAATTTGCACCGGCAATGATCAGCCTCGACCTCGGTGAGGAGCCGTCGGCCGTAACGGCGATGTCGCCCGAGACCGGCGGTGAGTGGTCCGTGCGTTTCACCCCGCAGCCGGCTCTCTATCGCAATGCCAATGATGCGCTGCGCCTTATCCGGGAGCTTGAGCGGCTCGGCACGCTGACAGTCGAACTGGACGACACAGCCCTCACCGGGCTGGATCAGTTCGACCCTGAACTGCCGCTGTTGAGCTTCGACGTCCGGCTCGCTGCCTCGCCGCAGATTGACTACGATCGGATCGCAGAGGTCTTCGAGTTCGTGGACGGCGACTGCGTGCTGGAAATCCACGCCCCGTCCGAGGGCGCCGAACCGGCACCCGAAGGGGCCTCTGAATCGCCACCGGCTTCGGCACCGACATCGGGGCCCGCCGCCGAAACGCCCGAAGCCATGCTGGCACGCCTGATGGCCGAGGCGACCGCCATGGATGCACCTGCCGTTCAGGCGCCTGCTGCGGCGCCCGCCATCGCGCCGTCGGTCGTGGCCCCGGTTGCGCCGCCTGAGGCGGCGGCCGCCGGAAATGCTCCGGCCCCGGAAGCCCTCGTCCAGACGACCATTCGCGTTGACCTTGAGCGGGTTGATCGGCTGATCGACCTGGTGGGGGAGCTGGTGATCAATCAGGCCATGCTGGCCCAGCGCGTCGTCGAGGCCGGTCTCGCCCGAACCGGAGCCGTGGCCGTCGGCCTGGAGGACCTGGAGCAACTGACCCGGGAGATCCAGGACAGCGTCATGGCCATCCGGGCCCAGCCGGTGAAGTCCGTCTTCCAGCGCATGCCGCGCCTGGTGAGGGAGGTTGCTGCCGCGACCGGAAAGAAGGTGCGTCTGGTCACCGAAGGTGAGGGCACTGAAGTCGACAAGACGGTTATCGAGCGCCTGTCCGATCCCATAACCCACATGATCCGCAACGCCATCGACCATGGGCTCGAGACGCCGGAGGCGCGGCTTGCGGCCGGCAAGCCTGCGGAGGGTACGGTTCGCCTCAGCGCCCAGCACCGGTCGGGTCGCATCGTGATCGAGGTGGCGGATGACGGGCGAGGCATCGACCGTGACCGCGTCCGGGCCATCGCCGTCAGCCGCGGTGTCATCCCGCCCGAGGTCACACTGACCGACGACGAGGTCGACAACCTGATCTTCGCCCCCGGCTTTTCAACGGCCGAATCCGTATCCGACATATCGGGGCGCGGCGTCGGCATGGACGTGGTCAAGCGCTCGATCCAGGCCCTCGGCGGCCGCATCGTCATCGGATCGCGTCCGGGTGAAGGATCGACCTTTACCCTCAGCTTGCCGCTGACGCTGGCGGTCCTGGACGGCATGGTCGTCACCGTCGGGGATCATACGCTGGTCGTGCCGATCAATGTGATCGTCGAGACCCTCCAGCCCAAGTCGGCCGACATTCGCTCGCTGGGGCCGTCGGGTACCGTCCTGGCCGTCAGGGGCAGCCATGTTCCGCTGGTCGATGTCGGTGGCTCGCTCGGCTGGCGCAGCGGGGCCGATGGCCCCCTCGGCGGCGTGACCCTGCTGGTAGAGAGTGATCTGGGCGGGCTGGCGGCGCTGCGCGTCGACGCCATCCAGGGCCAGCGGCAAGTCGTCATCAAGAGCCTTGAGCAGAACTACCGTCAGGTCGAAGGCGTGGCCGCCGCCACCATTCTTGGCGATGGGCGTGTCGCCCTGATCCTGGATGTAGACGGCCTGATCGCGGCGCGTCGCCGCAGCTTCGGCATCGCCGGTGCCCTTCCGATTGCAAATGTCAGCTGAGCCGAACCCATGAGCCAGAACGCCCTCCATGACCCGCGCGAACTGATTGCCTTCCGTATCGGAGACCAGGAATTCTGCGTGGACATCCGCGCGGTCCGCGAGATCCGGGGCTGGGCCCCGGCGACGCCCCTGCCGGGTGCGCCTGCCTATGTGCGCGGTGTGATCAACCTGCGCGGAGCGGTCTTGCCGATTGTCGATCTGAGCGGACGACTGGGACTCGGCTCGGCCGTGCCGTCGGCCCGCCATGTCATCATTGTCGCCCGGCTGGGTATGCGGACTGTCGGCCTGCTGGTCGAGGCGGTTTCCGACATCCTCAGCATTTCGGAAGACGCTATCCAGGCGACTCCCGATGTGGCCTGCGACACTGTCCGGTCCTTTGTGAAGGGGGTCATCCCCATGGACGGACGGATGATCAGCCTGATCGCGCTTGATGGGCTTCTGCCTGAGGCGGAAGTCGAGGAGGCTGCATGACCGCCCTCCGCAAGGCGTCGAGGGAACTGCTGGTCGAGGGTGAGTTCGCGTTCACGGCGGATGATTTCCGCGAGATTGCCGAAATCCTTTACGCCGATTCCGGCATCCACCTCGCCGAGGCCAAGGCGACCCTGGTCTATTCGCGGCTGGCCAAGCGCCTGCGGCGTCTGGGGGTCCCGTCGTTCGCCGCCTACCGCGCCCTTCTGCAAGGGCCCGACGGAGAAGCCGAACGCGCCAATCTGCTGAGTGCCCTGACCACCAACGTGACGCGCTTCTTCCGCGAGCCGCACCATTTCGACATCCTGAAGCGGCAGGTCCGCGACACCCTCGTGGCCCGGGCCCGGGCAGGGGGGCGGGTGCGACTGTGGTCGGCCGGGTGCTCTCTGGGGCACGAACCCTATTCGATGGCCATGACCCTGCTGTCGGAACTGCCGGAAGCGGGCGAGCTCGACGTCCGGATTCTTGCGACCGACATTGATCCCGTGGTCGTCGAGCGCGCCCGATCGGGTCACTATTCGCGGGAGGATATGGAGCCGGTTCCGGCCGACCTGGCCGCTCGGCATGTCATCCGCCGCGAGGACGGCGTCGGAGTGTCGGACGCGGTTCGCAATCTGATCAGCTTCGGCGTGCTCAACCTTCATGCGACCTGGCCGATGAAGGGCAGCTTTGACGCCATCTTCTGCCGGAATGTGGCGATCTATTTCGACGAGGAAACCCAGCAGCGTCTCTGGGGCCGTTTCGCTGAACGTCTGGCACCCCAGGCCAAACTCTACATCGGACATTCTGAACGGGCGGACATTCCGGCGCTGACGCCGGACGGCCTGACCGTCTACCGCCGGAGCGGCACATGACCCCCCGCCGCGTTGTCGTCGTCGACGACTCCCCGACCATGCGCGCCCTGATCCGCGTCGCCCTGTCCGCCCATCCCGGCCTTGAGGTCGTCGGTGAGGCCGGGGACCCCATCGAGGCCAGGGACATCATCAAGGCGCTGTCGCCCGACGTCATCACGCTCGACGTCGAGATGCCGAACATGAACGGGCTGGAGTTCCTTGACCGGCTGATGCGACTGCGCCCGATGCCGGTGGTCATGGTCTCGACGCTGACGCAGCGGGGCGCCGATGCCACGCTCGCGGCACTGGAGCTCGGCGCTGTCGATTGTGTCGGCAAGCCATCGTCCGGAGGCCCCGCCGCGTTCGGGACGCTCGCCGATGTGGTCGCTGCTGCAGCAGAAGCCAATGTCACGGCCCGGATCGAGACGCCTTCCCGGACCAAGGCCGATGACGACTTCCGCCCGGGCAACCGGATTGTCAGCATCGGCTCGTCGACCGGCGGTGTCGAAGCGCTGTCAACCGTTCTGGCGGGCTTTCCGCGCCATTGCCCGCCCACATTGATCACCCAGCATATGCCGGCAGCCTTCACGGCCAGTTTTGCCGCCCGGCTTGACCGCAGCTGCGCGCCCACGGTGGTGGAGGCGTCCGATGGCGACATCGTGCAGCCGGGTCACGTCTATCTTGCGCCGGGTGGCGCGCGTCACCTGACCGTCCGGCGACTGGGCGAGCGCCTCGCGCTGCGCCTCGTCGACGGCGACCTGGTCAGCGGACACCGGCCTTCGGTCGACGCCCTGTTTCATTCGGTCGCAGAATCGGTCGGCCCTCGCGCCGTCGGGGCAATCCTGACCGGCATGGGCCGGGACGGCGCAGAAGGCCTGCTGGCGATGCGTCGCGCGGGTGCCGCCACCATCGGTCAGGACGAGGGCACCTGCATCGTCTTTGGCATGCCGCGTGTCGCGGCCGAAATTGGGGCGGTGGAGTGACAGCTGCCGCTTTCGCGGATCGCCCCGTCAATCCTGAACCTCACCCGTCAAACCCTGAGTGGAGCCGCCTGATGCCCGCCGCCGCTGCCATTAAGGCACTGATCGTTGACGACCAGATGACGATGCGGTCGCTGGTCCGTACCGGCCTTCGGGAAATGGGCGTGCTTGACACCCGCGAGGCCGTCGATGGCGAGGATGGGTTGCGCCAGCTGCTCACGGCGCCCGCCAATCTCATCATCAGCGACTACAACATGCCCAAACTGGACGGACTGGGCCTCCTGCGCGCCGTCCGATCCCTGCCGCAATTCAAGACGACCGGCTTCATCATGCTGACCGGACGGGCCGACGGTGACCTTGTCCAGCGGGCGATTCAATTCGGAGCGAACAACTATCTGGTGAAGCCTTTCACCGTGTCCACGCTGCGTCAGAAGATCGAGGATGTGTACGGAGCACTGTCGTGACGGCACTGGCTGTGGCGCGTGAGCGGCGACTGCATGTCATCCAGGGAGGAAACGCGGTCAGCGCCGATGCCGACGTCTGTCTGACGACCATCCTCGGGAGCTGCGTTGCCGCCTGTATGTGGGACCCGGTCGCGGGCGTCGGGGGGATGAATCACTTCCTGCTCCCGTCGGCACCGGATGGCGCCTCGACCGACAAGCGCTATGGCGTTCAGGCCATGGAGCTGCTGATCAACGCCTTGCTCGTGCGCGGTGCCAGCCGGGACCGTCTGCGAGCCAAGGTGTTTGGCGGCGGTCGCATGAATACCGGCATGGCTGACATCGGTGGCCGGAACGCCGCCTTCGTCAGAAAATTTCTGAAGGACGAAGACATCATCATCGAGGGAGAGAGCCTCGGCGGAGATGGCGCTCGGCGCGTTCAGTTCTGGCCGGTGTCCGGCCGCGCCCGCCAACATATCGTCGATGCCGGCGGTATTGCCGACAGTGAGCGTTCACTCGGCTTGCCTGCGAGCAAGACGGGGGACCTGGAGTTGTTCTGATGACGCCCGTACTGACGCGCCTCATGTTGGCCCTGGGTGCCGAAATGGCCGAGTGGGCAACCACGTCCGAGCGTCTGGAGACGGTTATCGGCGACGTGCTTGAGGGGCGTAGCCTGACCCCCCGCGAGATCGAGGCGGTGCAGGCCCTCGACGGCCTGAGCCAGCATCTTCGCCAGCTGTCCCAGCTATGCGGAGACCTGTCCAACCCGCCGCTCTCGGGTGAGACCGAGACGGACAGCCGTATTCGCTCGGCCGTTCAGCGACTGAACCTGTCGGGACTGGGCCAGCGTCTGGGGGGGGATCCCCGTCACCAGCCGGCGGTTTCGGGGGAGGCCGAGCTGTGGTGACCGCCGTCGAACCATTCGATGAGAATGCACGCCTGGACTTGCGCTCCGCCCAGGTGCTTTGCGCAGACGAAAGCAGCCAGGGCCTCGACATCCTCAGCCAGATCCTGATGGGCTTTGGCGTCCAGAACATCCTTCGGGCCCAGAATGCCGATGAGGCCAAGCGTATCCTGTCCAGCCAGACCCTTGATCTGGTGCTTTTTGACGCCGGGCTGGGCGGCAACGGGCATGAGCTGGTCCGCTGGCTGCGGACCAGCCAGCTTGAACCGAACCGCTATCTTCCTGTCATCGTTCTGGCGGGACATACGCCGAAATCGCAGATCGAGCTGGCGCGAGACTGCGGCAGCAGTTTTGTCGTGATCAAGCCGATCAGTGCCAAGGTCCTTCTGGCGCGGATATTCTGGCTTGGACGGGCAAAGCGTATGTTCGTGGAGGCGCCGCAGTATTGCGGACCGGACCGCCGGTTCAAGAATGACGGCGTGCCGGGAGGTGTCCAGGGCCGCCGGAAGGCTGACCTCTCGGCACACGTTGGGGAAGCGCAGGCTCCGAACATGTCTCAAGACCAGATCGATAACCTCATCAAACCCCAGAAGGTGGCCCTGTGAGCGCCGTGACAATCCGAAAGGTCGCGAACCGACTCGAGCGAATGGTCCGGGCGGGCGGGGACGGCATCAAGGCCCGCAAGGCCCTGACCGACGCGGAGAAGAACCTCGCCACCATCGAGGAGAGCTGCCTCCGTGAACTGGACCTCCAGTTGGGGCCGATCATCGCCTTCCTGGACCAGGCCCCGGAGGTCAGGCCATCCCCCGAGAGCCTGGCGGCCCTTATTTACCACGCTGATCGTGCCCTCACGGCTTGCGGGGCGCTGAACAAGCCAAAGCTGGCCCAGACGCTTCTGATTCTGTCGGCCATGGCCGATGCTCTCGGCCAGTCGGACTATTGGCCGCAGGGGGCTCTGGACCCCGCCATCAACCTGATTTCGCTGTTCCGCGTCCGCGACGTGTCCGACAAAGACGCGGCTAGCCTTTTGTCTCATCTCGAATTGTGCCTCAATCAGTACGTGCAGCGCATCCAAGGGGGCACGACGACCGTACAGCCGTAGCAATAACGCGGCTCCCACGTGCTGCAAGGGAGGGTCAAGTATGGCCAGATCGGAAGAGCGCACGGAGCAGGAGTTGGCGGTCCTGAGGCTGATGTACGCGGTCAGTATCTGGTTGGGCGACGAGATGGAGCGCGTTTCAGGCAAACGACTGGGCCATGCCGACGTTCTTGCCCCTTCGCTTATCAACACCACGCCAGGGTTGTCACAGTCGGACCTGGGGGTACGGGACTTAACCGATCGCCCGTCTACGTGTCTCGCATGGTCGATGACCTGGAAAAGGAAAGCCTGATAGAGCGTCGACCGCACAAGCTGGACCGACGCCGGAAGGTTCTCCATCTGTCCGCAGAGGGGCGGGTGCTCGTTGATCGGATGCGTGATCGCGCCATTGAGCTGGCTGCGGCGGTGTTCAAGGAAACACCCGACGAACGCCTGCAGATCATGAGCGTGCAGTCGAAACGGATCGCTGAACGCCTGCAACTGGCCACGTCCGGTCGATTCGTCGCCTGAATCGGCCGCGCCGCAAGAGGCGCGGCTTCGGGGGCCATGGCGTCGATGTCTTGTCATTAATGTTCAAGGCAGGAGGCGATGGCGGCTCCGGTGCCAGTGCCTGTACGCTGCGCCCTGCCTTCGCTCGAGGGACGGGCGTCAGCCGGGTAACGAAACCTCTTCGCCGAGCGTGTTGCGCACATAGAGCAGCTTCACCCACACCAGCCCCACGACCAGCAGGGGCGAGGCGAACATCACGCCGAGCGGCCCGAACAGGGTGCCAAGTCCCAGCACCCCGAACAGGGTCAGGACGGGCGGCAGGTTGACGGCGCGCTTCTGGATGAAGGGATAGATGAGGTTGCTCTCGATCTGCTGGACGACGAAGTAGACCAGGATAGCCCACAGGATCATCTCGGGCCCCTGGTCCAACGCCAGCAGCACCGCCGGCACCACCGACACGATCGGTCCGACGATCGGGACAAAGGCCGCGAGGCCGGCGAACAGCCCCAGCGCAACGGGCGACGGCAGGCCGATCAACGCAGTACCGATACCCGTCAGGACCCCCACGACGGTCATGTCGGCCAGCGTGCCCAGCAGCCAGAGTCGCAGCGCCCGGCCGCTTTCGTTGGCCGCCTCGCGAAGCGGCTCGCGGGGACCGCGGGGTGCCAGCATCAGTAGGCCGTCGCGCATGCGTTCAGGTTGGGCCGCAAAGAACAGGCCCGCAAAGACGACGAGCAGGAGGTTTGCTCCCGCGCCGATGACCGTCATCACGTAGCCGCCGACCTGGCCGACCATGCCCTGCAGGCTGGAGGTGGAGCCCGCGCCGTCCAGCCGGCTGGCCAGCTGCGACCCGAAGGGCAGGGTGCCAATACGGCTCTCGACCTCCGCCACAGAGGCGGGCAAGCGGTCAGCCAGGGTGGCGACCTGGGCGCTGATCGTGGACCCGAACAGCCAGGCCGAGCCGCTCAGGACCGCCAGAATGGCCAAGGCCGCCAAGGCAATACTCAGCCCGGTCGACAGCCCCGTCCGGTCCCGGATGGGATCGGCGAGGCTGCGGACCAGCACAGCGATGATGACGGCCGCAAAGGCGAGCAGCAGGACCGTCGCCAGCTTCCACAGCAGCGCCATACCTACGATCACCGCCGCAACGAACAGCACCTTGCGGATGAAGCCCGCGTCGAGGGTGGTGGCGGAGGAGGTGGACCGGGTCATGAGACCTCCGGGCTGGGGCTGCGGATGACGCGGACCTATCCGCGGATCGACTTCTCGATGTCCTCGACCGAGGCGTTGGTCAGCGTCTTGGCCTGCTCGAGCACCAGCTTCTCGGTGACTTCCGCATGCAGCAAGGGGCGGATCTCACCCAGCGTCACAGGGTCGGCGATCAGGATCAGGTGATCAAACTGGCCTGCGTGGGCCATCTTGAAGAGCCGCTCGGCAATCATTTTCGAGAAGGTCGCTTCGTTGAGGTCGCGATCCGACATGTCCGGCGGGGTCTTGCCGGAAGGCCCCTGGTCGGCGAGGTCGCCGGTGGCCCAGTTGCCGTCGTGCTGGAGCGAGCCGCCCTTGACGCGGAAGGTCTTCGCTCCGTCCCCCGTGGCGACAACGACGAGCGTTCCTTCTTTCTGATGGAGGTTAGACATGGCGGTCCTTTCAAGACTGTAGATCGGGGCGCCCGCCACGCGGGCGCCTGCAATGAGATTCTTACAGGGGGGGCAGTTGGCCCTCAGGCCTTGCCGAGGTTGCCGCCGGGCGTGCCCCCGCTGCCACCGCTGCCGGGCTCGCCGATCGGGCCACTGGAGGGTTCGCCCAGTTCGACGCCCGCGCTCTTGATACGGTCGATGCCGTCCTGATCCAGTCCGGTGCGCTTGAGGTCGGACCAGCCGTGATAAGGACGGTTCTGGACGATGGCATCGGCCTTGTCGCCGATAGCCGCTTCATTGGCGAGGTCGCTGACGGGGGCGAGGTTGAGATAGAGGGTCGTGTCGCGGCTCATGGAGTCTCCGAACATCTGGATCGATCATGATGCCCGCCGTCCGGTCACTGTCGTCAGCGTCGGCTCCGGGGCACATGTCGTGGACAGGCGGGCCGGGCCCGCCAGGGGTGTCCGGTGTTAATCGACCAGAGGGGGCGGGGTTCCGGCCAAGGCGACGATTAGCCCGCGCGAAGACGGGCGACGGCTTGCGCAATTTGCCGGGAGCCATCGCTTAGATCGTGCTCTGACGTCCCGCTCAACGCCACGGTTGCGAGGGCAGGGGGCCCGCTCTCGGCCCCGCGCCGGTAGGCGGGGTCATAGTGGTGCAGCATCAGGTCCGTGACGAGTTCGGCAAGACGGCCTTCTCGCGCAGCGGTGACCCAGCCGGCCACGGTTTCGCGGCTATGGTGGCGAGGGAGTCGCCGGAGCGCCGCCTCCAACGCTTCAACGTCCGCCCCGATCTCCTGGTAGTCGTTCAGAACCAGCGCGACGCGCGCCTCGATCGGCACCGTGAGCTCGATGCGGGGCGCCGCCTTCATCGCGGCCCAGAGGGCTGGCGGAAGCGTGAGCCTGCCGATACGGCTGGATTCGGCTTCAACGACGATGGGTCGGGACCGGTCCAGCCGGTCCAGAGCCTCGACGATACGGCTCTCGAACATCTTTTGTCGGGGTTGGGCGGCCTGCGTCGCCCCGAACAAGGAGCCGCGATGATCCGCCAGAGCCTCGAGGTCGATCGCCTGCACGCCCTCCAGGGAGAGACGCCGCAGGATTCCGGTCTTGCCGCTGCCGGTATAGCCATCAAGCAACACAAGCTTGAGAGCCGTGTCGGCCGGGGCGTCCTGGCCGTAGAGATCGGTCACGACCTTTCGCCGCCAGGTCTGATACCCGCCCTCTAGCCGGGTAACCGACCAACCGACCTGCTCCATAACGGTGACCATGGCGGCCGATCGCTGGCCTCCCCGCCAGCAGTAGACCAGAGGGCGAAAGCTCCCGTCACGATCTGCCAGCGCTGCCTGAAGATGGTTGGCGATGTTGCGGGCGACGTAGGCCGCTCCGATGCGGCGTGCGAGGAATTTTGAACGCTGCACGAACATTGTGCCGACCTCGGCGCGTTGCGCATCATCCAGCACAGGCAGGTTGATGGCGCCCGGCACGTGGTCCTGGGCGAACTCTCCCGGACTGCGGACGTCGATGATCGCATCGTAGCCCTGTCGGGCCGCAAGGCTCAGATCAGACGTCGTACGCATCACGGTCGCTGGGCCACGGTTACGCCAGGCGGCCCCTCGATCACCCGGCCGACAGCCCGCGCGTGGAGGAAGCCGAGGGACCGGGCCATGGCCAACACCTCTTCGGCTCGATCTTCTGCAACGGCGATCAGCAGCCCCCCGCTGGTCTGGGGGTCCGTCAGAAGGTCCCGTCGCCAGGTCGCGAAGCCTTCAGGCAGGGTCACGGCGTCGCCGTAGGCCGTCCAGTTGCGAACCGATGCGCCCGTGCGGACACCCGCCTCCGCCAGCGTCGCAGACGACGGCAGACAGACCGGACCGTCAGCGTCGACTTCGATAGCGACCCCGGACCCGCGCGCCATCTCCAGGGCATGGCCCAACAGGCCAAAGCCGGTGACGTCGGTGACGGCGTGGACACCCGCAGTGTCGGGAAGCCTTGCGCCCAGGGTGTTCAACTGGGTGGTGGATCCGATGAGGGCGTCGTAACCCGCGTCGTCCAGCCGGCCCTGTTTGAAGGCCGCACTCAGAACGCCGACACCCAGGGGCTTGGTCAGGATCAGAACGTCTCCGGCCCGGGCCGTCCGGTTCGCAAGCACCTTGTCCGGATGGACCAGTCCGAGCGCCACGAGGCCGTAAATCGGCTCGACACTGTCGATGGAGTGACCGCCGGCGATCGGAATCCCCGCAGCGGCGCAGACCGCAGCCCCGCCCTCCAAAACCTTGCCGATCGTCTCGACCGACAGTTTGCCGATCGGCATGCCGACGATGGCCAGGGCGAATATCGGCGTCGCGCCCATGGCATAGACGTCGGACAGGGCATTGGTGGCGGCGATGCGGCCAAAGTCGAACGGATCATCGACCATCGGCATGAAGAAGTCGGTGGTGGCCACCAGAGCCTGGCTGTCGTTCAGGCGCCAGACGGCGGCGTCGTCGGATGTCTCTGTGCCCACCATCAGCGATGCAAAGGCCGCCGCCTGCGGTGTGCCGGCGAGGATTGCCCGGAGGACGTCCGGAGCGATCTTGCACCCGCAGCCGCCGCCGTGGGCGAGGGATGTCAGTCTGGGCTCGGCGATGGTCATACCCCGAGGTCTCCTGTCCCGACGCCTACGTCAACCGCCAACGCGCACATCTCAAGCACCGTCGATCACCGACCCCCTGTCGCGGCTGACCGCCGGGTCACCCGAACAGGTGCACGGCCGTCATGCTGTCGGCATCAGGAAGACTTCGTTGACCGAGCAGCGCGGGTCGGCCTCAAGCGCAAAGACGGCGGCCCGGGCGATGTCTTCGGGCTGAAGCTTGTCGGGCTTGGCCTCGTCGAAGAAGGGCGTGTCCACCATGCCGGGGGCGATGATGGTGCAGCGCCCGCCGAATTCCTTCATCTCCTCGGCAAGATTGCCGCCATAGCCGTGCACGAACCACTTGGTCGCGCCATAGACCGAGCCGGACAGGTGCCGACGGCCCGCGGCGGAGCCGGTCAGCAGCAGATGCCCGGCCTGGGCCTTCAGATGCGGCATGGCGGCCTTGGCGGTCCAGAGCACGCCCATGACATTGACCTGGATCATCTTCGCCCACTCTTCGGGGTCGCCCGCCTCGGTGCCCGAGGTCGAAACGCCGGTGCCGGCATTGGCGTAGGCCGCCTTGAGCGGGCCGGCGTGCGCCACGAACCGGTCCAGCGCGGCCTTCACCTCGTCGAGCGCGGTGACGTCTCCGGGCAGGGCCATCGCCTTGTCGCCCAGTTCCTTGACCAGCGACTGCAGCTTGTCCTCGGAACGCGCAAACAGGCCGACGTGCCAGCCCTTTGAAACGGCGAGGCGTGCAGTGGCGGCGCCGATGCCGCTGGAGGCGCCGGTGATGAACAGTGTCTTCGCGCTCATGGTCGATATCCCGTGTTGAAGGTCAGGCCTGTCGAGCGCTTCTGAGCCCATTTCGTTGCCTCCGGCAGGTACCGACGCGGCGGCCGAGGGGGTGGGGGTGGCGTCGGGTCGCACTGTCGATCCGGGTGGAAAGGGCAACGTCCGCCGTCCGGTCGCGTTGACGGCGGACACCCTGAAAGGACCCCCATGCCGACCATCACGACCGTAAACCCCGCGACAGAGCAGGAACTCGAGACCTATGATGTCATGACCGAGGCGAAGGCGACCCGGCGTCTCGAAGCCTGTCACACGGCGTTTCTGGAGTGGCGCAAGACGAACCATTCGGAGCGGGCAAAGGTGCTGAAGGCGATCGCCGGCAGGCTGCGCGACGAGGCCGAGGACCTGGCCACCCTCATGACGCGCGAGACCGGCAAGCTGTTCAAGGATGGTCTGACCGAGGTCGAGATTTGCGCGGCCATCTTTGACTATGCGGCCGATAAGGGCCCTGCGGCGCTGGCGGACGAGGAACGCACCTACGGTAGCGACGGCCAGCGCGGTGTCGTCAGCTATCAGCCGATCGGCGTCATCTATTCGATCCAGCCGTGGAACTTCCCCTTCTACCAGCCCGTCCGCGTGCTGGCCTCGGCGGTGATGGCCGGCAACGGCTGTGTCCTGAAGCATGCCAGCATCTGCACCGGGTCGGCCCTGCGCCTGCGCGAGCTCTGCATTGCGGCGGGCCTGCCCGAAGACCTGTTCCAGGTCGTGGTGATCGACCATGAGACCAGCGACGCCCTGATCGAACATGAGCTGGTGCGGGGGGTGACCCTGACCGGCAGCGACGGCGCGGGGCGCCACGTCGCGTCCGTGGCCGGGAAGGCGCTGAAGAAGACCGTGCTCGAGCTGGGGTCGAACGACGCCTATCTGGTGCTGGAGGACGCCGACATCGAGACGGCCGTCAAATTTTCGGTCATGGGGCGGCTCTACAACAACGGCGAGACCTGTGTCTCGGCCAAGCGCTTCATCGTGACGGGAGCCGTCTATGACCGGTTCGTCGAGGCGTTCGTGGCGCAGATGGAGGCCGTCACCCTGGGCGATCCCTTGGACGAGGATTGCGAGCTGGGTCCGCTGTCCAGCCAGGACCAGTTCGAGACCGTCCGCGATCAGGTCGAGAAGAGCGTCGCGAAGGGCGCGAAAATCCTGTGCGGCGGCAAGGTGCCGGATCGCAAGGGCGCCTATTATCCCGCGACGGTGCTGGGCGATGTCACCCCGGGCATGCCCGCCTATGACGACGAGATCTTCGGGCCGGTCGCCTCGGTCATCCGGGCCCGCGACGACGAACACGCAATCCAGCTGGCGAACGACAGCCGCTATGGCCTGGGCGGCGGAATCTTCTCGGCTGACGCGGACCGCGCCTTCCGCCTGGCCCGCGACCGGTTCGATACCGGCATGGTCCGCATCAACGGCTTCGGCGCCGCCGACCCGAACATGCCCTTCGGCGGGGTCAAGGACTCCGGCTACGGCCGCGAACACGGCGGCTTTGGCCTGAAGGAGTTCGTCAACGTGAAGGCGATCTTCCTCCCCTGAGCTGGCGTACCCCGGAACCAACCATAGCCAATTCCTGATGCCGCCGCCCGGCCTGGCGATCGGATCGCCGCATCTCTCCCCTGAAAGGATTTCCCCATGACTATGTCCATCCTCGTCGCTGGTGCCACGGGCAAGACGGGTCTGCACCTCGTTCGCCATCTCCTGGCCCGGGGGGCTGAGCCGACCGCCCTGGTCCGGGAGGAGTCAGACACCTCCGCGCTTCCGTCCGGAGTGCACCTGCGACAGGCCGACCTGACCGATCTGCCGGATGATGTGTGTGCGGGCATGGACGCGGTGGTCTTCGCGGCAGGCGCGGGCGGTTCTTCCAGTCCCGAAATGACGGACGCGGTCGACCGCGACGGCGCCAGACGCCTGATCGATCTGGCGCAGCAAGCCGGTGTGAACCGGTTTGTGATGCTGAGTTCGGTCGGGGCGGATCAGGCGAACCCCACGGGCGACCTGGCCCATTACCTCAAGGCCAAACATGTGGCTGACGAGCACCTCAAGAGGTCGGGCCTGACCTACGCCATCCTCCGTCCGGTCGCCCTGACCGACGACGGGCCGGGGGGAGAGCCTGTTCTGGGAGAGGCAGTGGACAAGACCGCATCGGCGTCGCGTGCGGACGTCGCCCGGCTGCTGGCCGAAGCGGCCGTCAATGGACGGCTCGACGGTCAGGTCCAGACCATGCAGTCGGCGGAACCGGACGGTACCCATCGGAAAAACCAGGCATAGAGACCCGGTTGGGGCTGGCAGTCCAACGAAACCTCGTCTGCGCTGAGCACAGGTCGGGCATCGCGTCGCTGATCCTGGCCACGCCGCACTTCGGATCATCTTGACCTCTTCGAGATGCCGGCCTCAGCCTGAACATCAGCTGCCCACGCGCGTTGACCGGTCAAGACGCAAGGGACCGTTCGCGATGACCGACTACACCCTCTATTACTGGCCACTCCCCTTCCGAGGTGAGTTCGTGCGCGCGGCTCTCGCCTTCGCGGGCAAGGCCTGGACGGAGCCCGACAGCGAGGAGATTTCCCGGCTGATGAATGGGTCAGTGCGCGAGATGCCCGTGCCATTCATGGGGCCGCCCGTTCTTTTCGACACGGCAAACAAGGTCACCCTCTCACAGATGCCCGCAATCCTCGCTTACCTCGGCGAGACGCTCGATCTTCTGCCTGACACGCCGGAAGCCCGCGCCATGACGCTCAAGGTCGTGAATGACGCCAATGATGTGATCGACGAACTCACGCTGGATGGGGGCCGCCAGATGTGGACTGACGAGCGATGGGCGGAGTTCGAGCCGCGTCTCAGGAAATGGCTGTCTCTGTGGGAGGAGACGGGCCGGCGTCACGGACTGAAGAGGACCTCCGGATTTCTGCTGGGGGGATCCAAGCCGGGGCTGGCGGACATCGTCACGGCGACGCTCTGGAACACGATGGGCGACCGGTTCCAGGCTCTCGATGACATTATAACAGAGGCTGCCCCGATGACCGCCGCCCTGTCCCGCAGGGTGGGTGCCCTGCCGCCGCTCGCTGCCTTGGCGGAACGGTCGAGGTCCCGCTACGGCGACAGCTGGAGCGGCGGCAAGATCGAAGCGTCGCTGCGCAAGGTTCTCGACGCACCCAGCCGGCACAGCTGACGGGGCAGCCGGTTTACGGGGCGGCGGTTTGGCTCCGCGCAGCGCCCGGCTCTCATGCCTCCGCGTCTCGCCAGGCCCAACCGTAAACGTGTCGCCGTCGGTCGAGATCGCAAGCGCGCCTCCCAGGACGACGATGACGTCGTCCACCGCCGCCGCTGTGCTGGCACCTCGACGATATGTCTTTCAACACTGGCGGCAAGGCCATGTGCCGCCGGCACGCTGTCGATGGCGAGAAGACCTAAGGCAGGACGCACGCCTCAGTCCGGCCCGCCCTTCATCCAGCCCAGCAGCAGGTCGTAGCGGATGTCATCACTGTGCGCAGGCGTCTGCGACATCGGGTGCGGTCGAACCGCGCCGGGGGGTTCGCCGTAGCTCCGCTTGAAAAGGCGACTGAAGTGCGCCTCGCTGGCAAACCCGTGCCGGTGGGCGATCTCGGCGACCGACGGACTCCGACCGCGGCGGGCAAGCAGGGCCGAGCGGGCGCGCTGAAGGCGCAGGTGGGTGATGTGCCGGGTGATGCCGCCGCTTTCGGAGAATGCCCGGAACAGGGTTGCGCGCGAGACGCCGATGGCGCGCGTCAACTGCTGTATGCCCAGGTCCGGCTCGGTCAGATTGCGATCAATGTGCTGTGTCGCTGCGGCCCGTATGCTGCCGTAGACCGCTCGGGTTTGATCCGATGACAGACGACCGGAGTTCCGGAAGGCCTTTTCCGCCAGCACCAACGCTGCGTGGATCGAGTCGAGTCCGCGATCCAGCCCCAGTGCCGGTGCGGTGCTCGACAGAGCTGACATGTGGTTGATCAGGACACGACCGATGGCCGGTCCGCTGCCGATGCTGGCCCCGTGCAGGCGCGGATCCAGAAGCCAGTTCGGAGCGGCCTCGCGAGGCAGGGTGATCGTGATCACATCCACGGCGGCCACGCGCGCCCGTGACGGCCGGTTCTGATGACGGACGTGCACCGTGCCGGGTCGGCCATTGACGCTCAGGCCGTCAATGTCGCCCTCCATGCCGGCAAAATCGAGCAGAAGCGTCACACTATCCAGCCCGGAGCGCCGGATCTCCTCCGGTCCGCGCGTCAACGTCTGTTCGATGGACCGGCCGCGCGAGAGCACGATATTGCCGAACTCATAGATGGTGTTGTCGGTGAAGAACCCGATCAGTGGGTCCGCGCCGAGGTCGGACGCCTCGTACAGGCTGGAGAGCCCTTCGCGGTATCGATCCACCGCGTCGGGATCGTCGGCGGCAGAGACGTTCCATCGGGCGAGGCCCGGTCGAGCGGTAGCAGACATACACCCTCTGACCGCCTCGCGAGGAACACACTCTATGCGAGAGGCGATGCCCGCAACGAATCGAACTTACCGGAAGAGGCGTGTGCTGAGCAAGGTTCTGTGACCGGTGGTCGAGTAACTAAGATGTTCTCCAAAAAGGAGAAATGGCGCCATTTTTTCGGGGCCACCTGCCGACTCTGAGACGGACAGTCATATTTCGCGGTCAAGAACTCGTTTACCGTTGCGTCTGTTCCGTCCCCTGAACCTCACTTCAAGTTGAGTGGGGGCGGCATGGTCGCTTCGATCCCGGAGCGATGTGGGGGGTAAGGAACAGCAGTGTCGGCGCGGTGGCGCCGCCCTTCGCGGGCGGCGACGTCCGGTTGCGGTCGAGGTGACCGCTCCTGCCTGTTCGGTACCGCAAATCGTGATCGCAAGGGACTGCAAGCCATGGCTGCCAACGGAAAATCGGGCAACGACACCATCACCGGCACGGCCGGCAACGACCATCTGAACGGAGGGGCGCGCGACGACCTGATCCACGGGCGGGGTGGCAATGACCGGATCGGTGGCGGCGCCGGCAATGACGTGCTGGACGGCGGTGCGGGCAACGACACGGTGAGCGGCGACTCGGGCAATGATCTGCTGATCTACGACCTGAGCGAGAACGTCGGGTCGACGGACGTTTACGACGGCGGGTCGCACATCGACACACTGCAACTGGTCATGACGCGCGCCGAGTGGCAGAGCCCGGCCGTGCAGGCGGACATTGCGCGGTACCTGGCCTTTCTTGACGAGGTGACCCACCCGGTCAACGGCCAGGCCAACAACAAGAACTTCACCTTCTCCTTCGGCCTGATCGCGTCGAAGTTCGAGAACATCCGCATCATCGTGGATGGAGTGGAGATGGACCCGCGCGACGAGGCGGTGACGCTGGTCGATGACGTCATGACGGCCGGCGAGGACACGGCCTCGGTGTCGGTCGACGTGCTGGCCAATGACAGTGTCCCGGACCTGATCGCCACCCTGACCAACACCCAGCCGGAACATGGCACCGTCAGCCTGGTCCGCACCAGCGGCGCGCCGGCATCGGCCGATACGGCCAGCTTCACCTACACTCCGGATGCATCGCACTGGCAGTATCTGGCGGTCGGCGAGACGGCGACGGACACCTTTACCTATACCGTCACCGACTCGGACGGCGACGTCCGGACCGCCACCGTCACCGTGACCATCACGGGCTCGAACGATGCGCCGGTGCTCGAGGCCGTCGTCTCGGAGGGCGCTGTGACGGAGGATTCGGTATCGTCCGTGACCGGCGTGATCGATTTCTCGGACGCAGACCTCTCTGACGGCCACACGGTCACCAGCGAGGCCGGCGACGATGGCTATCTGGGCACCTTCTCGGCAAGCATGGTGGACGACGGCGCCGGTGACGGCGCCGGTTCGGTGACCTGGAATTTCGACGTCGACCCGGCTGCAATCCAGTTCCTGGCCGCCGGCGAGACCCTGACCCAGACCTATGTCGTCACCATCAGTGACGGGAACGGTGGCGCGGTCAGCCAGACGGTCACGGTGACGATCACGGGCACCAATGACGCGCCGGTTGTTACGGCAGCGGATGCGAGCGGAGGCGTGACCGAAACCAGCCCTGTGGTGGCACCGCAGGCCGAGACGACGCCGGTACTGGCCGAGGCCGAAAGCAACGACACCTTCGCGACGGCGCAGGTGATTGATCGCGGACTGTTCCGCATCGCCCCCAACGCAAACCTTGGCGACGCTTCGGATCCGTCCCTGTCGATCGAGGGATCGGTCGCAGCCCCGGGCGCCCAGGATGTGTTCCGCATCGACCTCGCGGCTGGCGAACTGCTGACCCTCGACATCGATTTCGCAGCCGGCTTCGGCGAGGGCCAGTTTCCGGGCTATCCCGCAGGCTTCGGGCTCGACTCGTTCGTGTTCATCTACGACGCCGCCGGCAATCTGATGAACTTCAATGACGACGCGCCGGTGGGCGCGGGCGGCTCCGGATCGCTGGCGTCGCAGGACTCCTTCCTGCAGTTCGTCTCGGAGACGGGCGGCGCCTTCTACGTCGTCGTCAGAAACTGGGACGGCGGCGGCGCCCAGTCGTCCGGCCCCTATACCCTGCAGATGAGCATCGACAGCCAGAACCTGCAGCTGACCGACAGTGGCACGATTTCCTTCGCGGACGTGGACCTTGCGGACGATCACGAGGTGAGCGTTACGGCTGGGGGTGAGGGATATCTGGGCACCCTTGTGGCCTCGGTTTCCGACCCTTCGACGGGCGACGGCACGGGCGCCATTGGCTGGACCTTCTCGGTGGCCAACGCTGCCGTTCAGTTCCTTGCCGCGGGCGAGACCCGCACCCAGACCTATACGGTCAGCGTGGATGACGGCGAGGGCGGCATCGCGACCCAGGACGTCACCATCACCCTGACCGGCGAGAACGACGGCCCGGTGATCACTTCGGCCTTCTCGCTCGGCCAGGTTGTCGAGGGCGTGACCGACAGCGTTTCGGGCACCATCACCTTTGACGATGTGGATCTCATCGACGGACACCAGGTCAGCGCCGAGGCCGAAGGTGAGGGCTACCTCGGATCCTTCACGGCGGTGATCACCGACAGCGCCACCGGCGACGGCCCGGGTGAAATCACCTGGACCTTCTCTGCCCCGGACTCGGAGCTGGCCTACCTGGCCGAAGGCCAGTCCCTGCTGCAGCGCTACGTCATCACCCTTGATGACGGCAATGGCGGCACCACCCAGCAGCTGGTCAATGTCACCATCGTCGGGACCAATGACGCGCCGGTTATCACGGCGGCTGTGACCGAAGGCGTCGTGACCGAGGATGCGGTGCTCTCGACGTCCGGAACCTTCGCGTTCGCCGATGTCGACCTTCTGGACAGCCACACCGTGGCGAGCGCCGCCGCTGCGGCCGGCTATCTCGGAGACTTCAGCGTCTCGCTGACCGATGACTCCTCCGGAGACGGTGCCGGCTCCCTTGCCTGGCAGTTTTCCGTCGACAACGCCGCGATCCAGACCCTGGCCGCAGGCGAGACCCTGACCCAGAGCTATGTCGTGAGCGTCGATGACGGCAACGGCGGGGTCGTCAGCGAGACTGTGACCGTGGTGATCCGCGGGACCAATGACGCGCCTGTCGTGGAGGGCGTGACTGCGGACGCCATGGAGGACGGCGCTCCTGTTACGGCGGCCTTCTCGGCCGATGATGTGGACAGCGATGACGACGCCGGAAGCCTGTCCTACACCATTACGTCAAACCCGGCCGAAGGCAGTGTCGTCAACAACGGCAACGGCACCTTCTCCTTCGATCCCGGCGCCGACTTCCAGAACCTCGCCTCGGGCGAGACCCGCGAGATCACCTTCGGCTACGAGGCGACGGATGCGCACGGCGCCTCTACGCCGGGTTCGGTGACGATCACGGTGACCGGAACCAACGATGCGCCTGTAACCAGTGACGTCGAAATGGGTGGAACGTCTGTCGGTGCCGGCTTCCCGCTCGTGTTCGGCGGCTACTACAACTACTATTACTATTCAGACGAGAATAACGGCCAGGTCATTTTCTCGCTGGTCGATAGCAATAATGACGGGGTTCCGGACGCGCCGGGCTCGAATGCCGATCTGGAATACGGTACGGACAACTACAGCTACTCCGGGAATTACGGGCTTGCTGTCGGGGACATCGACGGCGACGGCGACGTGGATGTCGTTGTGGCCAGTGACCTGGGCATCAGCGCCTTCACCAACGTCGGGGATACGGACGGCGACGGGGTTGCCAACTTCACCCGCACCGTGATCGCGTCGGGCTTCAATGGATATGATGTGGCGCTCGCGGACCTGGACGGAGACGGGCGACTGGACGTCGTGACCTCGTCGTACAACGGCCTGGTGCAGCTGCTGAACACGGGCGATTCCAATGGCGATGGCCTGATCAACGACTTCAGCCAGACCAGCCTGTACACCAGTGGCCAGCAGTATTCGTACGGCCTGACCACGGCAGACATGAACGGCGACGGTCGCGTGGACGTGCTGGTCGCCAGCTATTACGGCGTCTCGGAACTGTTCCTGAACCAGGGCGACACGGATGGCGACGGCGCCATCAACTATCTGGTCCAGCCGCTCACCGCGAGTGTCTACAACTACGCAGACATGGGCATTGATACCGGCGACGTCGACGGAGACGGCGATCTCGACTTTGTGCTCTCGCGCTGGAACGGCCTGAACGAGGTCGTCTACATCAACGACGGCGACACCGACGGCGACGGCGACATCGAATTCCGTACGTTCGAGATCGGGACCGGCGGCACCACCATGGAGAGCGAGCTGATCGATATCGACGGCGACGGCGACCTGGACGTGGTCACTTCCGACGCGAGCTACGGTGACGTCAGGATCGCGTACAACAACGGTGACGCCGACGGCGACGGACTGGTCGATTTCACCGTCCGGAGCGCGCTCGGCGGCAGCGGCACCTACAGCTACGGTCTGGCGGTCGGTGACGTGGACGGTGACGGCGACCTGGATATCGTGCTGCCGTCGCTCAACAACGGTTCTGCGACCTATCTGCAGAACCTCGGGGACACCGATGGTGACGGCTATCTGAACTTCGCGTCCGTGACGCTGACCGGCGTCGACATGTCGTGGGACGCGGAATTCACGCCGAACGGCGGCAGCGGTGGCGGTTCGGGGGCCTATGAAGACGGTCCCGCCGTGACCGGATCCTTCGTCGGCGACGACGTCGACAGCGATGATGACGCCACCAGCCTGACCTACACCATCACCTCGGCGCCTTCGGAAGGCAGTGTCATCAACAACGGCGACGGCACGTTCAGCTTCTCTCCGGGTGATGACTTCCAGGATCTGGCCCAGGGCGAGTCCCGCTCGGTGACCTTCACCTATACCGCCACCGACGCCCATGGCGCCGTGTCCGAGCCCAGCACGGTGACCGTGCGGGTCGCCGGCGCCAACGATGCGCCCGTCGCGACGGTCGACTCCATCGTCGGGGCCGAGGACACGTCGGTCATCATCGACGTTCTGGCGAACGACACGGATGTCGATGGCGAGACGCTGGCGGTCACCCATGTCAACGGCGTCAACATCGCCGTGGACGGGACGGTATCCCTGGGTGGCGGTGCGAGTGTGCGTCTCAACGCGGACGGCACCCTCACCTATACGCCGGGCGCGAACGCGAATGGCCTGCAGTCGTTCTCCTATACCGTCAGCGACGGCGTTGGCGGGGCGACGACGGCCACGGTCGAGGTCGACCTCACTCCGACCAATGACGCCCCGGTCAGCCAGCCCGACACCGCGTCCACCGATGAGGACACGGCCCTTGTTTTGACGGCTGAAAGCCTGACGGCGAATGACGTCGACCTCGACGGCGACACCCTGGAGATCTCCTCGGTCTCGACCGTGTCGGCGCGCGGCGCCTCCGTATCGATCAACGCCGCCGGCGACGTCGTGTACGACCCCGGCTCGTCGACCGAACTCCAGGCGCTGAGCCGTGGCCAGCAGCTGACCGACACCTTCACCTATGTGGTGACCGACGCCGGCGGGGCGACCTCAACCACGACGGTCACCATCACCGTCGATGGACAGCTCGAGGCTCCGACGGCCAATCCTGACAGCGTCACGGTCTCCCAGAACGGCGAGGCTTCGGGCAATGTTGTGCTCAATGATGTCGTCACCGGCTCAACCGGCGACAGCGGCAATGTGCTGGTCAACGGCAGCTTCGAGGACGGCCACCAGGTCGGCCCGGGTGGTATCGACTATCCCGGCAGCCTGCCGGGCTGGACGTCCGTCCAGGGCTCGTTCGAGGTCTGGGGCACCGGCTTCCTCGGCAACATCGCAAGCGACGGCATCGCCTTCCTCGAACTGGACAACGGCGGTGGCCGGGACGCCTACAGCAGCAATCTGACCACGGATGTCGGCCGCGAATATACGCTGGCGTTCGACCTGGCGCAGCGCAACGGCACCTCGTCCGTCAGCAACCAGGTCGAGTTCTTCGTCAACGGTGTCTCGCTGGGTGTGTTCACGCCGCCCTCGACGACCTTCTCCACCTTCACCGTGACCTTCATCGGCAGTGGCTCGGACATCATCACCTTCCAGGAACCGGCCGGTGCCAACGACGGAGTCGGCGGTCTCATCGACAATCTGCGGATCGCCGCGGATGCCGATGTGTTCATCACGGCGGTGGACGGCGATGCCGGACTCGTGGGCCAGGAAGTCGACGGCTCGAACGGCGGCGAGTTCATCCTCCAGTCCGACGGCAGCTACACCTTCAGTGCCGACGATGACTTCGATCATCTCGGGGCCGGGGAGTCGGCGACGACCTCTGTGACCTATACGGTCACCGACGACGGCGGATCCTCGACGACGACCCTGTCGGTCACTGTTGAGGGCGAGAATGACGGCCCCGTGGCCGCCGCAGACACGGTCGCCGCGACCGAGGACCAGTCCGTCACCTTCGACGTCCGGTCCAACGACAGCGACGTGGATGGCGATACTCTGACGGTCACGCATATCGACGGCCAGGCCATTTCGGCCGGCGCCTCAGTGGCCCTCACCGCCGGCGGCACCCTGACGCTGAATGCGAACGGGACACTGACCTACACGCCCGTCGCCAATGCCAGTGGGCCGGTCGACTTCGCCTATACCGTCGCCGACGGGAACGGCGGCGTGGCCAGTGCCTCGACCACGATCAACGTCGCCGGTGTGGCGGATGCGCCGGTTCTCGCCGTCGGTTCGTCGACGGTCCTGAGCCCGACCGTTGGATCGGCGATCCAGACGACGATCACGCTCAATGCCGGGGACACGGTGTCGTTTGACTGGGACTTCGTCGCGCACGACTACATGCCGTTCAACGACTTCGCCTTCGCCTCGGTGAACGGCGCGGCCTATATGCTCGGCTCGGTCCAGGTCGTCGGCGACTATGGCACGACGGGCTGGAACACCTTCACCTTCACCGCCACCGAGGCGGGCGAATACAGCTTTGGTGTGGGCGTCTCGAATGTGAACGACAGTTCGCTGAATTCGCACCTGCTGGTCGATAACCTGCAGGTCAATGGCAGCACGATCTCGAGCTTCGAAGGCGGCTTCGCCGGCTGGACAACGCTCGGCAGCGTCGGGGTGCAATCAGCCCATGACGGGGTCGCGCCGACCGACGGTGGCCAGATGGCCTATCTCGACTCGGCCTCCCAGAGCGCTGCGGCCCTCGAAGCCTTCCTCGGCCTCGTCCCCGGGCGTCTGGCCCGGATCGCCGAAGCCGCCGGACAGCAGGGGGAGGAGGTGACCGTGCCGATTTCCATGACCTTGGGAGCCGGTGAGGCTGCGGAGGATTCCTATGTGATCATCACGGGCTTCCCCGCAGGTTCGACCTTCAACTCCGGCGAGGCTGACGCGGCGAGCGGTGGATGGAAGGTTCCTGCCAGCGGACTGGGCGGCAACCTGCTCATCGATACTCCGGACAGCTTCTCGGGCTCGTTCACCCTGACGGTGGTCGCGACGACCTTCATCGATGAAACAGGGTCTTCGGCCAGTACGGCGCCGCAGACCATCACGGTGACGATCGACCCGGCTCCGGCGGCCATCGTGCCCCTGGGTGCCCCGCTGGCCATGGCATCCAAGCCCGTGACCGATGCTCAGGTGCTGCCCGATACGGGTGGAGAGGGCGACGTCAAGGAGTCCGGTCCGCAAGTCCTGCCGGGCGTCGAGGCCGGCGATGACAAGGGTGATGACGCACAGGTCCTGCCGTCCGAGCCGGATGCATTCGCCGCCAAGGATGCGGGTGCTCAGGTCCTGCCTGGAGCGGGTGAGGACATCGCATTCAAGGACGCGGGACCGCAGGTCCTTCCCCAGCTGGATGACGATGCCTTCCTGCCCATGCTCCCGGTCGAGTCGGGACGTGAGTGGTCGGGGCTGATGCTGCGGGTCGAGGGTGCCGATCCGGCCTACGCGGCGTCGCCTGTCGACGCGGATGACTTCCTGCCGATGGTTTGGGAAGGCATGGGACCGCAGGTCCTGCCGACCGAAGCCCTGCCGTATGGGGACGCCCTGCTTGATCCGGCGTCTTCCGGCGTGGGCCTGAGGGACCTCCTGGCAAGCTGGTCGTCGGACCTGCCGAACCCGATGGGCCTGGATGCCGACGAGACCTGGTATCAACTGCCGTCGGGTGACGGGTTCCTGTAACCCGAACCTCGGTGGACCAACTGCGGGGGCGGCCGGACACACCGGCCGCCCCTTGCCGTTTCCAGCGAACCTAGGACCATGCCGCGGGGGCCGTCAGTCGCCGGGCGGTTCGCGAATGTGCTCCGGATCGGGCCCAGGGACGACCGCATCCAGGGGGAGGCGGCCTGAGGCTCAGGCTCCGTTGTGGCGGCCGAAGACGGCGGCCTGACCCCTGCGGTCAATCAGCAGGGTGACGTAGGGCTGGCGGCCCGCCGCCTCCATGCCGGGCGATCCGGCGGGCATTCCCGGTGCGGCGAGGGCCACGGCCTGCGGCCGCTCCCTCAGCAGACGGGCGACGTCGGAGGCCGGAACATGGCCCTCGATGGCATAGGCGCCGACGACGGCGGTATGGCAGCCGGCATAGCGATCCGGCACCCCCTGACGCGCGCGGATCGGAGCGAGGTCTTCGCGTTCGATGACTTCCACGGTCCAGCCCGCCTCGCGCATATGCGCCACCCAGCCGTCGCAGCAACCGCACCAGGGCGTCTTGTAGGCCGTCATCCGACGGTCCTGGGCGACCGCAGGACCGGTCGAGGCCAGCGCCACGGCGCCGGCCAGAAGCGTGCGACGGTTCAGCCGGGCCCGCATCAGTGGACCATGAAACGGACGACGCCCGTCATCTCATGGCCGTCCGCGCCCTCGGCCGTCCAGTTCAGCACATAGTTGCCGGGGGCCAGGGTCGGCAGATCGGCCGAGACGCGCGTCGTCGCGGCGGCGGCCGCCACGGGAACCGTTATGGCAGGCCGGCCATCAGCGCTCACGGTGACGGACGTGAGCGTCATGGCATGCGGGAAGGTGGCGGTGAACCAGTCCGGCGACCCGTCGGTCATCGCCCCATCTGCCGGAGTTGTGACCATACCGTGCGCGGCGTGGTCGGGGTCGGCACCATGGGCGTCGTGGCCGGCGTGTGCATTCGCGGGATCCTGCTTGCAGCAGCAGCAAGCCTCAGCAGCCTGGGCGAATGCGGGAACTGCCAGGGCCAGGGTCATGGCGACGGCCGGGATGATCTTGCGCATGGGTATTCTCCTTAGAACCAGGCCTTGAGGCCAATGACGATACGGGTGTGCTCGGGCTCGCCGCCCGCCGCGCGGGTGAAGTCGGCGGTGCCGCCGAGGTCGCGACTCCATTCGACGCCGACATAGGGCGCGAACTCCTTGGCGATCTCATAGCGCAGGCGCAGGCCGGCCTCGACGTGGGTCAGGCCAGAGCCCAGTCCCAGGTCAGGGATGTCGGACGCGGAAGCCTCGACCTCGATGCGCGGCTGGAGGATCAGGCGCTGGGTGATGCGCTGGTCATACTCGGCCTCGACCCGTGCGGTCAGGTCGCCCTCGGTCGACAGGAAGGTGGCGGCGTCGACCTCCCACCAGTAGGGGGCCAGGCCCTGGACGCCGAGCACGAGGTGGGTCGGATTCTCGCCGCCCTCGCCAAAGTCCTGTCGCACGCCGGCCTGCACATCCCAGAAGGGCGAGACGGCGCGGCTGTAGAGCGCCTGGACCTCGCCCTCGATCTCGCCGTCGAAGTCGCCCTCGGCCTCGGACTTCCACCAGAAGCGGTTGATGTCGCCGCCGGTCCAGCCTGCGACGTCCCAGGTCCAGCTCTCGTGGCCGTCGTCGAAGCCGACCTCGAGCCGGTCGATGATGACGGCGGTGGCGCGCACATCGCCGTTCTCGCGCCTCAGGAGGTCGCGGGCGCCGGCCATCCGATCCGCCCCCCAGATGGCGTCGGCCGCATGGGCAGGGCCGGACAGGGCGGCGGGCGGTTGGCGCGGGCGTCCCGCATCATCCGCGCTGGTCGGTACGTCAGGCGGGCCCGCGGCCTGTCCGCTCATGTCATGTCCCGCGTGTGGGTCGACGGGTTGCGGGGTCGGGCTCATGTCATGCCCGGCATGCGGGTCGGCCGTCGGCGGGACGGTCGCGGGCGTCCGGGCCGTTGGCGGGTGATGCTCATGATCCTGGGCTGTCGCAGCCCCCGCCACGAGCCACAGCGGTACCATACAGATCAGGAGCCGGATCATGACGCGGCTCCGTCCAGCGGGCGGACGGTGACGACGTTGAACATCCCCGCATGCATGTGCATCAGCATATGGCAGTGGAAGGCCCAGTCCCCCGGGGCGTCGGCCGTCAGGTCAAAGGTCACCTTGGACCCCGGCGCGACATTGACCGTGTGCTTGAGCGGCTGATGCCCGGCAGGGCCGCCCGTCACCAGCTCGAAGAAGTGGCCGTGCAGGTGGATGGGGTGGGCCATCATGGTGTCGTTGACCAGGGTGACCCGCACCCGCTCGTTGCGCTCGAAGCGGATCGGCTCGACGATCTCGGAGAATTTGCGCCCGTCGAAGCCCCACATGAAGCGTTCCATATTGCCGGTCAGGTGGATTTCCAGCGCGCGCGAGGGCGGTCTCTGGTCCCTGTTGGGGGCCAGGGAGACGAGGTCGGTATAGACCAGCACCCGGTGCGGCGCGTCCTCCAGCCCCATGGGACGCTCGCCCAGGCGATTGGCCGGGTCGGGCGAGATCATGTCGACCCCGACGCCGACGGCCATGTCGGCGGGTGCATTGTCCGGGTTGCGCATGTCGTGATCCATGGAGCCATGGTCCATCGCAGCGGCGGCAGGCTCGCCGTGGCCCATCGCGGCATGATCCGTTCCGTGGCCCATGGCCGAATGGTCCATCCCCGCCATTCCGCCCATGCCCATGTCGCGCATGGTCAGGGTCGGCACCTCGCGCAGCGGCGGGACCTCGGCCGTCATGCCCATGCGGGGCGCCAGCGTCGCGCGGGCCATGCCGGAGCGGTCGACGGACTCGGCGACCAGGGTATAGGCGCGGTCCTCGGTCGGACGGACGACGACGTCATAGGTCTCGGCCACCGAGATCTGGAACTCGTCGGTCTCGACGGGGCGCACATTCTCGCCGTCGGCATTGACCACGGTCATGGCCAGACCCGGGATGCGCACATTGAAGATCGACATGGCCGAGGCGTTGATCACCCGCAGCCGCACCCGCTCGCCGGGCCGGAACAGGCCGGTCCAGTTCTCGGCCGGACCATGGCCGTTGACCAGATAGGTGTAGGTCGTGCCGTTGACGTCGGCGATGTCGCGCGGGTCCATCCGCATCTGGCCCCACATGCGGCGCTCTTCCAGCGACAGGCCGTCCTCGCCGGACACGAGGCCCGAGAGGGTGGTGCGCGACTGGTTGAAATAGCCGGGGCTCTTCTTCAGTCGGTCCAGGATTTCGTGCGGGTGCAGGAAGCTCCAGTCGGACAGGACGATGACGTGCTCGCGGTCGTAGGCGACCGGATCGGCCCCCGCAGGATCGATGATCAGCGGCCCGTAGTGGCCCATGGCCTCCTGAAGATTGGAGTGGCTGTGGTACCAGAAGGTGCCCGACTGGATGACCGGGAACTCGTACTGGAAGGTCTCGCCCGGCCGGATGCCGGGGAAGCTGACGCCCGGCACGCCGTCCATGTGGAAGGGCAGCAGGACGCCGTGCCAGTGGATCGATGTGTCCTCGTCCAGGGTGTTGGTCACGGACAGGCGGGCGGTCTGGCCTTCGCGCAGCCGGATCAGCGGGGCCGGCAGGGTGCCGTTGACGGTAATGGCATGGCCGGCCTGACCGCCGACCGTGAAGGGAGAATGGCCGACGGTCAGCCGCACGTTCGGGCCGTCGAGAGTGGGCAGGTCTGCCCTTAATCCCGCTGACCCGCTCCGGGCCCATGCCGGCATCAGCCCCTGGGCGGCAAAAAGCCCCGCGCCGCCTGCGAAGCCGCGCAGCAGGGCGCGACGGTCAGTTTGAATCGATCTCATGCGTCTGTCTGGGCCCATCTGTCTGATGAAGCCTTACGCCAGAACCGCGCCTGCCCCTCGCGACGGCTGGTCGCAGGGGCTCATTCAGATGGGCCGACGCGCTCCAGCAAGGCTTTCCGGGCGCGCGCGATCCTCAGTTCGACCGCCTTGGACGACAGCCCCAGTATCCGGCCGATCTCGGCATGAGACCGGCTTTCCAGAACCGCGAGCAGCAGCGGCGCGCGCTGACCGTCGGGCAGTTCGTTCAAGGCGCGGTTCAGGCGCTCCACCCGCCGCCGGTCATCCATCCGGTCCTCGATGCCCGGCGTCGGGTCGCCCACCGTCATGGCCTCCGGGGCGTCGAGCCCCATGACGCCCCTCACCAACCGGCGCACGCGGCGACGACGGCTCCAGTCCCGGCACTTGTTGAGGGCAATGGTGCGCAGCCAGGCTGCGAACGGCCGATCGGGGTCATATCGACGGATCGACAACCAGGCGGCGGCATAGGTTTCCTGGGTCAGATCCAGAGCCTCGTCCGGGTCGCCGACATAGCGGCTGACGAACCGGTACAGCTCCCCCTTCGTCGCCGTCATCAGGCGCGAAAACGCCGCCCGGTCTCCGAGGGCGGCCTGGCCTTCGTCGGTGTCGCCAGCCCCCACGCCCGTGTCAGTCGGCGTCGGCGCGCAGGGTCTCGACCACGGCACGGTCGAACTCCTCCGCCTGCCGGGGCGTCAGCACAGCTCGCATTTCGAAGACATGACGGATCGTCGCCATCTGGAGGTCACCCATGGCGGTGTGGAAGTGATCGACGGCGGCCTGCACCTCGGGCGTGTCTCCCTGACTGGCAGCAATCGCGGCCGACAGTTCGGCATTGGCCTGCCGAACCTCCGCTTCCAGGGGCGCGCGCCGCTCGGCAAACGCGGCTTCGATCTCGTCCAGGCGTCGATCCTGTTCCGGGCTCAGATCCAGTCTTTGGTGAACGAGGTGGTGGAGGTCCGCAGGTCGGTCCTGCCGCGCCTGCACGGTCATCGCACCCCAGGCCGCGGCCGCGCCTACGGCGGCCGCCAGCACCGCTGTGACCAGTGTGGACTTCAGCCCGCTCATCCGAGGGTGCTCCGCACACCCAGGGGTGTTGCGGCCATGCGGGGGCTGAAGATCGACAGTTCACTGTGACCGGTTTCGACGGTCGGCGCGGTCATGCCACCGGCCACGCTGCCGATGACCGCCGCGACACCGAGCGCCGCGACCCGCAGCGATCGCTCACGCGTCCTGTTTTGCGCCTGTTCCACGCGACGCCAGACGTCGTCCTCCAGACCGTCCAGGGAGGCGGCTTTCGAAGGCGTGTCCCGCGCAATCAAGGTATCCAGTTCGGCCATGCCGATTGTCTCCATGGGTTCCGCACATCTACGCACGGTCCTTGCCCGTCCCTCGCAAGAGGGTGCTGGCCTCTCCACACAAATAGAGCATAGTCACAGGCCTTCGCCACCGGGAGCCGTCCATGAAGCGCCTGATCCTTGCCGCCGCCCTCGCCGTATCGGCCTCTGTCATCGTGACCCCCAGCGGCGCGGTCTCGTCCGCGTCAGCCCCGGCTGAAGATGAAGCTGCGCGCCCCGCCATCGCCGTCGTGGACGCCTTTCATGCCGCCCTGCGATCGGGCGACGCCGAGGCCGTCCTGGCCCTGCTGACCGAGGACGTCGTGGTGCTGGAAGAGGGCGGCGCCGAGCGCTCCCGCGCCGAATACGCCGGCCACCATCTGCCCGCCGACATGGCCTTCGCGGCCGCCACCACCGCCGAGGTGACCCGCCGCGTGGCCCGGGTCGAGGGCGACGTCGCCTGGGTCCTGACCGAGGGCCGCACCACCGGAACGTTCAATGGCCGGGCTGTCGATCGGTTGACCGCAGAGACCATGATCCTGCACCGGGACGGTGACGCCTGGCGCATTCGCCACATCCACTGGTCGTCGCGCGCGCCGCGCTGATCACATCGACACCGGCGGCATCTGTACGCCCATCGCCGCGACCAGGCCCAGAAGGGCGAGGCCGGCTGCCATCTCGGCGCCGATGCTGAGGCGCAGTCGCTGAAGGGCGCCGGCTGTCCCGGATGTATGGCTCGCCTTCGACAAGGCGGGCGTCAGCGTGAAGCGGTTGTGCGCCGCCAGCCCCAGCATCGTTACGAACAGAGCCAGTTTTCCGAGCAGCAACAGGCCCCAGGTTGAACCGACGACGCGTGTCACTCCGTCGGCTCCGACCAGGAAGGCAGCGTTGACCAGGCCCGTGATTGCCAGCGTCACGACGGCTGTCGTGCCGACGCCGGCAAAGCTCGCCAGCGAACGGACTGTGTTCCCCTCCGGGACCTGTGACGAACGCGCCGTCATCAGGCAGAATCCCGCAAGAGCACCCAGCCAGACCGCAGCGGCCAGCGCATGAACGATGTCGGCGGTGAGGTGGATCAGCCCTAGGGCTCCCTCACTGGCCGCCCCGTGGCCGCTCCAGGCGAAACTGGCGGTGGCCCCGGCGAATGCCAGGACAGCGATCAGACCGGCGCCCCTCCTGTTCTGCCCGATCATCAGGATCGCAACCCCGGCCAGGGCCAGTGCGGCGCGGGCAATGTGCGCCATACCGAGGCCGGTGGACTGGATGACATAGCCGATCGAAGCGGGGTCGACGGCGGCGGCCCAGCCGCCGGCCATCATCGCCGTCTGCGCCACAAGGCCGCCGGCCGCTCCGGCCGCCAGCAGCAGCCCGGCGGCGATGGCGACCCAACGCGCCGAACGCGCCGGGACCGGTCCTGGCGCATACATCTGGAACAGGGGCAGCCCCAGTACCACGACCGCGGCGGCGAACTGAAGCCACCGGACAAGGACGACGGTCAGATCGATCGGCACGTCAGCGGACGGTGAAGCTGTAGGTCCCCGTCATGCGGTGCCCGTCGGCCGCCGCAATGGCCCAGGTCACCTGATAGGTCCCGGCCGCAAGCGGCGCCGCAAACGATCCGCCCAGGATCTTGCCGTCCTCAGAGACCGATTTGGTCAAGGCGACGGCGCGCCCCCGCCCATCCTCAACCTCGACGGTGGAGAACGGCGCAGCAAATCGCTCACTGAACGTCAGGCTGATCGTGCGGGGGGCGGACACAACGGCCCCGCTGCCGGGTGTCGCCGATACCAGGCGTGCGTGGCTCATCACGGGTGAGGCTGCCAGAACCAGCGCGCTGGCGACCATGATCGACATGACTCGGGTCATTCGGAACTCCTTCAACCAACCCCCTACGTCGGTGCCAGATTTTTCCCTCGATTTCGAGGCCAGGACGTCGGCCGTTCTCGTCCGCGCGGCTGCGACCGCCGGAGGGCAGGCTTCGCCGAGGCGCGCGGCGACCACACGGAAAGGAAACAGCGCCAGCGCACCACGCACCAGGGCCAACCAGACCGTCGCTTCAAGCCGTACAGCGCGCTGCGCCGGCGTCATGCTTTTGCGTTTGTGCAAGCGGCCCTGAGTCACCCGAGCCCGCCCGCTGCGGGCCCGGCTTAGGGTGCAAGATCGAGATAGCGGCCCGCCCATGCCGCGATCACTGACGCTGCATAATCGGTATCCGCCGGGTCCGTCAGCAGATGGGTGGCGTGATCCAGCGAGACGAAGCTCTTGGGATGGTGCGCGGTCAGGAAGATCTCCGCGGCATTCTCGATTCCGACAACTTCGTCGACCGGCGAGTGCAGAACCAGCAGGGCGCGGCCCAGGTTTTCGATACGCGCCTTCTGATTCTGGCCGCGAATATCGCGAACGAACTCGGTGCCCAGTTCAAATGTCCGCCCGGCGATCTCGACCGGTATGCGCTGCCCGGCCGCGGCGTCTTTCAACGCCGGGCCGATATGGGTCAGCACGTGTTCGGCGTCGAACGGGGTTCCGATCACGGCTACAGCCTTGACCATGTCCAGTTCGGCCGCCGCCGCCAACACTGCCGCACCGCCGAAGCTGTGGCCGACCAGCAGCTGGGGCGTCATGCCCTGAACGGCCATGGCCTGCGCCGCGCAGACCACATCCTGGATGTCACCGGACAGGCCCTTGCCGAACGCGCCCTCGCTCTCGCCGAGACCGGTGAAGTCGAAGCGCAGAACGCCAATCCCGAGGCCGGCCAAGGCCCGGCTGAGACGCGTCGCCGCCAGCGAAGTCTTGTCGCAGGTGAAACAGTGGGCGAACACGGCCCAGGCCCGTACGGAGCCGTCGCCGCGCTCAAGCACGCCGGACAATTCGCGGCCGTGCGCATTGGCGAAGTTGAAGTCGGTCGCAGTCATGGCTCAGAGGCCCTCCGGGTCTGGATTGTTCAGGCGCCCGCAAGTGTCGCGGGCGGCCTTCCGGTTGACGAACGGCAGGGTCGAGGACACCGGGAACCGTCCATCCTCGTCCACGGCAAGGTCGAGTTTCTGCCTGACACGAGTCCCTCGAGTTCTGCACAGGCATCGGCCGGGCCCAACCGGGGCGCCCAGTCCCGTTCCTGCCTGCCCATATCCGTGAGCCTTAGCTGAAAGAGCCCCGGATCCCTATTCGCGATCGCCGACCGGCGATGTTTCCGTGGGGGAGGCTTAGGAATTTTCGGGCGGCAGCCCGGAGAGCGGAATCGCGGTTGCCAAGCGGAGCGCGGCGCGCCTATGCTGACAGCGCTGTCAAACAAGAATGAAATTGATCGGGACAGGCAATGGCCTGATCCGGGTCGTGGGGGAGCTGAATGACCGAATCCGCGCCGCAGACCGCACGCGTTACCCGGGGCACGGGTGCCGCGTTCGCCTATGTCACCACCCTGTTCTTTGCCTGGGGCTTTGCGACGTCGCTGATCGACCCGCTGATGGCGGCGACCCGGCGTGTGTTCGATCTCAGCTATACCGAGGCGACCCTGGCCGCGTCGGCATGGTTCATCGCCTATGCCATCGTGTCGGTGCCGGCGGCGGCCGTCCTGTCCAGGCTGGGATACAGCCGTGCCATCATCGCCGCCCTGGCGACGATGGTCGGCGGGTGTCTGATCGTTCCGGTGGCGACCATACTGGACTGGTATCCGGGGGTGCTGCTGGCCCTGTTCGTGATCGCTTCCGGCGTCACGCTCCTGCAGGTTGCGGCCAATCCGCTGGTCGCAGCACTGGGCACGCCGAAGGGATCCCACGCCCGCCTCAACTTCTCGCAGTTCTTCAACTCGCTCGGCACGACGCTGGGGCCCTACCTCGGGTCGACCGTGCTGCTCACGGGCGGCGTCTTTGCGGCGGGTGCCGTCATCACGGAGGCGACGCGCGCGGAGTCGCTGCGCAGTATCGATTTCGCCTTCCTGGCGATGGGGGGCTTCTTCGCCCTGATCGCCTTCTTCATCTTTACGGCCCGCAAGAAGATCAATGCGGCGGCCGCCGGATCGACGGTTGAAGTCTCCTCACCGCTCAAGGCCTTTTCCTCGAAGTGGGCCCTGTTCGGGGCGGCGGCCATCTTCCTCTATGTGGGCTCCGAGGTGACGATCGGCGCGCTGCTGACCAACTTCCTCCACAGCCCCAATATTCTCGACGTGCCGCTGGAGCAGGCCGGCAAGATGGTCAGCTACTATTGGGGTGGGGCCATGGTCGGGCGCCTGATCGGCAGCATCCTGCTGACCCGCATCAACCCGGGAGCGCTGTTGGCGATCTGCACCGTCATGGCAGGCGGTCTCTGCCTTGCGGTCACGCAGACGGACGGCGTCACAGCGGCCTATGCCGCCATCGCCATCGGTCTGTTCAACTCCATCATGTTCCCCACCATCTTCACCCTGACGCTGGAGCGGTCGTCGGCGGCGGCTTCGGCGACCTCCGGCCTGCTGTGCACCGCCATCGTCGGCGGCGCGGTCCTGCCGTGGATGGCCGGGATGGTGGCCGATGCCTCGACGACGCTGAACCCCGTCTTCTATGTGCCGCTGGCGGGCTATGCGTTGCTGACCATCTTCGCCGTGTCCTGTGCCCGGACGCCGGCGTCCCGGGCCGATGTGGTTGCCGCTCCGGGCTCGCACTGAGGGTGGACGCACCCTGCTGCGGGGGCCGGGTCAGGTCGGTCTTTTCGACTTGGGCTTCAGCAGGGGCGTGACCAGCGGAATGGTCAGCATGGTCGATCCGACGGCCATCAGCAGCAGGGCCGTGAAGGCGTCATTGGTGATGATCTGCCGGTCCAGCAGGATGTTGGCGAAGATGATCATGATCAGGGCCTTGGTCTGAAGCAGCCAGCCGATGACCGAGGCCTCGCCCTTGCGCCACTTCAGGATCCGGCCCGCGAGGTGAACCCCGGCCAGCTTGCCTGCGACGGAAGCGACAAGCAGCACGCCCGCGGCCATGAAGACGGCGGTGCCCCCGAGGTCCCACTGCGTCCGCAGTCCGGTGCTCAGGAAGAAGACCGGCATGATGGCCAGCAGGATGTGGTCCCGGAACAGATCCATCCGGGCGCGGTCGAACCAGGCCTTGTCCAGCACCACGCCGGCGAGGAAGGCGCCCACCATGAAATGCAGCCCCGACCAGTCGCCGGCAAGGCCGCAGGCCGCCAGCCAGATGAGCCCGACGTACCAGCGGTCAGACTCGGGAATGCGCTTCATCACAGCGCGGATCGCGACGGCCGCAAGGGCGAAGCCGAGGACGAAGGTGGCCTGGCGGCCGAGGCGCTCCCAATCCAGAAGGATAAGCGCGAGGACACCCCAGATCGCGATGTCGTCGAGGCTCGCATAGCGCAGGATGCGCTGGCCCAGCGGTTGCCGCAGGATCTCCAGCTTGCCCATGAACAGCATCAGGATCGGAAGCGCGGTCACGGCACAGGCCATGCCGATGCCGAGCACGACCTGCCATTCCTGTCCGTCCGGTCCGGCCCACCCCGGAAAGCGCAGCATACCGATCGCTGCGACGGCGCCGAACGCCAGCGGGGTGATGAGAGACAGACCGGCGGTCACCCCGGTCTCGATCCGATGCTTCCAGGCCTCACTCAGGTCCAGCTCAAGCCCGGCGATGAAGACGAAGATCATCACCGCCCACCAGGCCACGCCATTGAGGGCCGTGATCACCTGGGCATTGAAGACGGCCGCATGGGCGTCGGGGAAGGCCGCGCCGAGAACGCCGGGCCCCAGCAGGATGCCGCCGACGATCTGCACGACCACCAGCGGCGCATAATATTCGGTCCGAAGGCCGCGCCAGATCAGATACGGCACGCTGAAGATGATCAGCATGGCGATGAGGAAGAGTTCCGCCGTGTGGGTGGCGTGGTTCATGTCCGCGTTCCCGTCCGTCAGCCCATGCAAGGTCAGGAACGCGTATGATCCTGCTTCTGTATTCCCCCGGACCCTGCGGGCCTCTATTGTCCCTGCAACCCGAAGTGAACGGGCCAAGCCGTCCAAATGAGAGATTTGACTTGACTGACAGCGCTGTCAAGCAAAGGTGGGGCATGGCATTTCTTCGCACACTGTTCACCCTCGTCGCTGGCGTCTCGACGCTGCTGTTCGCTGGCTGTGCCCTGTCGCAGACCCCCGTAGAGCGTCACGGCGCCCTGCGGATCGAGGGCGGGCGGGTCGTGGACCAGAGCGGGGCTCCGGTCGTTCTGCGCGGCATGTCGCTGTTCTGGAGCCAGTGGGGCGGGCAGTTCTACAACGCCGAAGCCGTGGCCCATCTGAAGTCGGACTGGAACGTGACGGTGGTCCGCGCCGCGATCGCGGTCGACCACGACGGCTATCTGGCCAATCCGGAACAGGAGATGGCCCGGGCAGAGGCCGTCATCGAGGCCGCGCTCGCCGAAGGCCTTTACGTCATCGTCGACTGGCATGCGCATGAGCCGCATCCCGAAGCCGCCGCAGTCTTCTTCGCCCAGATCGCCGCCAAATACGGGCAGCACCCCAACATCATCTATGAGGTCTACAACGAGCCGCTCAACACCCACGGCTGGGCCGAGGTGGTCAAGCCGTTCCACATGGTGGTGATCCCGGCCATTCGTGCCGTTGATCCCGACAATCTGATCATCGCCGGGACACCGTCATGGTCGCAGGACGTGGATATCGCCGCCGCTGACCCGCTGCCGTTTTCCAATGTCGCCTACACCCTGCATTTCTATGCCGGCACGCACCGCCAGGAACTGCGTGACAAGGCCTTGAAGGCGATGGATCTCGGCGCGGCCCTGTTCGTCACCGAATGGGGGACCAGCGAGGCGAGCGGCGACGGCCTTCTCGATGACGTGGAGACCCGGCTGTGGTGGGACTTCATGGAGAGCCACGGCATCAGCCATCTGAACTGGTCGATCACGGACAAGGACGAGACATCGGCGGCGTTGATGCCCGGCGCCTCGGGGCAGGGGGGCTGGACCGACGATATGATCAGCCCGTCCGGTCAGCTGGTCCGGCAGATGCTGCGCGAGATGAACCCCTAGGCTGCGGCGGCCATCCCGCAGTTGCGGGCGATGAAGTCGGCGTGGTCCGGCATCTGGGCCAGGCAGGCATCATAGACGCCGCGCGCGCCGGCCAGCCGCTCGAGGGTCTCCGCATCGGTCAGCACATCGGCGACGGGATCATAGGTCGCCGGCCACAGGTTCTGCCCGGCCAGGACGGCGAACCAGCTGGTCTCGCTGAACAGCTCATCGTTCTCGCGATAGATCCGGCCCCGCGCGCGATAGAGCTCGTACTTTTCCCGCAGGCCATCGGGGATTTCCGTGCCGCGCATCTGCGCCCAGAAGTCGCCGGGGCGCTGGTTGGCGTGATAGTGCAGCACCAGAAAGTCGCGGATGCGGACATATTCCTCGCCGATCACGCGGTTGTAGCGAGCGGTCTCGGCCGGGTCGAAGTCCCGGTCGGGGAACATGGTCAGCAGGTGGGCAATGCCGCTCTGGATCATGTGGATGCTTGTAGACTCCAGAGGTTCCATGAATCCCGAGGCGAGACCGAGCGCGACGACGTTGCGGTTCCAGAAGGCCTTGCGTCGCCCGGTCGTGAAGCGGATCGGGCGGGGATCGGCCAGCGGCTTTCCATCCAGATTGGCCAGCAGGGTCGAGGCGGCCTCGTCATCCGACAGGTGGCCGCTGCAATAGACGTAGCCGTTGCCGATCCGGTGCTGCAGCGGGATGCGCCATTGCCAACCGGCCTCACGCGCCGTCGAGCGGGTGTAGGGCGTCAGCTCGCCCGCGCTCTCGCAGGGCACGGCCAGGGCGCGGTCGCAGGGCAGCCAGCGCGACCAGTCCTCGTAACCGGTCTGCAGGGCCTGTTCGATCAGCAGGCCGCGGAAGCCGGAGCAGTCGATGAACAGATCGGCCTCGATCCGTCGGTCATCCTGCAGCGCAATGCTCTCGACAAAGCCGTCGGCGGGTCGCATCGCGACGTCGACGATACGCCCCTCGACGCGCCGCACGCCCCGCGCCTCGGCATATTCCCGCAGATAGCGGGCGTAGAGGCCCGCGTCGAAATGATAGGCATAGGCGATGTTGGACAGCGGCGACTTGCCAGCGTCGATCGAGCGCATGAAGCGGTTGGCCCGGGCGGCCGACGCCTCAAGTGAATAGTGCGCCAGGTCGTGCGTCTCGCCCAGCATCCGGCCCTTCAGATAGAAGGCGTGGAAGGACACGCCCGCCATGTCGATGCCATAGCGGCCAAAGGGGTGAATGTAGCGGTCGCCCGGCTTGCCCCAGTCCACAAACTCGATGCCGAGCTTGAAGCTGCCGTGGGTGCGGCGCACGAACGCGTCGTCATCCAGCCCCAGCATCTGGTTGAACAGGCGGATCTGGGGGATGGTCGCCTCGCCGACGCCGACGATGCCGATCTCATCGGATTCGACCAGGGTAATCTCGGCGTAGTGGGGGCCAAGCACCTTGGCGAGCGCGGCCGCGGTCATCCAGCCGGCGGTGCCGCCACCGACGATGCAGACGCTGCGGATGCGGGCCGGGTGACCGGAAGGGGGCGGACTCATGAAGCCTCCTGGGTGCGCCAGTCGCAATAGCCGGCAATATAGGCGTCCTGCGTCGGCAGGTGACCGGCGGCCGAGGCCACGGTCTGGCGAAGTCTGGCCAGCGCCGGGATCAGCTGGGCCGTCTCCCGACGGTCCGCCAGGGGGTGCCAGCGCGCGGGGCGCACCCGCTGGCCCAGATAGACGGCGACCCAACTGGGGTGAAGGAACAGGCCGTCGCGATACTCCTGCACCACGCCGCCTTCGCGCCACAGCTCCAGCTTCGCCGACAGGCTGTCGGGCAGGGTCATGGTGCGGACGTGGTTCCACAGCTCGGAATCGTCCCGTTCCGTGGCGCAGTAATGGAGGATGATGAAGTCGCGGATCCGTTCGAATTCCAGATCCATCCAGCGATTGTATTCGTCGATGGCCCTGGGCGCGAAGTCGCGGTCGGGCCACAGGGCGATCAACTGGGTGATGCCCTGCTGGATCAGATAGATGCTGGTCGACTCCAGCGGTTCGATGAACCCGCCGGACAGGCCGATGGCAACGCAGTTGCCGACCCACGTCCGCCGCCGCTGGCCGGCGGTGAATCGCAAGTGGTTCGGCGTGTTCAGCGGCGCGCCTTCCAGCAGGCCTGTCAGGCGCTCCGTGGCGGCATCGGGGCTCAGGAAGGCGCTGCAGTAGACGTAGCCGTTGCCGACCCGGTGCTGCAGCGGAATGCGGAACTGCCAGCCGGCCTCCAGCGCGCGGGCGCGGGTATAGGGCACAGTGGCCTGATCGGTGGCACACGGCATGGCGACCGCCCGGTCGCAGGGCAACCAGTGCGACCAGTCGCGAAAGCCGGCGTTCAACACCTGCTCGATCAACAGGCCGCGGAATCCGGAGCAGTCGATGAACAGGTCGCCTTCGACGATCGAGCCGCTCTCCATCTCGACCCCCGTGATCAGGCCGCTGTCTCCGTCCTGTCCGGTGCCGACGATGCGACCCTCGAGCCGCTCGACACCTTCTGCCTCGGACAGGGTGCGCAGAAACCGGGCGTAGAGGGATGCGTCCAGTTGATAGGCGTAGCCATAGGTCGACATCAGGGAACGGGCGTTGTCGGACGGGGGCGCGAACCGCCCTTCGCGCGCCGCAACGACGGGCAGGGAATAGTCGTCGATCGGCCCGACGTCAGCTTCAGCGCTCGCCTTGAGCCAGTAGTGATGGAAGGGCGCATCGCCGCCCGGCATGCCGTAGTCGCCGAAGGGGTGAATGTAGCGGTCGCCGATGCGGCCCCAGTCCTCGAACTGGATCCCCAGTTTGAATGTCGCGCGGGTGGCCTTCATGAAGGCCGCTTCGTCAATGCCAAGGCGCTCGTTGAAGGCCCGGATGTGGGGCAGGGTCGACTCCCCGACGCCCACCGTCCCGATTTCCGCCGACTCGATCAGCTGGATCGAAACGTCGGGGGTCTTGACCAGGCGGGCCAGGGCCGCGGCGGTCATCCAGCCCGCCGTACCGCCGCCGACAATCACCACACGCCGAATGCTGCGGCCGGTCATCGGACTCTCCGGATGCCCATGACCGCGATTGCGCCCACAAATGCGAAGACCGCCGAAATCGCGAAGACCCATCGGAGCTCGCCGCCGAAGGCGAGGAGCACGCCCAGGCCGATCAGGGGCGCGGCGATCTGGGGCACGGTGATGGCCAGATTCATCACGCCCAGATCGCGGCCGGCGCTCGACCGATCGGGCAGCACCTCCGCGACGAGGGCGATGTCGACGGTCGAATAGAGGCCGAGGCCGATCCCGAACACGATCTGGGCCAGCAGGGGGCCCGGCCATACCGGCTGTGCCACCATCAGGCCCGCCCCCACTGCCATCAGAACGCCCCCGCTCATGACGAGCACCCGGCGTCGCCGCGTGCGGTCTGAAAGAATGCCCCCGATGAATCCGAAGATCAGCCCGCCGAGGGTCCCGGCGGTCATGAGCCAGCCGAAGGCCGTTTCCGCCGTGGCGCCGGACGCGCTCGGCAGGGTTGCCACGTCCTGGAGGTAGAACAGCAGATACAGGACATTGAGGGTGATGCTGACCTGCACCAGCAGGCGGGAGGTAAACGCCAGTCGGAAGTCCCGGTCGGTCAGGACCCCGAGACTGAACCGGGGCCGCGTGGCGGGAAGGCCTGCTTCGCTATGGTCCGGCACCAGCAGGGCAAAGGGGAGAACCAGCAGCGGAACGGCCAGGGCCGTGATCAGGAACCGCTCTGCGAGCCCGCCCAGGGCGATGGCCAGGACCACGGCGGAAAACAGCCCTGCAGTTGGAAGCGCGAGTCCCTGGAGTGCGGAGACGGTGCCCTTCTGGTGGTCCGGCACCCGGTCGGCCAGCACGGCGTTCAGCGGGCCAAACATCAGATTGAGGGCGATCTGGAACGCCACCACTGCGGCAATCAGACTCCAGAGGCCGTCCGCCAGATAGACGAGCCCGTGGGTGGCGGCGACGGCAACAGCCCCGCCGGCAATCCAGGGCCTGCGCCGCCCCCACGGCCCTCGTGTCCCGTCGCTGAGAACGCCGGCCGCCAGATTGGCGAACCCGGCCACAACGGCGCCGATCACCATGACCTGGCTGAGCAGCACGGCCTTGCCCGACAGATCAACAGCCTCGGCCTTCAGCGGCAGAAGCAGATTGAGCATCGGGATGAAGGCGACGAAGGCGCCGATCTGGGCCAGGGTGTAAAGGGCGATGAACCCGCCGGTCACCGCACCGTCCGACGGCTTTGGGATATGATCAACGGGCATCGCGGTGGGCACTGTCATTGCTGCGGTGCCGCTATGCAACTTCGCACCGTTCATTTGCAATCTTTCGCCTCCCGGGCCCTGTCTAACGCAAGGCTCTCCGGGCATAGTGCGCCGTCTAAAGACAGCGCTGTCAAGGCTCATGGCGTGATTGAAGCGAATACATCGGACGGCCGGTTAGCCCTCGGCATGGCGCGGGCGTCCGCTCAACCCGTCGTGCTGCGCGGCCACGTTGCGCATTGGCCCGCCGTCGAGCATGCGCTGGCCGGCGACGCGCAGATCGCGGACTACCTGACCGGTATGGACTCCGGCGCGGCCGGCACGCGCATGCGGGCCCCGGCCGAGGCGGGCGGGCATTTCTTCTATGGTCCGGATGTGCGGGGCCACAACTTCGTCCGGGAGCCAGTGACCGTGTCGGCGATGATCGCGGACCTGCTGGCGGCGCCTGTCGACGGTGCGCCCGCCCTCTACATGGGGGCAGCGTCGCTGCCGGTCGGATTGCCCGAATTCTCGAGCGCCAATCCGCCGCCGGGCGTGCCGGAATCCGCGGTGCCGAGGCTATGGCTGGGCAATGCTGTCGAGGTGCAGACGCATTTCGATGTCTCCGAGAACCTGGCCTGCGTGGTCGCGGGGCGACGCCGCTTCACACTGTTTCCCCCGGATCAGACACGCAACCTCTACCCGGGACCCTTGGAGCACACGCTGGCAGGCCAGCCCGTCAGCATGGTCAGGCTGGGCGCCGTTGACGAAAGGGCGTTCCCGCGGTTCGCGGAGGCCGCGGCAGCGGCCGTCACCGCAGAGCTGGAGCCCGGAGACGCGATCTACATCCCTCCGCTGTGGTGGCACCACGTGCAGGCGTCGGCGCGGTTCAATGTGCTGGTGAACTACTGGTGGGACGCCCATCCGCTGGCGGGCTCGGGCCTTGAGGCCATGGTCCACGGGATGCTGGCGATCCGCGCCCTGCCGGAGCCGACCCGCGCGGCGTGGCGGGACCTGTTCGACCACTTCGTGTTCGGCCCCGACGCCGTGCCGCCGGCGCATCTGCCGCCCCACGCTCACGGCATTCAGGGCCCGCTCAGCCAGGATACTGCGCGGACCCTGAGGGCCTTCCTGCTCGGCGCCCTGTCCAGGCGCTGAAGACAGGACGACGGGGCGCGCCGACCACGTGGATCGGCGCGCCAGTCTTCGCTCTAGAAGGTCGCCCGCACCACGAAGGAGAAGCGACGGTCATTCTTGAACCACGACCTCGGCGCCTTCAGCAGCTGCTCGTCCAGAACCTGGAAGGTGCGGGTGGTCTCGTCCAGCAGGTTTACGCCCTGGACCCCGACCTTGAAGGTGGGGTTGATCGTGTAGAAGAACGAGGCGTCCAGCTGGCCCGTGTCGTCCGAATAGATCGGCGCGAACGGCACGATTTCGTCGCGCGTCGTCAGCACATATTCGGACCGCCAGCTGTAGGCGAGACGGGCCGAAATCGTGTCGTTTTCGTAGATGGCGGCGAAGTTGAAGTTGTGCTCGGACAGAGACTCCAGAGGCAGCAGGCTGGTGTCGATGGCCGGTTCGGACCCTCCCGGATTGGCCTTGTCGGCCTGGAGGTTTTCCTGGGGTACGCCCGAGCTGTCGATATAGGTGTAGTTGGCCTGGATGCCGAAGCCGGACCACCAGCCGGGCAGGAAGTCGTAGAACTGCTGATAGGCCAGCTCAAAGCCCTGGATCTCGCCGTCCTCGGACGCGTTGGTGGGCCCGCGTACATAGACGTCGTAGGTCTCCCCGCCATTGGTCAGGGTCCGGTCGTAGAAGCCGTTGGTGATCACGCCTTCCAGTGACTTGTGGAACAGGGCGAGCGTCAGTGAGCCGGTCGGCGCGAAATACCATTCCGCCGAAAGGTCGAACTGTTGGGACCGGATCGGTTCGAGGAAGGTGTTGCCGGCCTGGGCTTCGAAGCCGAGGAACTGGTTGTTGACGACGCGCGGCGTGATTTGCAGCTGATTGCGCGTCAGGCCGAGATCAGACCGCCGGATCGCTTCTGTATAGCCGAACCGCAGCAGGAACTCGGGGGTCAGCCCGACCTTGATGTTCACGCTGGGCAGCCAGTTGTCGTAGGTATTCTTCGCATTGTTGGGGACCGAGGCCCCTGTCGCGAAGGCGAGGGCCCGGGCCTGCTCGGCCGGGGTCAACAGGCAGAAGGCGGGAAGCGAGCTGCCCGGCGCGGGGGGGACGCTGCAGTCACCCGAGAAGACCTGCGCTTGCGTCGGGAAGCTGAGGGCGCCCTCCGCCGTAATGGTGGTCTCGACGTAGCGGATGCCGACATTGCCGCTGATCGAGACGCTCTCGCCCCAGACGGGGTCCGCATCGTTGCTGAACTTGATCAGGGCATAGGCCGCCTGGGTCTGCTCATTCGTCGAGTTGATCTCGCCGGGCGTGTAATCCGTGCCGGGCACGACATTGGAGCGCATGTTCAGCGGGACCCATCCGCCGCCGCCCCAGATCTGGTTGATGCCAAGCGCGAAGGCGACAGCTGCGTCGTAGTCGCTTCCGGGATTGCCGGCGTAGCCAAAGGCCGTAATCGGCACGCCCATCGGCGAGAAGTCGAACAGGCCTGCATTGCCCAGGCCGCCCGTAAGGCGCGGCGTCCCCACGCTGCCCTGGTCCAGCCAGACCGGTCCGGTGGCGCCGTTCCAGACTTCCGACAGGACTCCCCAGTTGTACAGCGAGTTGCGGGTGGTCTGGTCGCGCTCGGCATAGCGCGCGCCCACCTTGACCGAGTCCAGCCAGCCAGCGTCGAGATCATACTCGCCATCGGCCCGGAAGGCGTATTCGTCGCCCTCGCTGTCTTCCTTGTGGTCCATCGCATTGCGCCAGTAATAATTGGCCGGGTCCGCAAGGTAGGCGCCGATGTCGCCCGTGCCGCCGGCGTTGGGCGGCAGCAGTCCGAGGGTGGGCGTGTCGCCGGTCAGGTCGATGACATCGACGGCAAAGAAGGAGTTGGCGATCTGGAAGTCCGTGTTCTGGACGGTGGACTCCACATACTGGCCATCGAAATTCAGCCGCAGGCGATCGGTCGGCGACCATTTCAGGTTGAAGCCCAGATCGCTGGTGACGTAGCGCTGATCGACGCCGCGTTTGACAAAGCTGTGCTGGATGCCTTCGAGGGGCACCGAGGGGTCGGCCGAGCGCCAGCCCGCGTTCGAGGTGATGATCCCGCTGGTGAAGATGCCGTCGTCGTCATACTCCCAGGTGGTTCCCGGTAGCGGGACCCGATTGCCCGTGTCGTCGACGATGGATTCGATCGCATTCTCGGTCCAGGCCTGGGTCGACTCGGACCGCAAGAACTGGACCGTCGCCTCCATGGTGCGGTCGTTCGAGCGCCATTGGCCCGCCGCCGCCAGGCCCGTGCGCTCGCGGTCGAAGGACTGGGTGCGGAAGGCGAGACCCGAGGGGGTCCACAGATCGCTGCCGCCCGATTGATCGAGCCGGTAGTTGAGCGACTGAAGTCCGTCGGAACGCGACTGGAGCTGGGAGTAGACGCCGCTGAGCATGAAACCGAATTCGCCCGCCTCGGTGTCCCAACGATCGCTGATCAGGGCCGAAACGGTGGGCGTGAGTTTCTGCTCGAGGTCGCCATAGTTGCCCTCAACCGACAAGGCCATCATTCGGCCGGGGCTGTCGAACGGACGGCGCGTATTCAGGTTGACCGTGCCGGCGATGCCGCCCTCGATCATGTCGGCCGAGACGTTCTTGAAGACCTCGACGCTGCCCAGCAGCTCGGGGGGGACGTCGGCGAAGGACAGGTCGCGCCCGTTGTTGGCCGAGAAGGTGTCGCGGCCGTTGAGCTCGGAACGGACGAAGGTCAGGCCGCGGACCACGACGCCCGAGCCCTCGACCGAAAAGTGGTCCGGGTCGTTGGCGCCGGCGAAGCGGCTGATGGACACGCCCGGCACGCGCTGCAGCGCCTCGGTCACCGATCGATCAGGAAGGGCGCCGATGTCTTCGGCGCTGATGGCGTCCACGAAGACGTCAGAGTCCTGTTTGATGGACTGGGCGTTGCGCAGGCTGGAGCGGATGCCGGTGACGATGATGTCTTCGACCTGGGTCGCTTCGGGATCCTGCTCGGCTGCGTCCTGGGCCTGTGCCGGGGTGACCAGCAGCACGGCCCCGAGGGCCAGACCCGACGCGCCGCACAGCAAGCCGCACAGACGTCCACGCACAGGGGCGCCCAGGCCCAATTGGATAACAGCCACGATTTCCCCCCTCGGAGATGTCTATTTAACGACAGTCTGACAGCGCTGTCATTTTGTGACACTATCATGCAGTCTCGATAAGATCAACGCGCCCTTCCTCGCCCTGTCCCTGGACCCAGATGACGCCCAATCCTCCGTCTGCCGCTGCCGTCCGCCGCCCCCTTCGGCGTATCCTGATCGTCGGCGGTGGTACCGCCGGCTGGATGGCCGCCGTCGCTTTGGCGCGCCTCGCCGCCAACGGCGTGACCGAGGTCTCCCTTATTGAATCGGACGAAATCGGCACTGTGGGGGTGGGGGAGGCGACCATTCCGCCGATCCTGGCTTTCAACGCCCTGGTCGGAATCGAAGAGTCCGAATTCATGAGACGCACCCAGGCGTCCTTCAAGCTGGGCATCGAGTTCGTCGACTGGGGCGCTCTGGGCGATCGCTACGTTCATCCGTTTGGGGCGATCGGCATGGACATAGAGGGCGTGCCCTTCGCACAGGCCTGGCTCAGGGCGAATGCCGAGGGTTTCGGCGGGGATCTGGCGGACTTCAATCTGTCCAATTTCGCGGCCGTGGCCAACCGTATGTGCCTGCCGTCGCCGGACCCGCGCACAGTGCTGTCCAGCCTGAAGTACGCCTATCATTTCGATGCGGGTCTTTACGCCCGCTTCCTGCGTGAGATCGCCGCGAGCCGGGGCGTGACCCGGCACGAAGGCCGCATCGCCGATGTCGTGCGAGATGCAGACACGGGCCACGTCACCGCCGTCGCAACCGATGACGGACGCCGGTTCGAAGCCGATCTCTTTATCGACTGCTCGGGGTTCCGTGGCCTGCTGATCGAGGGGGCGATGCAGGCGGGCTATGAGGACTGGAGCCAGTGGCTGCCCTGCGACCGGGCTCTCGCGGTCCCCACGCGCAACGGCGGCCCGCTGACGCCCTATACGCGGTCCACGGCGCGCGACGCCGGCTGGCAGTGGCGGATCCCGCTGCAGCACCGCACCGGCAACGGCTATGTCCACGCCTCGGCCTTCACGACCGATGAGGCGGCGCTGGAGACCCTGCGGGACGGACTGGAGGGCGAAGCCCTGGCAGAGCCGCGGGTCCTGCGGTTCACGGCGGGGCGGCGACGGCGCCAGTGGGTCGGCAATGTGGTGGCGCTGGGCCTGTCGTCAGGTTTTCTGGAGCCGCTTGAGTCGACCAGCATCCATCTGGTCCAGGCCGGAATATCGCGCCTGTTGGCCCTGTTCCCGGACCGCGATTTCGAGCCGCTGCTGGCCGCGGAATACAATCGCATGATGCAGCAGCAGTTCGAGCAGGTGCGCGACTTCATCATCCTGCACTACAAGGCCACGCGCCGTGACGACACGGCCTTCTGGCGGTACGTCGCGGACATGCCGGTTCCTGACAGCCTGCAGGGGCGCATCGACCTGTTTCGGGCCACGGGCCGGGTCTTCCGGCGGGACGACGAACTGTTCTCGGCCGACAGCTGGCTGGCCGTGCTGCTGGGCCAGGGCATCTGGCCGCGGTCCCGGGATCCGATGGCCGACACCCTGCCGGCCGAAACCTTGCGAAACCGGCTGGCCGGCATCCGGCACGTCATCGCCCGGACGGCCGGCGCCATGCCGGACCATGAGGCCTTTCTCAGACAGTACTGTCCGGCGTCACTCTGACGGGCAGATGGCGTCGCCTTCATTCGAGGCGAGGCGGATCTCGGAGACGGATAGCGTCAGTTGCCCGGGCGTCGACAGCTGGAACGGGCGTTCCAGCGCTGTCAGATCTGCCCCGGCGTCGCCGAAGCAGGACAGCCGAATCTTTATCGTGTGCCACTGTCCCAGCGGACCATCGGTCAGATAGGGCGTCAGGTCGAAGCCGCCGATGCGGGCCGGATCGGCCGCACCTGCCGAGAGGGTCACCCGATCCGTCGGCGCCGCGTCGACCCGGTATCGGAAACTCAGGGCCATTTCGCCGTTGGCCTGTCGGCTCAGGTCGACAGGATTGCCCCAGATCAGCGCGAGCTGGCGGGGTGCGCCGGCGAAGGTGAAACGCCGTCCGCTTTCCTGGGCGAGATCATCGACAACCGTCACGGTGACCGCGCCACGCGGACTGGCGATGCTGGCTTCTGTGCCCGCCCGGGTCTGGCCACCGGCATCTTCCAGCGCAAGCGACCAGGGTTCGACCACGCGTCCGTCAACCAGATAGTCCGCAACGCTGGAGCCGCTTGTGGCGACGCCGCTTTCTTCGGACACCGGGCCGACCGTCCCCGGCGCCGCATAGCTGAGGCCGTAGCCATAGGCGAACAGCGGGTCATAGCCTTCGTCGCCGACGTTCACGGGAGTCCCCGTCGCGTCCCGGGGCCAGGAGAAGCTCAGCCGGCCGGTGAAGTCGTGTCGGGGTGACCCGTCCGGACCGCCGATCAGCACATCGGCGATGCCGCCGCCCTCCGTGCCCGGCAGCCACGCCGCCACAAAAGCGTCCGAGGCGTTCAGCTCGGGATTGACCCACATCGGGCGGCCCGAGAGGAAGACGGCAACCGTCGGAATGCCCGCGGCCTGCAGCCGACGCAGCATGGCCAGCGGCTGTTCCGGCTGGAAGTCGACATGGCTGAGGTCGCCCTGGAACTCCGCGTAGGGCGTTTCGCCGAACACCACGATGGCAACGTCGGGGCGGGTTTCCCAGGCGCCGTCCAGGCTGAGCGTCGCGGTGCCGCCGCCGGCGCGAACCGCTTCCTCGACCCCGCCCCAGATCGACTGGGCATTGGGGAAGTCGGCATTGGTGTTGCCTGTGCCCTGCCAGGTGAGGGTCCATCCACCTGCCGCCTGACCGATATCGTCGGCCGCGGCGCCGACGACCAGCACATTCGCGCCGGCACGGATCGGCAGGACGCCGTCGTTCTTCAGCAGCACCAGGGATTTGCGGACGGCCTCGCGCGCGAGCGCCCGGTGGTCAGGCGAACCCAGCAGCTCGAGCCGTCCCTCATAGGGGCGCTCTGTCCGGAAGAGCCCGGCCTTGACCTTGGCCCGCAAAATGCGACGGACGGCCTCGTCGACGCGCGTCATCGGGATTTCACCCGACCGCACCTGTGCGAGCGTGTTCTCATACAGCGGCTTCCAGCTATCCGGAGCCATCAGCATGTCGATGCCGGCGTTGATCGCCTGGGGGCAGCTCTCGTTGGAACAGCCCGGAATCTGTCCATGGGCGTTCCAGTCCGAGACGGTGAAACCGGTGAATCCCAGCGGGCCGTAAAGCACGTCGCGCAGAATGCTGGCGTTGCCGGAATGTTTGACGCCGTGCCAGCTCGAGAAACTGATCATGATCGACAGGACGCCCGCGTCGATCGCCTGCGGATAGCCGCTGAGGTGGATATCGATCAGCTCACGCTCGGTTCCGACGAAGTCCCCCTGGTCCTTGCCGCCGAGCGTGCCGCCGTCCGCGAGGAAGTGCTTGGCCGACCCGGCGATGCGACCGTATGCGATGGGCCCGTCGGGGCTCAGCGGACCCTGCAGCCCGAGCGTCATGGGTGCGGCATAGCTCTGGGCGATCTCGGGGTGCTCGCCATACCCTTCGTAACCCCGGCCCCAGCGGTCGTCGCGCGGCACGGCCAGGGTCGGCCCGAAGGTCCAGTCTGCGCCGGTGGCCGCAACTTCCAGCGCAGTCGCCTCGCCGATGCGGTGGATCAGATCCGGATCACGGGCGGCGCCCAGGCCGATGTTGTGCGGAAACAGCGTCGCGCCGACCACATTGTTGTGGCCGTGCACGGCGTCGATCCCGAAGATCAGGGGCACGATCGTACCGCCGCGCGCGACGTTGGCCGTGCGGAAGTCCCGCGCCAGATCGACCCAGGCCCCGGCCGGCGCGCGCTCGTCGCCGCCCGGCGAGGAATTCCCACCCGCAAGAATGGAGCCGATCGGATAGGTCAGAAGATCTTCGGGGGTAATCGACGCGATGTCTGCCTGTATCAGCTGGCCGACCTTCTCCTCGACGGTCATCCGCCCCAGCAGGTCGTCCACGAAGGCTTCGGTCTCGGCGTCCGACAGGGCCGCAGGGGATGCGGATCGCGGCCAGTTCGCCGGGTCAGCCGTCGCGGCATCGGGATCGACGGGGGCGGCGAGCTGGGCGAGGGCAGGCTGCCCAAGCGCCATCAGGAGGACCAGGGCGGAAACGGCAACGCGCATGAAGGGGCCTCGGCAGTGAAACAGGGGCGGCGACGGTTTCCCGCCGCCGCCAGGCTTCCAGGAGGAGATGGCTTTGAACCTGGTCTTCGGACGCTCGGGAAGGAAACAGCAGGTACGGAGCGATGTGACGCGCCGCTCCCCCTCCGTGCGATCCGATCACCGCTCCGAAGCGCACATTCGCGTAAACCTGACAGCGCTGTCAACCCGTCAGGGGCAAACGGCCGTCGATCCTCGGACCACCAGGTAATAGGGCACCACGACCACAGGATCGGCCTCGGCCCAATTGTCCTGGCCCATTGCGGGCAGCAGGCGCCGGGTCGCCTCTGCCGCCATCTCGGCCACCGGCTGACGGATGGTCGTCAGGGGGGGCGTACTGAACAGGGCGCTGGGCGTGTCGTCGAACCCGGCCACAGAAAGCTGGAGCGGCACAGAGACGCCGGCTGCGGCCGCGCCCTGGAGCACGCCGAGCGCCATGTCGTCGTTGGCCGCAAATACGGCGGTGGGCCGCTCGCCAGACAAAAGCCGCTCGATGCCTGCGATTCCGGAGGCAAAGGTAAAGTCACCCTCGACGATGAGAGAGGGGGACGGAGCCACGCCGGCCTGTTTCAGCGCCTGCTCATAGCCTTCCCGGCGCAAGCTGCTGGCGGCATAGGTCGCCGGGCCGGAGATGTGCGCTATCCGCCGGTGTCCCAGGTCGATCAGGTGCCGGGTCATGTCGAAGGCCGCTTGCCGCTCGTCCATCCGGACCGAGACGCCCCGTGCCAGATCCTTTTCCGGACTGATCCGGGCGTAGGCCACGCCTGCGGCGTCCAGAATGTCGAGAACGAGCGCGTGATCGGAATTGGGCGGCGTCAGCAGGACTCCTGCGGGGCGGATCGAGCCCAGCAGGGCCTGCATGTCACGCTCCAGGTGAGCCGAGCCATGATCAACGAGTTCGACCATGAGATGGTATTCGGCCTGACGGCATTCCATCAGGGCACCCAGCTCCAGGCGGCTGAGATAGTCGTTGCCGCGTCCGCTCTTCCAGTGCTCGATGGTCAACTCGGCGTCGACGAGGGCGGCGATTATCGTTGAGTTCGAGCCGGCCAGGGCGCGTGCCGACAGACTGCGCCGATAGCCAAGGGCGATAACAGCCTCCTCGACCCGTTCGCGCATGGCCCGGCTGACATTCGCCTCCCGATTGACCACGCGAGATACGGTCTTGATCGAGACGCCTGCACGGGCGGCAACGTCGTAGATTGTCGCTCCGGCCATTTTCGTCCTTCAGCACCCCTGTTGCATGACTAATGCAGCGCTTGAGGCATCGCAACGGTGCTGCCTGCCCAGAGTGGCTATCTGATCACCGTGCCCGAACTGCGCCACGGCACCTTCGAGAACTGTCCCGATGCCGAGTCAGTGGGGCTGTCCGTGGCCAGCCGGATGGGCGCGCCCGAGTTGGCCGACCTGCCCGACCAGGTGATCGATGTGTTCGAGCGGGGTGACCAGACCCCCGTGCCGCTGATCGCCGGCTACAATGAGGGCGAGATCCCCGTCTCACAGCTAGACGGTGGTGTCGGCGGCCAGCATGGCGCCGATGGCGCGGTCGAAATGTTCGTCCATGGCCTTGCGAGCCGCGTCGGCGTCGCGCTGCAACACCATCTCGGCCATCTCCAGGTGTTTGGCGATGATCGCGGCGTGCTGGTCCTCGGTGCGGCGGGTGCGCCAGGCAGCGGGCACGGCAGATTCAAGCAGGGGCTCGAAGGCACCGATGATCTTGGCCATCAGGGCATTGCGACTGGCATCGGCAATGGCCTTGTGCATGGCGATGTCGGCCTCGATCAGGGCGGGCGAGCCACGCGCGGCGTCGGCCATGGCCCGCGCCAGATCCCGGATACGCAGGGCCTCGTCATCCGAACGGCGCACGGCGGCGAGGGCGATCGTCTCGGTCTCGAGGCAGCGGCGGGTCTCCCAGACCTGCTGGACGGTGATCTGTTCGGTGCGGACGGCATGGTCCAGCGAGATTGACAGCGTCTGACTGGACAGGGCGCTGACCCGGGGGCGGCGGCCGTTGGCAGTGTCGATGATGTTGAGCGCGGCCAGGGCCCCGAAGGCCTCGCGCACCACCGGTCGACTGACGCCCAGCCGCTCGCCAAAGGCCGCCTCGCTCGGCAACTGGTCCCCGACCTTCAACTGTCCCTTGCCGATGTAGTCTGCGACCTGACGCATCACGTACTGGACGCGCGTTTCGTCGGGACGGCTGTCAGCGAGCATGGTCGGAGTACCCGGAACGAATGGGAAGATCAGGCTATCACAGTCGCGAAAGCCGCCGCTAGGCGGCATTGAGGGCCACCTGCCCCCCCGCGCGTCGATAGTCGCTGGGGCACAGGCCATAGCGACGCGTAAAGGCCCGGGCGAAGCTGGCATTGTTCAGATAGCCGGCGTCATAGCCGACCACCGAAACCGGCCGGTCGCTGGAGGTCAGATCGCGCGCGGCCCGTGACAGGCGCTGATCGGCCAGACAGTCGGCGACGCTCTGGCCAAACACTTCGCGAAACCCCTGCGTCAGCTTGGTGCGGTTCAGCCCCGCTGTGCGAGCGATCTGGTCAAGGGTCAGCTTCTCGTCGAACCGGTCGGCAATCAGGCGACGGGCGGTCATCAGCCGCTCCATCTCGGCCCGGCTGAGACCGGCTGAGGGCGTATGGGGCACCAGGTCTCCGCGTTCGGCGGCTTCGAGGATCTCGCAGAACAGTTCCTGGCATTTTGCCCGCCGGTACATGTCGCGCGCCGCGCCTTGAATGGTGGGGGCAGCGGCGGCTGTTGCCAGCGCTGCGAGGCGGTCCCCCATATAGAAGTCGCCGTCGCCGGCGCCGGCCAGAATACCCCCGAAGGGGCCCTCGCCGATAAAGATAACCGTGAGAGACGTCGCGCTACGGTCAGATGGATTGTCCATATCGGCTGCGGTCCCCAGGGACAGTATCGCCTGCGCCCCGCGTCGTCCCGATCCCTCCCAGTCGAGCGTACAGCGCATGACGCGCACATTGGCGGACTCGATCAGTGGCGGTCGGCCAGCCCGCCCGATCAGGACCCTCAGGCCGGGCTCGAGCGTGAGATGCAGAGGCGCGTCAATCACAGGCTGTCCTGTCGTTTCCGTGCGGCGTCGGCCCTGGGCTCTGTCCATCCGCGATGCCATCACCGTATCCTATCATACAGGTTTTGCAATACCTGTATGATAGGTGCCCTGCGTATGCCGCGCAGCTTTTCTGCGGTTCGGCACAATCGCGGCTGCCCGGTCGGGGGCATTGGACGCTAGGGTCTGGCGAAACGGAGGACAGAGTATGGCTGAACCGATCATCCGGCTGGCGGAAGGCGAGGTGAAGGGTGCGCGCGTATCCGGCGTGCTGCGGTTCCGCGGTGTGCCCTATGCGGCCGGGCCCGTGGGCGACCGACGCTTTCGCCTGCCCGAGGCCCACCCCGGCTGGTCGGGCGTGCGCGATGCAACGGTCGCCGGCGCCAATGCACCGCATGTCGTCAAACCCTTCCCGGGGCTGGACGTCGCCCCGCTGATCGGAACCGGCTGGACCGAGGGCGACGACTACCTGAATGCCGACATCTGGTTGCCGGACGACGGCCGAACCGGTCGACCCATCATGGTCTTCATCCATGGCGGGGCGTTCGTGCTGGGCTCCAGCACCGCCGCTGTGCAGGACGGCGCCGCCTTTGCCCGCGACGGGATCGTCCTGGTGTCGATCACCTATCGCCTCGGGATTGAGGGGTTCCTGCCGGTCGACGGGGCTCCCGCCAACCTGGGCCTGCTGGACCAGATCGCCGCGCTGAAATGGGTGCGGGCCAATGCGGAGGCCCTCGGCGGCGACGCCGACAACATCACCGTTTTCGGCGAATCCGCCGGCGCCATGTCGGTGGCCTGTCTGGTGGCGTCGCCCCTGGCGCAGGGTCTGTTCCGCCGCGCCATCATCCAGAGCGGTCACGGGTCAATGGTGCGCCCTCTACCGGTCGCCCGACGTCTGACGCAAAAGGTCGCCAGGATGCTGAAGGTCCGGCCGGACGCCGACGGCTTTCGTGGCACCCGGATCAAGGACACGCTGCGGGTTCTGGAGGCGGTCATTCAGCCGACGGTGCGCCTCGACCTGCGCGACGCGCGGGGCCGCGAGCCCACCTACGGGCTCAGCAAATTCCTGCCGGTGTTCGGAGACGACGTCCTGCCCGAACCACCCCTTGATGCGCTGGGCAAGGGTGTCGGGCGCGACATCGATGTGCTGATCGGCAGCAATCGCGAGGAGATGAACCTCTATTTCGTGCCGACCGGCGTGCGCGCCAAACTGCCGGGCTGGCTGGCGCCCCTGATCCTCGGTCGGGTCGAGCGCAACGCCCGCAGAATCCTGAAGACCTATCGGCAACGGGGGGAGAAGCCCGGCTGGACCTTTACCCGCGCGCTCAGCGATCTGGTGTTCCGCTATCCCGCCCGGCAGTTTGCCGCCGCCCATGAGGGCCGCACCCATGTCTATGAAATGGAATGGCAGTCTCCGGCTTCGGGCGGCGAGCTGGGCGCCTGCCACGGCATCGAACTGCCGTTCGTCTTTAACACCCTGGCGTCGACCACCGGGCCCGAAGGATTGACGGGCGAGGCACCGCCGCAGGGGCTGGCCGATCGGGTACACGGTCTCTGGGTGCAGTATGCCAAGACCGGAGACCTGCCCTGGGGCGAATATTCCGCCCGCGATCCGCAGGTCTATGCCTTGGAGGCCGGGCAGGCAGCGGTCGAACCGCCCATGCCGTGCGCCGCCATCCTGAACTGAGGGCGAAATGTATCTGGACAAGCTGAAGCTGACCGACCGGGTCGCTGTGGTCACGGGCGGGGCCGGGGCGGGGGGCATCGGTCTGGCCGCCGTCGAGGCGCTGGCCGAGGCCGGGGCTCACGTCGTCATCGCCGATCTGGACGAGGCCGTCATCGAGGGCGCCCGGTCGGCGCTGAAGGACAGGGGCCATGAGACGGACGGCGTGGTCATGGATGTCACCGACCGCGCTCGGGTCGAAGCGGTGGCTGCCGACATTCAGGCGCGTCACGGGCGCATCGACATTCTGGTCAACAATGCCGGGATCGCGCTCAGCGAAATCGCCGCCGAGGACATGGAGGAAGCGCGCTGGAAGGCGGTGCTGGACGTCAACCTCAACGGCACCTTCTGGTGTGCCCAGGCGTTCGGCCGGCATATGCTGGACAGGGGGCAGGGCGCCATCGTCAACGTCGGATCGATGAGTGGCTTCATCGTCAACCGGCCCCAGGGACAGGCGCACTACAATGCCTCTAAGGCGGCCGTGCATCACCTGACCCGCTCGCTGGCGGCCGAATGGGGCGGACGTGGCGTCCGGGTGAATGCGGTCGCCCCGACCTATATCGCCACGCCGCTCAACGCCTTTGCCGACCGGGAGGCGCCGATGTTCAAACGCTGGATCGATTCCACGCCCATGGGCCGTCTGGGCGAGCCACATGAAGTCGCGTCGGTCATCGCCTTCCTCGCCTCCGACGCCGCCAGTCTGATGACAGGGTCCGTAGTCCTGACCGATGGTGGCTATGTCTGCTGGTGAGCGCCCGGTCGCCGGCATCGAGCTGGGCGGCACCAAATGCATCGCCCTGCTTGGCACGGGGCCGGACGATGTGCGCGACGAGATCCGGATCCCCACCACCACGCCGGAGGAGACGCTGGGGCGACTGGCTGATGCACTGGCCGGATGGAGCGGAGGCGGGGGGATCAGCGCTATCGGCGTGGCCAGCTTCGGTCCCCTGCAACTGGACCCCGACGCCCCGGACCATGGGCAGATTGTCCGCACACCCAAGCCGGGCTGGAGTGGGGCAGACCTGACCCGTCTGGCAATCCCTGACTGCCCCTTCGCGCTGGACACCGACGTGACGGGCGCCGCTCTGGCCGAGGCCCGCTGGGGCCGGGCGCAGGGTCTGACCAGCCACATCTACATCACCGTCGGAACGGGAGTCGGTGTTGGCACCATCGTCAATGGACGCGCGGTCGGGGGGCTGGGCCATTCCGAAGCGGGCCACCTGCGCGTCGGACGGCTGGCAGGCGACAGCTGGCCGGGCGCCTGTCCCTGGCACGGTGACTGCGTGGAAGGGCTGACGAGCGGTGCGGCGCTGGCCGCACGGCTGGGCCATTCCGCTGAAGGTCTGTCAGAGAGCAATCCCGTCTGGGATGCCGTGGTCCATGCGTTGGCGGGCCTTATGCACAATCTGGTGCTGACCGCGACGCCGCAGCGGATTCTGATCGGGGGTGGTGTTCCGTCGGGCAAGCCCTGGCTTCTGGCCCGACTGCAGGACGCTCTGGGCGAGAGCCTCGCCGGCTATGCCCATGCGGCCGAGCTGGATATGTTGCAGTTCCTGCAGGTCCCCGGGCTTGGCGATCGGGCAGGCCCTATGGGGGCTTTGGCCCTGGCCCTGCAAGCGCGTGACAAGGTTTCGTGCCGATCGGCACAGTGACCAACCTTTCATACAGGTCGGGTTTGCCCTAGCCCTTGTGACAATCGCTACCGGACTGATCCGGAGCACTCCGAGGGGGGACAGACCATGCGCTACATCACCATTCTCGCCACCAGTGTCGCCACGCTCACGCTCAGCGCCGGCGCGACCTTCGCCCAACAGGCTCCGGCCACGAATCCTGCCGCCACCCAGGTCGACGAAATCATCGTCACGGCGCGCAAGCGCGAAGAGCGCCTGGCCGATGTGCCTGTCGCGGTCACCGCCATCACCTCGGAAACACTGGAGCGCCGCCAGCTGACATCGGTCCGCGACGTTGCGCTCGTCACCCCCGGTCTGAACATCAACTCGGACGCCGCCGGGCGCGGGTTCCTGTCGATCCGGGGTATCGGCACCACGCTGCTGGACACGGTTCAGCCGGGCGTCGGCATCTTCGTTGACGGGGTCTATCAGGCCAATACCTCCTATCTGAACAGCCCGACGCTGGCCGTCGAGCAGATCGAGGTGCTGCGCGGACCGCAGTCGACCCTGTTCGGCCAGAACACCCTCGGCGGGGCGATCAACGTCACCACCAAACAACCCACGAACACGCCGGAAGGGCGGGTCACGGCCACCTATGCCGGGCCGGACAACTATTACATCGTCGGCGCAACGGCCTCCGGTCCGCTGATCGAGGACACCCTGTACGCCCGGGTCTCGATCGGCACGCAGGGGCGCGAGGGCTTCATTGAAAACAGCCTGCTGGGCTATGAGGACGCCAATCGCCTGGAGCAGAGCACGGTGCGCGGCGCCCTGCGCTGGCTGGCCCCGGGCAATGCCGTCGTCACGGTCAATGCCTATGCCGACACGGTCGACGGGACCGGCCCGCTCTACGCCGTGACGACCGGACCCACGGACTATGTCGATGACGCCCAGACCAATGTCCGCAGTGTCGCCGAGTACGACTACAGCGGCATCAACGGCAAGCTGGAGCTGCCGCTCGGCGAGGCGACGGACCTGACGGCCATCGTCTCCTTCGACCGCCGCGACAATGATGTGTCGTCCGATGGCGATTTCCAGCCCCTCGACCTGATCCGCTCGACCGGTTTCGGGCGGCTGGAGACGACCAGTGCCGAGCTGCGCTTCGACACCCGCTGGTCCGACAGCGTCTCCACCCTGTTCGGCGTGTTCAGCTCGAACCAGACCAATGAGCAGACCTCGACCAACCAGCTGATGTTCCTGCCGGGTGCGCCGTCCGCGACGGCCAATGCTTATTCGGACGCCGACATCTGGGCGGTGTTCGGCACGGCCTTCTGGGATCTGGCCCCCGACCTCGAGCTGACGGTCGGCCTGCGCTACGACAACCAGGTCATCAATTTCGAGAACGTCGTCACCTCGCGCTATGAGGCCGAGGAGTGGCAACCGCGTGTCGCCCTGCGCAAGCGGCTGGACGACAACACCATGATCTACGCTTCGGTGGCGCGCGGCTTCCGCGGCGGCGGTACCAATGGCCCGGGCGCGCCCAACCCCGTCTATGACGGCGACTCGGTCTGGACCTATGAAGTCGGCACCAAGCTCAGCAGCGCCGACAACCGGTTCACCCTGGCCAGCGCCGTCTTCTACAACGACTACAGCGACATCATCGCCCAGAACAGCCTGGCGCCCATCGTGGGCGGTGGCGGGTTCGTCGGCATCAACCTCAACACCGGCGACGCCGAAAGCTATGGCATCGAGGTCGAGTTCACCGCCCGCCTGACGGACGTCTGGACGCTGAGCGGCGGCGGCCTGTTGCAGAATGCCCGGATCACCGACTCGACCCAGTATGAAGTGACAACCGGCCGGACCCTGCCCAGCGATCGCATCCCCTTCCTGCCGGACTGGACGATCAATCTGCAGAGCGATTACGTCATCCCGTATGGCGCCGGCGATTTCGTCTTCACGGCCGGGGTCTATGGCAAGGGCGACCGCAACGGCGCCAGCCTGTCGAACACCTTTGCGCCGAAGCTGGACGAATACTTCCTGGTCAACACCTCCCTGACCTATCAGGGCGATGGCTGGGAGGCCTCGGTGTTTGCCAACAACCTGCTCGACGAGGACTACTACGAAGCCTTCATCGACAGTTCGGTGTTGAGCGTTGCGGGCCTGCCGGCGCTGGGCAGCCTCGGACAGATCGGCGACGGTCGCCGCGTCGGCATCCGTCTGGGCTACAGCTTCTGAGGCCTGACGTGACCGACCCTGTCATCGCGCGTGGGCCGGCGGGGAGGGGGGCATGAACGCCCCCTCCTTCGCCCCGGGCCCCACCGGCCTCAAGCCCGAACTGGTTGACAGCCTGCGCGCCCTCTTCGGGGACCGGCTGAGCCTGACTGAGGCGATCCGGGCCCAGCACGGTGCCAGCGAGTCGCACTTTGCAACTGTGCTGCCGGATGCCGTGGTGTTCCCCCATTCGACCGAAGAAGTCGTGGCCCTGGTCAAGGCCTGCGTCGCGCATGACACCCCGATCATCCCCTATGGCGCGGGCACCTCGATAGAAGGCAACACCACGCCGGTCCGGGGGGGCGTGACGGTCGACCTGTCGCAGATGGACGCGATCCTTGAGGTCAATGCCGAGGACTTCGACTGCACGGTTCAGGCGGGTGTCCGACGCGAGCAGCTGAACGCGCACCTGCGCGATGTCGGCCTGTTCTTCCCCATCGATCCGGGCGCCAATGCCACGATCGGCGGCATGGCCTCGACCCGCGCCTCGGGCACCAATGCGGTGCGCTATGGCACCATGCGCGAGGCGATCCTCAGCCTGCGGGTGGTAACCCCCGACGGGCGCGACATCCGGACCTCGCGGCGGGCGCGCAAGTCGGCCGCCGGCTATGACCTGACCCGGCTGATGATCGGGGCCGAGGGCACGCTCGGCATCATCACCGAAGTCACCCTGCGCCTGCATGGTATCCCTGAGTCCATCCTGTCGGCGGTTTGCAGCTTCGACACCATGGCAGGCGCGGTCGATACGGTGGTCCAGTCGATCCAGCTGGGGATTCCGCTGGCCCGCGTCGAGATTCTGGACGACGTCCAGATGCGGGCCGTCAACGCCTGGTCCGATCTCGACTACCCCGAGACCACCACCCTGTTCTTCGAGTTTCACGGCTCCGAGCGCTATGTCCAGGAGCAGGTCGAGACCGTGTCCGAACTGGCCACCAGCAATGGGGGCAATGCCTTCCAGTGGGCGGTTCTCCCTGAGGATCGCGACCGGCTGTGGAAAGCCCGGCACCAAGCCTACTATGCGGCCGTCGGCCTGCGGAAGGGCTGCGTCGGCTGGCCGACCGATGTCTGCGTGCCCATCAGCCGGCTCGCTGAGTGTATTCTGGAAACCAAGGCCGACCTCGAGACCGCCTCCATACCGGGCCCCATTCTCGGCCATGTCGGCGACGGCAATTTCCACGTCGTCTTCGTCATCGATCCGGACAAGCCCGAGGAACAGGCCGAGGCCGAGGCGCTCAACCACCGTCTGGTCCGGCGCGCCCTCGACATGGGCGGCACATGTACCGGCGAGCACGGGATCGGCCTCGGCAAGCAGGACTGGCTGGTCGAGGAGTTGGGCGAAGCGGTCGAGACCATGCGCCTGATCAAGCGCGCGCTGGACCCGAGCGACCTGTTCAATCCCGGCAAGATCTTCAGTCTTTGACCCGCCATTTGGGAGTATCCTGATGGGAACCGATGCCGGCCTCACGGTCACGGAAGCCGTGGCTGAAGCGGCTACACCCCCGACACCCCCGCCGACGTCGCTGACGCGCACGGCCTGGGGCGGGATCCTGCTGCTGGCGCTGATCGTCCTGTGCGGGGCCACGACCCGCACCCTGTTCGCGCCCATTCAGGAAGTCGCCAAGCTCAGTCTCGGCCTGTCCGACTTTCAGATCAGTCTTGTGCAGGGCATCGCCGCGGCCGTGCCCGTGGCCATCATCTCCCTGCCGCTCGGCTGGCTGGCGGACCGGGCGACGCGAACCCGGATCCTGATCGGCCTGGCGATCGCCTGGACGGTCGGCACAATCGCCACGGCGTTTGCACCCAATTTCGAGATGCTGTTCCTTGCCCGGATGCTGGCGGGTGTCGGCGGGACCTGCGTGGTGCCCGTGGCCATTTCGGTGGCGGCGGACATGTCGCTGCCCGCCAGCCGCGGCCGGTCCCTGCTGTTCCTGTCGATGGGCAATGTGTTCGGCGGCGCGGCAGCCTTTGTCGCGGGCGGGGCCCTGTTCACCCTGTTCTCGGGACAGGTCGACCTGCCTTTCGTCCAGCTGGAGGCCTGGCGTGAAGTCTGCCTGTTGCTGGGCGTGTTGAGCGCGATCCTGATCCTGCCCCTTCTGGCCCTGGCCGAGCCGGCCCGCCAGGAGGTTGAACAGGTCAATGCCAGCTTCCGCGCCATGACGTCGGCCCTGTGGCGCCGCAGGGCCTTTCTGGCGCCCCTGTTCGTCGGCCAGATCACGGTGACCATGGCGGACGTGGCGGCCACCATCTGGGCCGCGCCGGTCCTCAGCCGCGACTTTGCCCAGAGCCCGGGTCAGGCGGCGGCCCTGATCGGCGGCGTGCTGCTTATTGCAGGCGTCGTCGGGTCCATCATGGGCGGCGTGGTCGCCGACTGGGGTCACAAGCGCAATTTGCGAGGGGGCGTCCTGATCGGGGCGGTGGGTGCGGCGGCCATCGGCGTGCCGGCCGGCCTGTTTCCGATCATGACCGATACGACGATGTTCGGCCTGGTCCTGCTGATCCTCATGATTTCCGGCACCGTGTGCGGACTGGTGACCGCCACCGCCATTGCCGTCCTGGTCCCCAACGAGGAGCGCGGGACATGTCTGGGCGCCTTCATGATCCTCGGGACACTGATCGGTATGGGGGTGTCTCCGATCCTCGTCAGCCTCGGAAGTCAGATGTTGGGCGGCGAAGCGCAGCTGGCCTTGTCGCTGGCCATCGTCGGGGTCGGGGTGGGGGTCATATCGCTGGCCGGCTTCGTGATCGCCATGTTCAACGCGCCGGGCCTGAAACCATCGGTACCAATGGCCTCGCATCCCGCGGATTCGCTCTGACATCTGATCGGCATGTCATTGTAGTTGGCGATGATCACGCCCCGCCGGGGATCGACCGCTACGCCGCCCCAGTTCGAGCCACCATGATCCCAACCCGGCGGGGGCGGGGCGATTCCCGAGAGCGGTTCCCGCCCATGATCGCGGGTCCGGTTTTCGGCCCGGGTCCGGGCGGCGAGGGCCCGGAGATCAGAGCAGAATCGCGGCCGCCAGTAGTGCGGCCAGGATAGCGGCAGCCACCGCCAACCACAGCCACATCGGAAGGCGGAGGCCTGTCTGGCCGGCCTCCGGCGTCCTCCGGTCCGGCGCAGGCGGCGCGGGAGACTGCACCAGGGGGCTTGCCCCGCCGGCCTCCGCATCGGCCTGGCCGCTCGCGAGCACCGGGTCGAACACGGGGGTGGAGGCGTTGCCGTCCGTGTCTCCATCGGCGTTGTTCAGCCGCCTGTACTGATCGGGTGATGACATCGTTGGTAACCTCACGGGTCAGACTCGGGCTGGCATCGTCCCAGACCTTGAACGTTCCACTCCCCTAACCCCTGTAGCCCCGACGGGTTGCCGCAGCGTGGGGTTTACGGGTCCGTGCTGCGACACCCTGCCGGGAGCGGGGCGACGCCTGCAGGACCAGGCGATGGCGGCGGCCGACGCGGCTACCCGCGACTGGCTGGCCGGACAGCTCGCTTTTCCGGACGGCATGGTCGACCGCATTACGCCTGCGACCACGGGCTATGACATCGGCGTCCTTGCCGTCCGCACCGGGCTCGAAGATCAGGGGAGGGCGCGGCCCGAGGGGTGCTGTCAGTCCAACGACAACTCGTCTCCACCGAGCGCAGATAGGGCAGGGACGCAGAGCCTATGCGGCGAGCGTCTGCCACTCAGCCATCCGGGCAGCGCCTTTTGCAGGAACTCGTCGTCACCAAGGCATTGGCTTGGTTGCAGCACTGGGGCAGTGTGTATGTCAAAGCGTATCTGGGGATGAGGGGAAGTCTCGATGAGCGTCAGGATAACGGCCACAACCGGGGCTATGCCGGTCACTCCGGCGCCGGAGGCGAGCCAGCGTTCGTCCGCCATCGCCTCTCTTCCTGATGGGGGGTACCTCATCCTCCTCAGCGACGACCGAGTGGGAAATGGGCTTCTGGTTCAACGTTTCGACGCGTTGGGACATAGGTCCGGTGACCCGATCTCAATCGGCCAATGGTCGGCAGGGTACAGCCACTTCCATGACTTTATCGTCACTTCGGACTCGAAACTCGTTCTGTTCGTGCGCGGCAGTGACGGGATTGAGTATCAGGTTTTCAGTCTAGAGGGAGAGCCTCTAACCAACAGGCTCCTTGCAAACTCTGCTCTCGAAGGGACCGAGAGCAATCCCACGGTCACTGTCCTTGCCGACGGCGGTTGGCTGCTCACCTGGCAGGAAGGCGACGGATCTGGACAGGGCGTGTTCGGACGCCTTTTCGAATCCTCCGGTAATCCCCGCGGCGACGACTTTCCGATCAACAGCCTGACGCAGGACAATCAGACCCTGGCTTCGGTCGCGGCCCTGCCCGATGGTGGCTTCGTCGTAGCCTGGAGGACAACCGACGGCGTCCCCCGTGTGCTTGCGCGCCAGTACGACGCCGATGGCCAACCCCATGGCCCCGAGTCCGCGGTCAACAGTTTTGGCGACGATCCGCACGTGGCCCATCTTGATGACGGTGGCTACGTCATTACCTACCTCGCAGGCACGGTACACGCTCGATTCTATGATGACACGGGTCAGCCGCTAGGGGCTGGTTTCGAAATCTCGTCGGGTCCGAGTGGCTATTTTTGGCATGCGACGGCGTCACTGGACACTGGGGGTTTTGTCGTCGTCTGGTCCCGAGACAATCCCTCAACCGGCGCGGCCATTGAAGCCCAGGCCTTCGACGCCAGCGGCGCCCCCACAGGGCCTCCGATCGAAATCGTTGGTCCCGGCACGCTCATCCACAGCACCCCCGAACTCGACGTCATGGGGCTGGCCCGGGTCGATGGAGCCTTGGCCCCGGTCGCACAAGGGTGCGATGGTCCCCGGCGCCTGGAAGATGCCGGTGTGTGCTCGCCGGTCTTCAGCCGGACCACCTCGCGCGGTTTGTTGGCAGCCAGGGGCCATGGATGCCGGGCAAGAGCGCCGCTGCGACAAGGGCGGGATGCCCCCATCGGGCGTCAGGCGGCGGAAGCCCCGGCGTCTGCGAAGGCTTCGGCTGCCTGACGGGCGGGCTGTGCGGTGGCCGCCACTGGCACCGGACGGACGACGATGCCGACCAGGCGGTCCTCATAATCGATGGCGAAGCCACGGCCGACCAGCCAATCGGCATGTTCATGCATCGCTGGCTCAATCGCGCTGCGAGGCCGCGGCTGGTCGAGCGCGACGAGGAGGGCGTACTGGCCCGCGGTCAGCGGTGTCATCGTCCGCGTCGCGACGGAACGCGTATCGAGTACAACCGCCCCGCCGTCACGCTCCAGCAGTTGCAACACCGGCGGAGACGGGTGGGCAGATGCCGCCCGCCACGCCGCGATGGCTGCGCGCAGGCGGTCAAGCAGGTCCGCGTCATCCAGCAACTCGGTCGAATACTCGCCGTCGAAATGATAGGCGACGTCCATGGTGTCGATCGAGGGCGGATAGAGCGCGCGATAGGCGGCAAAGGGCGTGACACGGCCGATGCCGTTCGTCTCGTGCCCACGGTAGAGCGGGCTGAATCTGTCGATGACGATGCGATGCATCGCATTGGGCGGATCGAGATGCGCGAGCAACGGCATCAGCTCCACCATGGCCGCATAATCTGCAGCCGCCTCGCCCGGAAAGCCATAGATGATGCCCCAGGCGACCTGAATCCCCGTCGCTGCGCAATCCCGGAGCAGGGCGATGTTCTGGTGCGCCGACACGCCCTTGCGCATCAGGCGCAGCGGGCCGGTGGCCAATGACTCGATCCCCGGCTGGATCATCGCGACTCCCCCGCGCGCCATTGTCTCCACCTCGGCGCGGGTCATGTTCGATTTGACCTCGTAGAAAAGGTTCAGCAGGGGCTCGCGCGTGGCCAGGCCGGGCAGCAACTCCTTGAGATAGGCGCGCGGCATGATGTTGTCGGTCATGTACACTGCGCGCACATCGTCCCGCGCCAGCTCATCGAGCTCGACCCGCATCCGCTGGGCCGGCTTGTGACGAAAGGCCATGCCGTCGTCGCCGTTGAGGCCACAGAAGGTGCAGTGGCTCTTTGCCCCCCACCAGCATCCGCGCGAGCTTTCGGCGGTGATGTAGCGGGGCAGCGCGTCAGGCAAGGCCCCGGCGGCCTGCAGCGGGCGTAGCATCGCAAAATAGTCGGCGAAGTCGGGCGCTGCGACGACGCGCATGTCGCGGATCGGTTCGCTGCGGATCACCCGCTCGCGTGGCGCAACGCCATCACGGATCAGCGTCTCGCAAAAATCGGGAAAGTCGATGTCGGATTCGCCCGCAAAGACATGGTCGATCCAGGGAAAGGCGCGCGACACGCCGAGGCAAAGCGGCCACGCCGCATTGGCGCCGCCCAGCACGATGCAGATATCGGGCGCCATAGCCTTCACGCGCCAGGCGATCGCCGAGCACACCATGTTCTGCTGAAAGGTCGAGGACAGACCGAGGATGCGGGGGCGCAGCGCCAGGATCTCCGCGACCATGGCGGCGATGACCGGTTCGACCGCGGGTGAGACGGTGTCGAACACCGCCTGAAGGTCTGGACCCAGCGGCTCCGGCGGGGGCAATCCGGCAGCGATATGGGGCGGATAGGCGAAGTCGCGAAAGAGATGATCGGCCATCATCGCGCGCATCGGGGTGGCCTCGACCGCCTCATAGGCCTCGAGCCCGACAAACGCGGCGAGCGTCAGATTGCCGTGGATGATCCGCGTCGGGATTCCACGTTTCTGGCATGCGGCCTTCAGCACAGCCGTGCCGAGTTGGGGAAAGCTCACCGACGCGAAAGGCGGTACGAAAAGGCAGAGGTCGATCCGGCTGCTGTCGACTCTGGCCACGTTCATCGAACTCCCCATGTCCCCGACCTGTTGCACACGTCCACAGAGACTGTCCAGTTGAGGAACCTCTTGGAGCGGCAGGCGAACTCATGCGAGTAAGCGGGATGATCCGACCCGCACCCGAGCTGTCCTGGCCACCCGTCACGGGCGAGCTGGCTGTTTATGACGCGCGTGATGGGCGCTACCATGTGCTGAACCCGTCGGCGGCGGCGATCTGGAAAGCGATTGCAGCGGAAACGCCGCTTGCGCAGATTGCGGCGGATCTGGCTGCCGCGCACGATGTTCCGCTCGAGGCGATGCAGCACGATGTCCACAAGTTTGTCGCTGATGCGCTCCAGCTCGGGCTGCTCCTCGATGCCGATTGATCAGGGCCCCGCGACATGAGCGGGATAGCCGGCGCGGTTTTCACCGACGGCCGACCTGTCGGGCAGGAACTGCTCGACCGGCTCGCCGGATCGACCATGCGGCGCGGGTTCGACGGGACCGCCCAATGGCACGATAGCCGGGCCGCCTTTGTGCGCTTCGCCCATGCGACGACTCCCGAGGCGCAGGGCGAGGTTCAGCCTTTTGTCGGGGATGAGTCGCAGATCGCCCTGCTGTTCGACGGGCGGCTCGACAATCGCGCGGACTTGCTTGCCGTGCTCGGCGCGGCCGGGGAGCGTCTGGCAGACGCGCCCGACGGCGCGATTGCGCTCGAACTGTTCGAGCGTGAAGGGCGATCATTCGTCCATCGGCTCGTCGGCGACTATGCCATCGCAGCGTGGCAACCGCGTGCGAACCGGCTGGACCTGTTCCGTTCGCCGATGGGGTGGCGACCTCTGCTGTGGAGCTTCGATGGCCGTACCTTTGGCTTCGCGAGCGAGCCGCGCGCCCTGATCCTGGGCCTCGGCTTCGAACGCAAGCTGAACGAGGGCGCGATCGGCGAGTACCTTTCCGCACGCTTCGTATCGGAAACAGACACTCTATGGGGCGGGATCGAGCGGGTGCCACAAGGTGGCTCTATCCGGTTCGAAAATGGCGCCGTCTCAACGTGGGCCTGGCATGGCGGACCCTTCGAGGATTTGTCCGACCTCTCGATCGAGGAGCATATCGAGCGGTTCAATCACCTGTTTGACCAGTCGCTGGTAGCCACGAGCCGCAGCGTCGGGCCGGTGACCTCGCAGCTCTCCGGCGGGCTGGACTCGTCGTCGATCGTGTGCCGTGCCACCGAGCTGTTCCGGGCAGGCAAACTCGACCACCAGATCGGCGCGATCTCCGCGCGTTTCCCCGGAGAGCCCCATGACGAAAGCGAGTGGAGCGGCGCGGTCGAGGCGCATCTGGGTATCACCGCAGAGGTTGTCGGTTCCCGGCCGTTCTCGCCCGATCAGGCGCGACAGTGGGTCGCCGACTCCTATCAGTTGCCGGTCAGGCCCAACGTCCTCGACACGATGGGCAATGTGCTGGCGACACTCCAGTCGGACGGACGGCGCGTGCTGTGGACCGGGGAAGGCGGCGATGACTGGCTCAACGGGTCATCCTCGCATTGGCCGGACCGGCTCTTGCGCGGCCAGTGGGGCGCGCTGTTTCGCCATGGCGCCGAACTCTGGCCGGACGAGCCGGGGTATGTGAGGGCCCGCCGCACGCTCGCCAAGGCGGCACTGCCGCTTGTCAGCCCCCGGCATCGCGATGCGATGCTCAGGCCGCATCTCGATTTCCGGCTTGCGCGGCCGGATTGGATCCGCAGCGACTGGATGGCACGGATCGGGCTTCAGGATCGCTGGCGCGAGAGCATTCCCCGCGAGGGATTAAGCGGCATGGGTCAGAAGGCGCGCTACGGCGTCTACTCGCTGGGGCGCCGTTACACGACGATCGACAGCGTTCTCGCCTTTGCCGAAAGCCACGGCGTCGAGATCCGACACCCGCTGCACGATCTTCGCCTGACCCGCTTCTTCATGGGGGCAGCGGGCGAGCATCTGCGCAAGGCCAATACACGCAAGCACCTGCTGCGCGAGGCCATGCGTGGAACCTTGCCCGAGAAGATCCGGCAGCGGCGCACCAAATCCTATTTCGTATCGCACCAGGTCGACGCGATCAGCGAGTTGCTGCGCGAGCGCCCGGTGCATGAGCTGACCGCTGTCAAACTCGGCTGGATCGTGCCTGAACGAATTGCGGCGATGCACGCGCCCTTTGAGGCGTGGCGACGAAACGGATCCGAGGGGCCGATACCCGACGGGGCGTGGGGGCCCGTCTGGTTCACGCTTGCGACGGATATGTGGTTGGAGCATGCGTTCGGGCTGAAGGCTTGAGGGCGCGAAACATGGAGCATCCGGTGACGATCGACGAGACGACAGTGCTGACCCGCAACGCCGCATTGATCGGCGCGGACGTAGCCGATGAAGCCATCCTGCTCGACGTCGATTCGGGTTATTTCTTTCAGTTGAACCGCACCGGGTCGCGTATCTGGGCCTTTGTCGAGCAGCCGAGAACGATGGGCGCGTTGTGCGACCACATGGCCGCCAGCTACAAGGTCGATGCCGAGCATTGCCGTCGCGATGTGACAGAGTTCGTCGTTGACCTGATCGAGCGCGGCGTGCTGGCGGCGGCGGACTGAGCCCCCTCGCGCCTAGGCACGGGCGCGGTAGATCCAGCAATTGACGGCGAAGCGCGAGTCCGCGAACGCGAGCGACGGGCATCGGACCGGCATCACTTCGTGCGGCCCCCAGGCGGGGAACACCACCAGGCTGTTGTCGTCGGGCGCGATGTCGCATCCCGGATCACCCGGCGCCGCGCCGAGGCGGTGCAACCTCAAGGCGCCGCCCTCGAACGCCCTGGGCTGGCGATGGAAATAATAGACCGCGCTCAGCATCCGGTCGCCACGCGCGACTTCGGCGCGAGAGTATGTGTCCGAATGCAGCGTAAAATGCGCGCCGTCATTGTGCGCGGCCAGCTCGAGCTCGACTTCGGTCGTCGTGAAGGGGGTCGAGCGCAGCGCCGCGGCCCAGTGGGGGGCTTCTTCGCGCATACGGGCGTCGAGCACAGCGGCGAGCGGGCCGAGATCGCGCAGCACCTGTGCCCGACGGACCTCGGGGTTGACCATGCCGCCGGCCAGCTGGGCGGGGACGAACCTTGGCTCGGACTTGAGCGTCCAGGCCAGTAGCGCCGCATGAGTTTCCGCGTCGAGGAAGTCCAAAATCCGCAGATGCGGCAGGATTGGCGCGTTCATCGCGTCACCTGTCTCGCCGCCCGCTCGCGCAGATAGCGCAGGACCATCGCCTCGCTCAGACTATTGGTCTGACGCCGCAGCCGCGGCGGGCCCGGCTCGGCATAGCTGCCCAGGCGGCGGAGCACCGCGCGCACGCTGTCTTCATAGTCGACGGTCAGCGCCTCGTAGGTCAGTGTGTGCGTGGTCGCACCCATCACCTCGAACAGATTGCGGAAATGGCCATGGCAATAGTCCGAGTAGCTCATGATCCGCTCGATCCGGTCGGCGTCGAAGGGGGCGGGGGCGGGAACATCGTCGCCCGCCGCGCCGGGGATCAGCCGCCAGCGTCCGGTATCGACCGCGAGCACCGCAGAGACCGCCTGGCGTAGCCTGTCCTCGCGCCACAGATGGACGATGTCCGGATTGGGGAACAGCCGCCGGACGTGACAGGCCAGCGTCTCATAGTAGTCGGTGGGCGCATCGGCGGGCGGGACATTGGCGAAGCGTTCGAGCGCGGGGTCCGCGTCGCGCCCGATCTCCTCGATGTCGCGCCAGAACAGCTTCACACCCAGCGTCCCATCCGGCGTGACACGGTGGCGCTGCACAGCGGTGGCCAGGCTGTCGAAGTCGGGCGCATCCCAGCGCGCTGCAAAGGATGGGCGAAAGCCCGCATGGAAATATTCAAGTGGGCAGCCCAGTCCGCCCGCAAAATACAGCGCCTCGCCGAGGAGGGTGCTTCCTGACCGGGGATGGGTGCAGATCAGCACTGTCCGCCGGGGCGGATCTTTCCGCTCGGGATAATCGTGTTCTTCGGATGCAAGATCATAGGGCGCAGCCGCCCGGGCGCGACCGGCGTTTCCCGTCATCGCGCAGTGTCGTCAGTCAATGCTCAGCCCCTGCTACCCCGCGCCGATTGGGCGCGGGGGGCTTTACCGGTCAGGACAGGTTGCTGATGCCGTCAGTGGGGCGATAGGAAATGCCTTCCGCGGCCTTGGCCGGCAGGAACGAGACGATCTCGGGCTTGACCCACTCGTCGACTTCCGCGGGAGCGACGTTATTTTCGTTCTGAGGCGTATTTTTCATAACATCGACCCTGTTGTTGAACCGCCTGTCTATCACCGGGACGGCGACATATCAATTCAGGGTGCCCACAGACGCACACGGTCCCGCTCGTGGGTTCCGCCGATCGAGACCGGTTCGCCCGGCCGGGTCTCCTGCGGCCGCGGAAACCGCCATAGAAGCGCGCCCCAGCATGAGGCCGTGCCGGCTTCTGGCCTATTCTCGTAGCGACCGACGGTATCCATCTCCAGCGCGATCCACTGGACGATCCCGTCCACCCGTCCGCCCAGGGACGCGACATCGCATGTCCGGCGCTCGGGCTTCCGGGGCTCGGAAGTGGCGAAGTCGAACTCGAACAGATCGATGGGTTCGCTGCACAGCGCCACCTCCTCCATGCCGACGCGAATCATTTCGCCCGGCGCGGCGAGGCGATTGAACGGCCTGAGATCGAAACCGCTCACGTCGTCCAGGCGCGGCGAGCGATCCCGCAGGTCGCGCGCCAGTGCGACACGAATGGTCCCTCGGGACGGGATGACCGTTGCGTCCGGCGCAAGCAGACGCGCCACCGCATCCTCATGCGCCGCCAATACGCCTTCGCTGAGCAGGTCGTTGCTGACGATCTCCGACACCAGGATATCGGCCAACCCACCCAGATCGCGCTCGGGTTGGAGCGTGGTCGAATGGGCGTTCACCACCTTGACCCGGTCGGCGTAGCCGTTTGCCGCGATCACCTCGCGCGCCGCCGAGGCGATGGCGGGGTCGGCCTCGCACGTCACCACGGTCGCGCCCGCGCGCGCCGCCATCATGGCCAGCAGCCCGGTGCCGGTGCCGATCTCGAGCACCCGGCAGCCGGGCTTGATCGCGCGCAGCAGAGCGGCTTCGTAGGCGTCGTTGCGGGCCTTGTCGCGCGGGATCAGGAAATGCCAGCTGTGGACTCCGTCGCCGAGGATTTCGGCGGCGGTCACCCCGGCCTCGCCGGCGCCGCCGGTCATCGCATGCACCTGTTCCGCCAGCGCGATTGCGCGCGGCCGGTCGCCGGCCGCGATCATCTGGCGTGCGATCGCAATCAATGCGCGAGGATCATTCGATGCCTTGGGCAGCAGGGTAAGGAGCAGGGCGGCGCGATCGGTCATCCCCTACCGTTAGCCTACGGGGCGTTCGGCGCAACTGCGCCGTTCGCCAGCAGGGGACGGAGCAACGCCTCGACCCGCGGCAGCGCCGCATAGTCGCTGGGATAGACCAACCGCCAGGCGGGATGGTTCTGAAGCACCTCGCGGAGCCCCGATACCGCGCGGATGCGCTCATCAACACTCGCGCCGCTCGGGTTGAAATGGACGATCTGCGGCACGATCAGCGCCATCGCCGCGGCGACGTCCAGCCGCTCCAGCCGAGGTTCGGCAATGTCGGAGCGGCGGTCGAGAAAGATCAGCGCGCGCAAAGGGACCAGGGGCGGCGGGTCGCCCGCCTCGACCGAAGACCGCCGCTTGCCGGTCCCGCTCTCCAGGGGCACGCTTTCGTCAAGCGAGAGCCCCAGTCCGTCGCGCGATTCAGGCCACAGACAAACGGACTTCGCCCCCGCGCCCAGCATCGCCGCCCGTGACCCCCACAGCAATGCCGTGTCGTCACCCAGTATCTGCCATCCTCTGTGGACCGACAGCGACGCGCACAGCGTCGACTTCCCCGCTCCCGACCGCCCGATCAGAAGCGTGCCGCCGCCACTGTGCTCCAGCGACGCGGCATGGACCCCAATGGCGCCCTGCAGCATCGAGACACGGGTCAGTACACGGCGCAACAGGACCTCGATTGCCGCGGGATCGGGCGGCATGGTCGCCGCGACCATTGTCATTGCGCGCCCGTCGCGGTTGATAAGGAAGCTTCCGTCGAGGCGTGATCGAACCAACCAGCGCCCGTCTTTCTCACCCAGTCGCAGACGATAGCCATTCCGCCACTCATAGCTCACGCTGTCGTGGGGGACCGGCGAGCCGACGGCCACGTTCAGATCCAGTTCGCCCGCCCAGCCGCTCTCGGCCTCGTCCGCGGGCACAAGCCCGGGAAGCTCGATGGACGATCGAACCCGAAGGCCGCCAAAACTGTAGAGATGGGTCACAGTCGCCTGCCTATCAGAATTTTCGCGACGATGTCGCCCACCGGGGAAGCCTGCACCATCTCTGCGCCGCTGACCCGGCGCCGTGCGGTAGACGGTACCTCCCTTTATGACTAGCCTCGATCGGCCGGCACGTGTCCGGGGGGGACAGGATGCGCGATATTCCCGCTGTGGAGAGGCTTTCCAGCGGTCCAGGGGGAGGCGCGGGGGTGCGCGGCCTGCTGCGCGACCGACGCTTTCCTCTGATCTCTGCGGTGACCGCCTTGGTGGCCGGCTATTTCTGGCTCGGCTCACGCTATCCCGCGCTGGACGACAAGGCGGCGATGGGGGGGACGGCTGCAATCAACGGCCTCGCCTTCGACACCGTGCTGGAGCGGCTGCCTGGAAACGGCGTGCTCTGGGACATCGCGATCAATCTGCTCAACTGGACGTTCACCAACTGGAAGGGCATGACCTTTGGCGTGCTCTTTGCCGCCTGCGCCCTCACCCTGCTGGGGCTGATCGAGCGGCGCGGTTTTGGCCGTCCGTTCGCGGATGCGGCGCTCGGCGCGGCGATCGGGGCGCCGCTTGGCGTCTGCGTCAATTGCGCGGCGCCGATCGCGCGCGGGCTGCACAGCGCGGGACTGCGGCTCGAAACGACGCTGAGCGCAGTCATCGCGTCACCGACGCTCAACGTGATCGTCGTCAGCATGTCGTTCGCCTTGCTGCCGGTGCACATGGCAGCGATCAAGCTCGTCGCCATGCTGGGCTTTGTGCTGGTCGGCGTGCCGCTGCTCTCGCGCTTCTTCTTCAAGCGTGAAAGCGCCGCGACCGGCTGGGCCGAGACGGCGCAGATCGAGGCGGAACAGGGGCGCAGCTGGCTGGTACGCGCGATCGAGCGCATCCGGCCGGCACCGGTCCCCGCCGACAGAATCGACAGCTGGCCCAAGGCGTTCGCCTGGCTGGCGGTGACGCTCGGTCGCAACCTCGCCTTCATCATCGTCGTCACGGTGCCGCTGATGATTTTCGCGGGGCTGATCGGCGCCGTGCTGATCACGCTGCTGCCGTTCCACGAGATTCTGCGACTGCTGCCGCTGCCCGGCGGCGGGGCTGCGCTACTGCTGATGATGGTGGTGGTGGCGTTGATCGCGATCGTCCTGCCGGTGCCGATCTCGTTCGACGTCATTCTCGCCGTCATCCTGTTCAATTCGGGCTGGCCGGTCGCCTATGTCATGCCGCTTCTGCTCGGGCTCGGTTCGTTCAGCATCTATTCCTTCTTCATCCTGGCGCGGGCGATTTCGCTGCGGGTCGCCACGGTGATGATGGCGACCCTGGCCCTGGTCGCGCTGGGTGGCGGGCTCGTCGCAGTGGCGATGGACCGCAGCGTCAAGGCGGCGTCCGAAGGGCGCAACACTGCCTTCCTGCTGGCTGCGGCGCTGCCCGTGGCCCCCGGCACCGCGGTTGACGGCGCCGGGGCGACGGGGCCGACCATCGCCTATCGCCCGCTGAACGCCGCCATCGCCACGGAGGGGCGCGGCACCGTCACGGCACGCATTGCGACGCTTGATGCATCGACGCCGGGCACGTCCGGCCTGGCGTTCACGCGGATGACGGCGGACAAGATCGGGATCGATCTCCCGCCCTTCCGTTCGGGAATCGAGGTATTCCAGCCCTATTCGATGTTCTGGGCGATCACGACCGGCGATGTGCAAGGCGATGGCTGGACCGATGTCGCCCTGGCGCGCAACCCGTCGCAGGGCGGGGTCGCGCTGTTCCACAATCGTGGGGGACGCTTCGTGCCGGCCGCGCTGGACCTGGGGCCCCTCAATCAGCACTTCATAGCTACGGTCGCCTTTGTCGACCTGAACGACGACGGCTTGCCTGACCTGTTCGTGTCCGCCCTTCGCGGCGGAACCCATGTGCTCTGGAACCGCAGCGGCACATTCGACTGGGACGCCCGGACCACGCTCCTGCCAACGGACGCGGCGATCGTCGGCGCGCCCGCCTTTGCCGATCTCGATAACGATGGCCGGCTCGATATCGTCGCGGCGCGGTGGAGCGTCGGGACGCAGGGGATCTCTGAATATCCTTACCTCGCGAGTTCGCGGGACAGCATCTTTTGGAGCACCGGATCGGGTTTTGCGGAACAGGCGCTGCCTGGCGTGCCCGGCGAATCGCTCGCTGCCCTGATCACCGATGTCGATGGCGACGGCCGCCCCGACATCATGATCGGCGACGACATATCCGACGCCGACAAGGTGTATCTCAACCAGGGCGGGCGAACCTTCACGCTGCTTGATCGCGCCCGTGGTCTGATCCCCTATCTTGCCAATACCACGATGAGCTTCGATGCGGGGGACATAGACAACGACCTCCGGGACGAGATCTATGTCGGGCAGATCAGCAATGTCTCCCGGGACAACCGTCGAACGGCGTCGCTAGAGGCCAGCTATTGCAACGACCCGCTGCTGAGCAGGGCTGAGATCGGTGCCTGCTATCTTCATGCCAAGGCGGTCTCCGACATCTCGCGCTATGCCAGCCCGACCTATGCGCGCTGCGAGGGGCGAACCGAGGCGCTGACGCGGGGGCTTTGCGCCGGGAGCAGTGTGCTGCAGCAGGCGGCGGTCGTATCCGATCCCCGGGAGTGCGAGAGGGTTCGTCCGTTTTCGGAAGATCTTCACGCGCTGTGCCTCCTCGCGGCGGGGCCCCGCGTCCCCGGTGCCGTGGAGGCGATCCAGTCCTATCCAGGCGCCATCAAACTTTCCAACATCCTGCTGCGGCCGGGTGCGGGCGCATATACCGATCAGGCCAAGGCGTTCGGGGTCAGCAAACCGGGCTGGACGTGGAATTCGCGCTTTGTCGATCTCGATCAGGATGGCTGGCAGGACCTGTATGTCGCGACCGGCTACCTGATGCACCGGGGCGGCGAACCCAACCGGTTCTACCACAATCAGGGCGGAAAGGGCTTCGTCCAGGCGCAGGACGCTTTCGGCCTGGCGAGCAAATTGCCCACGACCACCTATGCGCTGATCGATTTCGACCGGGATGGCGATATCGACGTTGTCATGCCGTCAATGGTGACCCAGCCGCTCGTTCAGCGCAGCGACCGGCCCGCTGGCGGCGCGCTGTGGGTACGACTGGAGGATCGGCTCGGGAATCGCGCCGGAGTGGGCGCGCGGATCATCATCCGGACCGGCGGAAGGGATCGCCAGGTCCGCGAAGTCCGCCAGAGCGGTGGCTTCGCCGCGTTCGACGCGCCCGCCGCGCATTTCGGGCTGGGCGACGCGACGCAGGTCGAGGAAGTCATCGTCATGTGGCGGGACGGGTCGCGCACGCGCATCAGCGGGCCGATCGCCGCGAATAGCGAACTGATTGTGCGACGGGATTGATGGCCTCTGGCGACGAAACCAGCCCGCATAGGGCGGCCGACCTCCTGGGGCGAGCCATTCGGCCTGCCCGGACACCACGCTTTTCCGGTTGGTGCATGTGAGCTGACAGAGCAAGCGGACGTGTTGGCGTAGACTATTGAAGGTCCATGGCCCGCCTGACCTCGAGGGCCTCCATGACGTATCTGGCGCCGACCTCGGTGACATGCCCGGCATCGTAATACAGTATGGCGTCGCCACTCCGCGTGCGACACGCAACCCGCTCGCATAACACCTTCGCTGGGTCGAAGACCGTTACGCCGGTCTGACGGCCTATCGTATTCAGGATATCGGTTACGGGACGAGGCTGGTTCGATATCGAGCACTCAGCCGGAAAAAAGCTGGGCCTGAACTCCATCTGCCACTCATTGCAGCGCCCGGCGTCAAATTCACCTCTCGGCGGTGGGGCGATGATGACGGGGACCTTGCCGGCGTCAATCAGCGTCTGGAGGACCTCGACGAGGCCTTGACGCCCGGCGTCGCTAAACCGTTGAACCTTGCCGTCCACGAACAGGCTCTGTCCCTCGTCATGCAGCACGCGACCGAACGGTGAACTGATGATCACATAGCGGACGCTCGGCATGGCCGCGATAGCGGCGGCGGCACTGTCGTTGAAGGAAATGCAGTCGCGAGGCCAGGATGAGGGGTGATCAGGGCCCGGCTGGGCAACGCCCTTGACGGGCGCGCAGGCCGATTTGGCTAGCTGGACCATCGGGAGATCGGCAAACGCAGAAACCCACTGCATCGCAAAACTGTCTCCCCACACGGCGATGATGGGAGTCTCGGATGTTCGACAATCCGGCAGGTCGACCCACTTGCTGCCGGGTTGGTCACAAGAATGGTGAAGCCCATGGACGGACTGCAAATGATCGGACAGGGGGCCCGTCACACCCAGGGACGGCACCGCAAAGGCCACGATAGCCGCTGACACGGCGCCCATGCCCCACGCCGGATTGATCCGAAAGCCGGACCAGTCGCCCCGGAATGCCTGCTCGACAAACCGGTACTGCAGCCATGCCAGGCCGGTGGCCAGCAGCGCCAGTCCGATCATCACCGCCATCGGCGGAGGCTGGCCCCAGCTGATGTAGGCGAAGGAGAACAGCGGCCAGTGGATCAGATAGAGGCTGTAGGACCAGTCCCCCACGATCTTGACTGGCAACAGGGGTTTCCTGGGCAGCCAGCCGTCCTGCCCCAGCAGGATCAGCCCGGTGGCCACCACGACGATCACCGCATCCCCGCGCGGATGCACGGGATCAAAGCCAATCGCACAGGTGGCGATGATCGCGGCCAGCGCGGCCAGTTTTGCCCAGCCCGGTACCGTCAGGTCAGGCCGCCGGATCATCACCCAGGCACAGACCGCGCCGAACAACAGTTCCCACGCCCGCGTCGGCAGCATGAAGAAGGCTAATGACTCGCCCCCCCAGAGGCCGGTCACGAGAGCCAGGCACAGGGTGAAGCTGAGGATCACCCCCGTGACCAGCAGCCACGGACGGGCCCTGAGCGGCGTCAGCCACAACAGGAAGGGCGCGACGAAATAGAACTGTTCCTCCAGCGACAGGGACCAGATGTGCAACAGGGGTTTGGTTTCGGCCGCGCCCTGGAAATAGCCGGTCTGTGTCGCCAGCACGAAGTTGGCGACGAACGCCAGCGAACCCAGCAACTGCTCGGCATAGTCGGCCATCTGCGACCGGGTCAGGAACACGAGCGCCAGCAGGGTCGTGACCCCCAGCGTTATCAGGCTGGCGGGCAGCAGCCGCTTCGCCCGGCGAACATAGAAGGCCTTGAAGCTGAAATCCCTTCGCTCCAGCCCGCGGAGGACGATGCCGGTGATCAGGAAGCCGGAGATGACGAAGAAGACGTCGACGCCGAGGAAGCCCGAACCGAACGCTCCGGGAAAGGCGTGAAACAGCACCACGGCCAGCACGGCCACGCCGCGCATGAACTGGATGTCGAAACGATCCTGCCGTCCGCCCATTTCAGCCCATGCCACCCCAAGGAGTCCGCACCAGGCGGATCACCTCGGGCGAGTTGTCAAAGTACCGGAACAGTGCTGTCAGTCCAACGACAACGCGTTTCCCCTGAGCACAGGTAGGTCAGCGGACGCAGAGCCTGTGCAGCGAGCGACCTGGCCGTGCCGCCAGCGCCAGGTGCCCCCGACGTCACGGGCGACCCGCATGGGCTGGCGGTGTCTATTTTGTCGTGGATATTCAACGGAGAAGGCTGTGGCGGACAGAGAGTTCTCAACAAAGTGTTATAAATCAAGGCACTAAATCTCTGATACCAACGAAAATACCAACACCCAAAGTTGGTGCCCGATCCTGCCCCTCAGCCCATAAAAGGTTGCCTGTAAGAGGCCGGAGCGCCGGATGATCAGCGGCCGGGCACCCGCGCCCTGGGAAGAACGGGACCTATATCCGTGTGTGACCTAGATTGATGGTGCGGTGCAGCATTACGCCCGGGGCCTATTGCGCTTTCCGCTGAATGGCGCGCCACGGAAAAACTCGAAGAATTTGACGATGGGATTTGGCGGGCTCTTTTCCCACCTGCTGTGGAGCCATTCCAAATGCTCATAGACCGTTTGCCGGCGACGGGCGTCCCGCATCTTAAAGATCACATTTTCGCACACCTCGTAGGCGTCGATGAGCGACCCTCTCTGGGTATCGCGGACCATTCGCTCGTCAAAGTCTCCGTTCCGAATGCCCGCTGCTAGCAGCTCGTAATGGTTCAGAACCATGCGAAACGCCTCGCGCTCTGGGTTGGCCGGATGGTGAATGTCGGGGCACTGCTTTGCTATCAGGCATGGGCGAACCACGGCTTGGGCGTCGCGGAACTCCTTGTTAAAGGTCGCCTGCAATATTACGTTTAGTGTGTGCTGCTTTTTCGCGAGCGTGCGAGCCTTGCGGCCGGAATAGAGCCACCCGCAGGTTGCGAAAAGCGCGGCAATAAGTACCGCGTGCTGTGGCGCTAAGGCGTCTAGCCAATGCATCGTTTGTTCGCTACGTTCGTTTATGTGGTCAAGGAGGACTAGATATGGCTCGGGAAATCGACTGGTAACAACCCAAAATCGCCTACCGAGCCCCGGACCATCGGTCCGGGGCTTTTCTTATGTGCGATGCGTCTGAGAAGTCGAGCCCGGGCCGCTCGGGTTTCGCATTTCACGCGTCGCCCAAGAAATCTTCGGGACCTATATACGTGTGTGACCTAAATTGATGGTGCGGTGCAGCAATTTGGGGGCTGGTCAGAATGCATCATGAGGGCCCGCCCCGGGCTGGGGGCAGGGTTGTTCACTGGACAACCTCAGCCAAAGAACCCATCTGACGGGGCCGTAGCATCGGAGTCACACGCCCGAAAACTGAAAGGGCGCAGTTGTCACATGGACCAAGTTTCACTTGCAAAATGACGCTAGACCCGCGTAACACGGTTTCAACGGTTTTTGGGGACCGGATTCTCTTCGTAGCGCGCGCCCAAAATGGCGGGCGCTTTTCGCACTAGAACAACGTTCCCTGAACCAAATTAGTTCACCTAGCGTTCACCCCCACGGGTGCACGCTAGCGCACACCTTAGAAAGGGAGCGTCATGATCGAGAACACATGCAAATCGCTCGCCGAGCGCCTCGAGGCCAAGCGCGTCGATGGTGGCCTCGTCGATATCAAGTTTTACATCAAGCCCTACAGCGGCTGCGAGCTTCAAGATATCTATGACGAGGTAGACGCCCTTCTCAATGCAGTGGACGACCCCAGCCGCGTAGAAGACTTCGCCTTCGGCGACCGCCGAGCCAGCTAAGGCTTGCTCGATACCAATGGTCGGCGTAGGCTGACGGTTAATGAAAGGCCCTGACGCTGTCAGGGCCTTTTGCTTTACGGGCGGGCCAATGGCGACGATTGCTGAGAAAATTCAGTCGGGTTTCGAGCTGGCGCGGCAGATTAATGAGGCCGTCTGGATGGACGGTCGTGATTCGCAGCAACTCTCCGTTGATGAGCTCTGCGACTATGTCGGACAGGAGTTCTCGGTAAACATCACCATCCAGGTCCTGGATGTTGAGACGAAGGCCGTCCTCGGATTTATCATGCGATACGAGGAGGGGCGGCGCGCGTGCGTCTACATCGTCAAGAACACTCCCATCCGCTGGAAGCGCCTCGTAGGCGTTAAGGAGCTCTGCCATGTGGTGGTGGATACCGAAGAAGACTTCAATCCAAATGGCGTAGACACGCTCCAGAGAATGATGAGCTTGGTGGCAGACATGGATGCCATCGAAAATCTCGCACTGCGATCGGAACACATTGCGGAGATGGTGGCCCTTGAGCTGATCTACCCCCACGAGGACCGGCGCGCGCACATGGATGCCATCGGCAGAGGGGAGGCGACGTTCGCTGATATCGGCACCCGCTACCGATTGCCGGAGATCATCATTCAGATGATCCTCACGCCCGCATACTTGGCGATGTGCGACAAATATTGGCGCGCGGTCGATGAAGCCCGCCGCGCCAAGGTCGTGGCTCTCCGCGCCGCCGCCAACGAGGGTTAGGGCCTAGCCCTCATAAGCCTCGCGGTCGCTAGATCCGGTCCGCGTGGACTCCTGACCGCTGCGCTCTCCGTTTCCGCAGCATACCCCGAAACATAAAAACATCGACTGACCCGGCCCCGTCCAATGCCGTTGACGGTAGCGAACCTGCAGTCGCAGCCGCAGAGGCGCCTAGCCGCCTTCCCGTTCGATGTCGCCTCGCCCGTTAAGCGTCCGCAGCCATTGCCCCTCCGACTCCGCATACCCTTGAGCGGCGCCTACCTCCGTGTCGGCCCTCACACCGATCTGGAGACTAGACCGGGCCGGAGACGCCAAATCGGAGTTAATCCCATGGCGACGATGACACTTGGTCGGGTGCGAAGGCACCAGCGCATTCACCCGGGCGGACGCATTGTTCACGTTCGCCCTCACTACCGGCCTAAGCCGGTGCCACATCCCCGGCGCTAATCGCCGGGATCAGCCGGGCCGCCAGACTTCTTTCGAGGTCTGGCGGCCTTTTTCGTTTGGCCAGGCGCGGGCATTACGTCTTCTGGCCTGGTCTGCGCATAGCGCCTCACGCCGTTGGTATCGGCCATTGTGAATCCCAATTTCGATACCAACAAAAATACCATCAGCTGGGTGCTGTCAGTCCAACGACAATTCGTCTCCGCAGGCCGCAGATAGGGCAGGGGACGCAGAGCCTATGCGGCGAGCGTCTTCCACTCAGCCAGGGCGGCTGAGCGTTGGGCCTTGTATGTCTCTCTGCTGATGAGGTGGCGATCCTGGTTGAAGTGGTTGTGGAAGGCGGCGTGGACGGAGCTGAACTTCTGCAGGGTCTTCATCTGCCGGAAGCGGAGCATGGCCCGTTCTCGTCGTCGAAACGGCAGGTGTGAGTTCTCGACCCGGTTATTCGCCCACCGCCCGACCTCCTGCTTTTCGGCGTTGCCGAGCTCCTTCATGGCGGCCTTGTACGAGCGCAGTCCGTCGGTCGTGATGGCCTTCGCGCGCCCATGCCGCTTCATGAGTTTCTTCATGAACTTCAGCGCGGCCGGCTTGTCCCGGGTCTTGCTGGCAAAGGATTCCAGCACCTCGCCCTCGTGGTCGACGGCGCGCCAGAGGTAGTGCATCTCGCCGTTTATCTTTACGTAGACCTCGTCCAGGTGCCACCGCCAGTGGGTGTAGGCACGCATCTTCTGGACGCGCTTCCGGCGGATCTCGGCTGCGAACATTGGGCCGAACCGGTTCCACCAAAGCCGCACCGTCTCATGGCAGATGTCGATGCCGCGTTCAGCCAGCAGGTCCTCCACGTTCCGCAGCGACAGCGGGTACTTCACGTACATCATGACCACGAGGCGGATCACCTCCGGCGAGGAATCGAACCAGCGGAACGGGTCGTGGGACTTTTTCGGACGGGCCATTTGGCCTGCCTAAACCCGGGGCCTTACCGGTCGGTGCATTTGAGCTGACAGTGCCCCTTCGGAGGCCCGTACGCCCCCCAGTCGGGCGAATAGTAGGGAAGGCCGACGACGGCATAACCAAATGATGCCAGCTTGGGCCCGAACCGTTCGCTCGCCCCCGTGCCACCGTCGGCCCCGTGCAGGACGATGATAACCGGACGGGGATGGTCTCCGGGCAGCCGGTACAGTCGCGCCGCCGGAAAACCGGGGATGTCGTCGATTACGACATCAGACCGGGCACCAAGCAACCGGGTCGTGGCTGTGGCCACGACGGCAGGCGGTCATACTTGTCGCGGGGTTCGCTCTGTCCCAGACGGCTGACGGGATCGCCGCAGATACAGGCATCGGCACCGGTCTGGTCGGCATTACCCTGCTCGCGCTGGCCACCTCCCTGCCGGAACTGAGCTCGATCCGCACGGCCCTGACCATCAAGCGGTACGATCTGGCGGTCGGCGATGTCCTGGGCACCAACCTGTTCAACATCGCTGTGCTATTCGTCGTGGACGTGGCCTACCGCGACGGGCCCGCGATGGCAGAGCGCGAAACGTTCTCGGGCGTTGCGGCTCTGCTGGCTGTGATCATGATCGGCCTTTACCTCGCCGGGCAAATGGCCCGTCGCCCGCAGACTTTCCTTCGGCTCGGCCTGTCGTCCTGGGCAATTCTGGGCAGCTATGCCGGAGGCCTGACCCTGCTGTGGCAAATCCGGCCCTGATCAGATGAACAGGGCGGGCAAGGACTGCCAGATGACAGCCACCCCCGCGAGAACGGCGCCGGCAATGCCGACGTCCGCCACCCAGAGCTGAGCGCCGTCCAGCCGCTGCCGGTCACTTACGCTCCAGACAAGCAGCCCCCCGAGGGCTGCGAGGCATACAAGTGAAGCCAGCAGGACGCTTGTCCGCGAGGCCATACCCTGCGACGCATCCTGCAGCACGAAGATGCTGCCGATCCCGTAGATGAGTCCGAAATGCAGGCCCCACACCAGCCACGGCCCCAGCAAGCGAATCCAGGGCGCCATCAATCAGCCCCCCGGAAACAGGCGGGTCAGGGCGGCGGCAATCATGCCCTGCACAGCGACATAGGCCAGGAACAGGCTGATGAGATCGACCGTGCTGCCCCGATTTGCACGGACAAGACCGCAAAGAGTTCGTGCGGCCAGATAGCCCGCCATCATTATCCCGGTCGCCAGCATGACGCCTTGCCAGGACAGCAGGGCAAATATGATCGCTCCCTGGCTTGAAGCGTGCGGCCGCAATCCCTCGATCCACCAACTCCCGAAATCAGCAGTCCAACCGGCCAGGGCGATCAGGGCGGCTAGACCAATGGCCAGAAAAGCCATCCCTGGGCCGGCCCGGCCTGTTCGTCGCAGCAGGGGCGGTGCGGCGAGCGCCAAGCCAAGGGTCGCGGCATATGCGCCCTCGATCCCCGCCAGCCATGGCAGGCCCGCAGGGGCGGTCCAGCCCTCACCCGACCCGCTCCACAGGAAGACGTAGCTGAAGACCGCCATGAGGAACACCATGCCGGCCACGGTCAGCAACACCGTCATGGCCCACCAGCCGTGGCCCATCGGGCCGGTGACATAGGTCGGGACCTTGATGCCGGCGCCGATGTCGACAGACGGGATCTCCGGGCGCCAATCCGTTTCCCACAGCCACCTGAGAACGCAGATCACGGCCAGGACGCCGCTGATGACCCCCGTCCAGTAGGCCTGCACGGTGAGCAGCAGAAAAAAGCCCGCCGTGAACACGGCTGCGAACAGCGGCCAGGGGGACGGGCCGGGCATGGTCTGGATATATTGGGGGCGTGCCTCCACCGGACTGGTGATAAGGGTTTCTCGCCGGCCGGTCGCGGTGTTGGGCAGGAAATAGCGACCGGCGTCGACGTTGCGGGCGAAGTCCGGATCATCCCACAGGGGATAGCGGCTGCGAACCAGGGGGATACTACGGGTCGAATAGAGGTCGGTCGGCAGCCATTCGAGCGTGCCGGCCTCAAAGACGTTTCCGGCGTCGTCATCGACGGTGAAGCGAAAGCTGCGGATCAGGTCGATGATGAACACCAGAACGCCCAGGGCGATCAGGAAGGCGCCCACGGTCGAGATCATGTTTGGCAGCTCCCAGCCACGGCCCGGCAGATAGGTGTAGACCCGCCGCGGCATCCCCATCAGGCCGGTCAGGTGCATGGGTAGGAAGGCGACGTGCATGCCGGTGAACATCAGCCAGAAGACCCCGCGCCCGAGCCGTTCGGACAGGCGGCGTCGGCTCATCATCGGGATCCAGTAGTAGAAGGCGGCGAACAGCGGAAAGACCATCCCGCCGATCAGCACATAGTGGAGATGGGCCACGATGAAGTAGCTGTCGTGCGCCTGCCAGTCGAAGGGCACCATGGCCACCATCACCCCAGTCAGGCCGCCCATGACAAAGATGATCACACTGCCGACGCAGAACAGGGCGGGCGTACTCCAGCGTATTCGCCCGGCAGCCAGGGTGGCTATCCAAGCGAAGACCTGTATCCCCGCCGGCACGCTGACGGCCATGCTGGCGGCAGAAAAGAAGCTGACAGACAAGGTCGGGAGGCCTGTCGTGAACATGTGGTGCGCCCAGACTCCGAAGCTGATGAACGCCGTGGCCACAAGCGCCAGCACCACGGCGCGATATCCGACCAGGGGGGTCCTGGCGATGGTCGGGATCATCATGCTCATCAGCCCCGCGGCGGGCAGGAAGATGATGTAGACCTCTGGGTGTCCGAAGAACCAGAACAGGTGCTGCCACAGCAGGGGGTCTCCCCCCCGAGTGGGGTCGAAGAACGGCCAGTTGAGAGCCCGCTCGAGCTCGAGCAGGAGGGTGCCGAGGATGATGGCGGGGAAGCCGATGATGATCATCACTGCAAAGGCCAGCATGGCCCAGGCGAAGATCGGCATGCGGGCCAGTGTCATGCCCGGGGGGCGGGTCTTCAGGACCCCCACAACGATCTCGATCGCGCCGGCGATGGCCGAGATCTCGATGAAGCCGATGCCCAGCAGCCAGAAGTCGGCGTTGATGCCGGGAGAGAAGGCCTTGGAGGTCAGCGGGGGGTACATGAACCAGCCGCCGCTCGGAGCCAGACCGAAAAAGATCGAGCAGAAGAAGGCCAGCCCTCCCACGAGATAGGCCCAGAAGGCATAGGCAGACAGGCGAGGGAACGGCAGGTCGCGCGCCGCCAGCATCTGCGGCAGCAGCATGACCCCGAGAGCCTCCACGGCGGGCACGGCGAACAGGAACATCATCACCGTGCCGTGCATGGTAAAGACCTGGTTGTAGGTCTCCTGCGGCAGGAAGCCCGACGTCGGCAGGGCCAGCTGCGTCCGCATCAGCAGGGCCAGAATGCCGGCCAGAATGAAGAACAGGAAGGCCGCGCCGACGTAGTAGAGGCCGATGTAATTGTTGTTCACCACGGTGAACCAGCCAAACCAGCCCTTGGGCTTGGCCCAGACCCGCTTCAGCTCTTCCAGCTCGCCCTGCGGCCGGTCGTCCTTCGTGGGAAAGCGTTGGGACAGATCGATGTCGTCGCTCATTCCAGACCGTCCAGATAGGCGGATACGGCCATCAGTTCCTCACCCGACAGGACGCTGTAGGGGGGCATGCGGTTGCCGGGTTTGATGGTCTGGCTGTCGGCGATCCAGCCCGCCAGCGTGCCTTGGTTGTTGGGCAGGATGCCGGCGCCGAGACTGCGACGGCCTCCGACGTGTGTCAGGTCCGGTCCGGCGAGGCCGTTGGCCGCCGTGCCCCCGACGGTGTGGCAGGCCCCGCAGCCACTGCTCTCAAACACCTCGGCTCCGCGCAGGGCCACAGGCCTGACGGGTGCCGTGGCGGGCGCACGCAGACGCTCCATCTCACGCTCGAAGTCCTCCGGGCGGTGGGCAACGACGACCAGGCCCATCAGGGCATGCGGGCCCCCGCAGTACTCGGCACATTGCCCTCCGTAGGAGCCGGGCCTGTCTGCCGTGAGGATCAGCCGATTGATACGTCCGGGTACCATGTCCAGCTTGCCAGCGAGTTGCGGAACCCAGAAGCTGTGGATCACGTCATTCGACGAGAGTTCGAACAGCACGGGGCGGCCCACCGGAATGTGGACCTCATTGGCATCGCGGGCGATCACGCGTCCCTCGCTGTCCAGATAGGTTACGCGCCACCACCACATCTCCCCGGTGACCTGGATACGCAGCTCGTCCCCGGTCGGGCGACTGGACAGGCTGGATGTCAGGGTCAGGCCCCAGACCAGAAGTCCCGACAGAACGACAACCGGGAAGGCGAAGCCGGCGCCCCAGATCAGCCATCGACCGCTCAGGCGTTTCTTGAGAGGCGCATTTCCGAAAAGAGCCCCGGCAAGCGCAAAGCCCACGACCGCCATGACGAGTACGGCCATAAGGAGCAGGGCCCAAGAGAGGGTGGTGATACGCTCCGAGAAAGGGCCCGCCGGATCCAGCACCGGCGGGGGCCATCCGACGAGCGCGTCAGCGAGGCTGGAGCGTGTAGAGGTAGGCTGCAACATCTCGGGCCTGGGTATCGGTGAGGGGCATGGGGGGCATGGCGGACTCCGGGGACAGGGCCGGGGCATTCCGCACAAAGGCGGTCAGGGTGTCCGGGTCGTTACTTAGGCTGCCAGCGATCAGGGGGCGGGCGGCAAAGCCCTCCAGCGAGGGGCCCGTGCGCCCCATAGGCCACTCGACGCCGGGCACAACGTGGCAGGCCGCGCACCCGGTGGCGCGGATAACCTCCAGCCCGGCTTCGGGCGATCCGGCCGGCATCGGGTGTTGTTCGGCAACGTCGGTTCCACAGGCCGAAAGGCTCGCCAGGACTACCAGACTGAGTGCGCGACCCGCGGCCGTGGCCATTCTCCCCTCCCTGTGAGCTTGACCGTTGTGGTGGGAACCAACGGTCGGCGATGAGGTTCCGCCCTGATGGGTCGAATATCCTGCATCGCAGTGCTGGCCGCCGCCGGACTGGGCGCCTGTCATGTCGGCGAGCCTTCGCCCGACGCCTTTTCGCGTACCGGCCAATTGATCGCGCTGAGCGGCGGAGAGGCAGGTGCCGGCAACGCCTGCTTCACCTGCCATGGACTGGAGGGCGAAGGGCTGGGAGGAGCGCCCCGGCTGGCAGGGATGTCGCCAGGCTATCTGCTGAAGCAGTTGCAGGACTATGCCGACGGGCGACGCGCCGATCCCACAATGCACGCCATTGCCGCAAAACTGTCGATGGAAGACAGGCGGGCGGTGGCCGATTGGTACGGCAGCCTGGAGCCTGCGGGCTTTTCCTTCGCCGGGGACACTGTTCCGGAAGGCCGGGACCTCTATCATCGCCCTTCGCCCGTCGGCAGTTGCGCCCAGTGTCATGGAGCGGGCGGCGAGGGCCGGGGCGCTGCGATACCGCCTCTGGCGGGTCAGCCCCCGGAGTATCTGGCGCGTCAGCTTCGCCTGTGGCGGAACGGTAAACGTCAGAATGACCCGGATCACGTCATGCTCCGGGCGATTGCCGGGTTTGACGACGATCAGATCGAGGCGGTGGCGCGCCATGCGGCTTCGCTGGCCGCGGGGGGAGCGGGTTCAGAAAGGGCACCATCCCCGCAAGGGAATCGTCCCGATTCCAGAAATGGTGCTTCAGCGCCGCCCCCGCATGAAGGGGGATCATCACCAGCAGGGTGACGACAGCGAAGAGGTGGGCGCGCTCTGCCACGGACATCAGCTGGTATCGGGTCTGACGGGGCAGGGTGTCGAACGGCAATTGCGGCCAGGGCGCGGCACCGGCAAGCGACAGCGGCTGTTCGGCGGCCATGGAGGACCACATGGTCCAGCCGGACAGGGGCAGGACGATCAGCACGGCGTAGAAGGCATAGTGGGTGAGATGAGCGGCGCGGCTCTGCCAGCCGGGCTTGTCCGCGTCATTGATCGGTCCCGGGATGGCCAGCCGCCAGAGGCCGCGCAGCAGGATCATGACCAGGATCAGAAGGCCGACCTGGCTATGGAGCTGGTAACCCTCCAGCTTGTCGGCGCCGACCGGCAGGCGACCGATGCGCCAGCCCCACCACAGCTGGAACACCACCAGGGCGGCCATCGCCCAGTGAAAGGTCATGCCGACGGGAGAATAGTGATCCCGGCCCGTGTGACCCCTGGCCCACAGCCGCACCTGCGAGACCAGACTCACGCGGCGCGCTCCGGAACTGGCGGCTCGCCCAGACTGCGGGCCAGAACAACCAGGGCGGCGGCCAGATACAGTGCGGCGCCGGGCGCCCACATGATCAGACCGGCCAGCTGCTGATCCTCGATCCAGCGGAGGCCCCAGGGGGCCGTGGTCCCCGCGTGGGGAAGGTAGACGGCCCGGGGAGCGAAGGTAAGGAGCGCGCCCAACAGGCCGGTGTGCACAAGCGTGACGAGCAGAGCGCCGCTGGCCAATGTTCCGCTGGCGGACCGCACGGCCGACCAGAACCACACCGCCATTCCCAGCAAGCTGATCTGCATCAGCCAGTAGAGTCCGTCATGAGACAGTGCCAGCGCGTACAGTGAGGGCGCGTGCCAGATCCAGAGCACGGCGCCCTGCGCTAGGGTGGCTGCCGCGAGGCGCCCCCCCACCTTCGGCAGGCTCCAGGCGAGAAGGGGGGCGGCCACGCCCATCAGCCAGAGATGGTGCACCGTCCGCGCGGTGAACAGCGCCGAACTGGCGGCGCAGAGCGGCGAGACGAAGCTGACGGCAAGCGTCAGCACCGCCAGAACGGCCAGGGTCCGATCCTGTCGGGAGGGTCGCAGCGCCATAAGGAGGCCCAGCCCGCCGGCCAGGGCGATGAGCAGCAGCGGATCTCCATTCCACCGCCCCAGCACCGCTTCAGGCGTCGGAGCCGGGCCGCAGTAGGGAAGCCACGCCGGGGTCACCGCTCACGCCGCTCCGGAAGTGCCCAGGCGATCACCTGGTCTCCCCGGGGCGTTTCCATGAAATGGTGGCCGCCGGTCATGAGCACCAGGAACTGGCGACCGTCTTCCTCATAGACGATGGGCGCGGCCTGCCCGCCGGCAGGCAGAACATCCGTCCACACGGTCTCGCCTGTCTCGATATCGATGGCCCGGATCAGGTCATCCGTCGCCGCGGCAATGAAGATCAGGCCGCCCGCCGTAACCACGGACCCGCCGTTGTTGGGCGTGCCGATGTCGATGGGCAGCATGGAGGGAATGCCGAACGGACCGTTCTTGCGGGCCTGGCCGAGGGGGCGATCCCACAAGGTCCGACCGGTGCGGATGTCGATGGCGCGGATGCCACCGTAGGGGGGCTGTTTGCACAGCATGCCGGTAAAGCCCATCCGCCAGCCGGCGTTGACGTCGATGGCATAGGGCACACCCCATTGCGGGTCACCGGCGCCCTCCGCCCCGTCCGGGACGCCGCCCCGCGACGCTGGCATCCCGGCGTCCTCCTTCAGCTCGGGGTGACCGCGCGGATACCAGCCCTTCTCGTTCGCCTGTTCGCGCGGGACGAGCCGGTTGTAGTTCGGCATGTCATTGTAGTTGGCAATGATCACACCCCGCCGGGGGTCGACCGCCACGCCGCCCCAGTCCGAGCCGCCGTTGTAGCCCGGGTACTGGATCCAGCGCCTTTCCGTCGACGGCGGCGTGTACATGCCGTCGTATTCGGCACGACGGAATCCGATCCGGCAGATCATCTGGTCGATCGGGGACATGCCCCACATATCCCGCTCGGTCAGGTCATCCTTGGCGAGGGTATGGAAGCCGGAAAAGGGCTGGGTCGCGCTGCGCATCTCCGGCTCGACACCGCCGCCGGGGACCGGGCGCTCCTCGACATCAACCAGGGGCACTCCCGTGCGGCGGTCGAGGATATAGAGGTCGCCCTGTTTGCTCGGCAGGACCAGGGCCGGCACGGCGCCGGCGTCGGTCGGATAGTCGATGAGCGTCGCCTGGCTGCCCAAGTCATAGTCCCAGACGTCGATATGCACCGTCTGGAATGACCAGGCCGGCTTGCCGGTCGTCACGTCCAGCGCAACAAGCGAGGTGGCAAAGCGGTTCTCCGCCTCCGAGCGATCGCTGCTGTAGTAGTCGGCCGCCGAATTCCCCATGGGCAGGTAGACCAGTCCCAGCTGCTCGTCCCCGGTGGCGGTCGTCCACATATTGGGCGTGCCGCGGGTGTAGGTCTCGCCTTCCGGAGGCAGGCCGTCGAGCTCAGGCCGGGTCATGTCCCAGGCCCACCGCAGCTCTCCGGTCACCGCATCAAAGCCCTGGATCACGCCGGAGGGGGCCTCATTGTACTGGCCGTCCAGAACCTGATGGCCGGTCACCACCACGCCCCGGACGATTGTGGGCGCCGAGGTCATCGAGACCATGCCGGGGATGACCTCGCCCATACCGCGCTTGATGTCGACCTGTCCGTTCTCACCGAAGTCAGGGCAGGGACGGCCGGTGCGGGCATCCACCGCGATCAGGCGGCCGTCCAGTGTGCCTTCAATGATCCGTGTGGCGCAAACGGCTGCCGTTGTACGCTCTTCGTCCTGGGCGGGAGCGGGGGGCGTTTCCGGTGCGGGTTGCGCCACGGCCGTGCGGCGCGTGTCGTAATAGGCGACCCCGCGGCAGGCGGCGGTGTAGGGAATCCAGTCGTCAGAGACCCCGGGGTCGTAGCGCCAGCGCTGCTCGCCGGTCGCGGCATCGAGCGCGATCAGCTCATTGCGCGCGGTGCACAGATACAGGGTGTCGCCGATCTTGAGCGGAGTCGTTTCCGCCCCCCACTTGTCTTCGGGCAGGTCCTCTGTGTGGAACAGCCAGACACGCTCAAGCGTCTCCACATTGTCGCGGTTGATCTGGGTCAGGGGCGAATACCGGCGGGCAGAATAGGTGCCGCCGAAGGCCGGCCAGTCGGCGCCGGTCTGATGGAGGCCGGGCTCGGCCATGTCGCCGCTACCCGCCGGGACCGAAAGGGCCGCCCCGGCGCGATTGGCAAGCCCGATCACAACGCCTCCGACGATCACAAGCACAGCCAGCGCCCCGCCGCCGATCAGGGCCGCCCGCCTGCCGTAAGGCAGAAGCAGGGGCAGGGCTGCAATGAGGAGGGCCATGAGCACGGTCGGTGCGACCACTCGCGGGACAAGCGCCCAACCATTGAGCCCGACTTCCCAGAGCGCCCAGAGCAGGGTCAGAACGTAGAGGCCGGTATAGATCCATGCCCCGAGGGGGCGGCCGAGCGCCAGCAGGACCCCGGATGCCACGAGGGCCAGACCTGCGGGCAGATAATAGAAGGAGCCCCCCAGCATCAGTAGCCAAGTGCCCCCGATCACAAGCGGCAGGCCGACAAGTATGAAAATGACGCCAATCGCGACCAGTGGCCACCGCGCCAGTGCCATTACGTGGGGCATAGCATCCTCCTCTCGCTATGACCCCAACCCAGCGGGCGCGCCGGGGTTCCAGCGAGCGGCCAGGCTTCGGCGCAGGTCCGAAGAGCGAAGACCCGCAGATCAGAGGAAGAGCAGGCCCACCAGAAGGACGCCGAGGACGGTGCCAGCCACCGTCAACCAGAGCCACATCGGAAGACGCAGGCCGGTCTGTCCGGCCTCATGCGACCTCCGCTCCGGTGCGGGAGAGGCGGCGGGCTCGACCACGGGAATGGCGCCGCCGGCCTCGGCATCGGCCTGGCCGCTCGCAAGCACGGGGTCAAACACAGGCGTGGAGGCGTTGGGGTCCGTGTTCCCCTCGCCTTCGTTCAGGCGCCTGTACTGATCGGGTGGTGACATTGGTCGGACCTCGCACTTGTGCCGGGACGCTTGCCAGTTCCATGTCCCGGCAGCTTCAGAGGGTAAACCCGACATGTCCCCGGGGGTTGCCATCCGCTTGATATTCAAGGCCGGTGGCGGTGGCGGTGCGGTCAGTCTTTCGACCACTTGTCTCAGGCCGATCAGGCGGATTTCAGCGACGAAGACCCGTTTGTGCCCATTTCAGGGAATCGCGCTTATGCGCATTTCGGAGTGCGCACCTTGTGCGCATCAAGCGGAAGGCACGAAACAGCGACGTCAACTAGACGTCCGCTTTCCACCCTTAGGCGTAGGTCGGCTTTCGACCCATAGCGGACACTAGAGTTTGCTTTTTGGGGGGTTACCGGTAGCTCAATGGCGTTCGAACATTGTGCTGACCGAGCCCCGACGTCTGGTACCCCCTTTTCATCCAACGATACCGGATCACCAGACCAGATCTCCGCGAGTTCGGCGGCGGGGCCGGTGTGGCGTGGCGGCCGCGTCTGCCCGAGGCGGTTCGGGTCAGACAAGGTGTGTGCGCCGGCTGCTGACGTAACGATGCCGGGACCGCTGGTCCTGCTAGAGCCGGGACACCAAGGTTGCGACGAGATCGACCTGGTTACGGGCGCCCGTCTTTTCGAGCAGGTGCCGGATGTGGGTGCGCACTGTGCCGAGGGCGACGCCCTGTCGTTCGGCGATGGTGATTGCCGAAAGGCCCGTCGCCAGTAGCCCCGCAACTGCCGCTTCCGCGCGGCTCAGGCGGTCCTGGTTGAAGTGGTTGTGAAAGGCGGCGTGGACGGAGCTGAACTTCTGCAAGGTCTTCATCTGCCGGAAGCGGAGCATGGCCCGTTCTCGTCGTCGAAACGGCAGGTGTGAGTTCTCGACCCTGTTGTTGGCCCACCGTCCGACCTCCTGCTTTTCGGTGTTTCCGAGCTCCTTCATCGCAGCCTTGTAGGAGCGCAGACCGTCGGTCGTGATGCCCATGGCCTTTGCCTACGGTCCAGGTTCCGAGGTCCAGAAGCCTTTGGCAACGGTCGTAATCGGCGGACTCACCACGGCGACAGTACTCACCCTGATTGTGTTACCGGTGCTGTTTTCCGTCTGGCTGCGACGGCGCGAGCCCCCGATGATCTCTGGTGACGTGCCATGAAAGTCTCCGGCTTCCGCGCTCGCTTTTTCCGAGGCGGCGAGGCGAGCGAACGTTGCTGAAAGACAATGGGAGAGCACCAGAACGCGCCAATAGCGACATTGGTCCGGTGCCGGCACGCAAACTTTGAGATCGGCCGGCACGAGAGTCCGCTTTCCACCCTTAGCGGACGTCCGGATGGTCTGTTTTCCGGCAACCCACCTTATGCGCTTTTCGTAACTATGGCGGGCAGGGGAGGGCCGCTTCGCGCCAGAACCGCACATTAACTGGTAACCCGAAACTAGACGTTCGTTTTGGGTCATCCCGCACAGCATCGCGGGCAATTCTTCCGACGAGCATTTTTCGCAGCTCGAAATGCTGACGGCGCGGTCCGTGCTTCCGGTTCTGACCGAGTTGCTCTTAGTCCTTCTCGAGCGTGTGCAGATGGTACCCGCATAGCGACCGACTGTTTTCCATCTCGTCGCGGCTCAGGGTCTTGTGGCAGACCGCGCAAGTGTCCTCCGGCATCCCTTCTCCGCAGACCGCGCAAAAGCCCTCGTCGATCACGACCGCCTCTGCGTCGCAGCCAAGGCATTCCCAGATAGGCGGTTCGCCGCCGTCTGTGGCCGCAATATAGAGATCAGCAAACAGGGCGTTTGCCAAGGCGGCCTCTACAATGTCCTTAAGCTCCGGCTCGGTCGAACAGCCCACGCATCGGAACCCGGCTGCGCCTTGATCGACATTGCCTCGATCCCGCTGCTCGATCAGGCTCGATCCGCATGAGTGGCACTGAATCTCGTCCACTGCCCCAGCCATGGTCGCGGACTTCCAGGCAATGGCCTTGAGCGTCTTCCGGCATCGCTCGCGTTCGGCCTCGAAGAGGCTTTCGGTTTCCAGCATTGCCGACCAGGTCACCACGCCGAGCAGATCCTGAGGATCCTCACCGAGGACGTTCTGGAGTAGGTCCCTCACGATCATCGCCGCTTCAGCAACCAGTTCACGGAGAACCTCGACCGATGCGTCGGTCCAGTAATGCTCAAGCTGGTTGCGTCGGCTCGTCAGTGCCTTGAGCGGCTTCCAATCCACCGTGATGCCCAAATCCGTGAACCGGTTGACGATCTCCTGCTGATCGAGTGTGGCTTGGCCGTCTCCGACGAACTCGATCGTGCCCGCATTGAGCTGAGCCTTCAGCTTCTTGCGCAGCAACACTTCATTAGACCCAGGCGGCGAGAGCCGCCGCAGATGTTCCTTGCAGAGCAGAAGGATGCCGGCCTGAAAATTCCGCACCGCGGAAAGAGCGCGCCGCGGGTCGCTGTTTTCATAGTCCTCGACGCCGAGCTGGATCGACTGGACGGCATTGGTCAGCAGGGTGGGAGAGAGCAACGATGGTCTGCATCAGGTGCCGGTCGTTGAAACAACTGGCACAGCAGCTCAAGTGACGGCGCGCCGTCATACGAAGTAGTGGGCTAGGGTCTCGATGGTGCTGTCAGGCTAACGCTAAAAGGTCTCCGGCAATGTCGGCGTAAGCCGCTGTCGGGGATGATTTATCGTGAAGCAGATCTCGTTCAAACGTCACCGGTTTCCGGCTGATGTGATCCGCCATGCCGTGTGGCTGTACTTTCGTTTCAGCCTCAGTTTTCGGGACGTGGAGGAGCTGCTGTCGCAGCGGGGCATCGAGGTCAGCTACGAGACGATCCGGTGCTGGACCATCAAATTCGGGCCTCTGATCGCCAAGCGCCTGAGGCGGCGTCGGCCGGCTCCTTCGCCGCGCTGGCACCTGGATGAGATGGTCTGCTGGATTGGCGGCAAGCGGATGTATCTGTGGCGGGCAGTCGACGACGAAGGCGAGGTTCTCGACCTTGTGGTCCAGCGCCGGCGGGACACAGAGGCGGCGCTCAGACTTTTGAAGCGCCTCCTATACAACCAGCCGGTCGAGCCGCAGACGATCACGACGGACGGTCTGGCGTCGTACGGAGCAGCTCTGGATCAGCTGAATCTGAGGCATCTGCACCGGCCGGGCCGGCTCCGGGAGAACAACCGCGTTGAGAATTCGCACCTCCCGATCCGCCGACGAGAACGCCAGCAGCAGCGGTTCAAATCCCAGGCCTCAGCCCAGAGATTCCTCACCACCCACGCGGCGATCTACAACACCTTCAACATCCAACGGCATCTGATCAGCAGACCGACACTTCGACGCTTCCGCGCCGAGGCTGACGCGGTCTGGGTGACGTCCGTTGTCTGATTTCTGGCAGCGTAGGGCGACTTTCGACCTGGCGGAATTAACCTGACAGCGCCAGCAGGAGGATGGCATGATGAACTGGAACGAAATGGGTCACGGAATGGGATTTGGCTGGCTGTTCGGCCTGCTGATCCTTGTGCTGCTGGTTTTGGCCATAGCAGCGTTGATCAAGTATCTTCGGAAATAGGAGAAAGGACTTCGCAATGACCTACACGATCAATCGCATGATCTCGGACGCGGGAATCGACGACGTCGACGTTCGCGCGCGAAAGGCGCTGGCGGATCATGGCTTTGGTGTCCTGACCGAGATCGACGTCAAGGCGACGATGAAGAAGAAGCTCGATGTCGAGATGCCGGCCTATCGCATCCTCGGCGCCTGCAACCCGAAGATGGCGCATCAGGCCATGGGGATCGAACCGCGCGTGGGTGCGATGCTGCCCTGCAACGTCATCCTGCGCGAGGTCGGGGGCGGCGTGGAGGTCAGCGCCATCGACCCGGTGGCGTCGATGCAAGCCATCCAGAACGCCGAACTGACGTCCGTGGCGGGCGAGGTGCGCGACCTCCTGGCGAAAGCCGTCGAGGCGATCTGAGATGAGCCTGCGCGCCGCCATCCTCACGGGCCTTGCGATCCTCGGGATCGGACTGCTCGCTGTCTGGCAGTTCGCGCCTTTGGTATTCTCCGAGGGGCGCGAACTGTTGAACGTCGAGAGTCTGGAAATGCTGGTGGCGCGCGCGGGTCTCTGGGGGCCGGCGCTGATCGTCGCGCTGATGACGATCGCCGTCGTCGCCAGCCCGATCCCGAGCGCCCCCATCGCACTCGCGGCCGGGGCTGCTTACGGGCATGTCTGGGGGACCGTGCAGGTCGTCATCGGCGCCGAGCTCGGGGCGCTGATCGCCTTCGGTCTAGCACGGGTTCTGGGGCATGATGTCTTGCGGCGGGTGTTCGGTGATCGCGTCGATGCCGGGCTTCTCGGCTCGCAGACCGCGTTGACGGCGACGGTTTTTGCCAGCCGCCTGATGCCCTTCGTGTCCTTCGACATGATCAGCTACGCGGCCGGACTGAGCCGATTACACGCCTGGCGTTTCGCCTTGGCAACTCTGGCGGGGATCATACCGGCAAGCTTCCTGCTGGCCCATTTCGGCGGTGAGGCGGTTAGCGGAGACCTCGGCCGCGCGACATGGGCGGTGCTGGGACTCGGGCTTGTGACGGGGCTGCCGCTGCTCTGGGTGGCGCTGCGGCAAAAGCCTGAAAAGGAAAATCCATGACGAAAAGCGATTACGAGAAGAACAGTATTACCCTCCCAGGTGCTGTGGCCATGGGAACCGGCGTGATGATCGGCGCGGGCATCTTCGCGCTGACCGGACAGATCGCCGAACTCGCCGGACCGCTCTTCCCGCTCTCGTTCATCGTGGGTGCCATCGTAACCGCGTTCAGCGCCTACACCTACATCAAGATGTCGAACGCGTATCCGTCAGCGGGCGGCATCGGGATGATCCTGAAGAAGGCCTACGGCCCGACGACGGTCGCGGCGGGTGCTGCACTCCTGATGGCGCTGTCGATGGTGATCAACGAAAGCCTCGTCGCGCGCACTTTCGGCACCTACACGCTGCGGGCGTTTGGCGGCGATCCGGACAGCGTGCTGGTGCCAATCCTCGGCGTCGGGCTGATCGTCTTCGCCTGGCTCGTGAATGTATCGGGCAACCGGTCGGTCGGGCTGTTCTCCATCGTCATGGCCGTTCTCAAGGTGGGCGGCATCGCGCTTTTCGGGGCAGCAGGCCTCTGGGCGAGCGGCATCTCGTTCGAGGCGACGGGGGGAGACATGGGCGCCACAGGCTTCGTGGCGTCGGTTGCACTGTCGATCCTGGCCTTCAAGGGCTTCACGACCATCACCAACAGCGGCGCAGAGGTGACCGACCCGCACCGCAATGTGGGCCGGGCCATCATCTGGTCGATTGCCATCTGCGTCGTCGTCTATCTGCTGGTGGCCTTCGCGGTCGGCTCCAGCCTGCCGCTCGACCGTATCGTGGCGGCGAAGGACTACGCGTTGGCCGAAGCGGCCCAGCCCTCCCTCGGTCAGACCGGCTTCTACCTGACGGTGGCGCTGGCGCTGGTGGCCACGGCGTCAGGTCTGATCGCCAGCGTGTTCGCGGTCTCGCGGATGCTGGCGATGCTGACCGACATGAAAATGATCCCGCACAGCCATTTCGGGATGCCGGGCACGATCAAGGACCACACGCTCGTCTACACGGTCGTGATCGCGGGCTTCCTAACGGTCTTCTTCGACCTCAGCCGCATCGCCTCGCTCGGGGCCTTCTTCTATCTGGTGATGGACATGATCATCCATTTCGGCGTGTTCCGGCATCTGCGTGAGGACATCGGCGCGCGGGGCTGGGTGTTGCTGACGGCCATCGCACTTGATGCCGTGGTGCTGGCCGCATTCGCCGCGATGAAATGGCAGTCCGACCCTCTCATCGTCGTGCTGGGCGCGATCGGCATGGCGCTGGTGTTCCTGTTTGTCGGGATCTTCCTCGCACGCAATCCCGCCCCGGAAGGTGCTCACGACCACCAATGAAAGAGCTTGAGCTTCCAACGGCTGGAGGCTGCAAGCTGAAATGAA
>NZ_JBALUS010000005.1:0-155234 GCF_036963785.1 Brevundimonas sp.
CCCCGGAAGTCGCTGTCGATGCGGGCCACACCGGCACCCATGCCGATGAACGGACGCACGGACCAGGACGCATCACCAAAGTCGTAAATGACATTGGCCATCAGGCTGGAGACATCCAGGCTGCCCTGGGGCACATCGCACGCACCGGCCGGGGCCGGCTGGCAGATGGCACCCGCACCCGGGCTGGTCACTTCGGCCAGCTCACCGATGCGATAGCCGCCTTCCAGTTCAACACGCCAGTTCTGGTCGAAGCGGTAGCCCAGACGACCGAACGCCGCCCAGCTGTCCTCAACCTCAAACTCGTAGCTCTGAAGGTCCGTCGTATCGAACGCCGACACGTCGTTGACATTGTGCCAGCCCGCGTCGATCGCGCCATACCAGCCATTCGGCTCAGCCGAAGCCGCACCAGCGGCGAAAATGCCGGCTGCGGCGACGCTTGCGAGAAGTTTTACCTTCATGCTCATCCCTCTAAATTCTGTTCGTCAAACTTGACAGTGTGCCCCTGCTTACACGGGCGGCTCGAAGCATCGAACGGGATTATGCCGTTCGAGTTCCGGAATTGACGCATCGGTGGCGCGACTGTGGCCTGATTTCAACACTAATCCCCATTTCGGGGTACCAATCTCCTGCTAGGAGAGACCATTCAGCATTATCGGAGGCGTTGGGATGCGGCAGGAATTCGACGGAAGGGTGGCGATTGTCACCGGTGCGGGCGGCGGACTGGGCCGCTGTCATGCCCTGGCCCTGGCCGAAAGGGGGGCAAAGGTCGTCGTCAATGATCTGGGCGGCGCCCGCGACGGGACCGGCGGATCGGCAACCGCGGCAGAGGGTGTGGTCAAGGAAATCGAGGCCCTGGGCGGCGAGGCCATGGCTGACGGCGCCTCGGTGACCGACTACGCGGCCGTCGAGGCCATGGTGGCCCGGACCATGGAGCGCTGGGGCCGCGTCGACATTCTGGTCAACAACGCCGGGGTGCTGCGCGACAAGTCCTTCGCCAAGATGGATCTGGACGACTTTCGCTTTGTCATGGACGTCCACCTGATGGGAGCCGTGAACTGCACCAAGGCGGTGTGGGAGATCATGCGCCTGCAGAACTACGGGCGGATCGTCATGACGACCTCCTCCTCCGGCCTGTACGGCAACTTTGGCCAGTCCAACTATGGCGCGGCCAAGATGGCGCTGGTCGGGCTGATGCAGACCCTGTCGATCGAGGGCCAGAAGAACGACATCCGCGTCAACTGTCTGGCGCCCACAGCCCACACCCGCATGACCGAGGACCTGGGCGCGGCCCTGCCCCTCGATCAGCTGGGGCCGGAACTGGTGTCGCCCGGGCTGGTGCATCTGGTCGCCGAGGATGCCCCGACGCGCTGCATCCTGGCCGCCGGGGCCGGCGGGTTCGAGCGCGCCTATGTGACCCTGACGCAAGGCATCCGCGCGACCGGCGCCGACGCCCGCGAGCAGATTGCCGCCCGTTTCGACGCCATCTCCGACCGCTCGGACGAGATCGTGCCGGAGATGGGCGCGGCCCAGGGCATGATCGAACTGGGCAAGCTGCAGGCGGCGATGAAGGGCTGAACGGCCGACTTGCTAACGCGTGCGTGAATGAGACTTGCCTTGACGCGGGGTCACGCGCTTAGCTGGCCCCAACACTCAGGAGAGGAACACCATGTCCCGTGAAGCCGTCATCGTCTCGACCGCCCGCACCCCGATCGGGCGCGCCTATCGCGGGGCGTTCAACGACACCCAGGCGCAGCAGCTGGGCGCCCATGCGGTGCGTCATGCGGTCGAACGGTCAGGGGTCGATCCGGCCGAGATCGAGGATGTGGTGATGGGCGCGGCCCTGCAGCAGGGCTCGACCTCGACCAATGTCGCGCGCCAGATCGCCCTCGCTGCGGGCTTGCCCGCGAGCGTAGCGGGCATGAGCCTGGACCGGCAGTGCGCCTCGGGCCTGATGGCCATCGCCACGGCCGCGAAACAGGTGATGGTCGACGGCCAGACGGTCGCGGTCGGCGGCGGGCTGGAGAGCATTTCTCTGGTCCAGAACCAGCATATGAACCTGCACCGCTTCAAGGATGAGGCCCTGCTGAAGCAGGCGCCGCACATCTATATGTCGATGCTCGAGACCGCCGAGGTGGTGGCGGACCGCTATGGCATTTCGCGCGAGGCCCAGGACGAATACGCCCTGCAGTCGCAGCAGCGCACCGCCGCCGCCCAGGCGGCCGGGCATCTGGATGCCGAGATCGTGCCGATGACCACCACCATGCAGGTGATGGACAAGGCCACCGGCCAGACCTCGGCGAAAGAGGTCACCCTGTCGAAGGACGAGGGCAACCGGCCGGAGACCACGCTGGAAGGCCTGTCGTCGCTCAAGCCCGTGTTCGGCGGCGGCGAGAAGATCGAGCAGGGCCGGTTCATCACCGCCGGCAACGCCAGCCAACTGTCGGACGGCGCCTCGGCCTCGGTCATCATGGACGCCAAGGAAGCCGAAAGGCGCGGCCTGAAACCCCTGGGCGCCTATCGCGGCATGGCCGTCGCGGGCTGCGAGCCGGACGAAATGGGCATCGGGCCGGTGTTTGCCGTGCCGAAACTGCTGAAGCGCCACGGCCTGACCGTCGATGACATCGGCATCTGGGAGCTGAACGAGGCCTTCGCCGTCCAGGTCCTGTACTGCCGCGACAAACTGGGCATTCCCAACGACCGGCTGAATGTGTCGGGCGGGGCCATTTCGATCGGCCACCCCTATGGCATGTCGGGCGCGCGCATGACCGGCCATGTGCTGATCGAGGGCAAGCGCCGCGGGGCCAAGTATGGCGTCGTCACCATGTGCGTCGGTGGCGGCATGGGCGCGGCCGGCCTGTTCGAGATCTACTAGATCTCGGGCACAGGTTTCGCCCCGCCAAGGGGGATCGCCCGCAGGGTCGAGACGAACAGGTCGCGCCACAGGGCGACGTCGGAATCGCGCACGATCTGCATCAGGGCCTGCCAGCGGTCCTTGCGCTCGGCCAGTGGCATGGCGAGCGCGCGGCTCAGGGCATCGGAAATCTCTTCGCGGCTGAACGGGTTGATCAGCAGGGCCTCGGTCATCTCCTCGGCCGCGCCGGCAAAGCGCGACAGGATCAGCACCCCGGGGTCCTCGGGGTCCTGGGCGGCGACATATTCCTTGGCGACCAGGTTCATGCCGTCGCGCAACGGGGTGACCAGACCGACCCGGGCCGCGCGATAGATGCCGGCCAGCTGGTCGCGCCGATAGGTGCGGTTCAGATAGCGGACCGGCTGCCAGTCGACATCGCCATAGGTGCCGTTGACGTGACCAGCCAAACTGTCGAGGCGGCCCCGGATGTCCTGATAGGCGTCGACCTCGTCGCGGGACAGGGGGGTGACCTGCAGCAGGAAGACCTTGCCGCGCTGGTCCGGCTTGTCCTTGAGGAACTGCTCATAGCCCAGCAGCCGCTGTTCCAGCCCCTTGGAATAGTCCAGCCGGTCGACCCCGACGATCATGGAGCGAAAGGCCGCCGACGCCGCCATCCGGTCGTAGGTGCGCACACCGAGCGCGGAGTTCCGCGCCTCGAGGAAGCCATCGACGTCGATGCCGATCGGAAAGACGCCGGTCTGGACTGTCTTGCCGAAAGCCATCAGCGCATCATTGGGCAGCAGCCGCCCGTGGATGCCCGGCTCTGAGGCCACATAGTCGCGGAACAGGTCCAGCCACTCGCGGGTGTGAAAGCCCAGCAGGTCAAAGTCGAACAGCGATTCCACCAGCCGCCGGTGATAGGGCAGCGTCACCAGCAACTGGCGCACCGGCCAGGGCGTGTGCAGGAAGAAGCCGATCCGGTTCTTGATGCCGCGCCGCCGGAGATCCCGGGCCAGCGGGATCATGTGATAGTCGTGGATCCAGATCAGGTCGTCGGGCTGGATCAGCGGCGCCAGGGCCTCGGCGAACCGGTCATTGGTGCGCTCATAGCCCTCGCCGAACGAGCGCTCATAGGCCGAGAGGTCCACCCTGTGGTGGAACAGCGGCCACAGCGTCTTGTTGGCATAGCCGTTGTAATACTCGTCAACGTCCTGGGGCTCGAGGTCGACGAGGGCCACGGTGACGCCCGCCCGGTCCTCGATCTGGGCCTCGGGTTTCCACTCGGGCGTGGTGTTTCCGGACCAGCCGAACCACAGGCCATCATACTTTCGCAGCGCCGCCGACAGGGCCATGGCCAGCCCCCCGGCCGACCCCGCCGAAGGGTCGGTGGGCGCCGAGACGCGGTTCGAAACGACGATCAGCCGGCTCATCGGACGTCCGTCCACGAGCGGCTGAGCAGGATGGCGCAGTTGATGATGCCGACCAGGGAGTAGGTCTGGGGATAGTTGCCCCACAGCTCGCCGGACTCGACGGCAATGTCCTCGCTGAGCAGACCGGCGTGGGTGCGCCTCGCCAGCATCTCCTCGAAGATGGCGCGGGCCTCTTCGTCGCGGCCGTTCTGGTGCAGGGCCTCGATGAACCAGAAGGTGCAGAAGTTGAAGGCCGTCTCGGGCTCGCCGAAATCATCCGGTTCGACATAGCGGAACAGGAAGGGCCCCTTCTTGAGGTCGCGTTCGATCACCGCGAAGGTGCGGGCCATGCGCGGGTCGTCGAGGGACAGGAAACCCACATCCGTCAGCTGCAGCAGCGACGCGTCCAGTTCGGTGCCACCGAAGCTGGCGGCGAAATGGCCGTCTTCCTGCAGATAGGCCTCGCTCTCGATACGCTCGCGGATGATGCGGGCCTTGTCGGCCCAGTCGGCGGCGCGATCCTTGAGGTTCAGATGAAGTGCGGCCTTGGCCAGCCGGTCGCAGGCTGCCCAGCACATCACCGCAGAATAGGTGTGGACCCGGGCGAAGGTGCGGAACTCCCACAGGCCGGCGTCGGGCTGATCGTGCATGTCGAACGCCCGCTGGCCGACCTTTTCGAGGGCGTGGAAGTCCTCCAGCGTGCCGGGCCGGATCATGCGTTGGTCGTAGAAGGCCTGAACGAGCGGCAGGACGATCTGGCCGTAGACGTCGTGCTGCAGGTGCTCGCGCGCCTGATTGCCCACGCGCACCGGCTTCATGCCGCGATAGCCCTCGACGGTGTCTGTGATCCGTTCGTCGATATCCTCTTCCAGGCCGACGCCATAGACCGGCTGGACGTGGCCGCCATCGGCCTGATCGACCAGATTGCGCAGATAGACGAGATAGTTCTCAAGGATGTCCACGGCGCCGAGGCGGTTCAGCGCGCGCACCGTGTAATAGGCGTCGCGGATCCAGCAGTAGCGATAGTCCCAGTTGCGGCCGCTGCCCGGGAACTCGGGCACAGAGGTGGTGAGGGCGGCAACGATGGCCCCGGTTTCCTCATAGGCGCACAGTTTCAGGGTGATGGCGGCGCGGATCACCGCCTCCTGCCAATCCAGCGGCAGGTAGAGCTTGCGCACCCACTGCTGCCAATAGGCGACCGTCCGGTCGCGCGCCGCGGTCATGCCGGGCCCGACGTCCTGGTCGTAGGCTTCGTCGGGCCCGAAGAAGAAGGCCATCGGCTTTTCCAGCCGGAAGGTCCGTTCGCTGATCACGTGGCTGACGGGGCAGTCGGTGGTCAGGCGGAAGGTCGCCCCGGTGCACAGATAGCGGATGTGATTGGAGCCGTGGGTGCTTTCGGCACGCCGTTCGCCCCAGTTCGCGGCCGGGCGCAGCCGAACCGTAATGCGCGGCGTGCCGGACAGGGGCCGGATCAGCCGTCCAAAGGCCAGGGGGCGATAGGTGCGCTCCAGCTGGGCATGACGCGGACAGAAGTCGATGATCTCGAGGGAGGCCCCATCGGCGGCATGCAGAACCGTGCGCAGAACCGGCGTGTTGCGCACATAGTCCTGTTCGGCGCTGACCTGATCCTCCAGCACAATATCCCAGAAGCCGTGGTCCGGATCGCTGCCGTCCATGAGGGCCGAGAACAGCGGATCGCCGTCGACGCGCGGCGCACAGGCCCAGACATAGCGGCCCTGACGATCGATCAGGGCGCTGACCGCGCAGTTGCCGATGGGGGCGAGGTCGACGGACGGCTTCATCGGGCGGCCTCTGCCAGCTGCGTCAGCCAGTCGCTGACGGCGCGGGTATCGGCCAGACCATAGCGGGCGGCGCTGACCCAGCGGGGGTCGACCAGTATGCCGAAGCCACCCGCCGCCTCGGCCGCGCGGAAGGCGGCCTCATCCGTGCGGTCGTCGCCGATCATGACAGGGTGGGCCCCGGCAAACGGCGGCTCGGCCAGAAAGGCGGCCAGCGCCCGGCCCTTGTCCGCGTCGCCGCCCTTGAGCTCGACCACCATATGGCCGGGCTGAAGATGCAGGCCGTGGTCACGGGCCAGCGTGGTTGTCGCGTGGCGAACACCGGCCGCCCGGTCGGGGGCGTTGCGGTAGTGGACGGCGACACCCACGCCCTTGTTCTCGATCTCGACGCCGTCAGCGATCTCGGCGCTGAGGGACCGCGTCAGGCCTTCAACCGCCAGGGCCACATCGGCCTCGGCGCCCTGGGTTTCGACCCGGCCATCGGCCGAGCGGCGCTCAAGCCCATGGACCCCCGCCACCGCGATGACGCGGCCCTCGAGGATGCGGTCGACATCGGCCAGGGCGCGACCGCTCAGCACCGCCACGCGACCGTCCAGAGCCTCGGTCAGGGCCTCCAGCAGGCGCGAGCGGCGGGAGTCAGGGCCGACGTCTTCGGGCCGGGACTCGATCGGAGCCAGCACGCCGTCGAGATCCAGGAACAGGGCCAGCGGCCCCCGATTCCGGATCAGGGACGCCGGCGCCGGCGGCGGCGCGAGGTCTCGGGGGTCGGTCGGAGCGATCACGGCTGTCATCAGGTCGGGTCGGATCTTTCTCAGGGCAGAGGGCAACACCGGAACGGGTGCCCGCACGATCGGGAGGAACCGTCCAACGGGGGAGGAAGACGGTCAGCTCGGGCTTGCGGTCCTGCTAACGCCCCGCTGCGGCAAAGGTTGTCGCCTAACTGCGGTCAGGTCAAACCGCCGGGCGTCGGGATCGCCGGGACGGGGTCCGGCATTGTGAAAAGAGGCGGGATGCGGCACATCCTGCGGCTTCCTATCCGGCGGGCCGTTGACGGCCGATTTGACGCGCGTGACATGACCCAGCCCCCCTTCGATGCCGACACCACCCAGGCCATTACCGACCATGCGCGCCGGGTGATCCGGCTGAACCGGGAGGCGCTGGACGCTCTGGAGAACGGGCTGGACGACAGCGTGGCGCGCGCCTGTTCCGTCATTCTGTCGCGGCCCGGCTATCTGGTGGTGACCGGCATGGGCAAGTCGGGCCACATCGGCGGCAAGCTGGCGGCGACCCTGGCCTCGACCGGCACAAACGCCTTTTTCGTCCACCCCGCTGAGATGAGCCACGGCGACCTGGGCATGCTGCGCGACGACTGCACCCTGCTGGCCATCTCCAATTCGGGGGAGAGCCGCGAACTGCGCGACCCGTTGATCTTCTGCCAGCGGCGCGGCATTCCGGTGATCGGCATGACCCAGCGCCCGCAGAGCTTCCTGGGCCGCAACAGTGCCGTCCTGCTGCAACTGCCGCAGGTGGCCGAGGCCTGCCCGAACAATCTGGCACCGACCACCTCGACCCTGATGACGCTGGCGCTGGGCGATGCCCTGGCCATGGTGCTGATGGAGCGCCGCGGGTTTTCCGCCGAGGCCTTTGGCCTGCACCACCCGGGCGGCAAGCTGGGCATGAGCTTGCAGAGCGTCCGCGACTGGATGGGCGACCGCCCGCGCAAGGTGGCCGCCGTCACCCGCGACACCCCCTTTGCCGAGGTCATCTCGGCCATCACCGAGGGGATGAAGGGCGCCACCGCCGTGGTCGAGGCCGACGGACGGCTGGCGGGAATCGTCACCGACGGCGATGTGCGCCGCGCCTTCGGCCGCGAGCCGACCTCGCTGAAGGACCTGACCGCCGGCGATCTGATGAGCGCCAGCCCCAAACAGGTGTCGCCCGATGCCCGGATGAGCGATGCCGTCGACATCCTGACCCAGAACCGCATTTCGACCCTGCTGGTGGTCGAGGACCACCGGCCGGTGGCGATTATCCACCTCGCCGAACTGATGCAGGCGGGCTACGTCTCCTGACATGACCCGTGTTTGCATTGACGCCATGAACATCGGCCTGGCCAAGGGCTCAGGCATTGCCACCTACGGCCGCAATCTGATCGAAGGCCTGAACGGGGCCGGCTTCGAGAGCCAGATCCTGTATGGCCCCGGCCATAACTATGCCAAGCGACCGATCCTGAACGAGATCGCCCTGGTCGATCCGGTCGCCGCCAAGGGCAAGAAGTGGCGGGACCGACGCGAGCTGATCCTCACCCCCCTTGGTGCCACTGCGCGGCCCGTCCCGATCTCCGAGAATGTCGTCTGGCCCGTGCGCGGCGGCGGACGTCCCAAGGTCCAGGACTTCTGGAGCGCCCCGCGACTGTTCGGACGGGCGGACCAGTGGTGGGGCCTGACCAAGGGCTTCACCCCCGTCAGCTTCCAGGGATCCGGCGAGACCCGGGTTCCCGACATCATGCACTGGACCACCGTCATGCCCTTGCGGGCGCGCGGCGTAGCCAATCTCTACACCATCCACGACCTGATCCCGCTCAAGCTGCCTCACGCCACGCTGGACAACAAACGTCGCTTCCTGCGGATCGCTCGTGACATTGCCCGCCGTGCCGACCATATCGCCGTCGTATCCGAAGCGACGCGCCGCGACGTCATCACCCTGCTGGGGGTGCCGGAGGACCGGGTGACCAACACCTGGCAAGCCGTCTCCGTGCCGCCGAAACATCTGGCCCGCACCGAGGAAGAGGTCGCGCGCGAGCTGGAGGGCGTCTTCCGTCTGCCGTGGAAGGGCTATTTCCTGTGGTTCGGTGCCCTCGAGCCGAAGAAGAACCTGGCGCGCGTCGTGGAGGCCTATCTGGCCGCCAATATCGACATGCCGTTGGTGATCGTCGGAGGCCGGGCCTGGCTGGAAGAAGACGAGGTGCAGCTGATGCACCAGGCGCGGCAGGACAAGAAGGTCCGCAAGAAGAAGCTGAAATTCTTCCAGTATCTGCCCTTTTCGGTGCTGGTCTCGCTGATCCGGGGGGCACGCGGCACCCTGTTCCCGTCGCTGTATGAGGGGTTTGGTTTGCCGGTTCTTGAGTCGATGGTTCTGGGCACGCCGGTCATGACCTCGAACGTCTCCTCCCTGCCCGAGGTTGCCGGCGACGCTGCCCTGATGGTCGACCCCTATGATGTCCACGCCATGACCCGGCATATCCTCGCCCTGGCGTCGGACGATGACCTGTGCGCCGAACTGTCGGCCCGGGGGCGGGTGCAGGCCGCGAAGTTCAGCCCCGAGGCTTATCAGGAACGCCTGCGCACCATGTACGCCAAACTGGCCTGACGGCATGACCCGAACCGTCCTGTTCGATGCCGGGCGCCTGTTGCAGCGGAGCGGGCGCACCACTCCGACCGGGGTGGACCGGGTCTGCCTGGCCTATGCCGAATGGCTGATGGGGCATCCCGATGTGCGCTTCGTCCCGGTTCGCAGCCGGGGCGACAACCTGAGGGCCCTGGACCGGAAATGGTTCGGTGAGCTGGCGGCCTCCCTGCGCGAGCGCTGGACCGGCAATGGCGTGGGCGAGGCCGAAAAGACCCTGACCGACCTGCTGGCCCGGCCACGCGGCGCGCGCTCGCTCTCCGGGCCGATCAGCCGCGAACGCGAGCCCCGGCGACAGGCGATGACGCGGCTGTTGATGTCCCGCGCCCTGCCCGACGTCACCCGCGACACCCTGTACGTCAATGTCGGCCACAGCGGCCTGACCAGCCCGCGCCTGCTGTCGAAGCTGGCGGAGGACGGGGCCCGGTCGGTGCTGATGGTCCATGACCTGATCCCCATCACCCATCCGGAATACTGCCGCCCGGGCGAGGCGGCGCGGCACCGGACGCGCATGCGGCTGGCCCTGAAACAGGGGTCGGTGCTGGTCGTGAATTCGGAAACGACCGCCGAGGTGCTCAAGGCGTTTGCCGGGCGGGAGGGGCTGGCGCCCCCCACCGTCGTGGTCGCCCATCTGGGGCTGGAGCCGGCATTCGCGGAACCCGGCTGGCGGCCCGCCGAGCGGCCCTATTTCGTCCATGTCGGCACGGTCGAGGCGCGCAAGAACCTGACCTTCCTGCTGACCCTGTGGCGGCGGCTGGAAGAACTGAGGGGCGCCGAAACCCCGGCCCTGGTGCTGATCGGGCGAAGCGGCTGGGAGAATGAGTCCGTCATGGACCATCTGGAGCGGTCGCCCCCGCTGCAGGGACTGGTGCATCAGGCGTCGGAACTGCCGGATGCGGCCCTGTCGCGCCTGATGCGAGCCTCGCGCGGCGTCGTGGCCCCCTCGGCAGTGGAGGGCTTCGACCTGCCGGCGGTCGAGGCCATGGCCATGGGCGTGCCGCTGATCGCCTCGGACATTGCGGCTCACCGCGAGCTGGTGCCCAAGGCCAGATTGATCGACCCGCTGGACGGCCCCGGCTGGCTGAAGGCGCTGGACCGGGCGGCGCGCGGCGACGTGCAGCCCCCGCCCTACAAGCCGCCGAGCTGGCGCACCCATTTCCAGATCGTGGCCGAAGCGCTGGCGATGAAGCCCGGCATCTGACCGTGGGGCGTGACTGGCGCGCCTGCTGAAAGGCCGGTAAGTCTGGGGCATGGTCCACCGTCTTGCCCTCCCCGCCCTTTTGACCGCCCTGGCGCTGGCCGCCTGCTCCACCCTGCCGGTCGAGGGACCGTCGGCGCGCGATGTGACCGGACAGGCGGGCGGCCAGACCTATGCCGTGGTCGAGCTGGACGCAGGGGTCAGCCAGATGCTGCGGGCCGTGCCGGTCGAGGCCGGCGCCTCGCTGGCCGGAGCCGAGAGCACCGCCCCGCTCGACCGGATCGGGGTCGGCGATACGCTGTCGGTCTCGATCTATGAACCCAGCGGGGCCCTGTTCGGCGCGCGCGGCGGCGGCGGCACGGTGCAGGGTGCCAGCCAGACCCTGCCCCCGGCTGTGGTCGCCGACAGCGGCACCATCCAGATTCCCTTTGCCGGGGCCGTCGCCGTCGAGGGCCTGACCGCCGCCGAGGCCGGGGCCGCCGTGCGCCGCGCCCTGATCGGGCGGGTCGGCAATCCGCAGGTGACGGTGACACGCGCCGAAGCCCCCTCGACCGGGGTGACGGTACTGGGCGAGGTCCGCACGCCGGGCCGTGTGCCCCTGTCGGTCAGCCGCGATCGTCTGCTGGATGTGATCGCCGCCAGCGGCGGGTCGTCGCGCAGCCCCGAGGAAATCGAGGTGGCCGTCAGCCGGGGCCGGACGACCTGGCGCGCGCCCTACACCGCCGTGACGACCCGCTTTGACCAGAATGTGCGGCTGGCCCCGGGCGACCGGGTCAGCCTGGAATACCGGCCGCGCCGCTACAGCGTCATGGGCGCGCTGGGGGCGGTGTCGCAGGCCGAGATGGGACCGGGCTCGCTGACGCTGGCGGCGGCGCTGGCCCGCGCCGGGGGGCCCAATCCGAATACCGCCGATGCCCGGTCGGTGCTGGTGTTCCGTTTCGAGAGCCCGGCAGTTGCCCGGGCGCTGGGCGTAAACCAGCCGCCCAGCCCGCGCGGGGTGCCGGTCGTCTATCGGCTCGATCTGTCGGGGCCCTATGGGATGTTCGTCGCCTCGGATTTCGAGATCAGGCCGGATGATCTGGTGTTTGTGCCGCGCGCGGGATCGACCGAGCTGCGCGAGTTCTTCGAGCTGGTCCAGAGCGTGACGCGGGTGGTCTATGACGTCTCGGTCACCAGCGCCCTCAACCTTGACTGACAGTCCCGCAGCCGCGCGGCTGGCGGCGCTGAGGGCGTCGGCACTGGCGGTCTATCGGACGCATGACCTGCCGACAAAGGCCGGCTTTTACCGCAAGGGGCCCCGCGCCAAGCGCTGGACGCGGCTGGCCGATGACCTGGACGCCGGGGCACGCTGGGACCTGATCCGGGCCCATGCGCCGGACAGTGGCTGGCGCTATCTGGAGCGGGACCGGCTGGGCGAGGCGCATGAGGTCGCAGAGGTGCGCGAGGCGTCGCGGGTGCTGGTGGCCTGTACACGTCTGGACGCGGCGCTGGAGGGGGCGGAGGGCACGCTGGTCGAGCTGATCGATCTGGCCCTGTCGCTTCCCACGGACGCTTAGGGCGTAACCTCGGCGGCGGTCATGGCGAAGGCGCGCAGCTCGGCCATGCCAGTGCCCTTTTCCGACGAGGTCAGGGCCACGTGCGGATAGGCGGCCGGCCGTTTGGCAATGGCCTTGAGCGTTTCCGCGACCCGCTTTTCGCCCTCGCCGGATTTCAGCTTGTCGGCCTTTGTCAGCACGATCTGATAGCTGACGGCGGCCAGGTCCAGGGCGTCGAGCGCCTCGGTATCGACCGCCTTCAGCCCGTGGCGCGCATCGATGAGCAGATAGACCCGCTTCAGGGTCACCCGACCCCGGAGGTAGTCGCGGCCGAGGTTCTGGAAGCGTTTGACCTCGCCCTTGGACGCCTTGGCCCAGCCATAGCCGGGCAGGTCGACCAGACGCATGCGCCCATCAAGTTCGAAGAAATTGACCTCGCGCGTGCGGCCCGGCTCGTTCGAAGCGCGGGCCAGCCCCTTCATGCCGACGAGGGCATTGATCAGGCTGGACTTGCCGACGTTGGAGCGGCCGGCAAAGGCGATCTCGGGCCAGTCGGGCGGCGGCAGCTGCTCGATCTTGGCGCAGCCCATGATGAAGGTGGCGGGCCGCGCAAACAGCACCCGCGCGGCCTCCAGCTCTTCCTCGGTGAAGTCGGTCACGCGGCCTTCTTCTTGAAGTAGCGATCGATGAAGCTGTCGATCGGGTTCTCGGCCTTGAAGCGGTGCATGATGATGTACTGCTGGATGATCGACAGGATGTTATTCCACGCCCAGTAGACCAGCAGGCCGGCCGCGAACGGCGCCATGATGAAGGTGAAGACGAACGGCAGGAAGGCAAAGATCTTGCGCTGCATGGGGTCGGGCGGCGGCGGGTTCATGGCCATCTGCAGCCACATGGTCAGGCCGTAGAAGATCGGCAGGATACCGAGGCCCAGCGTGCCGACCAGCAGACCGCCCAGCAGGGGCAGGCTGCCCGGATCCCACGGGATCAGGCCGAACAGGGTCCAGATGTTCGTGGGATCGCGCGAGGACAGGTCCTGGATCCAGCCAAAGAAGGGCGCGTGGCGCATCTCGATGGTGACGAACAGCACCTTGTACAGGGCATAGAAGACCGGGATCTGGATCAGGATCGGGATACAGCCCGCCAGCGGATTGATCTTTTCGCGCTGGTACAGCGCCATGGTTTCCTGCTGCTGCTTCTGCACGTCGCCTTCGTGCTTCTTCTTGATCTCCTCCATCTTGGGCTGGAGCTTGCGCATCTTGGACATGCTCTCATAGGCCTTGTTGGCCAGCGGGAACATGACCAGCTTGACGACCACGGTCAGGGCCAGGATGGCCAGACCGAAATTGCCCAGCACGCCATAGAAGAAGTCGACGATCAGGAAGATCGGGCGGGTCAGGAAGAACAGGAAGCCCCAGTCGATCGCATAGATGAAGCGCGGCAGGTCCAGCTGCTCCTCGTAGCTCTTGAGGATTTCGTTGCGCTTGGCCCCGGCGAACAGATGGCGGGTTTCCTTGATCTGGAAGCCCGGCTGGATGGTCACCGCCTCGCCCAGCATATTGGCCTGCATGGACGTGACATTGCCCTGCTCGCGGGTGCGGAACTCGGCCTCGATGGCCTCGTCCTGATCCGGGATCAGCGCGGCCAGCCAGAATTTGTCGGTGATGCCCAGCCAGCCCCCGGTGGATTCCTTGCGGATCGGCGGCTTCTTGGCCCAGTCCTTGTATTTGTGCTGTTCGGTGGAATAGCCGCCGTTCTCGCCAAAGGTGCCGATGGCCCCCTCGTGCGAGATCATCTCGCGGCCCAGCGTCGGCGGCACGCCCTGGCGTTGGACCGACCCGTACGGCGCCACCGTGATCGGCTGGGCGCTGAAGTTGGCGACCGTGTCGGTGATGGTGAACAGATATTGCTCGTCGATGGAGATGACGCGGGTGAAGCGCAGGCCCTGGCCGTTGTCCCAGGTCAGGGTGACGGGCGTTGCGGGTGTCAGGGTATCGCCCGACGTCAGACGCCAGGGCGTGTTGATCCCGGGCACGCCGCCGGCGACATTGGTGCCCAGCCAGCCGAACTGGGCGAAATAGGCAAACTCCATGCCCTGCGGCCGGAACAGCTCGACCGGCTGGTCCGAGCCCAGCGTCTGGTCATAGCCCAGCAGGAACAGGTCATCGATCTTGCCGCCGTCCAGCGACAGGGAGCCCGTCAGCGTGTCGGTTTCGATGGCGACGCGGCTGGCCCCGGCGAGGGCCGCCTGGCGGTCGGTGATGAAGACGGGCGGATTGGCCGGGATGTCGGCGGAATCGGTCGGCAGGGCGACGCCCGGCTGGCTCTGCTCGGCCACCGTTTCGCGCTGGGCATCGAGGGCCGCCTTGCGCTGGTCCGCCTGGGGCTGGAGCACAAAGGCCTGATAGGCGAACAGGAAGATCACCGTGACCACGATGAAGATGATCGTGTTCCGATTGTTGTCGAGGTTCATGGATCGGCAGTCCTGGCCTGGTCTGGCGGAGAAATCAGGGCTCGGGCGAAGCCGAAGGCCCGACGGGCGCATCCGGCCGCGGCGGGCGCGGGGTCGCGAGCCTTGTAAGGGCCCATTTCACATCGTCAAGCAAACGTGGCCAGGCGCGGTCCACCGTGCCCATGCGCGCGATCAATACATAGTCGGATCCGGGCCGTCCCAGTTCGGGGATCAGCAGGCGCGCCGCCTCGCGCAGACGGCGCTTCGCGCGGTTGCGGACCACGGCCCCGCCGACCTTGCGCGTCGCCGTAAAGCCCACACCGATCAGCGGATCACCGTCGCCCCGGTCGCGTCGCTGGACGACGACTCCGCCCCGGGCTTCAGACATGCCTTTCGCGGCCGCCAGAAACTGGGGCCGCGAAGTAAGGCGTTCAATGCGGGTCATAGCCACACGGTCTCTCCGGACGGAGAGACCCGACGCATCAGGCGGTCAGGCGCTTACGGCCCTTGGCGCGACGGCGTCGAACGATCTTCTGACCGTTCTTCGTGGCCATCCGCGAACGGAAACCGTGACGGCGCTTGCGTACGAGTCGCGACGGCTGATAGGTCCGCTTCACGGTCGGCTCCATATATCTAGCAGTGAAGCGGCAGACTTGATGGCGTCCACCGCAGGAGGGCGGGCGTATAAGACCCCGGGGCGCGGGTGTCAACGCCGTCGGCGTGCTACCGGGCCCCAGAAAGAGACCGTGGAGCCATGACCGAGCCCCGAATTCCTGCCGATCCCGAGGCCGACCCGGGGATGGACCCGGCCCTTCCACCGGTGGCCGAGGCGGCGGTGAGCAGTCACACACCCCGCTCGGCGCGCGACTGGGCCCTGCGCCTGTCGCCCATCCTGGCGCTGGCGGGGCTGGTCATCCTGGCCTTTGCCATGGGCTGGAACAAATATCTGTCGATGGAGCTGCTGCGCGAGCACGGGCTGAATCTTCAGGCCTTTGCCGCCGAACAGTTCCTGCTGGCGCTGATCATCTTCATCGCCGTCTATGCCCTAGCCACCGCCAGCACCATTCCGGGGCCGGTGTTCCTGACGCTGCTGGGGGGCATGATGTTCGGGCCGCTGGTCGGGGCCCTGGCCCAGGCGACCGGAGCGACCCTCGGCTCGATCGCCATCTATATGTTGTATCGCAGCGCCATCGGCACCTGGCTGCGCGCCAAGTTCGAGGCGGACGCCGGCATGATGCACAAGATCGCCACCGGCATCGACCGCAATGCCTTTGTCACCCTGTTGACCCTGCGGCTGATCCCCAGTGTGCCGTTCGTGCTGATCAATGCCACGGCCGGCATGGTCGCCGCCCCGCTGCGCCCCTATATCGTCGCGACCTTTCTGGGCCTGTTGCCCTCCACCTACATCTATACCTGGATCGGATCGGGGCTGGGTGATCTGTTGCAGCAGGGGGTTCAGCCGGACCTGAACATGCTGGTCTCGAAATTCTTCTGGCCCTTGATGGGGGTCGCCTTCCTGTCAATCCTTCTGCCCATCCTGATCAAGGGCGGTCAGGCGTGGTACAAGAGCCGGCAGAAGAGGATGGCATGACGGCGACCGCGGACAGGGTCTATCGCTGGGCGGTAAAGCCCCTGACGGCCCTGAAGGCGCGCGCCGATGCGCCTGCCGTGGCGCACGCCGGACCGCGGATCATCTCGGGGCTGGCCTTCCGCCTGCTGCTGCTGACGGTCATCTTCACCTTTGCCGTCGGCGCCCTGATCATCGTGCCCAATGCTGCCAGCTTTCACGAGCGCTGGCTGCGCGACCGGCTGCAGGCGGCCGAGCTGGCCTCCACGGCGGTCGAGGCCCTGCCTTACAGCATGGTCGACGATGAGGTCGCCGAGCAGCTGATGACCATCGGCGGGGTGCAGGCCGTGGTGGTCGGGGACCAGGGCGTGCGCCGCCTGTTGCTGCAGGCCCCCAATCTGCCGCGGACGCCGGATGTCATCGACCTGAGGGGGCGCGGCACCTGGGCGCGCGTGGTCGAGCCCTGGCGCACCCTGTTCGGACACCCCGACCGGTCGATCCGGGTGCAGGCCCGGCCGCGCTATCGCTCCGGCGACTATGTGGAAATCCTCGCCCCCGCCGAGCCGCTCAAGCAGGAACTGCGCGCCACCCTGGTCAACAGTCTGATCACCGCCGTGCTGGTCGCGGGGCTCGCGGGCCTGTTGCTGTATGCGGCCCTGGCGGTGCTGGTGTTGCGACCGCTCAATCGCGTGACGCGCTCGATCGAGCGCTTTGCCGGGGATCCCGAGTCCGATCCGGAACCCCCGTCCAACCGCCGTGACGAGATCGGTCAGGTCGAGCGCGAACTGGCCCGCATGCAGGGCGAGGTGCGGCTGGCCCTGCGGTCCCGCGCCCGTCTGGCGGCGCTGGGCGAGGCGGTGGCCAAGATCAATCACGACCTGAGAAATATGCTCAGCGCCGCCCAGATCGCCTCGGACCGGATGGCCGATTCCGCCGATCCGGCGGTGGCGCGCGCCCTGCCGCGGCTGGAGCGGGCGCTGGGCCGGGCCACGGCCCTGACCCGTAATGTGCTGGACTATGGCAAGACCGAAGAGCCCGAGCCCCAGTTGCGCCGGGTGACCCTGGGCCCCGCCGTGACCGCCGCTGTCCAGGATGCGGGGCTGGAGCACAGCGACATCAAACTGGTGCGCGCCCTGCCCGCCCGGCTGACCGTGACCGCCGACCCGGACCAGCTGCACCGCATCCTGGTCAATCTGATGCGCAATGCCCGTCAGGCCCTGAGTGACACGCCCGAGGCCGTCAGCGGCACCCGACCGCCGCGCCTGAAGATCGCGGCCGAGGCCCGGGGCACGCGGGTCCACATCCGGCTGGAAGACAATGGTCCGGGCATTCCGCCCCGGGTCGAAGAGCGTCTGTTCCAGGCCTTTGTCTCGGGGGCCGGGCGCGAGGGATCCGGGCTGGGCCTGACCATTTCGCGCGAACTGGCCGAGGCCCAGGGCGGCACGCTGGGGCTGGTCTCGACCGGGCCGCAGGGCACGGTGTTCGAACTGGTGCTGAACGCCTGAGTCCGCATGAGGAAACTTTCACAGGCTTGACCGTTCGGTATGGGCTATGTGTGTTCCTTCGGAGGATCCCATGATTTCGCTTCTGACCGTTTCCGCCGTCCTGCTGCTGGGCAACCCCGTGGTTCAGGATCCCGCGCGCCCGCCGGTGCAGGACCCCGTCGTCGCGCAGGACTCGGGCAATGACGAAACCCACCGGCTGAACGCCCGGGTTCTGACCCAGCTTGAGGGCGCGGACGCCATCGAGGCCCAGGGACGCGCTGCCTATGAGGCCGCCGTCGCCGAGCGCGAGGCCCGGATCGCCGAAATAGAGGCCGAGGCCGCCCGCGAACGGGCCGCCTATGAGACCCGCATGGCCGAATACCGCGCCGAGGTGGCCGCCGCCGAAGCCCGTCAGGCCCGCTGGCGCGATCAGGTCGCGGCCTGTGAACGCGGCAACCGCGCCGCCTGCGCCGGCAACTGACGCATCCGACCACAGATCGATTGATGCCGGTGTGAAGCCGTGACAGCCTCCGCCTTCGACCGGTGGAGGGATACGGAATGGCATATCGGGGCGGACCCTGGACCTCGCGCCGGGGCGTACTGATCGGCGCGGGATTGGTGGCCGCCGTGCCCGGGATGGCCGCTGCCCACCCAGGCGATCATCCGACGGTTCAGACCCGGCATGGTCCGGTGCGGGGCTTTGTCGATCAGGATGTGCGCGCCTTCCTCGGCATCCCTTACGGCGCCGATACCGGCCCCCGGCGGTTCGCCCCGCCGGTCCCGCCCGCGCCCTGGACCACACCCTTCGAGGCCACCGCCTATGGCCCCTCGGCCCCGCAGCGGGCCGAGGCGGGAGTGACGTCAGAGGACTGCCTTCGCCTGAACGTCTGGACACCGGCGCGCGCCGAGGAACCGCGCCCGGTCGTCGTCTATATCCACGGCGGGGCCTATGCGACCGGCTCGGGCTCCAGTCCCCTGACCGACGGGGCGCGCCTGGCGCGTCGACAGGGTCTGGTCGTCGTGACGGTCAATCACCGGCTGAATGCGCTGGGCTATGGCTATCTGGCGCGGCTGGCGGCGGGTCAGGGGATCGCCGGCTTTGAGGACAGCGGCAATCTGGGCCAGCTGGATCTGGTGCTGGCACTGGAATGGGTGCGCGACAGTATCGCGGCCTTCGGTGGCGACCCCGCGCGCGTGACCCTGGTCGGGCAGTCGGGCGGCGGGGCCAAGATCGCCACCCTGATGGCCATGCCCCAGGCGCGCGGGCTGTTCCACCGGGTCATGACCATGAGCGGCCAGCAGGTCACCGCCGCGGGCCCGCTGAACGCCACCCGCCGGGCCGAGGTCTGGCTGGACGCCCTGGGCCTCGCCCCGCACCAGATCGGCCAGCTGCGCACCCTGCCCGCCGAACGGCTGATCGAGGCCACACGGGCCGAGGACCCCGTCCTGGGCGGCAGCCTCTATTTCGGACCGGTGCTGGATGACCGGGTGCTGACGCGCCACCCCTTCTATCCCGACGCGCCTGCGCTGTCGGCCGACATCCCCATGATCATCGGCAATACGCGCGAGGAGACGCTGGCCTTCCTCGGCAATGACCCCGCCAATCGCGACCTGACGTGGGACAGCCTGCCCGCGCGGCTGACTCCCGCCCAGTTGCGGATCGATGTGGCCCCGGAACAGGTCATCGCCTTTTACCGCGGCCTCTATCCGCAGATGTCGCCCGACGAGGTGCTGATCCGGGCCACCACCGCAGGTCGATCCTGGCGCGCCGCGGTGATCGAGGCCGAGGAACGCGCGCGGCAGGGCAGCCCCGCCCGGGTCTATCAGCTGGACTGGCCCGCCCGCCTCGCCAATGGCCGGACCGGGGCCTTTCACACCTCGGACATTCCCTTGGTGTTCGACACCCTGGCGGCCGAGGGATCCGGCGCCATCGGGCCGGAGGCCCAGGGCGTTGCCGATCTGATGAGCGGCTTCGTCGCCCGCTATGCCGCGAGCGGCGACCCCAATGGCGCGGGTCTGCCGGACTGGACGCCCTATTCGCTGGCGCGGCGCGAGACCCTGATGATCGACTGGCCGCCGCGGATGGAGAACGACCCCCGCGGCGCCGAACGCGCCTGGTTCGCCCGCATCCCCTATATCCAGCCGGGCACCTGACCCCGGTCAGACGGCCGGGGCGTGGGTCGCGTCGGTCCGGGCCAGCCAGGCGTCGAAGCGCGTACAGACGGTCCGGACAAAGGGCGCGGCGGCTTCGGGGATGCGAAAGCCGTCCGCCGTCCGTTCGATCAGGCCCTCGGCCTCGAGGTCGTCCATGCCGGCCACGATCCCGGCCAGCGACCGGGCCCGGTCGCCGAAACGCCGGCGCAGGCCGGCATCCGAATAGGTGAGGTCGCACATCAGGCGCTCGATGACATGGGCCCGCAGTCGGTCGTCGTCGCTCAGGGCCACGCCGCGCGCCGTCGCCCGGCCTTCTGCGGCGACCCGCGCCCGATAGTCGGCAACGCCTGTCGCGTTCTGGGCATAGCCCTGCGGCAGACGACTGATGGCCGAGGCGCCCAGCCCGATCAGCGCGTCCGACCGGTCGGTCGTATAGCCCTGAAAATTGCGATGCGCCGGAGCCCGGGCCAGGGGGTCGTCCGGACGGGCGAAATGGTCCAGCCCGATGCGCACATAGCCTGCGTCCACCAGCCGCCGGGTGGCCAGCTCCGCCAGACGCAGCCGCGCCTCGAACCCCGGCAGGGCGGCGTCGGGGATCAGCCGCTGATGGCGGATCCGCTCCGGCAGATGGGCATAGCCGAACACCGCCAGCCGGTCCGGCCGAAGCGCGAGCGCCTGGTCCAGGGTGTCGGACAGCCGCGCCTCTGTCTGATGCGGCAGGCCATAGACCAGATCGACGTTGAGCGCCCCGATGCCCGCCCGGCGCAGATCCTCGACCACCCGCCGCGTGGTGTCGAACGACTGCTGCCGGTTGATGGCGGCCTGCACCTCGGGGCTGAAGTCCTGGACGCCGATCGACACCCGGTTGACGCCTGCCTGCGCAAAGGCGTCGGCCCGGGCTGCATCCATGAAGCGCGGATCGATCTCGACGGCGAACTCCGCATCCTCGGCCAGGTCAAAGCGCGCCCGCAGGCGCTGGGCCAAAGCCAGGATCTGCTCCGGCGACAGGCTGTTGGGAGAGCCGCCGCCCCAGTGCAGATGCGTCACCCGCCGTCGCGTTCCGAGCAGGTCGGCGACCGCCCCGATCTCGGCCTCCAGCGCCGCGAGATAGCCGGCGATCGGCGCCGGGGTGTTCACCACCGTCGTCGCGCACCCGCAGTACCAGCACAGGGCGCGACAGAAGGGGATGTGCACATACAGCGACAGGGCTGCATCCTCCGGCAGGCCGGCGATCCACGCCCCGCTCTGGTCCGGACCGACCTCGCTGTTGAAATGCACGGCCGTCGGATAGCTGGTGTAGCGCGGCGTGGGCGCCCGCAGGCGGTCAGGAGAAAGCACACAGGTCATGGCGCCGACATGCCCCTGCCCGCCCCCACCGCGCATTGAGATGGATCAAATCCGCGGACGGGCGCGCCGGACCGTCCGGTCACAGGTGGGCGCCAATGTCCGCTAGTGGCGCGGAGCCGCCTCGCCGACAATGAAATCAGCGACGTCAGCAGGCGTTCGGGCGACGAAATCCGGGCCGGCGCCGGAGAGGGCTTCGGTGGCGCCATAGCCCCACGAAACCGCCACCGCAGCGATCCCCGCCTTGCGTGCCGCTTCGACGTCCCGGACCTCATCCCCAATGGCGCAGGCCTGTGCCGGCTCAAGTTTCAGCGCCTTCAGCAGTGAAACGAAGCGCTGGCTCTTGCCGAACAGCGACGAACCGCAGCTGAAGGACGAAACAATCGACGCATGGGGTCCCAGGACCGCACGAACGTTTGACTCGCTGTTCGAACTGACGACGGCGATGCGAGTGCCGTGGTCATGCAGTCGCCGCAGCATCGCGGGCACGCCGTCAAACAGCTGAATCTGCCCTGCGTCCGACGCCATGCGTTTTCGCAGGTCCGTCGCGATCCCGGGCAACCGGAGCGGTGAAACACCCAGCGCCTTCACGACCTCGCGGGTCGGGAGCCGCCGAAGCCGCGCGATCTCGGCGGCGTCCGGCGCCAGGAATTTATGTCGCCGGGCAAGGTCGGGAAGCTGATCGATGAACCACGCTGCGCTGTCAGCGAGAACCCCGTCGAAATCGAAAAGTGCGAGTCGGTAGGCCATTCGCTTCAGTCGCCGGCGCTCAACCGTCAGACCCGCTGGCCACCACGACGGCCGTCAGGTCCGGTGTTCCCTGTCGGGGTCCAACTTGTTGGGACATCAGACAAAAAATGGCGCACCCGGAGCGATTCGAACGCCCGACCCCCAGATTCGTAGTCTGGTGCTCTATCCAGCTGAGCTACGGGTGCGGATCTGACCCTTGCGGGACAGGGGCGGTTCTCTAGCCGCTGGATTTCGCGGGCGCAAGGCCTGCGGGCACCGGAAGGGGCGAGAAATTGTCGGGCGGGCACGTCATCGTCGAACGGCGGGCCAAAATGGGCTAGGCCGGATCAAACTCCCCGAGACGTCGCGACGGACCTGCCCTTCCCATGCCTGTGTCGAACCTCCTGCGCTTCCTGCCTGCCGGCGCCCTGACCGGACTGATGTTGGTCAGTGCCGCCTGTGCGATGCAGCCGGAGGCCCGGCCGGTCGACGCGGCGGCGCCGGTCGCAGCCGAGGTCCCTCGGGCGGTCGGTCCCTTTGTCTCGGCCGCCAATCCCCATGCGGTTGCGGCGGGCATGGCGGTGCTCGAGCGGGGCGGCACGGCCGCCGATGCGGCGGTGGCGGTGCAGGCGGTCCTGGGCCTGGTCGAGCCCCAGTCGTCGGGGCTCGGCGGCGGCGCCTTCATGATGTGGTTCGATGCCGAAAGCGGCGAGGTCACCGTTTATGACGGGCGCGAGACGGCGCCGGCCGCCGCCACGCCCGAACTGTTCTGGCAGGACGGCAAGCCACTGGGCTTTGCCGATGCCGTGATGTCGGGGCGCTCGACCGGCGTGCCGGGGGCGGTGGCCATGCTGGGTCTGGCGCAGGCGCGGCACGGTCGGCTGGCCTGGTCAGAGCTTTTCAACGACGCCGAGCGGCTGGCCGAGGACGGGTTCGAGATCAGCCCCCGGCTGGGCGGTTTCATCGCCTCGACCCGCGGACAGGCCCGCAGCGACTGGGCCAATACCTATTTCACCGGGGCCGACGGGGAGCGTCTCGAGACCGGCGATGTGCTGACCAATCCGGCCTATGCCGAGACGGTGCGGAGACTGGTCGCCGGCGGGGCGCGGGCCCTGTATGAAGGCCCGATCGCCGAAGGGATTGTCGAAACGGTCGGCGCCGCGCCGCGCCCGGGCGCGCTGACGCTGGAGGACATGGCCGGCTATCAGCCGAAGGTGCGCGAGGCCCTGTGCCGCCCCTACCGGATCTATGTGGTCTGTGTGCCGCCGCCGCCCTCCAGCGGCGTGTCCTTGTTGCAGCTGCTGGCCATGGCCGAGCATGTGCCGGCGGTCTCGGCCGGACCGGATGACGCGGGGGCCTGGGTCGCCTTCGCCCGTCTGCAGCGGCTGATGTATGCCGACCGCGATCGCTATGTGGCGGATGCGGACTTTGTCTCTGTCCCGGTCGCGGGCCTGCTGGACCCGGCCTATGTGGCCGAACGCGCCGCCCTGGTGCCCGGCCTGACCGGGGCCGCAGAGGCCGGGAGCCCCCCCGGGATCGTCGCTGTCGGCACCGATGCCACGACCGAGCCCGCCGGCACCTCGCATTTCTTCATCGTCGACCCGTGGGGCAATGCCGTCAGCATGACCACCACGGTCGAGAGCGTGTTCGGCTCGGGCCGGATGAGCGGCGGCTTCTTCCTGAACAACCAGCTGACCGATTTCTCGTTCGAGCCGGTCGATGATCTGGGACGGCCGGTGGCCAATGCGGTGGCGGGCGGCAAGCGGCCCCGGTCCTCGATGTCGCCGGTGCTGATCTTCGACCGCGAGGGTCGGCTGGTCGGCGGGCTGGGCTCACCGGGCGGATCGTCGATCCTGGCCTATAACGCCAAGGCGCTGATCGGCACGCTCGACTGGGGGCTGGGCGTGCAGGACGCCTTTGACCTGCCCAATCTGGTGGCGCGCGGGTCGGGATTGGGGGCGGACACCGAACGGTTCTCGCCGGAGCTCCAGGCGGCCCTGGCGGAGCGGGGTCTGCGGCTGCGGCCGAACGCCAGCGAGAACTCGGGCCTGCACGGCGGCCTGTGGCGGCTGGGGCCGGACGGCTGGGCCTGGGACGGCGGGGCTGACGATCGGCGCGAGGGCGTGGTCGCAACCCGCTAGGGACTTACCAGTCGGGCTTGATCGAGAACTGGAAGGCCACCATGCCTTCGGTCACATCGGCCTCGATGCCGTCGCTCATGTCGCGCATGCCGCCGGGCTCGATCTCGCGATAGACCAGGCCGACCGAGCTGTGGACGTCGCCGCGGCGGTAGGCGACACCGATCGAGGCATCGCCGAGAAAGGCCCCGGAATCGTGGCTATAGCCCGAGCGGGCGTAGTTGCCGTCGCGGGTGCGGGCGAAATTATAGCCCACCGCGCGGCCGGATCCTGCGGCAAACAGATACCAGCGCGCCCGGTCGCCAAAGACCTCCTGGCCCTCGGGCACCATGCGGTCGACGTCCGAGCCGATCGACAGGGTCGCCCCGGCCTCGGCCACAGGGCCCAGCGGGGTCAGGCCGACACCGGCGTGGGGCGTCAGGGTCACTTCGAGGCCCGAAGCCGTATAACCGAGCGTGGAGGGCCACCCCCGGCGATAGCTGAGGCCATAGCGCTGGTCCTCGACCGCCACGGCGTCACCGGCACCCGGCGGCAGGGGGCCGCCGTCGGCCCGGCGCAGGGTTCCGACGCTGTCGACCCTCAGGCTTTCGGTATAGGCATCCGTCTCGCGCCAGACCTCGCGGCTGGTCGCCACCCAGGGTGAGCCCCGCTCAACCTCGGCGGGGCGGACCTCGACAGTCCGGCTGTCCGGCACATAGGCCGGACCGGCCACGGTCTGGACCCGGGCGGTATAGGTGGTGTCGGCATTCAGGCGGGTGGTGATTTCGCGGTCGCGCCGCTGGGCTTCCCAGCTGTCTTCCCACGGGTCGGCAGAGTTGAGCGACGCCGTCGTCGACGGGCCCGCCTGTGCAAAGGCAGCTCCCCCGAAACCGGTGGCCAGGACACACCCGACCAGTATGGACGTCGATCGCTTCACAGGCCCCTCACCGTGCCCTTACGCAGCGTTATGCGCTTGAGCATGCTACATTCGCCCGCGTCCGACAAATGACTTTTCGGCGACGCGGCTCTGTCCTCCTAACGGACAGACAGTGTCCCGCGTTCCCTCTCGCCGGGGCCCTGCCCTACTGGCAGGCCAGACACTCGTCGTAGTCGGTGCGCGCCACCGAGAACAGATCAGGCTGGTTGGGATCGATTTCCGCCTCGGCCTTGTCCTCGGAACCGGCGAACGATGCGCGCTGCACCGACTTGGACCGCAGGTAATACAGTGACTTCAGGCCCCGCTCCCACGCCGACCAGTGCAGCATGTGCAGGTCCCATTTCTCGACATCGCCGGGAATGAACAGATTGACCGACTGGGCCTGGCAGATCTCGGGGGTGCGGTCGGCGGCCAGCTCGACCACCCAGCGCTGGTCCAGTTCAAAGGCGGTCTTGAAGATGGCCTTCTCGTCCTCGGTCAGCTCGTCCAGATGCTGGACCGAGCCTTCGTTCTCGAGGATCGAGTTCCAGATGGCGTCGGTGTTCAGACCCTTTCCGTCCAGGATTTGCTCCAGGTAGGGGTTCTTGACCGCGAACGAGCCCGACAGGGTCTTGTGCGTATAGATGTTGGCCGGGATCGGCTCGATGCCTGCCGAGGTGCCGCCACAGATGATCGAGATCGAGGCGGTCGGGGCGATGGCCAGCTTGTGGCTGAAGCGCTCCATGATGCCGCGCTCCTCGGCGTCGGGGCAGGCGCCCTTTTCCTCGGCCAGCAGGCGGCTGGCCTTGTCGGCCTCGCGGCGCAGGTGCTTGAACAGCCGCATGTTCCACGACTTGGCCATGGCCGATTCAAAGGCCACGCCCTGGGCCTGCAGGAAGGAGTGGAAGCCCATCAGGCCCAGACCCACCGACCGCTCGCGCTTGGCCGAATAGACGGCGGCCGACATTTCCGGCGGCGCGCGGCGGATGAAGTCTTCCAGCACATTGTCGAGGAAGCGCATGACGTCCTCGATGAAGCGCGGCTCGTCCTTCCACTCGAGGAAGGTCTCGGCATTGACCGACGACAGGCAGCAGACCGCCGTCCGGTCGACGCCCAGATGGTCGCGGCCGGTGTGCAGCATGATTTCCGAGCACAGGTTCGACTGTTTGACCGACAGGCCCAGCTCGCGCTGGTGACGCGGCATCTGGCGGTTCACCGTGTCCGAGAAGATGAGATAGGGCTCACCGGTCTGCAGGCGGATCTCGAGGATCTTCTGCCACAGGCCGCGGGCGTCGACGGTCTTCATGACCGCCTGATCCTTGGGCGACAGCAGGTCGAAGGTCTTGCCGTCGCGGACCGCCTCCATGAAGGCGTCGGTGATGTTGATGCCGTGGTGCAGGTTCAGGGACTTGCGGTTGAAGTCGCCCGACGGTTTGCGAATCTCGAGGAACTCCTCGATCTCGGGGTGGTGCACGTCCAGATAGACGGCGGCCGAGCCCCGGCGCAGCGAGCCCTGCGAGATCGCCAGCGTCAGACTGTCCATCACGCGGATGAAGGGGATGATGCCCGAGGTCTGGCCCGCGCCCTTGACCTTTTCGCCGATGGAGCGGACGCCGCCCCAGTAGGTGCCGATGCCGCCGCCGTTCGAGGCCAGGGCGACGTTCTCGTTCCAGACCGACTGGATGCCGTCCAGGCTGTCGCCGACCGCGTTCAGGAAGCAGGAAATCGGCAGGCCGCGATTGGCGCCGCCGTTCGACAGCACCGGCGTCGCCGGCATGAACCACAGCTGGCTCATATAGTCATAGATGCGCTGGGCATGTTCGGCGTCGTCGGCGAAGGCATTGGCGACCCGCGCGAACATGTCCTGATAGCTTTCGCCCGCCAGCAGATAGCGGTCTTCCAGCGTCTTCTTGCCGAATTCGGTCAGCAGCGCGTCCCGCGAGCGATCCAGAATGATGGAGGGCACCACCTTCAGATGCGGTCGTTCAGCGGTCGCGCCCACAGACGTCCCGGACGTCTCAGCCGTCTTCATTTCCGCCGCTTTCATTGCTTCCACGCCAGCCATAATGCTCGATAATCCCCGAATGCCAATGCAACAGCGCCTCCTGCACGACCACATGATCTAGTGGCCGAAGCAGGTCCCGACGCCACATATGGGGCACAGATACCTAACGACCCGTCAACGGGGCTGGCGATCACATTCTTCACAAAGCCGGGGGCAAGCCGGTCCAGACTGTGGAAAGGCCCGTGACAGCGGGATGACACCAGGGGTCCGATCACGGAAACGTGATCGCCCGGCCGGCCCGTCGGAACGCCGTCCAACCTTGGCCGTTTCGGGGCGATGACCTTCGCCGGGCTCCGCCATCGACTGACCGAATTCCTGCCCCCTCTGGCGGTGCGCACACTCAGGCTGGCGCGGACCGAGGCGGCGGCGCTCGGGGCCTTTCTGGTGATGGCCATGAGCGGGCTTCTGTTCCTCGATCTGGCCGAGGAGATGGCCGAACAGGGCGACCGGGGCCTGGACTATCAGGTGCTGGAGGCGCTGCGCGTGCCGGGCGACGTCGGCAACCCGATCGGCCCCTGGTGGGTCGAGGAGGCCGCCGCCGACCTGACCTCGCTCGGCGGCATATCGGTCCTGTCGCTGTTCACCCTGCTGGCCGTTACCCATCTGCTGCTGCAGCGCCACCGGGGGGCCGCCCTGCGGCTGGTTCTGGGCCTGATCGGCGCCGTCGGCCTCAGCGAAGGCCTGAAGTCCGTCTTCGAGCGCGAGCGGCCACCCGTCGCCTATCAGGCGGTCGAGACCCTGAATGCCAGCTTTCCCTCGGGCCACGCCTTGCTGGCCACGGTCTTCTACCTGAGCCTGGGGACGCTGGTGGCGCAGGGGCTGACGCGGCGACGGGAAAAGATCTGGGTGCTGGGGGCCGCCGTGCTGCTGGCCCTGACCGTCGGCCTGACCCGGGTCTATCTGGGCGCGCACTGGCTGTCGGACGTTCTGGCCGGCTGGTGCGTGGGGGCGGCGTGGGCCATGAGCCTGTGGCTGGCCGCCTGGGCGCTGGAACGATACGGGCGGCACCGCGAGGCCCGGCTTGCGCGACAGGCCCCTCCGGCGTAAAGCGACCCCCTCGTCATCGGGGAGTAGTCGCCCACGCAAAAGTGGGGCGCGCGTCAACACACTTTCCCTCGCCCGGAGGGAATGGCGCGTGCGGGGCTCCGGCAGACCTCAGGGTCGCGGAGCTGTTTGACAAGACCGCTGGCATCGCGGGGCGCATCCATGCGGGGGCGTTCGCGATGACCGTCGGTTCGCCCGTCGCCCCCGCCCGAGTGACCTGTTGTGATTCCTTTTGCGGACGGCCCCTTCTGGGAGGCCCTGGCTGTATCGACCGGGCTGGTGGCCCTGGCCGAGATCGGCGACAAGACCATGCTGCTGGCCGTTCTGCTGGCGGCGGCCTGGCGGCGGCCCGTGCCCATCCTGGCCGGCATACTGGTGGCGACGATCGCCAATCATGCGGTGGCGGCGATCGCCGGCTCCGTCCTCGCCAGCTTTGCCGAAGGGCCCTGGGTCAAATGGGTCATCGGCCTGACCTTTCTGGCCTTTGGCGCCTGGACCCTGATTCCCGACCGTCTGGAGGAGCGCCCCGCCCCGAAGGAGACCACCTGGCGCGGCATCTTCCTGACGACCACGGCGGCCTTCTTCATTCTCGAAATGGGCGACAAGACCCAGATCGCGACGGCCGCCCTGGCCGTTCGGTTCGAAGCCCTGATCCCGGTCGTGATCGGCTCGACGTTGGGCATGATGCTGGCCAATACGCCGGCCGTCTTCCTCGGCGAGAAGGCGGCTACCCGCCTGCCCATGACCTGGATCCGCATCGCGGCCGCGCTGGGCTTTGCCCTGACGGGGCTGGCCGTCATCCTGTTCGACTGAGTCGAAAAAAGCCCCGCCGGACGCTGTCCGGCGGGGCGAAGGTCTCGCTGACGGAATCCTAGTCGGGGCGCGAGGGGTAGATCCCGTACAGGGCGATGCACCAGTTGGTCGCCAGGATCGGGCTCTGGATCTGAACCGGCTGATTGCCGCCCGCAAGCTCCACCACGCGTATGTTCAGGGGAAATGCGCCCGCACCACTGCTGTAGATGGGTGACGACGCCGGGAAGGTGCCGAGCATGGCTCCCGCGGGGCTGTTGCTCACCGGACCGGTCTCATCGCCCTGCAGATTGTGGCTGTGGCTCGGCAGGTTGAACTGCAGCAGGGTGGTCGAGGAGGTGCCGGTCATGGCCCCGATCGGCAACTGATTGTCGTAGCCGACCGGCATCCGGGTACGCAGGTCCGGCAGGCCAAAGGTCTGGATGCCATTGCCGCCATAGGTCGTGCCGATCAGGCTGAAGAGCACCTCGTACTGGGCAATGGCCATCAGGCTGCCATCCGCCCGATGCCATCCGTCCGGACACCAGTTGGTGGCAAACTGCTGGAGTTCACCCACGAAGTTGTCCTGTGCCGTCGCAGACGAGGCAAAGCTGCCCGCCAGCGCGACACCGGCGACCAGGGCCGCCAGTTTTCCTGTCTTGGTCATGCGCTTCATCCCTTTATGACCGCGACGGGTAGATGCCCTGCAGGGACACACACCAGTTCATGGCCAGGATCGGGCTCTGGGTCGAGAAGGGCTGATTATTGCCGGTCGGCGTCACGACATTCGGGTGCATCGCCACCGAGGGAACCTCGGCGGATGACGCATAGATGGGCGAGCCGTCCGGGAAGGTCGCCAGGCTTCCGCCCGCGGGATTGTTGCTGGTCGGCCCGGTGGATGCGGCCAGGATCATGTGGTTGTGCGCCGGCATCTGGTTGACCGTCAGCGTCGCCGTCGAGCTTCCCGTCATCATTCCGAGAGGCATGTTGCTGGAATAGCTGACGGGGGCCCGGCCCTCCAGGTTGGGCAGGCCGAAGGTCTGCCGGCCGTCGCCCCCATAGGTCGTGCCGTACAGCGAGTAGAGGGCCTGATACTGGGCGATCGGCAGTATGGCCCCGTTGGCCTTGGCCCAGTTACGCGGACACCAGTTCATCGGAAACAGCACCAGTTGCCCCACGAAGGGTTCGGCAGCCTGGGCCAGCACCGGCGCACTGACGGCCGCATTGAGGCCGAGGGCCGCTGTGGCCCCGAGGGCCAGGAGTTTCAGTCGCTTCATATCGTTAGCCTCCCTGTTCGGACGATGCGTCCATAACGCGGGGAGACCTCGGCCAAGCGTGCCGGGACGTTTTCCCCCCACACGCGAACTATAACGTCGGTTCTCGAAAATTCTAGCGAAGATAGTGGACTTCGGACATTCTCTCCCGAAAGGAGAAGCACCCGCCCCCTCATTCGTCCCCAGCCCTGCGGCGATTAACCACAAGATTTGGGGGCAGAGACGATCACAATCACAATATCCAGCGCCGCACCCCCTTGGCAGGGGGCTGATGTCCGCGCATTGTGAGGGCTCGCCCTTCAGCGATGACCCCTCCAGTTCACGAGACGCGCATGAACGCCCACAGCCCGATCACGCCCGCCAAGTCTGCCGGCAGCCTGCCCGGCCTGCTGACGCCCTCGGCCGCCTACAAGCCGTTCCGCTATCCGTGGGCCTTCGACATGTGGAAGAAGCAGCAGCAGGTCCACTGGATGCCCGAGGAGGTGCCGCTGGGCGAGGACTGCAAGGATTGGGCGGCCAATCTGACCAGCGCCGAGCGCAATCTGCTGACCCAGATCTTCCGCTTCTTCACCCAGGCGGACATCGAGGTGCAGGACAATTACATGGAGAAATACGGTCGGGTGTTCAAACCGACCGAGGTCAAGATGATGCTGGCGTCCTTCGCCAACATGGAGACCATCCATATCGCGGCCTATGCCCTGCTGCTCGAGACCATCGGCATGCCCGAGAGCGAGTTCGGCGCCTTCATGGAATATGAGGCCATGCGGGACAAGCACGACTATATGGGCCAGTTCGGGGTCGAGACCGACGCCGACGTCGCCCGGACGCTGGCCATGTTCGGCGGCTTCTCCGAGGGGCTTCAGCTGTTCGCCAGCTTCGCCATGCTGATGAACTTCCCCCGCCAGAACAAGATGAAGGGCATGGGCCAGATCGTCAGCTGGTCGGTGCGCGACGAGAGCCTGCACTGCGAAGGCATCATCAAGCTGTACCACGCCTTCAACAAGGAGACCGGCGCGGTCACCAAGGCCGTGGCTGACGATATCGTCGAATGCTGCCGCACCGTGGTGCAGATGGAGGACAAGTTCATCGACCTGGCCTTCGAGATGGGTCCGGTACACGGCATGACGCCCGATGACATCAAGGCCTACATCCGCTTCATTGCCGACTGGCGCCTACGCCAGCTGCAGCTGCCCGAGCTGTTCGGCGGCCAGCGCGAAAACCCCCTGCCGTGGCTGCAGTCCCTGCTGTCGGGCGTCGAGCACGCCAACTTCTTCGAGGCCCGCGCCACGGAATACTCCAAGGCCGCGACCAAGGGCGCCTGGCACGGCGCCGACGGCGTCTGGGACAGCTTCGACCTGATGGTCAAACGCCGCAAGGAAACGGTCGAGGACTAGACTGAAGTCGGTTCAGTCGGACGCATGTCCGACCGGGCTCGGATTTCGGTCCAGTATTATGCGGGAGCCTGATTCACGGCATCGGCGGAATCGCGAGGCGATTCCACCTCAACCGATCAGGCTCTAGGTCCCCGGCCGGGTCGCCGCGCAAGGGTAGGCCGCGCAGTATTCGTCGCGAATCCGCTTGGCGATACGGGCGTTGACGGCGAACAGCTCGGGGCTGACGGCCTCCATCTCATAGGTCGAGGCGCCCCCGAATCCACCCCGCCGGAAAGCGCGGCGTTCCTCGGGAGTCATGGCCTGGATGAGCGCGTACGCCATGGCTTCGTTGCGGGCGTCGCCCTCCGCCGCGAAGGCCTGGTCCAGCATGTCCGCCACCGCCTGATAGCGATCAATGGCCACCGTCCGGTGGGCATTGCCGCGGTCGCCATAGCGGTCGACCAATCCCAGCTGCGCCGTCACCAGGCGACGGGCCGCCCGCCTCTCATCATCGGTGACCGGTTCACCCTCCCAGGTCGGCGGGGCGGAGGGTGGCGCGAAGTGGATGAGGAAGTCGATCTCCCCGGGCGCCCGCCGGCCGTTAATCGTCTGCGGTTCGACGATATAGTCGGCCAGCAGGCCGGGAATCCCCTTGTCGAAGTTCAGGCCTTCCGGCGCGACGCCCCGCTTGCGACAGCGCTCCACCAGGCCATCCAGCGTATAGGCACAGCGCATCCAGACCTTGCCCTCGATCTGCGCGATCCGGGCAAAGGTGGGATAGGCCGCGCGGATCCGCTCCGCATCGGGCGTCTGGACCATCTTGGCCGGCGTGATCTCCGGCCCCATCTCGCAGGCCGCCAGGGCGAGCAGCCCCGCGAGTACCAGCAACCGCGTTCCGATCCTGCGCATGTTCCGATCCCCCTCGCGATCCCCCGATCGCCTGACGCATCTAGAGGGGAATTCCGGTTGCCTTGCAACGGCCCGGAGGCGGCGTCAGCGGCGTCCCCGCGCGCGCAGCAGGGCATTGGCCGCGGCCTCGGCCGACCCCGGTCCCGTCAGCACCACCGCCACATAGGCCCGATCCACCGGCGACCAGACCAGGGCCGCCTTGACCCCGCTGGCGCCGCCCGAATGGCCGATCCAGGTCAGCGGTCGGCCCGGCTCCGGCACCTCGTAGAGCATCAGGCCGCGCCCATAGGCCATCGGCTGGTCGAACATGGGCCAGGGCTGGTCGAGCATGCTCCGCACCCGCTCCGACGGTAGCAGACGTCCGGTCAGGACCGCCTGCAGCAGGCCCACGGCCCCCTCGGGCGTCGCCAGCATCGGCCCGGCGGCCCCCACCCAGGCCGGGTGGACCTCCACCTCGCCCCGGGCCTCGTCCGGCGGCGGCAGGGGCTGCATCTCCGAAAGGGCATCGTCCGGTGTCACGAACCGCACGCCGGACAGGCCGGCCCGGTCGACGATCCGCCGGGTCAGGATCTGGTCCAGCGGCTGCCCCTCGACCGCCTCCAGTACCGCGCCCAGCAGCCAGTAGTTGGTGTTGGAATAGCGCCAGCCCTGCCCGGGACAGAACAGGCTGCCCTCGTCGCGCGCGACGGCGACCAGTTCGTCGAGCGTGCGGAAGCGGGGATCGGCCCGGACCGACGCCGCCTCATTGGAACTGTAGAGGCCCGAGGTGTGGTCCAGCAGCATGCCAAGGGTAATGCGCTCACCCAGCGGCACGTCCTCGACCCAGCGCGAGACCGGGTCGTCGAGCGCCACCGCCCCTTCCTCGACCAGTTGCAGCACGGCGACGGCGACCGCCAGCTTGCCCGCGCTGGCCCACCAGAACAGGGGGGCGTCCTCCGCCCCGGTCCGGCCGGACCACAGGCCGTCGGCGTCCAGCACGGCGGCCCCCACCGAGTCTGCCCCCATGGCGCCCGATGCCCGCATCAGCACATCATCGAGGGCTTCATCTTCCCGCCCGGTCGCCTCGAAGGTCGAGGCCGGCCACAGCTCCGGCGCGGGCGCGGGGCGAGCAGCGGGGCCGAGGCGGCTTGCGGTACCCTCGCACAGCGGCGGTTGTGGCGGCGCTCCGGCGGGCGTCTGGGCCCACAGCGCGGTCGGCCCGAGGGCAATCACGGCGGCGATCCCCGCGGCGATCCCCGCACCCTGCATCCTAGATCCCCGCATACCATTCATAGCCGCGGTCTTCCCAATAGCCGCCCTTGCCCCGGCCGATGTGGGCGAAGCTCTCGACGGCCTCGATCCGCTTGATGTACTTCGCCATCTTGTAGCCCAGCTGGCGCTCCAGCCTGAGGCGGATCGGCGCGCCGTGCTTGATGGGCAGGGTCTCGTCGTTCATCTCGTACGCAAGAATGGTCTGCTCATGGTACGCCTCGCGGATGTCGACCGAGGTGTAATAGCGCTCGCCGTTCTCGGTCTGATCCAGGGCGTCGAAACAGTGGAAGACCACGAACTTCGCCTCGGGCTTCAGACGCGCGCGGTCCAGCACGGCCGACAGGCGCGCCCCCTTCCACTTGCCGATCGAGGTCCAGCCCTCGACGCAGTCGTGCTTGGTGATCTGGGTGCGCGAGGGCAGGCGCTTGAGCTCGGCCAGCGACAGGGCCAGCGGGGTCTCGACCAGGCCGTCGACGATCAGCTGATAGTCGCGGAAATTATTGGCCTTGAGCGCCCGGTATTCGGCGGCGGACGGATCGACCGAGCCATTGGCCCGAAAGTCCTTTGAGATGTCCTTTTCCTCGTATTCGGGGGCCAGGGCATCGCGGGCCAGGGCGCGCTGGGTGCGCTTTGACACCTGCTCGGCCTTCTTCACCGTGCACTGGGCCTGGGCATTGCGGACCAGACTGTCACAGCCCGACAGGGCCAGCGCCCCGCCGGCCAGCAGCAGGTGACGGCGATCAGGACGGATCACGGTCATCGGGCGTCTCCTTCGGCGGTTCGGGCTCGGTGCGGATCACATACCAGCCGGTGATCATGGCCCTGAGATTGTTCACCGGCCCGCTGAGGAACACCAGCAGCACATGGACGACGGCAAAGGCGGTGATGCCCATGGCGGCGATGAAATGCAGGGTCCGGGCCGACTGGCGCCCGCCCAGGACCGGCAGCAGTTCGGGGATGGCGGCATTCATCATCGGCGACATGCCCAGCCCCGTGACCAGCATCATCGGCAGCAGCACCAGCAGCACGACCAGATAGGTCAGCTTCTGGATGACATTGTAGGTGCGGGCCGCCTCGCCCTCCGGAAACTTCAGCCGGGCATGCTCGATCACACTGTCGGGGAGGTGGGCCAGCTCCTCGCGGCTGGGCTCTATCATCCGGGCCAGCCGCCCCGAGAACAGGATGTACAGCAGATAGATCATGCCGTTGGCGACGAAGATCCAGGCAAAGAAGAAATGCCAGTTCCGGCCCGCCGCCAGATCGCGATAGCCGGGCAGGGTCATCCAGCCGGGGATGGTGCCGAAGCTGAGCCAGGCGTCATCGAAGGTCGAGTCCAGCCCCCAGTACAGATGCGGGTGCGCCTTCAGGATCTGCAGGCCGGTCATCAGCAGGAAGACCAGACAGACCACGTTCACCCAATGGGTCAGCCGCACCGGCCAGGGGTGACGCCAGATTTCGAGGCGACCGAGCGCCAGTGGCCTGTCGGGACGAGTCATCCGCCGACTATCCCCGACTTTGCCGTATCGCGAAACCACAGTTGCGTGACGCGCGTCACGATCCCGCATTAGTCTGCGGAAAACCCGGGAGGACACCATGGCCGACGACATCACCTTCTACACCAACCCCATGTCGCGCGGGCGCATCGTGCGCTGGATGCTGGAAGAGGTGGGTCGCCCCTACCGCACCGAGTTGCTGGACTATGGCACCACCATGAAGGGCGCCGACTATCTGGCCATCAACCCGATGGGCAAGGTGCCGGCCATCGTCTGTGACGGCGAGGTGGTCACCGAATGCGCCGCCATCTGCACCTTCCTCGCCGACCGCTTTCCCGAGGCCGGACTGGCCCCCGGCCCGCAGGAGGCCGGGCGCGGCACATTCCTGCGCTGGATGTTCTTTGCCGCCGGCCCGCTGGAGGCCGCGGTCACCGCCAAATCGATGAACCTGCTGGCCCCCGCCGACAAGGCCGGGACGCTGGGCTATGGCACCTTCGAGGCCGCCATCGACGCCCTGGAGGGCGCGGTTTCCGGCGACGGACCGAGGATCCTTGGCGACCGGTTCAGCGCCGCGGACGTCTATGTCGGCTCGCAGATCAACTGGGGCCTGATGTTCAAGAGCATCCCCGACCGCCCGGCCTTCGTCGCCTATGCCGACCGCCTGCGCGCCCGCCCGGCCTATCTGCGCGCCAGCGAAATCGACGACGCCCTGATGCCGAAGGGGTGAGGTTGTCGGTCCAGGGTTCATCACAGAGAACACAGCGAAGAAAAGCCACAAAGGACACAGCGAGGGCGTGCGGTTCACCCCCTCTCCCTCGTCACCCTCGGACTTGATCCGAGGGTCGGTGTCACCCTCTGCATGTTCCGACCGAAACGGCCTGCCCCGACCGATCCTCTGGTCAAGCCAGAGGATGACGAGAACTGTGCCCTGTTCCCGTTCCGTTTCGACGCGCGCGCGGGTATGAGAGGGGGTGTCCCTCGTTGCTGCTCCTCCTTCGTCGCTGATCCTCGACCTGCCGCCTGCACTGGCCACGCCACCGGGCGCGGGGGCGGTGGCGGATGCCGAGGGCGCACGGGCCATCGGGCGGGGGGCGGCCGAGGGGCTGTTCTGTGGCCCCGCGCCGGTGCTGGTCGCCCATGCCGGGTTGACGGCGCGGCGGCTGGGGCTGGAGGCACCGGCGCGGGCACCGCACCTGCTGGATGTGCTGGAGCTGTTCGTCTTTGTGCGGCCCGCGCGCTTCTGTGCGCCGACGCCCACGGGGCTGGCCATTGCGCTGGGGCTGGACGAGCCGGTCGGCGCGGTGGCCCAGGCCGAGGCCCTGCGCGCGGTCGCCGGGCGGTTGCTGGCCGAGCTCTCGGCGGCAGACTATCCCGACCTTGAAGCGGCGCTGACGCTGAACGGGACGCTGGCCCGCGCGGGCTGGAGCTGGGGCGAGCGGGTTGATCAGGCCCTGCGGGCCGGGCTTCTGGCAGCGGGGCGCAATCCCCGCGACCGGCGCGAACCGGGCACCGGGCTGGATGTCTGGAACCGACTGTCCGAGTGGGAAGAGGTCGCGCCGCGCGGCGAGGCGGGCTCGCACCCGGTCGACAGCGAGAGCGCGCGCATCCGGCTGGACCATATGCTGAAAGGGCTGGGGCTGGACGAGGCGCGCCCCACCCAGTCCGATTACGCCGCCGAGGCCGCCTTTGCCTTTTCCCCGCGCGATCACAAGGACCAGCCGCGCGCCCTGCTGGCCGAGGCGGGCACCGGCACGGGCAAGACGCTGGGCTATCTGGCGCCCGCCGGCCTGTGGGCCGAGCGCAACCACGGCACCGTCTGGGTCTCGACCTATACCCGCGCCCTGCAGCGCCAGATCGCGCGCGAGGGTCTGGCCCTGCCCGACCATGAGGGGCAGACGCGGCGGCGGGTGGTGGTCAGGAAGGGGCGCGAAAACTACCTCTGCCTGCTGAACCTGCAGGAGATGGTGCAGCAGGCCCAGCTGGGCGCGGGCGATGTCGTGGGGCTTGGCCTGACGGCGCGCTGGGCCGGGGCCTGTGCCGATGGCGACATGACGGGCGGCGACTTTCCGGCCTGGCTGCCGGGGCTCTATGCTGCGCCGGCCGCGCACCAGCCGACGCCCGCCAATCTGGTCGACCGGCGCGGCGAATGTATCCATGCCGCCTGTCCCCACTATCGCCGCTGTTTCGTGGAAAAGACGGTGCGGGCTGCGCGCCACGCCGATGTGGTGATCGCCAACCACGCCCTGGTCATGGTGCAGGCCGCCTTTGACGGGGCGCGCGCCGCCCGCCAGCCCGCCGGCGACAGCGAGACCGCCGCCCTGAAGCGCATCGTCTTTGACGAGGGCCATCATCTGTTCGAAGCCGCCGACAGCGCCTTTTCCTCCAGCCTGTCCGGTCAGGAGGCCGCCGAGCTGCGCCGCTGGATCCGGGGGCCGGAGACGCGGGCGCGACGCGGGCGCGGGCTGGAGCAGCGGCTGGGCGATCTGATCGGCGACGACAGCCCGGCGCGCAAGGCGATGGGCGATGTGCTGGCGGCGGCCACCCGCCTGCCGGGCGAGGGGGCTCAAGGCCGCATCCTGCGGGGCTCGGAGTCGGGGGCGCCGACCGGGCCGGTCGAGGTGTTTCTGGCGGCGGCCCTGGACCAGCTGCGCGCGCGGGCCGACCCGCGCGGGGGCTCGGAAGATCAGGGCATGGAGTGCGCCGCCCGCCCCGCCATCCCCGACCTGATCACCGCCGCCGCAAAGGCCGCCGAGGCCCTGGCCGCGGTCGAGGCGCCGCTGCTCGCCCTGTCGCGGCATCTCGAGGATGTGCTGACCGAAGAGGCCGAGACGCTGGACGGCGGGGCCCGGGCGCGGATCGAGGGGGCGCTGCGCGGGCTGGACCGGCGGGCGCGCATGACCCTGCCGTCGTGGCGGGCCATGCTGAATGATCTGGCGTCGGGTGATGCGGCCGGCGATCCCGAATTTGTCGACTGGCTGTCGGCCGAGAGCGCCTTTGGCCGGCTGTCCGATGTGTCGTTGCGCCGCCATTGGGTCGATCCGACCCAGCCGCTGGAAGCGACCGTGATCCGCCCCTCGCACGGGGTGCTGGTCACCTCGGCCACCCTGACCGATCCGGATTTCGGCGCCGACCCCTTCCATCTGGCGCGGCTGCGCTCGGCCACCGGGCGGCTGGAGACCCCGGTCCGCACCCTGAAGGTCGAAAGCCCGTTCGACTATGCCAGCCAGTCGAAGGTGATCGTGGTCACCGACGTGCCGCGCGACGATCCGCGCCGCACGGCGGCGGCCATGCGGGCGCTCTTCCTGGCCTCGGGCGGCGGGGCGCTCGGCCTGTTCACCGCCATCCGCCGGCTGAAGGCGGTCTATGGCCTACTGGGGCCCGAGCTGGGCCGCGCCGGCCTGCCGCTCTATGCCCAGCATATCGACCCGCTGGATGTGGGGGCACTGGTCGATGTGTTCCGCACCGAGCGCGACAGCTGTCTGCTGGGCACCGACGCCATCCGCGACGGCGTCGATGTGCCCGGCCGGTCGCTGCGGCTGCTGGTGTTTGACCGCGTGCCCTGGCCCCGGCCGGACCTGCTGCACCGGGCGCGGCGGGAACGGTTCGCCAGCCTCGACGGTTCAGGCGGGGGCCGGACCTATGACGATGCGCTGGCGCGCGGGCGCATGGCCCAGGCCTTTGGCCGGTTGATCCGGCGCGCCGACGACAAGGGGGTGTTCGTCATGCTGGATGCGGCCTGTCCCACGCGGCTTTTCGGCGGCCTGCCCCCCGGTGTAGAGGTCGAGCGTATGGAGCTGGCCGAAGCGGTCGCCACCCTTTCCCGGTTCCTCGGCCCCGAAGATCACAGGACGTCTGTATGACCGCTGACACGCCCGCCCGTCGCCACAGCCGCCGGGGCCTGTTCCTTCCGCTGATCGTGGTGCTGGCCCTGCTGGTCGCCTGGACCGGCTGGTGGTTCGTGCTGACCCAGAGGATCGAGCAGGAGGTTCTGGCCCGCGCCGAAGGCCTGCGCGAGTCCGGGTGGACCATCCAGCATGGCCGGATCGAGATCGACGGCTGGCCCTTCCGTGCCCGGCTGGCCCTGCGCGATGTCGAGGTGGTGGCCCCGTCGGGTCACGGGGCCCGCGCGCCGGAACTGGTGGCCGAGGCCAATGCCTATGCCCCGCTGCACTGGGTGGTCATCGCCCCCGACGGCCTGACGATGCTGCGCGGCGACAAGGGCCGGGTGTTCGTGCGCGCCGAGGCCATCCGCATGAGCGTGCGCGACGTCTCCGAGGCCTGGCCGCAGATGGCACTCGAGCTGATCGAACCCACCTTCCGCGCCGAGCGGGACGCCGAGGCCTTCCCGATTTCCGCCGCCGAACGCCTGACGCTGGAGGCGCGCCCGGCAACGGCCCGGCCCCGGGACGCCGGGGCGCCGGCCCCTGCCGCCGATGACCTGGACGTGCTGTTCCAGATGGTCGAGGGCCGTGGCCGCACCGATGGCCCCGTCGACCGGTTGACCGGCGAGGGCCGGCTGAGCGTACGCACCGAGGTCACCCTGGAACGCGCCAGCGCCCTGACCGGCATGGACAGCGCCGGGGTCTTCGACACCTGGACGCAGGCCGGGGGGCGCTTTGCCAATGTGCGGGTCGAGCTGCAGTCCGGCGACAGCCGCGCCCTGCTGACCGGCGGGCCGCTGGTCGCCGATGAGGGCGGCCGGCTGAACGGCAGTCTGAGCGTGCGGGCCGAACGCGCCGCGCCGGCGCTGGCCGGTCTGGCGACCACCGAGGACAGTATGGTCGACCGGGCCCAGGCCACCGCCGCTGCGGGGGCCGCCGCCGTGGCCGAACGCGCGCCGGTCTCGCTGACGCTGGAGTTCCGCGAGGGGCGCACCTGGCTGGGGCCCTTCACCCTGGCGCCCGCGCCCCGGCTGTTCTGATGGACGGGAACGACCTCACGCGACTGGTGCAGGCCCTCTCGGACCTGACGCCCCCGTCCGCCGACGGCGAGGCCATTGCGGACCTGCGCCGCGCCCTGACTGCCCTGCCCGCCGATCAGAAGACCACGGTTCGCGCCGTGCTGGGGCGTCTGGATCGTGCGGCGTCCGGCCCCCTTCATGTGCACGGCGGGCTGTCGGCCCTGCTGGCCGCCGACCGGTTCGGCCTGGGCTTCGAGCGCGTGGCGAAGGCCGAGGATGGATTGAAGCAGGCCGCCGCCGGTGCCCGGGTGCTGATGGATCTGGCCGGGGTCACGGCCTGGTGGGGCCGGCTGCTGGCCACACCCGACGCTCGCGTGATCGGCGCCCTGCCCGACACGGCCGCCCGCCTGCCCCAGGCCCTGATGATCGGGCGTGGCACCCCCGAGCCGACCGGCGACGACCGCACCTTCTGGGTCACGGACTCGCCCCTGCCCGAGACCCGCCTGGTCGAGGTTCTGGGCCTGAACGGCCTCGCCGCCGCGCCGCTGATCGCAACCGGCGGCTTGAAGCTGATGATGATCGCAGGCTATGTGCAGGCCGACGACGGGCGGCTGGACGGCCTGCCCGGCACCCTGACCGGCGTCATCGGCGCTGCTCCCCTCTTCTGAAATTCTGACCCCGCGAGGACCCCATGACCGACTCCAAGGCCCCCGCCCCCAAGCCCGGCATTCTCGACATCGCCCCCTATGTCGGCGGCAAGTCCAACATCGACGGCGTGGCCCAGCCGATGAAGCTGTCCTCGAACGAGAACATGCTGGGCGCCGGTGAAAAGGCGCGCGAGGCCTATGCCAATGCGGTCAGCGGCATCCACATCTATCCCGATGGCCGGGCGGCCAGGCTGCGCTCGGCGGTGGCCGACAAGATGGGCCTCGAGCCCGAGCGGCTGATCTTCGGCAACGGTTCGGACGAGGTGTTTGCGCTTCTGAACCAGACCTATCTGACGCCCGGCGACAATATCGTCTCGGGCCAGTACGGCTTCCTCGCCTATCGCATCTCGGCCAGGGCCAACCAGGCCGAGGTCAAGCTGGCGGCTGAGCCTGACTACAAGCTCACGCCCGAGGCCATCCTCGCCCAGGTCGATGACCGCACCCGCATCGTCTATGTCTCCAGCCCGTCCAACCCGACCGGCAGCTACAATACCGCCGAGGAAATCCGCCAGTTGCACGCCGCCCTGTCGCCCGACATCATTCTGGTGATCGACGAGGCCTATGCCGAATATGTCACCGAGCCGGACTGGCAGAGCAGTTTCGACCTGGCCCGCGACAGCGGCAACATCGTCGTCACCCGCACCTTCTCCAAGATCCACGGCCTCGGCGGCCTGCGCATCGGCTACGGTTATGCCCCGCTGAAGGTGGCCGATGCGGTCGACCGCATCCGCCTGCCGTTCAATGTCTCGGTCGCCGGGATCGAGGCGGCGGTCGCGGCCCTGGGCGATGAAGCGCACCAGCAGGCTTCGCGCGAGCTGATCCAGACCTGGCGTCCCCGCCTGACCCAGGCCATCCGCGGCTTCGGCTTTCAGGTCCTGCCCAGCGCCGGCAATTTCGTGCTGGTCCGCTTCAAGGACGTCGACCAGTGCCAGGCCGCAAACGCCTATCTGAACACCAAGGGGATCATCGTCCGCCCGGTCGGCGGCTATGGCCTGCCCGAGGCCCTCCGCATCACCATCGGCACCGACGACCAGAACCGCGCCGTCATGGACGCCCTGAGCGAGTTCGCGGCGAGCTGATAGCCATGGAAGACGAACCGAAATCTAAGCGGTCTGTCCGTCAGCGCGCGGATGAGATCAAGCCGTTCCGCTGCAAGAACCTGATCGCAGTGATCGAGGACCCGACCGACATTGCCAACATCGGCACGATCATCCGGAATGTGAACGCGCTGGGCGTCGAGAAGGTCTATGTCGTGGACCCCCGTCGTTCGCTGCCGGACGATTGGCAGGACTTGCGGGAACGCCGGTCAATCTCGAAAACGTCCGTCTCGGCGGTCAAATGGACCTTCGTGAAACGCTTCGACAGCACGGAAGCGTGTTTCGACTACCTCGAGGCAAAGAATTTCAGGTCGATTGTCACGTCGCCACACGTGAAGGGCAAGGCCAGCATCTTTCTCAACGAGGGCGATTACACCGCCTATCCGAAGCTAGCCGTATGGTTTGGGCGTGAAAATACCGGGATCAGCGACCTGGCGGTCGAGCGCTCAGAGATGTGCGTCTCGATTCCCATGTTCGGTATGATCGAAAGCCTGAATCTCGGGACCAGCTCAGGCATCGTCCTCTACGAAATCGCCAAACAGCGGCGCGAGTATCAGAGCAAATACCGCATGAGGAACAAGCGCGGCGAGCGCGATGAGCCCCTGCCGACCACCTTGCCCCCGCGCGACGCAAGATAGGTCAGCGACCGCGCCGTCATCGACGCCCTCAGCGAGTTCGCGGCGAGCCAGGGTTTGGGCCCCGGCACCGACGCCAGAGACTTGCCCCCCCCGATGTCCCGGCTAATCTGGGACCCGAAGGAGGAGAGGTTCCATGTACAAGCGCGTGTTTCTGGCTGCCGCCCTGGCGACGGCGACCCTGATGTCCGGCTGCGAAGCCACCATGATGTCCCAGCGCCTCGACTATCACGAGATGCAGGGCGTCGCCTTCATGACGGATCGCGAGGAGGATGCCATTCTGGGCAATCCCCAGATCGTGCACCGGGCCTATAACCCCCACAGCCAGTCCATCTGCGCCCGTGTCGCGGGACACCCGTGGGTGATCGTGCCGTCGGGCCAGACGAGCGTGATTGCCTATCAGTCCGCCTATGCCACCAGCGCCCGCCACGAAGTCGGCCCGGTCAACAGCCGCGGCGGCTGCGGGTAGAGACCATGGCCCGTTGGCGCATCGTCCGGTTCGGCTGCACCGAAGGCGATGACGCATGCGTCGGTAGACTATCCAAATATTCACCTCGGACCCCTACGGAGGCCATCATGCGTCGAGCCGCCTGCGCCCTATTGGTTGCCCTGGCTATGTCCTCCTTCGGCGCTGATCTCGCCTCAGCGCAAGAAGCTCGGTCTTCTGAGCTGCCAGTTTACCCTCCCCCGCCCGTTCCCGTTACGTCTGACCCCAGCAGGAGAGCGCCACCGATGAGTGGCCCCTACACCCTGCTGCACGAGGACGAAGCCATGGTTATGTACCTCGCCAATGGCGCATTCCGTCCACACAGGGATAATGACGACATCGTTTGGGTAACGGCCTTCTGGTCTTACAAGGATGTGGAGGACGGCCTCTCGCATATGGCTGTGCGATCTCAGATCAACTGCGCCGACGGCACGACGCTAACAACGACCATGGTCGGGTTCGGGCCCGATGGCTCGTTCCTGGGCAGGTATGAGCCGGGCGATGAATGGCGAACGATTTACCCGGACTCTCCCAGTGCCGAGGCTCAAGCCATAGGCTGTGACGGGGCCTCCCCTCGCGGCCGCGCCTTGCCGGGCACGCCTGTCGATATCGCCAACTCGTTCCGGCGCTAGGCCCTAGTTGCGTCGGAACACCCGGCTGGCGCCCCAGCCGGTGAAGGCGGCGAGGATCACGCACAGGATGCCGTAGGTCCACGGCCGGCCGTGGGCGAACTCATAGATGCCGCGCTCGATGCCGACCTTTTCGACGGTCAGTTCCAGCTCGGCGCTGGAGACCGGCTCGCCGTCCTGAAACAGCCAGACCTCGGCGTGATAGGTGCCGGTCGGCGCGCTGGTCGGCAGCACCACCTCGGCCCGGAACAGGCCGTCGTCGACGAAGCGCACGCCCTGCGGATCGGCGGCATAGAGGCCCTCGTCCTCGCGCAGGCGGATGACGGCCCGGCGCCAGTCCAGATAGTCCTCGCCCAACCGGCTGACCACGACGTCGCGCACGCCATAGCGGGTGACGGTGCGGCGCTCTTCCGGGGCGGCGATGCGCAGATGGTCCAGCCCCACCCCCAGCCGCCGCAGCTGGCCGAAATTGGCGATGTCGCTGAGCGGGCGTGTGGACGACGTCATGTAGAAGCCGGGGGCGCCCTCGAACAGCACGGGCCGGCTGTTCAGCCAGACGCCCGCCGTCTGCGACTTGCGCACCAGGCGCACGGGCGCATCCGGGCCGCGCACCACGACGACCACATCGGCGGGCGTGTCGGTCGGATTGAACACGGCCCCGTACAGGACGATCGACGCCCCGGTGAAGCGCGAGTCGACCTGGACCTCGGTGTCGGTCAGGGCGGCCGAGATACGCAGGATGCGGCCGGTCGCGACCGAGGGGTCACGCGCCTGCACCGGGGCAGGCGCCTCGGCGACCACGGCGGGGGGCGGAGGGGGCAGGTCCTGCATCATCATTCCGGGACCCCCGGCGCGATGGCGAACATGTCGCTGGGCCGGACGAACAGTTCCAGCCCCATATAGATGCCGACGCCCAGCACGATCAGCCCCAGCATGGCGCGCAGCTCCTCACCCCGGAAGCGGCCCGACAGACGCGCCCCGTACTGGGCTCCGATGACCCCGCCGAACAGCAGCAGGGACGACAGGACGATGTCGACCGTCTGGTTGCGGCCGGCCTGCAGCACCGTGGTCATGGCCGTGGTGATGATGATCTGGAACAGGCTGGTGCCGACGACCACCGAGGCCTTCATCCGCAGGACGTAGAGCATGACGGGCAGCAGGATGAAGCCACCGCCCACGCCCATGATGGCCGACAGGATGCCGACCCCGCCGCCCAGGGCGATCGGCGGAATGGCCGAAATATAGAGGCCGGACTTGGGGAATTTCATCCGCCACGGCAGGCCGTAAAGCCACATCGGGCGGCGGCGCTGTTTGCGGGGTGCCGGCTGACCCCGCCTGCGCCGCAGGATCTGCTCCAGACTTTCCTTCAGCATCAGGGTGCCGATAACGCCGAGGAAGAGCAGATAGGCCAGGGCCACCACCAGATCGGCCTGACCCATCAGGCGCAGCCAGCGGAACATTTCGACGCCGACGAAGGCGCCCAGGATACCGCCCCCGGCCATGATTCCGCCCATGCGGAAGTCGACCGCCCCGCGCGAGGAATAGCTGATCACGCCCGAGGTCGAGGAAGCGACGACGTGGCTGGCCTGGCTGGCCACCGCCACGGTCGGGGGGATGCCGAGGAACACCAGGATCGGCGCCATCAGGAATCCGCCGCCGATGCCGAACAGGCCCGAGACAAAGCCGACCACCCCTCCCAGAAGAACCAGGACAGGCCAGTTCACCGAAACCTCGGCGATCGGCAGATAGATATCCAAAGGGCGACCTTCGGCTGGAACAGGACCCGGAATCGGCGTGACCGTCCGGGCTTAGACCCGCGCACCGACCGTGGCCAGTGCATGAACGCGACAGGTGAAGACCAACCCCTTGCGGGGCCGGGGATCAGCTGGCGTCCGGCGGGGTCCCCGGCAGGAAATCCTGGGCCATATCCTCGGCGCGGATGCGCTCGGCCTCGCTCAGAAGCGCGCCGACGCGGGTCACCGAAGCGGCCGCCTGTTCATCGCCCGAGCGGGCCGCGACCCGGTACCAGGCATAGGCCTGGACAGGGCTGACCGGCATGCCGCCTTCGCCGCGCTCGTGGATGACGGCGGCGTTGAACTGCGCGTCGACCAGACCCGCCTTCGCCGCGCGCTCGATCCAGTCCAGACCCATGGGCCGGTCGGGCGTGCCGTCGGTCCCTTCGAACAGGCGCATGCCATAGGCGAACATGCCGCGCGGATAGCCGCTCTCGGCCGACCGCCGGGCCCAGGTCACGCTCTCGGCCATGTCCACCGGGGCCCCGGCCTCGCCCGTTTCATACAGCCCCGACAGCATCAGCTGCGCCGGGCCATAGCCCAGCTCGGCCGACTGGGTCAGCAGATCGAGACCTGCGGGATCGTCTTCCTCGATGGCGGTGATGGCACGTTCGAACAGATCGGTCGCCTGGGCGACGGTCTCGGCCGACAGGGGCGCCGCGGTCGTCGCCAGGGCCACCAGAGGCGTCCCGCTCGCCGCATCGCTCGGGTCGGCCGGGGCCCAGGGCATGGCCTGGCCGGTCAGTTCGGTAAAGGCATAGAGGCCGCCCATCAGGGTGACCGCGACCGCCGAGGCGCCCAGCGCCTTCTTCATCGTCGAGCCATCGCGGCTGGCCTGACGATCCATCCGCTCCTGCAGGCGCGACTTGCCCCCGCGCTTCAGGCCAAAGGCCGAGCGGGTCGGTTCCGGTTCCGGGGTCGCCATGGCGGCGCGCGCCGCTTCGACCGCGCCGCGCGTCGAGCTGGATGCCCGGCCGGCGGCGGCCGCTGCCCGCAGGGTGCGCGGGTCGACGAAATCGGTATCGCCCGAAAACTCGTCGTCTTCCGGGGCCGTGGCCGCCAGGGCATCCGAGACATCGGCCCCGCCGAAGTCCTGCGGGGCACGGGCCACCGGGGCCGGATTGGCGGCTGCGGGACTGCCGAACGGGGCCGATTCGGCGCGCGGCGTGCTGAACCGGGGAGTCTGCAGCTCGTCCTGCGGCTCGGGGTCCGGGACGGTTACCGCGGGTTCGGGGGCCGAGGCGGTCGCGCCGCCGGTCGGGAACGGGTCGGCCGGGCCGTCCAGCGGATCGCTGGACCAGATCGGATCATCGGCCATGGCCGCCACGCCGAAGGCTCCGGCGCGCCAGTCAGCGGCGGGGGCAGCCGGCTCGGGCTCGGCGACGGGCTCAGGCCTTGCGACCGGTTCGGGCTTGGCCGCTTCCGGCTCGCCCCGGCGGGCCATGCTCTCGCGCGCCTCGGCCAGCAGGCGGGCGGTGCGTTCCTCGCTCTGGCGCATGCGCTCGGCCAGCTCGCCCGAGGCACGGTCATAGTGCTGTTCAATGCGAGAGGAGCTGTCGGTCAGCTTCTGCCCGATTTCGTCCAGCGCCTGGCTGGACCGGCGCTCGGACTCGGCGATGCGTTCGCTGAGGCGGTCGGAAATCCGGCCGATCTCGGTGCCCAGCTTCTCCAGCGCCAGCGCGTGGCGATCCTCGCTGGCGACCAGACGACGCTCGACGCCCTGGGTCTTGATCTCCAGATCCCGCTCCAGCCGGTCCATGCGGGCCGGGCTGTCGACCTCCATCTTCTGGACGCGGCCGTTCAGGTTCTGGGCGATGCGCAGCACCTCGCGGCCCATGGCCTCGACCGCCTGGGCCGACCCGCGCTCGGCCTGACGCACCTGATCGCCCAGGGCGGCGACCGCGCGCTCCATCCGCTCCATGCGGTTTTCGGACTGGGCCGTGTCCAGCCGGTGCAGCATTTCGGTGCGGCTGGCCTCGACCTGACGGGTCAGGGCTTCGGCCAGCTTCTCCAGCTTGCCCTCATAGCGCTCGGCGGGATCCGGGCCGCGACCGCGTGCCTCGGCACGCGCCTCGGTCAGGCCCAGCCGCCGGTCGAGTTCAGAGAAGGCCCGCTCCAGACCGCGCAGGGCCTCGCCCGTCTGGGCCTGGGCGGCATCCAGCCGGCGACCGACGTGGTCCAGAATCTCGACGCCGCGATTGGCCTCGGCGGTTTTCTCGACCGCATCCAGCCGCTGGCGCAGCTCATGGGTGCCGATCCGCTGGCGTTCCTCGATGTCATAGAGGCGGCTGGACAGGGCGCCGATGGCGGTCTCGGTCTTGGCGAAACCCTCGGCGGTGCTCGGCCCGGTCTCCTGCTCGAAGCGGCGCAGGCGGCGGTGGCCCTCGCGCAGCTCCTCGGCGATGTCGTCGATGCGGCGGACCACGCCGTTGTCGCGTCCGTCCTGGGCATCCAGACGCCGCACCAGACCGGCGACGGCCTGATCGACACCCTGAATGGCGATGGTGGAGCGACGCTCGGCCGCCTCCAGCCGTTCGGCCATCATCTCGACCGTGGCCGACAGACGCTGGACCGGGTCGTCGCCGCCCAGCCCATAGGCGTCGTCCAGACGGCGGCTGCGGCTGCGGCGCTCATAGGTGTCGGCGACATGCGCACGGCGGGGCAGCGGGACGATCCCGTCCTCGTCATCGCCTTCCATGATCATGGAATTGAGCCACTCGCCCAGGGTCATCCCTGAACGGCGGGCAAGGTCCTTGGCGACTTCGCGAGCCTTGGGGTCTATCCCCTTTACGCTCCACGGCGCGGCTGCGCTCACTGATTCGCCTCCCGACCTCTAGACATTGACGCTACTGATCCAGATCAGGGGTGTAAACGTGTGGTTAACCCCAAGATATAGCGATCACGCCATCTTCCTGTGGACATCCGGCCCGGCGGGCCCTCCTGCACGTGATTTAGTGAACAGACACGGTTAACGCCTCGTAAAGATTAACCCTCTGGCAAGGACCGGGCCGTCATGCCCCTGATCCCGACTCTCATTGCGCTGGCCGTCCTGATCGGCTTTGGCCTGTTTGCCGGCTGGCGCGGCGCGCGTCCGCCCGACCTGATCCGGGGGCCCCGCCTGGTGCCCTGGCGGTTCCTGATGATTGCGGCCGCCGCCGTGGCCCTGGCCCTGATCGTCCACCTGGTGCGATTGGTCGCGGGCGCGCCCGCGGGTTGAGCGGAACCCGACCCGGCCCTCCCCTGTTCTTTCGGGTAACCCCCCGAAACAGGAGCCCCTCATGGCCGATACCCGTCTCAGCCCCGCCGAAGCCGAAACCGAGTTCTGGAAACATCTCAAGAAATCCAACACCGGCATGCTGGGTCTGGACCGGCCCGGCTATCACAGCCAGCCGATGACCGCCTTCCGCGACGAGGAGACGGACACCATCTGGTTCTTCACGCGTGACGACACCGACCTGGTCCATGATGTCGGCACCGGCGCCTCGGCCATGTTCACCTATGCGGCCAAGGACCAGCATGTCTTCGCCTGTATCCACGGCACCCTGATGCGCCACAATGACCGCGAAAAGGTCGACCGCTGGTGGAATCCGGTCGTCGCCGCCTGGTACCCGGACGGCAAGGACGACCCCCATCTGGTGCTCTTGCAGTTCACGCCCGGCGACGGCCGCATCTGGGTCGCCGACAAGGGCGCCTTCGGCTTCGCCTATGAAATCCTCAAGGCCAATCTGACCAAGACCACCCCCGACAGCGGCGGCGTCGCCGACGTCGATCTTGGGGGCACGCGCTGATGGACGAAATCCGCGCCCACCTCAAGGCATTCCGCACCGTCGACTGGCTGCTGCTGATTGCCGCCGCCCTGATCGGGTCAGCGGTCCTCGACGGCCTTGTCGGGCTGATCGTCGGCGCCATCGTCGGCTATCTCGGCATCCTCGCCTGGCACAAGGGCGCCTTCAGCAAGCGCCGCGGCCCGCCGGATGAGCCGCGGGCCTAGCCCGCCAGGCACCAGGCCAACACGGCCTTCTGCGCGTGGATGCGGTTCTCGGCCTCGTCCCAGACCAGCGAACGGGGGCCATCGATCACCGCATCGGTGACCTCCTCGCCCCGGTGGGCCGGCAGGCAGTGCAGAAAGACGGCGTCCGACGCGGCCTCGGTCATCAGGGCGTCGTCGACCGTATAGCCTTCGAACGCCTCCAGCCGCTCTTCATAGTCCTGATCGCCCATCGACACCCAGGTGTCGGTGACCACCACGTCGGCGCCGCGCACCGCCTCATGCGGATTGGCGGTCAGCGTCACCGACGGCCCGCCGACGGTCAGGTCACGCAGGTCCGGATGGTATTCCGGCGGGCAGGCGACGTTCAGGTGAAAGCCCAGCTTTTGCGCGGCGTGCATGAAGCTGTGGCAGACATTGTTGCCGTCCCCGACCCAGGCCACGGTCTTGCCGGCAATCGGCCCCCGATGCTCCTCGATGGTCATCAGATCGGCCAGGATCTGACAGGGGTGGCTGCGGTCGGTCAGGCCGTTGATGACCGGCACCGTTGAAAATCGGGCAAAGCGCTCGACGTCCTCGTGATCATTGGCGCGGATCATCACCGCATCAACCATGCGCGACAGCACCCGCGCCGTATCCTCGACCGGTTCACCCCGGCCGAGCTGCATGTCCGACGCCGTGGCGATGATCGACGATCCCCCCAGCTGACGGATGGCCGCATCAAAGCTGAACCGCGTGCGGGTCGAGTTCTTCTCGAAGATCATGGCCAGCACATGATCGCGCGCCGGCGCATCGGCATCGACCCAGCCCTTCGGCTTGCCCTGACGCGCCGCCTTGCGGGCATGGGCATCATCCAGAATGCCCCGCAGGTCTTCAGCCGGCAGCCGGGAGATGTCGAGGAAGTGTCGGGTCATGGGCGGTCACGAGCGAGAGGGAGGGGGGCGTCGTAGAAGGGGTTCATCACAGAGAACACCGAGGAGGCACTGAGAGCACTGAAGGAGGTATCGCTCGACCTCAAAGGACGAGCCTGCGGATGCCGTCCTTAAGTCGCACGGAGTTGAAGTTTACCAGATAGCCGAGACGCACTCCTGAAAATCTAAGGTAGGTCAGAACCTGAGCCGAATGGATCGACGCCAGGGCGTCGATCGCCTTGATTTCAACGACGACCGAACGCTCGACCAGAACATCGATGCGAAATCCCACATCAAGTCGAGCATCACGATAGCTGACGGGTACGCCTACCTGTCGCTCCGTCGCCAAGCCCGCGCTCTGCAATTCTTCTACCAGGCAATGCTCGTAGACTGACTCGAGAAGGCCCGGCCCAAGAGAGTCATGAACAGAGAAGGCTGCCTTCAAAACGGCGGTGCCGACGTCGTTCACAGCGGCGGGGATCGGCTCGCGATCTCTGTGCTCTCCGTGCATCCACCGTGTCCTCCGTGAAGAACCGAACCTGCCTCACCCGTCAGCCCGCGATTTTACCCCTCGCAAACTCGCAGGTCTTCTCGAACCGTTCGATGGCCTCGGCGGCGTCTTCGCGGGTGAAGTTCAGGGGCGGCAGCATGCGCACGCAGTTGTCGCCGCCGCCGGCCACCAGCAGCTGGTTTTCGTCGCGGGCCCAGCCCATGAATTCGCGGTTGTTGGGCTTGAGCTTGATCCCGATCAGCAGGCCCTTGCCGCGCACGTCCTCGATCACATCGGGGAAGCGTTCCTGCAGGCCGGCCAGCTGCTGCTTCAGATAGCCGGCGATTTCGCGCACATTCTCAAGCGTCTCGGGCTTCGAAATCTCGTCATAGGCGGCCAGGCCGACGGCCATGGCCAGCGGATTGCCGCCGAAGGTCGAGCCGTGCACGCCGACCGTCATGCCCTTGGCCGCCTTTTCCGAGGCCAGGCACGCCCCGACCGGGAAGCCGCCGCCCAGCGCCTTGGCGATGGCCATGATGTCGGGCGCCATGCCGGCCCATTCGTGGGCCCACAGCTTGCCCGTCCGGCCCATGCCGCACTGGACCTCGTCGAAGATGATCAGCACACCGTGCGCGTCGCACAGCTCGCGCAGGCCGCGCAGGCAGACCTCGGGCACCGAGCGCGCGCCGCCCTCGCCCTGCACGGGTTCGAGGATGATGGCTGCGGTGTCGGGCCGGGCGATGGCCGCCTTGATCGCCTCGTGGTCGCCGAAGGTCAGCTGCGAATAGCCGGGCAGGCGCGGACCGAAGCCCTCAACATAGTTGGGATTGCCCGCCGCATTGATGGCGCCATAGGTGCGGCCGTGGAACGAGCCGTCAAAGCCGTAGATCTCGATCCGCTCGGGCTGGCCGTTGGCGTGATGATATTTGCGGGCGGTCTTGAGCGCGCATTCGACCGCTTCCGAGCCCGAATTGGTGAAGAACACCGCATCGGCAAAACTGTCGGCGCACAGCCGGTCGGCCAGTTCTTCCTGACCCGGGATCTGGAAGATGTTCGAGACGTGCCACAGCTTTTCGGCCTGGTCCTTGACCGCCTGCACCAGTCGCGGGTGGGCGTGGCCCAGGGCATTGGTCGAAATGCCCGAGACGCAGTCCAGATAGACGGTGCCGTCGGTCGCATACAGGCGCGGCCCCTTGCCATGATCGACAGCGAGCGGCGCGCGGTTGTAGACACCCATCAGATGGCTGGACACGGGATCGGACCTCCAGAACGCGAAAGCCCCGGCGCGAGAACGGCACCGGGACCGATGAAACAGACGTCTGGCCTTGTCGGACTCCGCCCCCGCTTAGTCAACACCGGGCGGTGGCGCTGCAATCAGCTCTTCAGCCGCCAGCCCGAGCGGAACACGGCCCAGCAGGTGACGGCAAAGACGACCGTCAGCACGCCCGCCGCCGCGCCGCCGATCAGCAGATTGCTCTCGGCCTGACCGATGAAGCCGGCCCTGAAGCCGTCGATCAGATAGAAGAAGGGGTTGAAGCGGCTGAAGGTGGCGAACGGCTCGGGCAGGCGCTCGACCAGATAGAAGGCCCCCGACAGGAAGGTCAGCGGCATGACCACGAAATTCTGTACGGCCGACAGCTGGTCGAACTTCTCGCTCCACAGGCCGGCCAGCACCCCGACCATGCCCATCAGCAGGCTGGCACACAGGCCGAACCACAGGATCAGGCCCAGGTTCTGGATCTCAAGCTGGGCGAACGGCAGCACGCACAGGGCGGTCACCAGGCCGACGACCAGGCCGCGCGTGGCGGCGCCGAGCGTAAAGCCGATGGTCAGCTCCAGCGGGCTGAGCGGCGGCGTGAGAAAGTCGGTGGCCGTGCCCATGATCTTGGCCTGGATCAGGCTGGAAGAGGAGTTGGCAAAGGCATTGTTCAGCATGGCCATCATGATCAGGCCGGGCGCGACGAATTCGGCAAAGGGCGTGCCGTGCAGCGGCGGACGCCCACCCTCGAACGCCACCACGAACACCAGCATGTACAGCAGGGTCGTCACCACCGGGGCGGCGACCGTCTGGGCCCCCACCTTCCAGAAGCGGCGGACCTCGCGCAGATACAGCGTCCAGACCCCGATGCCGTTGATCCCGACATAGCGGCGCGGCACGGGCGGACCCTTGGCCGCATCGGCGGTGGCGAGGTCGGCGAGGGTCGAGGGCGTGTGTTCGGTCATGTCCGGCCAGATGCGCCCGATGAGGCTCCGGTTCAAGCCACAGCGGCCCCGGGGCCTTCAGCGAACACTGATTCAAGATGTGGTTTCTGTGGACACTCCGAATCGCACATCTTGCGTCTGTTAACGAGAGGTTTACGACTGGTTGTGGGTCAGGCGCGCCAGCAGGGGCTCCCGACGCAAGATATTGAATCGACCAAACCGGGAGGATGGCATGACCGCAGGCTGGACCGAGGATCGCGTTGGCGCACTGACCAAGCTCTGGCTTGAAGGCCAGTCGGCCAGCCAGATTGCCAAGGCTCTGGGCGGTGGCGTGACCCGCAACGCCGTGATCGGCAAGGTGCACCGTCTGGGCCTGTCGGGCCGGGCTGCGCCCAGCCAGCCGGCGCGCACCACCTATCGCCCCACCCGCCCGCGCGCGGCGGCCCCCGCCCCGGCCCAGCCGTCGGCCCCGCGCCGCATCGAGGCCGCCCAGTCTCGCCCCGTGCCGCCGACCCGTCCCGATCCGACCCCGGAAATGCCCGGCACGGCCACGGTCATGACGCTGGGCGCCCATATGTGCAAATGGCCGATCGGCGATCCGTCCTCGACCGAGTTCAGCTTCTGCGGCCGTCGCGCCTCGGAAGGCGTCTATTGCGTCGAACACGCCCGGGTCGCCTACCAGCCCCAGGTCAAGCGCGGCGGCAAGGACGGCAGCTCCGATCTGGCGCGTTCGCTGCGACGGTATATCTGAGTGGCGAGTGACGGGTGGCGAGTGACGGGTGGCGAGTGACGGGTGGCGAGTGGCGAGGTCTGCCTTCGCCGCCGACTGCGTCTGACTACTCGTCACACGCCACTCGCCACTCGTCACTCCTGAGGCTTTCACGATCGCCCCTTGTGGGCCACCACCCCCTCGCCGGGCATTCGCGCCGGGCGAGCCTTCGGGGGGCGGGGCTGCGGTTCTCCGGGTTGACGCAGCCCCGGCCTCGAAATTTTGGGCGCTAACGCTCGCCGCGCGGCGGCTCGCTGCTTGAGCGCAGGTCAGTTCAACGTCCTTGCCCCCGGCACGTCCAGGCTGAAGGCGGGGATTTCCGCCTCGAACCGTTCGCCGTCGGGCGTCTCCATCACATAGGTGCCGCGCATGGCGCCCGAGGGCGTCGGCAGCGGGCAGCCCGAGGCATAGCTGTGGCTGTCGCCGGGCGCGATGACCGGCTGTTCGCCGACCACGCCGTCGCCGATCACCACCTCCTCGCGGCCCGCGGCATCGGTGATGATCCAGTGGCGCGACAACAGCTGCACCGGCACCCCGGTCAGATTGACGATCTCGATCTGATAGGCCCAGACCCACAGGCCCTCATCGGGGTTCGAGCGCCCGGCCAGATAACTGGGCTGGACCTTGACGCGGACGCCCCGGGTTTCGGCGGTATAGGCGGCACTCTCATACATGCCCCCATGCTCGCCCCGCCGCGCGCGCGCCGCAAGCCTGTTTCGGCTTGACGACTCGCCCGTAAATCCGTGGAAGACTGGGGCCATGACCTTTGACGCCCCCCGCCCCGGCATCCTGCCCTGCCAGGCCATCGACACCCTGATCGCCGCAGGCGCCGTGACCTCGGACACGCCCTTCGACGCCGATCAGGTCCAGCCCGCCAGTCTGGACCTGCGCCTGTCCGACCGGGGCTGGCGGGTGCGCGCCTCCTTCCTGCCGGGCGAGCGCACGGTCGAGACCCGCATCCAGGACGTGGTCATGCACACCATCGACCTTGCGGGCGGGGCGGTGCTGGAAAAGGGCTGCGTCTATATCGTCAAGCTGCAGGAGCGGCTGAACCTGCCCAGGGGTGTGGTCGCCCGCGCCAATCCGAAAAGCTCGACCGGCCGGGTCGATGTGTTCGTGCGCCTGATGACCGACCGGGGCGCCACCTTTGACGATGTGGCCGAGGGCTACGACGGGCCGCTCTATCTGGAAATCGCGCCCCAGACCTTCTCGGTCCTCGTCCGGCCCGGCACCCGGCTGAACCAGCTGCGCCTCAAGGCGGGCGAGCCGCCGCGTCTGGAAACCCGCAGCGTCGGCGTGGATCTGGCCTTCGAGAAGGACGGCGGCATCGTCGGCTATCGCGGGCGTCGCCACGCCGGCCTGATCGACCTGGACAAGGTTGCCGGCCACGACCCCGCCGACTTCTGGGAGCCGCTGCGCGCCCAGCGCGGCGAGCTGATGCTGGACCCCGGCGAATTCTACATCCTCGCCTCACGCGAAGCCGTCGAGATCCCGGTCGACCAGGCCGCCGAAATGACCCCCATCGACCCCTCGGTCGGCGAGTTCCGCGTCCACTATGCCGGCTTCTTCGACCCCGGCTTCGGCACCGACGAAGCGCACGGCGCGGGCTCCAAGGGCGTGCTCGAGGTCCGCACCCACGACACCCCCTTCATGCTGGAACACGGCCAGATCGTCGCCCGCCTGGTCTATGAACCCCTGACTGAACGCCCCGACCGCCTCTACGGCGAAGGCGGCAGCCACTACCAGAGCCAGGGCCTGAAGCTCAGCAAGCACTTCCGGGCCTGATATCCTCCCTCATAGCGAAGCGTATGGGGGAGGGGGACCGCCGAAGGCCGTGGAGGGGGCGGAAACGGCTGCACGGCTTGAGCGCCCGCCGACAGTGGCCCATGCTGTAAACATGGTTCACCGCACCCGACTGCGACTGCTGTTTCTCGGGTTTCCGATCGTGCTGATCGGGGCAGGGTGGCTGGCCCACGCCCTGCGCGCTCCCGAAGGCCTGATTTCGATTGCCCTTTTCGGAACTGGCCTGGCCTACTTCATTTTCCTGATGATCAAGATGCGTTGTCCGCGTTGCAAAGCCTGGCCCTACCCCGAGCCATATTTTTGGCCGCTCCCCTTGATGCGTTTCCCGACGCATTGCGACACGTGCAACCTCGACTTCACCCGCCCCCGGAGTCGTCCCCAGGTCTGAGGCCGCTCACGCCCCAATTCGTCACCCTCGGACTTGATCCGAGGGTCGGTCCGGGCAGGCCTGTTGACGTGAGCGCGTGATACCGATCCTCGGGTCAAGCCCGAGGACGACGGCCGGCCATCAGTAGTCGGTGCCCTTGGCTCGCAAGGATTTCCAGAAGCACAGGGCACCAAACAATCCGAGCAGCACGGCCAACCCATACCGGCCCCCAATTGCAGCAAGCGTGGCTGCGACGACGCTCCCGACGGCGAGGCGTAAATAGAACAGTGAGGTACCTGGCGGGTCGTACATGGCTGAAGCCTGGATCCCGGATGCTCGGGCCGCAAGTCCCCCTCACTCCAACCGGTCCGCCTTCCTGAGGGCCGGAACCGTCTTGGCCCACAGGCCGGTGAAGTGCCCCCGCCGCTGGCACATATCCTGCTGAAATCATCCCGGCCCGGATCACTTCGGAACAGGGCCTCGGGAGACTGCCATGTCTTGGATGGCGATCAGTACAGGTCTGGCCGCGCTGTGTGGCCTCGGGGTGGTGCTCCATGCGTGGCGGGTCAGGGAGCCGGGCGCAGACCCCGCGCGGGCCGGGCTGTCCCGTTTCGGCATCGGCGTCCTGCTGGTGACCTGGGGCGCGCTGGTGCCTGTCACCCTGTTCCTGTGGCGACAAGGGCTGGCGGCGCCCTGGCTGTTCGGAGCCGAGACCTATGACGGCGGCGTGGTGGAAACCGTCACCGCCGTCGGCCTGATCCTGATCGCCCTCCTGGCCGCGCGGCAGGCGATGGTCTCACGCGGGGTCCTCGGGATCGCCGCCTGGGCGAGCCTCGCCCTGTTCGCCGTTCTGGCCTTCGGGGAAGAGGCGAGCTGGGGCCAGCACATCTTCCACTGGACCTCGACCGGGGCCTTCGCCTCCGAAAACCTCCAGGCCGAGACCAATCTGCACAACTTCATCTCGCCCCGCCTTTACGACATCGCCTATGCGGCGGTCGGCTGGGGCATGGTGGGCGCGGCCGGCCTGCTGAGCCTCCGTCCGGAATGGCTGGCGCCTCTGCTGCGCCATCCCCCGCTGGATCGGGCCTCGGTCGTTCGCATCGCCCTGCTGGTCTCGGCCGGCGTGCTCCTCCAGCACGAACTGTTCGAGGAGATGGCCGAGGCCGTCGCCATTCTGGCCGTCGTCTTCCTTCAGGCCGAGCTGGCCCTGACCGGCCGTGCCCCCGCCCGGGCGGCGCACCCTCCGGTTCCCGCCGTGCCCGTCTAGTCGCGCGGCCCGGCCTCACTCCAGCCGGTCGGCCTTGCGCAGGTCCGGGAACATCTTCGCCCAGAGGCCGGTGGAGGCCAGCGCGCCGAACCCGCCGAACACCGCAGCCCCCACGGGGCCGAGCAGGCGCACCATGACCCCGGAATAGGCCTCGCCCAGTTCGTTCGAGGCGCCGATGAACAGCATGGAGACCGAGCTGACCCGGCCGCGCATGTGATCGGGCGTGGCCAGCTGGATCAGGGTCTGGCGGATGTTGACGCTGATCATGTCGGCCGCCCCGCCGATCAGCAGCACCAGCGCCGACAGCCAGGCCATCCGCGACAGGCCAAACGTCAGGGTGCAGAGGCCGAAGACAGCGACCGCCGCCAGCATCCAGGTGCCGCCATTCCGCGTGATCGGAAACCGGCTGAGATAGACGGCCATTCCCAGCGCCCCGACCCCGAACGAGGCCCGCAGCAGGCCAAAGCCCGTAGCTCCGACCTCAAGGATGTCGCGCGCGAACACCGGGGTCAGCAGGGCCACCCCCGCCAGCATGACCACCACCAGATCCAGCGAGATGGCGCCCAGCACAATCTTGGTCTTCCAGACATAGCGCAGCCCCTCGGTGACAGCCTGAATGCGGGTCAGCCCCGTCTGGATGACCGGCGGGCGGCCCGAGGTGCGGATTAGCAGCAGGGAGGTGACCGCCACGGCGAACATCGCCGCCGAGACGCCATAGGCCAGCGGCACCGACAGGCCGACGATCAGCCCGCCCAGCGCGGGGCCCGCGATGGCGCCGGTCTGAAAGGCGATCGACTGCGCCGCAATGGCGGGGGCCAGCGCGCGGCGTCCGACCACCATGGGCAGGAAGGCCTGGGTCGCGGGGGCCAGAAACGCACGCGCGGCGCCGAAGACGGCGGCAATGGCCAGCAGCCCCCACAGCGGCGGATCGCCTCTCAGGGCCAGCCCGAGGAAGGCCGCCGCACAACTGCCCTCGACCAGGACAGACAGGATGACCGTCGTCTTTCGGTCGCGCCGGTCGGCCATGGCCCCGGCGGGCAGGGTCAGGGCCAGCAGCGGCAGGAATTGCGCCAGACCGACAAGGCCCAGATACAGGCTGGCCTGTTCGATCGGATGGTCGCGCCGGGCGATCTCATAGACCTGCCACAACAGGGCCGAGGACTGGATCTGGATGCCGAGCACGGCGCTCAGCCGCCCCAGCCACAGCCAGCGGAAATCGGGCACGGACCAGGGACTGGCCGGGCCTTCGTGCAGCGGAGAGGAAGCGGGTCCGTCGTCGCTCACGTGCGGCGGTCAGACTTGGGATAGGGGGTGCCGTCGCGGTGCGAGAACACACCCGAGCGGAAGGTCATGTCGATGTCGGGGTACTCCCCGTAATCACCGCCCGGCTTGCGGGTGCCGACCTCCAGCAGGACGGCGTCCTGGTCGCTGCGGTTTTCCAGCCTGTGGCCATTCTCGACCCCCGCCTTGAACCCGGCGCAGTCGCCGGCGCGCAGGACGGTTTCGCCCTCATCCTCGATCAGTACCACCTCGCCCGACAGCACCCAGACGAATTCGTCCTCGCCCTCATGCCAGTGACGCTGGCTGGACCAGGCGCCGGGCGGAAGGGTCAGGTGGTTCACGCCGAACTGGTCCAGCCCCACGGCATCGCCCAATCGCATCCGGCGGCGCGCCTTGCACGGCCCGGCGTGTTCCTCGGGATAGCCGGTGCCGTCGGCCCGCGGCGCGGTGTTCAGATCGATACGGGGCATGGGGTCTTCTCGCAGGTCCTGACACCTCCTAAAGCATGGAGCCATGCACGCACCAGCCCGCCTGATCGATCCCGTTGCCCTGACCCGCGACCTGATCCGCAGCCCGTCTGTCACCCCGGTCGATGCGGGGGCGATGGCGACGCTGAAGGGGGCGCTGGAGGGGCTGGGCTTTACCTGTCGCGACCTGCCGTTCGAGGGCACACCGAACCTGTATGCCCGGCGGGGGACCGAGGGGCCCAACCTCTGCTTCGCCGGCCACACCGATGTCGTGCCGACCGGCACGGTCGCCGCCTGGTCGCACGATCCCTTCGCCGCCGAGGTCCGGGACGGCGTGCTGTTCGGCCGGGGCGCGGTCGACATGAAGGGTGGCATCGCCTGCTGGCTCGCCGCCGTCTCGCGCGTGCTGGCCGAGGCCGGCGTGCCCGGCTCCCTGTCCTTCCTGATCACCGGCGACGAGGAAGGCCCGGCCCTGCACGGCACCAAGCGCGTCGTTGAGCAACTCATGGCCGAGGGCGAGCGGATCGACGCCTGTGTGGTGGGCGAGCCCTCCTCCTCCCAACACCTCGGCGACATGATCAAGGTCGGCCGGCGCGGCTCGCTGAACAGCTGGATCACGGTCAAGGGCCGTCAGGGCCACGTTGCCTATCCCGACCGGGCCGCCAATCCGGTCCCGGTGCTGGTCCGGCTGCTGAACCGTCTGGCCGAGGCCCATCTGGACGACGGCTATCCCGAGTTCCCGCCCTCGAACCTCGAGATCACCACGGTCGACGTCGGCAATCCGGCGTCGAACGTCATTCCGGCCGAGGCGACGGCCCGGCTGAACATCCGCTTCAACCCGACCCACACGGGCGACGCCCTGTCAAAGTGGCTGGACGACCAGGCCGCTGCGGTCGCCGCCGAGACCGGTCTGGCCATCACGCTCGAACACCTGTGCTCCGGCGATGCCTTCCTCACGGATCGCGGTCCCCTCGTAGAGGCTGTCGAGGCCGCCGTAGAGGGTGTCGAGGGTATCCGGCCGGAAAGCTCGACCACCGGCGGCACCTCCGATGCCCGCTTCATTCGCGCGCTTTGTCCGGTGCTGGAGCTGGGTCTGGTCGGCCAGACCATGCACCAGATCGACGAGCAGGTGCCGGTCGCCCAGCTGGAATCCCTGACCGAGATCTACGCCGCCGTGATCCGCACCTGGTTCGCGCGAACCGCCTGAAATCCCTACTGTTCGAGGAACCGCAGGGCGGTGAAGACGTGGGCCTTCACCCCCACGATCAGCACATCCTCGTTCACGTCGAACATCGGCGAGTGATTGGGCGCCGACGTGGCCGGATCCACCCTCGCGGCGCTGGCCCCCAGATGCCAGAAAACCCCCGGGATTTCCGCCTGGTAGTAGCTGAAATCCTCGGCCACCGTGGTCGGCGGGACGGCCGGATTGACCTGCCCCTCGCCCGCCGCCTCTTCCAGAACCGGGGCCAGCCAAGCCGACAGCGCCGGGTCGTTATAGACCAGCGCCGCATTCTGTTTGACCGAGAATTCCGCCGTCGCCCCATAGGCTTCCGCCACATGACCGATGGCCGCCTCGGCCCGCGCCACCAGATCATCGCGCTGGGCGATGTCGAAGGTGCGCAGCGTCCCGCTCAGCCGCGCCTCGTCCGGGATGATGTTGTAGCGCACCCCCGCCTCGATCGTGGCGATTGTGAAGACGGTCGGCGTGGCCGTCGGGTCGACCGTGCGCGCCGTCAGCGTGTTGACCGTCTGGACCACCTGACTGGCAACGGCAATGATATCAATGCCTTTCCACGGCCAGGCCCCGTGCGTCTGGCGCCCCGACAGGACGATGTCGACCCGGTCCGACGCTGCCATGAACCCTTCCGGCCGATAGAAGATCGTGCCCGGCCGGCCCGGCACGACGTGCAGGCCAAAGATCGCCTCGGGCCGGGGATCGTCCAGCACCCCCTCGGCGATCATCAGCGCCGCCCCGCCCATGGGCTCGCCCGGAGGGGCCCCTTCCTCGGCGGGCTGGAAGATGAAGACGATGGTGCCGGAAATCTGGTCGCGCATGCCGGCCAGCACTTCGGCCGCGCCCATCAGCATGGCGATATGGGCGTCGTGGCCACAGGCGTGGGCGACCGGCACGGTGCGCCCCTGATACGTCCCGATCGCGGTCGAGGCGAACGGCAGGCCCGTCGCCTCCTCGACCGGCAGGGCATCCATGTCGGCCCGAAGCGCCACGGTCCGGCCCGGCCGTCCGCCGCGCAGAATGGCGACCACTCCGGTCTTGCCGACCCCGACCCGGACCTCCAGTCCCAGCCCGCGCAGATGGTCGGCGATCACCTCGGCCGTGCGATGCTCGGCAAAGCCCAGCTCGGGGTTCTGGTGAAAGTCCCGCCGCCACAGGACGACATCGGGCATGACGGCCACGACCGCCGCCTCGACCTGTGCGGACTCGATGGACTGGGCGCTCGCGGGCGCCGCCCCGGCCAGCGCCAGCGCTGCCGTGAGCCCCATCAGGACTGTCACGCGTTTGAAGTATCCGATCATCTGAGCCTCCCTGCCTGCCCCCTCATGCTGTGCCCTTGTGCCGCCTTGCACAAGCACAGGCCCCGTCCAATCTGGAGTCCCATGCCCATCAAGACCGCCAAAACCGAGTGGCAGGACGTGGTTCTGATATGCCGCAAATGCTCGAAGAAGCTGAAACGCAAGGGGTTCGGCCCGGACCAGGACCGCAGCCTGGCCAAGGCGATGAAACGCTGGCTGAAGCCCGGCAAGGGGCTGAAGGCGACCGTCGCCGTGGTCGAGACCGGCTGTTTTGACCTCTGCCCCAAGGGCGCCGTTGTCGCCACCAATGCCCGCGCGCCCGAAAAGCTGCTGGTCATCCAGCCCGGCACCGACCTGACCGAAATCCGCGACAGTCTGGGCCTGCGCGACGGCCGACGCCGGAAACCCGACGCCACACGAATTGATCCGGCGTCCGCCTCCTGACGCTGGCCACGGGGCCGCCCCCGGGCCTATCGAGGGGGTGTGAACCTCAAGAGCCCCACCTTCATGCTTTTGTTCGCGGTCAGCCTGATCGCGGCGGCGGGCAATATGGCGCTGCAGTCGGTCCTGCCGGCGCTGGGGCGGGCGTTCGAGCTGTCCGACACGCTTGTGGCCGGGGCCTTTGCCATCTCGGCCCTGATGTGGACCCTGACCTCGCCGGTCTGGGCGCGGCTGTCGGACCGGCTGGGCCGCAAGCGCGTCATCCTGATCGGCCTCGGCGGCTTCATCCTGTCGATGAGCGGCTTCGGCCTGGCCGCGACGGCGGGGCTGGAAGGCTGGTTGCTGGCGGTCGTCGCCTTCTCCCTGATGGTCGTCGCCCGCACCGTCTATGGCCTGTTCGGCTCGGCGGCGCCGATCGCCTCCCAGGCCTATGTCGCCGACCGGACGACCCCGGCCGAGCGGACCCAGGCGATGAGCTGGCTGGCCTCGGCGCAGGGGCTGGGCACGGTCGTCGGCCCGGCGCTGGCGCCCTTCTTCGTCCTGCCGCTCGTCGGACTGGCCGGCCCCATGTATGCCTTTGCCGCCATGGGCGCGGTCGTTCTGTGGGCCGTGTGGCGCTACCTGCCCAGCGGCGATGTGGTGCGCCAGCCGACCGACCGGCTGCGCGATCCCGGTCGCGGCCTGTGGCGGGATCCGCGCATCAAGGACTATCTGCTGTACGGCCTCGCCCTGATGGCGGTGCAGGCCATCAATATCTCCGTCCTCGGCTTTCATGTCATCGACGAACTGGCGGTCGAGGGTCTGGCACCCTCGCAGGCCCAGCCCTTCATCGGCGTGGCCATGCTGGCCGGGGCCGCCGCCACCCTGATGGTGCAGTGGGGCCTGATCCCCATGCTGAAGATGCAGCCCCGCGACCTGATGCGCTGGGGGGCAGGGCTGGCGCTGGTCGGCAATGCCATGAGCATCGCCTCGCCCGGCTTTTTCGGGGTGGTGGTCGGCTATGCCGTCGTCTCGATGGGGGTCGGCTTTGCCCGGCCGGGCTTTACCGCCGGGTCGTCGCTGTCGGTCGGCCCGCACGAACAGGGCGCAGTCGCGGGCCTGATGATGTCACTGGCCGGGATCAGCTTCCTGGCGCCGCCGATCATCGGCGTCGGCCTGTATGAGCTGATGGAGCCCGCGCCGTTCGTCTTCAATGTGATCCTCGGCCTTCTGGCCCTGATCGGCTGCTTCCTCAGTCCGGTGCTGCGTGTCGGCCCGGAGGACCTGCCCGACCGCGACGAGACGCCCGGTCCCGACACCGCCCCCGCGTCACAGCCCGGTCCCGAAGGCAATCGCTAGACAGTAGTCAGACGCGGCATCTCGTGGCACATCCCCGGCCATGGACACACGCATCGAAAAACGAGTGGGCATTCAGGCGACCCCTGACCGCCTGTGGGACGTGCTGGTCGACTTCCCGGGCTGGAGCCGCTGGAACCCCTATGAGACCGACGTCGAGGGTCAGCTGGCCTTTGGCGCGCCGATCCGCATGACCGAGACCTGGCCGGGCATGGCCGCCCGGCCGGTCGACGGCCGCATCAACGAGTGGCAGCCGCTGGCCCAGCTGATCTGGGTGGAAAAGCGCGGCTGGCTGTTTTCGACCGTCCGCTATTTCGAGATCGAGGAACTGGACAAGGACTCCTGCATCCTGGCCACGGGCATGATGTTCCAGGGCCTGCGCGCCGAACTGTTCATGGACAAGCACCGCGGCGTGATCCGCGACGCCCTCGGCGACCTCTGCGACCGGCTGAAGGTCGTGGCCGAGGGCTGAGGCGGACGTTGACACCCTGCGGCATCGAGGGCACCGTCGTCTCGGGCTGAGCGCGGCCCGTCATAAAGAGGGTCCCATGAAGACGTCTCTCCTCGTCGCCGGCACAGCTCTTGCCCTGGCCGTGTGCACGGCCCATCCGGCCGCCGCCCATACCAGGCCCAACCTGGGCCCGTCTGCCTCATCATATTCTGCCGCACAGGCCCCCGACGCCAACCGCGCAGGCGTCGGGCGACTCGGGATAGGTCCCGTGACCGTTTACGATCACGGGTCGGCCCCAATGCGGCCACGGCGAGTCTCAACCCAGACCGACCTTGCTGTAGGCACGGAGGTCCGTGCCCGCGACGGAAGCCTCATCGGCGTCGTCGTCGGGACGACTCTGGATGATCGGGGCTATGTGGACGCGGTCCTGGTCCGTTCGGCCGACGGCGTCCGCCAGCTGCCTGCGTCCGCCGCCGACGTTCGCGGAGAAGGATCCGCGGCAGTGGTCATCAGTCGCTGGAATCGCAGCCGCGTGGAGCGTCTGGAGGCCGTTGCGCCAACGCCTGAAACCAGAGGTCCGCAACGTGGGCCCGGCGTACGGCCTCAAACGGGGCGCGGCTGAACGCCGGGCTTGCCCGACGTTTGAGGTCAGCCGCCCTTGGCCATCGTGTCCTGGATGTTGATGATCGCCGGGGTCAGGATGACGATGAACAGCACCGGCAGGAAGAACAGGATCATCGGCACCGTCAGCTTGGCCGGGAGGGCCGCGGCCTTCTTTTCGGCGGCGGACAGGCGCAGGTCGCGGTTTTCCTTGGCCATGGTGCGCAGGGCCGTGCCCAGCGGCGTGCCATAGGTCTCGGCCTGGGTCATGGCCGTGGCCACCGACCGGATGCCCGGGTGATTGGTGCGTTTGGCCAGCCCTTCATAGGCCAGCCGCCGGTCCGGCAGATAGCTGAGCTCGGCTGACAGCAGGGTCAGTTCCTCGGCCAGATCGATGGACGAGGCGCCGATCTCCTGGCTGACCTTCTGCACCGCCGCCTCGATCGACATGCCCGCCTCGACGCAGATCAGCAGCAGGTCCAGGGCATCGGGGAAGGCCTGCATGATCGAGGTGCGGCGCTTGGAAATGCGGTTCGAGAGATAGAGGTTCGGCGCATAGAAGCCGACCACCGCCGCCGCCATCACCGCCGTCACCCGCGTCATGAACGGCAGGCCGAAGTCATTGAACACGAACAGGTAAAAGGTCACCACCGCCATGAAGATGAACGGCATGGAGAAGCGGAAGAAATAGAAGGTCGTCAGGGGCCTGGGTCCGCGATAGCCCGCCTGGGTCATCTTTTCGGCGACCTTGGGATCTTCCAGCAGCTTGGTCAGGTTCAGCTGGTCGACGACCCGCTTCTTGAAGCCCTCGTCCGACTGTCGAAGGCTGGAGCCCTGGGTGGCCATGGCCTGACGCGAGCGGCGCTTCAGCTCCTCGCGGCGGGCGGCGACAGCCTTCATCCGTTTGTCCAGCCCGGCCCCGCCGCCCATGGACGACAGCAGGGTGAAGACGGTGGCGAACACGGCCACCGCCACGCCCACGCTGAGCAGGTTCTGCGGATTGGTCAGGAACTGGATCATGCCAGCATGTCCATCGAAACGGGGCCCATCAGAACTTGAACGAAATCATCTTCTTCATGACGAAGATGCCCAGGGACATCATCGCCACGGCCACCAGAAGCATGAACTGGCCCCGGGGGTCGGTGAACAGGATCATCATGTAGGCGGGGGTCGTCAGCGTCACGAGGATCATCACGGCCGGCGGCAGCGAGCCGATGATCCCGGCGGAGGCCGTGGCCTCGGACGACAGGGCCTTGATCTTCTCGCCCATCATCCGCCGGGCGCGCAGGACCGTCGACAGATTGGTCAGGGCCTCGGCCAGATTGCCACCGGTCTTCTGCTGGATGGCCATGACGATCGAGAAGAATTTCAGCTCGGGCGTGGGCATGCGCTCATACATCTTGTTGAGCGCCTCCGAGAGCGTCAGGCCGACGCCCAGCCCCTCGACCAGCTTCTGGAACTCGGGGCCGAGCGGGGACGGGCTCTCGCGGCCAATGATCTTGAAACAGTCATGCACCGGCAGGCCCGACTTGATGCCACGCACGATGACGTCGACGGCGTCGGCGAACTGGCTGGAGAATTTCTTCATCCGCCCCTTGGCCATGAAGGACAAAACCCAGCGCGGCAGGCCGAGGCCGAAGATCAGCGCCAGCCCCATCCCCATCAGAATGTTCAGCCCGAACATCAGCGCCACCAGCAGGGCGGTGACGCCCAGCCCGCCGCTGATGATCCAGAAGGTGCGGACGGTCAGGCTCAGCCCCGCATGGCGAATGCGCGCCTTCAGCGACATCCGGGCCTTGCGGTCGGCGCGGTCGGCTTCCTGCAGCTGGTCGACGATCTGCTTCCGGCGCGACTCGGGGGTGTTGGCGGCGGCCTGTTTCTTCAGACGGCCATTGTCGACCTTGGGGCCACCGAAGGTCTGGGCACGTTTGACGGCCTGGGCGCTCGAATCGTCGCCGCCGACCAGCACCCAGCCGACCGAGCCGATGGTGATGAAGGCCAGCACCGCTGCGAGAAGAGCCAGCATCGGCGCTACTCCGCCGCGTCGAGGGCTTCGGCCAGCTCGCGCTCAAGGCCATAGTAGCGGGCGCGGTCCCAGAAGCGCGGGCGGGCGATGCCGGTCGAGCGGTGACGGCCGATGATCTTGCCGTTCTCGTCCTCGCCGGTGATCTCATAGACGAACAGGTCCTGGGTGACGATGACGTCGCCTTCCAGCCCCACCACTTCGGTGATGTGGGTGATGCGGCGCGAGCCGTCGCGCAGGCGGGCGGCCTGGATGATGACATCCACCGAGCCGACGATCATCTCGCGGATGGTCTTGGACGGCAGGCCATAGCCGCCCATGGTGATCATCGACTCCATGCGGCTGATGGCCTCACGCGGGCTGTTGGCGTGCAGCGTGCCCATGGAGCCGTCGTGGCCGGTGTTCATGGCCTGCAGCAGGTCGAAGGCTTCGGGTCCGCGGACCTCACCGACGATGATCCGCTCGGGACGCATCCGCAGACAGTTCTTGACCAGATCGCGCATGGTGATCTGGCCCTGCCCCTCAAGGTTGGGCGGGCGGGTTTCCAGCCGAACGACGTGCGGCTGTTGCAGCTGCAGTTCGGCCGCATCCTCGCAGGTGATGACCCGCTCGGTCGGGTCGATGAAGGCCGTCAGCGTATTCAGCAGGGTCGTCTTGCCCGAGCCCGTGCCGCCCGAGATGACCAGATTACAGCGCGACGCCCCGATGACCCCGAGCACGCGGGCGCCCTCAGGACTGATGGAGGCGAACTCCACCAGATTCTTCATCGTCAGCTTGTCTTTCTTGAACTTCCGGATCGTCAGGGTCGCGCCGTCGATGGCCAGCGGCGGGGCGATGACGTTGACGCGCGAGCCGTCGGGCAGGCGGGCGTCGCAGATCGGGGAGCTTTCATCCACGCGGCGGCCGACCTGCGACACGATGCGCTGGCAGATGTTCATCAGCTGGGTGTTGTCACGGAAGCGGACATTGGTCAGCTGGACCTTGCCATTGACCTCGATGAACACCCGGCCGGCGCCGTTGACCATGATGTCGGCGATGTCGTCGCGCGCCAGCAGCGGCTCCAGCGGGCCATAGCCCAGCACATCGTTGACGATGTCCTGGACCAGATGCTCCTGCTCGGCCACCGACATGGAGACGTTCTTGATCGCCACCAGTTCGGCGACGATGTCGCGGATTTCCTCGGACGCCGCCTTCTGGTCCAGCTGGGCCAGCTGGGACAGATCGATGGTGTTCATCAAGGCGTTGAAGATGGTCGTCTTCGTCGCGTGATAATAGTCGGACTGCTCCCGGACGATCTCGGTGACCGTTTGGACCTTCTTCATCTGCTCGAAGGCGGGAGTGGCGCGGGGGCCGGGCCCCTTGGCGCGGGCGGGGTCGGGGGCCGGCGGGGCCTTGGCCTGCGGACGCGCCTGCGGGCGGGCCGCCAGGGCGTCCAGCCGGTCGGCATGTTCGGAGGGCGGCCGTGTCGCCTGGGCCTCGGCGGTCTGGCCCGCGGGCGCCGCCTCGGCCTCGTCAAAGCCAAAGGCAAAGGCCTCTGTCTGGATGCCGGGTTTGGGCTCGCGCGCCTCAGCCGCGGCCGGCGCGGTGGGAGCCGGACGCGGGGCCGCGCCTCCCGGGGCCGTCGACTGTGTGCGCTTGCCAAACACGGGTCCCGTCAGCCCTTCCTGAACAGGTTGCCGAACATCGACTTGCCCTTGGCCTTGGGTCCGGCCACGGCCGGCATCTCACGGCAGGAGACGATCTGGGCCAGGGTCTGGAAGGCGGCCGCCGACTTCGACTTGTCGTTCAGATCCAGCACCATCTGCCCGTTGTTGGCGGCGGTCCCGAACACCTTGGGCTCGAACGGAATGATCAGGCTGGGGTGAACCCCCAGCGCCGCGCCGAAGTCCTTGGCCGGGATCTCGGGCCGCCCCGGCACACCGACCTGGTTCAGCACCAGACGCGGCGGTGCATCATTCGGCCGGCCCTGACGGACCAGATCGATCATATTCTTGGCATTGCGCAGCGAGGCCAGATCGGGGGTTGCCACCACCACCACCTCGTCGGCCGAGATCAGGCTGCGGCGCATCCAGCCGCTCCAGATGTGCGGCAGGTCCAGGACCACGAAGGGCGCGGTCGCGCGAATGCGGCTGGTCACCTCCTCGAACGCCTCGACCGAGATGTCCCAGTCCGCCTCCAGTGTGGCCGGGGCGGCAAACAGGCTCAGCTTGTCGGTGCAGCGGACCATCATCCGGTCCAGCAGGGTGGCGTCCAGACGATCCGGCTGGCTCAGCGCATCCGCGACGCCGTTCAGGGGGTCCTGGTTGAAATCCAGACCGGCGGTGCCGAACGGCAGGTCATAGTCGACGATCACCGTATTGGCGCCGATCCGCTCGCTCATCGCATAGGCGGTGTTGTGCGCCACCGAGCTCGAGCCGGTTCCGCCCCGCGCGCCGACAAAGGCGATCGAGCGGCCGACGAACGGCTGGGCCGGGTCGGAGAACAGGCCCCCGATCGCCGCGATCAGCTGCAGCGGCTGCAGAGGCGCGACCAGATATTCGCTGACCCCGCGCCGCATCAGCTCGCGGAACAGCAGGATGTCGTTGGTGGCGCCGATCACCACCACCTTGGTGCCCGCGTCGCAGACCTCGGCCAGGCTGTCGATCTCGGCCAGCAGGCTGTGGGGGTCCTTGAGGCACTCGACGATGATCAGCGGCGGGGTCGGCTCATGGGCATAGGTTTCGATCGCCGCCGGAATACCGCCCACACGGATGTGGGTCGTGGCGCGGGCCATGCGCCGGTCCTTTCCCGCCCGGTCAGCGGCGGCCAGCGTGTCCTGGCGCTCGGCGAAGACGTGGATGGCGATGCGCGGGATCGACACGCCGGACGAGTCGGGCTGTCCATAGCCGGGGCTGGAGGCGACCTCGGGCAGGGCCGGTTCGAGAGGGGCCAGCGCCGCCGACGCCCCGGCCACCAGTTCGCCGACGGGGTTGAAGGACTCACCCTGACCATAGGGGTCGGCAGGCACGGTCGCCGCCGGGAAGGCCGACGGCGCGCTGCCGATCGGGGCGGTGAACTGCAGCGGCTCATGAGCGGGCTGAGGCGCGGGCACAGGGGCGGGCGCGGGCGCGGGCGCGGGCGCGTCCGTCCGGGCATAGCTCATGTCGAGGTCGAAGGACTCGTCCACGTCCGCGTCATAGGCGTCTTCAGGTCGGGGAAAGGCTGAGGCGTTCATCGGGCCCTAATCCACCGCCCGCGCAATGCGGCCGCTGACCAATTCATCCTGGGGTGCCGACGTCGCCTCGCCAGCGCGGTAGCTTTGGAAGACCACGGCGGCGCGGCCGGAGTCTGCGGGCGTCATGGCGCGCGGGCGCACGATGTCGCGCGGATCGTCGATCTGGGCGGCCATATTGGCCGTCACCGCACAGCCGAGGCCGGGCGACGGGGCGTTGGAATAGCGCGGGCGCCCGGCACCGTTCACGGCGGCACAGTTGGGAATGACCGCCTGGACGATGTCGAAGCCGACCAGCACCGGTGCGCGCGGATCGGGGGCGTCATAGCCTTCGACGCGGATACGTTCTTCGGGCACGCCGTGCGCGGCCAGGGCCGACTTGACCGACCAGGCCAGATCCGAAGCCGCCGCATCGCCGCCGCCCGGGGCCTGGATCAGCAACCCGCCCGTCCCGGAGGCCCAGTAGCGCTGGACCAGGGCATCGATGGCCGCGCTCTGGTTCGCGGACATGCCGTGGTCGTGCACGGCCAGGGCGATCCGGTCGAGGCCCGGCTCGACCTGCATGTAGTATTGCGAAATCGGCGTCAGCGGCGTGATACCGCCGGCGCCACCTCCCCCACAGGCCGACAGGGCCAGCGCGGCGGCGGCGGCGGTCAGGACAACCAGGGTGCGAGGGGTGCGTGCGGTCATGTCCGGCCTCATTCGATCACATAGCCGACCGGGCCGACCCAGCGGGCGGGAGCGGCATCGCCGGTCTGGCGCGCCGGGCCATAGGTCTGGGTCAACTGGCCGAACAGCAGGGTCGAGGCATCGCCCGCGATGGTCAGGCCGTCTGCGGGGGTCTGCAGCTCGTTCGGGCTGGTCGGAGAGACGATATAGGCCTCGAGGATGATCACCAGCTCGGTCTCGTTCGACAGATAGTCGCGCGACCGGAACAGGCCGCCGGCCACCGGGATGTCCCCCAGCAGCGGCAGCTGGTCGATGTTCTGGCGCGTATCCTCGCGCAGCAGGCCCGCGATCATCAGCGATCCGCCGGAGGGCAGCTCCACGGTCGAGGAGGCGCGGCGCACATTCAGCGCCGGGATGACCAGGGCGTTGTCGGCGGTGCCGCCCAGGGTAAAGGCGCCGGAGGTGCTCAGCTCCGACACTTCGGTCGACAGCTGCAGCGAAATCCGGCCGCCCGACAGCACGATCGGGCGGAAGGCCAGACGCACGCCATAGGGCTTGAACTCGATCAGGATATTGCCGCGGTCATCGCGACCGACGGGCACGGGAAACTCGCCGCCCGCCAGGAATTCGGCATTCTCGCCGGACACCGAGGTGGCATTGGGTTCGGCCAGGACCCGCACCAGGCCGGCCCGCTCGAACGCCCGAAGCGTGCCGGTCAGGCCCTCGCCGTCATTGTTGGCGTCGGTATAGCGCAGGCTACCGCCGCCCAGCTGGCTGCCGGCCACGGCAAAGGTCGCCGAGTTGGTCAGCTGCAGACCGTCGCCGACCGTATCCAGGATGGTGGTCACATCGAAGCCCAGCTGTTTCACGGCCGAGCGCTGCACCTCGATCACGCGGGCGCGCACCATCACCTGATCCGAGCCGGTGATGGTCATCATATTGATGATCTTTTCCGGGGCATCGACGAAGGCGCTGGCGATCTGGGTGACGCGGTCGGCCTCGCCGGGGCTGGACACAGTCCCGGTCAGCAGGATCCGGTCATTGACGGCCTCGGCGCGCACGTCCGTGCCTGGCAGGATGCGGCTCAGCGTGTCCTGAAGGGCGCTGACCCCGGCATCGACGCGGATCCGCAGTGTCAGGATCGAGCGACCGGCGGAGTCCAGGAACACGGCATCGGTCTCGCCCGGCGCCAGGCCGATGATGGTGATGCGGCGCGGGGTATGCAGAACCGCCTCGGCGACCGTCGGATTGGAGACGATCACATCGCGGGCGTCATTCGGCAGGTCGACCGCCATCGACGTCCCGCGCGGCAGGCTGACCAGACGCGTGCCGGTGCCCATGGTCACCACTTCGCGGCTCTGGGCCTGAACCGGCTGGGCGGTGAACGCCATGCCCAGCAGCAGGGTGGCCGCAGCCGCAAGGGCCGTGCCTCCGCTTCGGATCAGGCGGGATGTCGGGCTCATGGAACTACCACCACTTCGGTTTCGCCGCCGCGATAGACGCGCACCGTGCCGCTCTCGGCGCTGGGCGCCGCGCCGACCCGGCCGGAGGGCCCGCCGGTGTCGGCATAGGAGCGCAGCACCAGGCTGAGTTCACCCTCGGACTTGGCCAGCGCCAGGGCTTCGGCATCGCCGGGCCGGACCTCGAGCGTGGCGGTCGCGCCGACCACAGCCTGTTCGGAATCCGAGACGCGGGTCGACTGGTCGATCGCCAGAACCTTGACGTTCTGCAGCACCGTGGAAGAGGCAAAGCGCGGCCGGTCGCCTTCCTGGGCGCCCATATTCGCCAGATTGGTCTCGCGCGTCAGCAGCACATCGACCCGATCACCGGGCAGGATAAAGCCGCCGGCGGCGGTCTCGACCGTCACGCGGATGGCCATGGCGCGCATGCCCGGCTCCAGATAGGCGGCCATATAGCCACTGTCCCCCGCCGGCACGACCTTGCGCGCCACGATCGGCTCTCCGGCCAGAATGGTCTCGCGTACGACGGCGCCGACGAAATCGGATTTGGAAGCCTGGGTCACCGCCTCGGTGGCGGCCCGGGTCACGCGGGCTACGGCACCGTCGGGTTTCTGGACCGCGGGCGCCGTCTGGCCCCTGGCCGGAATCGGCACAGTGCCGTCAGTGACGAAGGTGGCGTCGACCGCGCTGACGGCCCAGTCCTTCCAGACCATGTCGGCGGCGGTCAGGCGGCTGCCCGCCTGGAGGTCCTTGGCCGCGACCAGCACCTTGGCCATCGGCTCGGTCGGCTGGGCAGGCGATTCAGCGGCGGCAGGCGTGGTCGGCTGGCCCGAGGACGAGCCCATCGTGCGCACCACCAATGCCAGGCCGATGGCAGAGATGGCCGCAACGCAGATCACGACGATACGGGCGGGCTTCATCCAGGGTCTCCGGCGGCAAGCGGTCAACCCGAATCATGCCCCGGGCAACCTGACCGTTAACGACCATGAAGGGCGCGAGTTAACGCTCCCCTAAGCCCGGATTCACAAGTGCTTCCCGGGCTGGAGCCTTATCGGTCGAGGGGGAGTCGCTTCGTGATTCCGCCGATGCCGTGAGTCAGGCTCTCGGGTAAAACTGGACCGATTTCGGTCTAGAGGCCGGCGGCGAACCGCTCGACCATGGTGCTGGCCGGATAGGCGAGGAGGGCGCCGACGGCGATGGCCACGCCATAGGGGATGTCGCCCTTGGGCTCCATCAACTGCGACACCCAGCCGGGCACCCCGGACAAATAGGGACGGGCGTGAAAACGGGCGAAAATCAGGGCCAGACAGAAGACCCCGCCCACGATGCCGGTCCACAGCAGGAAATAGCCGGACCCCGCAACCCCCAGCCACAGGCATGAGGCCGCCATCAATTTCGCATCACCGCCGCCGATCCAGCGCAGGGCAAACATCCCGGCGCCGGCAAACAGGGCCAGCAGGGCCACCCCGACATGGGCGGCGACCGTCGACAACGGCAGCCCGACCGCCAGGGCCGTTGGGAAAAACGCCCCGATCAGGAACAGCGAGATCCAGTTCGGGATCGTCATCGACGTCAGATCCTTGAGCCCGGCGATGATCACCAGGGCGGGCAGCGACGCCAGCAGCATCAGGGTCAGTGTGTCCATGGCCGAACCCTTGCACGACACGCGTTAAAACGGGGTTTCCCTGAAGGAGCCCCCCTGCCAACGACAAGGGGCCGAAGCGTCGCCGCTCCGGCCCCCATTCGGTTTCAAGACGTGTCGGCGTTAGGCGCCGGCGGTGCCGCCCATGCCGGTCACAACGGCATTGAACTTGGTCTTGATGGTCGTGCCGAGCGCGGTCACGGCCGAGATGATGACGACGGCGATCAGGGCCGCGATCAGGCCGTACTCGATGGCCGTGGCGCCGGATTCGTCCTGGGCGAAACGCGAGATAAACTTGGTCATGGTGTCCTCTTGGTCGGTTCTTTGCGGGCGTGAATGGGGGAGACGGTCGCCCGCTCGGCCCCCGGATTGCACGATCAGACTAGCGGCAGGCAGTTAAGGAGCCGTCGAGAGTAATGGTTATTCGTCGTTTACTCTGATTTTGTTCAGGCAAGGCTCCACAGGGTATCAACGAAAAGGGGCCGAAGCGTCGCCGCTCCGGCCCCCCATTCGGTTTCAAGACGTGTCGGCGTTAGGCGCCGGCGGTGCCGCCCATGCCGGTCACAACGGCATTGAACTTGGTCTTGATGGTCGTGCCGAGCGCGGTCACGGCCGAGATGATGACGACGGCGATCAGGGCCGCGATCAGGCCGTACTCGATGGCCGTGGCGCCGGATTCGTCCTGGGCGAAACGCGAGATAAACTTGGTCATGTGATAGTCCTTTTCCTTGAGCGAGCTAACGATTGCACCATCAGGGTCGTCGGTTTTTGCCCGCTTGACCCCCTACACCCTCATCATGCACGGCACGGCTTAAGGACAAGTAAAGTGAACAGCTTTGCTTGTTATATTCATGGTTACCAGATCATTTACTCTAATAATGCCGATCCGACAGGCTTTCAGCCTTTCTTGAGGATTCAGTGGTCCCTTGGGCCTCGCGCGCGCCTGACGCGGGCGCGCTGATGATATTGGAAGGCAGATCGCCCCATGGCTCGCTACATGCCCCGCTCCCTGATGTTCGCCGCCGCGGCCCTCGTAGCCTCGGGCGTCGCCGCCCCGGCCCTGGCCCAGGACCCGCTGCGCGTCGACATCGACCAGTCCGCCCGCATCCAGCTGCGCGCCCCCGCCGGATCCGTGATCGTCGGCAATCCGCAGATCGCCGACGTCACGGTGGTCGATGCCAACACCCTGTTCGTGACCGGCAAGGGCTATGGCGTGACCCAGATCGTCGCCGTCGACAGCATCGGTCGCACCGTCTTCCAGAGCCAGATCATCGTCAGCGCCGGCGACTCCGGACAGGTGCGGGTCTGGCGCGGGGGCGAGGTGACCGAAATGGCCTGTGGCACGACCTGCTCGCCCACCCTGCGTTCGACCGGCACACCGTAGTCATGCCTCGAGTGGCCCGATCGCGAACGGCGCTGGACCGCTTTCTGGCGGCACGGCGCGGCTCGACTGCGGTCGAGTTCGCCATGGTGGCCATGCCCTTCTTCTTCATGATGTTCGCCGTGCTCGAACTGGCGTTTGTCTTCGTGCTCGACTCGATGCTCGAAAACGCCGTGATCGAGAGCGGGCGGCTGGTCCGCACCGGTCAGGCCGACAATCAAGACTTCAACGCCGAGCAGTTCAAGACCGCCCTGTGCGCCCGGATGAGCATCTTCACCAGCGACTGCGCGACCAAGGTCACGGTCGATGTGCGCGAGATTCCGCAGTTCACCAATCCCAATCCCCCCGACCCGACGGCCGGTGAGAGCTTCAGCGAAGCGGGCCTGGGCTATGACCACGGCAATCCGGGCAGCCTGATGCTGGTGCGGGCCTGGTACCGGCACACCCTGTTCACCCCCTTCCTCGAACAGGGGCTGGCCCGGATGGGAGACGGCAAGGCGATCCTGACCGCGACCACCGCCTTTCGCAACGAGCCTTACCGGTGAAGAGCCGCGGCATCCTCAGGCGTCCGTGGCGCAAGCTGGGCGCGGACCGGCGCGGGGTCTCCGCCGTCGAATTCGCCATGCTGGCTCCGGTGATGATCTTCTTCTACTTCGGTCTGGCCGAGTTCTGTCAGGGCTATATGGCCCAGAAGCGCGCCAGCCATTCGGCCGCCATGGTCGCCGACCTGATCGCCCAGCAAGAGCGGGTCACAGGCGGCGAGATCGACGACATCTTCCAGGTCGGCGAGCTGATCATGGCGCCCTTCACGGCAGACGGCATGAGCCTCCGGGTTTCCAGCGCCCGGCGTATCAACGACAGCACGGTGCGCATTGACTGGAGCCGGGGCAGCGGCATCGCCGCCCGGGCGACCGGCAGCAGCATCACCGTGCCCGTTGGCCTGATCGCGATCGGCGAGAGCGTGATCGTGTCCGAGTCGCTCTACGACTACGATTCCCCCGTCGACTATATGATGCCGGGCATCACCACCTTTTCGCACACCTTCTATCTACGCCCGCGCACGGTCGAGCGCGTGGCGCTGGTGCCCTAGGCCTCGGTCAGCGCGCGTTCGATCGCCGAGATCTTGGACAGGACCTCGTCGGACTCCGCCGCCGGATCGCTGTCGGCGACGATCCCGGCTCCCGCCTGCGTCCGCCAGTGCCAGCGGCCCTTCCGCTGCTCGAAGGCCAGCGTCCGGATCAGGACCGAGGCCGTCAGCGTCCCCGCCCCCTCCCGCAGCAGCAGACTGCCGCACCACGCCCCGCGCGGGGGTTCATGGCCGGCGATGACCTTCATGGCCTGATGCTTCGGCGCACCGGTGATCGAACCCGGCGGAAAGGTCGCGGCCATCACCTCTCCGACGCCCTGCCCCGGCGAAAGGCGGCCACTGACGGTCGAGACCAGGTGATGGACATTGGCGTAGGATTCCAGCTGAAACAGGCTGTCGACCTGAACCGACGCCGGCGCGCAGACCCGCGACAGGTCGTTCCGCATCAGGTCGACGATCATCAGATTTTCAGCCCGATCCTTGGCCGAGGCCCGCAAGGCCTCCGCCTCCGCCTGATCCAGGGCGGGGTCGGCGCGGCGCGGGCGCGTGCCTTTGATCGGCCGGGTCTCGACCCGCCCGCCCGGCTCAAGCGTCAGGAACAGCTCGGGCGAGTTGGACACCAGCGCCCGCTCGCCCAGCCGCCAGAAGGCCGCATAGGGTGCCGGACTGTCGCTGACCAGCCGCAGGAAGACATCCAGCGGGTCGGCCCCGGGCTTCAGTTCGCCGGTCCAGGCCCGGGCGATATTGGCCTGGAACAGCTCGCCCGCCGCGATGCGCGCCACGACATCGGCCACCGCGGCGCGATAACCCGCCTCGTCGCCCTCCGCGTCGAAGCGCGGGGACAGCGGGCCTTCGACGGCAAGCTGCGGGCGTCCGGCTTGTGTCCAGCCCACGGCCTGATCCAGCGCGTGCTCGGCCGCGCCTGCGTCCTCGCCCCGCCCGATCGCGGTCAGGGTGCGGGGTGCGGTCTCGAACACCAGCCAGGCCGGATAACGCGCCGCCATCAGGTCGGGCCAGACCGACGGCCGCGGCCCCGTCGCCGGGCGGGCACCCCCGTCATAGGCCAGTAGCTGGACCGCCCCCTCAGCCCAGGCGGGATCATCCAGCAGGGCCGTGACGGCCGCCGTATCCTCGTCGATCTGCCGGACAGCATCGGGATCTGCGGCGATCATCACCCTTCCCCCGGTGCCGCTGAACAGGCCGAGCATCCCGTCTCGCGCCCCGATCGCCTGCAGCACCTCCAGCGGGTCACGCCACGGCAGGGCGCGTTCCCGCCGCGCCGCATAAGGCCGGATCATGCCGACAGCCGCTCCACAATCCGCTCCCGCCGGGCTGTATCGATGCCCAGCGCCTCGACCAGATAGCCGTCGACCGACCCGTGCACCGCCCTCATCTCGGCCATGGCCGCGTCCAGAAACGCGGGCGCCACGCCCAGAAAAGCGACCACCGCCGCATGCGAGGCCGAGCGCCCTGTCATGGCCTTGAGCCGTTCTGCCACGAAGCCGGCCTGTCCCTCCAGATCGACCGCCGTATTGGTCAGCAGATAGTCGGCCATCAGGTCGTCGTGGCCCACGCCCAGCAGATGGTGGGTCAGGGCCGCCAGCAGGCCCGTCCGGTCCTTGCCCGCCGCGCAGTGGATCAGCACCGGCCGGTCGCTCTCGGCGAGGGCTTCAAAATAGCGTCGGAACAGATCGATGTGCGACGCCTCGAACGGCAGACGCCGATAGGTGTCGGTCATGAAGGCCCGGCCCGAGTCCTCGGTCAGATCGGCCGTCTTAAGGAAGGTCATATGGGGCGCCTCACCCCCGTCATCGTGGGCACTCTCGATCAGCCGGGCGGCAAAGCCCTCGGGCCTACGGCTGGGCTGGCCCCGGCGCTCGCTGGGCCGGCGCAGATCGACCACCACGCCAAGGTCCAGGGCCGCAAGCGCCGCAAGATCCGCCTCGGTCGCTCGGGCCTGATGGGCGCTGCGGAACAACCGCCCGGGCCGCACATGCCGACCCGCGACCCCGGCGTAGTCGCCGAAGTCGCGGAAGTTGTCGATCGCCTCAAAACGCCTCAGTCGCTCGGTCATACCCTCTCATAGCGCAGTCGGGAGGGCATGCCACCGTGACCGTTCGTCTGGCGGGTCAGCGGGGTGGGATCAGGGCCGACAGGGTGTCCAGATAGGCCATGAAGGCCGTCCGTCCGGCATCGGTCAGCTGCGCCTCGGTCAGGGGCTTGCGGCCCACGAAGCGCTTGGTGATCTCGACGAAGCCCGCCTCCTCCAGCTTGCGGAGGTGGACCGACAGATTGCCGTCCGTCGTCTTCAGCCGGGTCTTGAGGTCGCTGAAGTCGGCCATGCCCGCGCTGGACAGATAGGCCATGATGCCCAGCCGCACCCGACCATGAATGACGTCGTCGATCTCATTGATGTCGAAGACATCAGGAGGAGTATCGGCCATGCTCAGACCCCCTCCCGGGGCTCCTGACGCATCAGCGCCAGTCCGGGCAGCAGGGCAACGAAGACCAGCAGGGCCGCAAACACCAGATAGCCGATCGGGCTGTTCATGAAGACGCCCAGCAGGGCGGCACCGGCATAGGCCGCGAGCGCCGTCAGCTTCATCCAGGTCTTGCGCGTCATGGTGCCCGCGACCGTCCAGGCCGATCCATAGGCGGCGAACACGACGATCGGCATGGCCCGCATCAGCGACCAGTCGCCATTGGCCAGTCCGACCGCCAGGAAGGCGACCCAGGTGGCAAAGATGCCGAAGCCCACCGCCGACCAGGCGGCGCCGACGGCCTGATTGCTGGTCGAGCTGTAGCCGGGCTTGCCGCTGGCCCGCCGGATCAGCAGCATCAGCGCAAGGGCAAACAGGCCCCCGGCCGCGACCCAGACCCACAGCTGGGCCCACGGGTCGATGGCGACAACCCCTTGCTGGATGGCCCACTGCGCCACGCTGGCCAGGCCGAAGATCAGGGCCGCAGCCACCATGACGGGGCCGTTCAGCAGCGGCGTGTGGCGTCCCTCTTCAGCGAGGGTGCGGATATAGGCGATGTCGTCCTGCGGGGACGCGGTGTCGTGATGGGGCATGGCCCTTACCTCCAGTCAGCGGGGGCACTGCGCCCCGTGTGTGACCCTTGATTGCCTCATCAACTTTGCAATGTAAAGTACTTTCTTGTGGCCATGATGAGCCATGGCGCTACGGCTGGCCCATGCGCATGAATTTCCACCGCCTGGCCTATGAGGTCATCGAGGTCTGCAACGCCCTGACGCTCGAGACCTTCCGGGGATTTCTGGCGCCGGCCGCCCCGAAGCCGGGCGGCCGGGCGCTGGAGATCGGGGCGGGCAATGCGGCGCTGGCCATCTGTCTGGCCCGCGACTTTGGCATGGAGGTCGAGGCGGTCGAGGTCGACATGGCCGTCGCTGCCCTGGCCCAGTCGCGGATCGATGCGGCGGGGGTCGCGGACCGGGTGACGCTCAGCCGGATGCGGTCCCTGACGCTGCTGGAGGATTTGCCGCCCCAGGATGTGATCCTGTGCGTCGGCGCCACCGACCCGGTGGGCGAGGAGCACCGCCACCCGAACGACGCCTTCCGCGAGCTGGCGACCTATCTGGCGCCCGGGGGGCTGCTGGTCTGGGGCGACCTGTACTGGAGCGAAACCCCGCCCGAACCGCTGGAGCGGGTCATGGCCCTGACCAATGCCTGCACGCCGCTTGGGGACTGGACGGCCGCCGCCGGGGCCGCCGGGCTGGAGGTGCTGGACACCCACATCGCCGACGATGCGACCTGGCAGGCCTATATCGAGACCATGGACCGCGCCGCCCGGGCGTGGATCGCTGCCCATCCCGACCGGATCGAGCGCCCGCACATCGAGGCGACCGCCGACCGGGTCCGGTCCTTCCTGACCTTTGCCCGGCCCTATACCGGCTTTGCCCTGCAGCTGATGCGCAAGCCCGCGCCCTAGCGGAACGGCGGCTCGTCGAAGGCGCGCAGCTTGCGGGAGTGCAGGCGCTCGCCCTCCTCGCGGAGCAGGTCGACCGTCTGGATGCCGATCTGCAGGTGTTCCGAGATCGAGCCTTCGTAGAAGCGGTTGGCCTGTCCCGGCAGCTTGATCTCCCCGTGCAGCGGCTTGTCCGACACGCACAGCAGCGTCCCGTAGGGCACCCGGAAGCGATAGCCCTGGGCGGCGATAGTGGCCGATTCCATGTCGATGGCGACGGCGCGGCTCTGGTTGAAGCGCAGGGCCGAGCGGGTGTAGCGCAGCTCCCAGTTCCGGTCGTCGGTCGTGACCACAGTGCCGGTGCGCAGGCGCAGCTTGACCTGATCGCCGGGCATGCCGCTGACCGACTTGGTCGCGTCATAGAGGGCGCGCTGGACCTCGGCGATCGAGGGGATGGGGATGTCCGGCGGCAGCACCGCATCCAGCACATGGTCATCGCGCAGATAGGCGTGGGCCAGCACATAGTCGCCGATCGACTGGCTGGCGCGCAGGCCGCCGCAGTGACCGATCATCAGCCAGACGTGCGGCCGGGTCACGGCCAGATGATCGGTGATGGTCTTGGCGTTCGAGGGGCCGACGCCGATGTTGACCAGGGTGATGCCCTTCGCGCCCGGCGCCGTCAGGTGATAGGCGGGCATCTGGTGCTTCTTCCAGGCCGTGTCGCTGATCGCGGCCTCGGGGTCGGGCGTGTCGCGCGTGATCACCACCCCGCCGGCGCAGGACAGGGTCTGATAGGGGCTGCCGGGGCGTTTCAGCTCGGCGATGGCCCAGCTGACGAACTCGTCGACATAGCGATTGTAGTTGGTGAACAGGACGTAGGACTGGACGTCGTCGACCGGCGTGCCCGTGTAGTGCCGCAGCCGCGCCAGCGAGAAGTCGGTCCGGAGCCCGTCGAAGTGCGACAGGGGAAAGTCGCCGGAGGTATCGAACAGGCCGTCGGCGATCTCGTCACCGATGTGGGCCAGTTCCGTGGTCGGGAACCAGCGGGCCAGCGCCGCCGTCATCGAGCGGTCCAGCGCCACCTCGGCCCCGTCCAGCACATAGGGGAAGGGGATTTCCTGGCGGGACAGACCGACCTCGAAGGTCGCGTTATATTCGTCGGCCAGAAGGGTCAGCTGTTCCTTCAGATAGCTGCGGAACAGATCCGGCCGGGTGACGGTCGTGGCATAGGATCCCTGCTTCGACAGCCGGGCATAGGCGCGGGGCTGAAGGTCCTGGGGCCGGTCCCCGTGCCAGCGAACGCGCAGTTCGGGATAGGCGAACAGGCCCTCGGCCCGGGCGGCCGGATCGGGGCGGGTCCCGTGATCGACGAAGTCCCGCACCGCCTGGCGCAGGGTGTCGACGGATTTGGCGTAAAGGATTTCAAGGCGGCTGATGGCCGCGTCGGGGGTCATTTGCTCTGTCATGGCCTCCTCTAGCGGAACAGTATGACCTTGGCGAGACGGCAATCTATTCGCCGCCGCGCACCCGTTCGACCTGCGCCAGAGCCACCTCATCGTCGGCATAGTGGGCGACGAGCACCGCCTCGTCGGCCTCAAGGGTGTCGCATTGAAGCTCGGTGACGGCCGCCTCGATCTGGGCGCCGCGTTCGGCGTCATAGGCCTCTTCGCCCATCCAGTGGTCGCAGCCCAGCCTGCGGCCGGCCCAGCCCAGAATGTCGGCCGGAATGGTCGTGGCGGCGGTGATGAGCGGATCATTGACCTGCAGGTGCTCAATCACCAGACGGTCCCCCTCAATCGCCAGCGACAGCCAGGCATCGCCGCCGGTCGGGCAGCAGTTGGCATCATTGTCCTGCCACAGGCTGGTTTCGGCCATCAGGGCCGGCCAGCGATAGCCGACGCCCTTCCATACCGCGAGGCCGGGCGGCAGCTGGTCCGCGAGGTCCGCCTTCCAGCTGGTCACGTCGATCTGGGTGAAGGGGCGGCCGGCGTCGGGGGTCCAGCGGAACAGGACATCGGCATTCATCCGCCCGGTGCCGTCATGATAGCCGGGCACGGCGACATACAGGTCGCCTTGTCCCTCGATCACCACCGGCGGCTCGTGAACAATCGCCGTCTGGACCCAGGTCGCGGCTTTAAGCCGGCCGTCGGCCGTGGGGGTGTAGAGGATGACCGCCGCCCGGGGCATGTCCCACTCGCCCCCCATCCTCAACTGCTGCCAGTACAGGGGATGCGCTTGTATGCCGGCCTCCGCGTCGCCGGGTACGATGGTCACACCGGCACCATCGACGCGACAGACATCCGTCACGCCCTCGGGACAGGTGCGCGCCAGACTGTCGAAGTCGGTCTCATAGCGCGCGAGCTGCCGGTCCCTCCAGGCCGCCACCTCCAGTTCGGTCACCCGCTGCGCCTCCATGGCCGGGCGCTCGGACGGGTCGGCCTCATCCCACCACAGGCGCCATTCACGGGCCTCTTCGCGCGCATCGAACGGCAGGGGCGTGGTCGCGAGATGCTCGGCCTCGGCGCGCTCCACCGCTTCCTGCGCGAGGACTGGGGTCGCCATCAGGACGGTCAGGGCGATCACAGCGGCAAGGGGGCGTTTCATGTCAGGACCTCCGCAAAGCTTTGCGGCACTGTGCGCGCTCAGGCCGGACGATCCAAGGTCCGGTGGAAAAAGTCAGAGACCTCGGCCAGCACGGGGGCCTTCTTGCGGAACAGGGGCGAGAAGGTTGCGACCAGATCCGCGTGGTCCAGGCCCTCATAGAAGCGGGCGGTGCAGGTGCCGCCGACCGCGTCCATCCGTTCGCACAGAAGGCGGGTGTCCTCGGCATGCACGACGGTGTCGTCGGTGCCGTGGCCCAGCCACAGGGGCGGGGCATCGGCCCGGGCAAAGGTGATCGGCTGGGTCAGGGTGGGGTCGGGCGCCCGGCCGAAGGCATTGACGGCGGCCTTCACGTCGAACGGCAGGAATTCGTAGGGCCCCGCCAGACCGGCCGCCGCCTTGATCAGTCCGGGCCGGTCGACCGCGGCCATATAGCGTCGGTCCAGGGCGATCATCATGGCCAGGTGGGCGCCCGCCGAATGGCCGAGCACGCCCAGCCGGTCGGGGTCCCCGCCAAAATCCCTGACACGGTCAGCGGCAACCGCCGTGGCCAGGGCGGCATCCTCGACAAATCCGGGGAAATGCACCTCGGGCACCAGCCGGTAGTCGGGCAGGACGACGACAAATCCCTTGGCCGCCAGCGCCTGGGCCGCCCAGCCATAGACGTCGCGCGAGCCCGAATCCCAGCCCCCGCCATAGAAGAACACCAGCGTCGGCACGGGCGAACCGGGAGAGGCGCCGGTCGGGGCATAGACATCCATCTTCTGGCGCGGGTCGCCGCCATAGGGAAGGTCGCGGGCCACCCGCCGGGCGCCGGAATCGCGCGGGCCGAGACTGTTCAGCAGGCCCAGCGGCGAACAGGCGGCAGCAAACCCGGCCAGCAGGGTCGCCAGGGTGGCGCGACGGGTCATGGATGCACTCGGGATTGACGTCATGGGGACCCTAGATACGCGCGAACGGACGATTTGGCTGCCGGGGTGGGCGTTTGGCTGGTGGGACAAGGCGGAGAAGGACGCCGCGCCCGCAGAAAAAACAGGCCGTATACCAAGCAGATGTCATTTTTTCTGTCACAAACTGTCATATAATATTTACATTGAGATCAATCGGCGCATTCTGTGTGGGAAGGCGCCCGGGAGCGTCCCCTTTTTGCTGGAGGCCTACGCCCATGATCCGCACTGCCCTGTCCCTGTCCCTTGCCGCCGGTCTGGCCCTTGCGGCCGCCGCGCCCGCCTCGGCTTCGGTCGACCCGAAGAGCCAGCGCGCCCCTGCCCAGACGGTGATGATCTGTGCCGAGGACGCCGCGACCCGGGCCAGCTTTGAGCGCGAATACGGCGAGCGGCCCGTGTTCGTATCGGCCCAGGATCTGCTGGCGGCGCGCGACGCCGGTGAGCGCTGGGAAGCCCCGCGCTGCATGACCGAGCGCGAATACGCCCGCTTTGAGCGGATCAGCGAGCAACACGCCGAGCTGCGCCGCTAGGCGCCCATCCAGATATGACGAAGGGGACGCCGGTCTGATCCGGCGTCCCCTTTTTCATGCCTCCGGCGACTGCTTATTCGCCGATGTATTTGTCCAGCCAGCCGAACACTTCATTGTGCCACTGCAGGCTGTTCTGGGGCTTGAGCACCCAGTGGTTCTCGTCCGGGAAGATCAGCAGGCGGCTTTCGATGCCCTGGCGCTGCAGGGCGGTGAAGGCCGACAGGCTTTGCGAGGTCGGGATGCGGAAGTCCTGCTCGCCGTGGATGACCAGCATCGGCGTGTTCCACTTGTCAACGTGGTTGGCCGGGTTGAATTCCTGGTAGCCGCGCGGGTTTTCCCACGGGGTGCCGCCGTTTTCCCACTCGGTGAACCACAGCTCTTCGGTGGCAAAGCCCATGTTGAAGGTGTCGAAGACGCCGTCGTGGTTGACCAGGCATTTGAAGGCATTGGGCCAGTTGCCGGCGATCCAGTTGACCATATAGCCGCCGTACGAGGCCCCGAGCGCGCAGGCCCGGTCTCCGTCGAGGAAGTCATAGGTGTCGAGCGCGTGGGCCCAGCCCTTTTGCAGGTCCTCCAGCGGGCGGTCGCCCCAGTGCTGGCTGATCGCGTCGGTGAAGGCCTGGCCGTAGCCGACCGAGCCGTGGAAATCGATCATCACCACCGCATAGCCGGCGCCGGCATAGGTCTGGGGGTTCCAGCGCCATGACCAGTTGTTGCTGAAGGTGCCCTGCGGGCCGCCGTGGATCAGGAAGGTGACGGGGTATTTTTCGCCCTCGACATAGTTGGCGGGCTTGATCACCCAGGCGTGGACGGTCTCGTCGTTCCAGCCCTCGAAGGCGAACTGCTCGGCCTCGCCGAAGGCCAGCTCGCCCGCGACCGGATTCACCTCGGTCAGGCGGCGCGGCATTTCGCGGCCGCGGTAGGTCTTGAACCAGAGGTCACCGGGCTGATCCAGCGCGGCCTGGGCATAGACGATGCCCGAGGGGGTCAGGGCGTGGCTGCCGACCGAACCCTCGCCGGTGAAGGGGATGACCGCACCGTTGCGCGTATCGACCGCGAACAGCCGGTGGTGGCCGGTGTCCTGGGCCGCGACATAGAGGGTGTTGCCGTCGGGGCTGAAGGCCAGGCTGTCGGCCGAGCGATCCCAGTTGGCGGCGATCTGGCGGACCTGACCGGTCTCCATGTCGCGCAGCATGATGGCGAACTTGTCGGCCTCGAAGCCCGGGCGCGACATGGCCCGATACGCCAGGGTGCGACCGTCGGGCGAGAACACCGGACCGGCATCCCAGGCGGGATTGCTGTCGGTCAGATTGGTGAAGTCGCCGCTGTCGCTGAGGCCATCGGTCAGCCACAGGTCAAAGTCGGTGCTCCACGGCTCGGTCGTGCCGGCCTCGCGCGCCGAGAAGACGATCGCCTCGCCGTCGGGGGTGAAGGTAAAGTCCTCTTCGCCGCCGAACGGCTTCGAGGGGGTGTCGCCGTCAAAGCCGCGCGTCACCCAGACGGGGTCACCCTCGGCCCGGCCGTCGGCGCCGAGCGACACGACGAACAGATGGTTCTGGGTGCCGTCATTCCAGGTGTCCCAGTGGCGCACGAACATCCGGTCATAGGCGCGGCCGGTACTGTCGCGGGCCGCCTCGGCGTCCGCCCGCTCGACCGAACAGGCCAGTGTTTCGCAGTCGGGATAGACCGCCAGCGCCACGACCAGGCGCTCGCCATCGGGCGAGACCTTGTAGCCCTGAACGTCGAACGGAAGGTCGGTGACCTGAACCGGATCGGTACCCTCGGTGTCGGTGGCCCAGATCTGGTTCGAGCCCGAGCGCGAGGACAGGAAATAGAGGGTGCCGCCGTCGGGGGCCCAGCGGACGGTGTTGCCCTGTCCGCGATTCGGGAACAGGGGGCGGGCCTCGGCGTCGCCGGTCAGGTCCTGAAGCCACACGGTGGCGCCGCCGCCGCCCATCACGGGATCGACCTCGCGCACCTGATAGGTGACCCAGTGACCGTCGGGCGAGACCTGCGGGTCCGACAGGCGGTTGAGGCCCAGCATGATGTCATAGGTAAAGGGCTCGGCGGCCCCATCTTGCGACGGCTCCTGGGCCATCGACGCCGGGGCGGCCATCAGGCTGACGGCCAGAGCGGCGGCAGCCGCCGTGGAGCGGATCAGGGATGTCGGGAGGGATCGCATGCGCCGGACCTCTTGGGCTTGCCAAAACGAAGGAGCGAAGGCGTAGCACCGCCGGGCGGCTCCGGCAAAGCCTGCTCGCAAACCACGCTTGCCCGACCGCGCCGGAGCGGCGACAACCGGATCATGACGGTGGCCCCCGATTCCCGACATATCTGCGATGTGCTGATCGCCGAGCGCGCGCCGCGGCTGACCGGCTCGGTCGGCTGGCCGGCGATCCGGCCGTTCCTCTATGCCCTGCTGGGCTATGGCAAGGCGCGGCGGATGGCCGATGCGGTGGCGCCGATGGGCGGGGCCGAGGCGCTGGATTACGTCTCGAAGCTGCTGGCGCTGGATGTGAAGGTGATGAACGCCGACCGGATTCCGGAAAGCGGCCGCTGTGTGATCATCAGCAACCATCCGACCGGCATCGCCGACGGCATCGCCGCCTATGACGCCATCCGCGCGCGACGGCCGGATGCGATCTTCTTTGCCAATGCCGACGCGCTGCGGGTGGCGCCGCGACTGGGCGAAGTGGTCATTCCGGTCGAATGGGTGACGTCCAAGCGCACCCGCGAAAAGACCCGCGCTACCCTGGAGGCCGCCCGCGCCGCCTTCGAGGCCGAGCGGCCGGTCGTGCTGTTCCCTGCCGGGCGGCTGGCGCGCATCGCCAGGGACGGTAGTCTGACCGACCCCGAATGGCCCCCGACCGCCGTCAGTCTCGCCCGCAAATACGGGGCGCCGGTGGTGCCGATCCATATGTCGGGGCCGTATTCGCGGCTGTTCCACCTGTTCGCGCGCATTTCGCCCGAGCTGCGCGACATCACCCTGTTTCACGAGATGCTGAACAAGGCCGGCGGCACCTTTCGCCTGACGGTCGGGCCGACCATTCCCGCCGGACGGCTCGATACCGATGCCGCGCGCGCCACCTATGCGTTGAAGGCCTATGTCGAGCGGGTCCTGCCAGGACAGCCGGATGCACCCTTTGCCTGAGGTGCGCGAGATCACCCTGGCCGACGAAGCGGCGACCACCCGACTGGGCGTGGCGCTGGCGCAGTTTGTCGCGCCGGGCGAGGCCCTGTTGCTGAACGGCGATCTGGGCATGGGCAAGTCGACGCTGGCGCGCGGCCTGATCCGGGCCCTGACCCGGCCCGACGAGGATGTGCCCAGCCCGACCTTCACGATCGTGCAATTCTATGAGGGTAACCCGCCGGTGGCCCATTTCGACCTCTACCGGCTGGAAGATCCCGAGGAGATCGAGGAGATCGGCCTCTATGAAGCCCTGGACCATGGGGCCGTGCTGATCGAATGGCCCGAACGTCTGGGGACAGGCGGCGCCGAGGCCTTGAGCCCCGACCGGCTGTCGGTCACGCTGGAGAGCGAGGGCGAGGGCCGCCGGGCCCACCTGGCAGGCCACGGGGCCTGGGCCGGAAAGCTGAAGGAACTGCATGTCTGACCGGAATGGCCTGATCGCCGATTTTCTCGCCGGAGCGGGGCTGGCCGAGGCGCGGCGCGACCCCCTGCCCGGCGACGCCTCGACCCGGCGCTATGAGCGGCTGACCACGCCTGCGGGCTCGACCCTGATGCTGATGGATCAGGCGCCGGCGCTGGAGAGCCCGCCGTGCGACCCGGCGTGGACGCCGGAGGAACGCCGCGCCCACGGCTGGAATGCCACCGCCCGCCTGTCCGCCGGACGGATCGAGGCCTTTGCCGCCGTGGCGGACCATCTGCGCGCGGTCGGCCTGTCGGCACCCGAGATCGTGGCGCTGGATGCGGGAAACGGTCTGGCGGTTCTGGAGGACCTCGGCGACGATCTCTATGCCCGGGTGATCGCCGACGGCGCCGACGAGCGGGCCCTTTATATCGAGGCGGTGGAAGCCCTGGCCCGGCTGCACCTGACCGCGACCCTGCCGGATCATCTGTCGGGACCGGGCGGGGACTGGCCGCTTCTGACCTATGACGCGACCGCGCTGCAGGCCGGGGCCGATCTGTTCACCGAATGGATGCCGAAACTGATGCCGGCGCTGGATTTCCGCCCCGACGCCCGGGCGGAGTGGCAGGCGGCGTGGGCGCCGGTCGCGGCCATGGGCGAGGCCAAGGCCTGGGTGATGGCGCACCGCGACTATCATGCCGAAAACCTGCTGTGGCTGCCCGGGCGTGAGGGGTTCCGGCGCGTCGGCCTGATCGACTTTCAGGACGCCGTTCTGGCCCATCCCGTCTGGGACCTGCACTCCCTGCTGCAGGACGCGCGGCGCGATGTGTCGCCCGAGATCGAGCGGGCGGCACTGGACCACTATATCGACATCATGCAGGTCGACGGGGCGGCCTACCGCGCCGACTATGCCGCGCTGGCCGCCCTCAATGAGGCGCGCATCCTCGGCGTCTTCGCCCGGCTGATCGCGCGTGACGGCAAGCCCCGCTATCGCCAGTTCATGCCGCGCATGTGGGGCCATCTGGAACAAAACCTGAAACGACCGGAACTGTCGCAGGTCCGGGTTTGGTTCGACCGTCATGTTCCGAAGGAGATGCGCGGATGACGGGTCCGACCTCAGCGATGGTTCTGGCCGCCGGGCTGGGCACGCGGATGCGGCCCCTGACCGATGACCGGCCCAAGGCGCTGGTCGAGGTGGCCGGAAGGGCGCTGATCGACCATGTGCTGGACCGGCTGGCCGACGCCGGGGTCGCGCGCGCCGTCGTCAATGTCCACTGGTTCGCCGACCGGCTGGAGGCGCATCTGGCTGGCCGAGGGCAAGGGCCGGAGATCACGATTTCGGACGAGCGGGCCGAGCTTCTCGAGACCGGCGGGGGCCTGAAAAAGGCCATCCCCCTGCTCGGCGATGATCCGGTGTTCGTCGCCAATATCGACAGCGTCTGGACCGATCGGAGCGATGCCTTGGCGAAGCTCGCCAGCCTGTGGGCCCCCGAGCGGATGGACGCCGCCCTTCTGCTGGCGCGGCGCGAGGGGTCCATCGGCTTCGAGGGCGGCGGGGACTTCTTCCTCGGTGAGGACGGACAGTTGACCTTCCGGGGCGAGGCGGCCGAGGCGCCCTATGCCTATATGGGCGTGCACATCTGCCGGCCCGGCTATGTTGCCGACGGGCCTGACGGCCCCTTCTCGCTCAGCGGGTTGTGGCGCAGGTCGGCCGCGGAAGGGCGGCTGTTCGGCTGCGTGCTGGACGGCGACTGGATGCACGTCGGTGATCCCGGAGCGCGCGATGAGGCTGAGGCCCGGCTGGCGCGAGAGGCCGGGTGACGGACCCATTCGCCCCCTTCCCGCACATCTTCGCGCCGCGCTGGTATTCCATCGACGCGCACCGGCCTTTCCTGAACGATCTGGCGGCGGCCCTGCTGGACTGGTCCGGGCGCCAGTCACCGGAAATCCTGAGCGACGCCATGCTGTTGCTGCCCAACCGGCGGGCGGTGCGCTCGTTCGAACAGGCCCTGCTGGCGGTGGGCGACGGTCGGCCTGTGCTGATGCCGCAGGTGCGCGCGCTCGGGGATCTGGAAGAGGACGAGGCCCCTTTCACGCCCGGCGGGCTGGGGCTGGACCTTCCGCCCGCCATTTCGCCCCTGCATCGCCGGTTCGAGCTGGCCCGGATGATCGTCGAGGAATTCGACAGCAGCCTGTCGGTGCGCGAGGCCCTGGCCCACGCCGACACCCTGGGTCAGTTCCTCGAGTCCTGCCAGATCGAGGAGATCGAGGACCCCGGTCGCGTCGCCGATCTGATCGAAGGGGACCTGGCCGACCATTGGCGCAAACAGGCCCGGTTCCTGGCCCTCGGGGTCGAGGCCTGGCCGAAGCGGCTGGCGGCGCTGGGGCTGGTCGACCCGGCCTGGCGGCGGGTGACCCTGCTGCGCCTGCTGGCCGAGCACTGGTCGAAACACCCCCCGTTGACCCCGGTTCTGGCCGCAGGATCGACCGGCACGGTCCCGGCCGCCGCTGCGGTGCTCGATGCCGTGGCCCACGCCCCGCAGGGGGCCGTCATCCTGCCCGGACTGGATCGCACGCTTCCGGACGATGTGTGGGGCAGGGTCGATGACCTGCATCCGCAGGGCGCCCTGAAACTGCTGCTGGAGCGCAGCGGAATCTCGCGCACCGATGTGCGGCCCTGGCCCGTGCCCGGTGGCGTCGACCAGACCGGCGGTCGGGCCCGCGAGCGGGTCCTGAACGAGGCCCTCAGGCCAGCCGAGACCACCGGCGACTGGCGGACCGCCATCTCCGGCCTTCGCGCCGAGGCCGCGCCGCGCGATCCGGTCGATCCCGTGGTACGCGGCCTGGAGGGCCTGACCCTGCTGGACCTGCCAGACGAGGAGTCGACGGCCGCGACCCTCGCCCTGGCCATGCGCGAGGCGCTGGAGGTGCCGGGCCGCACCTGCGCCCTCGTGACACCCGATCTGGATCTGGGCCGGCGCGTTGCCGCCCGGCTGGAGCGATGGGGCATCCGCCCGGACAATTCCGCCGGGGTCAGTCTGCGCACCCTGCCCGCCGGTCGGCTGGTCGACCTGGTGGCGCGCTGGATGGAGCGGCCTCTGGATGCCCCGACGCTGCTGTCGCTGCTGAAGCATCCGCGCGTGCGCCCCGGTCTGGACGAGGCCGCCGTCGCGCATCTGGAACTGTACGGCTTTCGCGGCGCCGCGCCACGCGACGGGTCGGTTCTGCGCCACAGGCTTCTCAAGCCGCAGGGGCGAGGGCGCGGCGGCGCCGGCGACACCCCGCCCGAAGGCGCGACCGCAGCCCTGGCTCTGGTTGATCGGCTGGAGACACTCTCGGCCGCCGCCCGGTCGGCCTTCCGGCCCGAGGCCCCGCTGGATGAAGCCGCCCGGGCGCTGGTCACCGCAATCGAGAGCCTCGCCGGTCCTTCGGCCTGGTCCGGCAGCGATGGCGACGCCGCCTCCGCCCTGCTGGCCGAACTGATCGAGGCGGGTGGGGCGCTGGGCGCCGTCACCCGGCCCGAGTTTGCCGCCCTGATCGGCACACTGCTCGACGAACAGACGGTGCGTCAGGGCGGCGCCACCCATCCGCGCCTGCGCATTCTCGGCGCCATTGAGGGGCGACTGGTCCGGTCGGACCGGATGATCCTGGCCGGACTGGAGGAGACCGTCTGGCCGCCCGCCGCGCCGGTCGATCCCTTCCTGTCCCGGCCCATGCGGGCGACCATGGACCTGCCCTCGCCGGAGAAACGCATCGGTCAATCGGCGCAGGATTTCGTCCAGGCGGCCTCGGCGCCCGCGGCCCTGCTGGTCCATTGCCAGCGGCGGAACGGCCAGCCGACCGTGCGCTCGCGCTGGCTGTGGCGGCTGCAGATGCTGGCAGCCGGGGCCGATACCGCGAAGCATCCGGTGACCCTGACCACGGACGATCCGGTGCGCGAGCTCGCCCGCATGCTGGACAGCCCGCCCGATCTGGTGCCGCGACCGGCCAGCCGGCCCGAGCCCCGGCCGCCTGTCGATCAGCGCCCCCGCAGCCTGTACGTCACCCGGGTCGAGCGCTGGATTCGCGATCCCTATGCCCTCTATGCCCAGTGGATTCTGGGGCTGGAATCCCTCGACCGGCCGGGCCAGCCCGCCACCGCCATGGAACGGGGCAATGCCATTCACGCCGCCATCGAGGCCCTGACGCTGGAGCGCCCCGACGACATGGGCGATGACTTTGCCGAGACGCTGGCCGGGCGGATTGTCGCCGAACTGGTCAAGGCCGGCTTTGACGACGCGGCCCTGGCCCGCGAGCAACCGCTGGCCGAAGCGTCGGCCCGCTGGCTGGCGGAGCAGGAGCGCATCCGCCGCGCCCGCACGGATGGCCCCGTCACCCTGCATGCGGAAAGGAAGGGGCGGATGACCCTGACCCTGCCGGGCGGCGACTTTGTGCTGCAGGCCTATGCCGACCGGATCGAGACCTGGCCGGGTGGCGCCGCCGTCCTCGACTTCAAGACCGGCATGGCCCCGTCGAAGAAGGAGGTCGAGGCCGGCCTCGCGCCCCAGTTGACCCTGACCGCCGCCATACTGGAGGCCGGGGGCTTTGGCCCGGAGATCGGCCGGGGCCCCGTGGCCGAGCTGGCCTATGTCCGCCCCACCGGGCGCGGCGAGGGGGGAGAGTGGAAGACCGTGGCCGCCGGGCTTGAGGACACCGCCACCGCGACCGGCGACGCGCTGGAGGGGCTGACCCGGCGCATCGCCCATTTCGACCGGGACGAGACGCCCTATCGGTCGTGGGCCGTGCCGAAATTCATGACCTTGCGCGGCGGCAACTATGACCATCTGGCGCGGGTCTGGGAGTGGCATGTCATGGGTGCCGCCGACGGCGAGGGAGAGGGCGGATGAGCGAGCCGCTGCACCCCCAGACGCGTGCCGCCGATCCGACCCTGTCGGTGTTCGTCTCGGCCAATGCCGGGTCGGGCAAGACCACCACTCTGGTCAGCCGGGTGGCGCGCCTGTTGCTGGGCGGAACGGCGCCCGGCGCCATCCTGTGCGTGACCTTCACCAAGGCCGCCGCCTCGGAGATGCAGAGCCGGCTGTTCGCGCGGCTGGGCGGGTGGGCCGTCATGGACGACGACAAATTGTCCCGCGCCCTTGCCGATCTGGAGGGGGGCGCCCCCGGTGACTATGACGACGAGGCCCTGTCCCGTGCCCGGCGCCTGTTCGCCCGCGCACTCGAGACCCCCGGCGGGCTGAAGATTCAGACCCTGCACGCCTTCTGCGAAAAGCTGCTGCGGCGCTTCCCCATGGAGGCCGGGGTGACGCCGGGCTTTGCCGTTCTGGAGGACGAGGCGGCGCGGCGTCTGTCCCGCGAGGCGCGCGATGATCTGGCGCGCGCGGCGCTGGCCGACGGCGACGGACCGCTGGGTGAGGCCTATCGCCATTTCGCCGTTACGCTCGACTTCCAGACCTTCGAGGGCTTGCTGGCGACGCTTGAGGCCGAACGGCTGAAGATCTCGGCCTGGGTCGAGGCGGTCGCGCGGGGCGAGGCCTGCGACATCCATACATTGACCGGCACCGGAGCCGGCGTGACGGTCGAGGGGCTGGAGCGCGACTGGCTGGCCGCTTTCGATGCGGGGGAAGCGCGGGCGCTTGCGGCAGAACTGGCAGCAGGCGCCGTCACCGACCAGAAGAAGGCCGCCGTCCTGCAACAGGCGCTGGCCGAGGGCCTGAGCTTTGCCGGGCTGCGCCGCCTGTTCCTGAAGGCCGACGGCGCGCCCCATGCGAAGATGGGCACAAAGTCGGTGCCGCCCGGCGTGATGACGCGCCTGACCGCGCTTCAGGACAGCTATTGCCAGACGCTGGGGGCGTGCCGTGCGGCCTGCACGGCCGAGCGGTCGCGTCATGCGGCGACGCTCGCGACCGCCTATGCCGCCCTCTATCAGCACGCCAAGGACCGGTCGGGGGCCCTCGACTTCGCCGATCTGGTCGACCGCACGCGCGCCCTCCTGACCGAGGCACAGGCCGCCGCCTGGGTGCTCTACAAGATGGACGGCGGCATCGACCATGTGCTGGTGGACGAGGCGCAGGACACCGCCCCCGAGCAATGGGACATCATTACCGCCCTGACCGGCGAGTTCTTCGGCGGCGAGACCTCGACGCGAACCGTCTTCGCGGTCGGGGACGAGAAACAGTCGATCTATTCCTTCCAGGGGGCGCGCCCCGAACGGCTGCGGCGCGAGGCCCAGGCCTATGACCAGAGGATCAAGTCCACCGGCGGTGCCTTCGAGGGCATTGAGCTGACCACCTCCTACCGCTCGACGCCGCAGGTCCTGCAGTTCGTCGATGCTGTCTTTGAAGGCCCCGAGCGGGCGCGCGCCCTGACCGGCCAGACGCTTCAGCAGGCGCCCGAACATGTCCCCGCCCGCACCGGTCATGCCGGCTCGATCGAGCTGTGGCCCCTGTTCTTCGACGATGAGGCGGTCGAGCAGGATCCGTGGGTGCCGGTCGACCATGAACCCGCCACCCATGGCCGGAAGAAGCTGGCCCGGGCACTGGCCCGCGAAATCCGCCGCGCGGTCGATCAGGGCGACGCCGTCTATGACCCGAAGGACAAGGCCTGGCGCGCCTGTGGCTATGACGACTTCCTGATCCTCGTCCGGCGGCGCGATCCGACCTTTGAGGAGATCATCCGCGCCCTGAAGGCCGAGGGCGTGCCGGTGGCCGGGGCCGACCGGCTGAAGCTGTCCAGCCATATCGCCTTTGACGACATCAAGGCCGTGATGCGGTTTGCCCTGTTCCCCGGCGATGAGCTCAGTCTCGCCGAAATGCTGCGCGGGCCGCTGTGCGACCTGCCGGACTTCGACGGACCGGACAGCCTCTATGCCCTGGCGGGGCGCGAGGGGCGCGGGCCGCTGTGGGACGAGCTTCAGGCCCGGGCGCATGAGCAGCCGCTGTGGGCGCGGGCCCATGCGCTGGGCGACTGGGCGCGGAGCCAGCGCGACCGCGACGCCTTTGGCTTCGTCTCCGGCCTGCTGAACCGCACGGACGGCGAGGGCGTGACCGGCCGGGTGCGGATGCTGGAGCGGCTGGGCCGCGAGGCCGAAGAGGCGCTGGACGAGACCCTGTCGCTGATCCTGTCGCTGGACCGGCAGGGGGTGTCGGACCTCGAGACCGTGCTGGACCGGCTGGAGGCCGCCGAGGTCGAGGTCAAACGCGATCTGGAGGGCCCGCGCGGCGAGGTGCGGATCATGACCGTGCACGGGGCCAAGGGGCTGGAGGCGCCGGTGGTCTTCCTGCCCGACACGACGGCGAAGGCCGGGGCGCGCGGCGCGGCCCTGTTCGAGGTGGCGCCCGAGGTCGAGGAAGGCCTGACGCCTCCGGCTGCTGCCTGGCTGATGGGGGGCCGGAAGGACGAGGACTGCCCGGCACTGGCCACCGCGCGCGCGGCCCGCGAGCAGGCCTCGGCCGATGAGAGTCTGCGCCTGCTCTATGTCGGGCTGACCCGGGCAAGGGACCGGCTGGTGATCATGGGCCGGGGCATGGCGGGGCGGAAGGACGGCTTTGCCGACGGCAGCTGGTGGGACCTTATCTCCCAGACTTTCGACGGGCTGTCGGATGTGGACGAACTGGACGACGGACGGCGGCGCTATGGCCCGGCGCCGGTGACGGTGTTGCGCGCCGTGCCTGCTGCGACCGCCCGCAAGGCCCTGCCGGACTGGACGCACACCGCGCCGCCGCCCGATGCCGGCCTGCGCGCCCGGGCGCCCTCTCGCCTGGCCGAGGTCGGAGAGGACGCCGGACCGCCGTCGCCCTCACCGCTGGATCGGGGCCGGGACGGGGGGCTGTCGCGGCTGAGGCGCGGCACGCTGATCCACCGGCTGCTCGAGCGTCTGCCGGAGCTGCCGGCCGCCGACCGCGGGGCCGCCGCCGACCGCCTGCTGGCGCGCGAACCCGGCCTGACGCCCGGGCAGATCGCCGAGATGACCGGCGCGGCCTTCGGTGTGCTGGAGGACGCCCGCTTTGCCGCCGTGTTCGGTCGCGGGTCGCGCGCCGAGGTGGCTCTGACAGGTACGGTTCAGGGCATCGCCTGGTCCGGACGGATGGACCGGCTGGTGGTCCTGCCCGACCGGGTGCTTGTGATCGACTACAAGACCCAGCGGCCTGCGCCCGACCATATCGATCGCACCGATCCCGCCCATCTGCTGCAGATGGCGGCCTATGTCGCCCTGCTGCGGCGGCTGTATCCCGAGCGGGCGGTCGAGGCCGCGCTGGTCTGGACGGACGGGCCGCGGCTGATGCCCGTGCCGGACGCCCTGATCGACTAGGCGCTTCACGCGCTGACACCCGCCCTGTAGTCTTCACCTTGAACGGGACGGGATTCGTCCCACATCCGATAGCCGAGGGGCGCCTGTCGCCCCGCCTGCAGAGAGCCTCCCCATGACGACGATCAAGGTCACCGACGACAGCTTCGAGACCGATGTGCTGAAGGCCTCCACCCCCGTGCTGGTCGACTTCTGGGCGGAGTGGTGCGGTCCCTGCAAACAGATCGGCCCGGCCCTGGAACAGATCGCCGACGAAATGGCCGGTCAGGTCACGGTCGCCAAGCTGAACATCGACGACAGCCCCATGACCCCGTCAAAACTGGGCGTGAAGGGCATCCCCACCCTGATGCTGTTCAAGGACGGCCAGATGACCTCGATGAAGGTCGGCGCCATCCCCAAGGGCAAGATCGCCGAATGGCTGGCCGAACAGGGCATCGGCAGCAGCGACGCGGCCTAGCCCGGAATGACGGATCAGACTGCCTGAGTCCCCCACTCCGGGGCCCGGCAGCTAGTTGCGGGTCTGGCCGATGAAGGCCGTGACGCTCGGGTAGGACCCCTGGGCGGACCGTTTTTCTTCACAGACAACCTCATAGAGGAAGCCATAGTTGGTGCCCTCACTGACCGTGTCCCACGCCTCCACACTTTCCTCGTAGCGCTCGGCCAGCTCGCCGGTACCGTCATAGGTGTCGGTGGACAGGAAGCGGATTTCGCGGCTGCCGCAACGCAGGGCGTAGGTGTCGACCTCGTGGCTGAAGTCATCGCCGCTCAACGGCACGCGCGCCACACGGACCCGGGTGCCCCCTTCGGTCGGCACAATCTGGGCGGCATCGGCCAGATAGGCGGTGGTGGCGCTGCGCGAAAAGGGATGCCAGTCGGAAACCGGCGCGGTCGAAATCGGTGGGTCCTGGTCGGCCACGGGCATCAGGCCGAGGACCAGGGCAGTCAGGATCGAAGTCAGCATCAGTGTCTCCCCCAAGAAGATCCGGTGACAGAAAAAGCCGATCACGCAAATTTGGCAAGAGCCGGATGATCTGCCTCATCCGGGCCGCGTTCATGATGAGGATGGCCTCATGATTTCCCAACTTGCCCTGATCAGTCTGATGTTTGCCTTGGCAGCGCCCCTGGCGGACGCGCCGGATGCAGCGTCGGCACCTGCCCGGGCGACACCCGCCACCGAAGTCCCGGGCCAGCCTGCAAGTCCCGCCGCTCCGCAGGCGCGGTTCACCTCGAACCGGATCGTCGTCGAGGTCCGTCAGCCGCGCCCGGGCGATCCCGGTCAGCCGGTCCGCGATGTGATCCTGATCCCGGGTCTGGCCTCGACCGCCCTCATCTGGGAGCCGGTGGCCGAGCGGCTCAGCCGGACGCACCGGGTACATCTGGTGTCAGTGCGTGGGTTTGGCGAACTGGGGGCAGGCGATAACAGGCGCGGGCTGGTCGCCGCTCCGGTGGCCGCCGAGGTCGCCCGCTATATCCGCAGCCGGGGCCTGCGCGACCCGGCCGTCATCGGCCATTCCATGGGCGGGCAGATCGCGCTGAGACTGGCGTCGGACCCCCGGATCGATCTGGGCCGTGTGATGATCGTCGATGCCGCGCCCTTCTTCCCGTCGCTGGTCGATGACCGGGCCACGGGACAGGACCTGGAGCCGATCGCCGCCGTCGCCTATCAGGCCGTGCTGTTTCTGGGAGACGACGCCCTGGCGCGCCAGCCCTGGGCCGAGGGCATGGGCTCGACCGTCGGTGCGCTGGAGGCCTGGGTCGGCTGGCAGGGTGGCGACGCCCGCGTGCTGGCGCAAAGCCTGTATGAGGTCATGACCGTCGACCTGCGCCCCAATCTGGCGCGCATCGATGTGCCGGTGACCGTCGTCTATGGCTGGAGCCGCCGCGAGGACTCGCCCCGCTATCAGCTGCAGTCGTCCTGGAGTCAGGCGTATCGCGGCCTCAGGCGGCCGGCCCGGCTGGTGCCGATCGAGGGGGCCGAGCACATGGTGATGATCGACCAGCCGGTCCGCTTCATGGCGGCGGTCGATGAGTTTCTGGGCGCGCCCTGAAGCCGGATCCGGCGCTCAGGCGGCCTCGGCGTCGCGCGCCCGGCCAAGAACCTCCAGCACGGCCCGGCCATAGGTGGTCAGCTTGGATTTGCCGATGCCGGGCACGGTGGACAGGGCCTCCAGACTGGCGGGTTGCGCCTCGGCCAGCGCCAGCAGGGTGCGATCCTGAAAGATGACATAGGGGGGCACGCCTTGGGCGTGGGCCACTTCGCGACGCCAGCCGCGCAGGGCCTCGAACCGCTCGCGCGCCCCGGCGGGCAGCCGCGCCACAAGGTCGGTGGCCGGGGCCCGCTTGCCGGCGGACCGCGCCGCCTGGGGGGCTTCCCGCCGCAGCCGCACCTCATGCGCGCCGCGATAGACGGCCCGCACCGCCTCGGGATCGCCGAGGCCGATCAGGGGACGCCCTTCGTTCGGGTCCTCAATCAGCAGGCCCTCGAACACCAGATGATCCAGAATGCGACGCCATTCGCTGACCGGCAGGTCGCGCCCGATGCCCCAGGTCGACAGGCCCTGGCCCAGTCCCTCGCCGTCCTTCTGGCGCCCGGTCAGATGGTCGATGACCCGGCCGCGGCCATAGCGGCCTTCCAGCCGGTGCACGGCGGCCAGCGCCTTTTGCGCCTCGGTCGTTATGGCCACCTGTTCGGGCGGACTGCGGCACAGGTCGCAGACGCCGCAGGGCTCCGCGCCCTCTTCCCCGAAATAGTGGCGTACCGCCTGCGGCCGACAGACGGCCCCGTCCAGCATGGCATACAGCTGCCAGACCTTGCGGCTCTGGGCGGCCATCACCTCGGCATCCATGGGGCTGCCGTCCAGCCGCTTCAGCGACCAGGCCACATCGGCCGAGCCGTAAAGGGTGATGCCCTCGGCCGGGTCGCCGTCGCGGCCGGCGCGGCCGACCTCCTGCCAATAGGCCTCCAGCGAGCCGGGCGGGTCGGCGTGCAGCACATAGCGGACGTCCGGCTTGTCGACCCCCATGCCAAAGGCGATGGTCGCCACGATCACCCCCTGATCGGCCTCCAGAAACCGGGTCAGCCGGTCGTGGCGCTCGCGCGTCTCGAGGCCGGCGTGATAGGCGACCGCGTCATGGCCGGCGCTGGCCAGCGCCTCGGCCAGCCGCTCGCAGCCCTTGCGCGATCCGCAATAGACGACGCCCGAGACGCCGCGCCGGGCCTCGACCAGTTCCACGACCTGGGCCTCGGTCTTCGCCTGTCCTCCCGCCTTGGGCAGGGCCGACAGCCGCAGGTTCGGCCGGGCGAAGCTGTCGACGAACACCTCGGCCGCGCCGATGTTCAGCGACTGCAGGATGTCCGCGCGGGTCCGGGCATCGGCGGTGGCGGTCAGGGCCACGGTCGGCACATGAGGAAAGCGCGCCTTCAGCCGTCCCAGATTGCGATAGTCGGGCCGGAAGTCATGACCCCATTGCGAGACGCAGTGGGCCTCGTCGACCGCGATCAGCGACAGGTCCAGCTCGGCCAGCCGGTCCAGCAGATACGACTGGGCCAGACCTTCGGGCGAGACATACAGCAGTTTGATTTTGCCGGCCCGTATCCGGCTCCACAGCGCCGCGCGGGCGTCGGAATCGAGCGAGGAGTCCAGCCGCGCCGCCGGTACGCCCAGCTGGTCCAGCGCCGCCACCTGATCGCTCATCAGGGCGATGAGGGGCGAGACCACCAGCGCCAGACCGGGCCGCATCAGGGCCGGGATCTGGTAGCACAGGCTCTTGCCGCCGCCGGTCGGCAGCACCGCCAGCACATCGCGTCCGTCCAGCACCGCCTGGATGGCCGGGGCCTGCAGGCCGCGAAAATCGTCGTGGCCCCAGATGCGTTGCAGCAGGGATCGGGCGGTCGGGGGGCTCCCGTTGGCGGACGAATCACAGGCCATGCCCGGTTCTGCCGGATGGGGCCGGACGTGTCACCCGTGCCCGCCGCGACAATTGCCGCTATAGGCCGCCCTATGAACAGCCTGATCTATGGTCGCCCGCCCCTCATCTTCGATCCGCCCGGCGATGCCCTGCAGGTCTCGCCGCGCCATCCGGGCGCGGAGGTGCTGGAAGACCTCGCGCCGGAAAGCGTCGATCACGCCGTGGTCCATGCCCCCGCCGGCGCCGTCGAGCGACGCTATACGCTGGCGCTGGTGCTGCGCGCGCTGAAGCCCGGCGGCCGGATCGATGCCATGGCGCTGAAGACCCGGGGCGGCGCCCGCCTGTCGAAGGAGCTGGACGGCTTTGGCGTGGCCAGCGAGGTCGTGTCCAAGGCCCACTTCAAACGCTGCCTGGGGGTCCGGCCCGAGACGCTGACCGGCATCGAGGCCGCGATTGCCGAGGGGGCCCTGCGACAGGACCACGAGTCCGGCATCTGGACCCAGCCGGGCCTGTTCGCCTGGGACCGGGTCGACCCCGGCACGGCCCTGCTGATCCGTCACGTGGGCGCGCTGAAGGGCCGGGGCGCCGACTTCGGCTGTGGCTATGGGGCGCTCGGGCAGGTGGTCCTGGCGCAGGAGGCCGTCACCGAACTGACCCTGATCGATCTGGACCGCCGCGCGGTCGAGGCGGCGCGACGCAACCTGACCGACCCGCGCGCCCGGCACCTGTGGGCCGATGTGCGCACGCTGGACAACCTGACCGATCTGGATTTCGTCGTCGCCAATCCGCCCTTCCACGACGGCGGAGCCGAAGACCGGGCGCTGGGGCAGGCCTTCATCGACCGCGCGGCGAAATCGCTGCGCACCGGCGGCATGCTGTGGATGGTGGCCAACCGGCACCTGCCCTATGAGGCCGGGCTCAAGTCGGCCTTCAAGGCGGTCCGCGCCGTGGTCGAGGGCGAGGGCTACAAGATCATCGAGGCGAAGAAGTGAAGACCCCCACCGCCCGCGTCGACCGCCTGCTGTCCTCGCTCGGCTATGGCTCGCGCACCGAAATGGCGCGGATGGCCAAGGCCGGCGGCATTGTGCTGGACGGGGTGGACCTGACCGATGTGTCAAAGCGGATCGCGCTTTCGCCCGACCTGCCGTCGCGGATGGAGATCGACGGCGAACCGCTCGATCCCCTGCCGGGGCTGGTCATGATGATGCACAAGCCGCTGGGCATGACCTGTTCGCACAAGGAGGACGGCGCCCTGGTGTTCGACCTTCTGCCCGGTCGCTGGCGCCAGCGCGATCCGGCCATCTCGACCGTGGGACGGCTGGACAAGCAGACCACCGGCCTGTTGCTGCTGACCGACGACGGGGCCCTGCTGCACCGGATCATCAGCCCCAAACGCCATGTGGCCAAGGTCTACCGCGCCACCCTGGCCCGTCCGCTGGAGGGCGGCGAAGGTGCCCTGTTCGCTTCGGGCGAGCTGGTGCTGGAGGGCGAGGACAAGCCCCTGTCGCCTGCCCTCCTGGAGGTCATCACCCCGACCGAGGCGACCCTGACGGTGACCGAGGGCCGCTATCATCAGGTGCGACGCATGTTTGCCGCCGTCGGCAATCACGTCGAGGCCCTGCACCGGGAACGGGTCGGCGCCCTGACCCTGCCCGACGATCTGGCGCCCGGCGAATGGCGGCTGCTGACGCCCGAAGAGGTCGATCTGATCTTTCAGTGACGCCGCCGGAACCCCCGGACCTCTGGGGCTCTATCGCTCCACAACAGGGGACGGTCGATGAGCGGTGCCACACAGAAGCGGGATCTCAGGACCGGCCGGTCGGTCTGGGCCGACAGCTATGGCCTCGGCGTGCCGGTGAAGGCGCTGACCGAAGCCGTTTCAGTCGATATTGCCATCATCGGCGCGGGCATCAGCGGCGCCTTCATGGCGCGCGAGCTGAGCCGCGATCATTCGGTGGTGGTGCTGGACCGGCGCCCGCCCCTGACCGGATCGACCATGGCCTCGACGGCCCTGCTGCAATGGGAGATCGACCTGCCGCTGACGGCGCTGGCCGACCAGATCGGCATGCCGGATGCGCGCCGGGCGTATCTGCGCTCCCGCGCGGCGGTGGAAGCGCTGAAGCAGATCGTGGCGGACGAGGGCATCCGCTGTGGCCTCCAGGACAAGGACACCCTCTATCTGGCCGGCGATGAGTACGGTCGTCGCGCGCTGGAGGCCGAGGCCGACGCGCGGGCCGACGTCGGGCTGGACAGCACCTTCCTCGGTCCCGCCGACCTGCGCGCGCGGTTCGGCCTCGACCGGACCGGGGCGATCCTGTCCACCGGCTCGGCCAGCGCAGACCCCGCCCAGCTCGCCGCTGCCCTGCTGCGCCGCGCCCAGGCGGACGGGGCGGTGGTCTATTCGCCGGTCGAGGTGACGCAGGCCGCTTCGGACCCCGACGGTGTGACCCTGCTGACCGATGCGGGCCACGCGGTGCGCGCCCGTCATGTGGTGTTCTGCTGTGGCTATGAGTTTCCGGACGGCGTGCCGACCCCGGGTGCAAAGGTCATCTCGACCTGGGCGCTGGCCTCGACCGAACGCACGCCTTGCCCGGCCTGGCTGCGCGACACCCTCGTCTGGGAAGCGTCCGACCCCTACCTCTATTTCCGCATGGCCAGCGACGGGCGGTTGATCGTGGGCGGCGAGGACGAGGACGCCCCCGGCGCGCATGAGGACCCGGACAAGCTGAAGCGCAAATGCGAAACCATCCGCGAGAAGCTTCTGCGCCTGCTGCCCGATCTGGCGTTCGAGGTCGACTACATCTGGGCCGGGGCGTTCGGCGAGAGCGCGACCGGCCTGCCGTCCATCGCGCCCGTCCCCGACATGGCGCACGCCTGGGCCGTGATGGGCTTTGGCGGCAACGGCATCACCTATTCGGTGATCGCCAGCCAGGTGGTCTCGGCGGCGATCCGGGGTCGCGCCGATCCCGACGCCGACCTCTATCAGGCTTGACCGTCCGGGCCCGCAGGTCCACCTGACCGGTATGACCCTGGCCAAGATCTGTGGGCTGACGACCCCCGAAACCCTGACCGTTGCTGTCGAGGCGGGCGCGGCCTTCATCGGTCTGGTGGCCTTTGAGAAAAGCCCGCGCCACCTCGCGCCCGAAGACGCCCGGCGCCTGCTGGACCAGACCGGCATGGTCGGGGACCGCCGCGCGAAGGTGGTGGTGGTGACGGTCGACCCCGACGATGCCCTGCTGGACGCCCTGAGCCGCCGCGTCGCCCCCGACCTCATCCAGCTGCACGGCCACGAGACCCCCGCGCGCGCCGCGGCAGTGCGCCAGCAGACCGGGGCCGGGATCATCAAATGCCTGCCGGTCTCTGGCCCCGACGACCTCAAGCCCGTCGCCGACTGGGCCGGAGTGGCCGATCACCTGATGTTTGACGCCCGCACCCCGGCCGACGCGACCCTGCCCGGCGGCATGGGCCTGAGCTTCGACTGGACGCTGCTGCAGGCGCTCCACCTGCCGCGTCCGTGGTTCCTCGCGGGGGGCCTTACCCCCGGCAATGTCACTGAGGCGGTGCGGCTGTCCGGCGCACCCATGGTCGACGTGTCCTCTGGCGTCGAGCGCGCGCCGGGTGTTAAGGAACCGGCCCTCATCCGCGCCTTCCTTGAGGCCGTAGGTACCCTCCCCGGGAAACAGTCATCTTGAACGCTTCGCTCTCAAACGCTTACGCCTGGCCCGACGCCGAGGGCCGGTTCGGTCCGTTCGGCGGCCGGTTCGTCGCCGAGACCCTGATGCCCGCCGTCCACGAGCTGGAGGCCGCCTGGGATGCCGCGCGTGCCGATCCGTCGTTCCAGGCCGAGCTGGATGACTTCCTGACCCACTATGTCGGGCGGCCCAGCCCGCTCTATTTCGCCGAGCGGCTGACGGAACATCACGGCGGCGCCAACATCTGGTTCAAGCGCGATGAGCTGAATCACACCGGCGCGCACAAGATCAACAACTGCATGGGCCAGATCCTGCTGGCCCGCCGCATGGGCAAGACCCGCATCATCGCCGAGACCGGCGCCGGCCAGCACGGGGTGGCGACCGCCACCGTCTGCGCCCGCTTCGGCCTGCCCTGCATCGTCTATATGGGCGCCGCCGACATCGAGCGTCAGGCGCCGAACGTCTTCCGCATGAAGCTGCTGGGGGCCGAGGTGCGGCCGGTCACCAACGGTCGCGCGACGCTGAAAGAGGCCATGAACGAGGCCATGCGTGACTGGGTCTCGAACGTCGGCGACACCTTCTACATCATCGGTACGGCGGCGGGGCCGCACCCCTATCCGGCCGTGGTGCGCGACTTCCAGAGCGTCATCGGGCGCGAGGCCAAGGCACAACTGGCGGCCCGCAACGGCCGTCTGCCCGACGCCTGTGTCGCGGCGATCGGCGGCGGCTCGAACGCCATCGGCCTGTTCCATCCCTTCATCGGCGACGAAGGCGTGCGCCTGATCGGCATCGAGGCCGCGGGGCTTGGGCTGGAAGGGAATTCGCACGCCGCCAGCCTGCAGGGCGGACGCCCCGGCGTGCTGCACGGCAACCGCACATACCTGCTTCAGGACGACGACGGCCAGATCCTTGAAGGGCACTCCATCTCGGCGGGCCTCGACTATCCGGGCATCGGGCCCGAGCACGCCTGGCTTCACCAGACCGGACGCGCCGAATATCGCGCCGCCACCGATGCCGAGGCGCTGGAGGCCTTCCAGCTGTGCTCGAGGCTGGAGGGTATCATCCCCGCGCTGGAACCCAGCCACGCCCTGGCCCGCGTCGGCGAGATCGCGGCCGAAGTCGGCAAGGGCGGCAATGTCGTCCTCAATCTGTGCGGTCGCGGCGACAAGGACATCTTCTCTGTCGCCAAACACCTCGGGGTGGAGCTGTGAGGGCGTTTCGTGAGTTTGCATCCCGACGTCCGCTGCTCGCTCTGACGCTTGTCGCAGCTGTGGTGGTTCTGGTCGGCGTGCCGTTGAGCACCCTTAGGGTTCACGTGGAATTTCCGGCGGCGGAGGCCCAATGACCACCGCCCGTATCGATGCCCGCTTTGCCGCGCTGAAGGCCGAGGGCCGCGCCGGTTTCGTCGCCTATGTGATGGCCGGCGATCCGTCGCCCGAGGCCACGCTCGACATCCTGAACGGTCTGGTCGAGGCCGGGGCCGATGTGCTGGAACTGGGCTTTCCCTTCTCCGATCCCATGGCCGAGGGACCGACCATCCAGCGCGCCGCCCTGCGCGGCCTGAAATCCGGCCTGACGCTGAAGGGCACGCTGGAGCTGGCGCGCCGCTTCCGCGAAGGGAATGCCAATACGCCCCTGATCCTGATGGGCTATCTGAACCCGGTCGAACAGATGGGCTATGACACCTTTGTCCGTGCGGCCGACGCGGCCGGCGTCGATGGCGTCATCATTGTCGACTGCCCGCCGGAGGAATCCGCAGACCTGGTCGAGGCGCTGGACGCCGCCCACCTGTCGCTGATCCGGCTGGCCACGCCGACCTCGGACGATGACCGGCTGCAGGTCATCGCGCGCGGCACCTCGGGCTTTGTCTATTACGTCTCGGTCGCCGGTGTGACCGGGGTCAAGGAAGCCGTGGCCGGCGATGTGGCGCCGGCGGTGGCGCGCGTCCGCTCTGCGACCGGCCTTCCCGTGGCGGTCGGCTTTGGCGTAAAGACTGCCGAACGGGCCGCCGAAATCGCCCGCGTGGCTGACGCGGTGGTGGTCGGCTCGGCCCTCGTCGACCGGATCGAGGCGGCCGTGACCGAGAACCGCGACCCGGTGGCCGACGTTCTCTCCCTGGCGCGGGACCTGTCGCACGCCGTGCACACCGCCCGCGCCGCCGAAACCGTGTAGAAGACGACCCATGGCTGATCGCAAGACCCCCGACCGTCCGCAACCGCCCGCCCGGGGTGGCTGGCTGAGCCGCTTTGCGCCCGGCGTGCGCAAGATCGTCGGCCGCCGCGACACGCCCGACAATCTGTGGGTCAAGGACCCCGACACCGGCGAGATGCTGTATCGCTCGGACCTTGAGGGCAGCCTGTGGGTGACGCCGTCCGGGCGCCATATGCGCATCAATGCCCCGACCCGGCTGCGCTACACCTTCGACGACGGCGAGTATGAGCCGATCGACACCCCCGAGGTGCCCGAAGACCCGCTGAACTTCTCGGACGGCAAGCCCTACCGCGAGCGTCTGGCTGCGGCGCGCAAGGCGGCGGGCCGCAAGGACACCATGGCCATCGGCTATGGCGAGGTCGGGGGCAGCCCGGCCGTCGTCATCGTCCAGGATTTCACCTTCATGGGCGGCTCGCTGGGTATGGCGGCGGGCGAAGCCTTCATCGCTGCTGCCGAGGCGGCCATCGAACGCAAGGTGCCGCTGGTCTGCTACACCGCCGCCGGCGGCGCCCGCATGCAGGAGGGCGCGCTGTCCCTCATGCAGATGGCCCGCACCACCCTGGCCATCCAGGACCTGAAGGCCCACCGCCTGCCCTTCATCGTGGTGCTGACCGACCCGACCACCGGCGGGGTGACCGCCAGCTATGCCATGCTGGGCGATGTCCATCTGGCCGAGCCCGGGGCCCTGATCGGCTTTGCCGGCCCGCGCGTGATCGAGGCCACCATCCGCGAGAAGCTGCCTCCCGGCTTCCAGCGTGCGGAATATCTGCAGGAAAAGGGCATGGTCGACCGCGTCGTCACCCGCGCCGACCTGCCCCGCGTGCTGGGCCAGATCCTGTCCATGCTGATGGACGGCCGAAAGGCGGCCTGAGCCCCGTGGACCCGATCTCCGCGCGACTGCGGGCCCGGCACCCCCAGAGGATCGATCTGTCGCTGGAGCGGATGACCGCCCTGTGCGCGGCGCTGGGCGATCCGCAGCTGAACCTGCCGCCCGTGGTCCATGTGGCGGGGACCAACGGCAAGGGCTCGACCATCGCCTTCCTGCGGGCCATGGCCGAGGCGGCGGGCTTGCGCGTCCATGTCTATTCCTCACCGCATCTGGTGCGGTTCAACGAACGGATCCGGCTGGCCGGGACGCTGATCAGCGATGCGGCACTCTCGGTGATCCTCGACCGGATCGAGGCCATTCCCGGCGAGGCGACCGTGTTCGAAAGCACCACGGCGGCGGCCTTTGTCGCCATGAGCGAGGTCGAGGCCGATCTGGCCCTGATCGAGGTCGGACTGGGCGGCTCGCTGGATGCCACCAATGTCCTGCCCGTGCCGCAGCTGGCCGTCATCACCCCGGTGGACCACGACCACGCCGAATTCCTCGGCACCGATCTGGCCGGAATTGCGGGCGAAAAGGCCGGCATCCTGAAACGGGGCGGCCGCGCCGTCGTCGCCCGCCAGCCCGAGGTCGCCCGCGACGTCATCGGCCACGCCGCGGCCCGGAAAGGTGTCGCCCTGTCGGTCATGGGCGAGGACATCGATGCTTTCACCGAGCACGGGCGGCTGGTGTTCCAAGGCGTCGACCGGCTGCTGGACCTGCCCGTGCCCGTGCTCAGCGGGCCGCATCAGATCGACAATGCCGGTCTGGCTGTGGCTGCCGCGCTCGACCTCGGCCTGACCGTGGACGCCATCGAGGCCGGCCTGACATCGGCCGTCTGGCCCGCCCGCATGCAGCGGCTGAAGGCGGGGCCCTATGGCAGCCGCGCCGAGGCGGCCGGGGCCGAGCTGTGGCTGGACGGGGGGCACAATCCCCATGCGGGCCGGGCCCTGTCCGAGGCCCTGCTGGAACGCCAGCGCCGCGACCCCCGGCCCATGGCCCTGATCGTCGGCCTGCTGGCCTCAAAGGATGCGGGGGGATTCTTCCAGACCCTGCGCCTGCTGGATGCGCCGGTCCTCACCGTGGCGTTTGAGGGCGCTGCCGTCCCGGCCGAGGCCCTGGCGGCCGTGGCACGGGGGCAAGGCCTGGGCGCCATGCCCGCCGCCAGCGTGGACGAGGCGGTCCGGCGCGCCCTCGACCTCGGCGCCGGCCGCATCGTCATCTGCGGCTCGCTCTATCTGGCGGGGGAAGTGCTGGGCGCGTCCGAAGATACCTGGCCGACCTGACGCTGCCGCGCATCACCCCCGGATCAGCGCCGGGAGCGACGCACGGGGCCGTCAGACGTCGACGGCGGCGTCCAGGGCGTTTTCCTGAATGAACTCGCGGCGCGGCTCGACGACATCGCCCATCAGCTTGGCGAACAGGTCGTCGGCCTCGTCGGCCTGATTGACCTGCACCTTCAGCAGGGTGCGGGCATTGGCGTCCAGGGTGGTTTCCCACAGCTGGTCCGGATTCATTTCGCCCAGACCTTTGTAGCGCTGGATCGACAGGCCCTTGCGGCCCGATTCCAGCACCACGGAAAACAGGTCCAGCGGGCCCCGCACGGTCGCCGTCCGCTCCTTGCGGCGATAGGTGGCAGGCACGTCGAACACCCCGTCAAAGGCATGGGCGCGCTCGCCCAGACGACGCGCGTCCAGCGAGCGGATCAGCGCCTCTTCCAGCACAATGGTCTCGGCCACGGCGCGGCGCACGCGGTTGAACACCACGGCGCCCTGATCGCCCGGAGCCCCGGACCACGGCCCGTCACCCTCTTCGGCATAACGGTCCAGCCCGGTCGAGACCCGATCCAGCAGGGCCTGATCCAGCACGGCATTCTCGTCGAACAGGCCGCCCAGCGCCGCCTGTTCGATGGCAAAGGCCGGCGCACGCTGCGACAGCCGGTCCACACTGGCCTTGAAGGCCTTGGCCTCGCGCGTCAGCCCCTGCAGGTCCATGCCGGTGCGGCGTTCGCCGTCGGCCAGGTCCAGCGAGGCCTCGCTGACGCCTTCCTCGATCAGATAGGCGTCCATCTCGGACTGGTCCTTCAGATAGCGACCGTGCTTGCCCTTGGTCACCTTGTAGAGCGGCGGCTGGGCGATGAAGACGTGGCCGCGCTCGATCAGCTCGGGCATCTGGCGGTAGAAGAAGGTCAGCAGGAGGGTCCGGATGTGGGCGCCGTCGACGTCGGCGTCGGCCATCAGGATGATCTTGTGATAGCGCAGCTTGTCGGCGTTGAAGTCGTCGCGACCGATGCCCGTGCCCAGCGCCAGGATCAGCGTGCCGATCAGGTCGGACGACAGCATCCGGTCAAAGCGGGCGCGCTCCACGTTCAGGATCTTGCCGCGCAGGGGCAGGACGGCCTGGTTCTCGCGGTTGCGGGCCTGTTTGGCCGAGCCGCCGGCGGAATCGCCCTCGACGATGAACAGTTCGGACTTGGCCGGGTCGCGTTCCTGACAGTCGGCCAGCTTGCCGGGCAGGCTGGAGATTTCCAGCGCCGACTTGCGCCGGGTCAGGTCGCGGGCCTTGCGCGCGGCCTCGCGGGCGGCGGCGGCCTCGACGATCTTGGCGACCACCAGCTTGGCCTCGACCGGGTGTTCCTCGAACCAGGTCGACAGGCCCTCGGAGCACAGGCCCTCGACCGCCGGGCGCACCTCGGACGAGACCAGCTTGTCCTTGGTCTGGCTGGAGAATTTCGGGTCGGGCACCTTGACCGACAGGACGCAGGTCAGACCCTCGCGGGCATCCTCGCCCGAGACGGAGACCTTTTCCTTCTTCGCCTGGCCCGAGCTTTCGATATAGGCGCCCATGACGCGCGTCAGGCTGGCGCGGAAGGCCGACAGGTGGGTGCCTCCATCCCGCTGGGGGATGTTGTTGGTGAAGCACAGCATGGTCTCGTGGTAGCTGTCGTTCCACCACAGGGCGAGATCGATCTCGATCCCTTCCTTCTTGCCCCGAATGACGATCACGTCGCTGAGGATCGGCGACTTGGACTTGTCCAGGTGGCGCACAAAGGCCCCGACGCCGCCCTCATAGTGCAGCAGGATCTCGACCGGCTCGGGATGGCGGCGGTCGATCAGCTTGATGACCACGCCCGAGTTGAGGAAGGCCAGCTCGCGCAGGCGATGTTCCAGCGTCTTCAGGTCGAAATCGATGTGCGAAAAGGTCGTGACCGACGGATAGAAGGTCACCTCGGTGCCGGTCAGGGGCTTGCCCGTATCCTCGCGGATCGGGGCGTCGCCGGTCACCACCAGCGGCTTGACCGTGTCGCCGCGCTCGAAGCGCATCTCGTGCGACTTGCCGTGGCGATAGATCTTGAGCTGCAGCCAGTCGCTGAGGGCGTTGACCACGGACACGCCGACTCCGTGCAGACCGCCGGAGACCTTGTAGGAATTCTGGTCGAACTTCCCGCCGGCGTGCAGCTGGGTCATGATGACCTCGGCCGCCGAGACGCCCTCGCCCTCGTGGATGTCGGTGGGAATGCCGCGACCGTTGTCGGTGACGGTGACCGATCCGTCGGCGTTCAGGATCACCTGCACCAGATCGGCATGCCCGGCCAGGGCCTCGTCGATGGCGTTGTCGACCACCTCATAGACCATGTGGTGCAGGCCCGAGCCGTCGTCGGTGTCGCCGATGTACATGCCGGGGCGCTTGCGAACAGCGTCCAGCCCCTTGAGAACCTTGATGGAATCGGCGCCGTATTCGGGCATCTCGGCAGTCGGATCGGTCATGAAGTCGGTCAATAAGACGCCCGCCTGGCGGGCCCGGAAAACAGGGGCGGACACGGAAGATTGGCCAGACGAATCTGCCCCGTATCGAACCGGCTAAATATATAGGAAATTGGACGGGAATTGCGAGGAAAAGGGGTGGCGGAGCCCGCCCTGAATTCACTCGGCGACGAGGGCGCCCCCGGCCACGCGCACGAACCGCGCCCGCCCCTCCAGACCCTCGAACAGCACGCGTTCTGTGCCGGTCATGAAGGCCTGCAGACCGCGCTCGCGGCCCAGCGCCTCGATCTCGTCGAACAGGGCCGCGCGGCGGTCGGCATCGAGGTGGGCCGGGGCCTCGTCCAGCAGCAACAGGGGCCGGGCCGTCTGGTCGGCCAGCCGGGCGATCTGGGCCAGGATCAGGTTCAGCACCAGCGCCTTTTGCTCACCCGACGACCCCTCGGCCGCCGGGCGGTTCTTCTCGCGGTGAAGCGCCGTCAGGTCGGTCCGGTGCGGGCCGAACAGCGAGCGACCCGCCGCCCCGTCACGCGCTCGGGCCGTCCGGAACCCGTCGCGCAGAAAGCCCTCGACCGCCTCCGCCGCCTCGCCTGCTCCTGCGCGCCGCTCAGTCTCGCCGGCGAGACCCAGATCCGCCTGGGGGAAAGGGCGACCCGCGCGGGCATCGATGGCGTCCTGCAGCGCCGACAGCGCCGCCACCCGGGCCCCGGCCATGCGCGCGCCCGCCTCGGCCAGCCGGGCCTCCAGCGCGTCCAGCCACAGGGGGTCGGCCTCGCCCCCCTCGGCGGCCTGCAGCAACAGGCGCAGCCGCTCGCGCAGGGCCTTGTCGTAGGCGGCGACCGCCGCCGCATGGTCGGGCACGGCGGCAAACACCAGCCGGTCAAAAAAGCGCAGCCGGTCGGCCCGCGCATCGGAAAACAGCCGGTCCTGTTCGGGCGTCGCCCAGACGGGCCTGAGATACTCCAGCAACCGCCCGGGCTGCGCCGTCTCGCCATTGATGCGCACGATCCGCCGCGCCGCGCCGCCGCCGGGAACGCCCGTGCCCAGCCGGGTGTCGTCGTTCAGCTCGACCGCCACTGCCCAGGGCCGCCCGGAGGCTTCGCCCGGTTCGCGCCGCCCCATCTCGGCCGCCGTCGCCCCGCGCAGCCCCTTGCCGGGCGTCAGCAGGCTCAGCGCCTCCAGCAGATTGGTCTTGCCCGCCCCGTTCGGCCCATGCAGCACCACAGGCCCCGCCCCCGGCTCCAGCCGCGCGGTCCCGTACGAACGGAAATCGGTGAGGGTGAGGGTGGTGATCACGGCTTCGACGAGGGGCTGGTAAGGCGCGGAGGGCTCAAGGTCGTCCGCCCCCTTCCCTAATCCCTATTGAGGGCCATCCCAAGCCGACGATGGCAGGGCCTATACGCTTTGACCCGCCGCGGCCCCGCGCGCCTTCATCCGGGCCACGCCGTGCGGCGGCATGCTGAAGCCGAGGGTGTGGCCGGGGTTCACCATGACGCCGTACTCATCGCCGACGACGTTCAGGACCCAGTCGGCGCGAACCTGACGCGCATAGGGGTACTGGGGCGCATTATGGGCCCAGGTCGAACACTTGCCGGCGGTGGTGAAGACGACCAGCGCAGGATAGCCCTGCGGCGTCGATACCGTCAGCGGGGACAGGGTCCGGGGCTCGGGCCCCGGGTCTTCCGCGAGCATGACGACGACCTGCGCCCGCATGAACACCGCCGCGAGGTCATCCAGGTTTCCGCCATCCTGTGCGGCGGCGATCGCCGCTTCAAGCGGCGCGCCGACCTCTTCGGGCGGGGGAGTCTGCACGCCCTACACCCGCAGCGGCATCAGCACATACTGGACGCCGGGATCGCCGGGATCGAGGACCAGGGTCGGGCTGGCCGGATCGGCAAATTTGAAGGCGGCATTCTCGCCGGTGATCTGGCCGCAGACGTCCAGCAGATAGCGGGCGTTGAAGCCGATCTCGAAGGGCTCTTCGGAATAGCCGATCTCGACCTCCTCGACGCCCTGTCCGGCTTCCATGTTGCGCACCGTCAGGGTCACGCGATCCAGCTCGAAGGCCAGTTTCACGCTGCGGCTCTTTTCGGCCGAGATGGTGGCCACCCGGTCGACGGCGGCGGCAAAGACGGCGCGGTCGATGTCAGCTTGCTTGTCATTCCCCTTGGGGATGACGCGCATATAGTCGGGGAAGGCGCCGTCGATGACCTTGGAGGTCAGGGCCGCCTGGCCGAATTCGAAGCGGATCTTCTGCGGCGAGACGATCACCTCGACCGCGCCCGAGCCGTCGTCCAGCAGGCGGCGGACCTGATCGATGGTCTTGCGCGGCACGATCACGCCGGGGCTGCCGGCGGCGCCTTCGGGGGCCGGGGTCTCGGCCAGGGCCAGACGGTGACCGTCGGTGGCCACGGTGCGCAGCAGGGGCACGCCGTCCTCGGCCACCGTGTGCAGGTAGAGGCCGTTCAGATAATAGCGGGTTTCCTCGGTCGAGACCGCGAACCGGGTCTTGTCGATCAGCCGGATCAGGTCTTCCTTGGCCAGCGAATAGCGCGACCCGCCCGCCTCGGTCGACATGACCGGAAAGTCGCCTGCCGGCAGCACCGGCAGGTTGAACTTCGAGCGGCCCGCCTGAACCGTCAGGCGCGGATCGTCGCCCGAATAGACCAGCGAAACCTCGGCCCCTTCGGGCAGTTTGCGGGCGATTTCGTACAGGGTGTGGGCGGGGGCCGTGATCTGCCCCTCGACCTGGACGACGGCCTCGGCCTCATCGACCATTTCCATGTCGAGGTCGGTCGCCGAGAACGACAGCCGGTCGCGGCCGGCGCTGAGCAGCACATTGGCCAGGATCGGAATGGTGTTGCGGCGTTCGACAACGCTCTGGACGTGGCTGAGAGCCCTGAGGAGCGCGGATCGTTCGATAGTCAGCTGCATGTCGTCTCGCCCGGACGCGGCGACTCACGGACGCCACGAGAAAGAAGGGCCTTGGACACTAGCGTATCGCGCGGCCAGAGCAAGAAAGGGCTTGAACATCAGGCCCCGCCCCCTTGCCCAACCCTGACGGCAGGTGTGGATAAGGGTGTGGACGGAGCGCCCCGGCCCCGGCTGCGGCAGGCCCTAGCCGCGCAGCTTGCGGGTCAGGGCCTCGACGTCGCGGGCGATCTGTTCGTCAGTGGCCAGCAGGCTGTCGATCTTGCGGACACCGTGCAGCACGGTCGTGTGATCGCGCCCGCCGAAGCGCCGGCCGATGTCGGGATAGGACCGCGTCGTGTGCTGCTTGCACAGATACATGGCGATCTGGCGCGGACGGGCGACCGCGCGGGTGCGCCGCTCGCTCAGCAGGTCGGCCTGTTTCAGATTGAAATGCTCGGACACCGTCTTCTGGATCTCGTCGACGGTGATGCGCCGCTCGGGGCCGCCGCGCAGGGCCGCGCCCAGCAGCTTCTGGGTGTCCTCGACCGTCAGGGCCGACAACCGTCCGCCGGAGACAGCGGCCAGGGTCGTGACCGCGCCTTCCAGCTCGCGCATCGAGCCCGGGGTCCGGTCGACCAGATGTTCCAGCACGGCATCGCCGATCACGCCGTCGACCACGCCGAGGCGCGACAAGGCTTCCAGACGGTTGCGGGCCACGGCCAGCTTCAGCGCCCGGTCACCCGGCTCGATCGGGCAGGTCAGGCCCGAGGCCATATGCCCGCGCAGGCGCGGCTCGATCTCGGTCAGGGCCAGCGGCGGCCGGTCGGCCGACAGCACCACCCGGCGTCCGTCCTGGATCAAGGCGGTCAGGGTCGACAGCAGTTCTTCCTGGGTCGAGGTCTTGCCGCCGACGAACTGCACATCGTCGATCAGCAGCATGTCGGCGTTGCGCAGGCTGTCCTTGAAGGCCGCCGTCTGGCGGTCCTGCATGGCCTTGACGAAGGTCGACAGGAAGCGCTCGGCCGTCAGATAGACGACGCGGGCCTCGGGCCGCAGGCGCTGGGCCTCCCAGGCGATCGCGTTCAGCAGGTGGGTCTTGCCGAAGCCATAGGGGCCGCACAGGAAGACCGGATTGAAATGGCCGTCGGCCCAGGCCGCGACCTGTCTGGCGATCGCCAGCGCAAAGGCGTTGCCATGCCCCTCGACAAAGCCGTCGAACGTCAGCCGATCCTGGAGACCGGCGGCGCGAACGGCGCGCGGGCCGTCGGCCACGGGGCCGACCGTCGGGGCCGGCATGGGCTGGAACCCGGCCGAGGGGGCGGAAGGCGCGGGCGCGCCCTGCACGGCCGAGGCCGGCGGCACCGAGCCCATTTCGGCCCGGCAGCGAACCTCGAGCCGGCGCGACAGCCCGTCCAGGCCCAGCCACAGTTCATTGACGCGGCGCAGGGCATTCTTGCGCACCCAGTCGCGGGCATAGGCGGTGGGCGTGACCAGGATCAGCTGGCCCGAGCTGTCCACGCGGACCGCCGAGGGCGCGATATAGGAGCTGAACGGTCCGTCGCCGATTTCCGAACGCAGCCGCACGGCCGCCTCCGTCCAGATCCGGTCAGGATCGGTCATCGCCGTCGTCTCGCTCGCCATCATTGTGCCACCCTGCATCACGCATCCCAAGCTTCTGCCCCCGCACCTCCTGCCCGATCGCCCCGGAGGCGCCCCCGACTTCAGGGACGACCCTGCCCACCCCGAAAAGCATGTGCTTTTCAGGCCTGGTAAGGCACTCGAACAGACATCTCCCGCCGACACGAAATCGCGTTCCGCGCCGCCTTCATCCGTGTTGGGATGGAAGTGCGATGGAGGCCCAAACTACTCCCGCGACGGGGAGCGTCAACGCTGATTCGCCAGCCCAAACGCAGTTAAATTTGTTGACTCCGCTAAAGCCATTTCACGCTTGAGAAATTGTCGATTTCGCCACACAGGCGAGCACAGAATTCGTTGCGAATGGTTATCTGCGGACATGCAAACGGCGAGACAGGAAACCCTGTCTCGCCGTTGAATTTTCTCGATTTTCACGTGACAGCCGCGTGAAGGGCCGTCCGGGTGCCGCCGAAGCGGCCGTCGTCAGGCTGCAGAAATTTTCTTCAGCTGGGCGGCCAGGCGAGACACCTTGCGCGAGCCCGTATTCTTGTGAACCACGCCCTTGGACACGGCCCGCATCAGCTCGGACTGGGCCTCGACGAAAGCGGTCTTGGCGGCGCCGGCGTCACCGGCCGTCACGGCTTCCTGGAACTTGCGCAGGAAGGTGCGGACGCGCGTGCGGCGCGCCTTGTTCACTTCGGTACGGGCCTCGATCTTGCGGATCGCCTTCTTGGCACCGGCGTTGTTGGCCATCAGTCAGAACCTTTGAACAGAAAGCGCCGCGGAACCGATCCACGGCGCAGAAATCTCAAGAGCGCGCGGCTATAGCGGAAAGCTATGTAGGGGTCAACGCGAGTCCGCGCGTCGTTTCACCTCCCCCTGAACGCCGGCTTCCGCTTTTCGACAAAGGCCGACATGCCTTCCTTCTGGTCCTCGAAGGCGAACAGGCTGTGGAACAGGCGTCGCTCGAACTGGACGCCCTGGGTCAGGGTCGTCTCCAGCGCGGCATTGACCATCTCCTTGTTGGCCATGACGGCCAGCGGGCTCTGGGCCGCGATCCGCGCGGCGATCTTGCGGACCTCGTCCATGAGCGTGTCGTGCGGCACGACGCGGCTGGCCAGCCCGGCGCGCTCGGCCTCGGCCGCATCCATCATGCGGGCGGTCAGCACCATGTCCATGGCCTTGGACTTGCCGACCAGTCGGGTCAGGCGCTGGGAGCCACCGATGCCGGGCGCCACGCCCAGATTGATCTCGGGCTGGCCGAACTTCGCCTTGTCCGAGGCCACGATGAAGTCGCACAGCATGGCCAGCTCGCACCCGCCGCCCAGGGCAAAGCCGTTGACCGCCGCGATGATCGGCTTCCGGAACCGGGTGATCCGGTCGTGGCCCAGGGCAAAGAAATTCCCCGTATACATCTGGGCATAGGTCTGGTCGGCCATCTCCTTGATGTCGGCCCCGGCCGCGAACGCCTTGTCGCCCGAGCCGGTCAGGATCAGACAGCGGACGCTATCGTCCTGCTCGACCGCATCCAGAAACGCCGCCAGATCGCGAAACAGGGCCGAGTTCAGCGCATTCAGCGCCTCGGGCCGGTTCAGCGTCACCACCGCATAGCCGTCGTCGTGGCGTTCGATCGCCAGGGTGTCATAGGTGTCGGTCGCAGCGTCGGTCATGGGGCACTCCTTCTGAATCCGGCGCCTTCCTACCAAAGACCGTCAGTCCGGCGATACCCCGACCATCTCGCCCAGCTTCAGCACCGTGTTCCAGTTGCGCCCGGTACCCCTGCCCAGCAAGCGCGGCGTGGCCTTCTCCGCCATCTTTGATCGGCCCTGACCCTCCGGGAACCAGAAATAGAGGACGTCGCCCACCGCCTCGACCCGCTCGCCCCCCTCGGCCAGGGCGCGACAGGCCTCCAGCGCGCCCGCCTTTAGCCCCGCCTTCATCACCATGGCCAGCACCTTTGATGGATCCCCGGCCGCCTCCCCTGCAAGGGGATTGGCCGCGATTAGGCGACGCCAGTCCTCCGGCGTCCGGACCATGACCGCCACCTTCAGCCCGAACCGGGCCTCCATGGCCGCCTCGACCTCACCCTCTAGCCGGGTGGGATCGCGGTCGCTGTCGACCACCAGATTGCCGCTGGCCAGAAGCGTGCGCGGATTGCCGAGACCCATCTCCAGCGCCATGGCCCGCTGCTCGGCCACGGGCGCCCGTACCCCGCCGGTGTTCATGCCGCGAAACAGGATGATGCGCTGGTCCATGGCTATCTCCTCTGGCAGGTCGGGCACCAGAAGGTCGAGCGACCCCCCTGGACCTCGCGCCGGATGACCGGGTGGTCGGCGTTGCGGCGGCAGGGCTGACCCTCGCGGCCGTAGACATCGAACCGGTGCTGGAAATAACCCTGACCGCCCTCGGCATTGGCAAAGTCACGCAGGGTCGATCCGCCTGCCGCAATGGCCTCGGCCAGCACATCGCGCACCGCCACCGTCAGCCGCTCCAGCCGCGCGGCCGACAGACTGCCCGACGCGGCAAAGGGCGAGATCTGCGCCCGCCACAGCGCCTCGCACACATAGATATTGCCCAGCCCCGCCACATGCCGCTGGTCCAGCAGGGCCACCTTGACCGGCTGGCTGCGGCCCCTGAAGCGGGCCTTCAGATGATCAGCGGAAAAGCCGTTGCCCATCGGCTCGGGGCCGAGACCCGCGAACCACGGATGCGCCTCGACCTCCTCCGTGGGGATCAGGCCCATGAAACCGAACCGGCGGGCATCGGCATAGCCGACCCGCGTGGCCGTCCCGTCTCGCGTGGCGCACAGGCTGAGATGCTCGTGCGGGCCGCGCACCGGGGCATCGGTCTCGAACTCGCCCAGCGGATCGCCATCCAGGGTGAACCGCCCGGTCATGCCCAGATGGGTCACCCAGGTGTCGCCGGTCGACAGCGGCATCTGCAGATATTTGGCCCGGCGCCCGACCGACAGCACGGTCGCCCCCGCCAGCCGGTCCGCAAACCGGTCGGGAAAGGGAAAGCGCAGGTCGGCGCGGTTCTGGCGCACGCGCCCGACGATAGCTCCGGCCAGCACCGGCTCCAGACCCCGCCTGACGGTTTCGACCTCGGGAAGTTCGGGCATCGCATGGGCCTTCGGAACAACTGCCCGGTCCCTAGCAGACGGGCAACGCCAGCGACATGCCGAAAGGTCAGCCTGTCGCTTGGCTTGCCGGGCAGCGGTGCTATTTCTCGGCCATGACCCTGCTTGAGCGGATAGACCCCACACGCACCTGGCTCGGCTTTCTGGGCGCGGCGGGCGCAGGGCTGACGACCCTGTTCGTCTTCCTGGAGCCGACGCCGACGCAGGTGTTGAGCCTGCCCGCGCTGATCGCCTTCTGGGGCGCGCACGTCTTTCTCTTCCTGGCGCTCGCCCAGGCGTCGCAGGTGCTCGTCTCCCGCCATGTCGCGCCGAAGGCCAACCCCTGGGCCGCGATCGTGGCGGCGGGGATTCTGGCGTCGACGCTGCTGGCACCGATGGCGCTGGTCCTCGATCACCTGATGGTCGCCCCCCTCGATCCCGCCGAAGCGAGCGGCTGGACCTGGGCCGGACTGATCGAGGAATGGGCCAGTCTGGCGGCCCCCGCGACGCTGGTCTGGCTGGGCCTGAACGCCGTGCGGTTTCTGCGGCTGCCCGACCCGGAGTCATCGTCGACGCCAGAGAGCGCCGGCGAGCGCGCGGAGCCGGGCTTCATGCGGCGGCTTCCGCCGGGTCGGCGGGGGCAGCTCATCGCCCTCAGCGCCGAACTTCACTATCTGCGGGTCTATACGACCCTCGGCGACAGCCTGATCCTGCAGGGCTTCGGCGCGGCCCTGGACCAGCTGGGCCCGCAGGCCGGGATCCGCATCCATCGCTCCCACTGGATCGATCCGACGTTCGTCGCTGACGTCATGCGGGAGCGGGGCCGCACCAGCGTGCGCCTGTCCAACGGACTGGTCCTGCCGGTGGCGCGAAACCGGCGGGCCGAAGTGGCGGCCAATCTCGCAGGGGAGACCCGCCCCGCGCAGACCTGACCGTTCGTGAGATCGAACGCTCAATTCGTGGCCTGATCGTGCCGCACAGCCGCCGCCCGGCGCCACTCGTGCAGGCAGGGCGACCGTTCGTGCATTGACGTTGGCCGGGCCTCACGGCCTCCCTCATCAGTCCCGTCCGTACCGCAAGCGCCAGCCCGGACGGCAAGACCAATGAGCTCCCCGACATGAGTCCGCGACCCGCGGACACGCCCCCCCCGACCCCGCCGTCAGTCCGACCCGGGACGACCTGCCATGGAACCGGCGTCGAAGCGCCACGGGGCGCACATGGATCGGTGACGCGGGCGCCACACGAGTCAGGCATTCGCATCCCCGGGGCGACGTCCGGTTTGGGGGGATCGATGACGCATGTGCAGGCGGTGTCCGGCGCGTACCCGGCCGATCGATGGACGGGAGTCCGGCGCGGCCTGCGCCGGGAGTTCCAGCGGCTCAGGCTGTCGTGGGCGGCGGGCCTCGACACCACCGCGCCGGTGCGCACCGCCCTCGTCGCGACCATGACCCTGTCGGCCTTCTTCGTCCTGCTGCCGGGCGTGGATCTGGCCGTCACCCAGGCCTTCTTCGATGCCGAGCAGGGGTTCGTCGCCGCCTCTGACCCGGCGCTGAGGGCGCTGCGCAAGTCGTCGACCTGGGTCATGGGCCTGGTGCTGCTCGCGCTGATCGTCGTCGCCGTCCGCGGCGTGTGGACCCGTCGCCGCGAAGCGAGGAAGGCGCTGTTCCTGATCGCAGGCCTGGCCCTGGCCTCGGGTCTGGTCGTGAACGGCCTGTTCAAGGCGAGCTGGGGCCGGGCCCGGCCGATCCAGATCGAAGCATTCGGCGGCGAGGCCGAGTTCACGCGGGCATGGGCGATCGCGGACCAGTGCGCCTCGAACTGTTCCTTTGTCTCGGGCGAGGCGTCGTCTGCCGCCTGGATTGCGGCGGCAGCGGTCGTCATGACGCCGCAACCCTGGCGCGCCATCCTGATCCCGGGCGCCTTCGCCTACGCGGCCGCCCTCTCGTTCAACCGCCTGCTGTTCGGCGGTCATTTCCTGTCGGACATCGTGTTGTCATGGGCCATCACCGTTCTGGTTCTCTGTCTGCTGCATCGCCTGATGCTCTACTGCCCCGTGGCGGCGCGCCGGGCGCGACGCAGACGTCGGGCACGCCAGGGATCGGCGCCTGCCCTGGCCTGATCCCCCTGGGCCTGGTCGCGGCGGTCGCGGCTCTGACCGCCGTGCGACTGATCGGCCTGTGGACCGCGCGCACCGACCTCTATGTCGATGAAGCCCAGTACTGGGCCTGGAGCCAGCACCTCGCCTGGGGCTATTTCTCCAAGCCGCCGTTCCTGGCGTGGATGATCGCGGCGACCGAGCCGGTCTGCGGCTCGACCGAGGCCTGCGTGCGGGCGCCCGCGACGCTCAGCTGGGCGGCGACCGCGCTCGCCGTCTCGGCCACCGCCGCCATCCTCGGCGGTCGCAAGGCGGCCTGGTGGGCGGGCCTCGGCGTGCTACTGGCCCCCGGCGCCGCCTTTTCCGCGCGGATCGCCTCGACCGACGCGCCACTCCTGATGTTCTGGGCGCTGGCTGTGCTGGCCTTTGTGCGCCTGAGGGCCGACGGCGGCCGGGGCTGGCTGGCCCTGCTGGCGGTGTCGCTCGGTCTCGGCCTGCTGTCGAAATACGCCATGGTCTATCTGCTGGCCTGTCTGGCGATCGCGGCCCTGGTCGACCCCCTGAGCCGCAAGACCCTCCAGCGACCCGCCGTCTGGCTGGCGCTGGCGGCCGGCCTGCTAATCTTCAGCCCCAATCTGGTGTGGAATACCCTGAACGGCGCCGTCACCTTCCAGCATACGGCCGACAATGCCCGGGGCGAGGGTCTGGCACTGGATATCGGCAGCGGACTGGAATTCATCGCCGCCCAATTTCTTCTGGCCGGGCCGGTGACAATGGCCGTGGTCGCCATCGCGGCCGCGCGCGCGCCGACGCTCAGCCGGGACCAGCGGCTGATGCTGGCCCTGTCGCTGCCGGTGCTGGCAGCCCTGACCGTGCTGGCCTTTCTGGGCCGGGCCCATGCCAACTGGGCGGCGACGGCCCTGATCGCGGCCTGGGTCCTCAGCGGTCTGCTGTTCGCGCGCTGGCGTCTCCGGATATGGCCGGTCGCGGGCCTGATGGTCGGGCTGGTGTTCCAGGGCCTGCTGCTGGTGGGCGATGCGCAGGCAGACCGGTTCACCCTGTTCGGCAGCGAGCCCTATCAGCGCGTCCGGGGCGGGGCGGCCCTGTCGGAGGCCGTTGCCGCACGCGCCCGGGCCGAGGGCGTCCGGACCGTGATCGCCGAGACCCGGACGGATGCCGCCCAGTTGACCTATTATCTCCGGCACACCGCCCTGAAGGTGCGCGTCTGGCCTGCACCGCCGGGGCAGGGCCCGGAACACTACTATGAAATGGCCCGGGCGCTGGACGCTTCGGACACCGGGCACCCGGGCCTGCTGGTCACGGCCTGCCCCGGGATCTCGCCGGTTCCCGGCGCCCGCCCGCTGCCGTCCGTCACCGTGCCCACAGGGCCGACCGGTCAGCGGGTGCGCCACCTGTTCGTCGTGCCCGGCGATGCCGAGAGCCGGCCCACTCCATGTCGGGCGGACGCACGGCCCGGCCGGTGATCCGCGATCGTTGAACCCTCAACGGCTGGCCTTTCGTCGCGCGGCCCTGTATGAGGCGCGCGCTCCCCGCACCGTCGCCCTCACCCTGCGGCCCGCATCTGCCGGCCGCCCTGCACGTCTGATATTCCAATGAACCTTCGTAACGTCGCCATCATCGCCCACGTCGACCATGGCAAGACCACGCTCGTCGACCAGCTTCTGGCCCAGTCCGGTGTCTTCCGCGCCAATGAGGCGACCACCGAGCGCGCCATGGATTCCAACGATCAGGAAAAAGAGCGCGGCATCACCATCCTGGCCAAATGCACCTCGGTGCTCTGGAACGGCAAGGCGGGCGAGACCCGGATCAACATCATCGACACCCCCGGCCACGCCGACTTCGGCGGTGAGGTCGAACGCATCCTCGGCATGGTGGACGGCTGCGTCATCCTGGTCGACGCCGAAGAGGGCGTCATGCCCCAGACCAAATTCGTGCTGACCAAGGCGCTGAAGATGGGCCTGCGTCCCATCCTCTGCATCAACAAGGTCGACCGCGCCCACGCCGATCCCGACCGCGTCCACAACGAGACCTTCGACCTGTTCGCCGCCATCGGCGCGACCGACGAGCAGCTGGACTTCCCCCACATCTACGCCTCGGGCCGCAACGGCTGGGCGACGCTGGACCTGAACCAGCCGAACGACAATCTGGCGCCGCTGTTCGACCTGATCGTCGACCACGTCCCGCCGCCCAAGGTTCAGGACAACAAGGACAAGCCGTTCCAGATGCTGAACGTGCTGATCGAGTCCGACCCGTTCCTCGGCCGGATCCTCACCGGCCGGATCGAGAGCGGCAAGGCTGTCCCCGGCATGGCGATCCACGCCCTCGACCGCGAAGGCAAGGAAATCGAGCGCGGCCGCATCACCAAGGTGCTGGCCTTCCGCGGCCTGAAGCGCACGGCCCTGGACGAGGGCTCCGAGGCGGGCGACATCGTCGCCATCGCCGGCATGTCCAAGGCGACCGTGGCCGACACCCTGTGCGCCATGGAAATCACCGAGGCCCTGCCCGCCCAGCCGATCGACCCGCCGACCATCTCCATGACCGTCTCGGTCAACGACAGCCCGCTGGCCGGCCGCGAAGGCGACAAGGTCCAGTCGCGCGTCATCCGTGACCGCCTGCTGAAAGAGGCCGAGGCCAATGTCGCCATCCGCGTCACCACCACCCAGGGCGGCGACGCCTATGAAGTGGCCGGCCGCGGCGAACTGCAGCTGGGCGTGCTGATCGAGAACATGCGTCGCGAAGGCTTCGAGGTCTCGATCTCGCGTCCGCGCGTGGTGTTCCAGGAAGGCCCGAACGGCGAGAAGCTGGAGCCGATCGAGGACGTCATGATCGACGTCGACGACGAGTTCTCGGGCATCGTCATCGAGAAGCTGTCGGCCCGTAAGGCCGAGATGACCGATATGGGGCCCTCGGGCGCCGGCAAGACCCGCATCCAGCTGAAATGCCCGTCGCGCTCGCTGATCGGCTATCAGGGCGAGTTCCTGACCGATACCCGCGGCTCGGGCGTGCTGAACCGGGTGTTCAGCCACTATGAAGCCTTCAAGGGCGAGATCGCCGGCCGTCTGAAGGGCGTGCTCATCTCGAACTCCGACGGTGAAACCGCCGCCTTCGCCCTGTGGAACCTCGAGGATCGCGGCGTCATGTTCGTCGGCGCCGGCGAGAAGACCTATCAGGGCATGATCATCGGCGAGAACAGCCGCTGGGACGACCTGGACGTCAACCCGATCAAGGGCAAGCAACTGACCAACGTCCGCGCCTCGGGCAAGGACGAGGCCGTGCGCCTGACCCCGCCGCGCGTCATGTCGCTGGAACAGGCCATCGCCTATATCGATGAGGACGAACTGGTCGAGGTCACGCCCAAGTCGATCCGCCTGCGCAAGCAGACGCTGAACCCCTCGTTCCGCAAGAAGCGCGTCCGCCCGGAATAGGGTCGGCGATCAACCGGACATGAAAAAAGGGCGGCCCCGCAAGGAGCCGCCCTTTCTCTTGTCAGTCCGTCAGCCGTATCAGGCGCGACGCTTCACCAGTCCCAGCAGGAACAGCAGGATGATGGCGCCGATGGTGGCGACGATGGTCGAACCGATCCAGCCGCCCCACGAGAAGCCCAGCGCTCCGGCCAGGAAACCACCGATCACGGCGCCGACGATGCCGACGATGAGATTGGTGAGCAGGCCGTGGCTGCGGCCCATGATCTGTTCAGCCAGCCAGCCGGCGATGATACCGACGATGATCCAGAAAATGATGTTCATGTGTGCTTCCTTCCATTGAATACCCAAGCTGAAGTGTAAATGCGCTCCGCCGCCCCGGGTTGCATGAAGGTCCGCATTCCGCCGCAATCGCATAACCCTGTCATTCCCTCGTGACGCGATACCGGCATGAGGTTTGCCGCGTGGAGGGCGAGCCGTTCCGTTTCGGGACAGGTCGCAACACGGGGAAACTGGCCATGGCCACTGACATCGATCTTCACTTGGGGCGCCGCCTGCGCCGCCGCCGCCGCCTTCTGGGCCTGACACAGCAGCAGCTGGCCACCCAGGTCGGCATCCGCTTCCAGCAGATCCAGAAATATGAGTGCGGCGCCAACCGCATTTCGGCGGCCCGCCTGTGGCAGCTGTCCGAGGCGCTGGAAACGCCCGTCAGCTATTTCTACGACGGCCTGACCGAGGCGCTGGAGCGCAGCGAGACCGCCGGGGGCGCGGGCGGTGAGATGTTTTCCCGCAAGGAAACCCTCGACCTGATCCAGGCCTACTACCAGCTCGGCGAGCGGCCGCGCCGTCGCCTGCTGGATCTGGCCAAGTCCCTACACACCGAGGGTGATGCGGTAGCTTAAATGGGTGACGACGGGCGGCGGCGTCTGTATGCCGCCCACCCATGACCGCACATGAAGCCTTCGCCCTCGAGCTTGCCCGCGTCGCCGCAGGCGTGACCCTGCCGCTGTTTCGCACCGGGGCCCTGGCCGAGGACAAGGGACTGCCGGGCGCCTTTGACCCGGTGACCGAGGCCGATCGGGGGGCCGAGGCCGCCATGCGCCGCCTGATCGAGGCGACCTTTCCCGATCACGGCGTAGTGGGTGAAGAATATGGCGCCGACCGGCCGGATGCCGACTGGGTCTGGGTACTGGATCCGGTGGACGGCACACGCGCCTTCGTCGCCGGCCTGCCGCTGTGGACCACGCTGATCGGCCTGACCCATCAGGGACGCCCGGTCGTGGGGGCCGTGGCCCAGCCCTATCTGGACGAGGTGTTTCTGGGCGGCCCGTCGGGGGCCCGCTGCGTCATGCGCGGGACGGACAAGCCGATTGCCACCCGCGCCTGTGCGAAACTGAATGACGCGGTGATCTCGACCACCGACCCCGACATCTTCACCGGCGCCGAACTGGGCGCCTGGCGACAGGTGCGTGCCACCGCCCGCCTCGCCCGTCTGGGCTGCGATGCCTATGCCTATGCCATGCTGGCCTCGGGCCATCTTGATCTGGTCGCCGAGACCGGCCTCAAACCCTGGGACTGGACCGCACTGGTTGCCCTGATCGAGGCCGCCGGCGGCACGGTCACCGACTGGCTGGGCAACCCTCCGCACGACGACGGCCGCATTCTCGCGGTCGGCGATGCCGTCCTGACCGAGCAGGCCCTGCTGACCCTGCGCCGCGCGGTCAGCTAGACGGGTTCCGCCTGCGATTCCAGGGCCTTGCGGGCCAGCCGCGCCCGGCGCCAGGCGGCCCACAGGAAGACGGCGGCCCCCAGCCAGATAAAGCCGAACGACACCCCGCGCAGCCAGGTGAAATCCTCGCCTTGGCTGACGCCGATGACGAAGCTGATGGTCGGGGCGATGAACTGCAGAAAGCCGATCGTCGTCAGGGGCAGCCGCCGGGCCGCCCAGGAGAACAGCACCAGCGGTCCGACCGTCACCGGCCCGGCCATGGCCAGCCAGAAGGCCGCGTTCGGGCTGTCGAAGAATACCCCGGCGCCCTGCGTCTGCAGCCATATCAGCCACGCCAGGCCGAACGGCGCCATCAGCAGGCATTCGACGAACAGGCCCGCCTGGGCATCGGCCCGCACGCGCTTGCGGATCACCCCATAGGCGGCGAACGACACCGCCAGCGTCAGCGACACGATCGGCAGCCGTCCCAGCGCCACGGCCTGCAGGGCCACGCCCGCCGCCGCCAGGGCGATGGCCACAAGCCCCGCGCGGCTGATCCGTTCGCGGAACAGCCAGGCGCCCAGCGCCATGTTGAACAGCGGGTTCAGATAATAGCCGAGGCTGGTCTCCAGGGTGTGGCCATTGTTGACCGCCCAGACGAACAGGGCCCAGTTCAGGGCGATCAGGGCGGTGGACAGCATCAGCCAGCCCAGCGTCCGCCGGTCGGCAAAGGCGGCCTTCACCTGACCCGACTGGCGCGCCAAAAGCACCAGCACGGCGGCCCACAACAGACCCCAGACCGCCCGGTGGCCCATGATTTCAAAGGCATCGGCGCCCGCCGCGCCCATCGGCTGATAGATGAGCGGCGACAGGCCCCACAGCACATAGCAGCCCAGCCCCGCCAGCAGGGCCGCGCGGCCATCCGGCGCGGACGTCGCCACCTCAGACCGTCAGGGTGCGATAGCCGCCCGCGGGCTTGATCATGCCGGTTTCGTCCAGCAGCTGGGCGATCTGCACGGCGTTCAGCGCCGCGCCCTTGCGCAGGTTGTCGGAGACGACCCACAGGTTCAGGCCGTTCTCGACCGTCGGATCCTTGCGGATGCGGCTGACGAACACGGCGAACTCGCCTGCCGCGTCGATGGGCGTGATGTAGCCATCGGCCTCGGCCTTGTCGACGACCAGCACCCCGGGCGCGTCACGCAGGATCTCGCGGGCCTCATCGGGCGAGATCGGGCGGTCAAACTCCAGATTGACGGATTCGGAGTGGCCGACGAACACCGGCACCCGCACGCAGGTGACGGTCAGCTTGATGTCGGGGTCGAGGATCTTGTTCGTCTCGGCCCACATCTTGGCCTCTTCGTCGGTATAGCCGTCGTCGCGGAAGGCCCCGATCATCGGGATCAGGTTGAAGGCGATCTGCTTGGGGAAATGCTTGGGCCGGGCGTCGCCCAGGCCATAGATGGCCTTGGTCTGGGTCCACAGCTCGTCCATGCCCGCCTTGCCCGCGCCGGACACCGACTGATAGGTCGAGACCACGGCCCGCGTGATCTTGGCCGCATCGTGCAGGGGCTTCAGCGCCACCACCAGCTGGGCGGTCGAGCAGTTGGGATTGGCGATGATGTTCTTCTTCGTCGCCAGCTTGATGGCGTCCGGGTTCACCTCGGGCACGATCAGCGGCACGTCCGGATCCATGCGGAAGGCCGAGGAATTGTCGATCACGATCGGACCGGCCTTGCCGATCTTCTCCGACCATTCGCGGCTGGCGTCGCCGCCGGCGCTCATCAGCACCAGGTCGACGGTCGAGAAGTCAAAGCTGTCGATGCTCTCGCATTTGACCGTCCGGTCGCCAAAGCTGACCTCGATCCCCTTGGACTTGCGCGACGCCACGGCGTGCAGGGTCTCGACGGGGAAGTTCAGTTCCTCGAGGATGTTCAGCATTTCCCGGCCGACATTGCCGGTGGCGCCTACGACGGCGACGCGATAGCCCATAATGGTCATGTCCTTCGGACGCCCTGCGCTCGCGCCTCGGGCGCTCGCTACTTGAGGGCTGTTGGGGAAAGCGGGTGCAGGCCCTGCATGTAGTCATTCCCCCGGGCCACGCAATCGCTTTTCAGTCGCGGCGACGCCCGCTATCCCCCTCGCATGGTGTCCCGTATCGAACGCGTCCACGCGAAAAAGCTGAAAGATGGCTCTCTCCGGCCCGATCCGGGGCAGGCGGAGGCCCTCAAGGCCCTGGCGCGACTGGAAAAGGACCTGAAGCGGCGCGGCCTGTTCGGCGGCGTGCCCGAGGTGCGCGGCGTCTATCTGTACGGCCCGCCCGGACGCGGCAAATCCATGCTGATGGACCTGTTCTTTGCCAATGTTCAGGAGCCGCGAAAGACCCGCGCCCACTTCCACGCCTTCCTGTCGCGCGTCCACGCCCTGATGCGCAGCTGGCGCGAGGGCGACAAGGCCGCGCGCAAGGCCACCTTCGGCCAGTGGAAGGGCGACGATCCCATCGGTCCCGTCGCCGCCCTGATCGCCTCCGAGGCCCGCCTGCTGTGCTTTGACGAGCTTCAGGTCACCGACATCGCCGACGCCCTGATCCTCGGGCGGCTGTTCCAGGCCCTGTTCGAGCACAAGGTGGTGCTGGCCGTGACCTCGAACCGCCGGCCGCAGGACCTGTATCTCAACGGCGTCAACCGCGAGCTGTTCGTGCCCTTCATCGACCTGATCGAGGCCCGCTGCGAGCGGATCGAGGTGGCGGGCGAGCGCGACTGGCGCATCGACCGGCTGGCGACCTCGCGCGTCTGGTATGCCCCCGCTGACGCGGGCCGCCGGATGGCCTTCGACAAACTGTGGGACGACCTGAAGGGCGACCAGCCGGAAGAGCCCGCGCACATGCAGGTGACCGGCCGCGACGTGGTCATCGAACGGACAGCGGGGGGTATGGCCCGGGCCACCTTCGCCGAGCTGTGCCAGCGGGCGCTGGGCGCCAATGACTATCTGGCGCTGGCCGACCGCTTCCACACCCTGTTCCTTGAGGATGCGCCGGTGCTGCGCCCCGACGATCACGCCGCCGCTCGCCGTCTGGTGACGCTGATCGATGCCCTGTATGAAGCGCGCACGCGGCTGGTGGTTCTGGCCGCCGCATCGCCCGAAGACCTCTATCCCGAAGGACAGGAGACCTTCGAATTCGGCCGCACCGTATCGCGCCTGAAGGAAATGACCGGCAAGGCCTGGTTGTCCGCCACAGGATCGCCCCCCTCGGCCCCTACAGCCTGATGAACCCCAAAGGGAGATGTTGATGTTTCGTCGTTTGAGCGCCCTGGCGCCCCTGATCGCCGCCCCCGCCCTGCTGATGGCGGTGCCTGCCCTTGCCGCCGGCGATCCGGGTGCTGCCCCGGTGACCGGCCCGGTCGCCGCCCCGACGCAAGAGGCCGTCTCCGGCCTGACCCCGGCCGAGGTCCGCGCCTGGCTGACCGAAAAGGGCGCCACGGTCGAGGAACCGCAGACCATCCAGGGCCAGACCCTGCTGCGGGTCAATGACGGCAGCGCCACCTGGCTGATCTTCTTCTATGGCTGCGACGCCACGGGCCGCTGCCAGGATATCCAGTTCGCGGCCAGCGTCGTTGCAGACGGACTGTCGCTGGATCGGATCAACGCCTGGAACCGGGAGCAGCGGTTCGTGAAGGCCTATCTGCAGCCGAACCAGTCAGCGTCGACGGCCGTGCTGCAGTTTGACGTGCTGCTGTCGGCCGGTCTTGGCGTGGAACAGCTGAACGACCCGACCGTCGTCTGGCTGGAACTTCTGGCCGGCTTCATCGAAAGTGTGTTCGCCCCCACCAACCAGACCGCACCCCCGCCGCCGGTGACCCTGCCCATCCGCTGAGGACGGGCAGGAACACCAGGGATCACTGCATTCAGGCCAGCGAGGCGTCGATGTCCTTGCAGGCCTGGATCAGGCCCTGGACCGACTCGACCGACTTCTTGAACATCGCCTTCTCGTCGTCATTGGTCGAGAATTCGATGACCTTTTCGACGCCGTTCGCGCCGATCAGGGCCGGCACGCCGACATAGAGGTCGGACAGGCCGTATTCACCCGACAGCCAGACGGCGCAGGGCAGGACGCGCTTCTGGTCCAGCAGGTAGGACCGGGCCATGGCGATGGCCGATTCCGCCGGGGCATAGAAGGCCGAACCGGTCTTCAACAGGGCCACGATCTCGCCGCCGCCCTTGCGGGTGCGCTCGACGATGGCGTCCAGCTCGCCCTGCGACAGGAAGCCGGCCGAGACCGCGTCCGGCAGGGGCAGGCCGCCGACGGTCGAGTGGCGCACCATGGGCACCATGTCGTCACCGTGACCGCCCAGCGTCCAGGCGTGGATGTCCTGGATCGACACGCCGGTCTTTTCAGCGAGGAAATAGGCGAAGCGGGCCGAGTCCAGCACGCCGGCCATGCCGACGACCTTCTCCTTCGGCAGGCCCGAGAATTTCTGCAGGGCCCAGACCATGGCGTCCAGCGGGTTGGTGATGCAGATGACGAAGGCGTTCGGCGCGTGGGCCTTGATGCCCTCACCCACGGCCTTCATGACCTTGAGGTTGATGCCGATCAGGTCATCGCGGCTCATGCCCGGCTTGCGCGGCACGCCAGCGGTGACGATGCAGACGTCGGCGCCGGCGATGTCGGCATAGTCATTGGCGCCCTTCAGGGCGACGTCGGTGCCGATCACGGCGGTGGCCTCGGCGATGTCCAGCGCCTTGCCCTGGGGCATGCCCTCGGCGATGTCGAACAGGATCACATCCCCCAGCGCCTCGCGCGCGGCGACGTGGGCCAGGGTGCCGCCGATCATTCCGGCACCGATAAGGGCGATCTTGGCGCGAGCCATGGGCAGTCTCCAGTCAGCGATGGGGAGGTAAAAAGTCTGGGCGGCGGTCTAGACCCGGGCGCACCGCACTGCAAGGCTGAGGCATGACCGCCTTTGTCGCCGACCCGGCCTTTGATGCCGGCTCCCTCGCCGTCACCGACTGGCCGCTCTGTCAGGTGCGGCTGCAGGACGATGCGCGCTTTCCCTGGCTGATCCTTATCCCGCGCGTGTCCGGTCTGGTCGAGATCGAGGACCTGACGCCCGACGACCGGACCCGGTTTCTGGACGAGGGGCTGCGGGCCGGGGCGCTGGTCCGGCACCTCGGTGAGACTGTGGGGCGGCCGGTCGACAAGCTGAACATGGCCGCCCTGGGCAATGTCACGGCCCAGCTGCATCTGCACGTCATCGGGCGACGGCGCGATGATCCGGTCTGGCCTGATCCGGTCTGGGGACGCGGCACACCTCAGCCGTGGACCGCCCCCGAACGCGAGACCCTGATGACGATAATTCGGGCTGACTAGTCGGGTTTCGGGACCAGGCTTACCGTCAACCGGCGGCGCTCGCCCTGAAGCGTGCCGGACCAGCCGCGCCCGACCCGCTGCAACTCCAGCCGCCCGCCCTCGGCCGCGCCCTGGCCGATCAGCAGCAGGCTGACGGTATCCCCGTCCCGGGTCCCCGAGGTCAGGGTGCCCGCCGCCGGCGTGGTCCGCGACATCCACGCCCCCTCGATCGGCTGACCCGGGCCGAAATCGACCAGAATGATCGACATCAGCACCCCACCCTCGGGATCGACCAGCTGCCAGGCGCCGTCCATCGGGCCCATCCGCTGATCCATGCGCATCTCGGCCGAGATCACACCCTGGTCATAGGCCAGGGCCGCATCGGTCGGTCCGGCCTCGAACTGGCCCTCATAGGCATTGATCGTCACCATGCCGCGGATCGGACCGCGATAGGTGCCGGTGGTGTCGTCGCCCTCGGCGCCATCGTCCCCGAAGCCGGCGGGCGGCTCGAACGGGCGGATCGCCGGGGCCTCATACAGGGACTGGCTGGGCAGGGGCACCGGATCCTGCGGCGGCGGGCCGGGATCCTGCAGGCCGGACAGAACGATCAGAAGAGCAGGAACAGTCGCGATCATGGTCCAAGCCTAACGCGCGACTGCGGCAGATGGCCACCCCGGCAATCCCGGCACGTTTCCGGCTTCGTAACTTCCCCTGTGACACGGCGTTTCGTTGACAGGGGCTCGCGCGGCTCTCTAAAGCCTTGGCCGTTCCCGTCCGTTGTTTTGTCCCGGGTTTTTTGAGAACCATTCGCATGTCGGAACCCCTTTCGGGCAGCCCCGCCGATCCGGCCGGACCGCCCCAGTTCTATACTCCCCAGCCGAACGGCCGCGTCCGTCCGACCTCGCCCCACCTGCAGATCTGGCGCTGGCATGTGACCATGCTGGGATCGATCCTGCACCGCATCACCGGCTCGGGTCTGGTGGGCGGCGCCGTGCTGGTCGTGCTTTGGCTGGGCGCGCTGTCCTTCGGGCCCCAGGCCTATGAGACCTTCGTCGGGCTGGCCGGCTCGCCGCTGGGGCTGATCGTCTGGTTCGCCCTGTCGCTGGCCGGTTTCTACCACCTGGCGTCCGGCGTCCGGCACCTTATCTGGGATACGGGCGCGGGCCTGTCGCCGAAAGGCGCCTCGACCCTGACCACCGTGACGCTGGTGTTTGCCGTCGTCGCCACCCTGGCCTTCTGGGGCTGGCTGTTCGCTTCCGGAAAGGTGACGCTGTGAGCGCGCACAGGTCTGTCTATCGCAAGAACGTCAAGGTCGCCGAGCGCAAGGGCGCGGGCGGCTGGCTGGCCGAGCGGCTGTCGTCGCTGGTGCTGGTGCCCCTGACCCTGTGGGCCCTGTGGTCGGCCGCCATGATCGCCGGCACGGGCTATGAAGGCGCGCTGGACTGGTTTGCCCAGCCCCTGAACGCCTGGCTGCTGGCCGCCACCTGGCTGTTCACCCTTTGGCACATGAATATGGGCATCACGGTCATCGTCGAGGACTACATCCACAAGCGCTCGACGCTGGGCCTGCTGTTGGGCCTCAACACCCTGCTGTGCCTGTCTCTGGCCGTCATCGGCCTGCTGTTCATCACACGACTGGCGGTGGGCTCTGACCCGCTGCCGGCCGGCTTCGGAGTCTAGTCGTTTGGCCTCTTACGAATTCGTCGATCACGAATATGACGTCGTTGTCGTGGGCGCCGGGGGTTCGGGCCTGCGCGCGGCGCTGGGCGCGGCCCGCGAGGGCCTTAAGGTCGCCTGCGTGACCAAGGTCTTCCCGACGCGGTCGCACACGGTCGCGGCCCAGGGCGGTATCTCGGCCTCGCTCGGCAATATGGGCGAGGACTCGTGGAAATGGCACATGTACGACACCGTCAAGGGGTCGGACTGGCTGGGCGACCAGGACGCCATCGAATATCTGGTCCGTGAGGCCCCCAAGGCCGTCTATGAGCTGGAGCACTGGGGCGTGCCCTTCTCGCGCACCGAGGAAGGCAAGATCTATCAGCGCGCCTTTGGCGGCATGACCAAGAACTATGGCGAGGGCCCGGTGCAGCGCACCTGCGCCGCCGCCGACCGCACCGGCCACGCCATCCTGCACACCCTGTACGGGCAGTCCGTGCGCCGCGAGGTGAAGTTCTTCGTGGAATATTTCGCGCTGGACCTGATCATGCAGGAGCAGGCCTCGGGCCCCGCCGCCTGCACCGGCGTCACCGCGCTTCAGCTCGACACCGGCCAGCTGCACCGCTTCCGCGCCAAGATGGTCATTCTGGCCACCGGCGGATACGGCCGCGCCTATTTCTCGGCCACCAGCGCCCACACCTGCACGGGTGACGGCAATGCCATGGTGCTGCGCGCCGGCCTGCCGCTGCAGGACATGGAGTTCGTCCAGTTTCACCCGACCGGCATCTACGGTGCCGGCTGCCTGATCACCGAGGGCGCCCGGGGCGAGGGCGGCTATCTGACCAACTCGGAAGGGGAGCGCTTCATGGAGCGCTACGCCCCCTCGGCCAAGGACCTGGCCAGCCGCGACGTCGTCAGCCGCTCGATGACCATCGAGATCCGCGAGGGGCGCGGCGTCGGTCCGAACAAGGACCACATCTTCCTGCACCTCGACCATCTGGACCCCAAGGTCCTGCACCAGCGCCTGCCGGGCATTTCCGAGTCGGCCAAGATCTTCGCCGGGGTCGATGTGACCAGGGCGCCGATCCCGGTGCTGCCGACGGTCCACTACAATATGGGCGGTATTCCCACCAACTATCACGGCGAGGTCCTGACCAAGGCCGGCGACGACGGCAGTGTCGTGGTCCCGGGCCTGATGGCCGTGGGCGAGGCCGCCTGCGTCTCGGTGCACGGCGCCAACCGTCTGGGCTCCAACTCCCTGACCGATCTGGTGGTGTTCGGCCGCGCCGCCGGCCTGCGCGCCGGTGAAGTGGTCGACAAGGCCTCGAAGGTGCCCGACGCCCCGGCCTCGGCGACCGACGCCCACATCGCCCGTCTGGACCGCTTCCGCAACGCTTCGGGCTCGACCCCGACCGCCGAGCTACGCCTCAGCATGCAGCGCGCCATGCAGTCGGACGCCGCCGTCTTCCGCACCGGCAAAACGCTGGACGAGGGCGTGGCCAAGCTGCGCGCCATCGATGACGCCATCGGCGATATCCGCGTCACCGACCGCGGCATGATCTGGAACACCGACCTGATCGAGACCCTGGAATACGACAATCTGATCGCCCAGGCCGTCGTCACCATCGAAAGCGCGGCCAACCGCAAGGAAAGCCGTGGGGCTCACGCGCGCGAGGACTTCCCCGACCGCGATGACGCCAACTGGATGAAGCATACCCTGGCGTGGAAATCGCCGGGCCAGACGGTCAGGATCGACTACCGCGCCGTCCACGACTTCACCCTGACCGACGAGATCGACTACATCAAACCCAAGGCGCGGGTGTATTAAGCCATGGCTGAACTTTCCCTCCCCCGTGCGTCCCAGCCCAAGCGGGGCAAGGTGCACAAGGCCCCCAAGGGGGCGAAGAACGTCAAGACCTACAAGGTCTATCGCTATGACCCCGAGGTGGATGCCAATCCGCGCTGGGACGTGTTTGAGGTCTCGACCGACGACCACGGCCCGATGCTGCTGGACGCCCTGATCCACATCAAGAACACCATCGACCCGACGCTGGCCTTCCGCCGCTCGTGCCGCGAGGGCATCTGCGGCTCGTGCTCGATGAACATCGACGGGCGTAACACCCTGGCCTGCACCAAGGGCTGGGACGAATGCTCCTCGTCGAACATCTCGATCGCGCCGCTGCCGCACCAGCCCGTGGTCAAGGATCTGGTCACCGACCTGACCCTGTTCTACGCCCAGTACGACTCGATCCAGCCCTACCTCCAGTCCGACGAGCCGGACCCGACCACCGAGCGCCTGCAGACACCGGCGGATCGTGAAAAGCTGGACGGCCTGTACGAGTGCATTCTCTGCGCCTGCTGCTCGACCTCCTGCCCCAGCTACTGGTGGAACCAGACCGAATACCTCGGCCCGGCCGCCCTGCTGCAGTCCTACCGCTGGATCGCCGACAGCCGCGATGACGCGACTGACAAGCGCCTCGACGACCTCGAGGACCCGTTCAAGCTCTATCGCTGCCACACCATCATGAACTGCGCCCAGGTGTGTCCGAAGGGCCTGAACCCGGCCAAGGCCATCGCCGAAACCAAGAAGCTGATGGTCGCCCCCGGTCGCAAGAAGGCCAAGGCCGAGGCCTGATGGCGAAGATCACCTATATCGAGCATGACGGCACCGAGCATGTCGTGGAGGTCAAGAACGGCCTCAGCGTCATGGAAGGCGCGATCCGCAACAATGTCCCGGGCATCGACGCCGACTGCGGCGGGGCCTGCGCCTGCGCCACCTGTCACGTCTATGTCGATGAGGCCTTTGCCGCCGAGACGGGCCGGGCCAGCGCCATGGAGGAGTCGATGCTCGACTTCGCCGAAAACGTCGAGCCGAACTCGCGCCTGTCGTGCCAGATCCGGGTATCGGACGATCTGGACGGGCTGATCGTGCGCCTGCCCGAAAACCAGCACTGAGGTGTCCGGTCCCCGGATCGCGCCGGACCTTCTCGCCCTCGTCGGACGGCTGATCGAGGCGGCCCCCGCCGGACGCCCCGCCCGCATCGCCATCGTCGGCGCACAGGGCTCGGGCAAGACCACCCTGGCCCGCGCCGCCGCCCACGCCTTCGGCGCGGCCCAGATCTCCATCGACGATGTCTATCTGACCCGGGCCGAGCGCGAGGCCGTGGCCCGCGACGCCCACCCCCTGTTCGTCATGCGTGGCCCGCCAGGCACCCATGATCTGGGCCTGCTGTCGGACATCATGGACCAGCTGGCGGCGGCCGGACCCGACGACACCACCTGGCTGCCCGACTTCGACAAGCGTGGCGATGACCGCCTGCCCAGGGATCGCTGGCGGCCGTTTCGCGGGCGGCCCTCGGCCATACTGATCGACGCCTGGTGTCTGGGCGTCGTGGCCGAGGACACGGCGGCGCTGGCCCGGCCCGTCAATGCCCTGGAACAGACCCGCGATGCCGACGGACGCTGGCGGGCCGCCATCCATGAGCAGATCGCCGGACCCTACCGGGCCTTTGCCGACAGCCTGGATGCGATCCTGTTCCTTCAGGCCCCGTCGTTCGACGTCGTGCTGGACTGGCGCTGCCAGCAGGAAGCCGACCTGCTGGGCATTGCCCCCGCCGACCTGCCCGACGCAGAGCGCGCGCGTCTGGCCGACTTCATCCAGTATTTCGAGCGCATCACCCGGCGCATGCTGGCGGGCGGTGTGACGGCCGATGTCACCGTTAAACTGGATCGAAACCGTATACCGGGCTCTATCGCCGGATGAGTATCGAGCGTCGCCTTGAACCCCGCAGCCCGATCGACGGTCGCGCCCTGATGGTCGCCCCGGCGGTCGAGCAAACCTGCCGGCTGATCGACCAGTCGCGCTCGGGCCTGCGCATCCGGCTGGACCGCTCGGTCAGCCTGCCGCGCACGGCCTTCATCGTCGACCTGCCGACCGGCATCGCCACCCCCGTCCAGATCGTCTGGCAAAAGGGCATGGAGGCTGGCCTGAAACGCACCGGCGAGGGCGCCACCCTGCGCGGTCTGGTGCCGTCCCGCCTGATCGCCGTCCGCGACGCCTGGCACCGCGCCGGCGGCCGCTGATCCCTTACGGCTGCAGATGCCGGGCGAGGAAGGCCACCACTTGCGGCCAGGCCTCGGCCCGGGCGGCGGCATTGGCCTCGGGCGTGCCGCCGCTTTTGTGCGCGTCACGCGGGCCGCCGTCGCCGATCAGGTCATGGCCAGCCTCGGTATAGATCAGCGCCTCGGTCTCCACACCCGCCGCCTCGCGCGCCGCCACGATGTTCCGGGCCTGACGGGCCGAATTCCACTGGGCGTCCTGCTCACCGGCGATCAGCAGCACCGGCCCGGCATAGGCCTCGACCGGGATGCGGGCCGCGGCCTCGCGCTCCGGATGATCGGCCCGGCCGTTCTCGTGGATGGCCCGCAGGTCCGCCGCATCCCCCGCCAGCAGCCCGTCGACAAAGCCCCGGTACGGCATGAAGGGCAGGGCCTCGCCGGCGAACGAGAAGGACGAGCGCGTGCCCTCGGCCTCGATGACCTCCAGCCCCCAGCCCTCCCAGACCACGTCTGACGGGGTATAGGCGACCACGGCGTCGATCCACGCATAGCGGCTGGCGGCGATCAGGGCGAACTCCGACCCCTTGGATCCACCGAACAGGGCGAACCGCTCGACATCGACGCCCGGCATGGTCCCCAGGGCCTGACGCAGATCAGCCAGCTGGTCGACGCGGATGTCGAGGAAGCTGCCGGGCAGATCGGGGAACTGCGGCGGCGGTCCATAGTCGCCCCAGTCCGGCGAATAATAGGGCAGGCCGACCGCCGCATAGCCCAGACGTGCCAGCATCGGCCCCATCACCCGACCCGCCTCATCGCCCCCATCGGCGCCGTGCAGGATCACGACCACCGGCCGCGCCTCGTCTCCCGCCAGCCGCCAGACCTGCGCATGCGGAATGCCGGGCACCGCCGTCACCTCGATGGCGGCCTCCGCCACCGCCTCCTGGGCCCGGACCGGCGCCGCCGTCACCGTCAGCGCCAGCGCGCCGATACAGACGGCCACGGCACGCACAAAGGGGGTGTTCCACATGGGCGACTCTCCACGAACCGGGCCGGGACGACCACCGCCCGCGCACCCTTCGTCTTCTAGTCGCCGCCAGGGCCGCAATTGGATGCAGACCCTCAGCCCGCCGGCATGGTTCCGGCGTTGACGGCGATCCGGCCCACCAGTCCCTTGACGATCAGGTCCAGCGGCGAGCCCTCGCGATAGTCCGCCGCCGCCACGAAATTCACCCGGTCCTCGCTGATCAGGGAATAGATCTTCTGCTGGTCACGCTCGCTGTTGCGCGGGTCATAGACGGCGATCGAAAAGCCGCCCTTGGTGTGCATCATCTTCATGGTCGGCACATCGGTGTCGCCGTCGCCGAGGAAGATCATCCGCTCGAACGGCACCGGCCGCTCGGCATCCGGGATGAAGCGGTTGATGCGGTCATGCTCATAGTGGTTGAGCACGCCCTTGTTGATCCGGAACAGATACTGGGTCTTGGTCGTGTAGTTGACGCCGACGGCCGGCCAGACGGCGACCCCGTGCTCATCATAGACGAATTTCGACGCGAACACGTGGCGGAAGGCGTCGCGGATCGGACAGCCGTCGATCATCTCTTCCAGCCCGGCCGAGACGATATAGTGCTCGATATCCAGCCCGTAGTGACGGCCAAAGGCGTTCATCCGGTCGAACCAGCCGGGCCCGGTGAGGTCGGTCTTCAAGCCGTCGAACAGCTTCACATCATGGCCGTGGTCGCGCAGCGTCCGCCTGGTGATCGGCGCATCGTTCTCGCGCGCCCGCTGCAGCATCAGCTGCATATACATCAGGATGCCGTCGCCGTCGGCCTGGCGGGTCAGGGTCTCGGCCTCTTCCCAGAAGGCGCCCTTCTCCATCCCGACCGAGGGGATGAAGCTGACCTCCTGCATGTTTCCGCGGGCAAGGGTGCCGTCGAAATCATAGATCAGGGCGGTCTTCAGCAGCGGTCTGGCCATGGTCTTTCCCTCGGCAGCGATGCCGCGACGGGTTAGTGAGCCGGGCCCGCCGTGTCAAAGCGTTCCAGACCGTCGGCCGGGGCCGCCGCTGCCATCCGGGGCAGGTGCAGGCTGAAGGTCGCCCCCTCGCCCGGCACGCTCTCGACCTCGGCCCAGCCGCCGTGCAGTTCGACCAGCGCCTTGGTCAGGGCCAGACCCACGCCCGGCCCCCCCCGCTCGCGCCGCACGAACCGGTCGAATACATGCGGCTGCAGGTGATAGGGAATGCCGCGCCCGGTGTCGGAAACGCGCAGGCGGACCTCGTTCTCGCCGGCCACGGCCTCCAGCGTCACCAGCCCGCCTTCGGACACCGCCCGGGCGGCATTGTCCAGCAGGTGATCCAGCGCCTGGGCCACGCGGGTGCGGTCCGCCTCGATCTCGCCGATGCCGCGCGGAATGCTGACCGTCAGCCGCGCCCCGCGCCCCTCGATCCGGGCCCGCACCGCCTCGGCGGCCTCCCCCAGCAGATCGGCCAGACGGATCGGCTGGATCGACAGGTCCATTTCGCCGGCGTCTATCTGGGCCATGTCCAGCACATCGTCGATCGAGCGCGCCAGCTGGGTCGCGGCGATGCGGATGGCCCCCGCATGCTGGCGGCTACGCTCCGGCAGTTCGCCCGAGGCCTCCAGCAGTTCGGAATAGCCGACGATGGTCGTCAGCGGTGTCCGCAGTTCGTACGAGACGCTGCCGACGAACTCGCGCTTCAGCGCCTGACTCTCGGCCAGCGCCGCCTCGCGCTCGGCCAGTGCCTGCTCCAGCGCCCGCTGGGCCGTCACATCGGAAAAGGCCACCAGCGTCGCCCCGTCCGGCAGCGGCCGCGTCTGCCAGGCGGCAATGCGGCCGTCGACCGTCCGACCCTCACCCGACACGGCCACCCGGCTCTCGGGATCGGGATCGGCGACCCGCGCCTTCAGCCCCAGCCACAGCCCGGCATCGGGCAACACCTTGCGACAGGTCTCGGCCACCGTCTCGAAATCGGCCTGCGGGTCGAAGCGATGCGGCGACGGCCCCCAGAAGGTCGAAAACGCCTCATTGTGCAGCCGCAGCCGCCCGTCCGAGCCGAACACCGCCACCGCATCGTTCAGCTTGTCCAGCGTCGCCCGCTGCACCTGGATCTGGCCGTTGAAGCGGCTGCGCAGGTTCAGCTCATCGGTGATGTCCGAGAAGATCAGCAATATGCCGCCCAGCGGGTGCGGCTGGCGCACCACGCGCAGCGTTCGTCCGTCGGGCAGCGACCAGCTGTCGTCGGGCGTCGCCTGGGTCGCCCCGTAGAACTCCAGCTCGCGCGCCCGCCAGCCGGCATAGTCGATCACCTCGGGCAGCAGCCGGCGCTGCCGCAACCGGTCCAGCAGCTCCGCATGGGTCGGCCGCTCGTCCAGCCATGCGGGGTCCAGGTCGAACAGCGTCTGGAAGGCCGTGTTGTGGAACGCCAGCCGCTTGGACGGGCCGAAGATGGCGACCGCATCGGCCAGATGGTTCAGCGTCTCGTCATGGGCCTCGACGTGGCGGCGCAGGGTATCGCGCGTTTCCTCGGCCTCCGTCATCTCGATGGCAAAGGCGGTCACCGCCCCGCCGCCTACGCTGGGTTCGGCCAGAATACGCCAGGCCTTGCGCCGCCCGTCGGTGGCGGTCCAGCGGAAGCCCTCCTGCCGCGTGCCTTGGCGCAGGGCGTCGGCGACGATCGCCTCGGCCCCCCGGTCAAAGGTCAGCTGGCGTTGCAGGGCGTCTTCCAGACTGCCCGCCTTGACCGCCGCCAGCCAGGCGCGGTTGGCCCAGGCCAGACGGCCGGTCGAGTCCACCACCCAGGTCGGCACCGGCGAGGCATCGGCCAGCAGGCCGGCCGCACTGTCGCCTGCGCCGAGCCCGGCGGAAATCTCGGCATCGGTAAAGCGCAGCCAGGCCGAGCCGGCCAGGGCCCGGCCCTCGATCCGCCACACGCCCTCATCGGTCTGAAGCGCCAGATCAAAGGCGACCCCTGACTGGACCAGCGCCTTCAGCCGGGCCGCATCGGCGTCCCGCACCCGGGCGATCAGCACATCGCCGGCGGCCTGATCGGCCTGCGTCAGGGTCGCGATCAGGTCGGGATCCCCGAAAACCTGACCGGCCCGCAGTTCGCCGTCGGCGTCGCCCAGAATCTGGACCCGGACCTCGCGCATCAGCGCCAGACAGGCATCACGGGTGGCGATCAGATCGGCGTGGGTCTCAAGCTCGGCTTCCAGCGCGGCTTCGCTGCGACGGGCGCGGGCATCCAGACGCCACGCCCAGGCACTGACCGCCAGCGCCAGACCGGCAGCCCCCACGGTGGCCACATAGGCGATGTCCGCACCGGCGATCACGCTTGCCATTCCTCCATCCGCCAAAGACCCGACCCGGCGGCTTGATTCGCCCGTTCACCATACCCCAAGATGGCGCGCTTGCACCGCCATGCCCGCGCGGTCCGGAGACCACCCCCTGTCCGCTGCCAAATCTCCCCCGAACCGGCCGTGGAGCGACAATCCCGTCGCCCCCTCGCTGGACGATTTCGCCACCGTGGCGCGCGCGGCCCTCGATGCCCTGCCCGAGCCGTTTCGCGGCCTGTCTCAGGACGTCGTCCTCCGGGTCGATGACTTCGCCGATGCCGAAACGCTCGAGGCGCTGGGCATGGAGGAACCCTTCGAGCTGACCGGCCTCTATTTCGGCGTCGATGTCGGGCGGCGCGACGAAATGGGACCGGCGGCCGAGCCCTCGCGCATCTTCCTTTACCGGCGGCCCATTCTCGATGAGTGGTGCGAGCGTGGCGATGTCGGCCTCACCGACCTGATCGCCCATGTGCTGATCCACGAGATCGGCCATCACTTCGGCCTCACCGACGACGACATCGACCGCATCGAGGACGACTGACGGCATCCCGCCGGAAACAGCCTGTCCATTCGCGTATCGCCAACCGCCGTGCGCGGTTTTGACCTGTCCGTTGGCGAAGGCCGCGCGGCGCTTTCCGTAAGCGCGGTGGCGGCACCGGACGGCCCGGCTCAGGGTCTGGTCATCGACAGGGCGCACCGCCCCGTCCCCTGACCGGAGAGACCGCCATGAAGACCCGTATCGCCCTGATCGCCGCCGCCGTCGCCGCCCTCGGCACCGTCGCCGTCACCCCCGCCCTCGCCCAGGATTCCAGCGTCACCTTCGAGTTTGAAACCGGTGCCCGCACCGGCTCGGTCATGGTCGTCCTGTTCAGCTCCAAGGCCGGCTACGACAGTGACCGGCCCGTCGCCTCCATGACGGTCGCCGCCAGCGCCAGCCCGGTGGCCGTGACCTTCGACGGCCTGGCCCCCGGCTCCTACGGCATGAAGTCGTTCCATGACCTGAACGGCGACGGCGAGATGAACTTCAATCCGTTCGGCATGCCGATCGAGCCCTATGCCTTCTCCAACAGTGCCCTCGGCAATATGGGCCCCGCCAGCTGGGAGCGCGCCCGCTTCAATGTGAACGGCGCCGTCGTCCAGACCATCAGCCTGCGCTGATCCGCACCCCCTGAAACCCGGAGCCCCGCCATGATCCCGTCCCGTCGATCCTTCCTGCTGGGTGCCGCCGCCATGGGCAGCACCGTCATCACCCCCGATGTGGCCGAGGCCGCACGCCTGCTGACCGCACAGGATGCCCTCACCACCGACTGGGGACTGGCCACCCGTGACGTCGAGGGCGACATCGCCCCGCACCGGCTGACGCGGATCCACGGCCGGGCTCCGGCGGGGCTGGAAGGCGCCCTCTATCGCAACGGCCCGGCCAAATTCCGCCGCCCCGGCGGCTCGGCCGAGCACTGGTTCGACGGCGACGGCCTGATCCGCAAGTTCAGCGTCTCGGACGGAGAGGCCACGCTCGCCGCCCGCTTTGCCGATACGCCTAAGCGCCGTCAGGAAACCCGGCTGGACGCCATGGTCATGCCCGGCTTCGGCACCCCCTCCGACCCGCGCGCCGAGATCGGATCGAACGACGACGCCAATGCCGCCAACACCTCGGTGCTCAAGGTCGGCGACGATGTCTGGGCCCTGTGGGAAGCGGGCTCACCCATGGCCCTGAATGCCGACACGCTGGAGACCAAGGGCTTTGTCACCCTGCGCGACGACCTGAAGGGCATGCCCTTCCTCGCCCACCCCCGGGTCGAGCCGGACGGCCGCATCTGGAATCTGGGCATGAACGGGGCCCAGGCCATCGTCTGGCGCCTGGCCGCCGACGGGGCACTCGAGGACGCCCGCGTGGTCCGCTTGCCTCGCGCCGCCTATGTCCATGACTTCACGGCCACGGCCCGGCATCTGGTGATCGTACTCCAGCCCTGGGTGCAGGTGCGCCAGACCATGCCCTTCTCGGCCGCCTTCGACTGGCAGGCCGGAACCGGCACCCAGGTGCTGGTGCTGGACAAGGACAACCTCGACAGCCGCCGCCTGTTCGACCTGCCCGACTTCGGCTTCTTCCATCTGGGCGACGCCTGGGAGGAAGCCGACGGCACCATCCGCTTCGACGTCTGCGCCCATGCCGACATGCGCTTTGCCGCGACCGGCGCGACCGAGATCCTGAATGGCGTCCCCCTGGGCGGAGAGCCCGCACGGCTGGCGCTGGCCGTCCTGTCGCCGGATGGGTCTGCCCGGCTGGAGCGCACCTCTGTGGTGGCTGAATTCCCGCGCAGCGACCCGCGCCGCGCCGGCCTGTCCCGCCGCTTCAGCCTGCATACGGCGGGCGAGGCGCCCGACCGGCCCTTCGCCACCGCCATCGGCCTGCACGACTGGTCGACCGGTCAGGCGCACCAGTACGACTTTGGCCCCGATCATGTGGTCGAGGAAATGGTCGTGGTGCCCAAGCCCGGTCAGACCGCCGAGGATTCCGCCTGGCTGGTCGGCCCGACCATCAACCTCAAGACCCGCACCACCGAACTGCATGTGCTGGACATGGCCCGGCTGTCGGACGGCCCCGTGGCCAGCTGGCGCTCGCACACGGCCCTGCCGGCCGGCTTCCACGGCATCTGGGCGGACTAGAGCCCTGGTCGGTTGAGGTGGAATCGCTTCGCGATTCCACCGATGCCGTGAATCAGGCTCTCGATTAATCAGTACCAGCCGGCGGCGCGCAGGGCCCGGGCATGGCGGCGGCTGACCGGCACCGTCAGCCCGCCGTCCAGTGTCAGGACAGCGCGCCCGTCGCCGCGGGTCACGTCGCGCACGGCATCGCGGGCCACCCACCAGCTGCGGTGCGTCTGGGCGCCCTCCAGCCCCTCCAGCTCGGCCAGGGCATCGGCCAGCCGCATCAGGATCAGGTCCGATCCCCGGTCGGTGTGCAGCCGCAGATAGTGGTCCTCGGACTGCACCGCGATCAGCCGCGCCCCCTTCAGCTTCGGCGGCAGGCGATCCAGAAAGCGGGACGGCGCCTGGCCGGGCGGGGCCTCGTGGGTCTGGACCGTCTGGGCCTTGGTCACGAACACATTGATGGCGCTCATGGTGCCTGTGACCACCAGCACCGGCACCGCCATCTGCGCCATGGCCGACAACGGATAGATGCGGTTGTCGAAGAACAGGCCGGTCGCCAGCCACACCATCAGCAGGATCGGGACGAACATCAGCCCCGTAAGCGCGGCCGCCATCAGCCAGGGCCGGTCATCCAGATTGACGAACCGGTCGACAAGCATCGAACAAACCTGCCCCCACAGTCCGCCGGCCACCATCAGCGGCACCCAGTACAGAAGCCGGTCGACAAGCGGCAGACCCGGGCCGCTGAAGGCGCCGCTGACCGCCAGCACCCCCCCGGCGATCGCCGCGATCCCCAGCCCCCGCAGAAAATCGCGCAGCATGTCCGGCGTCATGATCATCTGTGGCCGCGCCCCCGTACCGGTCTTTGCGCCCCTGAATGCGGCGTCAGGCCCGCCCCCGCAAGCGGTGCGCATGGAACGGACACGAAATTACCGCTTTACATGACAGGGGCTTTTCCCCATATCGCGGGTTCCGGCGGACCCCGTAGGTCCCATGCTTGCGCCGCTAACGCCGGTCTGGGTTAACAATTTACAGGGGGTTACGTGAATTGCGCACGTACCAAATTCCCCTGGACCTGGTCCGTGAGCGGTCCCCTGAACGTCCCGTCGCCCTCGTGCGGCCGCGTTCAGTTTCCGTAGCGGCGCGCTGGTTCCAGGACAATCTGAAAGCCGACGTCTTCTATGCGGTGAAGGCCAATCCGTCGCGTTGGGTCGTCGAGACCCTGGTCGAGGCGGGCGTCACTGCCTTTGATGTCGCCTCCCTCGCCGAGATCGAACTGGTCCGTTCGGTCAGCCCTTCGGCACGTCTGGCCTTCATGCACCCGGTCAAGAGCCGGGCGGCGATTACGCGCGCCTATTTCGACCATGGAGTCCGCACCTTCTCGCTGGATTGCGTCGAGGAGCTGCACAAGATCCTGGACGCCACCGGTCAGGCCGCCGACCTCAATCTGATCGTGCGCATGGCCGTCTCGGCCGATGGCGCGGCCTATACCCTGTCGGGCAAGTTCGGCGTCTCGCCGGATCAGGCTCCCGCCCTGCTGCTGGCCGTGCGCCAGGCGGTCAAGGACGGCCTGATGGGCGTGTCGTTCCACGTCGGCTCGCAGTGCATGCGTCCGTCCGCCTATGAGGCCGCCATGGCCCAGGTTGGCCGCTCGATCAGCCGCGCCGGCGTGTTCGTCGACATCGTCGATGTCGGCGGTGGCTTCCCCTCGGTCTATCCGGGCATGGTCCCGCCGGACATGCAGGAATATGCCGACGCCATCCATCGCGGCTTCAATGAAATGCCCGTCTCGGAGACCACCGAGCTGTGGTGTGAACCCGGCCGGGCGCTGGTCGCCGAGTCCAGCTCCATCCTGTGCCAGGTCGAACTGCGCAAGGGCGATGCCCTGTATCTGAACGACGGCTCCTACGGCTCGCTTTTCGACGCGACCCACTCCCGCTGGCCCTTCCCGGTCAAGCTGGTGCGCGACGCCTCGGCCTCGACGGATCTCAAGCCGTTCCGCTTCTACGGCCCGACCTGCGATTCCATCGACCACATGCCCGGGCCCTTCTACCTGCCCGCCGATATCCGCGAAGGCGACTATATCGAGATCGGCATGCTGGGCGCCTATGGCGTGGCCATGTCGACCGGCTTCAACGGCTATGGCGTGCACGACATCGCCATGGTCGAGGACGCCCCGATGGCCTCGCTCTACGGTCTGGCGCCGCGGTCGATCCCGACCGTCCGCACCTCGGCCGAGGAACAGGCCCGCAAGGTCGTTCGTTTCAGCCGTCCCAAGGGCAAGGCCGGACAGCGCAAACAGCGCCGACGCTGAACGGTTACACAGACACTGGTATAAGCAGCGGCCCGTCGCTCCGTCCGGGCCGCTGTTTCCTATTCGCGGACGGGCGCTCAAATCATGAGGGAAACCGCTGAAATGAACGCATCCGTCACGCCGAACACCAAGGCCCAGCTGCTCCAGAACACCGTCGAGCACATCGACATCACGTCCTTTGACGCCCGGCCGATCATCGATTCCATGCGCAAGATGAGCTTCTCGTCGCGCGACACGGCCCGCGCCGCCGACATCTTCAACATGGCGCTGGAAGACAAGGACTGCTCGCCCTGGCTGATCCTGGCCGGTTCGACCTCGGCCGGTGGCTGCATGCACGTCTACCGCGACATGGTGAAGCTGGGCATGATCGACGCCGTGGTCGCCACCGGCGCCTCGATCGTCGACATGGACTTCTTCGAGGCCCTCGGCTTCAAACACTACCAGGCCGCCGGCGAGGTGGACGACAACGTCCTGCGCGACAACTACATCGACCGGATCTACGACACCTATATCGACGAGGAAGAGCTCCAGGCCTGCGATCACACCATCCTCGAGATCGCCAACCGCCTCGAGCCGCGCGGCTATTCCTCGCGCGAATTCATCTGGGAAATGGGCAAGTGGCTGTCCGAAGGGAATGCCAAAAAGCCCGGCTCGCTGATCCAGACCGCCTATGAAGAGGGCGTGCCGATCTTCTGCCCGGCCTTCGTCGACTCCTCGGCCGGCTTCGGCCTCGTCAAGCACCAGAAGGAGCGGGCCGCAGCCGGCCAGCCCTATATGATGCTGGACGCCATCGCCGACTTCCGCGAACTGACCGACATCAAGATCGCGGCGGGCGTCACCGGCCTGTTCATGGTCGGCGGCGGCGTGCCCAAGAATTTCGCCCAGGACACGGTCGTCTGCGCCGAAATCCTCGGCGTCGAGGCCGAGATGCACCGTTATGCGGTCCAGATCACGGTCGCCGACGTCCGCGACGGCGCCTGCTCCTCCTCGACCCTCAAGGAGGCCGCCAGCTGGGGCAAGGTCCAGACCACCCACGAGCAGATGGTCTTTGCCGAAGCCACCACCGTCGTGCCCCTGATCGGCTCGGACGCCTACCACCGCGGCGCCTGGAAGAACCGCGAGAAGCGCCGCTGGCAAAAGCTGTTCGAGGCCTGATCGGCCCCGATCCGTCCGGAACCTTGGCCGTCTGCCGGCGCTTACCGTCTGTAATGGAGGCAAGACCGCAGATGGCCGATCCCGACACACCACCCGATACCGACGAGGGCCGTGAGGCCAGTGCCGTCGGTGAGCGCACCGATCTGGGCCATACGCCCGACGCCCTGTCCGACAGCCTGGATCAGGCCCATCTCGACATGGCCCTGAGCGGCAGCGATTCCGGCTCCGACACCCGGGCAGGATCCCTGCGCGGCGGCTCGGCCTCTGGCTCGGACATCGATCCGGACTCCGAGGCCATCAATGCGGATCTGTCCCGCATGGGCCGCGAGGCCACCGGGTCGAAACAGCCCGCCGCCCTGCCGGGGAACGGCCCCGTCAAGAACACCGGCGAGGACCGCGCGTCCGGCGATGAGGCCGACGCCTCCACCGGCTGAACAATGGCCTTGATGGCGCCCACGTCCTGCGCCAACGTGCCCCCCGGCTCCAGCCAGAAGGCTGATTCCGCGACCCAACCCAGGAACGGGACCATGAGATTGCAACCGATCCCGCGCCGAATTTCCGCGCGTCTTGCTGTGACGACCGCGTTTGCCGCGGGCCTGGCGCTGGCCGCCTGCGGTCAGGGCGCTGCGGAAGACGAGACCCCGCCCGCCGACGCCGAAATTGCCGCATCGGAAGCGCCGGCGACACCTGCGGGTGGCGCGGCGGCCGCAGAGGTCACGCCCTCCGGCACCCCCGTCTATGCCGCCGCCTACCCGGGGGCCGTCCCCAGTCCGTCGGACGCACCCGACACGGACCTCGGCGGCACGGCCACCTTCACCACCGCCGACAGCCCCGAGGCCGTGATCGACTTCTATCAGGCCAGGGCGCGTGACGGCGGCCTGTCGACCGTATCGGCCCTCAGACAGGGCCAGGCCCAGGCCTATGCCGCTGTCGACCCCGAGGGACGCGGCGCCACCCTGCAGGTTGTGGCCGAGCCCTCCGAGGAGGACGAGAGCCAGACCCGGGTGTCCGTCACATGGACGGCCGGCCAGTGACACGGAGGAGGTGGGGCCCGCCCCTCCTCCTGCTCATGCCGCTGCTGGTCGCCGCCTGCAGCCTGTCCGAGCGCCGACCGGACCTGCCGTCTCTGTCCGCCCCTTCGACGCCTCAGGGCTTCGTCACACTGGATCAGATCGACGCCATTGCCGGCGCGCATCGCCCCTCTCCCGGCCCGACCTCCGCCGATCTCGCCGCCGACCGCCAGATCTGGGCGCGTGAGGGCCAGACGCCCGGTACGGACCGCTGGTACCTGGCCATCCGCCATGTCGAGCTGCGCCCCGCCTTCGCGCCCCAGCATTTCGACTGCGCCCTCGGCACCCGGCTGGGCGCGGCCGAAACCCCCGCTGTGATGGACCTGTTCACGCGGCTGGGACGGGATGTCGAGGCGGTGTGGCAGAGGCTGAAAACCGCCCGTCCGCGCCCGATCGATCTCGGGACCGACCGCACCGCCTGCATCCGCCTACCGGAGGGAGACAGCGGCCATGGCTGGTCACCCTCGGGCGGCGCGGCGCTGGCCACCGTCTGGGCCGAGGCCATGGCCGACCTCACCCCCGACCGCGCCGCGCCTGTGCGTCGCATCGGCCAGGAAATCGGCCTCAGCCTGTCGATCTGCGGGCTCGCCTGGCCCCAGGACGTCGCGGCGGGCCAGAGGCTGGGCCACAGCGTCTGGCAGGCGGCACGCATCGATCCGGCCTATGCGGACCTTGTCGGGCGCGCCACGTCCGAGATCGACCGGGCGCAACAGGACCCGCTCGAAAACCCCGCCTGCGCGGCTGAACGGCTGGCCCTGCGCTCCTAGGGCCGGGCACTGACCAGAGGTCCGTACAGGTCCGTGCGCCGGTCGCGGAAAAAGCCCCAGGCCGCCCGGTGGCGATCCAGAAAATCGAGGTCGAAGCTGTGCACCAGCACCCCCTCCTCGCCCCGGCCAAGGCTCTCGACCAGATCGCCGCGGTGATTGGCGATGAAGGAATGCCCGTAAAAGGTCTGGCCCTTGTCGGTCACCGTCTCGTGGCCGATGCGGTTGGCGCCCACGACGGGCACGACATTGGAGACCGCATGGCCCTGCATCGCCCGCCGCCAGGGCTCGGCCGTGTCCAGCTCGTCGTCATGGGGCTCCGAGCCGATGGCGGTCGGATACATCAGCACCTCGGCACCCTGCAGCATCATGGCCCGCGCCGTCTCGGGGTACCACTGGTCCCAGCAGATGCCGACCCCGACCCGCCCGAACCGCGTGTCCCAGACCTTGAAGCCCGTATCGCCCGGCCGGAAATAGTATTTCTCCTGATAGCCCGGACCGTCGGGAATATGGCTCTTGCGATAGACGCCCAGCGGTCGCCCGTCGGCATCCAGCATCACCAGACTGTTGAAATAGTGCGGCCCCTCGCGCTCGAAGATCGAGACCGGGATCGCCACGCCCAGTTCGGCCGCCACAGGCGACAGGGCGGTCACACACGGGTGCTCACGCCACGGATACGCGGTGCCGAACCAGTGCTCCTCCTGCGACACACAGAAATACGGCCCCTGAAACAGCTCGCTGGGCAGGATCACCTGCGCGCCCTTGCCCGCCGCCTCGCGCACAAGGCCGATCGTCTTGTCGATATTGGCCTGCATATCCTCGCCATAAGCGGTCTGGATGGCGGCGACAGAAATCGAGCGGGTCATGCCGGCTCCTGTTGGGAAATGCAGTGAAACGATCCGCCGCCCGTCAGGATGGCGAGCGACGGAAGGGCGATGATCTGCCGACCGGAGAACATGGTCGCCAGGGCCCCGCAGGCCGCAGCGGCGGCGGCCTCGTCGCCATAGGTCGGCACGATCACCGCGCCATTGGCGATCAGGAAATTCATGTGGCTGGCGGGGATGGGCTCGCCGTCCTCGTTTTCGATGCGGCCGGGCGAGGGAATGCGGATGACCGTCAGGCCCTCGGCCGTAAGCGCCCGTGCCGTGGCGTCATAGACGTCGGCATTGGCATCGTCCGCGCCCCAGCCAACCGGACAGGCGACCACGCCCGGGCCGACGAAACGGGCCAGATTGTCGACATGGCCGTCCGTGTGGTCATTGGCCAGTCCGTCGCCCAGCCAGACGACCCGCGTTGCCCCCAGCGCCTCGGTCAGCGCCGCCTCGGCCACCGCCTCGGTCCAGCCCGGGTTGCGGTTGGGGTTCAAAAGGCACTGACGCGTCGTCAGCACCGTGCCGCGCCCGTCGTGATCCAGCGCGCCGCCCTCGAGGATAAAGTCGTGACGGTCGAGAGGCGTGCCCGAGGCCTCGCCGATCTGGGTGGCGACCGTGTCGTCATGCTCCAGCTCATATTTGCCGCCCCAGCCATTGAAGCGAAAGGCCGCCGCCCGTGCCGAGCCCTGACCGAAGATTGGCCCCGTGTCCCTCAGCCAGATGTCGCCGAACCGGCCGTCGATGACGGTCACGCCCTCCACGTCCGCGAAGCGGGCCTGCGCCGCCTCCAGCGCCTCGGCCTTGCCGACCATGAGCCGCACCTGTTCGCGGCCGGGTCCGGCCAAGGCCCGCACCAAGGCCTCGACTTCGGCCTGCGCGGCTTCCAGGTCGTCTTCCCACAGCTCCGCATGGCTGGGCCAGCCCACCCACATGGCGCGGTGCGGCGCCCATTCGGCCGGGACGGGAAAGGTGGTCATGCGGGGATCATCCTTCATACGGGCAGGCCGCACCAGATAGGCATGAACCGCTTCCCCCTCAAGCAGCGAGCGACCGCGTCGCGAGCGCTATGGGAAATATACGCCCTCAAGCTGCGCTGAAGCAGCGCTCCCCCGCGTCGCGCGCGACAGGGCCCATAAAGAAAAAGGGCGGACCGTTTCCGGCCCGCCCTCAATCTTCAGTCTGTGACTACGGCTTAGAAGCTGTAGCGCAGGCCGACACGCACGGCCCACAGCGAGGCACCGGTCACGCGGGACTGGCCCGCGGGCTGGAAGAACTCCTCGAACACGTACTGGCCGGCACCGTTGCGGTCCACGTTCACCACGTCCTGCGTGAGCGGGAAGGAGGGTTCGTTGAGGATACCCCATTCGTCGTTCAGCAGGTTGCCCACGTTCTCCACGATCATGAAGGCCGAGGAGCGGTGACCCTCCATCAGGCCCGGCAGCTCCTGTTCGATCCGCAGGTCGAACTTGCTCCACCAGCCGGTCTCGACGGCGTTGCGGGGCATGGTCGAACCGGCGAACTCACCCAGGCCATATTCGTCGATGAAGTCGAAGAAGGCGGCCTGGTCGAAGCCCGGCTGGAACACCACGTTGGGATCCGACGGACCGGTCGGGATGTACAGCAGGTGACGGCCGTCAATTCCGTCTCCGAACACATCACCGTCATCGTCCGCGAAGGCAAAGCCGAACGGGCGGCCCTCGTTGGCGCGACCGAACAGGGTGAAGCGCGTCATGTAGTCACCGAAGAACGCCTGCTCATAGTTCAGTTGCAGGGTGATCCGATGCGGGATCTCATAGTTCGAGGTGGCCACGGCGGGGTTGTTCGGGTCGAACACCGCGACGTTGGCATAGTTCGAGAAGGCCACCGACGAGGTCATCGGGTTGACGTCTTCAGCCTGGGTATAGGCATAGCCGAGGGTCCAGTCGAAGCCCCAGTCATAGGACTGGGTCAGGCTGGCCGAGACCACGGTCTGCGAGCCGCCCTCGGTGTTGGTCAGCAGGAAGTCCTGGTTGAAGGCACGGCTGGAGCAAGCAGCAGCCGACGGATTGACACAGTCGGGATCGCTGCGGTCGATGGAGCGATAGATCGGGCGACCGTCAACCATGGTGCCGATCTGGGCCAGCGTCAGATCCTTGAGGATGGCCGCGTCCTGGGTTTCCGAATGCAGCAGGTCGAAGTCGGCCCGCAGGCCCTGACCCAGAACCGGCGCGTCGAACCAGTAGGTCGCGCCGATGGCGAACTTCCAGGCCGACGGCAGGTCGAAGTCGGGGTCCAGCGCGTTGACGCTGACGTTCGGGGCACCCGAGGTCACGTCCGCGACCAGGATGTCCGGGATATCAAACAGCGGCGTGCCGCTGGTGCCGGTGAAGACGTTGATGTTGCGACGGTTGACCTGGATGTTGGTGATGCCGTCATTCGAATAGTTGTTCGACAGCCAGACGTTGGGGTTGCCGCCCGAATAGAGGCCGAAACCACCACGGAACTGCAGATTGTCGCTGAAGTCATAGCGGAAGCCGAAACGCGGCTGCAGCAGACCCTTGCCGTCGAGGGTCGACGTGTTGTCGAAGCCGTTGCGTGCTGCGAAGTTCGCATTGCGGATCGGCTCATCATCCGACCCGTACCAGTCATAACGCAGTCCGAAGGTCAGGGTCAGGTCGTCGGAAAAGACCCACTCGTCCTGGCCGTACAGGGTGTTGCTAGCGTAGCCGAAGCTGGCCGCTGCATCGTTCGGGTCCAGCGAGGCCGCATTTCCGTAATAGACGCGCGAAGCATTGCCGTTGCGGAAGTCGTTGATGCTGTTGAAGCGGAACTCGCCCTGGCTGTGCTGGACGAACAGGTTGAAGACGTCCAGTTCTTCGCGCTCATAGCCGAAGGTGAACAGGTGATCACCCCAGGTATAGGCACCGGCCGCCTTGTAGCTCGTCGTCTCATAGCTGAGCACGTTCGAATGACGCGAGTCGTCGGCACCCAGATAGACGGTGGCACGCGAGTCGTTACCGTCGTTGTCGTGGTCGTTCAGCGTCGTGATCTGGATTTCACCGACCTCCAGGCCGCCTTGCGGAATGGACCGGGCGTCGAGGGTCGAATAGGAGACGCGGAACTCGGTCGAGAAATTGTCCGACCAGTCCGAGAACACCTGCAGGACATAGGCGTTCAGCTCGGCACCGCGCTCGTACAGGTGGCCCGAATATTCGAACTCGTTCGAATCGCCGTCCGACTCGGTGATGTTGAAGCCGTCATTATAGTTGTAAGTGAAGGCTGCGCGGTGCTGGTCGTTGATGTTCCAGTCCAGCTTGATCAGCAGTTTTTCGTCTTCGTTCGCCTGGGGCGCCGGAACGCCGCCCGGGTCGAAGCCATAGACGGTCTGGGCGATGTCCAGGATCTCGTCGTACTGGGCTTGCGAGAGGCCCTGCACTTCGGCGCCACCACCGCCGGCCGGGGTACGGTCGAAGAAGTTGGTTCCGTCCAGCTTTTCATAGGCGGCGAAGAAGAACAGGCGGTCGGGGATGATCGGCCCACCGACATTGATGCCCCAGCGGGTTTCCTCGAACTCGCCCAGGTCGATGTCGTTGCCTTCCAGCGAGTCGCCCGTCAGGTCTTGGTTGCTGAAGTCGTAGAAGAAGCCGCCCGACAGGGTGTTGCCACCCGACTTGGTCACCGCGTTGATGTTACAGGCGGTGAAGTTGCCGTATTCGACGTCGAACGGGGCCAGTTCCACGGCCACCTGCTGGATGGCGTCGTAGGAGAAGGGCATGCGCTCGGTCGGATAGCCCGAGGAGTTCAGGCCGAAATTGTCGTTCAGGCGGACGCCGTCGACGGTCAGGCTGTTGAAGCGCGGGCTGGCGCCGCCGCACTGGACGGCATCAACGAAGGCTTCGTCGACATAGATGCGCGGATCGATCGCGATCACGTCGCGGAGGTCGCGGTTGATCGCCGGGGCGTTCTGCAGGTCTTCGGCGGTGAAGACGGCGTTGGGGCCGATGGCGGTTTGCACCACGCCGCCGACGCTGCCGACCACGACCACTTCGTCCAGGACGGTCGACCCGTCCGAGACATAGACGTCCGCGACAGAGGCGTCGCCGATGCCGATGCTGGCGACGTCACGCGTGCCCGACAGGCCGGCAGCGTCGACCGACACGATGTACGGGCCGCCGACGCGCAGGCCGCGGGCGTTGTACTGGCCGTCGGCGCCGGTGACGGTGATCGAACGGGTGCCCGACGGCACGTGGGTCACGGTGACGGTGGCGTTGGCCACCGGCGAGCCGTTGTCGCCGAGCACGGTGCCGCGAAGGGCGCCGGTCGTTTCCTGGGCATGAACCGCGGTGGCCGCGGTCATCATGAGTACGGCGACCGAGGCCCCGTAGGCGAACTTCTTCAGCATGTCTGGCGTATCCCCGCTGACTCGCCACGAAACGGCCCGGAATGGGACTCAATCGCGACGAAAGATGACAAGTGGGCTCCCTCTAGGCCGCACGTCGGAAGCTCCGACGACACTAATATGACAAACGCGTGACGGGGCCCGAAGGGTGGCGGGAGTGCCACACCTCCAGAGCAGGCCCGGACCTCAGGACGCCCCGGGCCCGGGATTGTCCGCAAACTTCCGGACCAGGGCCAGCGCGGTTGCGCGCCGCACCTCCGGTCCGTGAAAGCCGCCGTTTATCTGTGTGTTGTCGATCACCCAGGTGCGAAACCGGGCGAACAGATCCGGATCGGGTGCGATCGGGTTCATCCAGAACGCCTCAAGGGGCTGCTGATCCGTCAGCCCCTCCATGTCGAAAAAGGCCTTTCCCAGAACCTTGACCGGCGTCCCGAACCCGAGCGCCGACAGGGCCGCGCTGGAGTTGTTGACCACCAGCCCGGTCGAGGCCCGGCACAGGTCCGCGAGGGCGCCGCCGTCTAGATAGTGCACCCGGGCGCCTACGCCGCGTGCCTCGGCCAGCCTCCCCGTGCGGGCCTCCATGTCGTCGACACCGGCGTCCAGCGGGTGCCCCTTGACCACCAGATGCAGGTCCGGCGGGGCGTGTGTGGCGAAGCTGTCCAGCACCCGCTCCAGAAACGCGACATTGGTCGGCAGGGCGGAATGACGCACCAGCTGGCTGTCCCCGTCCCGCTGCAGGCAGACCAGAGCGAACGGCACATCGCCCTGCAACAGCCGCTCTATCCGCCGGCGGGTTGCAAGTCGGCGGCTCTTCATCGCCCGCCCGACATGGCCAAAGGCCTGACGCCAGGGCGGGGGATCGTACTCGGGTCGAAAGCGAGGAAACGCCACCCGCCCCATCAGCTCGATGAAATAATAGAGGCTGATATGGATCACGTGCCAGGGCAGGATCCGCCCGACCGGCACCGGCCGAGGCTCTCGGGCCTCCACATCGGCATAGGCCTCGGGGCGCGACGGGCTGCAGCCCTCGGCATTGACCCCGCGCCGTTCCAGGGTGATCCAGTCCGGACGGAAATAGCCGTTCTCCAGGATCCAGGTGGACAGTCCCCGCTGGCGGGCCTCGGCCAGAACCGCCCGCGCATGGGGGCTGGTGTCTCCGAACACGATCACGTCCGTGAATTCCCCGATCCAGTCGGGCAGGGCCGCGCGAAAGGTCTCGAAGGGTTCGCGGTGGACGCGGCCCCCACCCCGACGCCAGTCGAGCAGATCACCCATGTTGAGGATCAGGCGCCGCACCTCACCGCCGATGGACTCGATTGCGGCGGCCAGATCCCGGGCAAAGGGGCCGAACGGCGCGCTGGCGATCAGGAAGCGGCGACCGACAAGGGCTCCCCTGTCAGGAGAAGGCGCAGGGAAGGGGTGACGGAAGACGGACACGACCCTTCCCTTTGACCGGTGAGGCGCGGCTGTCCAGTAGCCGGCGAGAAATCGGGCCCTGTAACCCGCCCCCCAAGACGACACCACCGCCGTGACCGGGGGTCACGGCGGTGGGTTGAAGTCTGTCGACGTTCTGGTCGGTTCCGGTTCGGCC
>NZ_JBALUS010000006.1:0-132341 GCF_036963785.1 Brevundimonas sp.
GTCTTGCCATGGTCAACGTGACCAATCGTGCCGATGTTGCAGTGCGGCTTGGTGCGTTCAAACTTTTCCTTGGCCATTCTCTTCTCTCCGTCCCCTGGTAAGGGGGCTCGTCCTTGGGGTTTCAGGCCCCCGGCGGACCGGGGTCCGCCGAAAGCAGGGGTTGTGGTTTAGGCGTATTTCTTGATCACTTCGTCGGCGACGTGTTGCGGCACCGGTTCATAGTGGTCGTACTGCATGGTGAACTGGGCGCGGCCCTGTGACATGCCCCGCAGAGTGTTCACATAGCCGAACATGTTGGCCAGCGGCACGAAGGCGTTCACGACGGTGGCGTTGCCGCGCATGTCCTGGCCCTGGATCATGCCGCGACGACCGTTCAGGTCACCGATGACCGAGCCCAGGTATTCCTCGGGCGTCACCACCTCGACGGCCATGATCGGCTCGAGCAGCTTGGGGCCGCCCTTTTCGCGCAGTTCCTTGAAGGCGGCGCGGGCCGCGATTTCAAAGGCCAGCACCGAGGAGTCGACGTCGTGGTAGGCGCCGTCGACCAGGGTGGCCTTGACGTCGATCACCGGGAAGCCGGCCAGCAGGCCGTTGTCCTTGGCGGACTTGAGGCCCTTTTCGACGCCCGGGATGTATTCCTTGGGCACCGCACCGCCGACGATGGTCGACTCGAAGACGAAGTCCGAGCCGGGCTCACCGGGTTCAAACACCAGCTTGATGCGGGCGAACTGGCCCGTACCGCCGGTCTGCTTCTTGTGGGTGTAGTCGATCTCGGCCCGGCGGCTGATGGATTCGCGATAGGCCACCTGCGGCGCGCCGATGTTGGCCTCGACCTTGTAGGTGCGCTTCAGGATGTCGATCTTGATGTCCAGGTGCAGCTCGCCCATGCCCTTCAGGATGGTCTGGCCCGACTCGTGGTCGGTCGAGACGGTGAAGGACGGATCTTCCGAAGCCAGCTTGGCCAGGGCGACGCCCAGCTTCTCCTGGTCGGCCTTGGACTTGGGCTCGACGGCGATCTCGATCACCGGCGCCGGGAATTCCATCTTCTCGAGGATCACCGGGGACTTCATCGGGTCGCACAGGGTGTCACCCGTGCGGGTGTCCTTCAGGCCGGCCAGGGCGACGATATCGCCGGCGTAGGCTTCCTTGATGTCCTCGCGGTTGTTCGAGTGCATCAGCAGCATGCGGCCGACGCGCTCCTTCTTGTCGCGGGTCGAGTTCAGCAGGCCCATGCCCGTTTCCATCTTGCCGGAATAGATGCGGCAGAAGGTCAGCGAGCCGACGAAGGGGTCGTCCATAATCTTGAACGCCAGGACCGACAGGGGCTCTTCGTCCGAAGCGCGGCGCACGACGGGCTCTTCGGTCTTGAAGTCGATGCCCGGGGTCGGCGGAATGTCGACCGGCGACGGCAGATAGTCGACGACGGCGTCCAGCAGCGTCTGCACGCCCTTGTTCTTGAAGGCCGAGCCACAAAGGATCGGATAGAAGGCGCCGGTCAGAACGGCCTTGCGGACGCACTTCTTGATGGTCTCTTCCGACGGCTCATTGCCCTCGAGGTAGGCTTCCATCGCCTCGTCATCCAGCTCGACGGCGTTGTCGATCAGGTACTGGCGAGCCTCGTTGGCCTTGTCGACCAGATCGGCGGGGATTTCCTCGTCGCGGAAGCTGGCGCCCAGGTTATCGTTGTCCCAGACCACGGCCTTCATGCGGACCAGGTCGACCAGGCCGGTCAGGTTCGATTCCGAACCGATCGGGAACTGGATCGGCACGGCCTTGGCGCCCAGGCGGTCACGGATCGACTCGACCGACTTGTCGAAGTCGGCGCCGATCTTGTCCATCTTGTTGACGAACACGATGCGCGGCACGCGGTATTTGTCGGCCTGGCGCCAGACGGTTTCGGTCTGGGGCTCAACGCCGGCGTTGCCGTCCAGCACGGTCACGGCGCCATCGAGCACGCGCAGCGAACGCTCGACCTCAATGGTGAAGTCCACGTGGCCGGGGGTGTCGATGATGTTCAGGCGCTTTTCGCGCCAGAAGGCGGTCGTGGCGGCCGAGGTGATGGTGATGCCGCGCTCCATCTCCTGGTCCATCCAGTCCATGGTCGCCGCACCGTCGTGCACTTCGCCGATCTTGTGGTTCTTGCCGGTGTAAAACAGGATCCGCTCGGTCGTCGTCGTCTTGCCCGCGTCGATGTGGGCCATGATGCCGAAGTTGCGGTAGTCCTCGATCTTGTTGATGCGGGCCATGAGAAAACGTGCCTTGAAGTGAGATCAGGACGCGTTCAGCGCCCTCGGGAAAGTCGGTCTGTGCGGATGTGCGGCGCGGGCGATTTAGCTGAAACCGCCCGCGCCGGAAACCCTCAGATAGTCAATGCAGGTGACGCTTTGAAGGCGCCTACCAGCGATAGTGGCTGAAAGCGCGGTTGGCTTCGGCCATCTTGTGGGTGTCTTCGCGCTTCTTGACGGCAGTCCCGCGGTTGTTGGCGGCGTCCAGCAGCTCGGCGGCCAGCTTTTCCGTCATGGTGTTTTCACCGCGCTTGCGGGCGGCGTTGACCAGCCAGCGGATGGCCAGGGCGCGACGGCGCTCGGGGCGAACCTCGACCGGCACCTGATAGGTGGCACCACCGACGCGACGCGAGCGGACTTCGACGGCCGGGGCCACGTTGTCGAGCGCGGAATGGAAGGTCGCGACCGGCTCCATGTCCTTCTTCTTGTCGGCCAGGATGTCGAACGCACCGTAGACGATGTTTTCGGCGACGGCCTTTTTGCCCTCGTACATGACATAGTTCATGAACTTGGTGACGATCAGATCCCCGAATTTGGGATCCGGCAGAACTTCACGCTTCTGGGCGCGGTGACGACGGGACATGGCTTGCTCTTCTTGGTTGTCTGGGGTCCGGCCTCAGCCGGGCGTATATTCGGGTGCGCGAAGGCTTACTTCGGACGCTTGGCGCCGTAGTGCGAACGGCGCTGCTTGCGGTCCTTGACGCCTTGCGTGTCGAGCACGCCGCGCAGGATGTGATAGCGAACGCCCGGAAGGTCCTTCACGCGGCCGCCGCGGATCAGGACCACCGAGTGCTCCTGCAGATTGTGGCCTTCGCCGGGGATGTAGCACACCGCCTCGATGCCCGAGGTCAGGCGCACCTTGGCGACCTTACGCAGAGCCGAGTTCGGCTTCTTCGGGGTGGTGGTGTACACGCGGGTGCAGACGCCGCGGCGCTGGGGGCAACCCTTCAGGGCGGGGACCTTGTTGCGGGCCACCTTGGGCTGACGGGGCTTGCGGATCAGCTGGTTGATCGTGGGCATTCGAACGCGTCTCTCTTTTTCAAATCGCGGGAGCGTGTGCCTGTCGGCCGGTGCGCCCCTCATGGCCTTCTTTTTGGAGCGCCCCTGAAGGCGTCCCGGGTTTGGTTCGAGGCGGCTGGGCCACCCGGTCACGACAAACGCAAAAGCCGGAACGTGCGCTATGGACGTTCCGGCGGGCACAGCCCGTTCAATCTCGATTGTCACGTCCGGTCCGGACCGGGGCCCGTCTCGAAGGTGGCGCCTTCTACGCGCGTGAGGGCCGGGGGTCAAGGGTTGCGGCCGGGCCAAGCCGGGTCGGGCCACCTTCATCTCCGGTTCAGCGGGTTTCGTGCTGAGTTTGCGACGGAAACGCCGGGTGGCGGCGTTAAGACCTCACATCCCCGCACCCCGGCGGGCGCCCCCTGACTGTTGAGACCCGATCCGCATGACCTCGACCCTATCGCCCGGCCCTGCTCCCGCCAAATCCCGTCCGCGCAGGCGGAACTGCCGCGGCTGGATCATCGGCAGCGTCGGGGTCCTGCTGGTCGCAGTGGCGGTGTGGTTCTTCTTCCTGCGCGGCGGCAGCGACGTCGATCCCTACCGCACCGAAGCGGTCCGGACCGGCGATCTGGTCCGCAGTGTCTCGGCCTCGGGCACGCTGGAGGCCCTGGTGACCGTCGAGGTCGGCTCGCAGATCTCGGGACAGGTCACCGATGTGCTGGTCGACTACAACGACCGGGTGCGGCGCGGTCAGGTGCTGGCCCGCCTCGACCCGCAGAACCAGGCCTCGTCCGTCGAACAATCGCAGGCGGCCATCGTCTCGGCCCAGGCCGGCATTGCCCAGGCCGAGGCCCAGGTCGCCCTGGCCCAGGCCGAATATGACCGGCAGAAATTCCTGTTTGACCGCCAGATCATCGCCCAGGCTGCGCTGGATACCGCCGAGGCTTCGCTGCGGACCGCCCGCGCCAATGTCCAGAGCGCCCGGGCCCAGGTGCGCCAGCAACAGGCCCAGTTGCGCGCCAATCAGGCCACGCTGGGCCGGACCACCATCACCGCCCCCATCGACGGCATCGTCATCGACCGCCAGATCGAGCCCGGCCAGACGGTCGCCTCGGGCCTGAACGTGGCCGTGCTGTTCACCCTGGCCCAGGACATGTCGCGGGTGCAGGCGCTGGTGACCGTCGATGAGGCCGATATCGGCTCGGTCCGGGTCAGCCAGCCGGTGCGCTTCACCGTGGATGCCTTTGCCGACGACAATTTCACGGGCGAGGTCACCCAGATCCGGGTTCTGCCGACCACGGAATCGAGCGTCGTCGCCTATACGGTCGTGGTCGAGGCCGACAATCCCGGCGAGAAGCTGCTGCCCGGCATGACGGCCAATGCCGACATCATTCTGGAAGAGAAGCGCAATGTGCTGCGTGTGCCCAATGCGGCCCTGCGCTTTACGCCGGGCAACGTCCTGGCCGAGCAGCAGGCCGGTCAGGCCCGGGGCGGCGGCTCACCCTTCGGACCGCCCGCCGGCGGCAACCGCCCGCGCGGCGGCGGACGCGGCAATATCGTCGCGACCCTGGTCGAGGAGTTGAAGCTGGATGCGGGGCAGCGCACGACCGTCATGCCCATTCTGGAGAAAGCTCAGCAGGACATGCGGGCCCAGCGGGGCGCGGGCGGCGGTCAACGCCAGCGCGGCGGCAATCCGGCCACGGCGGCGATCCTCAACGCGGCGCTGGACGAGATCAAACCCCTGCTGCGCCCCGACCAGCAGGCCATTCTGGAAACCCAACGTCTGCGGTTTGCCGGCGGCGGCAACCGGGGCGTGGTCTGGGTGCTGCGCGACGGCGAGCCCGTGCGCGTGCCGGTCCGGACCGGGGCGACCGACGGTTCCTATACAGAAGTCATCGGCGGCGAGCTCAAGGCCGGCGATCAGGTCATCACGGGGGGCGGCCCCCGTGCGCCCGATCTGGACGCCCAGCGGCGCGGCGCCCGCATGAGCGGCGGCGGGCGGTTGTAGGCCGATGATCGAGATCGAAGGCCTGACCAAGACCTATGTCATGGGCGACAACATCATCCACGCGCTGGGCGGGGTGTCGCTGAGCATCCAGCGCGGCGAGCATGTGGCCATCATCGGCCCGTCCGGGTCGGGCAAATCGACCCTGATGAATGTGCTGGGGGGCCTCGATCGGCCCACGGCGGGGGACTACCGGTTCGAGGATGATCCGGTGGCCGACTATGACGACGATGAGCTGGCCAGCTTTCGCAACCGGCGGATCGGCTTCATCTTCCAGTCCTTCCAGCTGCTGCCCCGGCTCACCGCCGTCCAGAACGTCGAACTGCCGATGATCTATGCCGGCATTCCGGCGGCCGAGCGGCGGGACCGCGCCGTGGCCCTGCTGGAGCGGGTCGGTCTGGGCGATCGTCTGGGCAACAAGCCGACCCAGATGTCGGGCGGGCAGCAACAACGGGTGGCCATTGCGCGGGCCCTGTCCAATGCCCCCGACCTGCTGCTGGCCGATGAGCCCACCGGCGCACTCGATACGGCCACCGGTCAGGAGGTGCTGGGCCTGTTCGACGAACTGAACAGCCAGGGGCTGACCCTGTGCATCGTCACCCACGACAATGAGGTTGCGGCCCGGGCCCGTCGCCGGATCGCCTTCCGCGACGGCCATATCGTATCGGACGACCAGAATGCCGGATAACCGCCCTCCCCTGACCGGGCCCGCCATGAGTCCGTTTGAACTGGTGCGCTTTGCCGTGGGCGCGATCGCTGCCCACCCCATGCGTTCGGCCCTGACCTCGCTGGGGGTCGTGATCGGCGTCGCGGCGGTCATCATGATGACCTCGATCGGTCTGGGCGCCCAGCAGAGGGTCGAGGAGGCCCTGTCCAGTCTCGGCACGAATATGCTGGTCATCCGGCCGGGCGCGCCGCGGGGCGCGGGGGGTGGGTTTGTCCGTGGCGGCGGCGGTTCGGGCGACAGTCTGACCGTCGATGACTCCGAAGCCATGCGCACGCTGGACGGCGTCCGGGCCGTGTCGCCTGCGGTCAATGGGGGCGCACAACTGGTCTATGACGGCGCCAACTGGGCCAGCCGGATCGAGGGGGTGACACCCGACTATCTGGTCGCACGCGACCTCGAAATCGTCTCGGGCCAGATGTTCGATCAGGCCGCCGCCGACAGTGGCCGCAAGGTCGCTGTGCTGGGCCAGACCGTGGTGCGCGAACTGTTCGGCGAGGGCGTCGACCCCGTCGGCCAGCGCATGCGCATCGGCCCCATCCCCTTCACCGTCGTCGGTGTGCTGGGCGAAAAGGGGCAGTCGGGATTCCAGGACCAGGACGACATTGTCGTGATCCCGCTGGATGCGGCGCGCAGCCGGGTCATCGGGCGGGGGTCGGGTTCGCGCGGGAACAGCGTCAACCAGATCTACGTCAAGGCCGTCGACGAGGACGCCCTCTATCGGCTGGAGCAGGATGTGGCCGAGTTGTTGCGCGACCGGCACCGCATCCGCCCGGGCCAGGAGGACGACTTCAATGTGCAGAACCTGACCTCGATCCAGGAAGCGGCGCAGTCCTCGACCGCCACCTTCACCATCCTGCTGGCCGCGGTCGCCGGGGTGTCGCTGCTGGTTGGCGGGGTCGGCATCATGAATATCATGCTGGTGTCGGTGACCGAGCGGACGCGTGAGATCGGCCTGCGCATGGCCATCGGCGCCCGACGCGGCGATGTGCTGACCCAATTCGCCCTGGAATCGGTGGCCCTGTCCCTGCTGGGCGGCCTGCTTGGCCTGGTGCTGGGGGTCGGCGGCGCGCTGCTGATGTCGAAATTCGGAGACTGGCCGGCGGCGATTCCGGCCTGGGCCGCGCCGCTGGCAGTAGGCTTCTCGACCTTTGTCGGCGTGGTGTTCGGAGCCTATCCCGCGTGGCGCGCGGCCCAGCTGGACCCGATTGAGGCACTGCGCCGCGAATAGGCCCTCATTTCGGCCCCAACCCGGCCACGGTTGGCCGCTTGTCTCCCCTGACAGGGGAGGCTGCACCGCGTGATCCGATCCAGACGGCTGAAGACGATCCTTGGCGCGGCGGCAAGGCCGCGGGTGCGCAACCCGCTGGTGGTGGCCGGATCGTTTCTGGCCCACGCCCTGGTGCTGAGCCTGCTGGCCCTGAACACCTTCGACCCGCCCGTCCCGGCCCGGCCCCATGATCCACCGATCTATCTCGAGATCGAGCCGCGCCCGCTGCTGCAAGGCGAGATGCCCCGCACCCCCCGGTTCGCTCCGCCCTCACCCTCGGCCGACGCCGTGCCTTCGGATCGGATGCCCCTGCCCCGCGACCGGCTCACCCGACCGGAGGACGAGGAAGACGAGGCCGTTCAGACCGAGGCGGGGCCTGCAGCGCCGGGGGCGCCCGGATCCGACCTGATCGACCCGGCCTGGCTGGCCCGGCCTGCGGACGAGCGCGCCCGCGTGGCCCGCAGCCTGCGGACCAGCACCCTGGGCTGCAATGCCCGCAACGGTCGCATGCCCGCCGCCGAACAGGCGCTCTGCGACGAGGCCTTCAACGAAGGCGCGGCCCGGGCCCGGCCCATCTCGGGCAGTGGCAATGCCGCCCGCGACGCCCGCTTCGCCGCCGAGGGTCGCCGCGAGATGGAAGCCTATGAAGCCCGCCGCAGGCCGCTTGCGGGCGGCACGGGCGTTACCGGCGTGGGCGACTGTCCGGGGTCAAACTTCGGCATCGGCTGCCCCGGCGCGCATCTGGACCCCGGCTTCCGCCAGGATGCCAATGACAGCCTCGACGAGGGACTGGACGGCCACGACCGTCGCCGGGACCCCGGCGAGTAAGAAAAAGGGCGGTGCCTTTCGACACCGCCCCGTTCCGTTTCATCAGGTCGACTGAACTCAGCCGTCGGTCTCTTCCAGCTCGGCGGCCAGATCGGCCGGCAGAGCCTCGACCGCGGCCTCGCGGGCATCGGTCAGGACCGCGTCACGCTCGTTGGCGACCTTCTGCAGCGAGCGCAGATAGGCACCGGTGCCCGCCGGGATCAGGCGGCCCACGATGACGTTTTCCTTCAGGCCTTCGAGGTTGTCGACCTTGCCGTTGACCGAGGCATCGGTCAGCACGCGGGTCGTTTCCTGGAAGGACGCCGCCGAGATGAAGCTGCGGGTCTGCAGCGACGCCTTGGTGATGCCCAGCAGGACCGGCTGGGTGATCGCCGGACGGCCCTTGCGCTTGATGACCTTGGCGTTCTCGATCTCGACCTCGGGGATGTCGACATGGTCGCCCTTGATCAGGGTGGTTTCACCCGAATCCAGGATTTCGACCTTCTGCAGCATCTGGCGAACGATCACCTCGATGTGCTTGTCGTTGATCGGCACGCCCTGCAGTCGATAGACCTCCTGCACTTCGTTCACGAGGTACTCGGCCAGCGCCTCGACGCCCTGGATGCGCAGCAGATCGTGCGGATCCGGGTTGCCGTCGATGATGTAGTCGCCCTTCTGGATCAGATCGCCGTCGTGGACGGAGATGTGCTTGCCCTTGGGGATCAGGAACTCGACCGCCTCGGCCTGGTTGCCGTCGGCATCCGCTTCCGGGGTGATCTTGATGCGGCGCTTGTTCTTGTAGTCGCGCCCGAATTCCACGCGGCCATCCATTTCGGCGATGACGGCGCAGTCCTTGGGACGACGGGCTTCGAACAGCTCGGCCACCCGCGGCAGACCGCCGGTGATGTCGCGCGTCTTGGCACCCTCGGTCGGGACGCGGGCGATGATCTCGCCCGGCTTGACCACATCCCCGTTCGACACGGACAGAACCGCGCCGACCGGCAGCAGGTAACGGGCGTCAGAGCCCGAGGCCAACTTGGCATATTCATCACCATTGGTGATGCCCATGGCCGGACGAAGGTCGGAGCCACGCGGATTGGCGCGCCAGTCGACCACCACCCGCTGGGCGATACCGGTCGCCTCGTCGGTTTCCTCGCGGAACGACAGGGATTCGACCAGGTCCTCGAAGCGGATAGTGCCCCCCACTTCGGTCAGGATCGGCGTGGTGTAGGGGTCCCACTCGGCCAGACGCTGGCCACGCGTGACCTCCGTGCCCTCGGTCACCCGTATGCGGGCCCCGTAAGGCGCCTTGTGGGTCTCGCGGTCCTTGCCGTCGACGACGATGGTCACAACGACGTTGCGGCTCATGGCCACCAGATCGCCGTGCGCCGCCTTGACGGTCGGGCCGGTGATCTTGATCGTCCCCGGGTTGGTCGCCTCCATGAACGAGGTTTCGGCCACCTGGGCGGTACCGCCGATGTGGAAGGTCCGCATGGTCAGCTGGGTGCCCGGCTCGCCGATCGACTGGGCGGCGATGACGCCGACCGCTTCGCCGATGTTGACGTTGGTGCCGCGCGCCAGGTCACGGCCGTAGCAGTGGCCGCAGATGCCGGCTTCGGCCTCGCAGGTCAGGGCCGAACGGACCTTGACCGCCTGCACACCGGCCGCGTCCAGGATTTCGACTTCTTCTTCCTGGAGGTAGGTGTCGGCGGGCAGAAGCACGGTGTCGCTGCCGGGCTCCTTGATGTCCTCGGCCGCGTAACGGCCCAGCACGCGTTGCCCCAGCGAGACGAGGACGTCACCGCCCTCGACCACGGCCCGCAGGGTGATACCCCGGGTCGAACCACAGTCTTCCTCGGTGACGATCGAGTCCTGCGCTACGTCCACCAGACGACGGGTCAGATAGCCCGAGTTGGCGGTCTTCAGCGCGGTATCGGCCAGGCCCTTACGGGCGCCGTGGGTCGAGTTGAAGTATTCAAGGACGGTCAGGCCTTCCTTGAAGTTCGACACGATCGGCGTCTCGATGATCTCGCCGGACGGCTTGGCCATCAGGCCGCGCATACCGCCAAGCTGCTTCATCTGGGCCTGCGAACCGCGGGCGCCGGAGTTGGCCATCATGAACACCGAGTTGATGTCTGGGCGTTCACCCTCGGCCAGCACGCGCGGCTGGGCGATCTCGGCCATCATGGCGTCGGCGATCCGGTCGGTGGACTTGGCCCAGGCGTCAACGACCTTGTTGTACTTCTCGCCCTTGGTGATCAGGCCGTCGGCGTACTGCTGTTCGTACTCCTCGACCTGGGTACGGGTCTCGGCGACGATGCCGATCTTCTTGGTCGGGATGACGATGTCGTCCTTGCCGAAGGAGATGCCCGCCTTGGCCGCCTCGCGGAAGCCCAGGCCCATCATCTGGTCGGCGAAGATCACCGTCGCCTTCTGGCCGCAGTGGCGATAGACCACATCGATCAGATTGCCGATTTCCTTCTTGGTCAGGTTCTTTTCCAGCAGCCGGTAACCGACGTTCGGATTCTTGGGCAGGATCGCGCCCAGCTTCATCCGGCCGGGCGTGGTGTCGATCACCTTGGTGATCAGCGCGCCCTCGGCGTCCATCTCGGTCCAGCGGGCCTTGATGCGGGTGTGCAGGCTGACGACACCGGCGTCGAGCGCCGCGTCGATCTCGCCGATGTTGGCGAACAGCTTGCCCTCACCCGGCTCGCCGTCCTTGACCAGCGACAGGTAGTACAGCCCCAGCACGATATCCTGCGACGGCACGATGATCGGCTTGCCGTTGGCCGGCGACAGGATGTTGTTGGTCGACATCATCAGGACGCGCGCTTCCAGCTGGGCCTCGAGGCTCAGCGGGACGTGAACGGCCATCTGGTCGCCGTCGAAGTCGGCGTTGAAGGCGGCGCAGACCAGCGGGTGCAGCTGGATGGCCTTGCCCTCGATCAGCTTGGGCTCGAACGCCTGGATGCCCAGACGGTGAAGCGTCGGCGCGCGGTTCAGCAGGACCGGGTGCTCGCGGATCACTTCATCCAGGATGTCCCAGACCGCGGGCTGCTCGCGCTCCACCATGCGCTTGGACTGCTTGACGGTGCCCGACAGGCCCTTGGCGTCCAGACGCGCATAGATGAACGGCTTGAACAGCTCCAGCGCCATCTTCTTGGGCAGGCCGCACTCGTGCAGCTTGAGGTCCGGGCCGACCACGATGACCGAACGGCCCGAATAGTCGACGCGCTTGCCGAGCAGGTTCTGGCGGAAGCGGCCCTGCTTGCCCTTCAGCATGTCGGCCAGCGACTTCAGGGGCCGCTTGTTGGCGCCGGTGATGACCCGGCCGCGACGGCCGTTGTCGAACAGGGCGTCGACCGATTCCTGCAGCATCCGCTTTTCGTTGCGGATGATGATGTCCGGCGCGCGCAGCTCCATCAGGCGCTTCAGGCGGTTGTTCCGGTTGATGACCCGGCGGTACAGGTCGTTCAGGTCGGACGTCGCGAAGCGGCCGCCGTCCAGCGGCACCAGCGGGCGCAGCTCGGGCGGGATGACCGGGACGATGGTCAGAACCATCCACTCGGGCTTGTTGCCGCTGTCGAGGAAGGCCTCGATCAGTTTGAGGCGCTTGGAGGCCTTCTTGGCCTTCATTTCCGAGGGGCTGTCGGCCAGTTCGGCGCGGTGCTTCTCGGCCTCGGCGTGCAGGTCGATGCCCATCAGCAGGTTGCGGACGGCCTCGGCGCCGATCTCGGCGGTGAAGCCGTCATCGCCGAACTCTTCCTGATAGCGGTAGAATTCGTCCTCGGTCAGCAGCTGGTTCTGCTTCAGCGGGGTCAGGCCCGGCTCGGTGACGATGTAGTTCTCGAAATAGAGTACGCGCTCGACGTCCTTCAGCGCCATGTCGAGCATCAGCGAGATGCGCGACGGCAGCGACTTCAGGAACCAGATGTGGGCGACCGGGGCCGCCAGATCGATGTGGCCCATCCGCTCGCGACGAACGCGGGCCAGGGTGACCTCCACGCCGCACTTCTCGCAGATAATGCCCTTGTACTTCATGCGCTTGTACTTGCCGCACAGGCATTCGTAGTCCTTGGTCGGGCCAAAGATACGGGCGCAGAACAGGCCGTCACGCTCGGGCTTGAACGTGCGGTAGTTGATCGTTTCCGGCTTTTTGATCTCGCCGAACGACCACGACCGGATCTTTTCCGGTGAGGCCAGGGCGATCTTGATCTGGTCGAAGGTCGGGGTGACCGGGACCGGGTTGAAGATGTTCAGGACGTCCTGGTTCATCTTGAGTTCCTTGCTGCGGGGTAGCCCGCGAAATTAATGAAGAGTGGCGAGAGGCGAGTGGTCAGTGGCGAGTGAGGTCTGAACGGCAGCGACGATTTCTCGTCACTCGCCACACGTCACTCGCCACTTCGAACTCAGCTGTTCTCCAGCTCCACGTTCAGACCCAGCGAGCGCATTTCCTTGATGAGCACGTTGAAGCTCTCGGGAATGCCCGCCTCGAAGCTGTCGTCACCGCGGACGATGGCTTCATAGACCTTGGTGCGGCCGGCCACGTCGTCGGACTTGACCGTCAGCATCTCCTGCAGGGTGTAGGCGGCGCCATAGGCTTCCAGCGCCCAGACCTCCATCTCACCGAAGCGCTGTCCACCGAACTGCGCCTTGCCGCCCAGCGGCTGCTGGGTGACCAGCGAATACGGGCCGATCGAGCGGGCGTGGATCTTGTCGTCCACCAGGTGGTGCAGCTTCAGCATGTAGATGTAGCCGACGGTCACCGGACGCTTGAAGCGATCACCCGTCTGGCCGTCGTACAGGATCGACTGTCCCGACTTCTCCAGACCGGCCTCGACCAGCAGACGCTCGATGTCGCCGATGTTGGCACCATCGAAGACCGGCGTGGCGAAGGGCACGCCCTTCGACAGGTTCCGGGCCAGTTCGATCAGGTCCTCTTCATCGTCCGGCAGCGGGGTTTCCTTGCCGTAGATGTCCGTCAGGCGTTCGACCAGGGCCTTCTTCTGGCCGCCGTGCTGCCAGTCATCCAGCAGGCCGGCGATCTGCTTGCCGAGGCCCGCAGCCGCCCACCCCAGGTGGGTTTCGAAGATCTGGCCGATGTTCATGCGCGACGGCACGCCCAGCGGGTTCAGCACGATGTCGACCGAGGTCCCGTCCTCGAGGTACGGCATGTCCTCGATCGGCAGGATCTTGGAGATGACGCCCTTGTTGCCGTGACGGCCGGCCATCTTGTCGCCGGGTTGAAGCTTGCGCTTCACGGCCACGAAGACCTTGACCATCTTCATCACGCCCGGGGGCAGTTCGTCGCCGCGCTGCAGCTTCTCGACCTTGTCCTCGAAGCGGCGGTCGAGCGCCTTGCGGGCGTCCTCGAACTGCTTCTTCATGGCCTCGAGCTCGCCCATGGCCTTTTCGTCGTCCAGGGCGATCTGCCACCACAGGCCGCGCGACAGGTCGCCCAGCTTGTCCTCGGTGACCTCGCCGCGACCCAGGCCCTTCGGACCCGAGACGGCATTCTTGCCCAGCAGCAGGGGCTTGAGGCGGCCGTAGACGTTGCGTTCCAGGATGGCCAGCTCGTCGTCGCGGTCCTTGCCCAGACGCTCGATCTCGGCCCGTTCGATGGCGACCGCGCGCTCGTCCTTGTCGACGCCGTGACGGTTGAAGACCCGCACATCGACCACCGTGCCGGCAACGCCGGGCGGCAGGCGCAGCGAGGTGTCGCGCACGTCCGAAGCCTTTTCGCCGAAGATGGCGCGCAGCAGCTTCTCTTCCGGGGTCATCGGGCTTTCACCCTTGGGCGTGACCTTGCCGCACAGGATGTCACCCGGCTGGACCTCGGCGCCGATGGCGACGATGCCCGCCTCGTCGAGGTTGCGCAGGGCTTCCTCACCGACGTTCGGGATATCACGGGTGATTTCTTCCGGCCCGAGCTTGGTGTCGCGGGCCATGACCTCGAACTCCTCGAGGTGGATCGAGGTGAAGACGTCGTCGCGCACGATGCGCTCCGAGATCAGGATCGAGTCCTCGAAGTTGTAGCCATTCCACGGCATGAAGGCGACGAGGGCGTTGCGGCCCAGGGCCAGTTCGCCGAGGTCGGTCGAGGGACCGTCCGCGATCACGTCACCGACCTTGACCTCGTCACCCACGCGCACGATCGGGCGCTGGTTGATGCAGGTCGACTGGTTCGAACGCTGGAACTTGGACAGGCGATAGATGTCGACACCCGAACGGCCGGCATCGGCCTCGTTCGTCGCGCGCACCACGATCCGGGTACCGTCGATCTGCTCGACGATACCGTCGCGCTTGGCGACGACGACGGCGCCGGAGTCGACGGCCACGACCGCCTCCATGCCGGTGCCGACCAGCGGCGCGTCGGACTGCACCAGCGGCACGGCCTGACGCTGCATATTGGCGCCCATCAGCGCGCGGTTGGCGTCATCGTTTTCGAGGAAGGGGATCAGGGCGGCAGCGACCGACACGACCTGCTTCGGCGACACGTCCATCATGTCGACGTCGGCCTTGGGCAGCAGTTGCGATTCGCCGTTGATCCGGCCCGGGACCAGATCGTCGACGATCTCGCCGTCCTTCAGCTCGATGTTGGCCTGGGCGATGACGTGCTTGGCCTCTTCCATCGCCGAGATGTAGACGACGTCGTCGGTGGCCTTGCCGTCCTTGATCCGGCGGTAGGGGCTTTCGATGAAGCCGTACTTGTTCACGCGGGCGTGGGTGGCCAGCGAGTTGATCAGGCCGATGTTCGGACCTTCCGGCGTTTCAATCGGGCAGATGCGGCCATAGTGGGTCGGGTGCACGTCGCGGACTTCGAAGCCCGCGCGCTCACGCGTCAGACCGCCCGGCCCAAGCGCCGACAGGCGACGCTTGTGGGTGATTTCCGACAGCGGGTTGGTCTGGTCCATGAACTGCGACAGCTGCGACGAACCGAAGAACTCGCGCACGGCGGCCGCCGCCGGCTTGGCGTTGATCAGGTCGTGCGGCATGACCGTGTCGATATCGACCGAGGACATGCGCTCCTTGATGGCGCGCTCCATCCGCAGCAGACCGACGCGGTACTGGTTCTCCAGCAGCTCGCCGACCGAACGCACCCGGCGGTTGCCCAGGTTGTCGATGTCGTCGATCTCGCCGTGGCCATCCTTCAGACCCACCAGGATCTGCAGGACCTTGAGCACATCTTCCTTGCGCAGCACGCGGATCTCGTCGCCCACTTCCGGGGTTTCGAGGCGCATGTTCATCTTCACACGGCCGACCGCGCTGAGGTCGTAGCGCTCCGAGTCGAAGAACAGCGAGTTGAACATCGCATCGGCGGCTTCCGGGGTCGGCGGCTCGCCCGGACGCATCACGCGGTAGATGTCGAACAGCGCTTCCTCGCGGCTCGAATTCTTGTCCACGCGCAGGGTGTTGCGCATGTAGGCGCCGACCGTGACGTGGTCGATGTCCAGAATGTCGAGGGTGGTGAAGCCGTTCTCGACCAGCAGGTCGATGGTGGCGGTGTCCAGCTCGTCGCCGGCCTCGGCGTAGATCTCGCCGTTCTCCATATTGACCGCATCGGCGGCCAGATATTTGGTGACCAAGGCATCCGGGGTCAGCGACAGAGCCTTGGTCGTGTCACCCAGCTTCTTGGCCGCGCGGGCGCTGATCTTGGTGCCGGCCGGGGCCACGACTTCGCCGGTGTCGGCGTCGACCAGGTCGAACTCCGGCTTCACGCCGCGCCAGCGCTCGGGCTTGTACGGGGTGACCCAGGTGTCGCCGCGCTTCTCGTAGGGCACGGTCTCGTAGAAGGTCTTGAGGATCTCCTCGCCGTCCATGCCCAGCGCCATCAGGAAGGTCGAGGCGGGCAGCTTGCGGCGGCGGTCGATGCGGACGAACACGATGTCCTTGGCGTCGAACTCGAAGTCCAGCCACGATCCGCGATAGGGAATGACCCGGGCCGCGAACAGCAGCTTGCCCGAGCTGTGCGTCTTGCCCTTGTCATGGTCGAAGAAGACGCCCGGAGAGCGGTGCATCTGCGAGACGATCACGCGCTCGGTGCCGTTGACGGTGAAGGTGCCCTTGTCCGTCATGAGCGGGATATCGCCCATATAGACGTCCTGCTCCTTGATGTCCTTGACCGACCGGGCGCCCGTTTCCTCGTCGGTCTCGAAAACGATCAGGCGCAGCTTGACCTTGAGCGGCGCGGCATAGGTCATGTCGCGCTGGATGCATTCCTCGACGTCATACTTGGGCGCCTCGAACTCGTACGAGACGTATTCCAGAACGGCGCGTTCGTTGAAGTCCTTGATCGGGAAGACGGACTTGAAGACCGCCTCGATGCCCTGATCGATACGGTCGCCCGCGCGCGTCTCGCGCTGCAGGAACTGTTCGTACGAGGCGCGCTGCACCTCGATCAGGTTCGGCATCTGCACCGCTTCCGGGATGCGGCCGAAGGATTTGCGGATACGCTTTTTGCCGGTGAACGACGTGGCGGAGGCGATCTGAGCCGTGAGGGCGAGACCGTCGAAGGATTTGGCCATTCCTGTTTCCCAATCAGCAGGCCGGGCGGCCCGCATTCAAAGCAACGACCCGCGGCCGCCGACGGCGGTCCCGGGCCTTACGGTTGTCGGTGTCCACCCTCGATCGCGGGCCGCGGGCCGCAGCGATCAGGACACCAGTCATGTCGGCTCCCTTGGGGAGGAGCGCGCCTTCGCACCGGTCGGAGGGCAACGGACCGGGCCTCGGCGCTATCGCGCGGACTCGTTACAGAGTTTTGCGGAACGGGCTGATATACTCGCTTTTCCGACGAAATAAAGGCCTGTCGAAAAATTCCTGCCGGCTCAGCCGCAGGTGACGCGCTGAATGATCCCGGTCTCCTGGTCGAAGAAGACGTTCATCCGGTCGGGATTGTAGTCCATGGTCACCGCGCATGTGGTGCAGGCGACCCGGACATTCGCGTCCGCGGCAAAGCTGACCGCCGCCACATTGCGTCCGATCAGGCTCTGCGATTCGGCCGCTCCACAGGTGTCGGCCATGCCATCAGGCGCCGGCATTTCGGGGTTGGGCGCGCAGGCGGCCAGCAGGGCCAGGCCCCCGGTCAGGATTACGGCACGCATCATCATTGGCAGGCTCCCTCGTGTTCCGGAACTAACTGCGCGGGCGGGCGCAGGTTCCCTAGCCACAGCTGACCTCGGTCACCCGGTTGGTACCGGCGTCGTAGAGAATGTTCAGCAGATAGGGCGAATGGGCTTCCGTCCGCGGGCAGGTGGTGCAGGCCACACGCCGGTTGGTCAGATCGACAGGCACCGGAATCTCGCTGCGATCGCGGCCGACCAGCCACTGCAGAGGCTTGGCGTGGCACAGGTCGTTAGGGTCCTGGATCTCTACAGGCGCCTGTTCGGCGTAGGGTGTGCGCCCTTCGGCACCGGCTTCGGGAAGAACGACCACCCCGACCGGACGGGCGGGCAAGGGCTCGGGCGCGGCGCAGGCACTCAGGGCGACGGCCAGGGCCGCGACGATCAGCCCGCCTTTTCCCAGCGACCTTCCAGAGTCTGCCGCCAGTAGCTGATGTCCGCGCCCGCGGCCTTGAGCGCCTTCCAGCGCCCGCGGGCCGCCGCGAGCGCGTCCTCGTCCTGACCGTCGAATAGAATGAAACACCGCTGGAAATCCTCCGTCGGCTCAAAGCCTGCGCCGTCGACAATGAACAGAGCCTGAGCTTGGTTCACATTGTCGGTTCCTGACGTGAACAGGATGGGTTGTCGCTCGGGATACGGGCCGGAACTGTGGCCGTTGGCGAGAAAACTGTCGTCCCGCCAGGTCCACAAAGCCTCGGCCAGCCGGGCGGCCAGGTCCGGGTCGGTCACCCGCACCTGGGCCCGCAGATTCGCCTGCAGCACCTTGTCCAGCAAGGTCGGGAGCACCTGCTCCAGACCCGACCGTTCCAGATGATAGAACCAGATCTGCGGTCCTGGTGCGGTCATGACGACCCGGCCCCCTGCCCTCGCCGCTCGCCTCAGCCCTCGTAGGTATCGGCGACCATGCGATCCAGCGTCCGCACGCCGAAGCCGACGCCGCCGTCCGGCACGGTCGACCGCTGGCTCTTGCTGACCCAGGCGGTCGGCGCGATGTCGATGTGCGCCCAGGGCGTGTCATTGACGAAGCGCTTCAGGAACAGGGCTGCGGTGATCGAGCCGCCGGCCCGGCCATTGCCCATGTTCTTGACGTCGGCCGCCGGGGAATCGATGTGGCGGTCGTACTGGTCGGGGATCGGCATGCGCCAGAAATTCTCGTCCACCTTCGGACCGGCGTCGAGAATGGGACCGGCGACGGCGTCATCGTTCGAGAAGACACCCGCGTAATCCATACCGAGCGCGACGATCATCGCCCCGGTCAGCGTGGCCAGATCGATCATGAACTTCGGCTTGAACCGTTCCTGGGTGTACCAGAGGCAGTCGGCCAGCACGAGGCGACCCTCGGCGTCCGTGTTCAGCACCTCGACCGTCTGGCCCGACAGGGATTTGACGATGTCACCGGGGCGCTGGGCATTGCCGTCGGGCATGTTCTCGACCAGGCCGATGACGCCCACCGCATTGACCTTCGCCTTGCGGCCCGCCAGCGCGTGCATCAGGCCGGACACGGCAGCGGCGCCGCCCATGTCCCACTTCATGTCTTCCATGCCCTCGGGCTGCTTCAGCGAAATGCCGCCCGTGTCGAAGCAGACGCCCTTGCCGACGAAGGCCAGGGGTGCCTCGCCCGACTTGCCGCCGTTCCACTTCATGATGGCGACCTGGCTTTCGCGCCGGCTGCCCATGCCCACGGCCAGCAGGGTGCGGAAGCCCAGCTTTTCCAGTTCCTCTTCGTCCAGAACCTCGACCTCGAGGCCCAGCGATTCCAGTGCCTTACAGCGTTTGGCAAACTCTTCGGGATAAAGGACGTTGGCCGGTTCGGACACGAGGTCGCGGGCAAAGATCACCCCGTCCGCGACTGCCGACATCGGGCCAAATGCGGCCTCGGCGGCCTTCGGGTCAGCACTGACAATGTTCAGGGCCACGACCGACGGAACCTTGTCCGGCTTCTGGCGGGTCAGATATTTGTCAAACCGGTAGGCGGCCAGCTTCACGGCGAAGGCCACGCGCGCAGCCTGATCGGCGCTGAGGGAGCGGGCGTCGACTGTCAGGCTTTCGGCCCCGCTCATCTTTACAGAGTGATAGGCGGCGCCGGCGGCCTCTTCGATCGCCAGATCCGTCAGGGCCTCGCGATCACCCAGACCGGCCAGAACCACCACCGAGGCGTCCAGCCCGTGCGGGGCGGCGACGACCAGCGTCTTGCCCTTGCCACCGGTGAAGCGGCCCGACTGCATGGCCCGGCTGAAAGCACCGCCTGCCTGGCTGTCGAGCGCCGCGCCCCCGTCGCACAGCTTCCGGCCCTCGCCCACCACCAGGGCCAGGGCCTGCGGGCTTCCGAGATCGGCGACAAAGGCAATTTTCATAGAACACTCCCAACCGGAGCGCTCACTCCGGGTTTCAAACACAAATACAATTGGCGACGTTCAGTTTCGTCTGCGCGTCTCCGTGTGTATTAGATGCGCGTTATCGACACAGCCTGCAACCGGGCGAAATTTTCCTACGCATGACCCTGATTCAAGGCTACCTTTTTCGCCAGCTGCTCCTGCCGGTCGCCGGCGCATGCGGAGCCTTGGTGGGAATCGGCGTGCTCAGCCAGAGCCTTGAGCAGCTGGAGTTCGTGGTGGAGCGCGGCCAGAGCCTCTGGCTGATGCTCAAATTGACCCTGTTGGCCGTGCCTCAGCTACTCGGCGTGGTGCTGCCCATCGGCCTGTTCGTCGGCGCCCTGATCGCCCTCACCCGTTTGCAGCGCGAGCAGGAACTGACGGCAGCCCAGGCGGCAGGCCTGACGCGCGTCGCCCTGATCCGCCCGGCCGTGCAGCTGGCCGTGATCGTCGTGGCGCTCGGCCTGTTGATCAATGCTGTCGTCCAGCCCTGGTCGCAGACGACGGCGCGGACCGAAGCCTTTGCGGTGCGGTCCGACCTGGCCGCCCTGCTGGTCGAGGAAGGCGAGTTCGTCCAGGGCCCCGACGGTCTGACCGTCTATGTGCAGGAGATCGAGCAGAACGGTCTGCTCAAGAACCTGTTCATCTACATCCAGAAGGGCGAGACGACCGAGACGTGGAACGCCACCGAGGCCCGGTTCGGCCGCGTCGATGGCGAGCCGATGCTGACCCTGGTCGGCGGCTCCAGCCAGCGCTATTCCTCGGCCGGCGTGCTGAACCTTCTGTCGTTCGACACCTATGTGTTTCCGCTGGGGGCCTTTGCCGAAGTCGCCGACCAGCCGCGTTTCAAGCCGGCCGATCTCGGGCTCAGCGACCTGTTCATGCCTCGCCCGGAAATGATTCCCTCGGTCGGCACCCGCAATGAACTGCTGGCCGAAGGGCATTCGCGACTGGCCTCGCCCCTCTATGCCCTGACGGCGATGGCGCTGGCCCTCGCGGCCATTCTGGCGGGTTCGTTCAGCCGCACCGGCTACGGCATCCGGGTCGCCAAGGCGGCGGCGATCTTTCTGCTGGTGCGGATCTTCGGCTACGGCCTGGTGGCGGCGGCGGCGTGGACCCCCTGGCTGAACATCCTGCAATACGCCTTCCCGCTGGTTGTGGCAGCGCTCGCCACCGCCCTGCTGTTCCGCACGCCGAGGCGCGGCCGACGCCTGCCCTTGTTCGACTTCCGGGCCCTGCTGCCCCGGGGCGCCGGGGCATGAGTTTCAGGGCCACCCGTATCCTGAGCCTGGGCCGGATCGAGCGCTATGTGCTGATCCAGCAAGCCCGCGCCCTGACCATTGCCCTGGCGGTGATCGCCAGCCTGATCATGCTGATCGACTTCGTCGAGATTTCTCGCGGGGTTGGGTCCGACGTCGATCTTTCGGCCCTGCGCATTCTCGGTCTGATGGGCATGAAGTCCCCGGCGGTGATCCTGCAGCTGATGCCGTTCGTCTTTCTGTTCGGGACGCTGGCCGCCTATGTGGGCTTGAACCGCCGCAGCGAACTGATCGCCATGCGGGCCGCCGGGCTGTCGGCGTGGCGGTTTGTGCTGCCGGCGGCGGGCACGGCGCTGATCTTTGGCGTGTTGACCGTGACGGTTCTGGGGCCCGCAGCCGCCTGGGGTGACGGCCTGTTCCAGCGCGAGCGGACCCGTCTGTCGTCGGCCCCGGTCGAGACGGATCAGCCCAAGGCCGTCTGGATCCGCGAGGGCGACAGCCAGCGCCAGATGATCATCCGCGCAGAACGGCAGGACGGTGCCACGGCCCGCCTGCAGGACGTGACGGTCTTCATCTACACGGTCGGCGAGGGCGGCGCCCTCAGCTTCGTCGAGCGGATCGATGCAGCATCGGCGGCCCTCACCGCCGGTAGCTGGCGCCTGACCGACGCCGTGGGCGCCCAGACGGGCCAGCGGGCCGTGTCCTATGCCCGGCTCGACCTGCCTTCCAGCCTGGCACAGGACGAGGCGTTTGCGCGGTTTGCGCGACCGCAGTCGACCTCCCTGTGGGCCCTGCCGACCCAGATCCGGCGCGTCGAGCAGGCGGGCTTTTCGTCGACGGCCTATCGGTTGCGGCTGCACCAGCTGCTGGCCACCCCCCTGATGTTCGCCGCCATGTCGATCCTGGCTGCCGCCTTTTCCCTGCGCCTGATGCGGCTGGGGGACCTGGCGCGCATGTCGATTGCGGCCGTCATCCTCGGTTTCGCCTTCTTCTTCGTCAATCAGACCTTCGCGGCGTTCGGGACGGCAGAGGTGATTCCCCCGTTCCTGGCCGCATGGTTGCCTCCGGTTCTGACCGGGCTCGCAGCCTTCACCCTGCTGTTCTATACCGAGGACGGCTGAGCCCGCCCCCGTTCGAGGTTGATGTGAAGCAAGACAGGATTTCGTCCGGCCCAGGGGCCCCGCGACCCCGCCATTTGCGCGGGCGTCTGCTCGCGGGTGTCGCGACGCTGGCGTGCGGGCCCCTGTTGCTCGCCGGGCAGGCCGTCGCCCAGGAAGCGACGCCAGCGCCCGGTTCGGGGGACGGCCTGGCCGCCGAAGCGGTCTATATGGATGCCGGGACCGTATCCCGCGACGGAGAGGTCCTGACCGCCGAGGGCACGCCCGACGGTCCGCGCGTCGTCGCCCGGTTCCGGGACCACACCCTCCAGGCGCGTCGGATAGACTATGACCTGGCGAACCAGACCGCCCTGGCCTCGGGCGAGGTCGAGCTGGCCGCACCCGACGGAACGGTCGTGTTTGCGTCCCTGCTCGAGCTTGAGGAGGACCTGCAAACCGGCGTCGCGGTCGATTTTGCCACGCGGCTCGAGAACGGCGCCAGCCTGATGGCGGCCACGGCGGTGCGTCGCTCCGACACGCTGAACGAGCTGAACTACGCCCTCTTCACCCCCTGCCCCATCTGCGACGAAGAGGGCCGCCCCAAGACCCCCAGCATCTCGATCCAGGCCGAGCGCGTGGTCCAGGACGAAGCCCTGCGGGCCATCCTGTATCGCAATGCCGTCTTCAAGATCGGCGGTGTGCCGGTTCTGTATCTGCCGTTCTTCGGCCACCCGGACCCCACGGTCGAGCGGGCCAGTGGCTTCCTGGTGCCGATCATCGAGTTCGACGAGGAACGGGGGGTTTCATATGAACAGCCCTATCTGATCGTCGTCTCGCCTTCAGAGGACTGGCTGATCAGCCCTCAACTGAACACCCGGGTCGCCCCCCTGCTGAATGTGCAATGGCGCAGGCGGTTTGCGGACGGCACTGTCGAGGTCCGCAGCGGCTATACCTATGAGCGGACCTTCGGGGATTTCGATATCGACGGCGACGGCATCGACGATGTCGCCACCCCGCTGGATCGCGAACATCGCAGCTATCTTCTGGCCCACGGGCGCTTTGATCCGGACGGGCCCTGGCGCTGGGGCTTCACGGTCGAGCGCGTCTCGGACAAGACGCTGTTTGACCGCTACGACGTGCGCAATCCCTATCCGGACAACGGCCTCTACTATGGCGATGAGCGCCGGCTGATCAGCCAGATCTATGCCGAGCACCAGACGCGGCGCAGCTATGTCTCGGTGGCCGCCTTCGACATCCAGAGCCTCCGCGTCGCCATCCCCAATGAGGCCGCGCCCGGCCTGAACGTGTTCGAAGCCGACAGCAGTCTGCCGGTGGTCGCCCCGCTGATCACGGCCCGGTGGGAGCCGCGCGGCGAAGTACTGGGCGGACGTCTGCGTCTGAGCGGTTCGTCGGTCGCCCTGTTCCGCGATGATTTCGTCGGCAGCCCTGTCCTGCGGCCCGAGATCGTCCCTGATCCGGTGCCCGCCGGCCTGTCGGGCGTCGACAGTCGCCGGGTCAGCGGGCAGCTGGACTGGCGCCGGGCCTTCGTCAGCCGCGCAGGGGTGATCTGGGAGCCTTTCGTCGACGGTCGCGTGGACCTCTATTCGCTCGACGATCTGCCCGCGCCGTTCGAGGCCGGCACCCAAACCCTCAGCCGGGGCCGGGTCAGCGCGGGCCTGGACGTCCGCTATCCGCTGGTGCGGACATTTGCCGGGGGAGCAGACCTGGTCGTGGAGCCCTGGGCCCAACTGTCCGTCTCCACCGCGACCGACCTCGATCCCCGCATCCCCAATGAAGACAGCCAGACGCTGGAGCTGGACGAGAGCTCGCTGTTCCGGATGGACCGCTTTCCGGGGTACGACCTGTATGAAGGCGGCGTCCGCCTGACCCTCGGCACCCGGGCGACCTATCGATGGGGCGAGGCGCGCGAGGCGTCGGTGTTCATCGGCAAGAGCTGGCGCGACGACGACGAGCCCGGTCTGAGGGCCTTGATCCCGAATCCGGACCCGCTGGCGCCCCCGGCCTTCTACGATCCGAGCGGCCTGGTGTCGGCGTCGTCGGACTGGGTGGTGCAGGGCAGCTTCTCACCGTCCGACGGTGTGCGCGGCTGGGCCCATGCCACGGTGGACGACTCGGGCAATATCCGCCGCGCCGAGGCCTCGGTCGAAGCAAGCTGGCGCCGACGGGACAGGGCTTCCGTCACCTATATCGTCGACCGCTCGAACCCCCTCGGCGGACCCCTGAACCGCAACTATGAGTTCATCGAACTGCGCGGCCAGCAGTTCGTATGGGGCAACTGGGGCATTGCCGGCGCAGGGGTCATGGACCTGGAACGCGACCTGATCACCCGCTCCGAGGTCGGCCTGCTGTTTGACGACGACTGCTTCCGATTCGAAGTGGGATATCGGCGCGACAACACCCGGGTCCGGCCCAGTGGACCGTCGGATGGTGTCTACATCCGCCTAAACCTCGCCACTTTTGGAGGGTCAGGCTATGACCGGAATGAACGGCGCTGGTAGGCGGGGCGCAACACACGCGCCGGTGGGTTTGACCTCGCGCCGATCTACGTTGATACGGGGCTGAGTGGATACGGGGCTCCTGCGCCGAACCGTTATGAGGACTAAGAACGAACCATGCGTTTCATGCGTACAGTGATCGCGGTTGCGGCGCTTCTGGCCATGGCCAGTCCGGCCCTCGCCCAGACTGCTCCGACTTCGGCAGGCACCCTGGACCCGACGGCCAACCGTCCGGGCCAGCCGCGCACGGTCGGCGAACCCCAGTTCGAGATCCGGGACGGCATCGTCGCCACGGTCAATGACCGCATCATCACCGGCTATGACCTGCGCCAGCGCATGCTGCTGATTATCGTCATGAGCGAGGTCCAGCCGACGGCGGAGAACATCGCCCAGATCCAGAGCGAAGCCCTGGACATGCTGATCGAGGAGCATCTCCAGTCCGAGGAGATCGCGAAATTTCCGACCCTGATCATCAGCGATGAAGAGGTCGATGGTGAGATCGCCGCCATGGCCCAACAGGCCGGCATGACCCCTGAGCAGTATATGCAGGCCCTGGCCTCGGCCGGCATCCATCCGCGCACCATCCGCGAGCAGATCCGTACCGCCATCGGCTGGCGTGAGCTGGTCGGCGGCCGTTTTGCCGCCCGCGCCCGCGTCAGCCGCAGCCAGGTCGAGCAGAACCTGCGCAAATACGAGGAAGCCGCCTCCAAGAAGCAGTATTTGATCGGCGAGATCTATATCGACGCCAACCGCGTCGGCGGCATGCAGGCTGCCATCACCGGCGGCCAGCAGCTGATCCAGCAGATGATCCAGGGTGCGCCCTTCCAGGCCGTGGCCCAGCAGTTCTCGGCGGCGCCGACGGCCGTTCGCGGCGGCGATGCCGGATGGGTGGTCGAGGGCACGGTGGCTCCCGCCCTGCAGCAGGCGTTCGACAATCTGGACATCGGCCAGCTGTCCAACCCCATCGTCGTCGAGGGCGGAGTCTACATCATCTACATGCGCGACAAGCGTGAGGGGTCGGCCTCCAGCCTCGTCGAGCTCAGCCAGATCATGGTCGCGCTCCCCGAAGCCGCGAGCGACGCGGAAGTCGAGGCCGCCGCCCAGCGCCTGATGGCCATTCGCCCCCAGTTGACCTGCCAGACCATGGTCGCGCGCGCCGCTTCCGAGCCGGGCCTGCTGGGCTCCAACCTCGGCGAAAGCGATGTGCTGAACCTTGCACCGCAGTTCCAGCCCTTCGCCCGCGATGCCGAGGTGGGTGACGTCAGCGAGCCGATCCGCACGCCGCTGGGTCTGCACCTGGTCGGCGTTTGTGGTCGCCGCGTGGGATCGGCGGAACTGCCGACCTATCGCGATGTCGAATCGCAGCTCCTGCGCGCCAATCTGTCCATGCTGGGCCGCCGCTATATGCGCGACCTGCGCGCCGACGCCCTGATCGAGATGAAGTGATGACCCGGCCTGTGCCGCCGCTTGCCCTGACCATGGGCGAACCGGCCGGCGTGGGCCCCGAGATCATCGCCGCCGCCTGGAAGGCTCGCCCCTCACCGTTCGTTGTGGTCGGTGACGCCCGACTTATGGCCGCCCATGCCCCGGTCGAGGTCATCACGGACCCTGAGTCGGCCGCCGCTGTCTTCGACCGCGCCGTGCCGGTTCTGGATCAGCCCCTCAACACGCTGGTGACGCCTGGTCGGGCCGATCCGGCGCATGCCGCGGCCATCACCGGCTGGATCGAGACGGCGGTACGACTGTGTCTCGACGGCGCAATCGCGGGCATGGTGACGGCCCCGATTGCCAAGGCGCCGCTCTATCAGGCCGGGTTTCGTTTTCCGGGACACACCGAGTTCATCGCCGATCTGACCGCCGGTGCCCCGTGGAGCCAGACGCGCGGTCCGGTGATGATGCTGACCGCGAAAGACCTTCGCGCCTGTCTGGTGACCATCCACACACCGCTGTCGCAGGTTCCCGAGTTGGTCACGGCCGAGCGGGTCAGCCGCGTGGCCCGCGTCGTTTATGAGGCCCTGATCCGTGATTTCGGCATCGCCCGTCCCCGTCTGGCGCTGGCCGGGCTGAACCCGCATGCGGGCGAAGGCGGTTCCATCGGCCTTGAGGAACAGGAGGTCCTGATCCCCGCCGCGGCCGCGCTCAGGGCCGAGGGGATCGACATCAGCGACCCCCGCCCCGCCGATACCCTGTTCCACGACGCGGCGCGCACCACCTATGACGCCGTCCTGTGCCTGTATCACGATCAGGCGTTGATCCCGGTCAAGACGCTCGACTTCTGGGGCGGGGTGAACGTCAGCCTGGGCCTGCCGGTCGTGCGCACCTCGCCCGACCACGGCACCGGCTTCGACATCGCCGGGCGCGGGATCGCCCGCCCCGACAGCCTGATTGCCGCCCTCTATCTGGCCCGCACCATGGCCGACCGCAGGGCCGCCGCCGCATGACCACCGATCTGCCGTCCCTCCGTCAGTCGCTGGACGCCCACGGGCTGATGGCGAAGAAAAGCTTCGGCCAGCATTTCCTGCTGGACCTGAACGTCACGCGCAAGATCGCCCGGCTGGCCGGACCGTTTGCGGGTGACGCCGTGATCGAGGTCGGTCCCGGCCCCGGCGGCCTGACGCGCGCCCTCATCGAGAGCGACGCCGACCGGGTGATCGCCATCGAGAAGGACGCCCGCTTCCTGCCGTTGCTGGGCGAGCTGGACGACGGCAGCGGTCGCCTGCAGTTGGTCGAGGGCGACGCCCTGAAGGTGGATGAGCGCACCCTGGTCGACGGGCCGACGCACCTGGTGTCGAACCTGCCCTACAACGTCGGCACGGCCCTGCTGATCAAGTGGCTGACCGGGCCGTGGACGCCCGCCTCCATGACGCTGATGTTCCAGAAGGAAGTTGCCCAGCGCGTCGTGGCCCAGCCGGGCGAGGACGCCTATGGCCGGCTCGCGGTTATCTGTCAGGCCCTGTGCGAGGCGCGGATGGTCATGTCCCTGCCGGCCGCCGCCTTCACCCCGCCACCCAAGGTGGCCTCGGCGGTGGTGCATCTGGTGCCCCATGCCGAGCGACTGGCCGAAGCCCGCATCCGCAAGCTTGAGCGCGTGACCGCTGCCGCCTTCGGCCAGCGCCGCAAGATGCTGCGTTCCAGCCTCAAGCCTCTGGGCGGGGCGGCCCTGTGCGAGGCGGCGGGCATCGAGCCGGATGCGCGGGCCGAGACCATCGACGTGGCGGGCTTCCTGCGGCTGGCCGACGCCCTCACCTGATCAATTGCGCGGGACCATGCGCTGCGGGAAAGGCCGTCCCAGCGCCTCGGCGACGGCCTGCTGGCTGATCAGGAAAACCTCCTCCCGCCGGTGATAGTTGTTCGACAGCACGATCACGACGATCTCGGCGTCAGGCTGCCAGACCACCATGTTGCGGAAACCGGACCAGCTGCCGGTGTGATAGATCTGGCGGTCGTCGAACGCCGGCTCGACCTGATGCCCCAGCGAGCGGCTGAACAGGCCATAGCCCCACTGGCGACGCGGACCGCCCCGGCGCTCGTCGGGGGTATCGGCGGGCGCGTGATCGGCGATCAAGGCCGCGTGGGCCGAGGGACTGAGCAGTCCCCCGCGATGCAGGGCCCAGGTCCAGGCCAGCAGGTCGTCGACCGTGGAGGACAGAGCGCCCGCGCCCGGGATGATGCTGACATTGGCCTCGGGCTGGGGCGTGATCCCGGCAGGGAAATGGGCATAGCCCATGGCCAGATCCGGTACGGCGTCATAGCCCGTGCGCGTCATGCCCAAGGGCTCGAAGAAGGTCTGCTCCAGATAGGTCTGGAAGGGAACGCCCGTCGCGGCCTCGACCACGGCGGCGGCCAGGTTGAACCCGGCGTTGTTGTAGCGCAGGTCCGTGCCCGGTTCGAACTGCAGGTTATAGAGGGCGCTGTCGCGGGTCAGCTCATCCAGTGTGGCCGGCGTGACGCGCCGGGTTCCCCAGCCGGGCCGGGCCATCAGGTCAGGGATTCCCGACTGGTGCGAGATCAGATGGCCGATGCGGATGTCGGCCCAGGCCGCCGGGCAGTCAGCAATCCAGTCGCAGACCGGATCGTCGACGTTCAGCACGTCCTCGTCCTGCAGGCGCAGGATGGCGGCGGCGGTGAACATCTTGCTGACCGAGGCCAGCCGCAGCGGGGTGTCCAGTTCGAACGGGCGCCCGGCTTCGCGATCCGCCATGCCATAGACTTGTCGGAACAGCACCTGGTCGCCGCGCGCCACCAGCACCGCACCCGTGAACCGGCCCCGGGCCGACAGATCGTCGAGCGAGGCCTTCAGCCGGGGCAGGTCCTCGACCACCACGACCGGAGGGCGGGCCGGGACGACAGGGCCGGACGCAGCTTCCGCTGCGTCCTGACCGGCGTGGGTTCGCACCGTCACCGCCCATACGGACGCAATCAGAACAGCCAGGGCCGCGAGCCCGGCGAGAATCGGTAAGGGTCTCATCCGACCCTAGATATCGAACGTCAGGCCGAACTGGGCATAAAGAGCGCGTGAGTCCTGCCATTTCGGATCGACCTTGACCGTCAGGAACAGGTGGACCGGCCGGTCCATCAGCAGGGTCAGCTCCTCGCGCGACTTCTGGCCGATCCATTTCAGGGTCTGGCCCGACCGGCCCAGCACGATGGGGCGCTGGCTCTCGCGCTCGACATAGATGGTCTGCTCGATCCGGACGGAGCCATCGTCGCGTTCCTCGAAGGCCGTGGTTTCGACCGCCGCCGAATAGGGCAGTTCCTCGTGCACCCGCAGGAACACCTTTTCGCGCGTGATCTCGGCCGCCAAAACCCGCAGCGGCAGGTCCGCGCTCTGGTCCTCGGGATAAAGCCAGGGACTTTCGGGCATCAGACCGGAGAGATGGGTCTTGAGGTCCAGCACCCCGTCGCCGGTCGCCGCCGAAATCAGGAAGACGTCGCTGTAGACCCCGGTGTTGAACAGCTCGGTCATCACGGCCAGCATGGACTCGCGTTTCAGGCCGTCGATCTTGTTGAGTGCCAGGATGGCCTTGCTGTCGCGGCCCTTGAGGGCCTGGATGATGGTCTCGACATCCTCGACCGACCGGCGGTCCGCTGGCGAGCCCTTGCCCTCCCCGATGGCCATCTGGGCCGAGGTATCGACCAGATGCACGACGGCGTCGGCTTCCTCGGCCCCTTCCCAGGCCGAAGCGACCATGGCGCGGTCCAGCCGGCGGCGCGGGTTGAAGATGCCGGGGGTGTCGACCAGCACCATCTGGGTCTGGCCGTCCATGACGATGCCGCGCACGGGAAAGCGCGTGGTCTGCACCTTCTGGGTGACGATCGAGACCTTGGAGCCCGTCAGCCGGTTGACCAGCGTCGACTTGCCGGCGTTGGGCGCGCCGATAACGGCGACGAAGCCCGCGCGTGTGCCGGCCAGAGGAATGTCAGTCCCGGGGGTATCTGAGGTCAAATCACGCCTTCACGCTTCATCAGGGCCAGGGCGGCCGCTTTCTCCGCCTCCTGACGCGAACGACCGGTCGCGGTCAAGGCATCCGTGCCACTGATCGTCACTTCGACGCGGAATGTCGGGGCGTGATCGCTGCCGGTTCGCTCGATGATCCGATAGGCGGGGAGCCCCCGCCCGACCTTCAGCGACCATTCCTGGAGGGCGGATTTCGGATTGCTGAGGCTGCGCGAGGACGGGTTTTCAAGCTCGTGGCGCCACAGGTGGTCGAATGCCGTACGGGCTGCATCCAGTCCGCCGTCGAAATAGATCGCCGCCAGAATGGCCTCCATGGCGTCGGCCAGAATACCATCGCGACGCCGCCCGCCCTGTTTGCTCTCGCCGGGGGACATGCGCAGGGCCGGCCCCACGCCGGCGGCCTCGCCCACCCGCGCACAGGCGGCCTTGTCGACCAGGCCGTGCAGACGCGAGGACATCTCGCCCTCGTCTGCCAGGGGGAAGTCGCGCATCAGCCGCTCGGCCACAAGCAGGCCCAAGACCCGGTCGCCGAAGAACTCCAGCCTCTGGTTATCCAGAATGGGGCGCCCAACGGCATCATGGACCGCCCCCTCTCCCACACTGGGGTGGGTCAGGGCACGCTCCAGCAGGGACGGATCGCGGAACTCGTATCCCAGTGTCCGGGCCAGCGCCCGGACGGCCTCACTCCGCCGATCCGCCATCCCCTAGTTCAGAACGGTGAAGAAGCGGTCCAGGCGAACCTTGCTGAACCAGCTGATCGGATTGAACAACGAGGCGCCTTCATGCCACGAGAACAGGATCATCTCGGCCTTGCCGATCAGGTTCTCGGCCGGGACCAGACCCACGCCCATGGCCGACTGCTCGCGGCTGTCGATCGAGTTGTCGCGGTTGTCACCCATCATGAAGTAATAGCCCTCGGGCACCTCGAACACCGGGGTGTTATCGAGGCTGTAGTTCGGGCCAAAGTCCTGGATCTGGTAGCTGCGGCCGTCCGGAAGGGTCTCACGCAGGGTGGTGACCGTCTGGCCGTTGAACATGTCGGCCACCTGTTCGCCGGTGACGACGACGTTCTCGACCGGCTCGCCGTTGATGTGCAGGAGGTTGTTGATCATCTGCACCCGGTCGCCGGGCACCCCGATCACGCGCTTGATGTAGTCGGTCTTGTTGTCGCTGGGCAGCTTGAAGACGGCGATGTCCCCGCGCTTCGGCGCATTGTCCATGATGCGCCCCTCAAACAGCGGCGGGCTGTAGGGGATGGCGTGCTTCGAATAGCCATAGCTCCACTTCGAGACGACGATGTAGTCGCCCTCGTACAGGTTCGGCTCCATCGAGGCCGACGGGATGGTGAAGGGCTGGAACAGGAAGATCCGCAGCAGAATGGCGATGAACAGGGCAATGGCGACGGTCTTGATGATCTCGAGCCATTCGTTCTTGTCGCCCTTGCCGCCGTCGGAATCGTCTCCGCCGTCGTCGTCGTCATCCACGTCGTGCGCGTCGCCCTCGTCGCTCCAGACCGGGCGCTTCGCGGGCTCCGGATCGGCGCCCGATGACGCCGCCGCGAGGGCCGCTGCAGCGGCGATCGGCTCGGGCGGCGGGGTGATGGCTTCGGCCGGGACCGGCTCGGGCTCGGGCTCGGGAGCGTGATCAGGTTCGCGCGCGGGCGCGGGCTCTGCGGCAGTTGCAGGCTCGGCAGCCTCTTCCGGCACGATGACCGGCTCGGCGTCCGGCGTCACCTCGGGGGCGGCCTCGGGCTCGGCATGCGCCACGGGCTCTTCGGCTTCTGAAGCCGGGGCGTCCGCTTCGGGGGTCGCGGGCGCGCCTTCAGCCGGATCGGCCGCGTGCGTATCCGTGCGAGCCGTGTCCGACTCGACGGGTTCGGGCGTGGGCGTCGCGTCGGGCGTCGCGTGATCGTCCGTCTCGGTCGTCTTGTTTTCTTCAGTCATGGCAGAAACCCCCGGTGTGCCGCGCACAGGCGTGAAAGGCCTATAGCCTGATTATGTGACGGGCAAGACTTCGATCACCACGAAGGCGAGCGCATAGGGATGCTCATCACTGAGCGTCAAATGGATATTCGGAGTGTGGCCGGACGGTGTCAGTCGCGCCAGGTGCTCGGCCGCATGGCCCGTCAATTTCAGCGTCGGCCGCCCACTGGGCAGATTCACCACCCCCATGTCGCGCCAGTAGACATCGGCCCGCATCCCGGTGCCCAGCGCCTTGGCGCAGGCCTCCTTGGCCGCGAACCGCTTGGCATAGCTCCAGGCGGGGTCGGGCTTGCGATCCGAGCGGGTGCGCTCCAGCTCGGTGAAGCAGCGGTTCTTGAAGCGCTCTCCGAACCGGTCCAGCGAGGTCTGAATCCGGCGGATGTCACACAGGTCGGCGCCTACACCGACGATCATCGGGCGGCGCTGTCGATGGCGGATCGCATCCGGGCGATGGCCTCATCCAGACCGATGAAGATCGCCTCGCCGATCAGGAAATGGCCGATGTTGAGTTCACGGATCTCGGTGAGGGTCGCGACCTCGGCCGCCGTGTCATAGTCCAGCCCGTGGCCGGCATGGACCTCCAGCCCGACTTGATGGGCCATCGCGACTGCAGCCGAAAGCTTGTCGAAGGCCTGGCGACGGGCGTCGCCTTCGGCGTGGCAGTACTGACCGGTGTGAAACTCGACCACCTGGGCGCCGACGCCGGTCGCGGCCATCACCTGCTGCTTCGATGGGTCGATGAACAGGGAGACGCGAATGCCCGCCTCCTTCAACTGCTGGACGGCAAAGAACAGCGGCCCGATGTGGGCCTGCACGTTCAGCCCGCCCTCGGTCGTCACCTCCTCGCGCCGTTCCGGCACGATGCAGACGGCGTGGGGCCGGTGGCGCAAGGCGATGTCCATCATCTCCTGCGTCAGGGCCATCTCGAAATTCAGCGGCCGCCCGGCCCGGGCACACAGGGCACTCAGCGCCTCGATATCCGGGTCGGTGATGTGGCGGCGGTCCTCGCGGAGGTGGGCGGTGATCCCGTCGGCCCCTGCGGCGAGGGCCTGTTCAGCCGCGCGGACCGGGTCAGGGTGCAGGCCGCCGCGGGCGTTCCGCACCGTGGCCACATGGTCGATATTGACGCCCAGACGCACCCGCTCGGCCATGATCTATCCTTTTGCCAGTCTGCGGCTGCCGGGGTCCTCGACCGGCAGCGCCGCCAGCTCGGGCGGCAGGGCGTCGGCCGGGTACGCGGGCACATCCAGGGTCGCCAGCGCGATCAAGGGCACGCCGACATCGGCCTTGCCCCCCGAGCGATCGACGATACAGGCCGCTGCCACGACCTCGCCCCCCGCCTTGCGGATCGCCGCAATGCATTCGCGCGAGGACAGGCCGGTCGTGACGATGTCCTCGACCATGACGACGCGCTCGCCCGGCTCGACCGAGAACCCCCGCCGCAGTTTGAACTCGCCCCCCTCGCGCTCGACATAGAGGGAGCGGACCTTGAGATGCCGCGCGGTCTCATAGCCGGGGATGATCCCGCCCACCGCCGGCGAAATGGCCACATCGACCGGCCCGACCGTGGCCGTGATCTTGTCGGCCAAGGCCTTGCACAGCCGCTCGCAGCGGGCGGTGTCCATGAACACCAGATTCTTCTGCAGGAAGACCGGGCTGTGCAGGCCGGAGGACAGCACGAAATGCCCCTCGCGCAGCGCTCCGGCATCACGAAATTCGTTCAGGACATCTTCGGTGTTCATGCGCCGTTTCTAGACCCCTCGGGCCGCCGGAGGAAAGACCGAAGCGAGGCCTTATTCCAGGTTCTGGTGCGGTTTCAGGCCGCGGGCCAGCAGTTCGCTCCAGATGCCCTCGGCGTCACCGGCAAAGCCCATCAGGTCGAGGTCGGTTTTGGCAATCACGCCGTGCTCGACCATCGCCTCGAAGTTGAGGACTGAGGTCCAGTAGGCCCGATCCACCAGAACGATGGGGATGGGCGGTGCCTTGTCGGTCTGGCGCAGGGTCAGCAGCTCGAACAGCTCGTCAAAGGTCCCGAATCCGCCGGGGAAGACCACAAGCGCATTGGCCCGCATGGCCAGATGCATCTTGCGCATGGCGAAATAGTGGAAGCGGAACGTCAGCTCGGGCGTCGACCAGGCGTTGGGCTCCTGCTCATGCGGCAGGGTGATGTTGAAGCCGACCGAGGGGGCGCCGACGTCCATGGCGCCGCGGTTGGCCGCCTCCATGATGCCCGGGCCACCGCCCGTGGCGATGACATTGTTGCGCAGTTCCCCGACCTCGCCGTCCAGGGCCCCTCCCCGTTCAGAGGCCAGCCGACCGAACGCGCGCGCGGTTTCGTACCAGGGCTCTCCCGGCTTCACCCGCGCACTGCCGAATACGACGATGGTCGAACGCACGCCCCAGGCGCGGAGCGCCTCCTCGGCCTTGGCGTATTCCAGCAGGAAGCGGACGCCACGCATGGAGTCGCCGAGCAGGAAGTCCTGATCGAGCGCCGGCAGGCGATAGGACGGCGAGGCCATCTGGGCTGTGTTGTCGGGCGGGCTATCCGCCATCAGCCGCGCACCCGCTCGACGGAGTCGACAAAGGCATTGGCGCGCAGGGCCGCCATCAGCGTCGTGGCGTGGCGGGCGTCGCGGACCTCGACGTCGATCTCGACATCGAAAAAGTCCTGCTGCCGGTGGGTCATGACCAGATTGAGGATGTTGCCACCTGCCTCGCCGATCTGCGTCGCGACCTGCCCCAGGACGCCCGGCGCATTGCGGATCGTGGCCTTGAGGCGCGACGCCGCCGTGGCATTCATCTCGGCGCGCGGCGTCCACTGCAGGTCCTGCCACAGGCTGTCGTCATCGCTGAATTCGACCAGCCGGCCGCAGTCGATAGTGTGCACCGTCAGCCCCTGTCCGGGCTCAAGGATACCGACGATGCGGTCGCCCGGCAGGGGCGAACAGCAGTGGCCGAAATGGATGCTGATGCCCGGGGTCAGGCCGCTGCCGCGAACATACAGCTGGGCCTCGCTCTCCTCGATGCGCCGCCGGTCGTGGGCGACCTTGACCTGGCCCTTGAGTGCCGGGAACAGCATCTCGACGACCTTGGTCGCCTGCACCTGGCCCCGGCCGATGGCCTCGAACAGGGCCTCCTCGGACTCGATCGACAGGGTCTCCAGCACCGGAGCCAGCGCCACATCGCTCAGCTTCTTGCCCGCGCGGGACAGGGTCTGTTCCAGCGTGGTGCGTCCCAGTTTGTGGAACTCCTCGCGCTCGGAACTGCGAATCGTGCGGCGGATCGACGACCGTGCGCGTCCCGTGACCGTCAACGAGCGCCAGTCGACGGGGACCTCGCGCTTGGCCCCGCGGATGATCTCGACGACGTCGCCATTGTTGAGCTGGGTCCGCATCGGCTTCAGCTCGCCATTGATCTTCACGCCGACGGCCGTTTCGCCGACCTCGGTATGGACGGCAAAGGCGAAATCGAGCGGCATGGCGCCCCGCGGCAGGGTGATCAGCTGCCCCTTGGGCGTGAAGACGAACACCTGGTCGAGGAACATCTCCAGCTTGGCATGTTCGACCCAGTCGTCACCGCCCTCGCCCGTCTCGATGATCTGGACCAGCCGGCGCAGGTTCTCCAGCGGGTCGCGACCGCCCGAGCGCTCCATGGCTTCGCGGTCAAAGCCATAGGACTTGTTCTTGTAGCGCCAGTGTGCGGCCACGCCGTCCTCGGCGATCCGGTCCATGTCGCGCGTCCGGATCTGGGTTTCGATGCGCACGCCGCCCCGGCCGACAAGGGTCGTGTGGATCGAACGATAATTGTTCGACTTGGGCGTCGAGATGAAGTCCTTGAACCGGTCCGGCACCATGGGCCAGGCGCGGTGGATCACGCCGAGCGCGCGATAGCAGTCGTCCTCGCTGTCGACGATCACCCGAAAGGCATAGATGTCCGACAGGGTCGAAAAGCCGACCGACTTGCGCTGCAGCTTGCGCCAGATGGAATAGGGGGTCTTCTGCCGGCCGATGACCTCGGCCTCGACCCCCTTGGCCAACAGCAGGTCCTGGACCTCCTGGGCGACGTCTTCCAAGGCGGTGCCCTGCTCCTGCTTGAGGGCTTCCAGGCGGCGCTTGATCGCCGTGTGGGCGATCGGGTTCAGGTGCTCGAACGCCAGTTCCTCGAGCTCCAGGGCGATCGAGTGGATACCGATCGACCGGCCCAGCGGGGCATAGACTTCCAGCGTCTCGCGGCTGATGCGCTCGCGCTTCTCCGGCTTGACGTACTGCAGGGTGCGCATGTTGTGCAGCCGGTCGGCCAGCTTGACCAGCAGCACCCGGACGTCACGCGAGATGGCGAGGATGAATTTCCGCAGGTTCTCGGCCTGGCGGGTGTGCTCGGCCTGGAGCTCAAGGCGGCTGAGCTTGGTCACGCCCTCGACCAGCTCCGCCACCTCCTCGCCGAACAGGGCGGCGATGTCGTCGCGCGTGGCCGAGGTGTCCTCGACCACATCGTGCAGCAGGGCGGTGACGATGGTCGCGGTGTCGAGCTTGTAGTCGGTCAGAATGCCCGCGACCTGGATCGGATGGGCGAAATAGGGATCGCCCGAGGCCCGCAGCTGCGAGCCGTGCATCTTCATCGCATAGACATAGGCCTTGTTGATCAGCGCCTCGTCCGCAGACGGGTCATAGGCCTTGACCATCTCCACCAGTTCGAACTGGCGCAGCACGCGCACGCGCTCGACCCGTGGCCGCTCGGGGTCCACAGGCGAAGGCGTTTCAGTATCGGCAAGTTTGGCTACCGGTGCGGTACGGGACCGCTTCGGGCGGAGTGGAACAACTGTGTTCGGTTCCGCTGTCAGTAGCGCTCCTCCTGGCCGCCGTCACGGTCGCTTTGCAGCGCGCGGATCAGTTCGGCCTCGGCCATGTTCATGTGCTGGGGCTCGGCCAGCAGGGCGCGCGTCTCGGCCTCATCCTCGGCCTCGGTGCGCTCATCGACCCGTTGCAGGGTGGTGATCAGGTTCTCGCTCAGCTCATCGGGCGACACGGTGTCATCGGCCAGTTCGCGCAGGGCGACGACCGGGTTCTTGTCATTGTCGCGATCAATGGTCAGCGCCTCGCCCTTGGCGATATTGCGGGCGCGGTGACCGGCCAGCAGGACCAGACCAAAACGGTTCGGCACCCTTTGGATGCAGTCTTCGACAGTGACGCGAGCCATGAATTTCCTCGAACTCTGGGAGAACCAGACAAAATAGAGACTTCCCGCCCATTGTGCAACGCCACATCGGCAGGAATGAGGCATGGCGCCTGTGTGAAGGCCGGGAGGTCCGCCCTACATCGTGGACGAAGCCGCCGGCGCAGCGTCGGCGACGGTCGGCGCCGCCTCGCTTCCGGACGGGTTCATCATCAGAAGGGCAGCGAAAACGATGGCCAGCACCGGCCCCGCATAGGCCCAGTATCGCACCGGCACGAAGAACAGCGACCCGGCACTGCGCCCCATGACGACGCGCTGGCCCGTCTGTTCGTCGATGAACACCCGACCGGTGCCCTTTTCCATCTGGCGCGCGAACAGGAAGGAGCCCAGCCCCATCGTCAGCCCGGCGCAGATGATCGAAATGGCCATCCCCATGTCCGGATCCGACGTGATCGCGGAACTCAGCGGAATGCCGATCAACAGCCCGACGACAGCAAAAACGAGCACCAGAATGCCCCACCCCGACCAGATGATCATGATGTCCCCCCGCGGCCTGCCGCCGCCTCCCTCGGGAGCACATTAGCTTTGCTGTGGCGCGCGGCAATCGAAATTGTCGGGCCGATCTGACGGTCGGATTATCCGGCCACGGGCATGACTGTGGCGTCGCGACCGACCCCGGCCGAGGCAGCAAGATCCGTAGCCGTTCGATCAAGCACGGGATGGCGCCAGTCAGGGTCGAGCTCGGCCAGGGGCCCCATGACGAACAGGCGCTCGGCGGCACGGGGATGCGGCAGGGTCAGATCGGGCGAATCCTGCACCTGACCCCCGAAATCGATCAGGTCGAGGTCGAGGGTCCGGGGAGCATTCTTCACGGACCGCTCGCGGCCAAAGCGCGCCTCAATGCCGGACAGCGTCGTCATCAGCTCCGCCGCCGTGCCGTCCCACGCCCCCTGCACCACGCCATTGAGAAATGGCGGATCCGTGGGGTCGGGCCAGGCGGCCGACCGCCACCAGCGCGAGCGGCGGACGTCGCCCAGTCCCGCGCTCTCCAGATCGTGAACGGCGGCATTCAGCAAGGCACCTATATCAAGCCATGGGCCCTTGTCATTGCTGCCCAGAGCGATGATGACAGGTGTGCTCATATTCTCTCCGGGGTCGTCCTTCGGCCCTTCATATTTCAAGGGACATCGACGATGCACCTCTATCCCGACGAACGCCTTGCGCTGTTCATCGACGGCTCGAATCTTCACGCAGCGGCCCGGTCGCTGAATTTCGATCTCGACTTCAAGGCCATGCTGGACGATGTGCGCGAACGGTCGCGCTTCGTTCGCGCCTACTACTACACCGCCGTGGTCGAGGGGGAGGAATTCTCCCCCGTGCGACCGCTGGTCGACTGGCTGGGCTACAACGGCTTCTCAACCGTGACCAAGCCGGTTCGGCGCTTTACCGACGCCTCAGGCCATGTCCGCATGAAGGGCAATATGGATGTCGAGATCGCCGTCGACATGATGCAGATGGCCCCGCGTCTGGACCACGCCGTGCTGTTCTCCGGCGACGGCGATTTCCGCCGGCTGGTGCAGGCGGTTCAGTCCCAGGGCTGCCGGGTGTCGGTGGTGTCGACGCTCAAGACCCAGCCGCCCCACATCGCCGACGAACTGCGCCGTCAGGCCGATGACTTTGTCGAATTGGCCGACCTCAAGACCCTGTACGGTCGCCCCCGCGCGGTTCGCGAAGACGCATGACGTCGCCTGCCCCGGTTGCCGAGCCGCCCGCCGACTGTCCGCTGTGCCCGCGGCTGGTCGGCTACCGCGCCGAAAACGCCCGGCGCGAACCGGACTGGTTCAACGGCGCGGCCCCCTCGTTCGGGGATCCGCAGGCGCGGCTGCTGGTGGCGGGCCTCGCTCCCGGTCGCACCGGCGCCAACCGCACGGGCCGGCCCTTCACCGGCGATCACGCCGGCTGGCTGCTGTACCAGACCTTGATCGAGACCGGCTTTGCCCGCGGCACCTATGATGCCCGGCCTGATGACGGGCTGCAGCTGGTCGACTGCATGATCACCAATGCGGTGCGCTGCGCTCCGCCCGGCAACAAGCCCCTGCCCGCCGAGGAAGCGACCTGCCGGCCCTTTCTGACCGCCCGCCTTCAGGCCCTGCCGCAGCTGAAGGTGATCGTGACGCTCGGCGACGTCTCGCGCCGCAATGTGCTGAAGGCGCTGGGGAAGCCCGCCTCAGCCATGGCGCCGGGCCACGGGTCAGAGGCCCGGGTCGGCCCCTACGTCCTGCTGAACAGCTATCACTGCTCGCGTCTGAACACGAACACGGGGCGCCTCACGCCCCTGATGTTCCGGGAGATTTTCGAACGGGCCCGCGCGCTCATCGAAATGTGATCGAACGCTGTTCGCCTGACGGGCGAATGTGGCGGCCCGGACACAGGCTTTTCGCCTTTCAGGTGTACACTGTTTTTTGCGGGAACATCTCCGCGAGAGCCCGCGTTTCGGCCCACAGGAGGCTGTCATGCGTACGAACACTCACTTCTTTTCGCGCGGCGAGCGTAAGGCCGCTCTTTGGGCCGTTGTCGCGGCTGTAGCCTTGTCGGCTGCCGGCTTTGCCTGGGACTGGGCCCAGGGCCCGTCGCTGGGCCTCTATGAGCGGATGGGCCAGACCCAGCTCGTGGGCGCCATCGAGGCGCAGCCGCTGAGCTAGAGCAGGCCAGGGCCTGGTATCAGCCCTTGTCGCGCAGCAGGCGCGCCTTGTCGCGCTGCCAGTCGCGTTTGGCCGAGGTCTCGCGCTTGTCGTGCAGCTTCTTGCCCTTGGCCAGCGCCAGCTCGACCTTCGCCTTGCCCGATTCGTTCAGATAGAGCTTGAGCGGGATCAGCGTCTGGCCGTCCTTCTGAACCGCCCCGATCATGCGGTCGATCTGCCGTCGATGCAGCAGCAGTTTCCGCGGACGGCGCGGCTCATGATTGAACCTGTTGGCCTGGGCATAGGGCGGGATGTCGGCATTGATCAGCACGATCTCGCGCCCCTCTATGGCGGCATAGCTTTCGGCGATATTGGCGCGCCCGGCCCGCAGCGCCTTGATTTCAGTGCCGACCAGCATGATGCCGGCCTCGACCGGCGCGTCCAGAAAATAGTCGAAACGCGCGCGCCGGTTTTCGGCGATCACCTTCGGCTCATACTTCTTCTTGTCCGACTGCGGACGCCTTTGGGCGGGGGCTTGGGCCATTACTGAACGCCCGCGGCCTTCATGGCGCGGTCGAGGACGGGTTTGACCCCATCCGCTGTCGGCGCCAGCGGCAGCCGCACCTCGTCGCTGCACAGGCCCAGTTGCGACAGGGCGTATTTGGTCGGCGCCGGAGAATTGTCGAGGAACAGGGCCTTGTGCAGGTCGATCAGCCGATCCTGCCACAGGCGGGCGCTTTCCAGGTCCCCGGCCTGAACCGCGTCATAGAGCGCCACCATCGCTTCGGGCGCGACGTTCGACGTCACCGAAATCACCCCGTGACCCCCATGGGCCAGATAGCCGAGGAAGGTCGGGTCATCCCCGGAGATCAGGTCAAACCGTCCCTCGACATGGGTGCGCATCCAGCTGGCGCGGGCCAGATCCGCCGTAGCGTCCTTGATACCGACGATGTTCGGATGCCTGGCCAGCCGCGCCACCGTGTCATTCGACATATCGACGCCGGTGCGCCCGGGCACATTGTAGAGCAGCACCGGCAGCTGCACCGCCTCGGCGATCGCCTCGAAATGCAGGGCCAGGCCTTCCTGTGAGGGCCGGTTGTAATAGGGCGTGACCACCAGCGCCCCGTCGGCACCGACCGTCTTGGCATGGCGCACCTTGTCGATGGCGACATCGGTCGAGGACGAGCCTGCGCCCGCGATCACGCGGATGCGCCCGGCCACGGTCGAAACCACGGACTCGACCACATGGGCGTGCTCGTCTGCAGTCAGGGTCGCGCTTTCGCCGGTCGTGCCCATGGGCACCACGCCGTGCACGCCGGCCGCGATCTGGCGCTCGACCAGGGCGGTCAAGGCGGCATCGTCCACCTTTCCGTCACGAAGAGGTGTGATCAAGGCGGTGATCACGCCCTTGAAAGTCGGGCCGGTCATGGGAACGATGGTCCTTCGGGTGGGCTTTAGCGAGTCTGCGGAAGATTTCGAACGTAAGGGGCGCCTCGTGCTGCCGCAACCGAGATGATGGGGTTAGGACAAACCATGCTGACATCGATCCTGGCCACGATCCTGGCCCTCAGTGCCCCTGCGCCCGAGGTGCTGGTGTCGAACCTGACATCGGTGAACTGGTTCTCGTCGTCGAAGTCGGACGCAAACGCGCAGGAAGTGCCATACGGCGCCACCGTCCGCCTGCTGAACGAGGCCGAGGCCCGCCTGCTCAACCAGGCGCTGGAAGCCGCCCGGGCCCGCGACATCGACCGCGCCCGCAGCCTTGCCGCCGGGATCGACAACGCCACCGCCCGCAAGCTGGTCGACTGGGCCCTCGTCGACACCTCGGCCGATCTGATGAGTTTCGAGGAACTGGCCCGCGCCCGGGTCACCTTTGCCGACTGGCCCCGCGCCGAAAGCCGCGTCATGGCCGGCGAACGCGCCATTGGCCGCAGCTCGGCCAGCCCGGCGGCGGTCCTCGCCTTCTTCGACGGCCACCCGCCGATGACCATCGACGGCGCCATCGGCCTGGCCCTCGCGCTCGAGGCCTCGGGCCGAGCGGACGAGGCCCGCCCCATCATCCGCGACTGGTGGCGGAACCAGTCGTTCGAATTCGACGCCCAGAGCCGCATCCTGTCGATCTGGCCGAACTGGATCGCGCCTGCGGACGATGAGGCGCGTCTGAACATGCTGCTGCTGGGACCGCATGGTCCTGCCACGCGCGCCATCATCGATCGGGTCAGCCCCGAACAACGCACGATCGCCGAGGCTGTGCTGGCGCTTCGCACCGCCTATGCCCCTGACGCCATCGTGGCCGGCCTGACCCCGGCCCAGGCAGGTCACCCGGCCGTGGTGCTCGAGCGGGTTCGCATCCTGCGCTCGCAGGGCCGCGAGGCCGAGGGTTTCGGCCTGCTGGCCGGTCTGCCCGCCGCGCCGACCCACTCCGACGGCCAGAACACGCTGTGGAGCGAGCGCCGCAACTATTTCCTCGACGCGCTGGAGGTCCGCAACTGGCAGGCCGCCTACGATTCCATGGCCGGTCATGGCTTCCCCGGCGGCGAGCGCATGGTCGATGCCGAGTTCTTTGCCGGCTGGGTCGCCCTGGTGAAGCTGAACGATCCCGCCCGGGCCGCGCGCCATTTCGAATCCCTGCGCCAGATGTCCGAGACCCCGATCACCCAGGGCCGGGCACTGTACTGGCTGGGCCGCGCCGCCGAGGCCCAGGGCGATATGGGCGCCGCCCGAGGCTACTATGGCGCCGGCGCGATCCACATCCAGTCCTTCTACGGCCAGCTCGCCGCCGAAAAGGCGGGCCAGACGCGGATCACCCTGCCCGCCGACCCGGAGATCACGCCCGAGGCCCGCGCGGCCTATGAAAGCAATGAAGTGGTTCAGGCCGCCCGCATGTCGGGTGAAGCCGGAGAGATGGGCCTGCTCCGGGCCTTCGCCTATCATCTCGACGATACCTTGCCGGCCGCCACCGACGTCGCGCAGCTGATGGACATGGTGCTCGGCTTTGGCGACCGGTTCGGCTCGATGATGGTCGGGCGCGCCGCCAGCCAGCGCGGCTGGCTGATGCCCGTGCGCCAATACCCGATCCGCATCCCGCCCGAGGTTGCAGGGGCTGCCCCCCTGCCCTTCACCCTGGCCATCACGCGTCAGGAATCCAGCTATGACCCGTTGGTGGTGTCGAGTGCCGGAGCGCGCGGCATGATGCAGTTCCTGCCGTCCACCGCCTCGGGTGTGGCCCGTCGTCTGGACATGCCCTATTCCGCCGACCGCCTGTGGGACCCGGACTACAATATGACGCTGGGCAGCTATCACCTCGGCGAGCTGATGGTGGCCAATGGCGGGTCCATGATCCTGGCGGCCGTAGGCTACAACGCCGGACCGGCCCGCCCGCCCCAGTGGATCGCCCGCTGCGGCGACCCGCGCGGGGGCGTAGTCGACCCTGTCGACTTCATCGAGTGCACGCCGTTCACCGAGACGCGCAACTATATGATGCGGGTCATGGAAAATATGCAGATCTACAAGGCGCGACTGGGCGACGGCACCGGCGAGCTCACCCTGTCGGCCGATCTGGCGCGCGGTGGCTCCGGCCCGACGCCCTATCTGTCGCTCGCCAACTAGAGGCGCGTCAGGGTCAGGACGGGGCCGTCCTCGCTGTCCAGCCAGCGACCGGCAAGGCCGAACACGTCACGCAGGACGGAGGGGTCCAGCGCCTGCGCGGTCGGGCCGTCGGCGCGGATCTTGCCCTGATCCATGACGATCACCCGGTCGGCAAAGCGCGCCGCCAGCGACAGGTCGTGCAGACTGGCCACAACGGTCTGGCCCGCACCGGCCCGCGCCTTCAGCCGTTCCAGAACCAGCAACTGCCCCTCCGGATCGAGACCGGCGACCGGTTCGTCCGCGAGGATCAGTCCGGCGTCCGACGCGAGTACCCGCGCCAGCAGCACCCGCGCCCGCTCGCCCCCCGACAGTTCAGCCACACCCCGATCCGCCAGCGCCCCGGCCTCGACCTCCTCAAGTGCCGCCATCGCACGGCCCCGGGCCCCGTCGGACTGCAGGAATCCGGCACCCAGCGCCACGACCTCGATCGCCGGGAGGTTCCAGGCCACGGTGCCGTCCTGCGGCAGATAGGCCAGCGCCCCGGCCCGGCCCCGGGGGCTGAGGATCGAAAGGTCCGCGCCGTCCAGCCGGACCTGTCCTGCATCCGGCTTCAGAAGGCCGCAGACCGCCTGAATCAGACTGGTCTTGCCGGCCCCGTTCGGCCCCACCAGTGCGATCAGTTCACCGGGGCCCACCGACAGGCTGACGTCGCGTACGACGGTCCGCTTGCCGCGCGACAGGTCAAGCCCCTCGATCGTCAGCCGGGGTGTCGCGGCCATGCTCAGACCCTCCATGCGCGGGCGGCGCGCCAGGCGATCAGGGCGAACAGCGGCGCACCGACAAGGGCTGTGAACACCCCCAGCTTCAGCTCCTGATCCGTCGGAGTGATACGGGTCATCAGGTCTGCGACGACCAGGATCAGCCCGCCGGCCAGCGCCGACGGCAGCAGGACCCTGCCCGGGTCGGCGCGCACCGAGGCGCGCACCAGATGGGGCGCCACCAGACCGACAAAGCCGATCACGCCCGCAGCAGCCACGGCGGCCCCTGCGGCCAGACTGGCGGCGATCAGGGCCAGCAGCCGCAACCGGTCCAGCGGCAGTCCCAGGGTCCGCGCGGTCTCGTCGCCCAGCGACAGGGCCTTCAGACCCGGCGCGCTCAGCCTCGCGAGGGCGGCGGCGGGCACCAGCGCGGCCGAAACCCACAGCACATCGCCCCACCCCCGGTTCTGCACCGACCCCAGCAGCCAGGCCATCACCTCGGCCGTCGCAACCGGCGAGGGCGACAGGTTAAAGATCAGCGCCGTCGCGGCCCCGGCAAAACTGGACAGGGCCACCCCGAACAGGATCAGGGCTTCCGGCGCCCGGATGCGCGCCGCAAAGGCGACCAGCGCCGCCGCCCCGATGCCGGCGCCCGCCATGGCGGCCAGCTCGACCGCACCGGTGACCATGCCCGCCCCCGCGACCAGCACCAGCCCGCCGCCGAGGCTGGCCGTGGCCGACACCCCGAGCACCCCCGGCTCGGCCAGAGGATTGCGCAACAGCCCCTGCATCAACGCCCCCGACAGACCCAGCGCCGCCCCCACGACCACAGCACAGACCGCGCGTGGAGCTCTCACCTGCCACAGGATCAGCCCCGGCCCTGACGCGGGTTCGCTGAAGGCCTGCGCATATTGCGCTAGGCTCAGCCCGACCTCGCCCAGCATCAACGCCGCGATCAGGGCGACCGCCAGCGCCAATGCCAGCATCAAATTGATCCGTGCCACCGTCATCGAGCGTCTCGCAGCTCGGCCAGCGCGGGCACGGCCTCGGCCATGAACCAGGCCGGACAGGTCAGCATGGCGGCCGGAAGTCGGACAGTCGGGCGATCCTCGACCAGGCGCTTCACCAACGGGTGCCGCCCTGGACCCCTCCGGTCGGCGCGCGTCTGATCATAGAAGCCGAGGGCGAACCGCTCTGGCGGCTCCATGGCCAGCTGCTCGACCCGCACCGCGCCAAAGCCGGCATGCCCGGCGGCGTTCTCAAGCCCCGCAGCCTCCAGACTGGCGTCGATCAGGGTGCCCGAGCCACTCGTGAACCCGCCGGCGGTCAGATAGAGGGCGGTGACGGGCCGCGCCCCTTCCGGCGGCGCCCCGTCGTTCAGCGTCGTCCGCATCCGGCCGATCAGGGCCTGCCCCTCGGCCCGACGATCCAGAGCCTGCGCCACCTCGGCGATACTCTGCTCGACCGAGGCGAAATCAGCGGCATCGGTGATCGTCACCACCCTCACCCCCTGCCGCTCCAGTTGGGCCAGCAGGCGGGCATCTCCGCCCCAGTACCGCACGACCACATCGGGGGCATATGCGACCAGCGACTCCAGCGTCGGCCGCAGCATCCGGTGCCCTGCGGCTTCGGTCCGCAGCCAGGAATCCGGATCGTCCGCGCGCGGCGACAGGGCCAGATCATGCCCCTCGCCCAGCGCCAGCACATACTGGTCCGCGCACTGATCCAGCGACAGGACCCGCAGGGCGTCTCCCTCGGGCTCGCCGAACGATGACCCGCAGCCCGCCAGCAGCAGGACCGTCGCAATGACCGACGCGACCGCCCGTGTCACGCTCGGATCAGGCCGTCGAACACGGTATCCAGCATCGCCTTGACCAGCGCCTCCCGCTCGACCCAGTCGAAATAGGGCTTGGTGATCAGCAGCGACACGACGCCGTGCCCCCCGGCCCAGATCACCTGGGCTGCGGTGCGCGGCGGGACCTTCAGCCGCCCGGCGGCATCGACCTCATGCACCACCGTCTCAAACGCCCGGAACAGGCCGATGCCCACCTCTTGGGCCGCGGACTTTGCTCCCTCGGCCTCTTGGGGGCGCGTCAGATAGATCAGGCGATAGGCATTGGGATTATCAAAGCCGAAGGCGATGTAGGATTCTATCAGCCGCCTGAGACGCTGCTCGGGCGGCAGGTCGGCCTCCATGATCACGTCCTGGGCCCGCGTCAGGGCCTGGAACGCCTCCTTGCAGATCTCGTGCAGGATCGCGGCCTTGTCGGGGAAATGCATGTAGAGGGCCGTCGAAGACAGGCCGACGGCATCGGCGATCTTGCGGATCGTCGCGCCCTCATAGCCGTGATCGACAAAGATGCCCTCGGCGGCGGAAAGGATTTCCTCGCGCCGGAAATGCCCCTCGCCCTTGGGTTTGCGCCGGGACTTTGAACGGGGGGCTGTCGCAGGCAAGCCTGTCCTCCATGCGGTTGCGGCCAGCCATACTGACTCTTGCCGTCGGGCGCCAGTTCGGGGTCCGGCGCCCCCTTCGGCTTGTCCAGACGGATCAGGATGGCTAACCCGTATACCGGGAGGGAGAATGGACGCCCATGCAACCGACGAGCGGCTGGACCGTCCGGGCGTGGTTCCGGGTCCGCCCCGCGCCCTCAGCGCCGTGCGCCGCTCCCTGACGGGAGGGCAGGCGCTCGCCTTGCTTGCCGGTTCGACCGGGATGGCGGTTTGGGTCTGGATGGACGGCGCCGGCATGCAAGCCGTCCTGTCCGTTACGGTCCCGGCACTCTTCCTCGCCTGTGCCCTCTGGCGACTGGCCCTGATCCTCGCCTCGGCACGCCCCCGCGCTCCCGAACTCGGGACCGGCCCCCTGCCCCGCTACACGGTGGTCGCTGCCCTGCATGACGAGGCCGAGGTCCTGCCCCAGCTGATCGACAATCTGGCGGCGCTCGACTATCCCGCTGACCGGCTGGAAGGGTTCCTGGCCCTTGAGGCGCATGACCACGAGACGATCGAGGCCGCCTATGCCGCCAACCGCCCCGACTGGCTGTCGATCCTGATCGTCCCGCCGGGTGAGCCGCGCACCAAGCCGCGCGCCCTGAACCATGCCCTGGCCCGGGCCACCGGCCGCCTCATCACCGTCTATGATGCCGAAGACGACCCGGACCCGCTGCAACTGCGCGAGGCCGCGGCCCGCTTTGACCACGATGCGACCGGCACTCTCGCCTGTCTTCAGGCGCCGCTGCGCATTCGCCGCCGTGCCCACAGCCCGGACGCCTCGCCCTTCCTCGACCGGCAGTTCGCCGTCGAATATGCCGCTCTTTTCGAGGTGGTCCTGCCCGGCATGACGCGGCTGGGCCTGCCCTTCCCGCTGGGCGGCACCAGCAACCACTTCCGCGTCGATGTGCTGAAGCAGGTGGGCGGCTGGGACGCCTGGAATGTCACCGAGGATGCAGACCTTGGCTTCCGTCTGTGGCGATCCGGCTATCGGCTGGGCGTCCTGACCCGACCGACATGGGAGACCCCACCCGGTGGCCTCCACGCCTGGCTGCCCCAAAGAAACAGATGGATGAAAGGGTTCATGCAGACCTGGGGCGTGCATACGCGCCAGCCCCTGTCGTTGGGCCCGCGCGGCCTGCTGGCGCTGATCATGACACTTGGGGTGTCGCTGGCCTCGGCGGCGGTGCACGCACCCTCGGTCGCCTGGGTTGCGACCTCCGTCCTGGTGGCAGCAGTCGCGGGCATCACCCCGTCGACCCCGATCCCGGCACTGGGCGTGCTGCTGCTGGGCGCCGGCATGGCCTGGGTCTCGGCCCTCATCGGGGCCAGCCGGGCGGGCGTTCCCTATCGACTGGGGGACATGCTCCAGGCCCCGGCCTACTGGTCGCTGCTCAGCCTCGCCTTTGCCCACGCCGCCTGGCGACTGGTGACCGAGCCCTTCGCCTGGGACAAGACGCGCCATCGGCCCGATCCCGAGCCAGACCTGCCGCCCGAATCCCACGCCGCGCCGCTGGACGCAGGGCCGCCGGTGCGCTTAACCAGCCCCCATGGCCTCGAGACTGTCCCCACACCCTGATGTCCTGATGACGCGCGACTGGGCGGACTATGCCCTGCTCGACTCCGGACATGGCCGCAAGCTGGAACGCTATGGCCGCTACACCGTCGTTCGGCCCGAGCCCCAGTGTGTGTGGGAGCCGCGCAATGCCTCGGCCTTCGACCGGGCCGATGCCGTCTTCGATCCACAGGACGAGGATGACGACGGCCGCTGGCGCTTTGCCGGAAAGTCGGTCGATGCCTTTCCGCTGGGCTGGGGCGAGACGCGGTTTACCGCCCGCTTCACCCCCTTTCGCCACCTCGCCTTCTTTCCGGAGCAGGCCGCCAACTGGGAATGGCTGGACCAGCGGATCCGCGCCCGCAAGCGCCCGACCCGCATCCTGAACCTGTTCGGCTATACGGGTGTCGCCTCGCTGGTCTGTTCAGCCGCAGGCGCCGAGGTCACCCACGTCGATGCCTCGAAGAAGTCGGTCGCCTGGGCGCGCGAGAATGCCGAACTGTCCGGCCTTGCCGACCGGCCGATCCGCTGGATCGTCGAGGACGCCCGCCGCTATGTCGCCCGCGAGCGCAAGCGCGGCTCGCTCTACGACGGCATCATCCTTGATCCGCCGAAATACGGACGCGGCCCGACCGGCGAGGTCTGGCGCCTGTTCGAGGACCTGCCCGGCCTGCTGGCCGACTGCGCCGCCATTCTGGAGCCCCAGGCCGACTTCCTGCTGCTCAACGCCTATGCCGCGCGCATCTCGGGCCTGTCGCTGGCCCATCTGATGGATCAGGCGACCGCCGGACGCGCTGGCCGCATCGACTGGGGCGAGCTGGCGCTGGCCGAAAGCGGCGAGAACGGCCGCGCCATCGGCCTCAGCTTCTTTTCCCGGTGGTCCGCGACATGACCGAACGCCTGATCACCTCCCTGACCAATGACACCGTCAAATCGGTGCGCGCCCTGCACATGCGCAAGGAGCGGGAATTCACCGGCCAGTTCCTGTCGGAAGGTCTGAAGTTCATCGGCGAAGCTCTTGATATGGGACGCACGCCCCGCCTGCTGATGGTGGGCATGGAGGCGCGGCCCCACGCCCTGCTCGACCGCGCCCGCGCCGCGACCGAGGCTGCCGGGGGCGAGATCGTGGTCGTCACCCACCCCATTCTGGAAAAGATCAGCCGCCGCGATAACCCCCAGACGGTGCTGGCCGTTTTCGATCAGGTCTATACGGCGCTGGATGACATTGACCCGACCTCGGCCCCGGCCTGGATCGCTCTGGAACAGGTGCGCGACCCCGGCAATCTCGGCACCATCATCCGCACGGCCGACGCGGCCGGTTGTGGCGGCGTCATCCTGATCGGGGACTGCGTCGACCCCTATTCGGTCGAGGCCGTGCGGGCCACCATGGGGTCCGTGTTTGCCGTGACCCTCACCCGGACCACGCCCGAGGCCTTCCTTGAGTGGCGCAAGTCCTGGCCCGGCAGTGTCATCGGCACCCGGCTGGACGCCACCGAGGCCCCGGGATCGGCTCACTTCACCCGGCCCAATCTGGTGCTGATGGGCAATGAACAGGCCGGCCTGACCGACTCCCTCGCCGCAGCCTGCGACGTCAATGTCAAAATCCCGATGCGCGGCCGCGCCGACAGCCTCAACCTCGCCGTCGCCACCGGCATCATGGCCTATGCCGCGACGGAGGACGCAGGCGCCTAGCCGTCGACGTCGCGGCACATCAACATCTGGGCGATGCGGGCTTCCTTGTCGGGTGTGAAGCCACAGGCAACCTGTCCAGAGCGCGGATTGCGCCACGTGCCGAACATCATATCTCAAAGCGGCAGGCCATAGTTGTTGCGGTGAACTCCGCGTTCATGATGCAGGCGATGCATCTCGGGCCGCTGGAAGATCAGGCCGACAGCCCAAGGCGTCTTCTGGTCGGCATAGGCGATCAGATTGAAAAGCGTCACTGCCATCAACGCTAACGCCGCCGACCAAGGCCCTACGCCCAGAAGCGCGTAGGCGACCAGCGCATTGAGCAGGGTAGCTGCTAAAGCATCAAAGGGGTGCAGATAGAAGGCAGTCAGGGCTTCAATCCGCGACGGGCTGTGGTGCAGCTGATGAACCCAGCGCCACAGCCGATCCGACTTGTGGATCAGGCGATGCCACCAATAGGCAACGAAACTCGCCACCAGGAAGGTCACGCCCGCACCGCCCCAGACTCCCAACCTCGGCCCGAAGGCCAGCAATGAATGATCGGCGATCCAGCGCTGAAAAAGGAACCCCGCCGCGACCACGGCCAGCAGGTTGGTGGCGTTGAGAGCTCCTGCATACAGGCGCCACCGGCGATCGCACGAAGCGCCGGAAGCGGGAGCAATCACCTCCCGAGTGAAGATCAGCGAGAAGACCGCAAAGGTCACCATGTAGACCCAGAACATCATTCGCTCACGCTAGGCTCCGTGAGATTAACTGGCGAGTGGCCATCGCGTCGCGCTCACGTCCCCCTCGGCTTGACCCGGGTCGTGGGCGCGGCATTCGCGGGGTCCTCCGGCCAGGGGTGGCGGGGATAGCGGCCCCGCATCTCGGCCCGCACGGCGGCCCATGAACCGGTCCAGAAGCCGGGCAGGTCTTTCGTCACCTGCACCGGTCGCCGCGCGGGCGACAGCAAGGCCAGCGTCAGCGGTACCCGGCCGTCGCCGACCGTCGGATGGGCCTTCACGCCAAACATCTCCTGCACGCGAATATCGACGCGCGGCCCGCCCTCGGCGGCATAGTCGATGCCGGTCGATCCCAGCGGCGTCTCCAGCCGCGCGGGGGCCAGCCGGTCCAGCTCGCGCTGCCGGTCCCACGGAATCAGCGCCCGCAGACCCGCTTCCAGCGCGCCATCCGCAATGCCTTCCAGCCCCTGCACCCCCGCAAGAAGCGGCCATAGCCATGCCTCGCGCGCCGCCAGCAGCCCCTCGTCCGACACATCGGGCCAGCCCTCATCCAGCCCCCGCAGGAAGGCCAGGCGTGCCCGGAGCGCCGAGGCCCGCTCGCCCCAGCGAAGGCCCTTCAATCCTTCCCGCTCGACTTCACCCTTCAGCAGGTCGGTGACCTGGGCCTTGTCCGGGGCCCCCAGCGACACCTCCTCGACCACCAGTTCGCCGATCCGCTTCAGGCGGCGCACCTCCATCCGGCCGGACGGCGTGCGCACCATTCGCTCCTCCTCGACCATCCGGTGGCCCAGCGCGTCGATATCCACCGGGCAGGCCAGACGGATGCGATCGCCGCTGACCCCGCCGCTCAGCTCCGCCACCGCCAGCCAGGGCGACCCGGCCAGCGCATCGGTCGGCTCCAGAAAGGCCCCGCGCCCGGACGCCAGCCGCACCTCGCCCGGCCTACCCCGCGCCCGCGCCACCCGCTCGGGGAAGGCCTCCACCAGCAACAGGCCCGCATCAACCTCCAGCCCCTTTCCGCCGCCCGCCAGCCGCGCCCAGCGGTCGGCCAGCTTCAGCGCGTCGCGGGCGCGGGGCGAGCGGTCGCGCTCCAGCGCCTCCAGCCGGTCACGCAGATCGGTCGAGGTCCCGCCCAGACCCGGTTCGCCCAGAATCGCCGCGATCCGCGCGCCGGTCAGGGCATCCCCCCGGTCCGAGGCCACCGCCACCATATGCGCCAGCCGCGGGCTCATCGGCAGTTCGGCCATCCGCCGCCCGTGCGGGGTCAGGTCGCCGCGCTCATCAAGCGCCCCCAGTCGGGTCAGCACCGCCCGCGCCTCGGCAAAGGCCCCGGCGGGCGGCGGATCGATCAGGGCCAGACCTTCGGCCGACCGCGCGCCCCATCGCGCCAGATCCAGCGCCAGTCCGGTCAGATCGGCCTCGAGGATTTCGGCGGGCTGTTCGGGAATCAGGCCCCGGCTCTGTTCCTCGTCCCACAGGCGGTAGCAGGTGCCCGGCCCGACGCGTCCGGCCCGACCGCGCCGCTGATCGGCCGAGGCGCGGCTGACCCTCACGGTCGCCAGTCGCGTCAGCCCGCTGGCCGGCTCAAAGCGCGGCACCCGCGACAGGCCACTGTCGACGACCGCCGTAATGCCCGGCAGCGTCAGGCTGGTTTCCGCCACGGCTGAGGCCAGGATCACGTGGCGATGCCCGGCAGGCGGCGCAGACAGCGCCCGGTCCTGCACGGCGCGATCCAGCCCGCCATACAGGCTGACCACCTCCACATTCGCAGGCAGGGACGCCTCGGACAGCGCCCGTGCGGCCCGGTGGATTTCCGACTGGCCGGGCAGGAAGACCAGCACCGACCCGCCCGTCTCGCCCAGGGCCCGGCGAACCGCGCGGGCCACCGCCGTCTCCAGCCGTTCAGAAGGATTGCTACCCAGATGGACGGTCTCGACCGGGAAGGCCCGCCCCTCGGCCTCGATCACCGGCGGGCCGTCCAGCACCCGCACCATGGACGCCACATTCAGCGTCGCCGACATGACGACCAGCTTCAGATCAGGCCGCAGCAACTCCTGCGTCTGACGGGCCAGCGCCAGCCCCAGATCGGCGTCCAGACTGCGCTCGTGAAACTCGTCGAAGAGGACGGCAGCCACGCCTTCCAGCCCGGGGTCGGCGATGATGCGGCGCGTGAAGATGCCCTCGGTAATCACCTCGATGCGGGTCTTCGGACCGACCCGGCTTTGCAGGCGGGTGCGATAGCCGACGGTCTCGCCCACCGGCTCGCCGCGCATGTCGGCCATACGCTCGGCCGCGGCCCGGGCGGCCAGCCTGCGTGGCTCCAGCACAAGGATGGTGCCGGCCTCGCCGATCTGGCTGTCCAGCAGGGCCAGGGGAACGCCGGTGGTCTTGCCCGCGCCCGGCGGCGCGCCCAGCACCACGGCCGGGTGGTCCCGGACCGCCGCGATCAGGCGGTCCAGAACCTCATGGATGGGCAAATCGGACGCCGCAGTGCGGCCAGGCGTGGTCGTCACGGCGTCCGGCTGCTCACGGTCAGCCCAGCAGTTGCGGGAACATGCCGATCACCAGAATGGCCGTCACCGCCAGCGGGCACAGCCACGCCACCAGGAAGCGCCACATCGACAGGGCGCCGCCCGTCAGCCCGGTTTCGGCATCGACGATCTTCTTGTCCGCCACCCAGCCGATGAACAGGGCGGTGACCAGCCCCGACAGCGGCAGGAACAGTTTGGAGGTGATCCCGTCGAAGGCATCGAACCAGCCCGCATTCTCAAAGCCCGGAATGAAGGGGATGGGCCGCTGGTCGGCGAGGATGTTGAACGATAGCGCCGACAGCACGCCGAACACAAAGATCACCAGACCCATGCCCCAGGCCGCAGCACTGCGCGACACACCGAACTTCTCCGTGATCCAGCCCACCGAGATTTCCAGCAGCGACACCGACGAGGTCAGGGCCGCAAAGAAGGCCAGCACGAAGAAACCGAAGGCCACGATCGCGCCGCCCGGCATCAGCTGGAAGGCGGTCGGCAGGGTCTGGAACATCAGGGTCGGGCCGGCATCCGGCTGAAGGCCGACGCTGAACACGATCGGGAAGATGGCCAGACCGGCGATGATGGCCACGGCCGTATCGGCAAAGGCGATGGTGCCCGAGGTCGAACCCAGATTGGTATCCTTCGAGGCATAGGCGCCATAGGCGATCATGGCCCCGCCGCCGAGGCTGAGCGAGAAGAAGGCCTGGCCCAGGGCCGAGCTCATCACGCCCGGTTCGGTGATGCGGCTGAAGTCGGGCGAGAACAGGAAGTTGATGGCCTGGGCGAAGTCCCCCGTCATCGCGGCATAGATGGTGATGCCGATCAGCAGGAAGAAGAAGGCCGGCATCAGCCACACAGCCGCCGCCTCAATGCCGCCCTTCACGCCGCGCGCGACGATCAGCACGGTAAGGATGACGAAGATCGACTGCATGCCGACCAGCAGGGCCGGGTTGGCGAACAGCGCCGGCATCATCTCGCGGATCGATTCCGGCGACTGCTCCGGATAGGCGCCGCCCAGCGCATTGCCGCTCGACACCGCATCAACCAGACCCATGCCGCTGGTGCCGATGAAATAGACGACCCAGCCGGCGACCACGCAATAGAACGAGAGGATCAGGGTGTTGGCGATCAGGCCCAGGACCGCCATGGCGCTCCACGCGGGGCTGGCCCCGGACTGGCGCGCCAGATGCACGGCGCTGCCGATGGTCGAGCGCTGGCCGTGACGACCGATCAGGGTCTCGGACAGCAGCAGGGGTGCCGCGATCAGCACCACGCACAGGATGTACAGCAGCACAAAGGCGCCGCCGCCGTTCGTCCCCGCCTCAGTCGGGAACCGCCACAGGTTCCCGAGACCCACCGCCGAACCGGTGGCCGCCAGTACGAAAGCCGTCTTTGACGACCATTTAGCCTGCCCGGAGGGCGAAGACGCGACCATATGAACACTCCCCCGCACCGGTGACCCGTCGGCCCCGGCACTGTTTGGTTACCGTTGCGGCGACCTTGACGGCGCCCCCCCCACGAATCAAGCCCGGCGGGCCTGACCTTGGCGTTATCAAATAACTCTCGCGCGCCCCAAGATGACGATTGCGTGAAAACGGGGGCCGATCTAGTTTCCACTTCGGAGCGGTGGCGGCCCCTTCGGACCGCCCGCTGGAGGCGACATCCCAACATGAGTAACCCCCCTGTTTCGGGAGGCGGCAACCGCCTGTTCCTGAAGAAATCGATTGCCCAGATTCAGAAAGAAGCTGCCAAGAGCGAGCTTAAGCGGACGCTGGGCCCCATCAACCTGATGAGTTTGGGCATCGGCGCCATCATCGGTGCTGGCATTTTCGTTCTGACCGGCCAGGTGGCATCGGCCAATGCTGGTCCCGCCATTATGCTGTCCTTCGTGATCGCAGGAACGGCCTGCGCCCTCGCCGGTCTCTGCTATGCAGAGCTGGCCTCGACCATGCCGGTCTCCGGATCGGCCTATACCTATGCTTACGGAACCTTGGGCGAAGTGTTCGCCTGGATCATGGGCTGGCTGCTGGTGCTGGAATACGGCGTCGCCGCCTCGACCGTCGCGGTCGGCTGGTCCGGCTACGTCATATCGATCCTTTCTGACTTCGGCCTCAGTCAGCAGCTCTTCCCCATGATCCAGTATGCGGGCGGCGAGGGACCACAGTGGGCCACGCCGCTGGTCCAGCTGATCCAGGACGGGGCCTCGACCAGCTTCCCGCTGACCGGGACCTTCAACCTGGTGGCGGCCGTCGGCATTGCCGCCGTCTGCAGCCTGCTGGTGCTGGGCGTCTCGGAATCGGCCAACGTCAACAACATCATCGTGGTCATCAAGATCATCGTGCTGTTGACGTTCATTGCCGTCGGCATCGCCTACGTCGACCCGAACAACTGGGTGCCCTTCATCCCCGAGCCGACCGGTCAGGCCGGACAGTTCGGCGTCGGTGGCATCTTCCGCGGCGCGGCGATCATCTTCTTCGCCTATGTGGGCTTCGAGGCCGTCTCGACCGCCGCAGCCGAGGCCAAGAACCCGTCAAAAGATATCCCCATCGGCATCCTTGGCGCCCTGGTCGTCTGCACCATCATCTATATGGCGGTTGCCGCCGTCATGACCGGCGTGGTCCCCTATCTGGAGCTGGCCTCGCCCGCGCCGATCGCGGTCGCCATCGACCGGATGGGCCTGCACTGGGCCGATATTCCGCTGGCCGTCGCGCCGGGCGGACAGCTGAACCTGATCAGCTTCCTGATCAAGATCGGCGCCATCACCGGTCTCAGCTCGGTCATGCTGGTGCTCTGCTACGGCCAGACACGCATCTTCTACACCATGGCGCGTGACGGCCTGCTGCCGCGCTCCTTTGCCGTGATCCACCCCAAGTTCCGGACCCCGTGGATCGGCACGATCGTGCTGGGCATCCTGATCTCGATCGCGGCGGCCTTCCTGCCGATCTCGATCCTGGGCGACCTCGTGTCCCTGGGGACGGCCACGGCCTTCTCGATCGTGTGCCTGAGCGTCATCTATCTGCGCATCAAACACCCCGAGATGGAGCGTCCGTTCCGCGTACCGGGCGGTGTCTACACGGCGTTCGCCGGCATCTGTGCCTGTCTGTTCCTGGCCTACAACAATCTGTCGCCCATGATTCAGCACGCCATGAACGACAATCCGCTGCCGCTGATCCTGCTGGCCGCCTATGCGGCGGTCGGCGCCCTGATCTACATCGCCTACGGCTACTGGCACTCCAAGCTGGCCAAGGGCATCGACATCACCGAAGAGACGACCATCAGTTCTCCGGCCGACGCCTTCGGCCATGGCGTCGACAACATCAAGGAAGACTGACGACCCTTTCCGTCAGACACGCGAAGGCCCGGAGGTCACCCTCCGGGCCTTTTCGTATTCGGGGGCCGTTTCTCCTCAGGTGACGACCGAGGGCTCCGTCCGGCCCAGCCGGGACTCGATCCCGGCAAAGGCGTGCGCGACCTCTGCCACATCGGCCAGGGCCTCGGCGGGATCGCGGTGCAGGTCGCCGGCCGGATCCTCGAACCGCTCCAGATAGACCCGCAGCGTCGCTCCCGAAGACCCCGTGCCCGACAGGCGGTAGGTGACGCGGGCGTCCGGGCTCAGCCGCACGGTCACGCCCTGGTGTTTCACCTCAGACCCGTCCACCGGATCGCTGTAGGCAAAATCGTCGGCCGACTGCACGCGATAGCCGGCAATCTGCTGTCCCTCGGCCCCGGCCGCCGCCTCACGCAGGCTCTGCATGAAGGCGTTCGCCGGGCCGACCTCCAGCCCCTCGTAATCATGCCGCTGATAGTAGTCCCGGCCAAAGCGCGACCAGTGGCCGACCACCACCTCGCCGACCCCCTTGCCGGTCGCCGCCAGCACATTCAGCCAGAACAGCACCGCCCACAGACCGTCCTTCTCGCGGACGTGGTCCGAGCCGGTGCCAAAGCTCTCCTCGCCGCACAGGGTGATGCGCCCGGCGTCCAGCAGGTTGGTGAAGAATTTCCAGCCCGTCGGCGTCTCGTGCATCTCGATGCCCAGCGCCTCGGCCACGCGGTCTGCCGCGCGGCTGGTCGGCATGGAGCGCGCCAGCCCCTTCAGCCCGTCCCGGTAGCGCGGCACGCAGTCGGCATGGGCCGCCAGAATGGCCAGACTGTCGCCGGGCGACACCACCATCGCCGGCCCCATTATCATATTGCGGTCGCCGTCCCCGTCCGAGGCGGCGGCGAAATCCAGCGGATCCTCGCCGAACATCCGCGCCGTCAGTTCCGGCGTGTGGTCCGGATGCGGATCGGGATGTCCCCCGCCAAAGTCCGGCAGGGGCTCACCCCGCATCACCGTGCCGGCAGACGCCCCCAGCCTCCGCGCCAGAATCTCGGTCGCATAGGGGCCCGTCACCGCATGCATGGCGTCAAAGGCCATGCGGAAACCGGGCTGTGAGACCAGCGCCCGGATGGCGTCGAAGTCGAACACCGTCTCCATCAGATCGGCGTAGTCCGCGATCGGATCGATCACCTCGACGAGGCCGTCGCCCAGTCGCGTCTCGCTGATCGCCGAGAGGTCGGGCGCCGCGGCCTCGAGGATGCGATAGGCCTGGAGCTCCTTGCTGCGCGCGAACACTCCGGCCGTAAAGGTCGTCGGGGCGGGGCCTCCGCTCTCCGTATTGTATTTGACGCCGAAGTCGCCGTCCGGGCCGCCCGGATTGTGGCTGGCCGACAGGATCACCCCGCCCCTGGCGCCGCGCTTGCGGATCAGGGCCGAGGCCGCCGGCGTCGACATCAGGCCATCGCGGCCCACGATCACCCGTGAAAACCCGTTGGCCAGCGCCATCCGCACCACGATGGCCGCAGCCTCGCGACAGAAGAACCGCCCGTCGCCGCCGACCACCAGGGCATCGCCCGGCTGCGGGTCGGCTTCATCGAACACAGACTGCAGAAAGGCTTCCAGATAGCCCGGCCGCGTGAAGTCACGCGTGGATTTGCGCAGGCCGGACGTCCCGGGCTCCTGATCCTGCCACGGGGTGATGCTGACGCTCTGGACGGACACGAAATACCCTCGGCCTGCGGCGGCACCCGGCCACCCGAAAGCCATGTGTCTAGAGGGTTTTGCCTGTCAGGCGAAGGTCAGGCGATCGGCGCCGTCAACCATCCCAGCAGACTGGCCGCACTCACGGCCCCTGTCACCACGCCGACGGTCACCGCCAGACGGGCATTACGCGTTACGAAACCAAAGACATCACTGAACATGGCAGCCTCCCCGGACGCCCCAATACCGACACAATCCGGAGCGTTCAGCAAGGTGCACAAAGGGTTAACGCGCTAACAACTGCGTGATTCGCCTCACCGGCGAGTCAGGTGGTGCAGAACGATCGCCGAGGTCGCCGCCACGTTCAGCGAATCAAAGCCGGACGCCATCGGAATCCGGACCGGCCGGGCGCGGGCCAGCACCTGCGGAGGCAGACCCGGCCCCTCCGCCCCCAGCAGCACCAGCGACCGCGCCGGCGGCTCCAGCTCCAGCAGATCCGGGCCATCCCCCGGCGTCAGCGCCAGCGGCACATAGCCATAGGCCTCGGCCCGCTCGACCATGGCCAGGGCCGACAGCCCCGCCATCAGCGGCGTTCTCAGCACCGCGCCCACCGAGACGCGAATCGCCTTGCGATAGAAGGGATCACAGCAGCCGGGATCGATCATCACGCCGCACGCCCCCAGCGCCGCCGCATTGCGGAAGATACCGCCCATATTATCGGCATTGCCGATCCCCACCGCCCCGACCAGCACAGAACTCTCCGGCCGCGTTGCGAGGAAGGTATCGGGATCCAGGGGCGCGGGTTTTTCGCCCAGCGCCAGAATGCCCCGGTGCAGATGAAAGCCCGCGATTCCGTCCAACACCTCCTGCGGGGCCGTATAGATCGGCACATTGGGCTCCAGCCGCGCCAGCACGGGCTCCAGCTTCGCCAGCCGCTTGTCGGCCAGCAGCACGGCCCGCGCCCGGCACCGCGACCAGGCCGACGTCAGGACGTTCAGCACCACCTCTCCCTCGGCGATAAACAGGCCCTCGCGGCCGGTCAGGTCACGTTCGCGTACGTCGCGAAAGGCGGCGATCCGGGGATCATCGGCAGAGGTCAGGGATATCGGCGTCATGGTGTCGATTTATCGTTGCACAGTCCGGCGGGCCGCTGCTATAGCGCCCCCCTCTTGAGTACCTGTTCCGCGGTAGCTCAGTGGTAGAGCAGCCGACTGTTAATCGGCTGGTCGTAGGTTCGAATCCTACCCGCGGAGCCACTCACCCTTCCCTCACATCGCCACGAAAAACGAGCCCGACGCAGAGCGCCGGGCTTTGAAAAGGCTTGGTGATGGTGGGTGCCTCGCTAAAGGAATCCCAAGACTCCTGTTCTGCCGATTGGCTTAAGAAGTCGTTAACGGCGCGGCAGCCAGCTGACCTGGTGCGCCCCGTCCGGGGCCTGCCATTTCAGCAGGAAACCGTCCTCGCGCTCGAGTCGCGTGATCGCCGTCACAGCGCCGTCGCGTCTGTCGATGGACAGGGCCGGGACCGCAAAGACTTGCCCCTCGACACGGACTTCGGAAGGCGGGCTCCCGTCCATGCCGATCCGCCAATGGCCCAGCGTATCCGCCTGCACATGGATCGGACCACGCCCCGGCACTTCCACCCGGACATCCGACCCGGGATCCGCCCGCCCCGACAGGATCACGGCACGGCCGTCGTGGTCGACACTGGACAGCAGGGGGCCCTCGCCCAGCCGCTGACTGGTGCCGCCCGGTGACAGCAGCACAGCGGAGCCCCGGGCGGCATCCAGGATCACCAGGCGTCCGGGCCCCGGCACCGTCTCCTGTCCCAGTTGCGCCTCGGGCGCCAGGACCAGGCCGTCCACGGCCGTCAGCCGCACCTCGAAAAGCCCCCCGGCATCGGCAACCGCCGCATAGGCCCGGCCTGCGGGCGTCCTGAGGACGACGCGACCGCCCGGATCCGCCTGTCCGGACACGACAAGTTCGGTGCCGTCCCGGCGCAGGCCTGTGACCGAAGGCGGCATGATCCACCCGGACCCGGCCCCGGCCACCGGGGCCTCGGCAACGGCCCGTCCGGCGGCGGCCGGTCCCGACTCATCCCCCCCGCACCCGGCCAGGAGCACCGCGAGCGCAAGACCGGCCAGCCCCTTCCCGCCCATGGGCGGCATTCCATAAGGTTCGATTGCGCGTTTCAACGAGGCCATGCGCCCTGTATGGCAAAAACCACTGACTGCCGACAGTCATCCCGACCGTCGATTGTCCTGTCTTCTTTCCGAGGTTCCATGCCCACGACTTCCGCCGAGATTCGCCCCTTCAGCGGCCCCTCCGTCTGCCTGTTCTGCGGATCGTCCGAAACTGCTGACCCCAAATATACCGAGGCCGCTCGGGCTTTCGGCAAGGGCGTGGCGGAGAAGGGCTGGCGCCTGGTCTATGGCGGCGGCGGTGTGGGCCTGATGGGGGCCTCTGCCCGCGGCGCCCATGCGGCAGGCGGACGGGTGCTGGGTGTCATGCCCGAGTTCCTGCGCAGCCGCGAACGCCTGTTCGACGAGGTCGAGACCCTGGTGGTCGGCTCCATGCATGAGCGCAAGCAGATCATGTACGACGAATCCGACGCCTTCGTCGTCGCCCCGGGCGGTATCGGCACGCTGGAGGAGGTGATCGAGCTTCTGTCGTGGAAGCGCCTCGACCTGCACGGCAAGCCGGTCATCTTCCTCGATATCGACGGATTCTGGCAGACGCTGTTCCGGCTGATGGAGCACACGGTCGAGGCCGGGATGACCCCCGCGTCCTTCCTCGAGGCATGGACAGTATGCCGCACGGTCGACGAGGCCCTCGAGGCCCTGAACAGCATGGACACGCCGTCCGATTTGAAACATGATCATCGATAAGTGATCAGCGGTCACCAAAAACTCAGCGGCCGCGATTACCACCCTTGACAGTTTTCAAAAAAAACGGACATTGCGCCGTCACGGGCTCCCCTGCCCGGTCCAAGCTGGAGCGACTCCCCATGCGCACTCTTCTGATCGCGGCAATCCTTGCCGTCGCCACCCCGACCCTGGCCACCCCGGTCCAGGCTCCCGCCACCTCGGCCACCCTGGCCGACGCCGCCTCGGCCCCCTCGGGCCGGGTGATCATCGATGGCGCCACCTGGCGCTGTGAAGGCGACAGCTGCACCGCCACCGGTGGCGCCAACCAGCCGGCCTCGCGCGCCTGCCGCCGCGTCGTCGCCCGTCTGGGCGAAGTCACCGCCTTCACGTGGAAGGGCACCGCCCTGTCCGCCGAAGAACTGGCCGCCTGCAACGCCTGATCGGTCTGAACTCTGGCGGGACGGTCAGGCCGTCTCGCCAGAGAGCCGTTTCAGCATGCGCTCGCGCCCGATCAGCGGGATCAGCGACGCCATATCCGGTCCATGCTCCTGCCCCGTCAGGGCCTGACGCAGCGGCATGAACAGGGCCTTGCCCTTGGCCCCCGTGCGGGCCTTGATCTCTGCAATCCAGGCTGACCAGCTGTCACCGTCGATGGTCTCCGGCAGGGTCTCGGCCGCCACCCTGGCAAACTCCGCATCCGCGATCACCGGCGTCACCGGACCGTTGACGAGCCGCACCAGCGCCGCGACGTCGCCGAACCGTTCCAGGTTCGGACGCACCGTCGTCCAGAAGTCCTCTCCCAGATCACAGTCGATCGCCGCCAGACGCCCCTGCGCCTCGGCATAGCTCATCGCGTGCAGGGCCTGGGCGTTCAGCCGGTCCAGATCCGCCGTGTCATAGCGGGCCGGTGACCGGCCCATCTTGTCGAAGCTGAAGCCCTGCCCCAGCTCGGCCATCGACGGCGCGATCTCCAGCGCATCCGAGGTGCCGATCTTGCCGAGGTGGCTGGTGATGGCGATCGGCTCATAGCCCTGGTCGCGCATGTCCGAGATCGACAGCGAGCCCAGCCGCTTGGACAGGGCCTGCCCGTCGGCTCCGACCAGCAGCGGCATATGGGCAAAGCCCGGCAGGCTGCCGGTCCAGCCCAAGGCGATCAGCGCCTCGAAGATCTCGATCTGCGCGCCGGTATTGGTCACATGGTCCTCGCCCCGGATCACATGGCTGATGCCCATGTCCAGATCGTCGACCACGGACGGCAGGGTATAGAGGAACAGGCCATCCTCGCGGATCAGCACCGGGTCGGACATCGAGGCCGTATCCACCTCCGCCGAACCGCGCGCGAGATCGACCCAGTGCACCCGGCGTCCGTCCAGCTTGAAGCGCCAGTGCGGACGACGGCCCTCGGCCTCATAGGCGTCGCGCTGAACCTGGGTCAGTTGCAGGGCGGCCCGGTCATAGATGGGCGGCTGGCCGCGCGACAGCTGCACCTTGCGGCGGCGATCCAGTTCATCGGCTGTCTCATAGCAGGGGTACAGCCGCCCGGCCGCCTTCAGCCGCTCGGCGGCCTCGCGGTAGCGGTCGAAGCGCTGCGACTGGTTGTGCCGCTCGTCCCAGACCAGACCCAGCCAGGTCAGATCTTCCTCGATGCCGCGCTCATAGTCCGCCGTCGAGCGGGCCAGATCGGTGTCGTCGATGCGCAGCACGAACTGCCCGCCCTGCCCTTTCGCGAACAGCCAGTTGACCAGGGCCGTGCGGACATTGCCGACGTGCAGCTTACCCGTCGGCGACGGGGCGAAACGGACTTTGACAGTCATGGGGCGACAAACCTTGAACGTGAGGCGCGTAGGTCGCGCCCCGCCCGGTCGAAGTCAAGGCACAGGGGCGCTCAATCGCCCGCGTCGTCGCCGGCGAACAGCCACAGCATGCCGGCGCGATAGGCATCCGTTGAATTGGCGGCGTGGGTGCCCCCGGGAATCCGGATCAGGCGGATGTCCCACGGGCGATCGGGGATATCCCGGTCAGACCAGGTGTCGACCCAGAGCGCCGCTTCCGCAGGAAGGTCGGCCCTGTCCCGCTCGCCACTGGTGATGACGACCCCGAGGTCGTCCCGCCGGGCCGGCGCCGCCCGGTCGAGGATCGAGCCCATGCCGGGCGTCAGGGAGGGGTTGCTGGCGATCCGCCCCCGGAACACGTCGGGATGGGCGACAGCCGAATAGAGCACCAGATTGCCGGCGCGCGACTGACCGAACAGGATCCGCTGCTCCGGGTCGACGTGGAACCGCCCCTCGATGAGCGGGATCAGTTCCCCGGTCAGGAAGGTGTGAAAGCGCCCGGCGCCGGCGTCCTCGGCCGGGACACCCTGATCGGGCGACTGGAAGTCGATGTTGCGGCGGTTCACCGAGGGGTCGAACCCGCCATAGGCAATGCCCACGATCACAGCTTCCGGCAGGCTCTCTTCATAGGTCAGGAACAGGTGGTTCGACGCCAGAATGGGGAACAGGCTGTCACCATCCAGCAGATAGACGACCGGATAGGCCGGGCCCTCCGGGTCATAGTCCAACGGCAGGCGGACGTAGATGTCAAAGCCCCGGCCGAGCGTCGCGGACTCCAGGCGGAAGGCCTCGCCCCGCAGGGCCGCTGGAAACGGAACGTCGCCGACCTGCTGCGCCAAGGCGTGCGGCGCACTGCCGAGCAGAAGGAGACCGAACAGGATGCTGACAAGGCCGCGCATCCCGGTCGCTCCCCTCAGTCGTCGCGGTGGACGCGCTCGCGGCGCTCGTGGCGTTCCTGGGCCTCGACCGACAGGGTCGCGGTCGGCCGGGCTTCCAGCCGCCCCAGGCTGATCGGCTCGCCGGTTTCCTCGCAATAGCCGTAGGAGCCGTCCTCGATCCGGCGCAGCGCCTCATCGATCTTGGCGATCAGCTTGCGCTGGCGGTCGCGGGTGCGCAGTTCCAGCGCGCGATCCGATTCCGACGAGGCCCGGTCCACCAGATCGGGGTGGTTCTCGGTCTCGGCTTTCAGATTGACGACCGTGCCCTTGGACTCTCGAAGGATGTCATCCTTCCAGGCGTTCAGCTTGCCCTTGAAATAGGCCAGCTGCCGCTCATTCATAAAGGGTTCGTCGTCGGACGGGCGATAGGCCACCGGGCCTTCGTCCATCACAGAGGCTAATGCGTTCATCGCACTCACGCTCACTCTTCACGCCCCCCTGCGGCGCAAGCAGGCCTATAGGCAAGCTGACGAGTCGCCTCAAGCCGATTCCCCATATCGAACCGGTTTGCAGGGTCACTATGCCGTGAGCCGTGACAATTCGCCCTCACCCTTGAAAGGGCTCAGTTTCCGGCGACGGCGGCCTTGGCCAGCTCGACCGCAACCCGCAGGTCCACCTGGTCCAGCACGGCGTTGAGGCTGGCATCCTCTGAGTCCGGCCGATCCTCGCCCCCGGTCTGGGACAGGGCCCGCAGGGCATCGGCATCCCCCTGCCCGGCCAGATGGGCCAGTTTCAGGGCCTCCAACCGGTCCAGCAGACGGTGCCCGCGCCGGATCGCCCGGCGGCGACGCTCCAGCGGCCCCTCGACGCCTTCGACGCCCTGAAGCGCCATCAGCGAGGCGACGCTGGTCGGGCCGGACATGGCCGCGACCCCGGATTTGGCGCCGGCGGCGGAAGCACCGGCGGCCCCGCCCAGGCTGAAGCCACCCGCCGCCTGCCCCGGGCGGGTCGGACGGGAGGCAGGACCACTCGACTGCGGACCATTGATCTTCATGTGCGGGCACTCCGGACCATGACCGATATCTGGGCCCGCGAGGTGAGGGTTTGGTTAACGGCCCGGCAAAATCTGCTGGCCAGAAGCATGCCGCATTCCACCAACCTGTTGTTTTTCCTAGATTCAGGTCCCGGCACGGAATTGGCATGACCTAACCCGTAATTGTCAGGACCCTCTTCATGACGTCAGTTCTTGCCCGCCTCGCCTCCTGCCTCGCCGCCGGTGCCCTCGCGCTGGTCGCCCTGCCGCAGGCCGCCCAGGCCCAGTCGCGCATCAAGGACATCGTCTCGATCGAGGGCGTCCGCTCCAACCAGCTGGTGGGCTATGGCCTGGTCGTCGGCTTGAACGGCACCGGCGACAACCTGCGCAACTGCCCCCTGACCCGCCAGTCGCTGGAGGGGATGATGGAGCGTCAGGGCGTCAACATCCGCGGCGCCAACGCCAACACCAAGAACATCGCCGCCGTCATGGTAACCGCCGAACTGCCGCCCTTCGCCACGCCCGGCGCCCGCATCGACGTCTCCGTCTCGACCCTGTGCGACGCCAAGAGCCTGCTGGGCGGCACGGTTGTTGTCACCGCCCTGCAGGGCGCCGACGGCGAGGTCTATGCCGTGGCCCAGGGCTCGATCCAGACCGGATCGTTGTCGGCCTCGGGCGCCTCGGGTTCGTCCATCACGCGCGGCGTGCCGACCGCCGGCCGCATCGCCGGCGGAGCCGTGGTCGAGCGCGAGACCGGCTTTGACCTGGGCCGCCAGGCCGAGGTCCGCCTGACCCTGCGCAACCCGGACTTCACCACCGCCCAGCGCGTCGCCTTTGCCATCAACGACGCCTATCCCGGCACCGCCTTTGCCGAGAACGGCACGGTCGTCACCGTGCGCGCGCCGCAGGGCTGGGGCATGGCCGGCTATCTCAGCCGGATCGAGAACCTGCCCGTCACGGTCGACGCCCCGGCCCGGGTGATCATCGACGAGGTCAACGGCGTGATCGTCATGGGCGAGGCCGTGCGGGTCTCCACCGTTGCCATCGCCCAGGGCAATCTGACCGTCACCGTCCAGGAAGACCCCTTCGTCAGCCAGCCCGCCCCCTTCAGCGACGGCGAGACTGTGGTCGTCCCGTCCTCCGTGGTCACGGTCGAGGAAGACCAGGGCACCCAGATGCGGATCGTCGGCGGCGGCGCCTCCCTGTCCAGCCTGGTGGCCGGCCTCAATGCCCTCGGCGTCACGCCCCGCGACATGATCAGCATCCTGCAGGCCATCAAGGCCGCCGGCGCCCTGCAAGCCGACATCGAGGTGATGTAAACCATGGCCGATCCGCTCACCCTCTCTCCTGACCTGCTCCGCCCGGTCCAGACCCCGACCCTCCGCCAGGACCGCATGCGCGAGACGGCCGAGGACTTCGAGGCCTCCTTCATCGCCCAGATGCTGCGCCCGATGTTCGAGGGCCTGTCGACCGAAGCCCCTTTCGGCGGCGGTGAGGCCGAGGCCACCTGGCGCTCCTTCCTGATCGACGAAATGGCCAAGCAAACCGTCCGCTCGGGCGGCATCGGCCTGGCCGATCAGGTCATGTCCACCATGATCAAGATGCAGGAAGCCTCCTGATGAACGACACCGCCTTTACCGTCACCGCCTCGGCCCGGGTTCGCCAGCTGATCGAGCTGACCCAGGCCCTGACGCGTCGCCTGTCCGACGAACTGGCCGCCTTCGAGGCCCAGCGGCCGCAGGATGTGGCCGCCGGTCTGGCCGAGACCCAGGATCTCGCCAACCGCTATCGGCGCGAGTCGGCCCAGATCAAGGCCGATCCCTCGGGCCTGGCGCAGGCCCCCGCCTCGGACCGCGTGGCCCTGGTCAAGGCGACAGAGGCGTTCGAGGCCATCCTCGGTCGCCACGCCCGCGCGGTCGAGGCCGCCCGCATCATCTCCGAAGGCCTGGTCCGCACGCTGGCCGCCGAAATCCGCGAACAGCGCGGCGTGCCCAATGCCTATGGCGCCAGCGGTCAGGCCACCCCCACCGACGGCAGCGCCGTCGCCTTCAGCCGCTCCGCCTGAATCCAGACGGGTGAAAACACCGTCTGAACCGTCTGAATGGTCTGTATCGTCTGTTTGGCCTCCCGCCCCGCTGATCCGGGGTCGCCAGGGAGTGTACCTCCCCGACGAAGCAGGGCGAGCAAATCGGACCGGGATCGGGCCGGTGCTCTGAAAACACGAAGATTTCCGCCCCGGCGCAGCGCAGTCCCGGGTGCCGAGCCCGCACCCCGACAACCTGTCGTTAACCGGACTTGCCACCGGTTTCTTCAAGACTGTCGGTCTAGATGGGCAAAATGGCGCTCAGCAGTCGTCTCCTTGGTCTGGCCTTCGCTTCGGCGGACACCCTCGTCGAAATCGACGGCGAGGATCGGGTCGTGCTGGCCATGGGCGCGGCGCCGGCTGTCGGACACGCACCGGAAGACGCCTGGACAAACCGCCCGCTGATCGACCTGTTCGAGCCTCGCAGCGCCGAACGGCTGAAGGCGGCACTGGAAACCCTGACGCCCGGGGCGCGCAGTGAGCCGCTGGACCTGTTGTACAGCCTGGGACGCGGCGCCTATCGACGGGTCCGCCTGCGCCTGTTCAGCCTGCCCGAGCTCGCCCCCCACTGTTCCTGCGCCCTCACATGGCTGGGCCAGAGCTTTGAGCTGGACACCCCCGAGGACAAACCGCTCCTCAGCCGGGACGCCCTGATGCGTCAGACCGGCAGTCTGCTTGCCGCCCAGACCTCGGATCCGCTCAGCCTCGCCTTCATCGATGTCGCCGGAATGGACCAGGTCGAGGGCGACCAGCTCAACAGCCTGACCGCCCGACTGCACTCCGCCCTGCAATCGATGTCCATCGACGGGGCCTCCGCCTCGCATCTTGCCGGAAACGCCTATGCGCTGTTGCGGCACGAGTCCGACACGGCCTCCATCGAGGAAGCCATTCACAATGTTGCGGCCCTGGAGGGCGTCGACGTCAGCGCGGACGTCCGCCAGGTCGAGTTGACGCCCGGCGTCGACCGCCAGGCGACCCTTCGTGCCATGCGCCATGCGCTGGAGGTCTGCATCACCAACGGGGCGCAAGACGATCCCGATGTGACCTTCAAGAAGACGCTGGATCGCACCCTGGTGCAGATGGACAGCTTCCGGGCCATGGTGAAGGCGCGTGACTTTGCCCTGCACTATCAACCGATCGTCGACCTGGAGTCGGGCGCCGTTCATCATTTCGAGGCCCTGGCGCGCATTCCCGGCTCTGACGGGCCCGAGAGCACGATCCGCCTGGCCGAAACCCTGGCGCTGATCGACAGCTTTGACCTGGCCGTGGCCGAGAAAGCCATCCAGTTGATGAGGCGGCCGGGATTTGGACTGACGCATGTGGCGATCAATGTCTCGGCTGGCGCGCTCGATTCGGACGCCTATGGCCAGGCGCTGTTGCGGCTGTCTGCCGGTGACCCGGACATCCGTCGCCGTCTCAGCCTCGAGATTACCGAAACCGCCAACATCACGGATCTGGCCGCCGCCCAGGCGCGCCTCCTCCGCATCCGGCAGGCGGGCTTCAAGGTCTATCTGGATGACTTCGGTGTCGGGGCGTCGTGCTTTGACTATCTGAATCACCTGACGGTCGACGGGGTGAAGATCGATGGCACCTTCGTGATGCGCGCGACCGAAGACGAGAAGGCCCGCACCCTGATCCGTCACCTCGTCGATATGTGCGGGGGCCTGGAGCTGAAGACCGTGGCCGAGCGCGTCGAGACGGGCGAGGTCGCCGAGCTGATGCTGAAACTGGGCGTGAAGCTGGGCCAGGGGTGGTTCTTCGGCAGGCCCGAACCGCAGCCTCGCCTCGAACGGCCGACCCTCGCGGCCACCGGGCGCCGACGCGGCGCCGTGGAGTCCTGGGGCTGAGCCTCAGCCCAACCGAACCTCGCGCCCGATACGGATCGCTTCCAGAAAGTCCCGGTCGTGGCTGACGACGATCAGCGCTCCGTCCCAGGCGGCCAGCGCCGCCTCGACCGCCTCGATGGCGTCGAGATCCAGATGGTTGGTCGGCTCGTCCAGCACCAGCAGTTGCGGCGGCTCCGGGCCGGTCATCACACAGGCCAGGGCGGCCCGCAGACGCTCCCCACCCGACAGAACCGCGACCGACTTGTGCGCCTCGACATTGCGGAACAGGAAGCGCGCCAGCGCCGCCTGGGCGTCGTTCAATGTGCCCTCCGGGTTCAGCCTCTGCCAGGCCTCGACCAGGGTCTCGTCGTCCCGCAGCAAACCGGCGTGCTGGTCCAGCAGGGCCAGCGGCACCGATCGCTCGACCGTGCCCGCTGACGGAGTGATCCGGCCCGCGATCAGGTCCAGCAGGGTGGTCTTGCCCGAGCCGTTGGGCCCGGTGATCGCCACCCGCTCGGGTCCGGTCAGCCTCAAATCGAAGGGACCGACCCGCGGCCCCCGGTCGCCGTCGGCCCGGACGCCCTGCAGGGTCAGCACCTGTCGCCCGGCGGCCAGTCCGGTCGGCGGCAGGGGCACGCTCATGCGCCGCACCCGCTCGACCCGCTCGCGAGCGGCGGCCAGTGCCTGTTCCGCGTCTTCCGCCTGCTTCGCCGCCAGCCGGACCTGACTGGCCCCGGACTGCTCGGCCTGCTCGATCTTCGCGTCGCGCAGCATTTTCGGCATGTCGCCCTTCAGGCCCTTGCGCCGTCCGGCCCGGTCGCGCCGGGCCTTGGTCTCCGCCCGGCGCTGCGCCTCCGCGGCTGTGCGGGCGACTGCGCTTTCTGCCAGGGCCAGATCGTGTTCGGCCGCCTGACGCTCCAAGGCCTTGCGTTCGGCATAGAGGTCGTAGTGTCCGCCATAAACGGATGCCCCCAGCGGCGACAGCTCGACGATCCGGTCCATCCGGCGCAGCAGGGCCCGGTCGTGGCTGACCACGACCGCCCCGCCCGGCCATGTCGCCAGTCGCTCGGCCACCAGCGCGCGCCCCGCTTCGTCGAGATGGTTGGTCGGCTCATCCAGCAGGATCAAATCCGGCCCGGCCAGGTCCAGCGCCGCCAGCTCCAGACGCGTGCGCTCCCCCCCGCTGAGGGTAGCGGTGTCCCGGCCGAGGGCCAGCCCGCGCAAACCGACGGCGGCCAGCGCCTCCTCCAGCCGCGACTCCAGCGTCCAGTCGACCTCGGCCAGATCGTCGGCCGTGCCTTCTCCCGCCAGAATGCGCTGCTGGCGGGCCAGGGCCTCCTCGACGCCCAGCACGCCCGCGACGGTCAGGTCCGGCGCCGTGCCGGACTCCTGACGGAGGCGCGCGATGCTCCCTGCGCGCGCGACCGAGCCTTCGGCCGGCGCACGATCCCCTGAGATCAGTTCGAGCAGGGTCGTCTTGCCAGTGCCGTTGCGACCGACAATGCCGGTGCGCTCGCGCCCCAGCGACAGGTTCAGGTTTTCAAAAAGCGTGCGGCCGTCAGGCGTGCGGGCCGCGACGCCGCTGAGCGTCACGAACGCGGATGGGGACGGGTTTCGGGCGAGGCTGGAGCGAGACATAGGCGACCACGAGAGCGACGAGGGAAAGGGCGGTACCGATTTCCACAGCGCTGATCATGATCGTCTGGCCTCCAGCAATTACTCACGCGAAGGCATCAGAATGGGGTCAAACGCCCGGCGGCGCAAGCGCCATTCCCCCATGGCCAGATGCACGAAGCCGTGAGAGCATGCGCCCGGGGAATAATCGGGGGCTTCGATATCCGCCCCGGCCGCCGGGCCTTTCACGATCCACGGTGCCTCAGGCCACCGACCCTTCCGCCCCGGCGCTGCGAAGCTCCGGCGGTTCCTGAGAGGGCGCTGCGTCGCCGGCCTCGCCCGGCTCCGGAGTCACCCCGGGCGAGGCGCCCGGCTTGATGGTCGCATTCAGTTGGAAGCCGTGCACCTTCCAGCTCTCACCCTGCTTACGGAAGATCACGTTCTGGTGGATAACCCGGTCCGGATAATCGTAACTGCGCGAGACCTCGTACGTCGTGCCGTCCGTTCCCACGAACGACCGCCAGCCGGTCGTATTTCCTTCAGGGACCGGACCGTCGGGGATGATCGACTTGAGGAAGGGCAACTGGGCCTTCACCTCGACCGCGTCGTTTTCATCCGTCAGAAAGGCGACGACCGTCGCCTCGTCACCCTTGGCGAGCGCGGCCATCAAGGCTTGGGCGTCCTGATTGCGATCCTCGTTGCCGGTCAGAGACGGCATACTGCATGCGGCCACCGCCAGCATCAGGACCATTGGAAGCGCTCGCACCCAGGCCATCGACATCACCTACTCCCGTTTCCAGAGAACGCTGGCACGGAGATCGGACGGGTTCAAGCAGCTCAGTGCCGTGAGTTCCGTATTTGTTCTTGCTGCATCCCGCGATTCAGTGCCCATATAGCGGCGGCAAGCCGGACCCGTCCGGCCTTCTCTGCGTTCCCGGACAGGCATGATCGAAAAACACGACTTCATCCGTGTGCGCGGCGCACGCGAGCACAATCTCAAGGGCGTCGATGTCGACATTCCCCGTGGCCAGCTGGTGGTCATGACGGGGCTGTCGGGCTCGGGCAAGTCCTCGCTGGCGTTCGACACCATCTATGCCGAGGGCCAGCGCCGCTATGTCGAGAGCCTGTCGGCCTATGCGCGCCAGTTCCTGGAGCTGATGGGCAAGCCCGACGTCGATCTGATCGAGGGCCTGTCGCCGGCCATTTCGATCGAACAGAAGACGACGTCCCGGAACCCGCGCTCGACCGTGGGCACCGTGACCGAGATCAATGACTATATGCGCCTGCTGTGGGCGCGGGTCGGGGTTCCCTATTCGCCAGCCACGGGCCTGCCCATCGAAAGCCAGACCGTCAGCCAGATGGTCGACAAGCTGACGGCCCTGCCCGAGGGCGAGCGCATCCTGCTGCTGGCGCCCGTGGTGCGCGACCGCAAGGGCGAATACCGCAAGGAAATCGCCGAATGGCAGCGGCTGGGCTATCAGCGGCTGAAGATCGACGGCGAATTCTATCCGATCGAGGACGCGCCGGTCCTCGACAAGAAGTTCAAGCACGACATCGATGTCGTGGTCGACCGCCTGATCACCAAGGACGGCCTTGAGGGCCGCTATGCCGACAGCCTCCAGACCGCGCTGAAGCTGACCGATGGTATTGCGGTCGCCGAGTGGGCCGGTGTCGCCGAGGGCGAGACCGAACCCCGTCGCATCATCTTTTCCGAGCGCTTCGCCTGTCCGGTGTCGGGCTTCACCATCAGCGAGATCGAGCCGCGGCTGTTCTCGTTCAACAGCCCGACCGGGGCCTGTCCGTCCTGCGACGGCCTGGGCGTCAAGCTGGCCTTCGACGCCGGCCTGGTCGTGCCGGATACCGACAAGACGCTGCACAAGGGCGCCGTCGCGCCGTGGTCGCGCGGCCCCTCGCCGCTCTACACCCAGACGCTGCAGGCGCTGGCCCGCCACTATGGCTTCTCGATGGACAAGGCCTGGCGCGACCTGCCGCAGGAGGCGCGCGACGTCATCCTCGGCGGCACGGGCAAGGAGAAGATCAAATTCGTCTATGACGACAATGCCCGCAAATACGAGGTCTCCAAGCCGTTCGAGGGCGTGCTGCCGAACCTAGAGCGGCGCTGGCGCGAGACCGACAGCGCCTGGGTGCGCGAGGAGCTGGGCCGTTATCAGTCCGAGACGCCCTGCGAATCCTGCGGCGGCAAGCGGCTGAAGCCCGAGGCCCTGGCCGTCAAGATCAACGGCGAGGACATCGCCGACGTCAACGCCCTGTCGATCTCGAAGGCCTATCTGTGGTTCTCGACGCTTGAGGAGACCCTGAGCGAGAAACAGGCCGAGATCGCCCGGCGCATCCTCAAGGAGATCACCGACCGGCTGCGCTTCCTGAACAATGTCGGGCTGGAATATCTGAACCTGTCGCGGAACTCCGGCACCCTGTCGGGCGGCGAGAGCCAGCGTATCCGCCTGGCGTCGCAGATCGGCTCGGGCCTGACCGGCGTGCTCTATGTGCTGGACGAGCCCTCCATCGGCCTGCACCAGCGCGACAACAGCCGCCTGCTGGACAGCCTGCGCGGGCTGCGCGACCTCGGCAATTCCGTGCTGGTCGTCGAGCACGACGAGGAGGCCATCCTGACCGCCGACCATGTGATCGACATGGGCCCCGCTGCGGGCATCCACGGCGGCGAGATCTGCGCCCAGGGCACGCCCGATGAGGTGATGGCCAACCCCAACTCCCTGACGGGCAAATATCTGACCGGCGCGCGCGAGATCGAACTGCCCGTCGACGGCCGCCGCCCGGTCAACCGCAAGCGGATGCTGCGCATTTCGGGCGCGACCGGCAACAATCTGAAGAACGTCACCGGCGAGATCCCGGTCGGCCTGTTCACCTGCATCACCGGCGTGTCGGGCGGGGGCAAGTCGACCTTCACCATCGAGACGCTGTACAAGGCCGCCGCACGGCGCCTGCACAATGCCTCGGACGCGCCCGCGCCCCACGACCGGATCGAGGGGATGGAGCATTTCGACAAGGTCATCGACATCGACCAGTCGCCGATCGGACGCACCCCGCGCTCGAACCCGGCCACCTATACCGGCGCCTTCGGGCCGATCCGTGACTGGTACGCCGGCCTGCCGGAGTCCAAGGCGCGCGGCTATGGCCCCGGCCGGTTCAGCTTCAACGTCAAGGGCGGCCGCTGCGAGGCCTGTCAGGGCGACGGCGTCATCAAGATCGAGATGCACTTCCTGCCCGACGTCTATGTCACCTGCGATGTATGCAAGGGCAAACGCTACAACCGCGAGACGCTGGAAATCGTCTTCAAGGGCAAGAGTATATCCGACGTTCTGGATATGACGGTCGAGGAGGCAGCGACCTTCTTCAAGGCCGTGCCGCCGATCCGCGACCGCATGCTGACGCTGGAGCGCGTGGGCCTGGGTTACGTCAAGGTCGGCCAGCCCGCCACCACCCTGTCCGGCGGTGAGGCCCAGCGGGTCAAGCTGTCCAAGGAGCTGTCCAAGCGCGCCACCGGCAAGACCCTCTACATCCTGGACGAGCCGACCACCGGCCTGCATTTCGAGGATACGAGGAAGCTGCTGGAGGTACTTCAGGAACTGGTCGAGGCCGGCAACACCATCGTCGTGATCGAGCACAATCTGGACGTCATCAAGGTGGCCGACTGGCTGCTCGACTTTGGCCCCGAGGGCGGCGACGGCGGCGGCGAGATCGTCGCGGTCGGCACCCCGGAGCAGGTCGCCGACAACGCCGCCAGCTGGACCGGCCGCTACCTCAAGCCCGTGCTGGAGCGCCACGAGGACCGGCGCAAGGCCCGCGTGGCGGCGCTCACGGCCGAGCCTGCTCCGGCCAAACGAAAAGCCCGGGCGAAAGCCTGACGCCCGGGCTTCATCGATAGTCGGTCAGTCAGGCGATCAGGCCAGTTCGGGCGTACCCGTGCCCTTCAGATCGCGATAGGCGGCCGAGAAGGGCGCGTACATGACCGCAGCCGACAGCGACGAGCTGATGGCCTGCAGGACGATGGCGACGAACACCATCGGACCCACCGCCTGAAGGATGCCCATGGCGTTCATGCCTTCCAGCGATTCCCAGTCCACGGCGGCGCCCAGCCCCATGGTGATGGGGAAGAAGATGATTGAGGTCAGGATGCCGACCACCATCGTCATGACAAAGGCGATAACGGCCATGCCGATCAGGCTCCACATGCGTCCGCCGGTGACCTTGAACGAGTCAAAGAAGGCGAACTTCTTTTCGGCGACCGTGATCGGGACGGCCAGCGACAGGCGCACCGACAGCCAGATCATGAAGGCCGCAGCCGCAAGAAACAGCACGATCATGATCAACCATCCGGCGGGAACGTCGGCGGTGGTAAGGGAACCTCCGACGACGGCGGCGATGCCGAAGGAAATCGCGCCGGCGATCCAGAGCAGGATCGCCAGGACCAGGCTGACGACCGCCACGCGGACCTCGTCCATGCCAATGCGGAGATAGCCAAAGGCCGATTTGCCGGGCTCCAGCACCGACCGGGCGATCGCTGCGCTCAGCACTGCACCGACCAGAATACCCAGCGGCACGACCAGCGGCAGGATCGAGGCATAGGCCATCATGAGGGGCTCAAAATCTTCGGGCGACGCGCCGGGGCCCATGTTTTCAAGGTCCGTTGCGGCGGCCATCAGACCGGCGATCGGTCCGGCAGCGACCATGAAGATCAGGAAAAAGCTGACCAGATAGAAAGCGGCCCACCACAGCAGCACCATCGGCTTGCGCCGGACCACGCGGAAGCCTTCAAAGGCCGCGTCTGTTGCAGAAAACGTCATCCCCACACCCTCCCGTTGATGAGGCCCCAGCCTTAGACGGACTCGTCCGGATTGTCAGCCGGGGTTTCCGGGGTGCTGTCCGCCTCCGCCGACAGTTCCCGCACCACATGGGCGAACGGGGCATTGCCCAGCAGCTGGAAGAAGCCCTGCACCCACGCCAGCGGGACCAGCAGAACCGCGGCGGTGACGCCCCAGACCAGCGGCTGTTCGAACATGTTCATCACCCAGCCCTCGGGGTCATCCATAGCCGGCATGTCCCATCCGCCAAGCAGGGCGCCGATGATCAGCAACAGGATCACGCCCACCACCAGTATCACCAGGCTCATGACGAGGGTGACGATGACCAGCATGATCAGCAGTCCCACCAGGCGCCACGACTGACCGCGCCCCAGCTTCCAGCCCTGCTCGAACGCCAGACTGTGGTGCCAGACACAGGCCGGCAGGATCAGATAGGCCCGCCCCGAGACCAGCAGGATCAGCAGGAAGGCCGCGATCCCAAGCACGATGAGGCCCAGCGCGCGCGGCAGGTCCGGCAACTGCCAGATCAAGGCCCCGATCCCCACACACAGGAGACCCAGCACGATCAGGGCGAGGATGGCGACGATAGCGATGACAATGCTGGCGATCAGAACACGGAACTCGTCCGCGCCGACGCGCATGAAGAAGGCCCCGTCCTTGCGACGCCCGGCGAAGGTCGCCCGCGTCACCGCCACGATCACGACGATGGACACCAGCCACTCCAGCAGATTGACCAGCATCGACCAGCTCTGAAACTGGAAGAAGGCCGCCATCTCGGCGCCGGACTCGAAGTCGGGGTCCTCGATGAACATGTCGCTGCCGAACAGATGAAACAGCAGGGCCATACCCGCGATGGTCGGCAACAGCCCCACCAGGCCCCAGACGATGGTGGCCAAGGGCCGGTGCCCGGCCTGCCGGAACGGCTCGGCCAGCGCCTCCATGATGTCGAATGTCTTCATCTCACCCTCCCCCGAGGTGGCCCGAAGAGCCCGGGCTCCAATACTCCAGTTGGCCATAGGCCGCCGCCAGCGCCCCCGCCGACAATGGCATCCATAGCGCGATAAGCGTCACCATGGCCAATTCGATCAACCCGTGGGACGCGGCCCACCCCAAAAGGGCGAGCGGTGGCACAGCCAGCCCGAGAAACAGCACCATCAGCGCCCAGAAACTGCCCTGGGCGATGCCCATGGTGTTCAGCGACACCGCGTGACCCCGCCCGACCGTCGCCTGCACGAACAGCGACAGCCGCACGACCAGCAACAACGGCACGACCAGCACGATCAGCCCCACCAGCCCCAGCACGGCCAGCTGCCAGACCGGCCCGACATGGGCCCAGTCGCGCGCCTGTATGGCCTCGAGGTCCAGCCCCGACATCCCGGCAATGGCCAGGCTGACCAGCGCCAGCACCACGGCGATCATCGCCAGAAAGATCAGGTTCAGCCCGGCGGCCAGCACGACGCGCAGCAGGACCGGCCCCGTGGCCACGCCGCCGGGTGGCGGATCGCGATCCAGCGCGACGGCGGTCAAACCGGTCCAGACCGCCAGGGTCAGGACCACGGCGATTCCCTTGAACAGATGCTGTGCGGCGTCCGAGCCCGTCGTCCAGCCGCCCAGCGGGATCATCAACGCCAGCAGCAACAGCCCGGCCCAGCCCCCGGCCCACAGGCGCGGCAGGCCCCTGAGCGCGCTGGCCACCGCCCGCGTCGGCCGCAAGCGGCGCACGTGACCCTTCGATGCCGTGTTCGCAGACATTCCGCCTCCCCCGTCGCCCATATCCTAACGCCTTGCCCCCATCTGCGACCAGACGGTTGCTGACGAAGTCGTCCGGCGTGTCTAGAAAGCCGCGATGACCTCTTCCCCCTCCCCCATTCATGTCATCGGCGGCGGCCTGGCCGGCTCCGAAGCCGCCTGGCAGATCGCCCGCGCTGGCGTGCCCGTCATCCTGCACGAGATGCGCGGCGTGCCCGGCATCAAGACCGACGCCCACCAGACCGACGGCCTGGCCGAACTGGTCTGCTCCAACTCCTTCCGGTCGGACGACTGGGAATACAATGCCGTGGGCCTGCTGCACGCCGAGATGCGGGCGCTGGATTCGATCATCCTGTCGTGCGGCGACGCCCATCAGGTCCCGGCCGGGGGTGCGCTTGCCGTCGACCGCGAGGGATTCTCGGAGGCCGTGACCGCACAGCTGATGGCCCACCCGCTGATCACTGTGGTGCGCGAGGAAATCGCCGGCATCCCGCCCGAGGACTGGGACAATGTCATCGTCTCCACCGGGCCGCTGACCTCGGCCGCCCTGGCCGACGCCATCCTGAAGACCACCGGCGAGGAATCGCTCAGCTTCTTTGACGCCATTGCGCCGATCATCCATGCCGACTCGATCAATTTCGACATCGCCTGGCGTCAGTCGCGCTACGACAAGGTCGGGCCGGGCGGGGACGCCGCCGCCTACGTCAACTGCCCGATGGACAAGGCCCAGTATGACGCCTTCATCGACGCCCTGCTGGCCGGACCCAAGACCGAGTTCAAGGAGTGGGAGAACGTCCCCTATTTCGACGGCTGCCTGCCCATTGAGGTGATGGCCGAGCGCGGCCGCGAGACCCTGCGCCACGGGCCGATGAAGCCCGTCGGCCTGACCAATCCGCGTGACCCGACGGTCAAGGCCCACGCCATCGTCCAGCTGCGCCAGGACAATGCGCTCGGCACCCTGTTCAACATGGTCGGCTTCCAGACCAAGCTGAAATACGGCGCCCAGACCGACATCTTCCGCATGATCCCGGGGCTGGAAAGCGCCCAGTTCGCGCGCCTCGGCGGCCTGCACCGGAACACCTTCCTCAACAGCCCGAAACTGCTGGACCGCCAGCTGCGGCTGAAGGCCCTGCCCCGCCTGCGCTTCGCCGGTCAGGTCACAGGCGTCGAGGGCTACGTCGAGAGCGCGGCGCTGGGCCTGCTGACCGGCCGTCTCGCCGCCGCCGAACGGCTGGGCCGGGATCTCGCCCCGCCCCCACCCGAGACCGCCATCGGCGCCCTGGTCGAGCACATCACCGGCGGCCATCTGGAAGGCTCGAAATTCCAGCCGATGAACATCAACTACGGCCTGCTGCCGCCGCTCGAGGCGCCGCGCGTCGACGAGGACGGCAAGAAGATCCCGCCCAAGGACCGCGGCCGCGCCAAGAAACGCCTGATGAGTATCCGCGCCATGGAGTCGCTCAAGGCGTGGCGGGACGCGGCATGACCGGCACCGACAGCGAGCTGGCGCGCCTGATCGACCGCCGCGTCACCCTGATCCACCGCCTCGACCTGATCGCGAAGGGGGCGCAGATCACCTATGACGACGGCACCCCGGTCGATATGGCCTCGGAGCAGGCGCGACTGGAATCCGAGATCAGCCGCCTCGACCGCAAGATCCTGGCGCTGCAGCCGCCGGCGGGTCAGGCGTGAACATCGAGGTCAGTGCAGGGAGATCACCTGGGTGATACTGACCTTTTCGACATCGACCACGCCCACTGCCGAGTGCATCTCCGGGACGTAGGCTTCCAGTCTCACGACCCATCCCGCGAAGAACTCGGCCTTCACGCATTGCCAGCCGACACGGTCCCCGCACGGGGCCATGCTCAGGCGCTCTAACCTCGCCATCTCCAGTTGGGCGACATCGTGGGCCGGATTCTCACAGTCCGAGCCGAAGGCACCGCAGCTGACCGAGCCAGGATCGTGCCTTGCCTCCCGGATCGCGATCTGAAGCGCCTGTGTGGCGTATCGCACGTGGTGCGAAGGCGAAATCTCGGCGTCGAAGAAGCGCTCTCCCGCGAAGTGGTCGTGCCAGGTCCCCAACACCGGTCCCGCCCACTCGCACTGGCTCTGCAACCGGCGTTCGTAGGCGTCAGTCCATTCCGGTGCCGCATCTGGGCCGGTATCGCCGACGACCTTGAAGACAAGTCGGGTCTCTAGCGTATCGAGATCGTCTTCCCTCCGATTTACCGGCACGGTGACGACCGTGGCCTGACACAGGCCGAAATCACCCGCATGCTGCGGCTTCGTGGCGAACGCCAGCCACGTCGGCAATGTATCGGCTTCGTCGAGAGGAAGCGGAGGGCCGGGACGCGCCACCTCGACGAAATCGCTTGCGCGCGGAACGAGGTAGCGGGCCACCAGGTCCTCGACCGAGCCCTGTCGCGCCTCGTCCCAACCCGGGGCGCCTGCACGCGCAGCAGGGGCTGCCCTCTTCTGTTCACTGGCAGGGGACCACTCGTCAGCTGAGCAGCCCGCAACGGCTAGTAAAGCTGACGCCACCACGGCAGAGCGCCGCACCCGAAGGGTGATCAGCAATCCTCGATCTCCTACGCCCATGACGCCCTCTCTATCGGCCCGTCAGCCGGGTGGCATTCGTACCAACCGGCTCCTGTGCCTCGCCCTCGAGTCGCCCGCGGGTCAGGCCTGACGGGCGGCGTAGGCCGCCATCAGCGGCCCGAACTCGGACTCGGCCGGGAACCCTTCGAAACTGTGCGCCGCCGGGGTGACCGCCCACGACAGCTTTTCGGCGGTCATGGTCTCGATGAACGGCGCGAAACCCTCCGGATCATCCAGCAGGGTGGAGCGGACATTGACTATGCCCACGCCCGGCTCGGTGAAGATCCAGCTCATGCACCAGCCGCAGAAATGATGCTTCAGCTCGCCGTGCAGTCCGCCGATCACGGTCTCGCCCGCGATGATCTCCAGTCCCGTCGGCGGCATGATTGCGGTCACCGAAAAGGCGCTGGCCGACATCCGCTGGCAGCCCCGGCAGTGGCACGCGGCCGTGATCAGCGGGTTTTCGGTCAGGCGGAAGCGGACCTTGCCGCACCGGCAGCCGCCTTCACGGGGGAAAAGGGGGGCCATCTCACATCTCCTTTCGGGTCGCTTCGACCCAACGGCGGACAAGTCGCTCAAGCTCGGCCGCCTTCGCCTGCACGGTCGCACGGGTGCTGAATGTGGCCACGCCCCGGTCTGGCGAAGGCCATCGCGCCACCCCGTCCGGGTCGTCGAATACAAAGCCGGACGTATCCTGTATCGCGTTTCCCCGATGCAGAACCACGCGCCAGCCGCCCTTACGCTCAATGCCGAGGGTCACCCGGTCCTGATCCCCATCCGCGAAATTGGGCGCGTTCCATTTGATGGTTTCGGTCAGGTCCGGGGCGGCGGCACGGACGATCTCGCGCAGGCGATCTACTCCGGCCCGGTTCTCTGGCGACAGGCTGTCCAACCATGCATCGACGGCGTTTCCCATGGGCGTGACCTTCCCCGGGTTGACGGTGCGGCGCAAGCCGCCGCTGCCCTGCATGTCCCCTGCATCACCCCCCGGTGCGGCCCGCCAGAGTGAGAAGCGCATTCCGGTCACTGGCCGGGACCTGATGCCAAGGCTTTGACTGACCACAGTTGTAGTTGACCCGGGCCGTTCCGCTGGCCTCGGGGGGACTGTCGGTCCACATCTGGGTCGGGTTGAGGAACAGCAGATACTGGACGTTGGGATCAAAGCGCCCTCGGGGTGGCTCAAGATAGAAGCCTCCGCTATCGCGCTCGGTAAACACCGTCATTTCGCGGGGGGCGACGCCCTTGAAGACCTCGAGAACCTCGATCCGGTAGGTGGTCCACGGGTCCTCGTCATAGTCGGGGCCGGCATCCGCCCAGCTGTCCGTCTGGGCCGTCACGCGCGCCCGCACGACCCAGCGAGAGTCTGCAAACTCCTGGGGGATCGTCGTCGTCGCATACAGTTCACCCTTGTATATGCGCAATGCGTGCGCCGCCGGGGGTCCGGTCAGGGCCAGGACGACTGCGACAAGCAAGGGGGTCGGCGACATCATGAGCCGATGCTATCACCGCTCCACCCCGGCGCCAGCGATCTACGAGAACGTGATGCTCTCCCCTTCCCAGACTATCCGCGCCGCCATCCGCAAGCGCATCAGCGATGTGTTCAACGATGCGGAGAAGGGCGAGCGGCCGGTGATGCGGCGGGGCGATGCCCTGTTCCCGCCGGACTCGGTCGCGTGGCAGGTCAATGGCGATGTCGTCACCATGATGATCGGGGGGGTGTCGGGCCTGCTGCTGCAGATGCTGCACCCGGCGGTGCTGGCCGGGGTCTGGGACCATTCCGACTTTCGCGCGGACATGCACGGGCGCCTGCGTCGCACAGCCAAATTCATCGCGGTGACCACCTATGACCATGCCGAGGCCGGTCAGGCCGCCATCGACAAGGTCAACCGCATCCACAAGAAGCTGGGCGGCACCCTGCCCGACGGCACGGCCTATCGGGTGTCCGACCCCGCCCTGCTGGCCTGGGTCCATGTGACCGAGACGATCAGCTTCCTCGACGCCTGGGTCCGCTATGCCCGGCCCACCATGCCGCTGGCCGAACAGGACGCCTATTTCGACGAAATGGCCCGCGTCGGTCAGGCACTGGGCGCCGATCCCCTGCCCCGCACGCGGGCGGAGGCCGAGGCCCTGATCCAGTCGTATCGCCCGCAGCTGCGCGCCGATGCCCGCACGCGCGAGGTCGCCGACTTGGTGATGCGCCAGCGAATCGGCTCACCCGCCGTCGACAGCGCCGCCGGCCTGATCATGCAGGCCGGATTCGACCTGCTGCCCGGCTGGGCCCGGGCGATGCATGGACCAAGGCCCGCCCTGCCGCGCCCGCTGGTCCGCACCGGGGCCCTGACCACCGCCCGTTTCATCCGCTGGGCTTTCGACCAGTCGCCCAACCGCCGCGTCTGGCCGCGCGAGGCGACCGAGTTTCCGCGCCCTTCCCGTTCCTGATCGCGGCTAGGCAAAGGGCGTTGCGGGTCATAGGCTTGCGCCCGGAACTTGCGGAGTGACGATCATGATCAGCGTGCTGGCCGCCCTTGCCCTTCTTGTCCCGGCCCCGGATCCGCAGGACGGCCCCTGGCGCCAGCTGATCGACTTTGTTCCCACGGCCGAGCGGCCCGACGGCACCTCCCTGTTCCTGCTCGAGGCCGACATGCTGCCGCAGGGCAGCCCCGCCCGCCGGACCCCGCACCCCGTCCGCTATCTCTGGGTCAATCACGGCGCGGTCGTCGGCGATCAGTCCGTGACCCTGGTCACCGGCACCACCGACTGCGACGGCGAGATTCGCATGCAGCAGGTTCAGGTCTTCGACGCCGCCGGGCGTATGCTGGGCCAGGCGTCGGTCGACGAAGCGGTCTATGCCATCCCCCACTCGGCCGAGAGCCTGATCAGCGATGCCGTCTGCCGGGGCTCGCCCTATCTGTATGACAAGCCTGTGGTGGCGACCCGGGCCGAAGCCACCGCCCCGGCCGGCTCCAGTGCTGCCCTGCCCGAGCCGGCCGACGCAGTCCGCTGGGACGTCGATTACGACGGCCAGGACGACTTTGTCAGTATCGCCATGCGCCCCCACAGCTATCGCCATGACGTCGAGTTCGTGCTGGCGAAGACCCCGAACCGCAGCCTCAACGTCATTACCGCCAACCAGCTTGCGACAGGTCCTCTGGCGGAGCGCCGCATCCGCCCCCTCCAGCGCGACCGCTATCTGACCGCCTGCGACATGGTGGAGGGCCGCGATGTCGAGCCCTGCGTCGCCCGCTACCCGCTGGTCCAGCGCGGCGTCGAGGTGGTGACCGAGGGCCAACCAACGATCCTCGTCTGGCTGGTCAGTGGCGAGCCCCATGTCGCCCGGCTGCCGACGGCTGAATGATCAGGCGGTTCGGTCGCCCCTTACCCGCTCAGACGACCGCGCCGAACAGTCTGCCCACCGCAGCAGTCACGGCCATGGCCAGTGTCCCCCAGAACACCACGCGAACCGCCGAGCGCGCCAGCGGCGCCCCGCCGGCTCCGGCCCCGAGAAGACCAAGCACCGCCAGGCCGATCAGGGCCGCTCCCACCACCCAGCCCAGCAGTGCCGCCATCGGCGCCACGGCGGCCACCAGCAACGGCAGGGCCGCACCGGCGGCGAAGGTCAGGGCCGAGGTCAGCGCCGCCTGAATCGGCCGCGCGGTCGAAATTTCTGAAATGCCGAGTTCGTCGCGGGCATGGGCCCCGAGCGCATCCTTGTCCATCAGTTGCAGCGCTACCTTGCGCGCCAGCTCGGGATCGACTCCGCGCGCGGCGTAGATACCCGCCAGTTCATCGACCTCGGCTTCCCGATCGGTGGCCAGCTCAACGGTCTCCCGCAGGAGGTCGGCCTTTTCGGTGTCGGACTGCGAACTGACGGAAATATACTCACCGGCCGCCATCGACATTGCGCCGGCCACCAGCCCCGCCACACCGGCGACCAGGATCGCGGTGCGGGGCCCCCCGGCCGCCGCCACCCCCGCCACGAGGCTGGCGGTCGAGACCAGCCCGTCGTTGGCGCCCAGAACGGCGGCGCGCAGCCAGCCGATGCGCGACACCCGGTGTCTTTCTGCGTGGGTCTTCATGCGAGTCATTGTCCGCTCCCCAAGGGTCCGCGCCAGACGAGATCCGCCCGTATTACACCCTTCCCCTCAGACTGGCCCAGACCAGCCTCAGCCGCTTGACCGGCTCGGGCGCGGCGGGGTCCGCAAGCGCCGCATGGGCGACGGCGGGGAAGGCTTCGGTCGGCAGGGCTTTCAGAGCCGCGTTCGCCGCGGACCGCAGGGCGCGCGCCTCGTCGAAGCGGCCGGTCTGGATGAGGCCCCGCAACCGTCCGGCGTCCACTACGGCGGTCTCATGCCCCGGTCCGGCCAGCACCCGCGCCGCCGCCTGCATCGGCCCGACATAGAAGGCATCCAGATCGTGCGGCTCGCCGTGCACCCGGCCGATGTGCGCCTCGATCAGGGCCTCCAGCGGGGCGCGGTCCAGCCCGTGCCGGTGCACGACCCCGGTCAGGGCCTCCAGCACGGGATGGCCGATGCGGGGCGCGTTCGCAAACACCCCGTCCATCTGGTCTGCCCACCAGCGATAGCGCATCTCGGCCAGCAGCGGCTGGGTCACCCGCGTGGGGATGGCCATCAGCTCGGCCTCGAACGCATAGAGGGTGATCAGGTCGGCGCGCCGGCCCTCATCCGCGACGAACCGGCTGGACAGCCAGCGATCCGGATCGGCGGCCCGGACCTGGGCGTCCAGATCGACAGGCGGTGCACTCAAGGGATCAGCCGAACAGCGTCTGGTACATGGCCATGGAGGTCAGCATCGGGAAGCTGAGCAACAGGTTCGTGCGGCTGCCCAGCATGGCGATGCGCGCGGCGCGGGCCTTCTTGTCGTCATCGACGGCGACGATGCCCAGGGCGCGCTTCTGGTTCGGCCAGATAATGCCCCAGACGTTCAGGAACATGATGATCGCCAGCCAGACGCCGATGCCCATCAGCATGAAGCCCTGATCGCCCTCGACCAGACCACCCGCCAGGCCGAAGCTCAGCACCTCGGCGGCATAGGCATGGCCCCGGGCGAACATGACGGCCAGCCCGGCCAGAACCGTCACCAGCGCCGACCAGCGGAACCAGAACAGGGCCTCGGGCGCGATATGCTTGCCCACCCCGGGCTTCAGCTCGGCCGGGATCGACGGCATGACCCGGATCTGGACGAAGTTGAAATAGTACAGAAGGCCGATCCACAGGATCCCCGCGATCACGTGCACCCAACGGAACACCGCCTGCCAGAAGCTGCCGTCAAAGCCTCCCGAGACCTGCCCGAAGGCAAAGATCATCAGCCCCGCCAGCACCAGGCTGAGGATGACGGTCGCGCGGAAGCTGCTCAGCAATTTGCCCATGGTTCGGCCCTCCCCGGCCTGTCGATTCGTCGGAGAATAGGCCCGCGTGGCGGGACCGCATAGCCCCGCCCCACGATCGATCTACGGCCGGTTGGCGCCGCCCAGTTTGATCGGCTTGGCTTCCTCGGCGAACTCGCCGCGCTTGACGCCCCACAGCATGATGATCGGCGCGGCGACATAGACCGAGGAATAGGTGCCGACGACAATGCCGAACATCAGGGCGATCGAGAAGCCGAACAGCACCTCGCCGCCCAGGAAGGCCAGCACGGCCAGCACCATGACGGCGGTAATGCCCGTCACGACCGTCCGGCTCAGGGTCTCGTTGATCGACAGGTCGATCACCTCGCCCAGCGGCATGGTCTTGTACTTGCGCAGGTTCTCGCGAAGGCGGTCGAACACGACGACCGTGTCGTTCATCGAATAGCCGATCACGGTCAGGATCGCGGCCACCATGTTCAGGCTGAACTCCAGCCGCATGATGACGATCAGGCCGAACGTCAGGATCACATCGTGGACCAGGCCCGCGATAGCGCCAAAGCCGAACTGGGGCTCGAACCGGAACCAGATGTAGAGGAACATCAGCACGGTCGCCATGCCCAGCGCCATCAGGCCCGAGCGGAACAGCTCGCCCGACACCTTGGAGCCGACCACCGACACGCCCGAATAGGTGACCTCTCCGACGGTCTGGGTGATGGTCTGCTCGACCTCACGAACGACCTCGGTCTGATCCGCGCCCTCCGGCAGCTGGAAGCGCAGCAGCACGGTCGAGCCGTCAATGGCATTGGTGTCCAGACGGGCGATGCCCTGCACACCGACGTCCTGCAGGCCGAGCGCGCTGACCGCAGCGCTGACTTCCTGCTGGTCAATCGTCTGGCCGGCGGGCTTGGCGATTTCCATCGACGCGCCGCCGCTGAAATCGATGCCCATGTTCAGACCCGGCGTGAAGCAGCCGATGATCGAGGCGATACAGAGGGCCGCCGACAGCACGCCGAACAGGCGCGAGTATTTGACGAACTTGAAGTTCGTCTTGGTCGGCAGCAGCTTGATAAGGGGCCATCCACGCATCGGCTTACTCCGCGACCGGCAGTTTCTTGGGCTTGGCGACCTTCAGCCACCAGGCCAGTCCCACCTGCGCGACCAGCACGGCCGACAGCATGGAGGTGAAGACGCCGATCGACAGCGTCCAGGCAAAGCCGCGCACGGGCCCGGCCCCGAAGAAGAACATGATCAGCGCCGCCACCAGGGTCGTCAGGTTGGCGTCGATGATGGTGCCCATGGCCTTGTTGAAGCCCGCATCCAGCGAGGCGATCACGCTGCGTCCCTGTCGGGCCTCGTCGCGCATCCGCTCATAGATCAGCACGTTCGCGTCGACGGCCACGGCGAAGGTCAGGATCAGACCGGCGATACCGGGCAGGGTCAGGGTCGCCTGGGTCATCGACATGGCGGCGACGATCAGAATGCCGTTCAGCACCAGACCGATCACCGAGATGCCCCCGAACAGCACGCCATAGGCCAGGAACATGAAGACCACGATGACGACAAAGCCCAGCGCGGTGGCCATCATGCCGCGATCCACGGCGTCCTTGCCCAGCTCGGCGGTGACGGTCCGGCGTTCCTCGACATTCAACGGCGCCGGCAGGGCCCCGCCGTTCAACAGGCTGACCATCTCGGAGGCCGCGGCGATGGAGTAGTTGCCCTCGATCACGCCCGAGCCGCCCAGAATGGCGCTGCGGATAACCGGGGCCGAGATCACCTTGCCGTCCAGAATAATGGCAAACGGGCGACCGATGTTGGCGGCCGTGACCTCGCCAAAGCGGCGCGCGCCCTGGCTGTCAAAGTTGAAGCCGATGGCCGTCTGGCCATTCTGGTCCTGGGTCACAAAGGCGCGGGTCAGGTTCTCACCCGAGACCAGCACCCGGCGCTTGACCAGGATGGGGTTGCCGAGCTCGTCCTGCATCAGCACGGCATCCGGCGGCACCCGCCCCTGCAAGGCATCCTCGATGCTGTTGTCGACATCGACCATCTGGAAGGTCAGCTGGGCCGTCTGGCCGATTACGCGTTCCAGCTCGGCCGGGTCGCTTTCCCCTGGCGCCTGGATGACGATGCGGTCGGCGCCCTGGCGGGTGATCGACGGTTCGCGCGTGCCCAGATTGTCGATCCGGCGGCGCACCACCTCGATCGACTGGGTGACGGCATCCGGGCCCATGCTGTTCAGGGCCGCGTCGGTAAAGACCACGCGCAGGCGATTGTTCGACAGGCGCGTCACCTGACGATCGGCAACGCCGCCCACGCCCCCGCGGGTCACTGTATCCCGGATCGCCGTGAAGGCCGTGTCGACCTGGGCATCCGTCGAGAAGGTCACAACGACGCCGGTCGCCTCGGGCTGGATCGAGACCGGCGTGATCTGCGCTTCGTTCAGGGTCTGACGGACGTCTTCAACCGTGTTCGCGACGCGCTTGGCCTGCATCTCGGTCACATCGACCTCGAGCAGCAGATAGGAGCCGCCCTGCAGGTCGAGGCCCAGGTTCAGCGTGTTCTTCGGCAGGAAGCCGGGCAGCGCCTCACGCTGGGCCGGGGTCAGCAGGCTGGGGTAGGCGAACAGAATCCCGAACGCCAGAGACAGGGCCAGAAGGATCACCTTCCAGCGCGACAGATGGATCATGGTTCGCTTCCCCGCAGACCGGCCCTATCAGGCCTTGCTGCTTTTGGCCTTGCGTTCGATGGCGGCGGGCGCCGTACGGTCGCGGACTTCGGTGATCATGGTCTTGACCACGCGGACGTTCACGCCCTGGGCGATGTCGGCCATGACCTCATCGGCCTCGACGCGGGTGACCTTGCCGATCACGCCGCTGGACAGGACGATGGTATCGCCGCGCTTGACCGATGCGACCAGTTCCTGGTGCGCCTTGACCCGCTTTTGCTGCGGACGGATCAGCAGGAAATAGAACAGGACAAAGATGGCGATGAACGGCAGGAAGTTCATCAGCAGGGCCATCATGCCGCCATCAGCGGTGGCGGCCATCAGCAGGATCGGGTCTTGGGCTGTCATGGTTTCTCCCGGCACGGAGCGTTGTCCGGCCACATGTCTCGAATGTGGCGCGGAACCTAGGGGGCCGGACGCCCGATTGCAACGGACACCGGCGCCCCGGACGCACTCTTATCGCGGAAGCTGCAGCAGGGGGTCGAGCGCGGTCGGTTGATCGCCCTGCATCCGCCAGACTTCAAAGTGAATTGAGGGCTGTCCGTCGCCGGCCGTATCGCCCACGGTACCCAGCTGTGCACCGGCGGCGATGTCGTCGCCTTCGCGCACCGTGGTGCTGCCCAGATGCCCATAGACGGTGCGCCAGCCATCGCGGTGCAGGACCAGAACCGTCAGCCCCTGACCCGGCAGGGTGTCGCCGACATAGCCAACCCGTCCGGCGGCCGAGGCCCGGACCGGACTGCCCAGCGGGGCGCCGATATTGATGCCGTTGTTGCGCTCGCCCATCCCGACGGGGCCAAAGCGGCGCAGGATCTCGCCGCGCACCGGCCAGTCCAGCGGACCGCTGCGCGCGGTCGAGCCGTTCGCGACCGGCGGCATGGGCGCATTGCCCGAGGGCGGCGGCGGCGGCGGCGGCAGGGCCCCGGACGGCACCCGGACCCCGGTCGGTGACGGCCCGGTGGCATAGGGGTCACGGCCCGAATCCACGGCCGAGTCGGGCAGGATCACCTCTGCGCCGACGCTCAGGGCCGCGCGGGGGCCCAGGTCATTCATCTCGATCAAAACCTGGATGGGCGTCAGGAACCGGCGTCCGATCCCCGATAGGGTGTCGCCGGGCTGGACGGTATAGCGCGCTCCGGCCACCCGGCTGACCGGCAAGGCCTCCATCGGCGGGGGTGCCGGCTCGGCATCCACCGTCGGCGTCCCCAGGGCGCCGCCCTCGACCTCGCCCACGGGGGCGGCGGTCCCGAATTCAACGCCGGGCGGCGGTGCGGTCTGGCGCGGGGGCGGCGGGATCTCGGTCGCGGTGACGACCCGCACCCCGGTCGGATTGACCGGCATCGGGCGCGTCGAATAGCGCGGCTCGGCCGGATAGCTGGCGCAGGCGGCCATGGTCAGGACGCCCATGGTCACGGCCAGAAGGGTCATCCCCCGTCGGATGGTCGCCATTCGCATCTCTCCTCTTGGTCCCGGGTCGCGCTTGCCCCGGTTTGCCCCGCTGCTGGCCATAAGCCAACCCGTCAATCCGCACCAAAGTTGGGCGCGAAGGTTAACAGCCCCCGGAAATCAGACCTCAGCCCTCCTTCGCCGTGCCCTCGACCAGCGGCACAAACCGCACTTCGCTCAGGCTCTCGCGGTGGAAGGACCCGTCCGGCTGGCCGACATAGCGGTTCAGCATCTGCACCGAGGTCCGTCCCACCGGACACACCAGTATGCCCCCGGGCTTCAGCTGTTTCAGAAGTTCGGTCGGCTCATGCGGCGCGGCCGCCGTCACCATGATCCGGTCGAACGGGGCCTGTTCCGGCCAGCCCAGCCCGCCGTCCCCATGGCGGGTGATGACATTGTCGATCTGGAGGACCTTAAGCTTCGCCTCGGCCTCGCTCAGCAGGCTGCGATAGCGTTCGACCGAATAGACATAGCGCGCCAGCCGGCTCAGCACCGCGCACTGATAGCCGCTGCCCGTCCCGATCTCGAGCACCCGGTGGCGCGGCTGCACATCCAGCGCCTGGGTCATCAGGCCGACGATATAGGGCTGGCTGATCGTCTGGGCGCAGTCGATCGGCAGGGCCTGGTCCTCCCACGCCTGATCGAGGAATTTCTCATGGACGAAGACGGCGCGGTCGATCGACTCCATGGCCGCCAGCACCCGGGGGTCCGTCACCCCCTGTTGCCGAAGGCCCAGGATCAGCCGCCCTGCCCGGTCGTCGTTCAGCTTCATCCCGCAGCCACCGTCTTGGGCGGCGCCCCGCCCAGTACGCCCTTCAGGTCGTGAATGCTGGGCGCGTGCGTCAGGTCGATGTGCAACGGCGTGACCGAGATCTTGCCCTCATCCATGGCCCTGAGGTCGGTGCCTGCCGGGTGGTCGTGCTTGGTCCCGCGGAAACTCATCCAGTAATAGTCCCGGCCGCGCAGGTCGGTGCGGCGGACCGCATGCATCTCGCCGATGTCGCGGAAGCCCTGACGGGTGACCTCGACCTCCTTGACCTCGGCGGGCGCGAGGGCAGGAAAGTTCAGGTTCATCACCACGCCCGCCTGCCAGGTCTGAGCCAGCAGGCGCGAGATGATCGGCGGGGCAAAGGCCTCGGCCGTCTCCCAGTGCGCCGTCACCTCGTCGTGGAAGCGCTCCAGGCTCTGCGACAGGGCAATCGAGCGGATGCCGAACGCCATCCCCTGCAGCGCCCCCGCCACCGTGCCGGAATAGGAGCAGTCCTCGCCGACATTGTGCCCGCGATTGACCCCCGACAGCACCAGATCCGGCCGCTCGGGCATCAGGTCATTGACCGCCAGCACCACGCAGTCGGTCGGCGTGCCGGTCACGGCGAACCGCTTGTCGCCCAGCCGGTTGACGCGCAGCGGCTCGGTCAGGGTGATGCCGCGCCCCTTGCCCGACTGTTCCACCGCCGGCGCACAGATCCAGACATCGCCCGACAGCGTTCGCGCGATCCGCTCCAGACAGGCCAGACCCTCGGCCTCGATCCCGTCGTCATTGGTCAGCAGGATTCTCATCCGACGTGCGTCATCCCTTCCGGCATGTAGCGCTTCAGAACCTCGGGCACGGCGATCCGGCCGCCCTCATCCTGATAGTTTTCCATGACCGCCACCAGCGTCCGCCCGACCGCGAGGCCCGAGCCGTTCAGCGTGTGCACGAACTCGGTCTTCTTCTCACCCGCCCGCTTGAACCGCGCGTCCATGCGCCGCGCCTGAAAGTCCCCGCAGTTCGAGCAGCTGCTGATCTCGCGATAGGTGTCCTGGCTGGGCAGCCAGACCTCGAGGTCAAAGGTCTTCTTCGCTGAAAAGCCCATGTCGCCCTTGCACAGCAGCATCCGCCGATAGGGCAGCTCCAGCGCCTGCAGAACCGCCTCCGCACAGCCGGTCATGCGCTCGTGCTCGGCCTCCGAATCCTCGGGCCGGGTGATCGACACCAGCTCGACCTTGGAGAACTGATGCTGCCGGATCAGCCCGCGCGTGTCGCGCCCCGCCGACCCGGCCTCGGCCCGGAAGCACGGGGTCAGGGCGGTCAGGCGCATCGGCTGGGCCAGCTCGTCCTCGGACAGGATGGTCTCGCGCACGAGGTTGGTCAGGGAGACCTCGGCCGTGGGGATGAGGTAGCGCGGGGGTTCGCCGCCATACCGGGCAACCAGAATATTATGTTCTAGCGAACTGGGAGCGTCAGGATACGTTGTTTGCGGCAGTTCGTGTGGATGCTCTTTGAGTAAGCGATCGACCTCACGCCAGTCCGTGCCTGTCGAGAACAGATCGTCCTTAAACTTCGGCAGCTGGCCCGTGCCGAACATGGCCTCATCGCGGACCAAATAGGGCGGATTGACCTCCAGATAGCCGTGCTGGACCGTCTGCATGTCCAGCATGAACTGGCCCAGCGCCCGTTCCAGCCGCGCCAGCCCGCCCTTCAGCACCGCAAAGCGCGCGCCCGACATCTTCGCCGCGGCCTCAAAGTCCAGCAGGCCCATGGCCTCGCCCAGATCGGCGTGATCCTTGGCCGGGCCAGACTTCCTTGGTTCGCCCCAGCGGCCAGTCTCGACATTGCCGGCCTCATCCTCGCCGTCCGGCACATCCTCGGCGGCCAGGTTCTTCAGCCCCGCGAGGATGTCGCGCAGCGCCTTGCCCTTTTCGGCCTCGATCGCCCCCTGCGCCGCGATCTCGCCCTTCAGGCCTTCGACCTCGGCCTTCAGCCGCTCGGCCTCGGCCATGTCCTTTTTGCCCATGGCCGCGCCGATGGCCTTCGACGCCGCATTCCGCTTCGACAGGGCGTCCTGCCCCGCCGTCTGGGCGGCGCGCAGGTCGCGGTCCAGCTCCAGAATACGGTCCACCGTCGCCTCGGCATCCTCCACCCCGCGCGAGGTCCAGCCCGCCTCATAGGCTTGCGGGTTGTCACGGATGGCTCGGATGTCGTGCATGGTCGGTCTTCGTCTTCGGGGAGGAAGCGATGCTCTAACGCCCCACGCGGAGTCGGGCAAACCCTGAGACCCATTCCTCCCCCACCGGGGGAGCGGGACCATGCGCAGCATGGTGGAGGGGGCAGCGCCGCCTCGTCCGGCCCGCCATGAGCGCGAGCGTCTCGCAGCCCCCTCCACCGCTTCGCGGTTCCCCTCCCCCGAGGGGGGAGGAATGACGATCAGGATGCGCTACCCTCCCGAATCCATGCCCATCCGCCGCCTCCCCCCCGAGACCGTCAACCGCATCGCCGCCGGCGAGGTGGTCGAGCGCCCGGCCAGTGCCGTCAAGGAGCTGGTCGAGAACGCCCTCGACGCCGGCGCCACCCGCATCGAGGTGCAGATCGAGGGCGGCGGCCTGACCCGCATCCTGGTGGCCGACGACGGGCACGGCATGGCCCCGGACCAGTTGGAACTGGCCATCGAGCGGCATGCGACCTCCAAGCTCGAGCCCGATGACGCGGGCGACGTCGACCTGCTGCGCATCTCGACCCTCGGCTTTCGCGGCGAGGCCCTGCCCTCCATCGGCTCGGTCGCCCGGCTGACGCTAACCAGCCGCCCCAGAACCGGCGGTGATGCCCATGCCCTCAGGGTCGAGGGCGGCCGCGTCACCCCGCCCGGCCCCGCCGCCTTCCCCGGGCCGCACGGCACCCGGGTCGAGGTGCGCGACCTGTTCTACGCCACCCCCGCCCGGCTGAAATTCATGAAGTCCGAGCGCGCCGAGGCCATGGCCATCGCCGAGGAGCTGCGCCGTCAGGCCATGGCGCACGAGGCCGTCACCTTCGCCCTCGACGTCGAGGGCCGCTCCGTCCTGCGCCTGCCCGCCGAACATCCGGGCGATGAGGGGCGCCTCCGTCGCCTGTCGGCCATCCTCGGCCGCGACTTCGAGGCCAATGCCCTGCTGGTCGACCAGACCCGCGATGACCTGCGCCTGTCAGGCTATGCGGGCCTGCCCACCTATTCGCGCGGCAATGCCCAGCACCAGTATCTGTTCGTCAACGGCCGCCCGGTGAAGGACCGCCTGCTGCAGGGCGCCCTGCGCGGCGCCTATGCCGACTTCCTCGCCCGCGACCGCCATCCCGCCGCCGTCCTGTTCCTCGACGTCGATCCGCTCAAGGTCGACGTCAACGTCCACCCGGCCAAGTCCGAGGTCCGCTTCCGCGACGCCGCCCTGGTGCGTGGCCTGATCGTCGGCGGCCTGCGCCACTCCCTCGCCGCCGCCGGCCACCGCGCCTCCACCACCGTCGCCGATCAGGCGCTAGGCGGCTTCACCCCCCACAGCGGCATCGGCGCCCAGCCCGCGAGCCCGCCGCAGGCCACCGGCTGGAGCGGCTGGACCGGCTGGAGCGCCCCCTCCTCCGCCGCGCAAATCATCCCCGGCCTCCACGACCGCAGCGCCCGCGTCGAACCGCAGGATCCCGACCTTGTCATCCCCGCGCAGGCGGGGACGCTCGCCACTCACCCCTCGCCACTCGCCACTCCCGGCGAAGCCGACCCCATAGACCTCCCCCTCGGCGTCGCCCGGGGCCAGCTGCACGGCACCTATATCGTCGCCCAGACCCGCGACGGCCTGGTCCTCGTCGACCAGCACGCCGCCCACGAGCGCCTCGTCTATGAGCGGATGAAGGCCCAGATGGCCGAGGGCGGCGTCACGCGGCAAGCCCTGCTGGTGCCCGAGGTGGTCGAGCTGGACCCCGCCGAGGCCGAGCGTGTCACCGACCGCGCCGGCGAACTGGCCGAGCTGGGACTGGTGGTCGAACCCTTTGGCGCCGGCGCCGTACTCGTCCGAGAGGTCCCCGCCCTGCTCGGCCGCGTCGATGCCGCCGGCCTGGTGCGCGACATCGCCGACGATCTCTCCGAACACGGCGCGGCCCTGGCCCTCAAGGAACGCCTCGGCGAGGTCTGCGGCACCATGGCCTGCCACGGCAGCGTCCGCGCCGGCCGCGTGCTCTCAGGGCCCGAGATGAACGCCCTCCTCCGCCAGATGGAAGCCACCCCCCACAGCGGCCAGTGCAACCACGGTCGGCCGACCTATGTGGAGCTGAAGCTGGCCGATCTGGAGAAGCTGTTCGGGCGGCGGTGAGGGCTAGACGCCTGCAGCATCAGTCGAGATTGCTAAGCTCGCTGGAACTCTTTGGCCCGCTGGAGAGCAACTTGAGGCTTTCTCTCTCCCCTTGGTACTCCCGGATGGCGGCCTTGGCAGCAATCAGCGCAACTTTTAGTTCGTCGTCATCAGCGTCTCCTGAGCCATCTTCTCCCTCATCCAGTTCCGGGGCAACGAAATCGACGGTTCCACCCTTTTCGCTAAATGTAAGAAGCTTCTTAATCGAGGCCGAAAGAGCGACAGGAACGTCACCGTCTTTTCCTGATAGATTACCCTTGAGCAGCCCGATAACAGTATCAATCGCGTTGTCAGATTTGTCTTTCTCGATCCGACGCAGCTCTTCCTCCATTGCTCTCGTGAGCAATTTCTTTTGGCGGAGGTTTTCGATCTCAACCCTGACGCCAATTACGTCCTTCGCAGTAGTTGTCATGTGCTTGGCTATTTGAGCGAGTATAGCTGTGAATGCCGCTGTACCAGCCATTATCATGATTATCGAACCTGTAGAAGCTCCGATTACTTTTACATCCTCGGGCTTCTCATTACAGGCCATCGCTAGACCACGTATGATATCGTACCAATCCTTGGCTGAATTTTTCCAGTCCGCAACATTATCGATGGCAACATCATTCTGGAAACCCACTCGTATTGTGATGAGTCCCTCATCTGCGAGAACTTCGTCGGGGGTTAATGCGAGCCCGTCGACCGCATCGACATAGGCTGCTAGCTTGGCCCGTGCTTCGTTGATCGAGGCGATAGCTTCATTCAGTCGAGTGACTGCCGTGGCTGGATCATAGTTCGATGTCCGGACCGCCCCCTCGACGAAGGCTGCGCCTTCCGGGCCGATGTACGCATCGACTCCGAGCAAACCGAGCATCTTCAACTGCTCCAGTGATAGCTCGTCAAAGTGCTGACTACGGAGGAAGTCGACCAGCGAGTCCAACTCGCTTTCGACTGGCCGTTTATCCGGCTGGCTAGCATTATGACTAAGCGGGGCTTGCAGAGCCGCATATCTCTTCTTCAGCTCTTGGAACTGCGTCGAGAACCAGACTCCTAGGCGATATAATTCATCAACGTTCATAGCGTTACATTGCCCCGAATGAGTTCAGAAATGCACTATTTAGCTTCAGCGTAGGGCAGCTTCGCCCTCATTGCATACCCCCTCCCTTGTCTTCATCTGCCTCGGCAGTATCTGTCGGTCGCTGCTCGAAAAGGGAACGGTCTGGAAGCGGCTCTCCCGCGCCCTTGCCAATTTCCGCAAAATAGCTAATATCCACACATGCCCGCCTCGCCCCCCACCCCCTCCGTCTCTGCCACCGAGTTTCAGACGCGGGCAGGGCTCTATATCGAGCAGTCGGGCAAGGCGCCGGTGTTCATCACCAAACACCGTCGACTGGCGCGGGTCCTGATCGACATCGAGGAATATGAGCGGCTCAAGGCTCGCGATACGCGACAGGCGTACCGGACCGAGAACCTGCCTGATGAGTGGGCGGGCGCGCTTGAGGCGGCGGATTACGGCCCGGCAGACCCGGCGCTGGACGCCCTGACCGACTGATCCCGTGGACAGGCCGCAGCCGCAGGTCGGTCTTGTCATCCGTTACGACTTCCTGTGGTCACACGAACGCGACAAGGGCTATGCCGCCGGCGCCAAGGAACGCCCCTGCGTGATCGTCACCGCCATCGTTCGCGGGCCGCAGGGCCAGACCGATGTTCTGGTGGCCCCCATCACCCACTCGGTGCCCGGGGACGACGCGACAGCCATCGAAATCCCGGCAGGGGTCAAGCAACATCTGGGTCTCGACGACGACCGCAGCTTCATCATCGCCGGTGAGGCCAACACCCTGCCATGGGATGATCCGGGTATCGTCCCGGCCGTCCCCGGCCAGCGCTGGGCCTATGGCCGTCTGCCCAAGGGGCTTTACGATACCCTGCGCTCGGCCATGCTGGACCTTGTAAAGGCAGGCAAGCTCAAATCGGCGAACCGCAAAGGCACATGACCTCCCCCTCCCTCCTCTTCGTCTGTCTCGGCAATATCTGTCGCTCGCCGCTGGCCGAGGGGGCGTTGCGGCGGGCCGCGCGGCAGCAGGGGCTCGAGCTGAGGCTCGACTCGGCGGGCACCGGGGATTGGCACATCGGCCACCCGCCCGATCCGCGCGCGATTGCGGCGGCGCTGCGGAACGGAGTGGATATCTCGGACCTGAGGGCGCGACAGGTGACGGCGGACGACTTCACCCGCTTTGACCACATCCTCGCGCTGGACCCCCGGAACCTCGCCGACCTGCGGCGTCTGGCCCCCGCCGGCAGCACCGCCCGCCTCACCCTGTTGCTCGATCACGTCCCGGGGCGAGAGGGTCAGGGCGTCGCCGACCCCTACACCGGCACCGACACCGACTTCGACCAGACCTGGGCCGAGGTCGCGGCGGCCGTCCCGGGGGTGCTGCGCCTGCTCTGAGTCCCCTCTCCCGGGGGGAGAGGGGGTTGGGGGTGAGGGGCTCTCGGCATCCTTCGGCGTGAGCCGTCGCACCGTGCCTGCCCCGGCGTTCGCCGACAGACACCGCCGACCCTCATCCGGCGCTCACGCGCCACCTTCTCCCAACGGGAGAAGGGACATCGATGATGGGTTGAGCGCAGCAGATCGGATACCCGCCGCCCAATTCACCCGCCCTTTCAACAGCCGCGCCCCTTCCCGGACCGTTCTTCCCGACCGGGTCGGCGCCGCGTCCATACTGCCCGGTTGCCCAGGCCTCCGGAGGACGCGAGCGTGAATTCAGACCAATCAGACGGTTCAGACGGTTCAGACGGTTCAGACGGTTCAGACGGTTCAGACGGTAGTTTTTCGACCCACCCCATCGGCTGTACAATGGAACCCCACTCTCCCGGCACCGCTTCCCTGTCATGACCGACGCTGCCCGTACCGCCACCCTTCACCGCATGGTCATGCCGGGCCATGTCTGTCCCTATGGGCTGAAGTCGCTGTGGTTGCTGCGACAGAAGGGTTTCACCGTCGATGACCGGCACCTGACCACGCGGGAAGAGACCGACGCCTTCAAGGCCGAGCATGGGGTCAAGACCACGCCCCAGACCTTCATCGACGGCCAGCGGATCGGCGGCTGGGACGACCTGCGCCGCCATTCCGGCTGGCCGGTCGCCGAGCCCGGCAGCACCAGCTATGTTCCCGTCCTGGCCGTGTTCGCCGTGGCGGCGATGATCGGCTTGGCCATCGACATCCTGACCACCGGCGGGATCAGCTGGCGCGTCCTGCCCAATTTCATCGCCACGGCCATGTGCCTGCTGGCCATGCTGAAGCTGCAGGACGTCGAGAGCTTCTCGTCGATGTTCCTCAACTACGACCTGCTGGCCCGGCGCTGGGTGCCCTATGGCTACATCTATCCCTTTGCCGAGCTGCTGGCGGGGGTGCTGATGCTGGCCGGGGTGCTGGTGTGGCTGTCGGTGCCGGTCGCCCTGTTCATCGGCGGCATCGGCGCGGCCTCGGTGTTCAAGGCCGTCTATATCGACAAGCGCGAGCTGAAATGCGCCTGCGTCGGCGGCGGCTCGAACGTGCCCTTGGGCTTCGTCTCTCTGACCGAGAACGTCATGATGGTCGGCATGGCCGTCTGGATGCTGGCGATGGCGCTCTAGGGTGCGGGCGCCCTAAAGCCCCAGCGCCCGGAACCAGGCGTCGATCTCCATGGCCTCGTCGCGGATGGCGGCGGTGCGTTCGGCCGCCTCGGCGTCGATGCCCCACTGGCCCTCCTGGAACGCCTCGTCCAGCCGGCTGAGGTCGTGGGCAGCCTCGGCGGACAGGGCGCCCTTCAGCACCGCCAGCGCCAGAATGGCCGAGCCGTACATCGGCACCAGCGAGGCCAGGCCGGTCAGGGCAAAGTCGTCCAGTTCCAGCGCCAGCGCCTTCACCCGCGCCAGGGCCTCGGGCGATTGGGCCCGGTGGACGATGCCCGAGCCGGGCTCCAGCCGGATGCCGTGTTCGGCGGCCCAGTCGCGCCAGCGGCCCCATTCGGCGTCCTGGCGGGCGCGCAGGCTGGTCGGCGCCTCGGCCGGGTAGCAGATCAGGTCGGTCCCGGCATAGGCCGCGATCTCGTCGGCCACGGCCTCGCGCGCCAGGCAGACGGCATCCAGCGCCGTCGAGGCCAGCCGGGTGGCGGGCATGGTCGCGGGCTCGATCACCTCGGTCTGGCGATCCCACTCGGCCGCCACGCGTCGGGCGGTCTCGGCAGTCGGCAGGACCAGCGGGCGGCCCGCCGGCGTCTTGGGCGTGCGGCCGTCCAGTTGCACGGCGTGGCCGCCCTCGACCTCGGCAACGCCGGCAGCCTTCCAGAAGCGTTTCGGCCGGTCGCCGGGCTCGCGAAAGCCCTTGGCAGCGGCGACATTGGGGTCCAGCGGCGGGATATGGCTCATGTCGTTTCCCTCTGGCGGGCGGCAAAGGTCTCAAGCTGTCGGGTCAGGTCGTCGAAGGTCGTCGCCACATGGTGGGCCCCGGCCTCGACCTGTTCGGCCTCGGTGTGAAAGCCCCAGCTGACGCCCTGGGCCCACACGCCGGCGGCGCGGGCCATGCGCATGTCGTAGCCGGTGTCGCCGATCATCACCGTCTGCTCCGGCAGGGCCGCGCAGGCTGTGATCGCGGCGTTCAGCATGGCCGGATGAGGCTTGCCCGGCCCGTCCTCGGCGCAATGGCTGGACGCGAACAGATCGGCCCAGCCCGTGCGGGCCAGGTTGCGGGCCACGCCGCGCCGCGACTGACCGGTCGCCAGCGACAGGCGCCAGCCGCGCCGCTTCAGATCGGCCAGCAGGTCCATGGCGCCCGCATAGAGCGGCTCCTCGAACCCCGGCTCGGCGTGCATGGCGACAAAGGCGGCCTTGTAGTGGTCGGTGTAGCGGTCGACCTCGTCCGGCCCCAGATCGGGCGCCAGCCGCGCCATCGCCTCGGTCAGCGACAGGCCGACCCCGCCGCGCACGACCTCATAGTCCGGCTCGGGCAGGCCCATGGCGCGGGCCGCCGTCCGGGTCGCGCTCAGGATGGTCGCCCGGCTGTCCACCAGGGTGCCGTCGATGTCGAACACCGCCAGCACGACTAGCGCCGCATCCCCGCGAAGGGGTCGAAATCGGACTCGTCCTCGACGAAGCCGAAATTCTCGAAGCCGGCCTTCATCTCGGGGCTCAGCGGCGCCTCGACGATCAGCTTGCCGCCGCCCGGATGGTCCAGCTCGATCCGCCGCGCGTGCAGTTGCAGCTTCAGCGACCCCGACAGGGCCGCCGAGGTCTCGTCGCCATATTTGGGATCGCCCAGGATCGGATGGCCGATCGCCTTCATATGGGCCCGCAGCTGATGGGTCCGACCCGTGAACGGCCGGAGCGCCAGCCAGGCCACCCGCTGCCCGGCACGCGACACGGTGGCATAGGCGGTCTCGGCCGTCTCGGCGCCATGCTCCTTGGCGTCGGCCGGGCGCATGATCTCATAGTCGTTGATGCCCGACTTCTTGAGCGCCAGCTCGATCCGGCCCGACACCGGCTTGGGCGTGCCCGACACCAGCGCCCAATAGGTCTTCTTGGCCTGACGCCGGGCAAAGGCGCCCGACAGGCGTTTGGCGGCTTCCGGACCCTTGCCCAGCAGCAGCACGCCCGTGGTGTCGCGGTCCAGCCGGTGGACCAGACGGGGCCGCTCCAGCCCCTCGCCCCAGGCCGACAGCAGGGCGTCGACGTGGCGCGTGGTCTTTGTCCCCCCCTGCACCGCCAGGCCGTGCGGCTTGTTCAGCACGATGACCATCTCGTCCTCGAAGATCACCAGCGAGCGGGCATAGGCCGCGTCGCGCGGCGAGATGCGGTCGCGCTGGCCCGGCTCGCGCGCCTTGACCTCCGGGATGGGCGGCACGCGGACCATCGAGCCGGCTGCCAGCCGGTCCTCGGGCCGGGCGCGCGAGCCATCGACGCGGATCTGGCCTGAACGCGCCAGCTTCTGGACCTGGATGTGCGAGACGTGCGGCCAGCGGCGGCGGATCCAGCGATCCAGCCGAATGCCCTCTTCCTCGGCGGCTACGGGCAATGTCTTGACTTCGCGGCTCACAGCACGCCTCCCGCCATACGGCGCATGATCCACAGCCCCACGAACAGGGCGACAACCGCCACAATCACCGACGCCAGCGCATAGCCCAGCGCCAGGCCCATCTGACGACGCTCGATCATCAGGGCAATCTCGAGCGAAAAGGCGGAAAAGGTCGTGAACCCGCCCAGCAGGCCAACCCCGATCAGCAACCGCCAGGTCTCGGCATGGGCACCGCCCCGCTGGGCCAGCCAGCCGACCAGCAGACCCATGGCAAGGCCGCCCACAAGGTTCACGCTGAACGTCGGCCACGGCCAGGCCGCGCCGGGCGCCAGCCGTTGGGCCGCCGCGCCGACGCCGTAGCGGGCCACTGCACCCAGCGAGCCTCCGGCTGCCACGAGGATGAGACGAATCATGGGGTCGGCTATATAGGCTTGAACCGGGGAAGCGAAGGGCGGGATGCTATGCTCGACTTTGGACTGGCGGCTCTGCACCACATTCTGGTCTTCGGGCTGGTGGTGATGCTGGCGATGGAACTTGCCCTGCTGCGCGCGCCGGTGATCGACATCCGCAAGCTGGCTCGCCTCGACGCGGGCTACGGGCTGACCGCCATCCTGGTCCTCGCAGCAGGAGCCGCACGTATCCTCTGCGGGGCAAAGGGATGGGCCGTCTATCGGGACAATCCGGCCTTCTGGACCAAGCTGGGACTGTTTGCCGCCATCGGCCTCCTCTCGATCCTGCCGACCGTGGCCTTTCTACGCTGGGCCCGCGAGGCCAGGGCGGACCCCGCCTTCCAGCCGACGCCCGCCCGGCGCGCCGGAGTTGTGCGTTGCGTCCGCGCGGAACTGGGGCTGGTGCTGGTGCTGGTCGTTGCCGCCGCAGCCATGGCGCGCTGGCCTCTGGTCTGACTGTCCAAAACTTCACTTGCCGGAACGGGGCATGCGCGGCGATGGTTAACACCGGGGCGCGGGTTCGTGCGTCGGGAGAACGCCGGTGGCCGGATGGCGTGATCTGCGATACTGACCGGTCAGTGAAGCTGGGCTGTTTTCGATCATGACCGACCATACGCCACCGCCGCCGACCCCGGGCTCCGAGCCCGCGCCGCTGATCGGGCCCGAGCCGGTGGTCGATACGCCGAAAGGCCCGAACGCCCCGCCGCCCGGCGCAGCTGACGTCGACAATCGCGAGGTTCCTGCCGGCCGGCCTCCCCGCCGCGACGCCCATATGCGGACCGCCGACGGCATCCTGAAGCCGATCCAGGACAGTAACTACTTCTCCCACGACCCCGATGAGCTGGCCATGGTGTCGGCTCACATCGACGAATATTACAATCAGGCGCTCGACATTTTCCCCTTCTGGGAGAAGGACGGAAAGCCGGATCGTTTCCACGTCCTGTTCACGCGTCAGATCAACGAGCGCTTTCCCGCCGACCTGCCGCTGCGCAGCCATATCCACGACTATGGGCGCGGCGTGTTCGCTGCCCTGATGGTCCATGTGGGGGTCAAGCGCCTGACCCAGGCCCTGGCCCTGATCGGCTTGATGGTGCTGGCCACCGTCGGCCCGACCTGGCTGGCGGAATGGACCGGCTCGCGCCCCATCGGCCTCGGCCTAGCGGCGGGCGGCATGCTGGTGACGCTGGGGGTGTTCTGGGCCCTGCAGGCCATCCTGTTCATCCAGTACCGGTTCCGGCTGGAGAACGATTCCTACCAGCTCTCGCGCGAGATCGTGCAGCAGACGCGCGAGTTGCAGAACCTGTTCACCACGGCTCGGGCCATGGCCGATCAGGCCGAGACCCAGTACCAGATGGACGGCAAGGGCTGGGGCCAGCGCGCCCTCTATCTGACCCGCCTGACCATGTGGATCGGCGCGCGGATGGAATATCTGGAGAAGTACGTCCAGATGGAGCTGTGGCGCGTGCGCCGCGAGCGCTACTGGACCCGCTGGCTGTCACGCATCGTCACCCCGCTGATCCTGATCGTCTGGCTGGTGGCCTTTGCCTATGAGCGCCCGCCGATCGACGAGGTGGCCTTCCGCGGGCTTCAGGCCCTGGCGGTCGTCATCGGGATCATCATCAGCTGGCTGTCCTATTTCCGCTGGCAGACGCCGGTCGGCGCCATCCAGGACAAGCTGGGGGCCGACAGCTGGGTGCGCTACGCCTCGCTCGACGTCGACAATGCCGTGGCCGATCAGGTCCGCCGCGACAAGGAACGCCTGGTCGAATACCGGGCCCTGACGCGAGGCCGATAGGCCTCAGCGTCGACCGAGCGCGCGGGCGACCTCACGGGCGTCATAGGCCTGCGGACTGTCGGGCTTGGCCCCGCGGCCCATCACGATCTCGAGCGTGGTCGAGGTGGCACTCGGACCGCTCAGATTGAGACCGAGCCCCACCCCGACGCCCGAGCCTGAGTAGTTGCCGTAGCGGCTCGAGCCGATGCCGATGGACACGCTGGGGTCCACGCCGCCGCGTGAGTCGGGCCGGCCGTCGATCCAGCGTTGGGTCACTTCGAACCAGTCGTAGCCCCGGTCCAGGGTCAGCTCGGCCGCCCGCAGCAGGGCATAGTCAGCCACCGGCCCGGGATCGCCGACGCCGTTATAGGTCACGCGATAGCGGTTCGACTCGATCGAGGCCTCGCTATAACCCTGACCGCCCTGTCCCATCTGCGGGCCGTAGGGCGCGAGGCTGGCGCAGCCGCCCAGCACAAGGATCGAAGCGGCTACGGCGGCAAAGGCGCCGGTGCGGCCGGGGTATCTGAAGGTCATGGGAAATCTCCGCTCTATGAGGAAAAAGCGCCCGCCTCGCCGGATCGTTCCGGGAGGGCAAGCCCGGCCGCCGTCATCAGGATCCTGAAGTCATCGGGCACAGGCGCCTCCACCTCGCCCACGCCCCCCTCCGGATGCGGGAAGCGAAGGCGCGCGGCGTGCAGCATCAACCGCTCGGCCTTTCGACCCGCCAGCGTCAGGGCCCCGCCGTAGCGGACATCCCCGACCAGCGGACTGCCCAGATCGGCCATGTGCACCCGCAATTGATGCATCCGGCCCGTATGCGGCTCCAGCTCGATCAGGGCACCCTGATCGCCCCGGGCCAGCACGCGATAGCGGCTCTCGGACGGCTGGGCGCCGGGCGTGTCATCGGGCACGGCTCGCATATAGCTTTCGCGGCCGATCTCCTGGCGCAACAGGGCCCGGCGGATCACGCCCTGGTCCTGTGGTGGCGGCGTCTCCACCAGCGCCAGATAGGTCTTGGTCAGCTTGCGGTTCTGGATGGCCTTGCCGAGGAAGCCGGCCGCCGGCTTGGTCTTCGCCGCCAGAATGACGCCCGAGGTGTCCCGATCCAGCCGGTGGACCAGATGCGGCCGCTTGCCGTTCGACCGGGCAAAGGCCCACAGCAGGTCGTCCAGCGTATTGGCCTTGATCCGCCCGCCCTGGCTGGACAGCCCCGCCGGCTTGTTCAGCACCAGCACATGGGCGTCCTCGAACACCACCGACGCGCGGACGGCGGCGATCTCTTCCTCGGACAGGGTGACGGGCGGCTGGAAACTCACCGGCCGAGGCTTAGGCCATTCCGGCCCGCCCGTCAGCCGTCAGATCAGCGCAGAACACCCCTGCGGGCCATCGTGCGGCTGTAGATCACGAAGCCGAGGCCCAACAGGAAGATAACGGCGCTGAAGATCATGCCCATCGAGCCCATGATATCGCCCGCACCGGACATCTGGCCGTAGACGACGCTGATGGCGAACGCGACCAGCGAGGCCAGAAAGGCGGGAAAGGCCCACTTGCTGCGCAGCAGGAGCAGGACAGAGGCCAGCACGCCGCCCCAGACGCCGATGGCCCAGACCGCCTCCATCCACATCGGAAAGCTCTGGAAATAGGCCCGCTGCTCTTCCGTGAACTGGGCCAGATAGCCCGCGTTCTGCGTCTGGGTCATCACATAGTCGAAGCCGCCGAAGCTGTTCCACAGCAGGGCCACCACGCCCACAGCCCACAAATGCCAGGGCGTCCTTACCGTCATCGAGTTCATGTCTTTCCCCTCCCAAGGTTGACGTCGGGGAGGTTACGCCGAATTTTGAAAACGGCAACGCTTCCGGGCGACCGGCCTACTCGCCCTTCATCTGCGCGCGCAGGGTCGCCCAGCGGTCGAGACGGTCCTTGACCTTGGCCTCATGGCCCTCGCCTTTCGGTGTGTAGAAGACGCGGCGCTCCATCTCGTCGGGGAAGTAGTTGGCACCGGAAAACCCCTCGGGCGTGTCGGGGTCGTATTGATAGCCCTTGCCGTAGCCCAGCGACTTCATCAGCTTGGTCGGCGCGTTGCGGATGTGCGCGGGCGGCATCAGGCTGCCGGTCTCGGACGCCGCGCGCTTGGCCGCCTTGAACGCCTCGTAGACGCCCACCGACTTGGGCGCCGTCGCCAGATGGACCACGGCCTGGGCCAGCGCCAGTTCGCCTTCGGGACTGCCGAGGAAGTCGTAGGTGTCCTTGGCCGCATTGGCGACCAGCAGCGACAACGGGTCGGCCTCGCCGATGTCCTCGACCGCCATGCGGACGATCCGGCGCGCCAGATACAGCGGATCCTCGCCCCCGTTCAGCATCCGCGCCAGCCAGTAGAGGGCCGCATCGGGATCTGACCCACGAACCGATTTATGCAGCGCAGATATGAGGTTATAGTGCTCTTCTCTGCTCTTGTCGTAAGCAGGTGCCCGCTTCTGCAAGGTGGCGGCCAGCCCCTGGACGTCGAGCGGGGCCTCGCCCGGCAGGCCGAACAGCACCTCGGACATGGTCAGCAGATAGCGCCCGTCCCCGTCGGCCAACGCCAGCAGGGCGTGGCGCGCTTCCGGGGTCAGCGGCAGCGCCTTGCCCTCCTGCGCCTCCGCGCGCGTCAACAGTTGATCCAGCGCCTCATCGTCCAGGCGTTTAAGCACAAACACCTGCGAGCGCGACAACAGCGCCCCGTTCAGCTCGAACGACGGGTTCTCGGTCGTCGCCCCGACCAGGGTGACGATCCCCTCCTCCACGAACGGCAAAAAGCCGTCCTGCTGGGCGCGGTTGAAGCGGTGGATTTCGTCGACGAACAGCAGGGTCGACAGGCCGGCCGCGCGCCGCATGCGGGCGGCCTCAAACGCCTTCTTCAGATCGGCCACGCCCGAGAACACCGCCGAGATCTGCTGATACTCATAGCCCGCCGCCCGGGCCAGCAGACGGGCGATGGTGGTCTTGCCGGTGCCCGGCGGCCCCCACAGGATCATCGAGCCCAGCCGTCCGCCCTCGACCATGCGGCGGATGGGCCCGCCCTCGCCCAGCAGGTGGTCCTGCCCCACCACCTGGTCCAGCGTCGTCGGCCGCAGGCGGTCGGCCAGGGGTGCGTCAGGGGGATGGATACCCGAGGCTTCGAAAAGATCGCTCATGCGCGTATGTAGGGGGCGGACGCCCTGGCGACAAAGGACTACTTATGGCCGAGACTGCCCCGCCGACGCCGCTCGGACTGATCCCCTATCTGACCATCCCGTCGCGGGGCGGACAGGCGGCCGTGGAATTCTATCGTGCCGCCTTTGGCGCCGAGGAGCTGTTCCGCAACGTCGCCGACGATGGCGAGCGGCTGATGCACAGCCGTCTGACGATCAACGGCAGCCTGATCTTCCTGTCCGATGAATTCCCCGAGTACGGCGGCGAGGCCGACATCAAGCCGGTGGGCGTGGCTTTGCACCTGCAGGTCGATGACGCGGACGAGTGGTGGAACCGCGCGCTGCTCGCCGGCGGCGTGCCGGTGATGCCGCTGGCCGACCAGTTCTGGGGCGACCGTTATGGGCGGCTGATGGACCCGTTCGGCCATTGCTGGTCGATCGGCGCGCCCATCAGGGACTGACCCTCGGTCAACGCATGGTGCCGTTCAGACTCTGACCGCCGCGCTGGATGACGACCTGCGCGCCCCGACGCAGTTGCGCCAGGTCCTGGGCCGCATCGACCGCCTGTCCATTGACCGACACAATGATGTCCCCGCGCCGGAAGCCCTGACGGGCGGCCACGGAATTCCGCGCCAGTCCGCCGACGATCACCCCCTGGGCAAAGGGGTCGCCCAGCAGGCGGTCGGCGATGGCGGGGTTCAGGGCCAGCACCTGGGCACCGGCCATGGCGCCTTCGCGGATGACCACGGCGGCCTCGAGATTGACCTCCCCCGGCAGGGGCTGGACGCGGGCGTTCAGGCGCTGCTCGCGCCCGTCGCGCAGCACGGTCACCGCCACCGTATCGCCCGGTGCCCGGGTGCCGACGCGGAAATTCAGCCCACCCTGATCGTTGATCTCATTGCTGCCGACCGCAAGGATCACATCGCCTTGACGAATCCCGGCGCGCGCGGCCGGGCCATTGGCGAACAGATCGGTGACCTTCAGCCCGCGCGGGCGGTCCAGCCCCATGCGGGTGGCCTCTTCTGCCGTCAGCGGCTCACCCTTCACGCCCAGCCAGGGCCGGACGACACTGGTCTCGCCGTCCAGGGCCGCATCGACCACGCGCTGGACCATGGTCGCCGGCACCGCAAAGCCGACGCCCGAGGATGACCCCGAGCGCGAGAAGATCGCCGTATTGATGCCGATCAGGTCGCCGTCCATGTCGACCAGGGCCCCGCCGGAATTGCCCGGATTGATTGCCGCATCGGTCTGGATGAAGGAGCCGGAGTCGGAAATGCCGGTCTCGGTGCGGTTCAGCGCCGAGATGATGCCGTTGGTCACGGTCTGGCCGACACCGAAGGGATTGCCGATGGCCAGCACCAGATCGCCGATCTGCTGGTCCTCGCCGGCATCGATGCGCAGGACCGGCAGCGGCTCCTCGACGCCCTCAAGCTGCAGCACGGCGATGTCCGATCGTTCATCGGCCAGCAGCACCTTCGCCGTGAACTGGCGACGGTCGTTCAGCCCGACGAGGATCTCGTCCATGCCCTGGATGACGTGGTTGTTGGTGACCACGATCCCATCGGCCCGCACGATGACCCCCGAGCCGACCGAGCCGGTCGGTTGCTGTCGGAACTGGCCCCAATAGGGGTCGCGATAGGTCTGTACCCCGCGCGCCGAGATGTTGACGACGGCCGGGGCCGCAGCACGGACCACGGGGGCAAAGCTGGCCTTGACCTCGGCCGCATCGCGCGGGACCGCCCGCTCGGCCGCAGGCTCGAACACACTGTCCTGGGCCCTGGTGTCATCGGGCGCACCACAGGCGGTCAGGGCGAGGGTCAGAGCGGCGACGGCAAGGGACGGGAACTTCATCGGCAATCCACTGAAAACGTCAGACGGGTTGAGCCGATATTGCACCGCCGCAATGGGACGGCATCAAGGCGGCCCCGAACCATGGAGAATCCTTAATCTGCAACCGTCGGTTTACGGCTTGCGGTCGGGCGCCCGCCCGGTCCACCCTCCCGCCATGAGCGCAGTCATCGAAACCCGCAATCTCACCAAGACCTATGGCACGGTCAAAGCCTTGGACGGTCTCAGCCTGACCATCCCCAAGGGCGGCGTCTATGGCGTGCTGGGGCCGAACGGGGCCGGCAAGTCCACCCTGTTCCGCATCCTGTTGGGCCTCATCGCCCCGACCGAGGGCGACGCCACCGTCATGGGCGGCGCGGTCCGCGATCCCAAGGCCATGCGGCGCATGGGCTCTATGATCGAGACCCCGCGCTATCCCCCCTATATGAGCGCCCGTCAGGTGCTGACATGGCTGTCGCTGGCGCACGGGCTGAAGTCCGATACCACGCGCACGGACCGCTGGCTGGAACGGGTCGGCCTGACCGAGGCCGCCGACCGCCGGGTCCGGGGCTTTTCGGTCGGCATGCTGCAGCGCCTTGGCGTCGCCGCTGCCCTGATCACCGAGCCTGAGCTGATCATTCTGGATGAACCGACCAGCGGCATGGATCCGCCCGGCATTCAGGAAATGCGCGCCCTGATCCGCAGCCTGGCGCATGACGACGGCCTGACCGTCGTGCTGGCCAGCCACCAGTTGCTGGAGGTCCAGCGCGTCTGCGACCGCGTGGCCATCATGAACAAGGGCAAGCTGGTCCGCGAGGGCACGGTGTCCGAGCTGACCACCACGGGCGAGCGCCTGCGGCTGTCGGTCTCTCCGCTGGACAAGGCGGCCGCCCTGCTGGGGGATCGCGGCACGGCTGACGGGACGGCCATTCTGGCCAATGTGCCCCGTGCCGAGGGCCCGGCCCTGATCCGCGCCCTCGTTGAACAGGGCATCGACATCGACGAGGCGCGCTGGGTCGGCACCGACCTCGAGAGCGTCTTCTTCACCGAGACGGGTTCCATCCAGACGCCGGAGCATGACCATGTGGGCTGATGCCATCCGCGCGGAAGCCTTCCGCCTCTCCAAAAGCCGCACCACCTGGTTCTGGAGCGTGTTCTTCGCGCCCATCCTGCTGCTCGTCATGGGGGCCATCAGCAGCTTCGTCATCGACGCCAATGCCACCAAGCTGGCGGCCGACCCCGAGGCCCCGCCCGAGCTGACCCAGATGCTGGCCTCGACCCCGCTGGATATGGGCCAGGCCATGGTCGCCAACGCCGGCAACCTGTCCAATGCGCTGGTGCTGTTGTTCATCCTGATCGGGGCGGCGACCGTCTATGCCGGCGATTACCGCTGGGAGACCTGGCGGCTGATCAGTGCGCGCAACACGCGGCCGAACCTGCTGCTCGGCAAGCTGGCCGTGGTCACGGGCCTGTCTCTGGTCGCCATGCTGGTCATGCTGATCTCGGGCACCTTCAGCGACCTGATCCAGGCCGCCGTGTTCGACCGCGGCCTCACCTTCACCATGGACGCCGGGGATGTGGGCCAGTTCTTCCTGCTGGCCGGGCTGTCGCTGCTGCGGATCCTGCAGTTCACCATGATCGGCCTGCTGGCTGCGGTCATGACCCGCTCGCTGCTGGTGGCCCTGTTTGTGCCGCTGGTGCTGGCCATCGCCCAGTTCTTCCTGCCGATGCAGGTGCTGCCGCCCATGGGATTCATGCCCGACAGCTGGCTGTCGATCCTGATCGATCCCGGCGGCGCGCTCGACTCGATCAAGGATCTCGTGCGCGGCGGTGATGCTGCCGCCGGTGTGCCCGACCATGTAACCGTCCGGGCCTGGATCAGCGTCGCCCTCTGGACACTTCTGCCCGCTGCGGGTGCCATCGCCTGGTTCAACCGCCAGGATCTGTCGAAGGAATAGGCCATGAGGTCAGGGTTAGCGGCTGCCTCACTCTTCGCCCTGGCCCTGGCGGCACCAGGCCTCGCCCGGGCGCAGGAGCCGCCGGACACGACGGTCCAGGACATCGTTGTCCTCGGCACGTCCTTGCGCGAGCAGGTCGAGGCCTTTTCCGACACCGTGGTAGCGCCGCCGCGCGGCCACGGCCCGGCCCGTTGGAGCGACCGTCCGGGCGTTTGCGTGGGCGTGGTCAACCTGCAGCGCGACGCCGCCCAGGACATGGCCGACCGCGTGTCCGAGGTCGCGCTTGGGCTGGGTATACCGGTGGGCGAGCCGGGCTGTAGTGCCAATGTGGTGATCATTGCCTCCAATGAGGCGTCCACGCTCACGGCAGCCCTGGTCGAGCAAAATCTCGGCGCGTTCCGTCCAAACTATTGGGGAGCGTCGCGCTCGCGTGATGATCTGAGGCGTTTCATCACGTCGGACGCCCCGGTGCGCTGGTGGCATATCAGCATGCCGGTGGACTCGGAGACGGGCGACATCGCGGTCCGGCTTCCCGGCTATCTGCCGCCCACAGTCAGGACGTTGGGCAGCCGCATCACCACGCCGATCCGCAACGACCTCCGTCGGGTGTATGTGATCATTGACCTGAACCAGTTGTCGGGCGTGACCTTCCCGCAGTTGGTCGACTACGTGGCCATGGTCGCCCTTTTCCAGGCCGATCCTGATGCAGACCTCTCGGCCTTTCCCACCATCCTCAATGTGTTCGACAACCCGACCATTGCCTTTGGCCTGACCGACTGGGACCAGGACTATCTCGACGCGCTCTATGGTTCGAAAATGAACCAGCGCCGTCCCGGAGCCCAGACCAGCGCGGTCGCCTCGATGATGTACCGCGACCGCCGTCAGACCGAAGCCACAGGCGACACCCCCGCGGACTAGCCCGCCCCCGAACAGAAAAGGGCGGTGGATCGCTCCACCGCCCCTCAAATCTGTCCGACCTGCGCCGGGATCTAGTCTTCGGCGTCGTCGTCGTTGGTGAACACCGGGCCGGAGTCGAGACCCTTGGCCGCCGTGTCGCGGTCGACGAACTCGATGACGGCCATGGCGGCATTGTCACCGTGGCGGAAGCCGGCCTTCATGATGCGGATGTAGCCGCCATTCCGGTCGGCATAGCGCGGTCCGATGGTCTCGAACAGCTTGCCGACCTGGGGCACGTCACGCACCTGGCTGATGGCCTGACGACGGGCGTGCAGGTCGCCCTTCTTGGCCAGAGTCACCAGCTTCTCGACGAAGGGGCGAAGCTCCTTGGCCTTGGGCAGGGTCGTCGTGATCTGCTCGTGCTTGATCAGCGAGGCCGCCATGTTGGCGAACATGGCCTGGCGATGACTGGTCGTGCGACCGAGCTTGCGATAGGCGGCGCCGTGGCGCATCGGGGTCTCTCCTACTCCAGGCCCGGTTTCCCCCTCCGAATGGAGATTGGGGGACCTTCGCCTGTTCTCATTCTATCCGCGACAGGCCCCCATCCAGAGGCCGAGCGGACGGTTGATGCCTAGATCTGGTCGTCGAACTTCTTGGCCAGGTCTTCGATGTTTTCCGGCGGCCAGTTGGGCACATCCATGCCCAGGCTGAGGCCCATGGTCGCCAGCACTTCCTTGATCTCGTTCAGCGACTTGCGGCCGAAGTTCGGGGTGCGAAGCATTTCGCCCTCGGTCTTCTGGATCAGGTCGCCGATGTAGACGATGTTGTCGTTCTTCAGGCAGTTGGCCGAGCGGACCGACAGTTCCAGTTCGTCGACCTTCTTCAGCAGGGCCGGGTTGAACGGCAGTTCGGGCTTGCCGTCCGACTGCTCGACCACGGCCTTGGGCTCGTCGAAGGTGATGAAGATCTGCAGCTGGTCCTGGAGGATGCGCGAGGCGAAGGCCACGGCGTCCACCGGCGAGACCGCACCATTGGTCTCCACTTCCAGAACAAGCTTGTCATAGTCCAGCGACTGGCCCTGACGGGTCGGCTCGACCCGGTAGGCGACGCGCTTGACCGGCGAATACAGGGCGTCGACGGCGATCAGGCCGATCGGCGCGTCTTCCGGACGGTTGGCTTCCGACGCGACATAGCCCTTGCCGTTCTGGACGGTCAGTTCCATGCGCACCGAGGCGCCGTCGTCCAGCGTGCACAGCACGTGGTCGGGGTTCAGCACTTCGATGTCGTGCGGAACCTCGATCTGGCCGGCGGTCACGGGGCCCGGACCGGTCGCCTTCAGCATCATGCGCTTCGGACCTTCCGAGTGCATGCGCAGGGCCAGTTGCTTGATGTTCAGCACGATGTCGACCACGTCCTCGCGCACGCCTTCCAGCGACGAGAACTCGTGAACCACACCATCAATCTGGATCGCGGTGACCGCGGCGCCTTGCAGCGACGACAGCAGCACGCGGCGAAGGGCATTGCCGAGCGTCACGCCGAAACCGCGCTCGAGAGGCTCGGCCACCAGGCGCGCCTTGCGCAGCGGGTCGGTGCCGGTCTCGATTTGCGGTTTCTCGGGACGGATCAGCTCTTGCCAGTTTCTTTCGATCATAGGGTCCCTCGAACGGGTTTCGTCGATCTGGAAAGTCCGCGATTGCGGACAGCCCGACCAACGGGAAAAGAGTGCTTCAGCGGGCCTTAGACGCGGCGGCGCTTGGGCGGACGGCAACCGTTGTGCGGCATCGGCGTGACGTCACGGATGGTGGTGATGGTCATGCCGGCGGCCTGCAGGGCACGCAGGGCCGATTCCCGACCGGAACCGGGGCCCGAGACGTTCACTTCCAGCGTCTTGACGCCGTGCTCGCTGGCCTTCTTGGCTGCGTCCTCGGCGGCCATCTGGGCCGCATAAGGGGTCGACTTACGCGAGCCCTTGAACCCCATGTGACCGGCCGAGGACCAGGAAATCGCGTTTCCCTGGGCGTCGGTGATGGTGATCATGGTGTTGTTGAACGACGCGTTCACGTGGGCGACGCCCGAGGTGATGTTCTTGCGCTCGCGCTTCTTTACGCGACCCGGTTCCTTGGCCATGTGTCTGTCTTACTTCTTCTTGCCGGCGATCGGCTTGGCGGGACCCTTGCGGGTGCGGGCGTTGGTGTGGGTGCGCTGACCGCGGACCGGCAGGCCCTTGCGGTGACGCAGGCCGCGATAGCAGGCCAGGTCCATCAGACGCTTGATGTTCATCGACGTCTCGCGGCGCAGGTCGCCCTCGACCGTATGGTCGGCGTCGATCGTCTCGCGGATCTGCAGGACCTCGGCGTCCGTCAGGTCATTGACCCGGCGCGCGGCTTCGATGCCCACCTTTTCGGTGATGTCCTTGGCGGCGGCGGGGCCGATGCCATGGATGTACTGAAGCGCGATGACAACGCGCTTGTTGGTCGGAATGTTGACGCCAGCGATACGGGCCACGAATATCTCCAATAACGCGTTTCCAGACGCAGAAACCGCTCCGGTCAACAGACCAGGAGCGTGTCGCGTCCTTCGCGGAAGCGCGCCTTATACAGGGGATTCACGCGCCGTCAACGGTTGTGGCGCGCTTCAGGGTGCATTGCGCCCGAAGCGGATGGTTATCACAGCCCGCAGATCAAAGTCAGGGCGCCCGTCGACCATGGCCGGGCGGAACCGGTATTCGGCAACCGCTGCGGCGATGCCGGCCGCGCCAAATCCCTGCCCGGCGGGCGTCTCGCTCAGGACCCGGCATTGATCCAGCATCGTGTCCTGACGGATCCGGCAGCTGACGACGGCGGTGCCGGACACGCCCCGACGCAAGGCTTCGCGCGGATGATAGGGCCGCAGCGCATCGAGGCGGGGCTCGCGCAGGTTCCGCGGGCCGGTGCGCGTGCCGGCACCGGGACCGGAGCCTTCGCCTGTACCGGTACCCGTGCCCGTCCCCTGCCCGCCCAGTCCCTGACCCGGCGTGGGCGTCGGCAGCGGCGCAATGCCGACCTGGGGCGCGGGCTCCGGTGCGGGTTCGGGCGGAGCGAGAAGCTCGCGCTCGATCTCCGGCGGGGGCTCGGGCGGTTGATGGACGACCGAGGGGCTGGCCGGAGCCCCTCCCCCGGTCTCCACAGCCGGCTCGGCCGGGGGTGGCGGCGGCGGAGGGGGCGGCTCGGGCGCATAGAGGAAGACGTCAATCGTCTTCAGCGGCGCCTCGGGCGGGGACGGCGTCGAGCGACTGACCGCCAGCAGGATCAGGCCGTGAACGGCCAGCGCCACCGCCATGGCACCGCTCCAGCGGGACGCCCGGCGTTGTCGCGCAGACAAAGAGGAAAAGGACAGGCCCATCGGCCCAGCTTAACGCCCGAAACCGGCTTCGGTCGCCTGTTGCGATCAGGCGTCGGCGAGAACCGTATCGATCGCCCCGGCAACGGCGTCGATCGAGGCCATGCCGTCGATCTCGACCAGCTTGCCCTGCCCCTCGTAATAGGGAAGCAGCGGCGCCGTCTGGCGGTTATAGGCTTCCAGCCGCACGCGGAAACTCTCGGGGTTGTCGTCCGGACGGCCTTGTTCGGCATAGCGCTGGGCGATGCGGGCCTTCAGCGCCTCGTCATCGACCTTCAGGCGGACCACCCGGTCGATGGTCGAACCGCGGCGGGCCAGCATGGCATCCAGGGCCTGGGCCTGGGCCACTGTGCGGGGAAAGCCGTCGAAGATGGCGCCGCCGGCGGCTTCGGCTTCATCCAGCCGCGCCTCGATCAGGGCCACGACGATCTCGTCGGTGACCAGTTCGCCACGTTCCATGATCCCCTTGACCGTCTGGCCGAGGTCCGAGCCGGAGGCGATGGCGGCGCGCAGCATGTCGCCGGTCGACAGCTGGACCATGCCCCGCGTCTCGACCAGCCGCTTGGCCTGGGTGCCTTTGCCGGCCGCAGGCGGCCCGAACAGGATCAGGTTCATGACGTTCCCTTTCCGGCCTAGCGCCGTGCGGGCGCCGGCATGCCGCCCCGGCCGCCGCCGCCGCGTCCGCGCAGCTTGGCCTTCTTGATCAGCCCCTCGTACTGGTGCGCCAGCAGGTGCGACTGGATCTGCGCCACCGTATCCATGGTCACCGAGACCACGATCAGGATCGAGGTGCCGCCGAACAGCAGGCCGCCCATCGAGCTGGCCATGAATTCGGGCAGCAGGCAGACGGCGGTGATGTAGGCCGCGCCGATCACCGTCAGGCGGGTCAGCACATAGTCCAGATACTCGGCCGTGCGCTTGCCCGGACGGATGCCCGGCAGGAACCCGCCGTATTTGCGCAGGTTCTCGGCCGTGTCCTCGGGATTGAAGGTGATCGAGGTGTAGAAGAAGCAGAAGAAGATGATCAGGAAGGCGTACAGCGCCATGAACAGCGGCTGTCCGTGCGACATCTGCGCGGTCACGAACGGCAGCCAGCCCATCCACGACGGCAGGTCCGCATTGGCCGTCATCTGGGCCACCGTCGCCGGCAGCAGCAGCAGGGACGAGGCGAAGATCGGCGGAATGACGCCCGCGGCATTGACCTTCAGCGGCAGGAAGCTGCGCTCCCCCCCGGCCATGCGGTTGCCTTCCTGGCGTTTCGGATACTGGATCAGCAGCCGGCGCTGGGCCCGCTCCATGAAGACGATGAAGACCACGGTGGCGATCGCAAGCGCGCCCAGGAACAGCAGCAGGAAGGCCGACATCTGGCCTTGCTGGGCCAGACCCAGCAGTCGCGCGACGCTGGACGGCAGAACCGCGACAATACCGGCGAAGATGATCAGCGAGATACCGTTGCCGACGCCGCGCGCCGTCACCTGCTCACCCAGCCACATCAGGAACATGGTGCCGCCGGTCAGGGTCACGACAGTCGAAACGATGAAGAAGATACCCGGCGCATCGACCAGATTCGGCTGGGCGTTGAGGCCCACGGCGATCCCCAGCGACTGCATCAGCGCCAGCAGGACGGTCAGATAGCGGGTGTACTGGTTCAGCTGCTTGCGGCCGGCCTCGCCACCTTCCTTCTTCAGCTTCTCCCAGGGCGGATAGACCGCGCCCATCAGCTGCACGATGATCGACGCCGAGATGTAGGGCATGACGTTCAGGGCGAACACGGCCATGCGCTCGACCGCGCCGCCGGAGAACATGTTGAACATGTCCAGGATGCCGCGCTGGCCGTCCGGGTTCTGGAAGAACTGCAGGAAGGCCTCGGAATTGATCCCGGGGATCGGCACGAACGTCCCGATCCGGTAAACCAGCAAGGCGCCCAGCGTGAAGAGCAGACGCTTGTGCAGCTCGGTCGCTTTCGCGAACGAGCCGATGTTCATATTGGCAGCAAGTTGTTCGGCGGCCGAAGCCATAGCGGTTTACCCCGACGTTTCAGTCCAAGACCGGCCGCAAGCGACCGGGTGCCCATTCCCAGATAGGCGAAGGGCGGCCTCTTAGCGAGACCGCCCCGGCGGGTTTATTTTTCAGCCTTGTCCGCAGCCTGGCGGCGGGACCGGGCCGAGACCTTGTTGGCGTCGCCGCGCGGCGCCTTGGCGGGGGGAGCCTTGCCCTTGGCGGCATTGCGCTTCTCGATGCGCGCGGCGGCCTTGGCTTCAGCGGCGATCCGCTCCTGAACGACGGTTCCGCCGGCGGCCTCGATGGCCTTGACCGCGCCGGCCGAGGCCGACCAGACGACCAGGTTCAGCTTGGCCTTCAGCTCACCGGTGCCCAGCACGCGCACGCCGTCCTTGGTGCGACGCAGCACACCGGCAGCCACCAGGGCATCGCCGTTGATTTCGTTCTTGATGTCCAGCTTCTTGGCATCCACGGCGTCCTGCAGACGCCACAGGTTCACCTCGGCCAGCTTCAGCGCGCCGGGGTTGTTGAAGCCGCGCTTGGGCATGCGCATGTACAGCGGCATCTGCCCGCCTTCGAAGCCCAGCAGGCTGACGCCCGTCCGCGACTTCTGACCCTTGACGCCGCGGCCCGAGGTCTTGCCCTTGCCGGAACCGGGGCCCCGGCCGACGCGCATGCGCTTCTTGTGAGCGCCTTCGTTGTCACGGATTTCGTTCAGTTTCATGTGCCTGATCCTTTCGGGTGCTAGCGCCTGGCAAGGCCAGACTCGGCGTTGAAAAAAGAAAGTGGCGAGTGGCGAGTGATGAGTGCCGAGTCAAGCAAAATCGGATGAACCGACCCCCTGCCTACTCGTCACACGCCACTCACCACTCGCCACTTCGCGTAGCGAATTCGCTTACTTTTCGACCACTTCGACCATGTGCGCGACCTTGGCGATCATGCCACGGACGGCCGGGGTGTCTTCCAGGGTCGATTCACGACCCATGCGGTTCAGACCCAGACCCATCAGGGTGGCGCGCTGATCCGACTTGCGACGGATCGGGCTGCCGGTCTGGCGGATGGTGACGGTGGAGGTGTCTTTCTTGGCCATGATCAGCTCTCGACGGCTTCCGGCGCCGAAGCACCGTCATTGCGACGTCCCATCAGATCCGCAACCTTCTTGCCGCGCTTGGACGCGATCTGGCGCGGCGAGGACTGGACCTTCAGCGCTTCAAAGGTGGCACGGATCATGTTGTACGGGTTGGACGAACCGGTCGACTTGCCGACCACGTCCTGCACGCCCAGGGTTTCCAGAACGGCCCGCATCGGACCGCCCGCGATCACGCCGGTGCCGGGAGGCGCCGAGCGGACCATGATCTTGCCGGCGCCCCAACGGCCGTTGCCGTCGTGGTGCAGGGTGCGGTTCTCGCGAAGCGGAACGCGGATCATCGTCTTCTTGGCTTCTTCCGTCGCCTTGCGGATGGCTTCCGGCACTTCGCGCGCCTTGCCATGACCGAAGCCGACACGGCCCTTGCCGTCGCCGACGACCATCAGGGCCGCGAACGAGAACCGGCGGCCGCCCTTCACAGTGGCCGCGACGCGGTTGATGTGAACCAGCTTTTCGATGATGTCCGAATCCGGACCGTCGGCCTGGGGAGCGTTGCGGTTGTCACGACGATTGCGATCGTTGCCGCCGCCGCCGCGTTGGGGTTGATGCGCCATGCTGCGGTTCCTTAGAAGTTCAGGCCGGCTTCACGCGCGGCATCCGCCAGCGCCTTCACCCGACCGTGATAGATGTAGCCGCCCCGGTCGAAAACGACGTCGGTGACGCCTTTTTCCTTGGCGCGGTCGGCGATCAGCTTGCCGATACGCGCCGCAGCGGCGGTGTCGGAGCCCTTCTGCTTCTTGCCCTTTTCGCCTTCCAGCGACGAGGCAGCAACCAGGGTGACGCCGTTGGCGTCGTCGATGATCTGGGCCGAGATGTTCTTGTCCGACCGGTGAACCGACAGGCGCATGCGACCGTTCGCGACCGCCTTGAGGCGACGACGGGTGCGCTCGGAGCGACGCTTGGCATTCTGTTTGAGCGTAGTGGCCATGACTTACTTCTTCTTGCCTTCCTTGCGCCGGACCTTCTCGCCCGCATAGCGCACACCCTTGCCCTTGTAGGGCTCCGGCGGACGCAGCTTGCGGATGACGGCGGCGATCTGACCGACGGCCTGCTTGTCATTGCCCGAGATCTTCACTTCGGTCTGCTTGGGCACGGCAAAGGTGATGCCGGCCGGCGGAGCGATGTCGATCTCGTGCGAGAAGCCGAGTTGCAGCGACAGCGACTGGCCCTTCAGGGCGGCGCGATAACCGACGCCGACCAGTTCCAGGGTGCGCTCGAAGCCATCGGTGACCCCGATGACCATGTTGTCGACCAGGGTCCGCGACAGACCCCACATGGCGCGGGCACGCTGGGTGTCCGCACGCGGGGCCAGGCTCAGACCGTCGTCACCCTGGGTGACCTCGATCTCTTCGGCCACGGTCCACGAGCGCTCGCCCTTGGGGCCCTTCACCACGATGGTCTGGCCGTCGATGTTGACGGTCACACCCTTCGGGATGGCGATGGTTCTTTTACCGATACGGGACATCTTAGTAGACCCTGCAGAGGACTTCGCCGCCGACGTTGGCGTCGCGGGCAGCCGTGTCAGACATGACGCCCTTGGAAGTCGAAAGGATCGAGATGCCGAGGCCGTTCTTGATCGGCTTCAGGTCGGTGATCGCGGAGTAAACGCGGCGGCCCGGCTTGGACACGCGGCTGATCTCGGCGATGACCGGCTGGCCGTCGAAGTACTTCAGCTCAATCTCGAACTGCGGGAACTCGCCGGGGTTCTGAACCAGCGAATAGCCGCGGATGTAGCCTTCGTCCTTGAGCACGTCGAGGACGCGCTGACGCAGACGCGAGGCCGGGGTGAGCACCTTGGAACGCTTGCGGGTCGCCGCGTTCTTGATGCGAGCGATCATGTCGCTCAGGGGATCGTTGATCATCATGGCGTTTTTCCCCTTACCAGCTCGACTTGGTCAGGCCGGGGATCTGACCCTTGTTGCCCAGTTCGCGCAGCGCGATACGGCTCATCTTGAGCTTGCGATAATAGGCGCGCGGACGGCCCGTCACCTCGCAGCGGTTGCGGATACGGCTGGGCGCGGAGTTGCGCGGCAGAGCGGCCAGCTTGAGGCGCGCTTCGAAGCGTTCCTCCAGGGGCAGCGATTCATCGTTGGCGGTCGCCTTGAGGGCGGCCCGCTTCGCGGCATACTTCGCAACAAGCTGCTTGACGTGCTCGTTCCGGTTTACGGCGCTTTTCTTAGCCATTGTGCTTTTCCTTTCCCGCTCAGTTCACGAACGGGAATTTGAATTCGGTGAGGAGAGCCTTGGCCTCTTCATCCGTTTTGGCCGTGGTGCAGACGATAATGTCCATGCCCCACATCTGGTCGATCTGGTCGTAGTTGATCTCCGGGAACACGATGTGCTCCTTGAGGCCCATCGCATAGTTGCCGCGACCGTCGAACGAGGTGCCCTTCAGGCCCCGGAAGTCCTTCACGCGCGGCAGCGCGATGGTGATCAGCCGGTCCAGGAACTCGTACATCTGGTCGCCGCGCAGCGTGACCTTGCCGCCGATGACCATGCCTTCGCGCAACTTGAAGCCGGCGATGGAGTTACGGGCCTTGGTCGGCACGGCCTTCTGGCCGGCGATCGCGGTCAGGTCCTTGAGCGCGGCGTTGGCCTTCTTGGAGTCGGCCACAGCTTCACCGATGCCCATGTTCAGGACGATCTTGTCCAGGCGGGGCATCTGCATCGGGTTGGTGTAGCCGAACTTCTCGGCCAGCACGCCCTTGATGCGCTCGTTGTACTCGCCCTTCAGGCGCGGGGTGTATTTGGTGTCGGCCATCAGATGACGTCTCCCGTCGTCTTGGCGAAGCGAACCTTCTGGTCGTTCTCCACCTTGAAGCCCACGCGGGTCGCCTTGCCGTTGGCGTCAGCGATCGCGACGTTCGACAGGTGAAGCGAGGCTTCCTTGTTCTTGATGCCGCCCTGCGGATCAGCCTGGGTCGGGCGCGTGTGGCGCTGAACCATGTTGATGCCTTGCACGACGACGCGGTTTTCGGTCGGCAGAACCTTCAGCACCTTGCCGGTGCGTCCCTTGTCCTTGCCTGCCAGGACGACGACGGTGTCGCCCGATTTGATCTTGGCGGCCATGGTTACAGGACCTCCGGAGCCAGCGAGATGATCTTCATGTGGTTCTTGGCGCGCAGCTCGCGCGGAACCGGGCCGAAGATGCGGGTGCCGACCGGCTCGTTCTGCTTGTTGACGATCACGGCAGCCGACTTGTCGAAGCGGATAACCGAGCCATCCTTGCGCTGGATGTCTTTGGCCGTCCGGACGACGATGGCGCGCACGACGTCACCCTTCTTCACCCGGCCGCGCGGAATCGCTTCCTTGACCGAGGCGACGATGGTGTCACCAACCGAGGCGTAGCGACGCTTCGCGCCGCCCAGCACCTTGATGCACATGACCCGGCGAGCGCCCGAATTGTCGGCCACCTCCAGGTTAGTTTGCATCTGGATCATGGGATCCGATCCTTCTGAGTTACGAGGCCGAGGCGGTGGAAAGAACTTCCCAACGCTTCAGCTTGGACTTCGGGGCGCACTCGACGATGCGGGCCAGGTCACCGACCTTGAGGGCATTCGCTTCGTCGTGGGCGTGATACTTCTTGGACAGACGCACGGTCTTCTTCAGGACCGGGTGCAGCAGGGTGCGCTCGACCTTGACGACGACAGTCTTGTCGCCCTTGTCGGAGACGACCACGCCTTCGAGAATTCGTTTCGGCATCTTCGTTCCTTTAAGCCGCTGCCTGCTTCTGGCGCAGAAGCGTCGAGAGGCGGGCGATGTCCTTGCGCACTTCACCCACACGGTGGGTCTTTTCCAGCTGGCCGGTGGCCGCCTGGAAGCGCAGGTTGAACTGTTCCTTCTTGAGCTTGAGCAGCTCTTCGGACATTTGGTCGGGCGTCAGGGCCCGCAGGTCGGCGATCTTGGTCATGCCGCTTGCTCCGTTTGGCCGATGCCGGCATCCAGGCGGGTAACCACCTTGGTGCGGACCGGCAGCTTGGCGGCACCGAGGCGCAGCGCCTCGCGGGCGATGTCGTCCGGCACGCCGTCGATTTCGAACAGGATCCGGCCCGGGTGGCAGCGCGCCGCCCAGTGGTCCACGGCGCCCTTGCCCTTACCCATCCGCACTTCGGCCGGCTTGCCGGAAACCGGCACGTCCGGGAAGACGCGGATCCAGACGCGGCCCTGGCGCTTCATCTGGCGGGTGATCGCGCGGCGGGCCGCCTCGATCTGACGCGCAGTGATGCGTTCCGGCTCCAGCGTCTTCAGGCCATAGGAGCCGAAGTTCAGCGAGAAACCACCCTTGGCCGAGCCATGGATGCGGCCCTTGAAGGCCTTGCGGTATTTGGTCTTCTTCGGTTGCAGCATGACTTAGCTCTCACGTCCCCGGTCACGGCGCGGACCGCGATCACCGCGGGGGCCACGCTCGCGGCCTTCATTCGACGACGGACCGGCAGCTTCCTGGGCCCAACGCTTGTCCTGGGCCATCGGGTCGTGCTCCAGCACCTCACCCTTGAACACCCAAACCTTGACACCGATGATGCCGTAGGTGGTCTTGGCTTCGTACACGCCGTAATCGATGTCGGCGCGCAGGGTGTGCAGCGGCACACGGCCTTCGCGGTACCATTCCATCCGGGCGATTTCGGCACCGCCGAGGCGACCGGCCACATTGATCCGGACGCCCTTGGCACCCAGACGCATGGCCGACTGCATGGCGCGCTTCATGGCGCGGCGGAAGGCCACGCGGCGCTCCAGCTGCTGGGCGATGTTTTCGGCGATCAGCTGGGCATCGACTTCCGGCTTGCGGACTTCCACGATGTTCAGGTGAACCTCGCCGTCCGTCATGGCGGCGATGTCCTTGCGCAGCTTCTCGATGTCGGCGCCCTTCTTGCCGATCACGACACCCGGACGGGCGGCATAGATCGTCACGCGGCACTTCTTGTGCGGACGCTCGATGATGATGCGCGACACGCCGGCACCCGACAGGCGCTCACGCAGCCACTCGCGCAGCTTCAGGTCCTGGTGGAGCAGCTTGGCGTATTCCTGGCCGCCGGCGAACCAGCGGCTGTCCCAGGTGCGGTTGACACCGAGCCGGAGCCCGATCGGATTGATTTTCTGACCCATCAGGCGGCCTCGCCGGCTTCACGGACCACGATGGTGATCTCGCTGAACGGTTTCAGGATACGCGACGAACGACCACGAGCGCGGCTCGCGAAACGCTTCATCACCAGGTTCTTGCCCACAAAGGCTTCGGCAACGATCAGATTGTCGATGTCCAGGTTGTGGTTGTTCTCGGCGTTGGAAACGGCCGAGTACAGGACCTTGCGGACGTCGGTCGCGATGCGCTTGCGGCTGAATTCCAGCTCGTTCAGCGCCTTCTGGACCGGCAGGCCACGGATCGACTGGGCGACCAGGTTCAGCTTCTGAGGGCTGATGCGAACGTTGACCAGCTTGGCGCGGGCCTCGGTCGTCGACACGCGACGGGGATTTTTGGTCTGGGCCATCCGTTACTTCCTTTTGGCCTTCTTGTCCGCCGCGTGGCCCGGGAACGACCGGGTCGGGGAGAACTCGCCAAACTTCATGCCAACCATTTCTTCGGAGACCGACACCGGCACGTGCTTCATGCCGTTGTGGACACCAAAGGTCAGGCCAACGAACTGCGGCAGGATGGTGGACCGGCGCGACCAGGTCTTGATCACATCCTTGCGGCCCGACGCTTGCGCGGTCTCGGCTTTCTTCAGCAGATACCCGTCGACAAACGGGCCTTTCCAGGAGGAGCGGGCCATCTTTAGCGAGCCTTCTTAACGTGGCGGCTACGGATGATGTACTTGTCCGTGGCCTTGTTCTTGCGGGTACGGGTGCCCTTGGTGTCCTTGCCCCAGGGCGTGACCGGCGTCCGGCCACCCGAGGTCCGACCTTCACCACCACCGTGCGGGTGGTCGATCGGGTTCATGGCAACACCGCGGACGTGCGGACGGAAGCCCATGTGGCGCTTGCGACCGGCCTTGCCGAGGTTCTGGTTCATGTGGTCGGGGTTCGACACCGCGCCCACCGTGGCCATGCAGCCGTCCAGAACCATGCGCAGCTCGCCCGAACCCAGACGGATCTGGGCATAGCCGGCGTCACGGCCGACCAGCTGGGCGTAGGCACCGGCCGAACGGGCCAGCTGGGCGCCCTTGCCCGGCTTCATTTCGATGTTGTGGATGATCGTACCCACCGGCATCGAACGGAGCGGCATGGCATTGCCCGGCTTCACGTCGGTCTTTTCGCCCGCGACCACCGTGTCGCCCGCCTTCAGGCGTTGCGGCGCGATGATGTAGGCCTTTTCGCCGTCCTCATAGGTGATGAGGGCGATGAAGGCGGTGCGGTTCGGATCGTATTCCAGACGCTCGACGGTCGCCGACTGGAACTTGCGACGCTTGAAGTCGATCTTGCGGTACAGGGTCTTGGCACCACCGCCGCGGAAGCGGACGGCGATACGACCACCGGCACCGCGACCGCCGGACTTGGTCAGGCCTTCGGTCAGCGACTTCTCCGGACGCCCCTTGAAGAGCTCCGAACGGTCGATCAGCACCAGGGCGCGACGGCCCGGCGAAGTCGGATTGTATGTTTTCAGAGCCATCGGTTCAGAGCCCCGTGGTGACGTCGATAGACTGGCCGTCGGCCAGCGTCACGATCGCTTTCTTGATGTCCACCCGACGGCCCATGATGCCGCGGAAACGCTTGGTCTTGCCCTTTTGAACCAGGGTGTTGACCTTGACGACGCTGACCTTGAACAGGCTTTCGACCGCCGCAGCGATCTCGTCCTTGGTGGCCGTACCGGCCACGCGGAAGACGACCTTGTTCTGCTCGGACAGGATCGTCGCCTTCTCGGTGATGATCGGCGAGAGGATCGTGTCGTAGTGTTTGGCTGTGGGTTGAGCGCCGGCCATTATGCGGCCTCCTTCTCAGAGAAGCGCGCCTCGATCGCCTCGACGGCGGCCTTGGTCAGCACCAGCTTGTCGGCCCGAAGGATGTCATAGACGTTCAGGCCGGCATTCGGCAGCACGTCGATGTTCGGGATGTTGCGAGCCGCCAGACCGAAGCCGACATCGACTTCCGGACCGGCGATGATCAGGCACTTGGTCCAGCCCAGCTTGCCGAACTGCTCGCGCAGCTTGGCAGTCTTGGGTTCCTTGACCGAGACGCTGTCGACCACGATCAGGTCGCCCGAGACGACCTTGGACGACAGGGCGTGACGCAGGGCCAGGGCGCGGACCTTCTTGGGCAGCGAGAAGCCGTGGTCGCGGACGACCGGGCCGAAGGCGCGCGAACCACCGACGAACTGCGGGGCGCGACGCGAACCGTGACGAGCGCCGCCGGTTCCCTTCTGCTTGTACATCTTCTTGCCCGTGCGCGAGTTTTCATTGCGCGTCTGGACCTTGTGGGTACCGGCGCGGCGCTTGGCCAGTTGCCAGTTCACATAGCGGGCCAGCAGGTCGCCGCGGATGTCGGTGATGCCGAACACGGCATCCGACAGCTCCACATCGCCCGAGGCCTTGCCGTCGAGTTTGATGACCGAGAGCTTCATTACGCTTCACCGCCTTCTGTGGTTTCGGCGACGGGGGCGTCCTCGGCCGGGGTCTCGGCGGGCGCCTCAGCAGCAGCCTTGCCCGAAGACTTCACGGCACCGGGGAACGGAACGTCGGCCGGACGGGCCTTCTTGATGGAGTCGCGAACCTTGACGTAGCTGCCGTCGTGACCGGGGACAGCGCCCTTGATCAGGATCAGGCCGCGGTCGGCGTCGACGCGGAACACGGTCAGGTTCTGCAGGGTGACGGTTTCCTGACCCAGGTGACCCGCCATCTTCTTGCCGGCGAAGGTCTTGCCCGGATCCTGACGGTTACCCGTCGAACCGTGCGAGCGGTGCGAGACCGACACACCGTGGGTGGCCCGCAGACCGCCGAAGTTCCAGCGCTTCATGGCACCGGCAAAACCCTTTCCGATGGTCTGGCCCTGGATATCCACGGTCTGACCGGCGATGAAGTGATCGGCCGACAGCTCGGCGCCGATGTCCATCAGCGCGTCTTCCGCCACGCGGAACTCGGCGACGATACGCTTGGGTTCAACCTCAGCGTTGGCGAACACCGTGCGTTGCGCCTTGTTGGTGCGCTTGGCCTTGCGGGCACCGGCACCCAGCTGCAGGGCGACATAGCCGTCCCGCTCCTGCGTGCGTTGACCCACGACCTGGCAGCCATCCAGCTGCAGCACGGTCACAGGGACATGCGCGCCATCTTCAGCGAAGATACGCGTCATTCCCAGCTTCTTGGCGATCACGCCCGTTCTTTGCGCGTCTTTGCGCATCGGATCCCGCCTCTTCTTCTTAAATCTTGATCTCGACGTCCACACCGGCGGACAGGTCGAGCTTCATGAGCGCGTCCACAGTCTGCGGGGTGGGGTCGACGATATCGAGGACACGCTTGTGCGTGCGGATTTCAAACTGCTCGCGCGACTTCTTGTCGACGTGCGGCGAGCGGTTCACGGTGAACTTTTCGATCAGGGTCGGCAGCGGGATGGGACCGCGAACAGTCGCACCCGTGCGTTTGGCAGTGTTGACGATTTCGCGCGTCGAAAAGTCGAGGACGCGGTGATCGAAGGCCTTGAGCCTGATGCGGATGCTTTGATCCATATCGGTCGTATTTCCCAAGCAGGCGAACCTGCGTCCCTGTGAACCATTTCAAAGACCGGAGGTCTTCAGGCCGAAGCCCTCAGAGTACGCACGTCCGCAAAAACGAGCGGCCCACGCAGTTACCCGCGAAGGCCGTTTAAGTCCTGGATCGCTGCAAAGAACAGGGTCTCAGGTCGTTCCTGCGGACCGCGTCTGCACTTCATACTCACGCGAAGTGCACAGCCGGTCCAACAAGAGTGGGGGCTTATGCCGTTCGATTCCGCCTGCGTCAAGGGCGGAATCCCATTGATGTCAGCGACCGATGCTTATGTCGCCCGACCCCAGGACGGCGCGGCTGACGCGGCCGGTCACTTCATCGACACGGACATCACCCGAACCGGCAATTGACACGCTCAGATCGCCGACAGTCCCCCGGAATTCCACGTCTCCGGAGCCTGCGACTGAAATATCCATGCGCGGGGCCGTGCCGCCACGCACCAGAAGATCGCCCGAACCCGCGACGTTGAGCTCCACCGGGCCGTCCACCCGGGCGACCTCGATATCGCCGGAACCGCCTATGGCGATCTCAAGGTCGCGCGTGGCGCCCGCCCGCACATCGCCCGAGCCGCCGATCGCGATCTCCAGCCTGCCGGACGTCCCGACCAGGGCATCGCCCGAGCCGCCGAGCGACAGGTCCAGGTTCTCGTCGACATTGGCGATCGTCCAGTCGCCGCAGCCGCCGTTGCCAAAGTCCACATTGGTGGCACCGCGACCGATCGTGCCGAACACGGCGCCCTGCACCCCGAGATCCACATCGCGCGGGGTATGGACGATAATCAGGGGCGCGTCGCTCAGGTCGACCCGGCCGGTGCCACGCACCTCGACCGAGGCGCCCTCCCCCGGCATCGAGGCACCGAGGCGACCGGAGCGGCAGCTGCGAATGGCGCGGCGCGGCAGATTGCCGTCCACCTCAATGCGGTCGCCGCGCTGGCGGACGGTCGGTACGGGCAGGTCGGCCCGGCCCCGTTCGACTTCGACCGCGACGTCGGCGCGGTCCTCGACCAGCACGATCACGCGGGCTACGGCGTTCTCGATCTTCACGTCCTGGGCCTGGGCTGCGCCGGCCAGAGCCAGCGCCGATACCAGCGTGGCGGACAAGGTGAGTGCGGTTTTCATGGGTGTTCCTCCCTTTCCCAACATGAGGAAAGGATGGCCCTTCGCATTCACGTTGTCATTTTAACTCGAGGTCATGACCTCGAATTAATGGAGCCCGCGCCGTCGACCGCGCCGACCTCGGGCTCGAAGTCGCGCTGGAGCCCGGCGATCTGATCGGGCATCAGCTTCAGCTTTTTAAACGCCAGCGACGCCGCCCATCGTGCGGCCAGCCCCGCCGTCCCGAGCGTGTCGGTCGAGCGCGGCTGATGACCCCGCGCCCGGACGACGGCATTGGCATAGAGGGCGCCATTGCGGAACCGCGTCGGCCAGGTCTGGAAGTCCATCGAGAGCGACACACAGAACCGGTCCAGATTCTCGACCCGGTGCGGGGCATAGAAGGGCCAGGTCAGCGCCTGCCCCGGCTCCAGGTCGACCACCTGGGCGTCGGCTTCAAAGCTCCGCGCATAGGGCACCTCTTCGGTCGTCTGGCGTGCGACCACCTGTTCCATGGCGATCTCGGGCAGGTGCAGCTCATCGCCCGGATAGACGAACACCCGCTTGCGCCCGCGCAGGTGAAACAGCACCACCCCCGCCGCATCGAAATGATAGGGCACCCGCGCCTTGGGCGACGACAGGATCAGCTGCCCGGCATTGCGCACCGCCTTCAGCCCCGGATAGCGCGCCTGCAGGGTTGCGAACTCGGCCATGGCGGCCTGCCACAGCTCGGGCCAGCCCCGCTCCACCGAGCGCAGATTGACCCACAGCCGCCCCTGTTTGATCGCCTCCAGCAGTTCGGCGCCTGAGAGGCGTCCGCGCGCGCCGGTGCGCAGGCGCGACTGGCCGTCGTCGTCATAGTCATAGAGGTTGATGTCAAACAGATCGGCCGGGTAGCGGTCCAGCAGGTCGGCCAGCGCCTCGTCCGAGGCGAAGCCCCGGTCGACCAGCGCGTGCGGGTGCACCTCGGCCGTCTCGATAGGGCCGGTGTAGCGCGAACGGGCGGTCTTTTGCAGCATCGGGTCTCTCCGGGCGATCAGGCCGAGGCGGTCAGGATGTCGGGGGTCTTCCTCAGGGCCGCGCGGGCCGCGACCGCCACACCCCGGACGCGCGCCAGGCCATCGACCTCGCAGGCCTCGATGGCCGACCAGCGGCGTCGCAGACTGGTGCGCAGGGCCTCGCCCCTCGCCGGACCGACCAGCGTCTCCAGGGTGGCCGCGGCCGCTCCCCTCAGGCTGGCCTGCAGGCCCGGCTTCTGGATCACGGCCTCGTGCAGGCTCTGGGAGGCATTGCAGAAATACTTCTTGTAGTGCTCGCCGCCGAAGCCGAAATCGAACACGCGATACCCCTGCTCCGAGCCCTGCCGCATGGTCTCGAGGCTGAGCAGCACCCCGGGCGAACAGCGCGCCAGCCCCGGCACATAGGCCGGGAACCAGAAGTGATAATGGCTGTCGGCGTGCAGCGAATATTCCAGCGCGCACAGCTTGTCGCCTGCCCACAGGCCGGCAATGGACGCGCCAAAGTCGCCCTCGGCCTGTATCAGGGCCTCCAGCAGACGTACGGTCCAGCCGCAGGCGAACACATCGTGCAGCCCGCTCCGGCGATACTGGTCGCGCTTCAGGTTGACGACCTGCTTCAGCAGGTCCGGATCGCGCAGGCCCAGTTCGACGCGTACCGGCCCCAGCTCCGACTCCAGACTGCGGCGCGCGCGCTCCTTGTCCTTGAAGTATTTGCCCTGGGTCGTGCGCCGTTCGGCGTACCAGGGCTCGAAGCCGTCATCGGGCAGGACCGCCATCACTGCCTCGCGGACCTTGCCCGCGCCGCCGGGACCAACCCAGCCGCTGACGTTCAGCCGGTTGCCGTCCAGCAGATCAGCCACGTGATTCAGCGTCGGGGCCGTCTCGGGGTGGCTGATGATTCCGTGATAGTCATTCATCGGCGCGGCCAGCGGCTGGATGGCCCCGCCGCGGGTCTGGTGCGGGAAGAACCCCACCACATCCTCGCCCCGGTGCAGCACGGCGACCCGCGCGCCCGGCGTGACCCCGGCGGCGATGCGGCTGAACTCGGGCCGGAAATACGGGCTGGACAGCGCCGGGTTGGCCAGGCGCATCTGGTCCCACAGCGCCCAGTGATCCGCCGACAGCGCGTCAACGCCCAGCATCTCGACCTTCAGAGCCATCGTCATTTTCGTTTTGTCCGCCTCAATCGGGCCCGCCGATCACGCACCCCTTCAGCCACACCCTAGCCAAGCAGCCTTGAATCGGAGTTGAGAGCCATGGTGAACGCGGCATTAGTCACATCGGCAGGCGGAGCCGCCCGGCCATCTTGAGCGTTGGAGGCTCACGGGGCACTGTTGCCCTTCAGAGGACTCCTCATATGACCGACACCCGCCCCGATAACCGTTCCGTCGAGAACGAGGACCAGCGTCCCGGCAAGGACGGCAAGCCCCCCCGTCCGGCCACCGAACCCCGCGGCTCGGAAGGGTCCAGCAACTCGGGTGAAACCGAAACCGACCCGGCGACGGGCGAGGAGAACTGATGCGACTTGCCGGCACCCTTGCGCCCTTGTTCGCCGTCCTGGCGATGGGGGCCTGTGCGCCCGTCCCGGGTCCCTCGACCATCGGGGCGTTCGATGTGCCGGCGGCCTGCCCGGTCTCCGCCAGCGGCTTTCAGGCGAATGGCGGACTGGCGCGCAGCCGGGCGGCCCTCGAGGCCGGAACGCTGACCATCCTCGCCGTCGGCTCTTCAAGCATCGAGGGCGTCGGCGCCAGCCAGCCCGTACTCGGCTATGTCCCCCTGGTCGAGGCGGGCCTGCGCGAGGCCTTTCCCGAGGCCCGCATCACCGTCATCAATCGTGGCATTGGCGGCGAGACGACGGCCGATACCGTCAATCGACTGCAGACCGAAATCGACGCGGCCCGTCCCCATCTGGTCATCTGGCAGCTGGGCACGAATGACATGCTGCGTGACCTGACGCTCGCCCGCGTCGTCAGCGACTTTGACCGGGGGCGTGACATCCTGGACGCCGCCGGTGTCGATGTGGTGCTGATCGATCCCCAGCGCCTGCCTGAAGACACCGACAACGACGGTTTCAGAGGCCGAAACAGCCTGCTCGCCGGGGTGTCCGGCACAATCGCCTATCTCGGCACCCGTGAAGGCTACGCCGTGGATCCGCGCTTCGGCCCCATGTCCGGCTGGGCCGGTCTTCAGGGCGGCGGCGTCGGCCCCGACGACCTGCACCTCAACGACGCCGGCTATGCCTGCTGGGCCGCCAATACCGTCGCCGGCCTCGGCCACGCCCTGCGCTGAGCGGAACACCCACGGCCCTGCGGGGTTGGACAGGTCCCCCCGTCCGGAGCCTGCCCATGACTATCCGCCGTCCTGCCCCCCTCGCCGTTCTCGCCGCCCTGCCCCTGCTGGCGATGGCGGCCTGTGGGGACAATGACCGCGACCGGTCCCGACCAGAAGCGACCAGCCCGGCCAACGACGAAGCATCCCGCCTGCGCCAGTCGATCGAATCCGCGACCTTCACTCCGCCCGCCCCTGATACGGACACCGATACGGGGAGCGGCGCGAACGCGACGGCCGACTCATCGGGGCGCGGCGGCGCGGTTTCCGGCGAGCTCCCGGACCAGGCGCGTCCCGACCCGGCCATGGTCCGGGTTCAGATCCTTCTCGACCGTTCCCGCTTCTCGCCCGGCATCGTTGACGGCCTGGGCGGCGAGAACACCCGTCAGGCCATCGCCGCCTTCGAGGCGGCCAACGACATGGAGGTCGACGGCGAGCTGGACGCCGCCGTGTTCGACCGCCTGACCTCCGGCGACACCGCCCGGGTGCTGAGCGACTACACGATCACCGAGGCCGACGTCGCCGGCCCCTTCATCGGCACCGTGCCCGACGACCTTGCCGACATGGCCGGGCTCGAGACCGTCGGCTACACGGATCCGCTTGAGGCCCTCGCCGAGAAATTCCACATGAGCGAGGCCCTGCTCGAGGCGCTCAATCCCGATGTCGACTTCGGTCGCGCAGGCCAGACGATCGTGGTCGCCTCGACCGGCCAGCCGGCGCTGGACGGCAAGGTCGCCCGTATCGTCATCGACAAGGCGGAGAGTTCGCTGCGCGCCTTCGATGCCGACGGCAAATTGCTGGCCTTCTATCCCGCCACCATCGGCAGCGGCGAGATGCCGTCCCCCACCGGCACCCACACGGTGCGGGCCATCGCGCCCCGGCCCAACTATACCTACGATCCGTCGCGGGTCAGCTATGGCGAGGGAGGCAGCAAGGTGATCGTGCCCCCGGGCCCCAACAATCCGGTCGGCTCGGTCTGGATCGACCTGTCGAAGGACACCTACGGCATCCACGGCACGCCCGAGCCCGCAAAGATCGGCAAGACCGCCTCCAGCGGCTGCGTGCGCCTGACCAACTGGGACGTCGAACAGCTGGCCGATGCCGTCGAACAGGGCGTGACGGTCGAGTTTACCTAGGCCTCATCGGGGCCGAGCCCGGCGTACCAGTCGGCATAGGGCGTCGTGCGCGCCATATGCCGGTTGAGGTCCGGCGCCCCGTCCGTCCACCACACCGGACCGCGCTCACCCAGCGCGACCTTGGCCGCGTCCACCGCCTGCCCGGCCGCGGCCAGCGCCTCGCGGTCACCGGCCTTCCGGGCACGCCCGACCTCGCGGCGCGCGGCCATGAGCGCCTTGACCAGCGGGGCCTTCTCCTCGGGTGACAGCGCAGGATTGGTCGTGCGCCACAGACGGCCACGCACCACGAAATATCGGCCATCGGGCGTAGTCGGATAGGTCGGCTTCATCCTGCCCCAACGAAAACGGCCCCCGGATTGCTCCGGGGGCCGTTCTGTCTTTTATCAGGCCTATGCTCGCCTCGCGGAGGCTCGCGGCTTGAGGCCGTCTCTTACTCGGTGATCTTGGACACGACGCCGGCGCCGACGGTGCGGCCGCCTTCGCGGATGGCGAAGCGCAGGCCCTGGTCCATGGCGATCGGGGTGATCAGCTCGACGTTCAGCTCGGCGTTGTCGCCGGGCATGATCATCTCGACACCTTCCTTGAGGTGCACGATGCCGGTCACGTCCGTCGTCCGGAAGTAGAACTGCGGACGGTAGTTGGTGAAGAACGGCGTGTGACGGCCACCCTCTTCCTTGGTCAGGATATAGGCCTCGGCCAGGAACTTCGTGTGCGGGGTGATGGAGCCCGGCTTGCACAGCACCTGGCCGCGCTCGACGTCTTCACGCTTGGTGCCGCGCAGCAGCACGCCGACGTTGTCGCCGGCTTGCCCTTGATCGAGCAGCTTGCGGAACATTTCCACGCCCGTGCAGGTCGTCTTCTGGACCGGACGGATGCCGACGATCTCGACTTCCTCACCGACCTTGACGATGCCCTTCTCGACGCGGCCCGTCACCACGGTGCCGCGGCCCGAGATCGAGAACACGTCTTCCACCGGCATCAGGAACGGCAGGTCAACCGGACGCTCCGGCTGCGGGATGTATTCGTCGACCGTCTGCATCAGCGCCAGGATGGCTTCTTCGCCGATCTTGGGGTCACGGCCTTCGACCGCGGCCAGGGCCGAGCCCTTGGTGATCGGAATGTCGTCGCCCGGGAACTGGTACGAGCTCAGCAGCTCGCGCACTTCCATCTCGACCAGCTCCAGCAGTTCCTCGTCGTCGACCATGTCGACCTTGTTCAGGAACACCACCAGCGCCGGCACGCCGACCTGACGCGACAGCAGGATGTGCTCGCGGGTCTGCGGCATCGGGCCGTCAGCGGCCGACACCACCAGGATCGCGCCGTCCATCTGCGCGGCGCCCGTGATCATGTTCTTCACATAGTCGGCGTGGCC
>NZ_JBALUS010000007.1:0-114030 GCF_036963785.1 Brevundimonas sp.
CTTCGTCTTAAGGCGCGGGAGAGTAGGTCGCTGCCGGGTCTACCAGTCAGATAGGGATTAAAACGATGTCGCCTGAAGCCGCTTGTGCCTCGGGGACATGTCTCGAACCTTTTCTTCCTTCACATTCTCCTTTCCATCTTTGACGCGGGATGGAGCAGCCCGGTAGCTCGTCAGGCTCATAACCTGAAGGTCGCAGGTTCAAATCCTGCTCCCGCACCCAAGATCCAACGCCGCCCGGTTCCGCCGGGCGGCGTTTTTCGTTTCCGGCCTGTGCTTTCCGCCTAGCTTGGGCCCCTCAGGTGCCGGGCCATGCCGATGGCGGCGAGGAAATAGTGGACCGAGGCCCAGCCGTAGAACAGGAAGGTCAGCACCAGCCCGCCCTGGGTGCCGTCCGCCAGGGCACGCCGACACGCCTCGACCGTGCCGGGTGCCGCTCCGGCCGGGGCGATGCCGCCGGGGCAGGTCGCGGCGAACACTGCGGGATCTCCGCCGACGCCCCCGGCCCAGCCGGCGAGCAGGGCCGCGACGCCGCCCGTGCCGCCCAGGTTGAACCGGACACCGGCCAGCTGGTCGATCACCCAGCCGGTGAAGGGCGGGCCGCCGCCCAGGGCGATCAGGTTCAGGAACAGGAACAGCACCGCCGTGGCGGTCGCGCGCCGCCGCACATCTACGGAATTCTGCACCACGCCGAAGGTCGGTCCCAGATAGGTGTACTGGAAGAAGCCCGGCAGCAGCAGAATGGCGGCCGCCATCTGCCAGGACTCGCGGGTATAGGCCAGGATGTAGAGCGGCGTGCACAGCGCCAGGCCGATGGCCGGCGTCAGCGCGTACCAGGCCGGACTGATCCGGGCCAGCCGGTCGGCCAGGAAGCCGCCGGCCAGGGTGCCGATGCCGGCACCGACGCCCCCGATCAGACCGATGATCAGGCCCACCGTCGTCAGATCGAGGCGGAAGGCGGCGACGAAATACTGGGGCGCGAACTGGGCGGATCCATAGAGGCCGAACGACACCAGGGTGATCCCCAGCGCCATGTTGAGCACCGGCCAGTTGCCGAACAGGGCGCGGACCACGGCCCCGATCTCGCGCGTCTCATGGCCAATGGACCAGGGAAGGGGCGGGTGCGGCGCCTCGACCGGCAGTCCGGCCGCCAGCGCTGCCTCTCGGTCGGCGTAGCCGCGGGGCGGCTCCCGGACCAGCAGTTTGAAGACGATCGCCAGCAGCACGCCGGGCAGGCCCACGGCTACGAAGGCCCAGCGCCAGCCCAGGGTCTGGGCCAGCCAGCCGCCCGCGGCCGCGCCGAACATCACCCCGAGCGGCACGCCCAGCCCATAGATGGCCAGGGCCGAGGCGCGGCGCCCTGGCGGGAAATAGTCGCTGATCAGGCTGTGGGCCGGCGGCGAGCAGCCGGCCTCGCCGACGCCGACCCCGAACCGGCACAGGGCCAGCATCACATAGTTCCCTGCAAGGCCGCACAGGGCGGTAAAGCCTGACCACACTACCAGCGACACGGTCAGGATATTGACCCGGCTGTAGCGCTCGGCCAGCCGCGCGATCGGGATGCCCAGCAGGGTGTAGAGCAGGGCGAAATACAGCCCGCCCAGCAGGCCGATCTGGGTCGAGGTCAACGACAGCTCGGCCCGGATCGCCGGCCCCAGGATCGACAGGATGGTCCGGTCGATGAAATTGAACACATAGGCGCAGAGCAGCAGGCCGAGGACCATCCCCCTGTACTGCGGCGAGTGAAGGGGGCGGGCCGTCGGATGCGGGGGCATGGGGTGTCCTTACGAGGCCAGGATGTCGGCGAGGGCGCGCCGCAGCGCCTCGGATACGGGCCGGACCAAGGCCCCGGACACACAGCGCAGGTCGTCGTTGCGGCTGTGGTGGAACCGGTGATTGCCGAAAAAGCCGGCGGCGCTCGGGTATCCCGCCCTGAGGATGTTGGTCAGTTCGCCGGCGGCGTTCTCGACGGTCGCCGGATAGAGGGCCTCCAGACCCGGCTGGCCGGCGAAGGCCCGGGTGAAGGCGTCGGCCACATCCGGCGTCGCCAGCAGATAGCGCTGGGCATCGGGGCCGGGCAGGGGGCGGGTGCGGCCCCCGTACATATGCCAGTCGCGCGCCGCCAGATTGGCGCCCACATGCACCCACAGGCGCGTGCGTTCCGGTCGGGGGGCGAGCACCTCCAGATAATGTTCTCCACCCAGATTCTCGTATTCATGGCCGCTGATGGCGACCAGCTCGACGTCGAAGGGATCCTGTCGCTGCGCCAGCCAGTGGGCGGCGGCCAGCCAGACGGCGATCCCCGACCCGCGCTCGGCGGCACAGGTGAACCAGCCGGATCGCGGCGTCGACAGCACGACGGCGCGATCGGCATTCCGCTCCAGTCGGGCCGTCAGGTTGAAGGCCGGGCGCTGTCCCCCCTGTCCCGACAGGGTGAGCCTGCCGGTCCGGCCCTCGGCGGCCGCATTCAGAAAGGGCTCTGCATCATCGGGGGCCAGAATGGCGATGGGCCCTGCACCCGGCGCCAGACGAGCCGGGGCATTGAGCGCCAGGGCGTCGCCGGTCGGGCCGGTCGTGACCAGCACGGCGGCCGCCGCGCCCCGGCTCCAGACATCCGCCAGCCGGGCCTGGATCAGTCCGTCCAGCGCACTGGACCATCGGCGTGATGGCAGGACGATCAGGGCAATACTGCCGTCCAGCCGACCCGTGCCCAGGGCGAGGCGAAGCGGAGCGCTCAGGCCGTCCGCCCCCGTCGCGGTGACCGGCGCCTGGGGAATGACGGCCGCGGACTGCCCCTCGATCGCCAGCGTCGCCTGGTCGACGTCAAAGTAGGGGGCCTGAAAGCCGTGGCGGTGACAGACGTAGCCGATGCGGGTCAGGTCTTCCTCAAGCCAGGCGCCGACCGCGGTGTCGCCCGGTCCGCCGGTCGCCTTTTCGCCAGCACCGGCGTAGCGCTCGAGCACCCTCTGGTGCCAGGCGTCGTCCAGGTGAGGCGTGTCCGGCAGCAGGGGCGCCAGTCCGGCCCCTCCCGCGCCCATCAGCACCCCCCGCCGCGAGGGGGTCACGTCGTCGCTCCGTCGCGGGCCGTCCGGGTGTCCGTTTCGTCGACCATGGGGCCTCCCTGCTGCAGGCGCGGGAATCGCCGTCCCGCCCTGCCCGGCGCCGATGAGGTCGGCGCTCTCCCGCAGCGGAGTGGGGCACGCCACGGCGGATGTGTCAAATATCACTCACAGGAGCGTGAACAAAAGTATTTCGCTCGACGATGAATATCGGTTCAATCGTGTCGAAATCCTTGGTGTGGCGTTCGATCCAGCCTGAAATCACCGCGTCGCCCTGCGTCGTTGATGTTCACACGCGTGATAGGGAGTGTTGACAGGCCGCTGATGTCGTGTCCCTCTCTGGTCAAACGTCGGCGCTCACGACCGGCGTAAGGGAGGGATTTCTATGAAAGCGACACTTCTCGCGTCGGCCTGCGCCGCCGCCACCCTTGCTGTCCTCACCCCGGGCCTCGCCCTGGCGCAGGAGCAGGACCCCGCGACCAACCGGTCACAGGAACAGGCCACAACCCTTGAGGAGGTGATCGTCACCGCCACCCGCCGCACCGAGCGGGCCCAGGATGTGCCGATCAGCGTGACCACCCTGTCGCAGGAAGATCTGAACGAGCGGGGGATCGTCAACTATGACGGTCTGGCCATCGCCACCCCGGGCGTGACGCTCAACCGGGCCTCGGCCAACTTCAACAACTTCTCCGCGCGGGGCGTGGCCACCAACGGCTATGGCGCCAATCTTCAGAGCACGGTCGCCATCTATCTGGACGAACTGCCGATTTCGTCGAACGGCAACTCCACCATTCTCGATCCCAGCCTCTACGACGTGGAGCGGATCGAATTCCTGCGCGGGCCCCAGGGCACCCTGTTCGGCTCGGGCTCGCTGGCCGGCGCCCTGCGCATCCTGACCCACGATCCGGACCCCAGCGGGTTCGATGCCTCGTTCCTGATGGACATCGGCAAGATGAACGAGAGCGACGGCCTGCGTCAGCGCTACAACGCCATGATCAATGTGCCCCTGATCGAGGATCAGCTGGCCATCCGCGTGGTGGGCTTCTCGCGCAACGAAGAGGGCTGGGTCGACAACATCGGCACCGGCATCGAGGACTCGAACACCCTCATCCAGTACGGCGGCCGCGCCATCCTGCAATGGGAGCCGAACGAGCGCTTCGTCGCCCGCCTGCTGGTCTCGAACGAGGTCTCCAACCCGCATGACTCGTCGCTGACCAACCCCAATCTGGGCGACTTTGTCCGGCGCAGCGACCGCCCGGATCGCTTCCAGAGCGACATGACCAACTACAATGCGACCTTCGAATACCAGTTCGACGGCGCGCGCCTGACCAGTTCGACGACCTTCTCGGACTACACGGGCCTGTTCTACGTCGACCTGGCCGGCAGCTATAATCAGGCCTTCCCGTTCGCGCTGGACGCCGATGCCTGGGACGAGACCTTCGTCCAGGAAACCCGGCTGGTCTCGGATCCCGGCGGCGCCTTCGACTGGTCGGTCGGCACCTTCTACTTCCGCAAGCGTCGCGATGTGGACTATGGCTACCGGTCCAACCAGGCGTTCCTCGACGACTACCTGCTCTCCGGTCTGCCGGACGAGTATTACCAGAAGTTCGCCTCGCATTTCATCAGCCACGAGATCGCGGCCTTCGGCCAGCTGACCTATCGCTTCACGCCCGACCTGTGGGTGACCGGCGGCATCCGCTACGGCAAGACCGACGCCCAGGGCTTCACCGAGGCGGGCGGCTACAATTCGAACTATCTGGCGACGGCCTATGACATGACGGTCAATGGCAACTACGCCGCCTACTACAACTACTATATCGGCTTCCTGGGGCTGGACAGCATTCCGCTCACCGTGGCGCCGCCCTATGCCGCCGCTGAAGGGGTCAAGGTTGAGGAGGAGGGGCCGTCCTACCGGTTCAGCCTGTCCTGGCGCCCGACGCCGTCGATCACGACCTATGCGTCCTATTCGACCGGCTTCCGTCCGCCGATCGTCAACGCCCGGGCCGGCGCGGTCAGCACCATCGACCCCACCGACATCGTCATCCCGTACGGGGCGACGTCCGATGAGCTGATCAACTACGAGGTCGGGGTGAAGGGCCGCTGGTTCAACAACCGCCTGTTCGCGGATGCCGCAGTCTATTTCATCGACTGGAACGACATCCAGGTCCAGGCCAACCGCGTGTCCGACTCGGTCCAGTTCGCGACCAACATCGGCGGCGCCACCAGCAAGGGCTTCGAGGTTGCCCTGGTCGCTCTGCCGGTCGAAGGCTGGACGGTGGCCCTGACCGGGTCCTGGAACAAGACCGAGGTCGACGATCTGACCGCGTCCGAGGCGGCCATTTCCGGCGCCGTTCTGGGGGCTCCGCTGGCCGGGCCGGAATTCTCGGGCTCGCTGCGGGTCAACTACGAGTGGTTCCCGACCTCGACCGTGACGGGCAATGCGTCGCTGGCGATCTCGCATGTGGGCGGCTATCCGAACGCCTTCCCCAACACCCCGGGCAAGCCGAACATCCCGCTGCCGACCTTCGACGAAGTGGACAGCTACACCTTCGTCAACGGCACCGTGGCCTTCGCCTTCGATCACTACGTCGTCGGGGCCTATGTCGAGAACCTGTTCGACGACAAGTCGGTCAACTATGTGCACCCGGAAGCCTTCATCGACGGGCGCTACGGTCGGGTGCGGCCGCGCACCATCGGTATCCGCCTCAGCTATGAGTACTGATCGATGACGGCATCGTCTCCTGTTGCCCCGGACGCGCGCCCTGCGCGTCCGGGTGCCCGGGCCTGGACCGTCCTGGCGATCCTGTGCTTCGTCTATGTGCTGAACTTTCTGGATCGGCAGCTGCTGTCGATCCTGGCCAAGCCGATCCAGGATGAGCTGGGCGTCTCGGACGGCCAGCTGGGCCTGCTGGGCGGCCTGTTCTTTGCGGCCTTCTACTGCATCCTGGCCATTCCGGTCGGTTGGCTGGCGGACCGGACGAACCGGGTCCGCGTGCTGGCCATCGCCTGCGGCCTGTGGAGCGCGGCGACCGCCGCCTGTGGCCTGTCGACCAATTTCGGCCAGCTGGCGGTCTCGCGCATGGCGGTGGGCGTCGGCGAGGCGGGCGGGGTTCCCCCGTCCTACGCCATCATCTCCGACTATTTCCCCTCGGGCACGCGCGGCACAGCGCTCAGCCTGTTCAACCTGGGACCGCCGATCGGCTCGGCGCTGGGCGTGGCCTTCGGTGCCTCGATCGCCGCCAACTATTCGTGGCGCGACGCCTTCATCTGGGTCGGCGTGATCGGGGTGATCACAGCCGTGGTCGTCTGGATGTTCGTCAAGGAACCGAAGAAGGGCGGGCTGGATGCCGCACCCGTCGTCGATCCCGTCCCGACGGCAGATCCCGTCACCTCGCCGAAGACCGGATTCATGGCGACGTTCACTATGTTCTTCGCCAACTCCACGCTTCGGGGCATCTCCCTGGCGTGTGGCGCCACCCAGTTCGTCACCTATGCCCTGCTGAACTTTGCGGTGCTGTTCCTGATGCGCGAAAAGGGCATGACCCTGGAACAGGTCGCGCTGTGGTACGCCCTCGTCGTGGGCGGCTGCGTCAGCCTCGGCATGCTGATGTCAGGGCGTCTGATCGACATCTTCGCCAAGCGCTCCAAGACGGCCTATGCGTGGATTCCGGCCATCGGCCTGATCATCGCCGTGCCTTTCTACGCTGGCTTCGTCTGGGCCCCGACCTGGCAGATGTCCCTGGCCTTCCTGACCGTGCCGATGGCGCTCAACTACTTCTATCTGTCGCCGTCGATCACCCTGGTCCAGGAGACCGTTCGCCCGGATCAGCGCGTCATGTCGGGCGCCCTGCTGCTGCTGGTCATGAATCTGATCGGGCTGGGCCTGGGGCCGACCTATCTGGGCTTTGCCAGTGACTTCTTCGGGGAGAACGGCTTCCCGGACAACTCGCTGCAGATCGCCCTCTACACCCTGATCGCCTTCTATGTGCTGGCGATCGCCATGTTCCTCGGCATGGTCGGGAAGATCCGCCGTCAGACGGTACAGGAGGCCGCACGATGACCCGCGTACTCACCAGTCTGATCGTGGCGCTGGCGCTGACCGCCTGTGCGACCGCAACGGTCGAGGCCCAGACCCCGCCGGTGGTCAACGCGCCTGCCGGTCCGGTCCAGGGGCAGGCGGCGGACGGGCTTCATATGTTCAAGGGCATTCCCTACGCCCTGCCGCCGACCGGCTGGCGACGCTGGCGCCCGCCGGCGAAAATGGATCGCTGGACCTCGACCCGCGACGCCACGCAGTTCGGCGCGGCCTGTCACCAGCCCGTCGCGCGCGGCACCAGCATCTATGCCGGTGACGCCCCGACGATGAGCGAGGACTGCCTGTTCCTGAACATCTGGGCGCCGGAGGACGCCCGGGGCGCCCCGGTGTTCGTCTGGATCCACGGCGGCTCGCTGACCACCGGCGCGGGCAGTGAGCCCATGTATGACGGCGCGCGCATGGCGTCCGAGGGCGTCGTGGTCGTGACCCTCAACTACCGCCTTGGTGTGCTCGGCTACATGGCGCACCCCGAGCTGAGTGCCGAGTCCCGCAAGAACGTCTCGGGCAACTACGGCCTCCAGGACCAGATCGCGGCGATCGAATGGGTTCGGGACAATATCGCCGCCTTCGGGGGTGACCCGGAAAACGTCACCGTCGCAGGCGAGTCCGCGGGCGCCCTCAGCGTCATGTATCTGATGGCCTCGCCCGAGGCCGAGGGCCTGTTCGACAAGGCCATCGCCCAGAGCGCCTATATGTTGTCGATGCCCGAGCTGCGCACGCGCACCCACGGCGACGTCCCGGCCGAAGGGCTGGGCTGGTGGCTGCAGGGACAGCTGGGTCAGGCCAATCTGGCCGGCCTGCGCGCCATGGATGCCCAGACCCTGACCGTCTCGGCGCAACAGGCGGGCTATGCCCCTTTCGGCAATATCGACGGAGTCTATCTGCCGGCCCAGCTGGCCCAGGTGTTCGAGCGGGGCGAGCAGGCCCCCGTGCCGCTGCTGGCCGGCTTCAATCAGGGCGAGATCCGCTCGCTGCGGTTCCTCGTCCCGCCGGCGCCGGCCGACGCGGCCGCCTATGAAAAGGAAATCCGCGACCGCTACGGCGAACTGGCCGACACCTTCCTCGCCCTCTATCCCTCGGCCGACATGGCCGAGAGCATGCTGGCGACGCCGCGAGACGCCCTTTACGGCTGGACCGCCGAGCGCCTGATGCGCACCCAGACGGCACGGGGTCAGAACGCCTATCTCTACTTCTTCGACCACGGCTATCCAGCTGCGGATGACGCCGGACTGCACGCCTTCCATGCGGCCGAGATTCCCTATGTGTTCGGCAATGTGGATCGTTTGCCGCCGCGCTGGCCCGCCATCCCGGACACGCCGACCGAGCAGGCGTTGTCAGATGCGATGATGTCGTATTGGCTCAGCTTCGCCCGAACCGGTGTGCCGACCGCCGAGGGTCAGCCCGACTGGCCCGCCTATGGACGCACGGCCGCCTATATGCATTTCGCGGACGGCCCGCAGGTCGGCCAGCGCCTGATGCCCGGCATGTTCGAGCTTCATGAGACCGTCGTCTGTCGCAGACGGGCGGCCGGCGGAATTCCGTGGAACTGGAATTTTGGAGTCATCTCTCCGCCGCTGCCGACCGCCGCCCCCGGCTGCCCATGATTGACGGGGACATGCAGGCCTGGGCGCTGACGCTCGATAAATTCCTGGACCACGCGGCCCGCTGGCGGCCGGACGGACAGGTGGTCACCGCGCGCGGGAACGGCCGGGTCGACCGGATAGGCTATGACGCCCTGCGGACCCGCAGCCGCAAGGTCACGGCCGCGCTGATCGGGCTGGGCATCGCCCCGGGTGATCGCGTTGCGACGCTGGCGTGGAACAGTCAGGCCCACGTCGAGGCCTGGTATGGGGTGATGGGCATGGGCGCGGTCTGCCACACGCTCAATCCCCGCCTGACCGAGGCGCAGCTGGTGTCGATGCTGTCGCAATCGCGGGCCCGGATCCTGATCGCCAGCGCGGATCTGGAGCCCGTTGCGCGTCGCATCGTCTCCCGGACGTCCTCGCTGGAGCGGCTGTTGGTCATCGATGCCGATGCCGACGGCGCTGACCAGCTGGAGACGCTGATCGCCCGCGAGACCGGTGACGGCGTGGTCTGGGGCGACTTTGCCGAGACCACCCCCAGCGGCCTGTGCTTCACCTCGGGCACCACCGGCGCCCCCAAGGGGGTCACCTACACCCACCGGTCCAGCTATCTGCATACCCTGCGTCTGCTGCAGGCCGACGTCATGGGCATCACGGGGGCCGACAGCGTGCTGGCCGCCGTGCCGATGTTCCATGCCAACGCCTGGGGTCTGCCCTTCGCCGCGCCCGCGACGGGGGCCCGGCTGGTTCTGCCCGGACGCTGGCTGGACGGCGCCAGTCTGGCCAATCTGATCAATTCCGAGAACGTGACGCTGGCTGTCGGCATCGCCACCGTCTGGCTGGGACTGGTCGAACACCTGGACGCCCACGGTGGCGACACCCCGACGCTGGAGCGGGTCGTGGTCGGCGGCGCGCCCATGCCGCCGGCGCTGATGGAGCGGATCGAGCAGCGGCTGGGCGTGACCGTCCAGACCAGCTGGGGCATGACCGAACTGTCGCCGCTGGGCACCTGCGCACCCCGGAACGGCCCGCGCGCCGCCCAGTTGTCCGGGCGCCCCGCGGTGGGGGTCGATCTGTTGCTGACGGATGCCGACGGCCACGCCCTGCCCGAACAGCGCGGCGCCGAAGGGCATCTGCATGTGCGCGGCGAGGCTGTCGTCGATCGCTATTTCGGCGAGACCACCCCCGCCACCAATGCCGACGGCTGGTTCCCGACCGGCGATCTGGCCCGCATCGACGAGACGGGCAACCTGATCATCACCGGCCGCGCCAAGGACCTGATCAAGTCGGGGGGTGAATGGATCAATCCGGCCGAGATCGAGGCCGTGATCAATGAGCATCCGGCGGTGTCGCTGGCGGCGGTGATCGGCCGTGCCGATGCCAAATGGGGGGAACGTCCGGTGCTGGTCATCCAGGCCCGTGACACGCCCGACGTCACCGACGAGGATCTGCTGGCCGCCCTGCGGGGACGGGTGGCGCCGTGGTGGATTCCCGATGCGGTCATCCGTGTCGGACAGATGGCTCTGGCCTCGACCGGCAAAATCGACAAAATGCGTCTGAGAGTTGAATATGGCGACAGCTAATCTGAGGTCCGAGATCAAAGCGCCCCGAGTCCCTGCCGATCCGCCCGTCGCTGCCAAGCGCCGCCGCCGTACCAAGGTCGAGCAGCGCGCCGACATGATGGAACAGATCCTCGACGCGGCCGAGTATCTGTTCTCGATCCATGGCCTGTACGGGGTGACCCTGAAGGACGTGGCCAAGCGCGTCGGCGTCCACCACACCCTGCTGAACTACTATTTCACCGACAAGAAGAAGCTGTTCGACGACGTCATCGCCCGCCGCGCCGGCGTGACCAGCACCCTGCGGATGCAGGCGCTCAACGACTATGATGCCGCAACCGGGGGCAAGCCGACGGTCGAGGGCGCCTTGCGCGCCTTCCTCGACACCGACCTCGACCTCTATGGCCAGGGCGGCGAAAACTGGAAGAACTACGGGGCTCTGGGCGCGCAGGTGTCCAACACCCCCTATGGCGCCGAGCTGTTTGACCTCCACTTTGACCCGGTGGTCATGCGGCTGATCGAACTGCTGAAAAAGGCTCTGCCGGACTGTGCCGAGGAAGACATCTTCTGGGGCTACCACTTCGTCACCGGGGCGCTGATGCTGACGCTGGCGCGGACCGGGCGGATCAACCGCCTGTCGGGCGGCCTGTGCGACGCCGACGATTTTGACGCCATCAAGGATCGCATGGCGACCTTCATGGCCTCCGGCTTCATGTCGATCTGCAAGCCGAAGGCCCGGGGCTGACGCTTCGGCGTGCCGCCTGCCAACATTCTTTTTATACGGGGAGTAAGGCCCATGAGGCTCAACGGACGAATCGCGATTGTCACCGGCGCAGGCGGGGGGCTGGGCCGCAAGCATGCCCTGTTCCTGGCGCGGCAGGGCGCGCGCGTGGTGGTCAATGACATGAACGGGGCGGCGGCCGATGCCGTGGCCGCCGAGATCGTCGCAGCGGGCGGCGAGGCGATCGGCATCGGTGCCTCGGTCACCGATGAGGCGGCGGTCCAGGCCATGGTCGAGCGGACTCTCGCCGAATGGGGCCGCATCGACATCCTGATCAACAATGCCGGCATCCTGCGCGACAAGAGCTTCGCCAAGATGGACATGGCCGACTTCCGGCTGGTCGTCGACGTCCACCTGATGGGCGCGGCCCTCTGCTGCAAGGCGGTCTGGGCGGTGATGCGCGAGCAGGGCTTTGGCCGCATCGTCATGACCACCTCCTCGTCCGGCCTGTTCGGGAACTTCGGCCAGGCCAACTATGGCGCGGCCAAGATGGCGCTGGTCGGCCTGATGCAGACGCTGGCGATCGAGGGCGAGAAGTACGGCATCCGCGTCAACTGTCTGGCGCCGACGGCGGCGACCGGCATGACCGAGGGCGTGCTGTCCGAGGCCAGCCTGAAACAGCTGGACCCCGCGCTGGTCAGCCCGGCCCTGCTGCCGCTGGTGGTCGACAATGCCCCGACCCGCGCCATCGTCTGCGCCGGCGCGGGCCATTTCGCCCGGTCGTATGTCACCCTGACGGCCGGCCAGTTCATCGGCGGTGGCCCGGATGCGGGTGAGCGCCTGCTGGACGCCTGGGACCGGGTCTCGGACGACGCAGGGGCCATCGTCCCCGAATACGGCTTCACCCAAGCCGAGCGCGAGGTGGCCAGTGCCGAGCGTCACGGCCGGGTGCTGGTCGACTCATGACCCCGCTCAGCCGGCGCACAGCCCTGACCGGCGCGGGCGCCCTGGCGGCGGCGTGCGCCGGTCGGTCGATGGCGGGGTCCGGCGATCTCGAGGCCGTGGTCGACCGGGCCATGGCGGACCGGGCCACCTCAATGCTGATCGCGCGGGGCGACACTGTGCTGGCCGAGCGGTATGCGCCCGACTGGCCCGCTGACCGTCCGCGCGAGGTGGCCTCGGTGGCCAAGAGCATGATGGCCGTCCTGTTCGGCATGGCCATCGAGGACGGGGTCATCAGCGGCCTCGACCAGCCCGCCGCTGACTTCATCCCGGCCTGGCGAGACGATGCCCGCGCCGGCATTACCCTCCACCATCTGCTCAGCATGACCTCGGGGCTGGACGACACCGGTCTGGCGCTGCGCGGGGTTACCGGCGACCAGTTCGTGATCAATGCCGCCGCCCCGCTGGCCCATCCGCCGGGCACTCACTGGGCCTACAACACCGCCGCCTATCACCTGCTGTTCCACATCCTGATGCGGGCGACGGGCGAGACGATCGAGGCCTATGCGGACCGCAAACTGCTCGGCCCGCTGGGCATGCGCGACACCGTCTGGGTGACCAGCGAGGGGCAGGGGACCGACGGCCCGGTCACCAACTACTATTCCGCCGCCTCGACCGCGCGCGACCTGTGGACCTTCGGGCGAATGGTCATGCAGGGCGGGCGCTGGCAGGGGACACAGCTGGTCCCGGCCGACTATGTGGCGCGCATGGTGAGCCCGTCCCAGCCGATCAACCGGTCCTATGGCCTGCTCTGGTGGGTGAATGCGGAAGAGGGTCTGGACGTCATCGGCCGCCCCGGCGGGCGCCGCTTCCCCGGTGCGCCCCACGACACCTATGCCGCGCTCGGTGCGGGCGGGCAGGTGATCCTGATCGTGCCCTCGCGACAACTGATCCTCGTGCGCCAGGGCGACCCGCCCGGCTCGCCCGATTTCGCCGACCGTATGCTGGCCGAGACCCTGGCGGTGGTGGGCTAGACCGGCACAATCACTGCGCGGCCGGCGTCCAGCACCAGCGACACGGTCTGACCCTCTGCGGGCGCGGGCCCGGCGTGGCTGACGGTCAGCCGATGCGCCCCTTCCGGCCCGGCCATCGCAACCGTGACGGCGGTGGTATGTCCCGCAAAGCGCCGGGCCACGACGGTCGCCGCCACGCCCTGATCCGCCAGCCGGACATCGCCGGGTCGCACCAGCAGCTGCCAGTCCGTGGCCTCGCCGTCGGGACGGGGAAACCGGCCCAGGGGCGTCATCACCGTCTCGCCGTCCACGCGGGCCGGCAGGGCCTCGACCGGACCCAGCATCCGCGCGGCGGCCAGCGACACGGGCCGCAGATAGCAGGCCTCGGGCGTCCCCGCCTGCAGCACCTCGCCCTGATCCAGCAGCACCAGGTGATCCGCCATGGCCAGGGCGTCCTCGGCATCGTGGGTGACGATCAGCACGGCCGCCCCCGCCGCGCGCAGCGCCGGTGTCAGGGCGTCGCGCACCGCGGCCCGGAGCGAGGCATCCAGTCCCGAGAACGGCTCGTCCATCAGCAGCACGGCGGGCTCCCGCGCCAGCGCCCGGGCCAGTGCCACCCGCTGCTGCTCGCCGCCCGACAGGGTCGAGGGCCAGGCCCCGGCCCGGTCCTCGAGCCGCAGCGACCGCAGCAGGTCCAGCGCCCGCGTCCGCGCCTCGGCCCGGGTCAGGTGGCTCAGGCCAAAGGTGACATTGCCCAGCACCGTCTTGTGCGGGAACAGAGCGTGTTCCTGAAACATCAGGCCGATGCCGCGATGCTCGGGCGGGACCGTCTGCCCCGGCCGCGACAGGACCGTCCCGCCCAGCCGGATCTCTCCGGCCTCGGGCGCTTCCAGACCGGCGATCAGGCGCAGCAGGGTGCTCTTGCCGCTGCCCGAGGGGCCCAGCAGGGCGGTCACCTGTCCGGGCACCAGGGTCAGGTCGACGCCCTGCACCCCGGCATCGCGGCCATAGCGGCGGACCAGTCCGGCGGCGGTCAGGGTAGGGCGGTCGGTCATGGTTCTCCGGGGCGCGAGGCGCTGATCTTGCGGGTCAACCACAGCACGGCGGGCAGGGCCAGCAGAACGAGCAACAGGGTCGGCCAGCCGGCATTGGCCAGCCGCTCGTCCCGCGCATAATTGTCGGCCATCACTGCCAGGGTGTCGACGTTGAACGGACGCAGCATCAGGGTGGCGGGCAGCTCCTTCATCACATCCACGAACACCACGAGGCCGGCGGTGAACAGGGCCCCGCGGGCGAGCGGCAGCTGAACCGCCCAGGCCGTGCGCGTCTCGCTCCGGCCCAGCATGCGCGAGGCCTGCACTACTGATGGCGTGACGCGGGTCAGCCCGGCCTCGATCGGCTCGAAGGCGGCGGCCATCAGGCGGGCGGCATAGGCATAGATCAACAGTGCGATCCCCAGCCCGAAGCCACCCACCGATCCGGGCACCAGCCGCCACAGCACGGCGGCCGGGATCAGCAGCCCGATGGCCATCACCGCCCCCGGCGTCGCATAGCCGAGGCTGGCGAGGCGCGCGGCCAGGGGATGCCGCGTCGATCCCAGCGCCAGCAGGGCCGCCAGCGCGACCGTCACCACCGCCGCGATCACCGCCAGACCGACGCTGTGGCGCGCGGCGGCGATCAGCCTCGGCCATTCGGGGGTGATGTCGATCATGGTGTGCGCCATCCAGCCCAGCGGCAGGACGAGGCCGAGGCCGACCAGCATCAGGCAGACGCCGGTCGCCAGCGCCGCCTTGATCGGGGGCAGCGGCTGCAGGGTCAGGGGCCGCCAGCGGCCGCGTCCGCTGTCATGGTCGGCGCCGGACCGGCCCATCCGCTCGATCCACATCAGCACGGCGGCAAAGGCCAGCAGGGGCAGGGCGATCCGGGCGGCGGCCTCGACCGAGCCGAACACGAACCAGGCCCGCACCACGCCGGTGGTCAGGGTCTGGACGCCCAGAAACTGAACCGCCCCATAGTCCGCCAGCGTCTCCATGACCGCCAGCGCGACGCCTGCGGCCAGCGCCGGGCGCGCCATCGGCAGCGCCACCTGAAAGAAGGCCCGCAGGGGCGATGCGCCCAGCATCCGCGCGGCCTCGACCGCCTGCGACGACTGGTTCAGCAGGGCCGCCCGCATGGCCAGATAGACATAGGGGTAGAAGGCCAGCGACAGGATCAGCCCCGCCCCGCCGAGGCTGCGCATCTCGAACGGCATGTCGACGCCCAGCGTGCCCCGCATCCAGATACGCAGATCACCGGCCGCGTCGAACAGGTCGGCATAGCCATAGGCGAGGGCAAAGGCCGGCGCCGCCAGCGGCAGGGCCAGCGCCCAGCTCAGCCAACGTCGGCCAGGAAAGTCATGGCCGACCACCAGCCAGGCAGCAGTCACCCCAAAGATCGCTGTCAGCACTGCCACCTGGGCCGACAGGGCGACCGAGGTCAGGGCATAACGCGTCAGGTCCGACAGGGCGATGTCCGCCTGCCCCTCGCCCAATGCCGTCGCCACCACCCCGATCAGGGGCAGGACGGCGACCAGAGCCGCGCCCAGCCCCATCCACACCAATGGCGAAAGCCCGCCCCGGATGCCGGAGCGGGCCTTCAGTCTCGTCGGGGCCGGGGTCGGGCCTATCGCCAGCCTGCCTGGCTCATCATCGTCTGGGCTGCGGCCTGACGCGGACCATAGCGGGCGACCGACATCGGATGGGCCTCGAACGGCGCATAGGCGCTGACCGGGGCCGGCACGGTCACCGAGGGGCTGGCCGGATACTCATTGTTGTGCTCGGCGACCAGCGACTGGGCCTCGGGCGAGGCCAGGAATTCCAGCAGCTTGACCGCATTGTCGAAATTCGGGGCATTGGCCGCGACGCCGCCGCCCGAGATGTTCACATGGGCGCCGCGACCGTCCAGCGACGGGAAGGCCAGCTTGACCCGTTCGGTGATCTCGCGGTCGCCCGCATCCTCACCCGACGCCAGCCGGATGTAATAATAGCTGTTGGTGATGGCGACTTCACAGATGCCGGCCCCGACGGCCCGGATCTGGTCGCGGTCGCCGCCCTCGGGCTGGCGGGCCATATTGGCGACAATCCCTTCGACCCACTCGCGGGTCTTTTCTTCTCCCCAGACCTCGATCAGGGCACCGACCAGCGACAGGTTGTAGACGCTGTCGGCGGCGCGAACGCACAGCTTGCCGCGGAAACGGGGCGAGGCCAGTTCTTCATAGGTATCGACCTCTTCCGGGCGCACCTTGGCGGAATCATAGGCGACGATGCGGGCCCGGCGGCTGAAGCCGTACCAGTGGCCACCCGGCTCGCGCAGATTGGCCGGAATGGCTTCCTGCAGGACGGTCGAGTTGGCGGGCTGGAACAGGCCGGCGTCCTGGACGCGCCACAGGGCGCCGGCGTCGGCGGCCACGAACACATCGGCGGGACTGGCTTCGCCCTCGGACTGCATGCGGGCGATCAGGGTGTCGGGGTTGCCCTCGATCCGGTTGACGCGAATGCCGGTCAGCTCGGTGAACCGCTCATACAGGCGCAGGTCGCTGTCATAGTGGCGGGCGGTATAAAGGTTGACGACGCCGGCATCCGCCGGAGGCGTCGCCTCGGCGGTCCTGGTCTCGGATTCGGGCTGGCCGCAGGCGGCAACCAGCAGACCAAGGGCAAAGGCGCCGGCCAGGGCGCGGACTGAGGCGAAGGGCTTCGTCATCGAACTCTCCTGAAATGTGAGGCTCTCCTAACGCGATTGAGAATGTTTCGCAACAACGCGGCCGCTCCGATTGCGGAAACCGTAAAGCCTTCCGATGCGCTATAGTGACGCTGGAACAAGAGGGTCGATGCCATGATCATGCGGTTGAACCGGAATACGCGACTGTGGGGCGCGGTCTGCAGCCTGGCGCTCGTCGGGGCCTGTTCGCAGGAACAGCGCGATCCGCCGGATCCGGTCGAGGCCCCCCTGCCGGATGAGGCCCCGATCAGCGGCGTGGCCATCGCCTATGACTGCGAAAGCGGCGAGAGCCTGTCGGTCGTCTACGGCAAGGACCGCACTGCGGGCCTGACCTATGAGGGCAAGTCCTACCGCCTTCGTCCGGTGACCTCCGGTAGCGGCGCCCGCTACGCCGGCGACGAGCTGGAATGGTGGTCGGCGACCCGCGACGGGCGCGAGGAAGGCCGCCTCAGCCGTCTGGACGACGAAGGCAAGCCCCAGGGCGTCGAACTGGAACGCTGCGTCCGCAAGGGCCAGCCTCTGACCCCCGCCAGCAATCCGCAGTCGATGGCCGAGGCCCCGGCCTGCGCCGGGCCGCAACTGGCGCTCGAGATCGAAAACTCGGACGCCGGCGCCGGCAATCGCGGCATGGTGCTGTCCCTGCGCAACGCCGGAACCGAGACCTGCAGCGTCACGGGCTATCCGGGCGTGACCCTGATGAACGAGGAGGGGCGCCCCGTCGTCGGCGTGCGCGCCGATCCGTGGATGCAGGGCGATCCCGCGGAACCCCCGCACCCCGTCGAACTGATCGCGGGCGCCAAGGCGTATTTCGACATCGGCTGGAATGTGGTGCCCCACGAGAGCGAGGGCGAGACCCGCTGTCCGGTGACCGAAGGCCTGCGGGTCACGGCGCCCGGCGACACGGCGCCCCTGACGCAGCAGACCGAGATGACCGTCTGCGGCGGGCGGATCAAGGTCGGGCCTGTGCGCGCAACCCAGGATGTCTCGGCCGGGGCCTGATGCCGAAGCTGTGACACCGGGCGGGGCTTTATGCGGCCCACAAAACCGTCTAGCGGAGCGCCCATGACGACATTCCACGACCGTATCGCCGCCGAACTGGCCGACATCGACGCCCAGGGGCTGACCAAGCCCGAACGGGTCATCGCCTCACGACAGGGGCCTGTGATCGAGGTGGCGGGCAAGAAGGTGCTGAACTTCTGCGCCAACAATTATCTGGGTCTGGCCGGGGACGAGCGCGTCGTCCAGGCGGGCATCAAGGCCCAGGAACGCTGGGGCGCCGGCACGGCCTCGGTGCGCTTCATCTGCGGCACGCTGGAGATCCACAAGGAACTGGAGCGCGCCATCGCCGACTACCTCGGCTTTGAGGACACCATCCTGTTCGCCGCCGCCTTTGACGCCAACGGCGGGATCTTCGAGCCGCTGTTCGGGGCCGAGGACGCGATCGTCTCGGACAGCCTGAACCATGCCTCGATCATCGATGGCGTGCGCCTGTGCAAGGCCAAACGCTATCGCTTCGCCAACTCCGACATGGCCGACCTCGAGGCCCAGCTGAAGCAGGCCCGGGCCGACGGCGCGCGCGACATCACCATCGCCACCGACGGCGCCTTCTCCATGGACGGCTATGTCGCGAAGCTGGCCGAGATCCGGGCGCTGGCCGACCAATACGACGCCCTGATCATGGTCGACGACTGCCACGCCACCGGCTTCATGGGCGACAAGGGGCGCGGCTCCTATGCCCATTGCGGGGTCAAGGTCGACTTCGTCACCGGCACCTTCGGCAAGGCGCTGGGCGGGGCCATGGGCGGTTTCATCTGCGCGACCGCGCCGGTCGTGGCCCTGCTGAAGCAGCGCGCCCGGCCCTATCTGTTCTCGAACGCGCTCAGCCCCGCTGTCTGCGGCTCCTCGCTCGAGGCCATCCGCATCGCCGCGGGCGAGGAGGGCGACGCCCTGCGCCAGCAGCTGTTCGCCAATGCCGCACGCTATCGCGCCGCCATGACCGAGGCCGGCTTCGACCTGCTGCCGGGCGAGCATCCGATCATTCCGGTGATGCTGGGCGATGCCCGCATCGCCCAGGACATGGCCGCCCGCATGCTGGAGCTGGGCGTCTATGTCATCGGCTTCAGCTTCCCGGTGGTGCCGCGCGGCGCCGCCCGCATCCGCACCCAGATGTCGGCCGCCCACACCTTTGAGCAGATCGATCAGGTCGTTGCGGCGTTCAAGACCGCAGGAAAAGAGTTGGGAGTGATCAAATGACCGACACCATGAAGGCCCTGGCCAAGATGAAGCCCGCCGAGGGCCTCGAGCTGATCGACGCCCCGATTCCCGAGGCCGGTCCCGAGGATGTGCTGATCAAGGTGCACAAGACCGCCGTCTGCGGCACGGACATCCACATCTGGAACTGGGACGAGTGGTCGCAAAAGAATGTGCCCGTCCCGATGATCACCGGCCACGAATTCTCGGGCGAGATCGTCTTCGTCGGCAAGGACGTGGACCGTCCGCTGAAAATCGGCCAGCGCGTCTCGGCCGAGGGCCACGTCATCGACCTGAACTCCGAGGCGGCCCGCGCCGGCCACTTCCACCTCGACCCCGCCACCCGCGGCATCGGCGTGAACCGTCAGGGCGCCTTTGCCGAGTTCGTCGTGGCTCCGGCCTTCAATGTCATCGAGCTTCCGGATGATGTGCCCTATGCCATCGGCTCGATCCTCGATCCGTTCGGCAATGCCGTGCACACCGCGCAGCAGTTCGACCTGCTGGGCGAGGATGTGCTGGTCACCGGCGCCGGCCCGATCGGCATCATGGCCGCCGCCGTCGCCCGCCACGCCGGGGCGCGCACCGTGGTCCTGACCGACATCAACGACTTCCGCCTCGATCTGGCCCAGAAGGTCGCGCCGGGCGTCCGCACCGTGAACACGCTCAAGGAAGACCTGCACGACGTCATTGCCGAGCTGGGCATGAAGGTCGGCTTTGACGTGGCGCTGGAAATGTCGGGCTCGCCCATCGCCTTCAAACAGTGCGTCGACACCCTGATCATGGGCGGCGGACTGGCCCTGCTGGGCATTCCGTCCAAGCCGATGGAGACCGACTGGGGCGCCATCATCCTCAAGGCCCTGACCATCAAGGGCGTCTATGGCCGCGAGATGTTCACCACCTGGCGCAAGATGCTGGGCCTGCTGAAGGCCGGGCTGGACCTTGAGCCGCTCATCACCCACCAGCTGAACTATGCCGACTATCGCGAGGGCTTTGAGGTGATGAAGTCTGGCAAATCCGGCAAGGTCGTGCTGGACTGGTCAAAGGCGGCCTGATTGGCGGTCGCTTCTGACGGGGGGCCATATGCTCGGTCTGATCGCCACCATTCTGCTGACCACCACGGCCCCTGATCGGGTCGAGGTGCGATACACCCCCCTGTCCGACCATTGCGAGATGATGGACGAGGGCGCCTTCGAAGGTCAGGACTGGGTTCTCCATCGGTGCCAGGGTCTGGCCGGCTATCCGGTCTGGATCGGCTATGCCGACGGCACCCGGATGTCGCTGGCCTTTGGCGCGATGCAAACGATCAGCGGCATGTTTGCGACCGAGCGGAACGTCTCATGGCCCGTCGAATGGCGGGGCGTGGCGGGGGACGTCTTCCAACCTCATGCGGCCATCGTCAGGGTCCGCTCGCTCACAGACGGCGCCTCCATGTTGGCCGTCTATCGCATTGCAGAGGACGGATCGTCGTGCCTGCGGGGCGTCACCGCCACGACTGAAGCCGCCCGCGAACTGGCCGACGCCCCGCCCCGCCAGGGTTGCTAGGTCGCCAGCAGTATCCTCAGCCGCGTCTCGAACGATTTGGCCTCCGGACCGGGCAGGGCCTCGGCCAGGTCTCCGGCCTCGAACCGCGCCAGCACCTTGGGGTGGATGTAGGACGCCCGGCACACCGTCGGCGTATTGCCCAGCAGGCCCGACACCGTCCGGCAACAGGCGACGATCTTGCGCCGGGCATCGGTGGGCGAGGTCGGCGGCTCGACCTCGCACAGCACCCGCGCCGCCGACAGGGTCGCCGCCCAGGTGCGGAAATCCTTGGCCGAAAAGTCCTCGCCCATGGCCTCGCGGATATAGGCATTGACGGCGTCCGAGGTGACGGTGGCCAGATCGCCCTCTGGCGCCCGATACTGGAACACCGGCTGGCCGGGCAGGTCGCGCAGGCTGCGGATCACCCGCGCCAGCCTGCGGTCGCGCACCGACACCTCATGGCTCTGGCCGCTCTTGCCGCGAAAGGCGAAGGTCAGCGAGCCCCCGTCCACCGCCAAGTGCCGCTTGTTCAGCGTGGTCAGCCCATAGGACCGGTTCTGCCTGGCATAGCGGGCATTGCCGATCCGGATCAGGGTCAGCTCCAGCAGCCGAACGACCGTGGCCAGCACCTTGTCGCGACACGGCCCCCGCTTGTTCAGATCGGCCTCGACCCGCTCATGCAGCCGGGGCAGGGCGCGGGCGAAGGCGGGCAGCCGGTCGAATTTCGACTCCGAGGCATGGCTGCTCCAGTCGGCATGATAGCGGTACTGCTTCCGCCCCTTCGCATCGCGGCCGATCGCCTGGATGTGGCCGTTGGCGCGCGGGCAGATCCACACGTCGGTCCAGGCCGGCGGAATGGCCAGGGCCTTGATGCGCGCCCGGACCTTCGGATCGCGGATCACCGCGCCCTTGCGATCCAGATAGGTGAATCCCTTGCCCGCGCGCCTGCGCGATAAACCGGCATGATCGTCGCTGCACCAGCTCAGACCGGCGGGCAGTTCGGGGTCCGTGTCGGACAGGGGGAGGGCCGTCATCGCGGCAAGCGGAGTGTCATGGCGGATCGGCAACGCGGCCCTCCGCCCCCCGGTTCCTCCGGCAGAGCTCTAGGCGGCGCCGCCCTCGAACACCCGCCGGGCGGCCCGCGCGAATTCGTCGCCCGTGGTAAAGCCCATGCTTTCCAGACGCGTATCCGAACAGATCGCCCGGATCACGACCCCGCTGACCGACCCGGCGGCCGTGGGCTCGCTCCAGTCGCCCGGTTCCTCGTGCGTCCGAAAGGCTTCGGAATCGCTGAACCGATGGGCCGTCGAACTCAGCACCCGCCGCCGCAAATTCGTGCAGTCGAACTCCTCATGGGTCAGCACATAGTCCCATGTGCGACCGGTCGGCAGGGTCTGGATCCCCGACGCGACCACCACGACCCGCGCCGTGCGCAGGGCCCCGTTGCGGGTCACGCTGTCGGCGTCAAAGCCCTGCGCGATACCGCCCCCGTGGGCGCCGTACACCCAGTCCTGCGCGCCGACCGTCCCCGCGAGGGCCCAGGCGACGACCGCAACAGCCAGCAATCTCATGAGCGACTCCTTCGACGATGCCCTGTCGGCCCGCACGGGGCCGCGCCGGAATTCAGCATTCCCGTCGCGGCCGCGCAATGTCATAGCGGGCCCCAATCAGCTTTGGTCAGGATCACGCGCCTGACACCCGACACGAGCAGGCCCCGGTCCATGAACTACCGTCACAGCTTTCACGCCGGAAACTTCGCCGATCTGGTCAAGCATGCCCTGCTGCTGTGGCTGGTCGACCGGATGCAGGCGCGCGGGCCGCTGACCGTCATCGACACCCACGCCGGGGCCGGCCTCTATGACCTGACCGGTGATGCCGTCCGCTCGCGCGAGGCCGAGGCGGGCGTCGCGCGGCTGATGGCCAGCGAGACCCTGCCCCCCGCGATCCGGGCCCTGGCCGAGGAGGTCACGGCCCTCAACCCCGACGGCGGTGTGCGCTTCTATCCGGGCTCGCCCCTGCTGGTCGCCCGGCGCCTGCGCGAGGGGGACGCCTATGTCGGCTTCGAGATGAACCCGCCGGTGGTCACGCTGCTCAACCAGGCGCTCGCCGACCATCCCCGGGCGTCGGGTCAGGCGGCTGACGGCTATGAGGCCCTGGCCGGAGCGACCGCAGGCGTGCGCGGTCCGCTGGTGCTGATCGACCCGCCGTTTGAACAGGCCGACGACTATCAACGCGCGGCTGACGCGGCCGCCGCGGTGGCCCGGCGCGACCCGACCGCGACCGTCGCCATCTGGACCCCGCTCAAGGACATGGAGACCTTCGACGGCTTCCTGCGCCGCCTGTCGTCCGGCAAGCCCGGTCGCGTCCTGGTGGCCGAGGCGCGGCTGCGGCCCCTGACCAATCCGATGAAAATGAACGGCTGCACCCTGGTCATGCTCAACCCGCCCGAAGGCGCCGAGGCGGTGTCACAGGAGGTCTGCGGCTGGGTGGCGGAAACCCTGGGCGACACCGGTGCCCGCGCCGAGGTCTGGTGGGCCTCCCCCTAAAATCGCCGATGCTGCGGGTCCGCTTACAAGCAGCAAGTCAATGACGGCTCTCGACCCAAAGCGGACAGCCCCAACCCAACACTTGGAAGTCCGATGCGATCATGATCTGAAGGCCAAATGATCGACGCCGTCGAACTCTATGGTCTGGAAGCCTTGGACGATCCGTTCCGCGAGGCGTTTGAGGCCGCTCATGCTTTGCTCGATGAACCGGAATGGGAACACGGCCTCGAAAAGCTTGAGACGCTGGCATATGCGGGTTCAATGCTCAGTACGATCTGCGTGGCGGGCTGCATGTTGAATGGCTGGTACGACCGCGAAGACCTTCCCGGTGCCGAAGCCTGGTACCGAGTTGCAGCGGAAGCCGGGTACTCCGCCGCATTCGTCGGTTTGGGAGCTACATATCATCGCATGGGCCGCTTCTCGGACGCGGCGGTTGCGTACGAGGAGGCAGCGGCAAGAGACTATCCGCCAGCCTACCACAGGCTCGCGTTGCTTTACTGGTACGGAGAGGGTGTTTCGCCAGATCGGCAAAGAGCGTTGAACCTATGGAGGTCGGGCGCTTCACAAGGCCACCAGCAAGCAAGACACGCGTTGGCCAGGGTGCTCATTCATGGCGCCGGAGGGCTTCGGGGTCGGATCGAGGGACTGCGGTATGCGTTCCAAAGTGTTGCGGAGATTTTGCGGGGAACGACCTGAAATCGCGCCCGGACAAGCCAATGAGACCGCTTTCTTCTGTTCATTGAGCGTCCGCTTTAGGCGACGGCGTAATGTCCGCTTTCCACCCCTGGCGGACATTCCGCGAGTCCGCTTCTTGGGGCATCGCGCGTCGCTTGCGCGTAGATGGGCTAGTCGAACGTCTCGCCCGGCTCGTACAGGTTGGGCTCGAACGTCGCGATGCCCATGATCGGGCTCATCGCCTCGACGATGGCCGGGGCGCGGGTCATGGCCTTCCAGTCCTCACGGCTGGCCCACACGCCGTGGACCGCACAGACCTTGCCGTTCACGCCCCGGTGCAGGGTCGCGGAAACGAATCCGTCCAGCCCCCGCTGACGTCCTACCATGACGGTCAGCGCCTCCATCAGCGCATCCTGCTTCGCAGGCTCGCATTTGTAGACATTGATCAGGACGACGGCGTCGGAATCGGGTGCGGACATGGCCGTCCCTTAGCCCATCCCCCTTACCAAGTCGTGCTTTGACGGCCATATCGACACCATGACCGAGACCCGTAAGCCCCGCATCGCCATTCTCGAAACCGGCGCGCCGCCCTCCGACCTGTCGCCCGAGCACGGCCGCTATCCGCAGATGTTCACACGCCTGCTGGGCGAGGGCTTCGACACCCGCACCATCGACGTGCGCCACAGCCCGCCGCCCCGCCCGGGCGACTTCGACGGGGTCATCATCACGGGCTCACCCGCCGGGGTCTATGACGGCGAGCCCTGGATCGGTCGCCTGCTGACGTGGATCGCGGCGGCGAGGGGCCAGACCCGCATGGTCGGCATCTGCTTCGGTCATCAGGCCATGGCCCAGGCGCTGGGCGGCCGGGTTGAAAAGTCGGACAAGGGCTGGGGCGTGGGCCTGCACCGCTACCGGGTCGACCAGGCCCAGCCGTGGATGGCACCGCCCCGGGGCCAGGTCGCCATCCCCGTTTCCCATCAGGATCAGGTGGTGGAAAAGCCCGCCGGGGCCCGCATCATCCTGTCCAGCGACTTTACCCCCTTCGCGGGCCTGGCCTGGGATGACGACGCCATCTCCATGCAATGCCACCCCGAATTCACCCCGGCCTTTGCCTCGGCCCTCGCCGAGGGCCGCCGCGACCGCATCGGCGCCGACCGCGTCGATCCCGCGCTGGATACCCTCAAGGGCGACAACGACCGCGACGCCGTCGGCCAGTGGATCCGCACCTTCCTGAAGGGGTGATGCCGTCTCGTCATCCCCGGACTTGATCCGGGGATCGGCGCCATGCGCCGTCGTATCCCGTGGCCCAGCGACTGCCCGGTCCGATCCTCTGTTCAAGCCAGGGGATGACGGGGCTTATGCGGTCCGGATTCGTCAGGTGCGCGCCGCGAAAAATCGGCTAGCGTCAGGTCTCAATCCGGAGATCTGACATGACCCTGACCCTGAAAGCCCGTGACCTCCTGCTTGCCGCCCTGCTGCTCGCCATCGGCGTGCTGATCGGCCTCGCCTTCAACGCTGCACCCAGCCGCGCCCAGTCCGTCGCGACCGGCAGCTATGTCACCAACAATGGCTCGGTCTACTACTGCCAGGAACGCGCCTGTTACCGCGTCTTCTTCAACAGCTGAGGCGCGAGGCCCCCGATGTCCGGAGCGTTGAAGCTTGGCCGGTCTCGTCCCGCGCGCTGGCTGGCTTTCAGTCTCCTGGCCTTGGCCGCCGTGTGGCTGGTCCTCGCGATCTCGATCGTGACCTATGCGGGCAAGGACGCCGACGGCCACGCCGATGCGGCAATCGTGCTCGGTGCGGCCGTCTCGGACACTCTGCCGTCACCGGTGTTTGAGGCGCGTTTGCGTCATGCGCGCGACCTCTACCTTCAACGACGGGTGAGGCTGATCGTGGTGACGGGCGGGCGGGGTCCCGGAGACGCGCTCAGCGAGGGGGAGGCGGGACGTCAGTGGCTGATCCGTCAGGGCGTCCCGGCGGACTCTGTTCTGGCTGAAACGCGGTCACGGACCACGATCCAGAACCTGGCCTTCGCCCGCCCGCTCCTCGACGCCAGACGGGCCGAGACTGTCCTGATTGTCTCAGACCCCCTTCACATGCGCAGGGCGATGGTCGTCGCATCCCGACAAGGCCTGGATGCCAATCCCTCTCCGACACCGAGTTCGCGCTATCGCTCGGCAAGGACGCAGGGGCCGTTCCTTCTGCGGGAGACCTGGTTTTTCGCGCAGTACCTCGTGACTGGCCACTAGGGGCTCAGGGCCACTTCACCTCGGGCGGCATGGAGCTGAGGATGGCTTCGACATTGCCGCCGGTCTTCAGGCCGAAGGTCGTGCCCCGGTCGTACAGCAGGTTGAACTCGACATAGCGACCGCGGCGGATCAGCTGTTCCTCGCGCTCGGCCGGAGTCCAGGCCTCGCCCATCCGGCCCCGCACAATGTCGGGATAGGCGGCGAGGAAGGCGTCGCCGACATCCCGCGTAAAGGCGAAGTCATCGCCGTGGTCTCCGCTGTCCAGATGGTCATAGAAGATGCCGCCGGTGCCGCGCGGCTCCTTGCGATGCGCCAGCCAGAAATACTCGTCGCACCAGGCCTTGAAGCGCGGATAGTAGCTGGAATCGTGCCGGTCACAGGCGGCCTTGTAGGCGGCGTGGAAGGCGATCGTGTCGGGCGCATCCTCGCGCCGGTCCACGTCCAGCACCGGCGTCAGGTCGCCGCCGCCGCCGAACCAGCCCTTGGTCGTCGCGATAAAGCGCGTGTTCATGTGGACGGCGGGCACGTGCGGATTGCGCGGATGGACGATCAGGCTGATGCCCGTGGCGAAGAAGCGCGGGTCCTCGGCCGCCCCCGGCACCTGTTTCGCATAGTCCTCGGGAAAGGTGCCGTGCACGGTCGAACAGTGCACGCCGGCCTTTTCGAACAGCCGTCCGTGCAGCATGCCCATGACGCCGCCGCCGCCCTCGGGCCGCTGCCATTCGGTGCGGACGAACCGGCCGGCTTCACCGGGATAGAGGGCCGGGTCGGCGGCATCCTCCAGCGCCTCCAGCGCCGCGTGGATCCGGTCGCGCAGGCTTTCGAACCAGGCGCGGGTTTCGATCTTCAGCGTATCGAGATCGGGCTGCGGGGCAGGTGAGGGGGTGTCCATAGCTGGCTTCTAGTCGATTTTTCCGGACAGGGCAGGGGGCAGGGCGACTTGCGCCGCCCGGTCCCGACCGCGACAGTGCCCCGCATGCAAAGGGAGGCCTCCATGGCGCGTCATCTGAAATCCTGTGTCCTGGCGGCGACGGCGATCACGCTGGCGGCGGCTACCCCGGCCCTGGCCCAATCGCCCGAGATCAACACCGCCCGGCGCCTGCTGGCCGCCTCGCCCCTGATCGACGGCCACAACGACCTGCCCTGGGCCCTGCGTCAGCCCTATCAAAGCGACCCGCAGGGCGTGGACCTGCGCATCGACCTGTCGGCCAGCACCCGCCTGCACACGGACATCGCCCGGCTGCGCGCCGGCGGCGTGGGCGGCCAGTTCTGGTCCGTCTATGTGCCGGCCAGCATGACCCCGCTTGAGGCCGCGCGCGCCACCTTCGAACAGATCGATGTCGTGAAGCGCCTGATCGACGCCTATCCCGATGTCTTCGAACTGGCCCTGACCGCCGATGACGTCGAGCGCATCCATGGCGAGGGCCGCATCGCCAGCCTGATCGGCATGGAGGGCGGTTATTCCATCGCCGATTCGCTGGGCCTGCTGCGCAGCTTCCACGACGCCGGCGCGCGCTACATGACCCTGACGCACTCAAAGACCACCAGCTGGGCCGACAGCGCCACCGACGCCCCGCGCTGGGACGGCCTCAGCCCGTTCGGCGAGACAGTTGTCCTTGAAATGAACCGTCTCGGCATGATGGTCGACCTCAGCCATGTGTCCGAGGCCACCATGATGGACGCCGTCCGCGTGTCGCAGGCCCCGGTGATCTTCTCCCACTCATCGGCCCGGGGCGTGACCGGCCATCCGCGCAATGTGCCGGACTCGGTCCTGCGCCTGCTGCCGGAAAAAGGCGGGGTGGTGATGATCACCTTCGTGCCCTCCTTCATCGACGAAGGGGTGCGCGCCTGGGGGGCAGACCAGTCGGCCGAGCGCGCCCGCCTTGAATCGCTCCATCCCGGCGCCCCCGATGCCGTGACCGAGGGTATGCAAGCCTGGACCGCCGCCCATCCGGCCCCGACCGCCGACATCGCCGACATCGTCGCCCATATCGAGCACGTCCGTGACGTGGCGGGCATCGACCACGTCGGCCTGGGCGGGGACTTCGACGGCATCAGCAGCCTGCCGGTGGGGATTACGGGCGTCGACGCCTATCCGCTGATCATCGCCGAGCTGCTGAAGCGCGGCTGGAGCGAGGCGGACATCCTCAAGCTGACCGGGGGCAACATCCTGCGGGTCATGCGCGAGGTCGAGGCCAGCGCTGCCCGCATGCAGCGCGAGGAATCCCCCTTCCTGATGACCAACCCGGATGCGGCGGACTAGCCCGCCTGCCGTGTCCACTCCCAGCAGGCGATGCCGGCGCTGACCGCCAGGTTCAGTGACCGCGCCCCGGGCTTCAGCGGAATCAGCACCCGCGCGTCGGCGGCCGCGTGCACATTGTCCGGCGCGCCCGTCGGTTCCGAGCCGAACAGCAGGGTGTCGTCGGGCTGGAATCGAAAATCCGTCAGGGGCTCGGCCCCCTTCGTCGTGAACAGAACCAGCCGCCCGGCCCCGCGATCCCGCTGAAAAGCGCTCCAGTCGGCATGCCGGACCATATGTCCCAGAGGCCCGTAATCCAGCGCCGCGCGCTTCATCGCCCGGTCGTCCAGACGAAAGCCGGTGGGCTCGATCACATGCAATTCGACGCCAAAACAGGCCGACAGGCGGATGCAGGCGCCCACGTTCTGCGGAATGGCTGGTTGAAAAAGAGCGAGACGCATTCTAAGGCCCTTCTACGCGTGAGCCGGGGGCTTGTCGCGGCTGGTTTTGCGAGTGTTTCTCAGCCACGCGCCGTCTTGCGGCGATGAGCCGCAAACCCTGTCGGGATAGCTGGTGTATGACGTCTCGCGTCAACTATGACGATACCGTCGATGGGCCGACAGGGGTCCATCGGGGCGCATGAGAGGTGTGATGTGACCGAATCGGTCGAGCTGAACCACGACGGACACGGAGGGGGCGACGACGCCACCCGCCGCGATTTCATTCACATTGCCGCCGGTGCTGCGGCCGTGGGCGCCGGGGTCATGATGGCCTGGCCGCTGGTCAACACCATGAACCCCGCTGCCGACACCCTGGCGCTGTCGACCATCGAGTTCGACCTGACCAAGGTTGCCGAGGGCATGCAGGTCGTCATCAAATGGCAGGGCAAGCCGGTGTTCGTGCGCTACCGCACCCCGGCCGAGATCCAGGAAGCCGCCAGCACGCCGCTCAGCGCGCTCAAGGATCCCCAGCCGGATGCCGAGCGCATCAAGGCGGGCCATGAGCAGTATCTGGTCGTGATCGGCTCGTGCACCCACCTGGGCTGTGTGCCGACCTTCAATGCCGGGGACTACGGCGGCTGGTTCTGCCCCTGCCACGGCTCGCACTACGACACCTCGGGACGTATCCGCAAAGGCCCGGCACCGCTGAATCTGGTCGTGCCGACCTATGAATATATCTCCGACACCCGCGTGCGGATCGGCTGAGGACGGACGGACAGATCATGAGCGACCACGAATCCACCTACGTCCCCAAGACCGGCATCGAAAAGTGGCTCGACAGCCGCCTGCCGATCATCCGCTTCGGCGCCGACTATATGGCGCTGCCGACGCCGCGGAACCTGAACTACTGGTACACCTTCGGCGGCATTCTGATGCTCTGCCTGGTGATCCAGATCGTCACCGGCATCGTGCTGGCCATGCACTATGTGCCCAACACCGAAATGGCCTTCGCCTCGGTCGAGCGCATCATGCGTGACGTCAACGGCGGCTGGCTGATCCGCTATGTGCACGCCAATGGCGCGTCGATGTTCTTCATCGCCGTCTATCTGCACATGCTCCGGGGCCTGTATTACGGCTCCTACAAGGCCCCGCGCGAGATCATCTGGATCCTCGGCTGCGTGATCTTCTTCCTGATGATCGCCACCGCCTTCCTCGGCTACGTCCTGCCCTGGGGCCAGATGTCCTTCTGGGGCGCCGAGGTCATCACCAATCTGATCGGCGCCGTGCCGGTCGTCGGCGAGCCGATCCTGATCTGGCTGCGCGGCGGTCCGGCCATCGACAACGCCACGCTGAACCGCTTCTTCTCGCTGCACTATCTGCTGCCGTTCGTGATCTTCGGCGTGGTCGTGCTGCACCTGTGGGCGCTGCACACCTCGGGCCAGAACAATCCCGCCGGCGTCCTGATCCCCAAGGAGCGGACGGCCAAGGACACCCTGCCGTTCCACCCCTATTTCACGGTCAAGGACGGCTTTGCGATCATCCTGTTCCTGATCCTGTTCGCCCTGTTCGTCTTCTACATGCCGAACGCCCTGGGCCACGCCGACAACTACATCCCGGCCAACCCGCTGGTGACCCCGGCGCACATCGTGCCCGAGTGGTACATGCTGCCCTTCTACGCCATCCTGCGCGCCATCCCCGACAAGTTCGGCGGCGTGCTGGCCATGTTCGGCGCGATCGGCGTGCTGTTCGTCATCCCCTGGCTCGACACCTCGCGGGTGCGCTCGATGCGCTATCGCCCGACCATGAAGGTCTTCTTCCTGATCTTCCTGGTGGTCGGCCTCGGCCTCGGCTGGTGCGGCGCGCAACTGCCCGACGCCCCGGTGGTGTCCGGCATGCCCAGCTTCATGCTGCTGGACGGCCAGCTGAACAGCTATCTGTGGCTGACGCGCCTGCTGACCGCCTACTACTTCGCCTTCTTCCTGATCATCATGCCCTGGGTCGGGCTGAAGGAGACGCCGCTGCCGGTCCCGGCCTCGGTCTCCGAGCCGGTCCTCGACGGTGGCATCCCCGAGAAGAAGGGCTGATCGTCATGACCATTCAAAACGGGACCCGTTCCGCCGTGTTCAAGATCCTTGCCTCGGCTGTTGCCGCTCTCAGCCTGGTTGCCTTGGCCGCTCCGGCCGGGGCCGCCGGCGGCGGCGCCAAGCACCCGCGCTCGGGTGGCTTCAGCTTCGAGGGGCCGTTCGGCACCTTCGATCAGGCCCAGCTGCAGCGCGGCTACAAGGTTTACCGCGAGGTCTGCGCCGCCTGTCACGGCATGGATCTGATGTCGTTCCGGAACCTCGGCCAGCCGGGCGGTCCGTTCTACGACTCGCACTTCAAGGGCGGACCGGCCGACAACCCCTATGTCCGCGTGCTCGCGGCCGAGGTTCAGGTGGCCGACATCGACTCGGAAACGGGTGAGCCCATCATGCGTCCGGCCACCCCGGCCGACCGATTCCCCAACCCCTATGCCAATGCCACGGCCGCGGCCGGGGCCAATGGCGGCGCCGCGCCGCCCGACCTGTCGGTGATGGCCAAGGCCCGTCACGACGGTGCCAACTACATCTACTCGCTGCTGTCGGGCTATGTGCCGGCGCCCGAGGGTCTGCAGATCGCGCCGGGCCAGTACTACAACCCCTATATGGCCGGCGACCTGTCACCCTTCTGGACCGGCGACCCCGACCATGTGCCGGCGGGCGGCTTCATCGCCATGCCGAATCCGCTCGCCGCCGGTCAGGTGACCTATGACGACGGCTCGCCGCAGACGGTCGACCAGTATGCCAAGGACGTCGCCGCCTTCATCGCCTGGGCGTCCGACCCCCACGCCACCGAGCGCAAGCGCACCGGCATGGGCGTGCTGGCTTTCCTGGTGATCTTCGCCGGCCTGACCTACGCCAGCTACCGCCGCATCTGGAAGGGCATCGCCCACTAGGGCCAGCCGTCCCCAACGCCGATCGATTGACCCGCCGGAGCCCGCGCTTCGGCGGGTTTTTCGTGGGCGCTCCCATCCCGTCTCCTCCCCATCATGATGGGGAGGGGGACCACCGAAGGTGGTGGAGGGGTTTTTTACCTCACGCACACCCTCAAGAGCCCCTCCGTCTCGGCTGCTTCGCATCCGATCCACCTCCCCGACTTCGTTAGGGAGGAGACAGAATCCTCGTCATCCTCGGGCTTGCCCCGAGGATCGGTCCGGGCAGCCCGTCTCCTGTCGAGGGCGACACCGATTCTCGGGTCAAGCCCGAGAATGACGATGGGTTGAGGGCAGCAGATAGGATAGCCGCCCCCGAATTCCTCCAGCCTTTCAACGCCTCCACCGTTTCCCGCACCGTTCTGCCCGCCTCACCCCGGACCTGTGCGACTCTTCTCCCGTCCCGTCGCGCGGAGGGCTCGTAAGGCCTGCGACCTTATGGCGGCGGGAGCGGATGGAGCGGGGTCGGCGGCGGTGCTGTCCGGGTTTCGGGCCTCAGGGAGGTTTCGCGAGCCGGGCATAAGGCCCGCCTTCAACACTGGGTCGAGGGGGATACTCGGCCGTTCCGGGAGGTGTTGCAGGACACCCCCGCCCGTCGGAGGCGCTGCGGTAAGGCCCGAATACGGCCACCCGACGCAAGCTTCCGGAAAACCACCCGCGCGGAGCGTCAGCCTCCGTCGAAACGGTAAAAGCAATTCACTCCGGACGAAGGCCCGGCGCTCCGCCTGCTCTCCACCTCTGCCTCACGGGCGAGAGGCGCTCGGCCCTGCCTCAACAGTTGCGTCGCCCGGACAAGGCTTTAGGGTCGCGTCTCCGGTTTCGTGAGAGGTCCCCCATGCGTCTGTTGTCCAGGCTGAGTGTTCTTGCTGCAGGAGCGGCGCTGGCCGCCTGCATGACCCTGCCGAATGGCGGAGAGCCCGCCCGGATCGACCCGGATCGCCTGTCAGCGCATGTTCAGGCCCTGTCGGACGACAGCTTCGAAGGGCGGGGCATTGCTACCCCGGCCGAGGACAAGGTCATCGCCTATCTGTCCGAAGCCTTTGCCGAAGCCGGCTTTCAGCCCGGCGGTGAGAACGGCGGCTGGACCCAGGCCGTCACCCTCAAGCGCTTTGCCGTCAGCAATGTCAGCGCCTCTTTCGCTGACGACGGCGAAAGCCGCGCCCTGACCCAGGGCGAACAGATCGTCATCTCGACCCGCCGTCCGGCCGATCAGGTGCGCCTCGACGACCTGCCGCTGGTGTTCGTCGGCTATGGCACCACCGCGCCCGAGCGCGAGTGGGACGACTTCAAGGACGTCGACGTGCGCGGCAAGGTCATCGTCGTTCTGGTCAATGACGCCGACTATGAACAGCCCGAGCTGAACACCTTCAACGGTCGGGCCATGACCTATTACGGCCGCTGGACCTACAAATACGACGAGGCGGCGCGTCGCGGCGCCGCCGGTGTGCTGGTGATCCACGAGACCGCCCCGGCCTCCTATGGCTGGACCACGGTCAAGAATTCCTGGACCGGACCGCAATTCGACATCGTCCGCGCCAATGCGGCCGAGGAGCGCGTGCCGCTTGAGGGCTGGATCCAGCGCGACGTCGCCGTCGATCTGTTCGAACGAGCCGGTCTGGATTTCGAGGCCCTGAAGGTCGCCGCCCGCAGCCGCGATTTCCGCCCCGTCACCCTGGAGGGTCAGACCCTTGACGCCAGCTACAGCGTGGCGACCAGCCAGATCGAGACGCACAATGTGATCGCCCGTCTGCCGGGCACGACCCATCCGGACGAGACCATCCTCTATACCGGTCACTGGGATCATATCGGCGTGGGTGACCCGGATGCCGAGGGCGACCGCATCTTCAACGGCGCTGTCGACAATGCCTCGGGCATCGCCGGCCTGATCGAGATCGCCCGCCTGTACGGCAGTGGTCCGACCCCCGAGCGGTCGATCGTGATCATCGCCTTCACCGCCGAGGAAAGCGGCCTGCTGGGCTCGGAATTCTATGCCGCCAACCCCCTCTATCCGCTGGAGACAACGGTGGCGGGCTTCAACCTTGATGCCATGAACGTCTATGGGCGCCTGTCGGGCCTGGGCGTCACCGGCTACGGCCAGTCGACCCTCGATGAACGACTTGAGGTCGTGGCAGCGACGCAGGGACGGGTGATCGTGCCGGATACCAACAATGCCGCCGGCACCTATTTCCGTTCGGACCACTTCCCGCTGGCCAAGCGCGGCGTGCCCATGGCCTATCCCAAGGGCTCGGGCGATTTCCTTGATGAGCCGATCGCCGAGCGTCAGGCCCTGCGCGATGAGTATGGCGCGCGTCGCTATCACCAGGCCGCCGACGAATGGCTGCCCGGCATGGACTTCCGCGGCGCCGCCGAGGACCTCGAGGTCGTCTATGCCGTCGGTCTGTCGCTGGCCAACAGCCGCGACTGGCCGGGCTGGAAGGACGGGTCCGAGTTCGGTCCGGTTCGTGAGGAAAGCGCCGCCGCACGCCGCTGATCCTTCAGCGGCACATGACGAAAACTTAACGGGCGCACCGGAGGCCGAGGCCTAAGGTGCGCCCGAAATTCATCCCGGAGTTCCCCATGTTCCGTCGTCTTCTGGGCGGTGTTGCCGCCGCCGCCGTCCTCCTGTCCGCCGGCGCCGGTCTGGCCCAGGACATCTCGGCCGACCGCCTGTCCGACCACATCCGCGTGCTGGCCGACGACAGCTTCCAGGGCCGCGTCCCCGGCGAGGTCGGCGAGGCCATGACCCTCGAATACCTGCAGGGCCAGTACGAGGCCATGGGCCTCCAGCCCGGCGGCCCGGATGGCCAGTGGCTGCAACCGGTGACCCTGTTTCGCTTCACCCCGGCCCGCGCGGCCGTGGCCCACTGGACCGCGCCGGACGGCACCTGGCACCCGCTGGCGGCCACCGACATCCAGCTGCGGTCCTCCAACGACAGCGGCCGGGTCGAGATCGCCGATGTACCCGTGGTCTTCGCCGGCTATGGCATCACCGCGCCGGAACGCGGCTGGGACGACTACGGCGACCTCGATGTGACCGGCAAGGTCGTCATCGTGCTGGCCGGCGAACCGGCAGGCGACCTGTTCCGGGGCGACTACAACTCGGCCTATTCCAGTGCCGGCTACAAGAAGACGGAGGCCCTGCGCCGCGGGGCCGTCGGCGTCGTCACCCTGGTCCTCGACGAAGCCAGCTGGCGGGGGATGGCGGGCCGCCCGGCCCGCACCCGCACCACGGTCGAGGGGCTGGACCCGATCCCCTTCACCGGCACCGTCGGCCCGCAGACCGCCATGCAGTGGGGCACGGCCGCCGGCGTCGATCACGCCGCCATGGCCACGGTCGACACCGGCCAGTTCAAGGCCCTCGAACTGACGGGTGTGCGCCTGAGCGTCGACATCGAGGAAGCCCGCGAGGAGATCCACACCTATAATCTGCTGGCGAAAATCGAGGGCTCGGAGAACCCCGATGAGGTCGTGATCTTCTCGGCCCACTGGGACCACGTGGGTGTCAGCTCGCCCGACGCGCATGGAGACACCATCTTCAACGGCGCCTGGGACAATGCCTCGGGCACGGCGGGCATCCTCGAACTGGCGCGCGCCTTCTCGCTCTCTCCCCGGCCGAAGCGCACCGTGGTCTTCGCCCATATGGCGGCCGAGGAAATGGGCCTGCTGGGCGCCTATGCCTATTCGGTCGATCCGGTCTATCCGCTGGAAACCACGGTTGCGGACCTCAATATCGACATGCTGCCGCTCAGCGGGCCGACCCGCGATGTCGCCATCTTCGGCTTTGGCCAGAACTCGCTCGAAGACGATCTGGCTGTCCTCGCCGAGGCCGAGGGCCGCTATGTCACCGATGACCGCGAGCCGGAACAGAACTACTATTTCCGCTCGGACCACTTCCCCTTCGCCCGCTCCGGCGTGCCGGCCCTGATGCCCTGGCACGGGGTCGATCTGGACGAGGGCGGGATCGAGGTCGGCCTGCCCGAATACCAGGCCCTGTTCTCGCGCGACTATCACCAGCGCAGTGATGAATGGCGTGCGGACTACGACCTGCGCTCGGCCGTCGAGAACCTGACCCTGATGTACCGCCTCGCCTGGGACCTGGCGAACTCGGACCGCTGGCCGACTTGGAAGGCGGACTCAGAGTTCGGCGCCATCCGCGCCCGCTCCGACGCGGCTCGTCAATAGGTCGGTCAGGTCGGCCCAGACGCTCTCGGCCGTTGGCGCCCGTCCGGCCCCCAGCCCGGACCGGCTCAGCACCCGTCCGTCGGCCAGGGTGATGCGGATGGCGTTTCCGGCATCGGCCAGCGCCGCGAACAGCGCATCGCCCGCGACCGGGGCCAGGGTGATCTGCCCGCCGGCGCAGTCGGCCACCGCCAGCTGGCGGACCGGCGCCGGGCCCGGCTGAAAGTCTGGACCAAGGGCGTCGACCCGGTCGGGCAGGCGTGCACCTGCCCCGAAGGCCGCCCGACTGAGCAGGAACAGTTTGGCCGCCGCGTCCCGCCCGGTCAGGTCGGCAGAGGGGTCGGCCTCGGCAAACCCCGCCGCCTGCGCCTCGGCCAAGGCTGCGTCGAACGGATGTCCTACCGCCAGCCGGTTCAGCAGGAAGTTGACCGTGCCGTTCAGCACCGCCTCGATCCGCCGGATCGGCCCCAGCGCCCGGGCCTGCCTGACGGTCTCCAGCATCGGCACGCCTCCACCGACCGCCGCCGAGTACCGCAGGGTCGCGCCGGTCGCCGTCGCCAGCGCCGACAGGCCCTCGACGTCGGCGGCCACCGCCTGCTTGGAGGCGCTGACCACATGGATGCCCCGCGACAGGGCCGCCCGGATCAGGGCCAGCGACACCGAGGCGTCCGACAGGGTGTCGAGCACCACATCCGGCTCCCGTGCCAGCAGGGCCGCCGGGTCGGTGACCACCAGCTCGGGCGCCGGCTCCGGCACGCGAACCTTGACGGGGCTCTGCACCAGCACGCCGACCAGGGCGATGTCGGGCCGGTCCAGCAGGCGCGGCAGGACGCCCCCGCCCACAACCCCGCACCCGGCCAGGGCCACGCGCAGCGGTCCGCCATGGCCGGGCAGGGGGCCCAGCGGCGACAGGCTGAGGTCGGCCGGTCCCTCCAGAAGGCGCAGATCGACAGTGCCGAGGCCGATCGCACGACAGGCCTGCTCCAGTCGCGCCAAGGCCTCGCGACCGCCCGCGACCTGAACCGTTACGGCTCGTCCGGCCCGGATCTGGCGATAGATCAGCCCGGCACCATCCCGCGCCTGATCCGGGGTCACCGCGCGCAGACAGAGAGGCACCGGGGCGACAGACGGACTGGCCGTTTTGACGGAGGAAAGGGCGCTCATCTCAGGCCGCCTTTCGCTGGTCGGAGACCAGGGCCGCGCGGGCCAATCCCGCCGCCAGTTCGGCGCGCAGGTCCTCGACATGCTCGAGCCCGATCGACAGGCGCAGCAGACCCTCGGTGATGCCGGCGGTCTCCCGGGCCTCGGGCGTCATGGCGGCATGGGTCATGCCCGCCGGATGCGCGATCAAGCTCTCGACCCCGCCGAGGGACTCGGCGAGCGTGAAGACCTGCAGCCCTTCGACCAGGGCCCGGGCCGCCTCACGACCGCCGTCCAGCTCGAGGCTGAGCATGGCGCCGAACCCGGCCTGCTGGCGTTTCGCCAGCGCGTGGCCGGGATGGTCGGCCAGCCCCGGATAGTGGACGGCCCGCACGCCCGGCTGCCGAACCAGCCATTCGGCGAGGTCGCCTGCGGTGGCCTGCTGCCGCTCGATGCGGACGAAGAGGGTGCGCAGGCCGCGCAGGGTCAGCCAGGCATCGAACGGCGCACCGGTCGTGCCCAGACAGTTGGCCCACCACGCCAGCCGCTCATGGTCCTCCAAGGTGGCACTGATGACCGCCCCGCCGACCACATCCGAATGGCCGTTGATGAACTTGGTCGTCGAATGGATCACCCAGTCGGCTCCCAGCGCGATCGGCTGCTGCAGGGCCGGGGACAGGAAGGTGTTGTCGACGGCGACCTTTGCGCCCGCGGCATGGGCCGCCCGGCAGACGGCCGCGATGTCGGTCAGGCGCATCAGCGGGTTGGACGGGGTCTCGACCAGCACCAGTTTCGGCTGGCGGGCGAGCACTGTGTCGAACACGATCGCGTCGGCGAAATCGACAAAGGCCACCTCGAAATGGCCCCGGCCGGCGCGGGCGTTCAGCAGGCGGTGCGTGCCCCCATAGCCGTCGTGCGGGGCGATCACGAGGTCGCCCGGCGACAGTTCGCTCAGCACCAGATCGACGGCAGCCATGCCGCTGGCGGTGACCACGGTGCCGGCTCCGCCTTCCACCGCGGTGAGGGCTTCGCCCAGCAGGTCGCGGGTCGGGTTGCCCGAGCGGCTGTAGTCGTAGCGGCGTTTCCCCTCCAGCCCGTCGAAGCTGTAGTTGGCGCTCAGGTGCAGGGGCGGCATGACCGCGCCATGGGCCGGGTCCTGATCGATGCCGACGCGGGCGAGGCGGGTGGCGAGGTCTTGGGAGGAGGGCGAACAGGTCATGCGGCAAGCTCGGAAAGACAACAGAGGGGTTCGGCCAGTGCCGAGGTGATGAGGTCGGCGACCACGGCCTCTTCCTTGAGGAAGCCGTCGTGGCCGTAGAGGGAAGGCGCGCGGACGAGGGTGCGAAGGTTCGGGAGGCCCACGGCCAGTGCTTCGAGGTCGGCGATCGGCACCAGCTGGTCTGAGGTGAAGCCCAGCAGGGTCGTGGGAACCGTGACGGCCCCCGGATCGACCCGGTGCCGGTCCAGCGAATCCGACAGGCTGATCCAGCGTTCCGCCGTCATGCGCGGCACATAGGCCCGGCCCCGGGCCTTGAGATAATCGCAGACGGCATAAGGCTGGCCGGCGGCGTCCGGCACCGCGTCCTGGCCGAAGCGCAGCTCCAGTTCCTCGGCCGTGCGATAGGTGGTCATGGCCAGTTCGCGGGCGAGGGCGACGGCCTGTTCAGGTCGACCCGTCTCGATGCCGAGGGCGAGGATGCGGCGCTGGATGCCGCGCAGGGCCGTGGCGTGGATGGCGGGACGATGCGGGGCGGAGATGGCGATCAGTTGCCTGAGCCGCTCCGGGAACAGGGCTGCAAAGGCCAGTCCGACCATGCCGCCGTAGGAGGCGCCGATCAGGGCTTCCAGCTGCGGCACACCCAGGTGATCGAGCGCTGCGGCGAGGGCACGGGCCTGATCCGCCGGGGTCAGGGTGCGCACCCCTGTTTCACCCGGGCCGGGCAGCAGGTCGAGGCCCAGCACCTGATAGCGATCGAGATCGACCGGCCCGCCGGGGCGCACGATGCGGGGCCACCAGGCGGCGCGGCCGTCGCCGACATCCGCCAGGCGACGATCCGACGAAATGCCGCCGAGGGCGACGATGACAGGTGCCCCGTCCGGACCGAACCGGCGCAGGCGCACGGTCGCATCGGTCAGCGGCTGACCGTCACCGAGACAGAACCCGGGCAGCGGCACGGTGTGGTCCCGCCAGACGGGGAGGGTGGGAGAAGAAAAGACAGCAGGCACGACACGACGAACTCCGCCCATCGAGTACTCGTGCGTGGATCGACCCGTGAAACGGCGGGACCTCGCAAGAGGCCGTCGCTTCACTCATCTCTCGCGGACCGGGTCGTGAGACCGTGATCCTCGCAGGAGTTGGCACCATCTCGCGAAGAGGGTCTCTTCGCGAAGGTTGCCCCGGCGTCAAAGGGCCTATCCCTCGACCGGTCTTGATGAGTGACTTAAGCGTGGCGACGGGCGGCGCAGCCGTCAAGCAGAAAAATCATCAGCTACCGGAAGTGGCATCCATAATGATGGTGCGGGCCTCGGCCAGGGCGGCTTCGGTGGTGGTTTCGCCGGCGTGGATCTGGTCCGCCAGACCCATCAGGACCGGTCCGGTGACGGCACCGGCATTGGGCTCTTCCTGGACGCGGATGCCGCCGTCGCGGGCGATCACCTCGTCCCACAGGTCGCGAACACCGCCCCAGTAAGCCTGGGTATCAGACCAATAGGCATCTCCGGGGGCGGCGTCGTAGCCGTCCCACTGGCGATAGGTATTGACCACATCCTCGTGCACGATCACCTGACCGTCGCCGTCATCGCCCTGAGCGCCGGACATCTTGAGGTTGTCCTGAATGTGCACCCAGCCAAACGGCGTCAGGGCGTGACGGTTGGTCCCGACATAGCGGTCATAGACCGGATCGCGAACCGCATCGCGGCGGGCCAGCGGACGCAAGGTCGGCGCCGAGGCCCATTCCGTCATGCCGTGGTCGTACGTCCAGACGCCGACGCCGCCGTAGCGGGGCGAGTCGTCGGTCTGCCAGACCGTCTGCGACCAGGTGCCCTCGCGCTGGTCTTCCGGCACAGGGGTCAGCACCCACTGGTTGGGCCCGGCATAGGTCAGGACGGTCTCGGGCTCATAGACCCAGTCCTGGCGCCAGTGCTTGATGACGAAGGTCTGGCCCTCGTGATCCATGACCAGGATGTGCTGCAGGCTGATGCGGGTGCCGTCGTCATAGACGACCCGGACGATCTCATTGCCGCCCGACAGTTTCTCGTCCAGCGGCTCATAGCCGTCGACGAAGGGCACGGTCTCGCGCATGTCGAACCGCACGCGAAACTGCCCGGCCTGGGACAGGATGGCCTGACGGTCGCGCTGGAATTTCGCATCTGCCGTGGCCGCTGCGGGGGCCTGGGCGAGCGCGGTCGCGGGAAGGACGGCGACCGGCATACAGGTACCGATCAGAAGGGCGGCGGCAAGGGCGGCGCGCATGGGGGGCATCTCCAACATGACAATCATTCGCACTATCGCTTCCTGACCTACAGACGCAAGGTCAGCGAGACCGAAACATTGCGACCGGGCTGGGTGTAGGCGTCCAGTACGGTCGAGGTGGTCGAGAGACCCGAGACGTCGCTCCACCAGCCATAGGTCTCGTCGAACACATTGAACACGCCGACGCGGGCCGTGACCGTCTCCGTCACATTCCAGTAGCCGGTCAGGTCGAACAGGGTGAAGTCATCGCCAACGTAGCAGTTCGGCGAGCAGGCCAGCCCGGTGGTGTCCGCCGCATCCTTGGCATCGGACCAGGTGACGATGGCCTGGCCGCCGAAGGCTCCTGACGGCGCGTCCCAACCCATTCCGGCGACGATCTTGAGCGGGTCGATGCTGGGCAGGGCCGTGGTGGTGCCCGCCGTGGTCTGATCGCCCTCCGCCCAGGCAGCCGACACACGGGCGCTGAGACCGTTGTCCCACGACGCGTCGCTGCGGAACTCCAACCCCTTCACCTCGACGTCGGTGAAGTTGACGTACTGGAAGACCGCCGGGTCTGTCGGGGTGAAGGCGCCTGACACGACCTCCTGGCTGATGAAGTCCTCATAGTCCGCCTGGAAGGCCACGGCCTGCAGGGCCATCCGGCCGCCCCAGACCGGAACCTCGCGCAGGCGAAGACCCGCCTCGAGGCTCCGGCTGGTCTCCGGCGTCAGGTCGGGATTGGGCGCCGAAATATAGCCGAAGACGAGGTTGCCGAAGGCGCTGTTCACCTGCGACGGCGTCGGCGCCTTGAAGCCTTCGGCATAGGAGGCGAACAGGCCGAAATTGTCATTGGCCCACCAGACCACGCCCAGCTTGGGCGACAGGCGGCTGTCCTCCTGATCCGCCTTGGCCCCCGTGAACAGCGGATCATCGGCCGTCGTCAGCTCATAGGCGTCATACCGCAGGGCTGGCGTGATGCGCAGCGATCCGCCCGCCAGCACAATCTCGTCCTGGATGAACAGGCCCGACAGGGTGTAGTCGGTTTCCGGGAAGGGGCTGGAGGGGAAGGTCTCTCCGAAGGGCGGCACGGTGCCATCACGCACACCGCTCTGGGTGGTTTCGGACCAGTCCCCGCCGAAGATCAGGCGGTGCTCGACCGAGCCGGACGTCAGCGAGCGGCGGCCCTGCGCGGCCAGGCCCATGACATCATTGTCGAAGGTGTTGTCGCGCGTGCGGTCTGCGGCCGGCTCACGATCCTCGAAAGTGAACTGACGGGTCTCGGACTCCTGCCGGTAGACGGCGAGGGAGGCCTCATCCAGGCCGGGCAGGGCTTGGGTGCGCCAGTCCAGGCCGATGCGCTGGCGCGTGGTCTCGTCCTCGGCACGGAGGTCCAGAACCGAGGCGCTGCGGCCCGACAGCACATTGGCGTCGACATCCGAGTTGTAGGACTCCCAGGTCAGGCCCAGACGGTGGTCGGGCGCGACGTCCCAGACCAGCTTGGCCAGCAGGGCGTCGGAACTGAAATCCTGGGGGTTGGGCTCGGTCCGGGTCGCCCCCTCGCCGCCGACCGTGCCCTGATTGTCGGTTTCCGACGCATCGCGGTGGGTCCAGGCGACCAGACCGGAAAGGTCACCGTCGCGACCGGCAAACGACAGGCCCGTGGCAACGCTCTCGTCTGCCGACCCATAGGCGACGCGGGCCCGGGCGGTCCAGTTGCGGCTGGCGCCCAGCATGTCGACCGGGGCCTTGGTCGTGAACGAGACCGCACCGGCCACGCCGTCCGAGCCATAGAGGGCGGAAGCCGGGCCGCGCAGGATCTCGACCGACTTCATCAGATCCAGATCGGAATAGCCGCCGCGGCCGACACTCTGCGGGCCGAATGCATAGCCATCGGGCGTACGGACCCCGTCGACGACGATCAGCACCCGATCACCGCCCAGGCCGCGGATGGTGAAACCAGCATTGCCGTCGCGGCCCGTCGAACCCAGGGCCGCACCGAATCGTGCCGGCTGGGTCCGGACGCTGACGCCCGGCTCGAAGCGGACCAGGTCCTTGATGTCGGTATAGAGGTTCTGCTCGATCTCGCGCGCGGTGATGACGGTGACAGTGGCGGGGGTCTCATCGACCCGGGTGGCGGTGCGGGTCGCCAGCACGGTGATCGGGTCAAGGGTCACCGGGTCTTCGACGGGATTCGATACCGGTCGGGTCTGGGCCAGAGCCGGCGCCGCGGAGGCCAGGCTGACGAGCGCGGTGGTGAGGAGGAGGGAGGTACGCATGAGAAGCCCCGGGGAGTTACTGTGAAGGTGTCGGGCAATTACTGCGAACGATTATCAGAAGCAACCGCAATTGCGACTCGTTCTGAACACAGTCGGGGCGTGTGCGTTCAGGGGGGCATGAAAACCGTGATCCGCCTTGCCGCCACTGTCAGCCTGGCCGCCGCCGTTGCGGCCTGCGGGAATGAGCCGATGGAGCCGGGACCGGTGACTCCGGATCCAGACGCACCCCTGCCACCGGCGGAGCCTGCTCCGGCCCGGACAACGGGGCATGCGGAACTGTTAGGCGACTGGGCCGCCTATCCTGCCTGGTGTTCGAACACGACGGGGGCAGAGCGGCCGATCACCATCACACTGACGCGCTTCGAAGGGTATGAGAACAGCTGCGCTATCGAGGCGTCACGCCCGATTGCAGAAGGCCATGAGCTGGACCTGGTGTGTCAGGCCGAGGGGCAAGAGACACGCGAGACCATACGCGCCTCGGCCACGGAGGATCGCCTGCGTCTGTCCTATCCGGATCGGGACGGGGCGACGGTGGCGTTTACCCGCTGCCCGTCGGAACAGCCCTAGCTGAACAGGAAGTTCATGACGTCGCCGTCCTTGACGACATAGGACTTGCCCTCGGCCCGCAGCTTGCCGGCTTCACGGGCCTTGGCCTCGCCGCGCAGGGCGACATAGTCGTCATAGGCGATGGTCTCGGCGCGGATGAAGCCCTTCTCGAAATCCGTGTGGATGACGCCCGCCGCCTGCGGAGCGGTGTCGCCGACATGGATGGTCCACGCCCGGGCTTCCTTGGGCCCGACCGTGAAATAGGACTGCAGCCCCAGCAGGGCATAGGCCTCGCGGATCAGGCGATTGAGCCCCGGCTCGGCCAGACCCAGGGTCTCGAGGAACTCCAGTTGCTCCGCCTCGTCCAGCACGGCCAGTTCCGAATCGATCTTGGCCGAGATGACGACCGAGTTGGCGCCATCCTTGGCGGCCCGTGCAGCCACGAGATCGGACAGCTCATTGCCCTTGTCGGCCGAGTTCTCGTCGACATTGGCGACATAGAGGGCAGGCAGGGCGGTCAGCAGTTGCAGCATGTCCCACGCCTTCCGGTCCTCTTTCGAGATATCGGCGGTGCGGGCAGGCTTGCCGGCGTTCAGCTGGGTCAGGGCCAGGTCGACCAGTTTCAGGCTCAGCTGGCTTTCCTTGTCCCCGGCCTTGGCGCGCTTCTCCATCTGGACGCGGCGACGCTCGAGGCTCTCGAGGTCGGCCAGCATCAGTTCGGTCTCGATGATCTCGAGGTCCGACACCGGATCGATGCGATCCTCGACATGGGTGATGTCGTCGTCGACGAAGCAGCGGGCCACGAAGGCGATGGCGTCGCAGTCGCGGATGTTGGCCAGGAACTGATTGCCCAGACCCTCGCCCTTGGATGCGCCGCGAACCAGACCGGCGATGTCGACGAAGGTGATGCGCGAGGGGATGATCTCTTTCGAGCCGGCGATCTCGGCCAGCACCTTGAGGCGCGGCTCGGGCACGGCCACGTCGCCCGTGTTCGGCTCGATCGTGCAGAACGGATAGTTGGCCGCCTGGGCCGCTGCCGTCTTGGTCAGGGCGTTGAACAGGGTGGACTTGCCGACGTTGGGCAGGCCGACGATCGCGACTTTCAGGGCCATGGAACTCTCTGGGGAACGGGTCGAGGCGAGCCTTTACCCGCTGGGCACCGGTTTGTCAGGCGCTAACCGCCCCCGACCGTCAGTTGGCGGCGGGAGTACCGACCCGGGCGGAGACGGTGATCGGGGCCGCGTCCTCGAAAGTCAGGGCCAGGTCGACCGTGTCGCCCTCCGCCAGCGGCGTCACCACCTGCATCAGCATCAGGTGATTTCCGCCCGGCTGGAGCGCCGTTGCCTCACCGGCGGGAAGGGGCAGGCCCCCCGCCATTTCGGCCATGGTCATGACGCCGCCCTCGGTCGACATTTCGTGGATTTCGGCCTTGCCCGCGGCATCGGTCGAGACGGAGACAAGGCGGTCGTCCGTGGTGGCCGTGAGGGTCATATAGCAGCCCGTCAGGTCGCGACCGTTCGGCGTCGGCCGGCAGACGGCATCGCTGACTTCTACGGACGGCGCCGCCGCATCCTGACAGGCGGCAACTCCGAGACAGAGCAGGGCGAGGGCGGGCAGGCGCATGGATAGACTCCGTCGAGCAGGCGTGAGGGCGCAATGAACCCGGTCGCGTCATCAGGCAAGGGACGCGGTGTCGCGCCCGTCAGGAACAGACAGGCTTTGGCTCTCGACAGGGCCGGGGGGCCGTGCCAGCGTGGCCGCCACAAACCGCTGTATTCATGGAGTTCGCCATGTCGCTTCGTCCGGGTCTGATGGTGGGGGCCTGTGCCCTGTTGCTGACAGCGACGGCTGTTCAGGCCCAGGAACAGGTGGACAGTCGGCCCGGTGGCCCGGGGCGCGTGGCCATCACCATCTATAACCAGGACATCGCCCTGGTCGAGGATGTGCGGGACCTGAACATCCCCGAGGGGCGGTCGCGCCAGGAGTTTCCGGGGGTCTCGGCCAGCATCCGGCCCGAGACGGTCGGCCTCAGCGGCCGCGGCCTGTCGGTGGTCGAACAGAATTTCGACTATGACCTGTTGACGCCCGACAAGCTGATGCAGAGCGCCGTGGGCGACACCATCGGCATCGTCCGCATCAATCCCGGCACCGGTCGCGAGACGACCGAGCGGGCCCAGGTTCTGGCTGCCAATGAAGGCGTGGTGCTGCGTATCGGCGACCGGATCGAGGTGCTGCGCGATGACGGCGTGCCGACCCGGGTGATCTTCGATGAGGTGCCGGCCAATCTGCGCCCGCGCCCGACCCTGAGCGTGACGCTGGATGCCGAAGGCGGCGGCCGCCGCGAGACGACGCTCAGCTATCTGACCAGCGGCCTGTCTTGGAAGGCGGACTATGTCGCCGAATATGACGAGCAGGGTGGCATGCTGGACCTGACGGGCTGGATCACCATCACCAACCGCTCGGGCGCGACCTTCAGCGACGCGAGCACGCGGGTGGTCGCGGGCGAGGTCAATCTGGTCAACGGCGGCGGCTATTACGGCGGCGGTCGCAGCGGCAATGGCACCCAGTTCTCGGACGGGGGCGAGGGCATCGCCGACTATTACATCTACCCCCTGCCGGGGCGGGTGACGGTTGCCAACAACCAGAACAAGCAGGTCGGCCTGCTGGACGTCGCCGATGTGCCGGCATCCAAACGCTATCTGTTCGAGATGAGCGGCTTTTCGACCTATGAGCAGGCGCAGTCGGCCGAGGTGGCGGTGCTGTTCCAGAACGGTCGCGCCTCGGGCGTCAGCCAGGCCCTGCCGGCCGGGGTGGTGCGCGTCTATGTGCGCGATGCGGGCGGCGAACCGCGCTTCATCGGCGAGGATGAGATCGGTCACACGCCTGCGGGCTCGGACATCGCCATCACCACCGGCGATGCCTTTGATGTCACCGTGCAGCCGCGTCTGGTCAGCAATGAACGGGTGGCGCCGCGCATCCTGAACACGGAGCGCTCGCGCTACCGGATGGAATACACGGTGCGGAATGCCCGCTCCGAGCCGGTGGTGGTCGAGGTTCGTCAGAGTGGGCTGGGCCGCGACACCGAGATTCAGGACCAGAGCCTCCAGGGCGAGATGCGCGACGCCCGCACCATCGTCTGGCGCGTGCCGGTGCCGGCCAATGGGCAGACGGTGCTGACGGCCACGATCGAGACGGGCGGCTGATCGCCATGCGCGCCGGCACCAGTCTGATCGCCATACTGGCCCTGTCGGGGTTGGCGGCGCCTGCGGCCCTGGCCCAGGCCGCCGCGCCAGTGGCCGTGGCGGAGCCCGCCATCGCTGTCTCGTCCGGTCCCGAGGCCGTGTCGGTGGTCATCTATCGCGACCGGCCGGTGAACACGGTCGAGCTGATGCGCCAATCGCAGCAAAGCTGGAGGCGACTGGACCGCGAGGGTCTGGCCCTGATCGTCGAGACCCGCACGGTCGACCTGCCCGCGGGCGAGGCCGTAATCCGCTTCGAGGGCGTGGCGGGCGGCATTGTCGGCCAAAGCGCGGTACTGGAGGGCCTGCCGGCCGGGGTGATCGAGCGGAACACCGACTTCGATCTGCTGACGCCCGGCTCCCTGTTCGAGCGGTCGATCGGAGAGACGGTGCGGGTGGTGCGGATCAACCCCGTGACGGGCCGGTCAGAGGAACGGGTTGCGGTCATCCGGGCGGGGGCCAATGGTCCGGTCCTGGAGGTCGACGGCGGCTTTGAGGCCCTCAGCTGTTCCGGCCTGACCCAGCGCGTGGTGTTCGACCGTGTGCCCGAGGGGCTGAGCGACCAGCCCAGCCTGTCGGTGCGGACGCGCGCGGGCGAGGCGGGCCGCTATACGGTGACCCTGGCCTATCTGGCGACCGGGCTGCAGTGGTCCAGCGACTATGTGGCCGAGCTGGCGCCGGACGGGCGCTCCATGACCCTGACGGGCTGGCTGACCCTGGCCAATTTCGGCAGCACGGGATTCGTCGATGCCCCGGTCCAGGCTGTGGCCGGCAATCTGAGGACCGAGTCGGGCACCGTCCCGGTCGATGCGGTGCGACTGCCGCGCCGCGCCGGGTGCTGGCCGCAGGATACGACGACCGAGGGCGAGATGCCGGATTTCTATGGCGCTGAGGATATCGTCGTCGCCGGCTACCGCGCGCGCGCGGGCGCGCCCCCTCCGCCAGCTCCCCCGCCTCCCCCTCCGCCACCGCCTCCTCCTCCGCCGATGGCCGAGCAGGGCGAACTGGGTGACTACAAAATCTACACCCTCCCGGAGCGCACGACGGTCGCGGCCCGCCAGACCAAGCAGGTGCGGTTCCTCGAGCGTCGGGACGTGCCGGTCGAGCGGATCTACCGGATACGGGTCTCTGCGCGCGCCGACGGGCCGGCATTGAACGGCCCCTTTGACACCGAGATCATCCTGAAGCTGGACAACGACCCGGGGTCGGCGCTCGGCGTGGCCTTGCCCGGAGGCACCTGGAGCCTGCGCCAGCAGCAAGAGGGCGGGGCGGCTTTCTTCAGCGGGGAGGCCCGCAGCACGGACCGCCCGGTGGGCCTGCCGGTTGAATTGCGGATCGGCCGGTCACCCAACGTCCGGGCGACCATTCGCACCACCGATTATCGATCCAGCGTGGCCGACGATATCACGACCACCCTCGTCACTGTCGAGGTGGTTGTGAGCAATGCGGGCCGCGACCCGGCCACGGTCGAGATCATTCCCCAGGACTATTACCTTCCGGGTTTCCTGATCACGGACGAGAGCCGCGCCGGCGCCGTCAGCGAAAACGGCTATCCGGCATGGACCGTGGCCCTGGCGCCGGGGGGCAACGAGACCCTGACCTACACCTACCGGATCCGGTACTGAGCCCTAGTCGCCGTTCTGCGCGGCCTGACGGGGGCTGAATTTGGGCGCGGGGGCGAGACGCAGGACTTCGCCCTGATAGCGCTCGTCCTGACCGGTCAGAAGGAAGGGCAGGGCGTCGGCGCAGGCGTTCAGCAGGGCATCCCGCCACGGATATTCCGCCTTGTGGAAATCACCCAGTACATGAGGCATGACCAGTTGCGGCTGGCCCGGGTGGCCGATGCCCAGACGCGCCCGGCGGAAGTCGGCGCCCAGATGAGCGATCAACGAGCGGATGCCGTTCTGACCCGCAGCCCCGCCGCCGGTCTTCATGCGAAACCGCCCGGGAGCCAGATCGATCTCGTCGTGAAAGACGACAATGTCACCGGGCGGCACCTTGAAGAAGCGTGCGGCCTCACCGACCGCGCGACCGCTTTCGTTCATATAGGTCTGGGGCTTCATCAGAAGGATCTTGTGGCCCTCGACCTCGCCGTCGCGCACGACGGACTGGAATTTGGCCCGTTCGGGACCGAAGCGCCAACGGTCGGCGATCACATCGACCGCCATGAAGCCGATGTTGTGCCGGTTGTTCTGATACTTCGGCCCGGGGTTGCCCAGGCCCGCCAGGATGATCATGGGCAGGGTCCAAAACGGTCGCGGCCCACTCCCTGAAGGGAATGGGCCGCGGGGTCAAATCATGCCGTGAAGCAGGGAGAGGATCAGCTCTCCGGGGTCTCTTCGGCAGCAGCTTCGCCGTCTTCGCCCTGGGCGGTGGCGGGCACTTCGTCGGCGGCCACTTCAGCTTCGGCCTCGGCGGCGGCTTCATCCGCAGCCTCGTCGGCGGCGTCAGCCTTGGCAGCGGACGAGATCTTGATGGCCGCAACCATGAAGTCGCGGTCGCCGATCGCGGGCTCGACGCCCTTGGGCAGCTTGATGTCCGAGATACGGATGGTGTCGCCCATCTTGTGGCCGGCCAGGTCGACGACCAGTTCCTCGGGGATGTGGTCGGCGCGGACCGAAATCTCGACGGTGTGGCGAACGATTTCCAGCGAGCCACCCTGACGGAAGGCGGCGCATTCGTCGTGGTTGATGAAGTGCACCGGGACTTCGATCTTGATCACCTGCTTTTCTTCGACGCGCATCAGGTCGAAGTGCATCGGACGATCCGACACGGGGTCGAACTGCACGTCCTTGGCGATAACCGGCTGGGTTTCCTTGCCGTACTTCAGGGTCACCAGGTGGCCCAGCAGCTTGCCGGTGTACAGGTTCTTGCGGAAGTCCTTCTCGTTGACCGAGATGGCCACCGGGGCCTTGTCGCCACCGTACAGCACGCCGGGAACGGCGCCCGCACGACGGGCAGCGCGGGCGCTGCCGGTACCGACGCCGTCACGGACGTCAACGTTCAGAATGATCTCGGCCATCGGGCTCGCCTCAATAACGCACGCCGCGCTTCCAAAGACAGCGCGCAGCGGGGATTGCATCCCTCGAATTCAAGAGCGCGGGCTATTACACGGATGCGACCCGGCGTGCAACCGGCTTTGCATCCAATACAGCAACCCGCGTAGGTGCCTCAGGGGCGACCGGGTGACGGCGCCTGGGACTGGGCCGTGTCCGCTGCGGCTGCAGCGGTCGCGGCGGGCGCATCCGATACGGATGCATCCTCAAGGGCAAAGGCTGTGGTCGGAACCATGACCGGCATCGGCCCCATGCTCTGGGCGGCGCAGGTCGCCAGATCGCTGACGATGTGCTGCCCGATGCAGAAGATGTCCTCATAGTGAGGCCGCGAGGCGGCCAGGCACTGGAACAGGTTCAGCTTGGACATGTTGAGGCAGAATTCGTTTCCGGTCTCGACGACCAGCGCCTCGGTATAGGTCCGGAAGTCGTCGCCCCCGGCCCCCAACGCAGCCAGCGCCGCGATGGCCAGCGAATTGATCACCGGCTGGGTATAGGGCGGCTGAAGCTTGATCGGTGCCAGTTCAAGGCCGGACCCCGCGTGGGCCGCTGTGAACAACAGGCTGGCGTCCTCGGCGGAGGGCAGCATGACAACGGCCGAGTTGGCCTTGGCGGCGTCCAGACGGGCCTGACGCTCGTCAATCGGCCGGATGGCCCAGCGGCGCCGGGGGTCGTCGCGCCCCTGGATCGTATAGGCATCTTCCTTGATGGCTTCGGCAATCGTCGACAGGGCGGCAATGTCCTCGCCCAGGGTGCTGACGATCAGACCGGCCGCAGCGTCAGCGCCCGGCAGGGTCGCGGCGTAGGCCGGGTCCTGGATGATGCGATTGATGACTTCCTCTCGCTGCACGGGGTCGGCGGCGTACTGGCGCACGCCGGCCACGAACTCGGGCGACTGCAGCGCCAGGACGGCGCCATAGGCGATCATGCCGCGTGAGAGCTGGGCCGGCTCATAGGCCGAGCCCTTGCGAATGGCATTCTGGATCGACTCGGCATCGGGGAAACCGGCCTCGATCGTGCCGACCTCGCGGATGAAGGCCACATAGATGGAGGCGGCCTCGGACACACCCTGATTGAGGGCCAGGGCCGGAGGCGGCGGGGGAGGCGGCGGCGGCGGGGGCGGCGGTTCCGGCTCGGTCGCGGCACAGGCGGCGACCATGGCCAGGGCGGCCAGGGTGCCGCCCTTCAGGCCGAGGGACAGGGCGGTGGTGGACCGAAGAACTCGGGTCATCGACAGGGCTTCCCCACTGAATACTCGGGCGACGCAGACGAAAGCGTCGCGATCCGGGCTCTTATAACGCGGGATGAAGCGTTTTCCGACCGTTAATCGAACAGCTTGGAGACGGACTCCTCGTTGGCGATTCGGCGGATCGCCTCGCCTATCAGGGGAGCGACCGACACGGTGCGGATCTTCTTGCACGTGGCCACTTCGTGCGGCTGTTCGATTGAATCGGTGATCACCAGTTCCTTCAGCGGGCCGTCGTTGACGCGGCTGACGGCGGGCCCGGACAGCACGCCGTGGCTGATGTAGGCCGAGACTTCGGTGGCGCCCTGGTCGATCAGGGCCTTGGCGGCATTCACCAGGGTGCCGCCCGAGTCGACGATGTCGTCGAACAGGATACAGCGGCGCCCCTGCACATCACCGATGATGTTCATGACTTCGCTCTCGCCGGCCCTGGCCCGGCGCTTGTCGACGATGGCCAGGTCAGCGTTGAGGCGGCTGGCCAGTGACCGGGCACGCACCACACCGCCGACATCGGGCGAGACGATCATCAGATCATCGCCGCGCGGATAGTTCTCCCGAATGTCCTGCGCCAGCACGGGCGTGGCGACCAGATTATCGGTCGGAATGTCGAAAAAGCCCTGAATCTGGCCGGCGTGCAGGTCCATGGTCAGCACCCGGTGGGCCCCGGCCCGCGTGATCATATTGGCCACCAGCTTGGCGGAGATCGGCGTGCGTCCGCCGGTCTTCCGGTCCTGCCGGGCGTAGCCGAAATAGGGCATGACGGCCGTGATCCGTTTCGCCGACGCCCGGATCAGGGCATCGGTCATGATCAGCAGCTCCATCAGATTGTCATTGGCCGGATAGCTGGTCGACTGGATGACAAAGACATCCTCGCCGCGCACATTTTCCTCGATGACGGCAAACACCTCGTTGTCCGCAAAGCGTTTCACGTCGGCGCGGGTCAGCGGCATATCGAGGTGATCGGCTATGGCGCGGGCCAGCGTTCGGTTGGCATTGCCGGATAGCAGCTTCATGGCCCGTCATCCTTTCGCCCTCATCGGACCGCCAATAGGGAGAGGAAGCGTCCGGGGTGTGGGCGCTTCTTAACAGCGGGGCGTCAGGCATCAAGCCGCTTCACGAGCATTCCGGATCAAATCCGACATTGGTCTGCACGTGATTGGCGCTTGGGTTTCGCTGGTGTAGAGATCGCTTCGTCTCCCGGATGGCCCGCTGCGGCGCGCCTTCCGGCCGGTAATCATGGGGTCGCAATCAGTGCCTGTTTCCAAATTCCGTTCCGGTCTGATCCTGTCAGCGGTTGTTGTCTTCTCGCTGACAGTGGCAGCCTGCAACAATGGTCGGGAGCGGCCGAAGCTGGCCTATGAAGAGCGCCCGGTCGAGCTGCTGTACAACACCGGCTACGAGCGGCTGGAGCGCAAGCGCTGGCGCGACGCCATCGACTACTTCCAGGAAGTGGAACGTCAGCACCCCTATTCCGAGTGGGCGCGGCATTCGATCCTGATGCAGATCTACGCCTATTATCAGAACAACAGCTATGCCGAGGCCATCGCCGCCTCGGACCGCTTCATCCAGCTGTTCCCCGGCAATCCCTCGGCGGCCTATGCCTATTATATGAAGGCGATCTGCTTCTTTGAGCAGATCACCGACGTGGGCCGGGACCAGGGCTATGCCGAGAATGCCCTGGCGGCGCTGCGCGAGGTCGCCCGCCGTTATCCGGACACGGCCTATGCCTCTGATGCCCTGGTCAAGATCGACATGGTCAACGACCAGCTGGCCGGCAAGGAAATGGAAATCGGCCGCTACTATCAGCGCGCCAACCAGCCGCTGGCGGCGATGAACCGCTATCGCACCGTCGTCGAGAACGAAGAGTTCCAGCGTACCTCGCATGCCCCCGAGGCCCTCTATCGTCTGGTCGAGGTCAGCCTGGTGCTGGGCCTGAAGGACGAGGCTATCCGCAATGGCGCGGTTCTGGGCCACAACTTCCCGGGCAGCCCCTGGTACAGCGAGGCTTATGCCCTGCTGACCGATCAGGGCGAGCGTCCGGACGTCGAACCTGAGGCCCGCCGCGAAGGCTGGCTCAGCCGGATCATCCCGGGCTGAGTTCGGGGCTGAATTCGGGACCAAACACGGAACAGCGCATCGTCAGGACGCAGCCCGGCGCTATGATCGGCCCCATGTCGAATCATTCCGACCGCCAGACAGGCCGCCCTCCATGCTGACCGCCCTGTCGATTCGCGACATCGTGCTGGTCGACCGGCTGGACCTTGAGGTCGGCTCCGGCCTGACCGTGCTGACCGGCGAGACCGGGGCGGGCAAGTCGATCATCCTCGACGCTCTGGGTCTGGCGCTGGGCGCCCGATCCGACGCCGGACTGGTGCGTTCCGGTGCGGCCCAGGCCGTGGCCACCGCCACCTTCGACACGCCTGCGGATGCCGACTGGCTGGCCGAGGCGCGTGACAAAGGGCTGGAGGTTGAGCCGGGCGAGGAGCTGATCCTGCGCCGGGTGCTGGGGGCGGACGGCCGCAGCCGCGCCTTCATCAATGATCAGGCCGTCGGGGTGAATGCGCTGAGGGCGCTGGCGCAGGGACTGGTCGAGGTGCATGGCCAGCATGAGACGGTCGGCCTGCTGGATGCGCGGACCCATCCCGGCGCGCTGGACGGCTATGGCGGTCTGCACGACGACGTCGCGGCTGTGGCGCGGGCGCATGAAGCCCGGCGCGAAGCCCAGCAGCGGCTGGATAGCCTTAGGGCGGAAGCCAGCACAGCCGCCGCCCGGGCCGAAGAACTGACCCTTGCGCTCGAGGAACTGGACGCTCTGGACCCCCGGGCGGGCGAAGAGGCCGAGCTGGCGGGCGAGCGGGCACTGCTGGGAGCTGCGGAAAAGGCGCTGGCTGATCTGTCCGAGGCGCGGGACTCGCTGGGCGGCGACAAGCTGTCACAACGACTTTCGGCGGCCCTCAGGGCTGTGGAGCATGCACGGGGCCGGGCGCTGCAGGCCGTGCGGCTTGAGGCGGAAAATCAGGGCACAGCCTCGGAAGCGTCCGGGCACGACCACCCGGTCGTCCTGCGCCTCGCGGCTGCGGCCGAGGCGATTGACCGCACCCTCGTCGAGGCCATGGAGGCGGTCGCCCAGCTGGATCAGGCCGCCGATGCGCTGGATGTCGAGCCGGGACGTCTGGACAAGGCCGAGGAGCGCTTGTTCGCCCTGCGCGCCGCCGCCCGCAAACTGAACACCACGGTCGAGGAGCTGCCGCGCCTGCGTATCCGCCTGCGCGAGCAGCTGCGCCTGATTGAGGACGGGGCGGAAGCGCTGACCGCCGCGGAACGGACGCTGACCGCCGCGCGCGCGGCCTATGATGCAGCCGCCGCCACCCTTTCGTCGCGCCGGGCCGAGGCTGGCAACCGTCTGGCCCAGGCTGTGGCCGGGGAACTGGGCCCACTGAAGCTGGACCGGGCCCGCTTTCGGGTGGCGCTGGAGCCTCTGCCCGAGGAACGCCGCGGCGCGCGGGGGGCCGAGACTGTAAGGTTTGAAATCTCGACCAATCCGGGTCAGCCGTTCGGCCCGCTGGACACCGTGGCCTCGGGCGGGGAGCTGGCGCGGTTTGCTCTGGCGATGAAGGCAGCACTGGCGGCCCGTCCCGAGCAGGTCCAGCCCGTGATGATCTTTGACGAAGTGGATCAGGGCGTAGGGGGCGCTGTCGCCGAAGCCGTAGGCCGCCGCCTGCAGCGACTGGCCAGCGGCGGTCAGGTGCTGGTCGTCACCCACAGCCCCCAGGTCGCGGCACGCGGTCACACCCACTGGAAGGTGCGCAAGGGCGACCGCGACGGTGCCACCTTTACCACGGTCGAGGTACTGGATGCCGCCCAGCGGGACGAGGAGATCGCCCGCATGCTGTCGGGTGCCGTGGTCACGGACGAGGCCCGCGCCGCCGCCCGCGCCCTGATCGAGCACCCCGACAGGTGACGCATCGCCACAGGGGGCTTTGCGTGCGAATTTTCCCTGTATTTTCGGGGCTTGAGCCCGGGGTCAGGACGCCTTGACCTGACGCCCGACCGCCTATAGGTTCCGCGCCGAATTCAGACCCCCTCCGGCACCCGTCGGAGCGCTGAGGCCGCTCATGTCACTGCCCCCGGAATCGCGTGAAGAGGCGATCGCTCGTCTCACCAGAAGCGCATCCGATCTGGAGGCGAGGACGACGCGCGAAGTCGGCGATCATGGCGTCCAGGCTGCCGCTGCCAGCAAGGCGTGGCGTATCCTGGCCGAACTGTTCGGCGGCGTCTTTGCGGGCCTCGCCGGGGGTTTTGTATTTGACCGGTTCTTCGGAACCGTGCCGTGGGGCCTGATTGTCGGCGTGCTTTCGGGCTTCGCCGTATCGGTCTGGATGGCGCGTCGGACGGCGAATCGCCTGATGGCAGAAGCAAGATTGGAAGGGGAGCCGAAGTCGGTTCCCTTCGACGAAGACGAGTAAGACCAAGGGACGTTAGGGCTAGATGGCCGATCCGATTCATCAGTTTGAGATCGTCAAGATCGTCGACCTGCCCGACGTGACCGTTCCGGGTCTGGGCGTGATTGACCTTGCCATCACCAATTCGCACGTCGCGATGACGATTGCCTTTGCCGTGATCGTGTTGTTCCTCAACATGGTGACCGCGCGGGCCTCGGTCGTCCCCGGTCGACTTCAGGCCACGGGCGAGACCCTGTTCGGCATGATCGACGGCCTGACCGACTCGATCATCGGTCATGAAGGCCGCAAGTATTTCCCGTTCGTGTTCACGATCTTCACCCTGATCCTCGCCATGAACCTGCTCGGCATGTTCCTGACTTTCACGGCGACTGCGCAGCTCGCAGTGACGGCGACGTTTGCCATGCTGACGTTCGGCCTGGTGCTGATCATCGGCTTTGCCAAGAACGGGTTCCGCTTCTTCCTGCTGTTCTGGCCGACGGGCGCTCCGCTGGTCATGCGACCGATCGTCGGCTTCATCGAGTTCATCGCCTTCATGCTGCGCCCCCTGACCTTGGCCCTGCGTCTGTTCGGCAACATGCTGGGCGGCCACGTAGCCCTGAAGGTCTTTGCCGGGTTCGTCGTGTCCCTCGGCGCACTGGCCGCCGGCGGCGGCTTTGGCCTGCTGGGCCTGCCCGCTGCGGGCCTGTCGCTCGGCATGGTGCTGGGACTGACCGCTCTGGAATTCCTCGTGGCCTTCCTTCAGGCCTTCGTTTTCGCCGTTTTGACCTGCATCTACCTGAATGATGTGGTCAATCTGGATCATGCCCACTAGGCCGGATCCGTCCCTTACCTCTCAACCAACCCAGACTAGGACTAGAGACCATGGAAGTAGAAGCCGCCAAGGCCATCGGTGCCGGCCTCGCCACCCTCGGAATGATCGGCGCCGGTATCGGCGTGGGCAACATCTTCGGCAACTTCCTGGCGGGCGCCCTGCGCAACCCGTCGGCCGCCGGCGCCCAGATCGGCAACCTGTTCGTGGGCGCGGCGCTTGCCGAAGCCCTGGGCATCCTGGCCTTCGTGCTTGGCCTGCTGATCTACTTCGTTTGATCGAACCTCCGAAGGCAGCCCCCTCGTCTCGAGGGCGCTGCCTTCGCCTGAATTGCAGACAGACGAGTTCATGAGCACCGCCGTTCAATCCGACGTTCCAGGCCCCGTGGAAGCTTCCGCAGGGGTCGGCGCGACCTACACCACCACCGCCGAGCCCGCGCACGGGCCGGAGGAAGGCGGAGGTCTGCCCCAGTTCGAGTTCCAGCACTGGGGCGGTCAGATCATTTATCTGCTGTTCCTCTTTGCCCTGCTCTATCTGCTGATCGCCAAGGTGTTTGCGCCCCGCATGCGGCGTGTCTTCGACGAGCGGTCTTCGACGATCTCCGGAGCGATCGAAGCGGCTCGCCAGGTGCAGGCTGAAGCGGCCGGCCAGGCCGAGGCCGCCAAGGCTGAAGTGGCGGAGGCCCGGTCGGCCTCGCGCGCCACGGCGGCTGCCGCCAAGGCGCGGGTCACTGATGAGGCCAACCGTCGCGCTGCGGCCGAGGAAGCTGTGGTGAACGCCCGTATCGCCGAGGCTGAGGCTGTGATCGCCAAGACCCGGGACGCCGCCATGACCAACGTCTCGGCGATCGCGTCTGACACTGCCGCTGCTGTGGTGGAGCGCCTGACCGGCACCCGCCTTACCGCTGCCGAAGCCGCCTCTGTGAAAGGCGCCTGATATGCTGTTTTTCGATCCCCACCTGTATGACCTTTCGAATGCCGAGCTGTGGGTGGCCGCGGGCCTGCTGCTGTTCTTCGGCATCCTGATCTTCACCGGCGCCTTCAAAATGGTCGGTGCGGCTCTGGACGACAAGGCCAACAAGATCCAGTCGGAGCTCGACGAGGCGGCCCGCCTGCGCGCCGAGGCCGAGGCCCTGCTGGCGCAAATCAAGCTTGAGAAGGCGGAGGCGGAGGCCCAGGCGGCCGACATGCTGAAAGCCGCCGAGGCCGATGCGCGTCGTCTGGAAGAGGACGCCAAGGTCAAGCTGGAAGAGGCTCTGGCCCGTCGTCAGACGCTGGCCGAACGTCGCATCGCCCAGGCCGAGGCCCAGGCCACGGCCGAGGTCAAGGCTGCGGCCGCCGAGCTGGCCATCAAGGCTGCGGAAGACATTCTGGCGGCCCGTCTGGCCTCGCAGAAGCGCGACCCGCTGGTCGATGACGCGATCGCCCAGATGGGCACCCGCCTGAACTAGGCGGCGACCTCAGCACCGAACGACATCGGCCCCGGAGTGATCCTCCGGGGCCGTTTCGCATTTCAGCCTAGTGCGCCAGATGAACGTGGTCGCGGACCCGTGCCTGCCGCCAGGCCTTGCCGACCAGTCGGGCATAGACATTGCCCATCACTGCGCCAAAGACGACGTGCGTGAGCACCAGCCATGCGACGGTGAAGAAGCCGGCGCGCATGCCGAACATGCCGATGCCCATCAGCGGAGCGATCGTCAGCCCCATCACCAGGAAGGCCCCGACGGCAAAGACCACGCCCTTGGTTTCAGGCATCTCGGTCGGCATCCGGGGGCACAGAATGCCGAACAGGGGCCCAAGGATCAGCGTGCCAAACAGCAAGTGTCCGGCCCAACCGATCCATGGAATGGACTCGGTTCCGAGCATCACCGTAACAAGTCGGGGAAAGCCCGCGACCCAGGGACCGGCCCACAACTGAGCCGCCTCAAGTGCTGCAACAGCAAGTGCCGCCACAAATCCGGCGATCATACCTTTGTAAACGCGTGACATCATGACCAATGCGCCTCCCAACGCTTGTTTTGGGTTCTGATTACGCATCCTCATCATACGCGCATCAGGGGAGGTCGTGTTCACAATCCCGTGCGCGGCGTTCAGCTAAGGCCCCAGCCCACGCCAGTCAGTTGCTCGGAACTGGACCACAGACGGGATGCCACATCGGCGTCGAGGGCCTGTTCTGCGGGGACTGCGGGACCCGGGGGGCCCTTGATCTCGCGCATCTTCGTCGGCCCGAGATAGGCGCCGGCGGCAACGTCAGGCGCTGTCGCCGCCATCAGGATCGGCAGGGCCCCGGCTGCCTGGCTGTGGGTCACCAGAGGCTCGATCAGGGGCCGAACGACCCAGCCGTGTACCACCCGGCCGATCCTTGAGCCGACCAGCGGTCCATTGGCGATCAGTCCGGTACGGGCCACGCCGGGGTGAGCCACGACACTGGTCAGGCCCCAGTCGTGCGCCCGGCTGCGGCGATCCAGTTCCAGCCCGAACATCAGCATGGCCAGCTTGGACTGGGCGTAGACGGGCCAGGCGTCATAGCCCTCGGCGTAGTTGAGGTCATCGAGCCGGATCCGGCCCTGTCGATGGGCGATGCTGGACACCTGCACGACGCGGGCCCGGCCGGCGCCCAGCAGGGGCAGCAGTCGGCCCGTCATGGCGAAATGCCCGAGGTAGTTGGTGGCCAGCTGCATTTCGAAGCCGTCTTCGGTCTCCCGACGGGCGGGCAGGGCCATGACGCCCGCATTGTTGACCAGAATGTCGACGGGACGTCCCTCGGCGAGCAGGCGCTCGGCAAAGGCCGTGACCGACGTCTGGCGCGACAGGTCCAGTTCCTCGAACCGCAGGCGGGCGTCGGGCTGCTTCGTCTTGATATCGGCGATGGCGGTGATCGCCCGGTCATGGCTGCGGGCCGCGACGATGACGTCGGCACCCTTGGCGGCGAGCGCTTTCGCTGTCTCAAAGCCGGTACCGCTGTTGGCGCCTGTCACGATGGCACGGCGGCCGGTGAGGTCGGGAATGTCGTCGGTCGTAAAGGAGGTCATACCCCCATGTCGTGAGGACACGGGGGTATGGCAAGTCGGGCGCCTATTCTGCCGCCATGTTGGATCCGTCGGGCGCGGTCCAGCGCAGGACCGGCTGACGCGCCGCGCGGGTTTCATCCAGACGCTTCATCGGGGCGTGGAAGGGCGCGCCCTTGAACCGGTCGACGTCGCCGGCCTTGGCGGCCTCGGCCAGGGCACGCATGGCGTGGATGAAGCGGTCCAGCTCGGCCTTGGACTCCGTCTCGGTGGGCTCGATCAGCATCGCCCCGTGGACGACCAGCGGGAAGTACATGGTCATCGGGTGGAAGCCCTCGTCGATCATCGCCTTGGCGAAGTCGAGCGTGGTGATGTCCGTGCCCTTCAGCCACTCGTCGTCGAACAGGGCCTCGTGCATGCAGGGCCCCTCGGGGAAGGCGGCCGACATGACGTCGGACAGGCGGGCCTTGATGTAGTTGGCATTCAGCACCGCATCCTCGGCGACCTGACGCAGGCCGTCCGAGCCGTGGCTCATCATATAGCTGAGGGCGCGGACATACATGCCCATCTGGCCCTGGAAGGCGCACAGGCGGCCGAAGGCCTGCTCGGCCTCGTCTTCCTCACGCTCCACCAGTTTGAAGCCGTCGCCGGTGTTCACGACCCAGGGGGCGGGGGCGAAGGGGGCCAGCGCTTCGGACAGCACCACCGGACCGGCACCCGGCCCGCCGCCACCGTGCGGGGTCGAGAAGGTCTTGTGCAGATTGATGTGCATGGCATCGACGCCGAGGTCGCCGGGGCGGACCCGGCCGACGATGGCGTTGAAGTTGGCGCCGTCGCAGTAGAAATAGGCGCCGGCCTCGTGGGTCAGGCGGCTGATCTCGAGGATGTCGCGCTCGAACAGGCCGCAGGTGTTGGGGTTGGTCACCATGATGGCAGCCACGTCGTCACCCAGCTTGGCCTCAAGGTCCGCGAGGTCGACCCGGCCGTCCTCGGTCTGGGCAATCTCGACGACGGTATAGCCGACAAAGGCCGCTGTGGCCGGATTGGTGCCGTGGGCACTGGTGGGCACCAGGACCTTGTTGCGCGGCGTGTCGGACCGCAGACCGTTGCCGGCGGCGCGGTGCGCGGCCCGGATGGCCATCAGGCCGCACAGCTCGCCGTGCGCGCCCGCCTTGGGCGACAGGGCGACCGCCGGCATGCCCGTCAGGGTGGTCAGCCAGTGGCTGAGCGTGTCCATCAGCTGAAGCGCACCCTGAACCGTCGATTGCGGCTGCAGCGGGTGGATGTCGGAAAAGCCGGGCAGACGCGCCATCTTCTCGTTCAGGCGCGGGTTGTGCTTCATCGTGCACGAGCCCAGCGGATAGATCGCCAGGTCGATGGCATGGTTCTTCTGCGACAGGCGCACATAGTGGCGCATGGTCTCGGGCTCCGACAGGCCGGGCAGGCCAATGGGATCACGGCGGACGAGGTCGCCGAGATCGCTTCCGTCGGTCCCGGGCTCCGGCAGATCGACGCCGGTCTTGCCCCAGCCGTCGCTCTCGAAGATCAGGTGCTCGTTCTGCAGCAGGCCCCGGCCGCCGGTCAGGGTGGCGGGCTTGCTCTCGACCGCGTTCGGGGTGGTCGGACGGCCGACCGTGTTCATGGTGCTCATCGGTCCGGTCCTCAGTTCGCCAGAACCTTGGCGAGCGACGTCGCCAGGATCTTGATGTCAGCGTCGGTGGTGGTCTCGGTCGCCGCGATCAGCAGCACGTCGTCCATGCCTGCCTCGGGGGCCAGGCGGCTGTAGGGAACACCGGCCAGGATGTGGTGGTTGGCCAGTTGCTCGACGACCTCGGCCGCCGGCTTCGGCAGTTTCACCGCAAACTCGTTGAAGAAGCGCGGGGTCAGGACCTCGACGCCCGGAACGGCCTTCAGCGCATCGCGGGTTGCGACGGCCTTCTCATGGTTCAGCAGGGCCAGACGGCGCAGGCCGGTCTCGCCCAGCAGGCTCATGTGGATGGTGAAGGCGAGGGTGCAGAGGCCCGAGTTGGTGCAGATGTTCGAGGTCGCCTTGTCGCGGCGGATGTGCTGCTCGCGCGTCGACAGGGTCAGGACGAAGCCGCGCTCGCCGTCGGCATCCACGGTCTCGCCGCACAGGCGGCCCGGCATCTGGCGCACCAGTTTGTCCCGCGTGGCGAACAGGCCGACGTAGGGGCCGCCGAAGTTCAGGGCGTTGCCGATCGACTGGCCCTCGGCGGCGACGATGTCGGCCCCCATCTCGCCGGGCGACTTCAGCAGGCCCATCGACACGGCCTCGGTGACGACGACGATCAGCAGGGCGCCCGCGGCGTGGGCGGCCTCGGCGATCTTCGTCACATCGGTCGCCGTGCCGAACACGTTGGGGGTCTGGACGACAACGCAGGCGGTGTCCGGCCCGATCCGGGCGATGACGTCCGCCTCGGCGTCGACGGCGGCGGGCAGGGCCTCGGTCTCGACGCCGACGGCATGGACGACGGTCTCGGTGGCCTTGACGTAGTGGGGGTGGACGCCGCCAGAGATCACCGCCTTGTTGCGGCGGGTCACGCGGGTCGCCATCAGCACGCCCTCGGCCATGGCGGTCGAACCGTCATAGAGCGAGGCATTGGCCACAGCCATGCCGGTCAGGTTCGCGACCTGGGTCTGGAACTCGTACAGGTACTGCAGGGTCCCCTGGGCGATTTCCGGCTGATAGGGGGTGTAGCTGGTCAGGAACTCGGACCGCTGGATGACGTGGTCGACCGTGGCCGGCACATGGTGCTTGTAGGCCCCGGCTCCGCAGAAGAAGGGCACGGTGCCCGCCGTGGCGTTCCTTGCCGCCATGGCGCCCAGCGCGCGCTCGACCTCCAGCTCGCCCGCCACGCGCGGCAGGTCGACCGGGCCGTCCAGTCGGGCAGCTCCGGGCACATCGACGAACAGGTCATCGATCGATTTCACACCGATGGCGGCCAGCATGGCCTCACGGTCGTCGGGCGTCAGGGGGAGGTAGCGCATGGTCAGGGTCCTGGCCGGGCATCTGACTGTTGATCAGATGCCCGGAAGCGGGGTCAGAGGGTGGCGAGGAAGGCGTCGTAGGCGGCGCGGTCCATCAGGCCTTCGATCTGCGAGGCATCGGAGACCTTGATCTTCGCGAACCAGCCCTCGCCCTCGGCATCGGCATTGACGGTTTCGGGGGCGCCGGACAGCGCCTCATTGGCCTCGACCACCTCGCCCGAGACCGGGGCATAGACGTCCGACGCCGCCTTGACGCTCTCGACGACGGCGAAGCTGTCGCCCTTGCCGACGGTCTTGGCGACTTCGGGCACCTCGACGAAGACGACATCGCCCAGCTGGTCGGCGGCGTGCTTCGAAATGCCGACGGTGGCGACGTCACCGTCCAGTTTGACCCACTCGTGATCCTTGGTGAACTTCATGGTCTGATCTCTCAGGCTTTCGGTTTGCGATAATAGCGTTGTGCCACAAAAGGCATGGCGATGACGGTGGCGGCGGCCGGTTTGCCGCGCACGATGACCTTCAGGTCGGTGCCCAGCGCGGACAGATGGGGCGGAACATAGCCCATGGCGATGTTGTGGCCGAGGGTCGGGGAGGGGCCACCCGAGGTGACCTTGCCCACGACCGTGCCGTCGGCGTCGGCGATCTCGGCGCCTTCCCGGGCCGGAGCACCTTCCTTGACGTGCAGGCCGACGCGGACGCGGGCCGGGCCGTCGGCCAGCTCCTTGAGGATACGGTCAGCGCCGGGGAAGTCGGCGCGCTCCTTGCGCGACTTCGACAGGGCGAAGGTCAGGGCGCCTTCGACCGGACTGGTCGTCGGGTCGATGTCGTGGCCGTGCAGGGGCAGGCCGGCCTCGAGGCGCAGGCTGTCGCGGGCGCCCAGACCGATCGGCTTGACCCGGGCGTCTTCCAACAGTGTGTTCCAGATGCGCTCGGCCTGATCACCGGGCACGGAAATCTCATAGCCGTCCTCGCCGGTGTAGCCCGAGCGGGAGATGAAGCAGTCGGCGCCGAACAGCATCAGCCGCGCGGAGTCCATGAAGCCCATCTCGGACAGCACAGGCTCGTGCGCGGCCATGACCTCGGCCGCCTCGGGCCCCTGGATGGCCAGCAGGGCGCGATCTTCCAGGCGCGTCAGCGTGACGTCGCCCTCCAGTCGGGACTGCAGGTAGGCGAAGTCTTCTTCCTTGTTGCCCGCATTGACCACGACATAGAGGCCCGCATGGTCGGGCTTGCCGGCCATCAGGTCGTCCATGATGCCGCCGTCGTCGTTCAGCAGCAGGGAATATCTCTGCTTGCCGTCCTTGAGGATCTGATAGTCGCCGGGGACGAACCGTTCGAACCAGCCGATGGCGTCGGCGCCGGTGATACGCGCCTGGCCCATGTGCGAGACGTCGAACAGACCGGCGTGCTCGCGCGTCCAGCGGTGCTCGGCCAGCACGCCCTCATACTGGACCGGCATGTCATAGCCGCCGAAGCCGACCATGCGCGCGCCCAGCGCCCGGTGCGCCGCATTCAGGGGTGTGGTCTTCAGTTCGGTCATCGGTGTCGGGCTCTCGTTCGCAGACGGTTTCCCGCCCGGTGAAGCCCCCGCTGTCTCGAAGCCTGAGAGATTCCGGCGAACGGGTTCGCCTTGCTCCGTCGGCGAGCCCGGCCGGGCTCTTTCCAGCGTCTGGTGCGCCTCGCGGTCCTTTTGCCTGAGCGTTTCCGGGGCGGTTGCGCCTTCGGCTCCGAAGTCAAAAGCGTGACCCCGATCTCTCCCGCGAGAGCCCGTCTTCCCTGTGCGCGGACGGGGCCGGAGTCAAGCGTCAGTGCGGAAAGGGCGGGATTGCCGCAGCCCCTGATGCACAACACCCTCCGGCGTCGCCGCCGGAGGGTGTGTCAGTCCGGCGTTGCCGGGCCTATTCGATTTCGGTGATGACCAGAATGGTCTCCGGATTGCCGCTGAACGCGCCGACCCAGATGTCATAGACGCCGCTTTGCGGCCGCCCGAAACGGACCTGGGCGTCGCCGTCGCCATAGCTGTCGTCATCGCAGTGCCACTGACCGTCGGGACCGTTGATGATCAGGGTCGTGTCAGAGCCCGAGATCGTCCGGATGAACAGCGGCATGGCGCCATTGGCACTGAAGTTCAGGCGAAAGTCCGGCGCGTCGCCGATCATCCCCACACAGGCACCGGGAAGCGCGCCCCCGTCGACCGGTCCGCCCGCAAACAGCTCGACCGTGTATGGGTCATTGGGAAACCCAGCCGACAGGCTGACCTGCCCGAAGGCCGGGGTCGCCGAGGGGTCCTGGGCGGTGGCCGCCGACGCCACCAGGCAGAACCCGGCAAGGGTCGTGAGCAACAAGGACGTCTTCATTCGTGCTTCTCCATGGGCCGGCACAATCGCCTGACCCGGTGCGCTTACTGTAACGCTTGGCGGGCCGCTCGCAATGCAAACTTATCAGTGTTCTTTGATCGCGGTTCTAGGCGGTGTATGCTCCCACGGCGCTGACATGCCGCGCCTTCTCTGCTTCCGGAAGGAAGGACCCGGCGAAGCTGTTGATGGCGATCTCGACCAGCTGATCGCGGGTCACGCCCGTCTGGTCGGCCATGGCCTCATAGTTGCGGTTCACATAGCCGCCGAAATAGGCCGGGTCGTCCGAGTTGAGCGTCACCTTGAGCCCGGCCTCCAGCATGGCAGGCAGGGGGTGGCGGGCCAGGTCATCTACCACGCACAGCTTGTGATTCGACAGGGGGCAGACGGTCAGGGTCATGTTTTCGGCCACGAGGCGGCGGATCAGGGCGGGATCCTCCATGGCGCGGTTGCCGTGGTCGATGCGGTCGACCTTGAGCAGGTCCAGCGCCTGCCAGATATAGTCCGGCGGCCCTTCCTCGCCCGCGTGGGCGACGCGCTTCAGGCCCATTTCGCCCGCGCATTCGAACACCCGCTGGAATTTCGATGGCGGGTGGCCGACCTCGGACGAGTCCAGACCGACACCGAGGATCCGGTCCTGCCAGGGCTCGGCGGCCTTGAGCGTGGCGAAGGCGGCGTCCTCGTCCAGATGGCGCAGGAAGCACAGGATCAGGCTCGACGAGACGCCCAGTTCGGCCTCGGCCCGGTCCATTGAGGCCAGCAGGCCATCGATCGCCACCTGGAAGGGGATCCCGCGGTCGGTGTGGGTCTGGGGATCGAAGAAGATTTCGGCGTGGCGCACGCTGTCGGCGGCTGCACGTCGGAAATAGGCCAGGCCCAGGTCGTGGAAGTCCTGCTCGGTGCGCAGCACATCGGCGCCAGCGTAGTAGATGTCGAGGAAGTCCTGCAGGTTCGAGAAATCATAGGCCGCCCGCACGGCCTCGACGCTGTCGAAGGGCAGGGACACCCTGTTTCGTTTCGCCAGCTCGAACATCAGCTCGGGCTCCAGCGAGCCTTCGATGTGCAGGTGCAGTTCGGCCTTGGGCAGGCCGGCGATGAATTGGCGCAGGGACATGGCTGGGCTCTCCGGGACGTCGAACCGGTTCAGCCTAGGCTACATCCGTTCCGGTGTCGCTATGCCGAGCAGGTCCAGCGCCAGTTCCAGCTGGGCCAGCGTCGCCTGCGACAGGGCCAGACGCGAGGCGCAGACGGTGGCGTCCTCTGCGCCGAGGATCGGGCAGGCCGCGTAGAATTTCGAGAACGACTGGGCCAGCCGATAGGCGTGTTCGGCCACCAGATGCGGCATGCGCTTGTCATAGGCGTCGGACACGGCGCCCGAGAAGGCGTCCAGCGTCAGGACCAGGTCCCGCTCGGCGGGTTCATCCACGCGGATCGCCGTATCGGCGGGCATGGCGTCGCCGGCCTTGCGCAGCAGGGATTTGATGCGCACCGACTGGTACAGCAGATAGGGGCCGGTCTTGCCCTCGAAGCTGATGAAGCGATCGAGGTCGAAGATGTAGCTGGTGGTGCGGGCGTTCGACAGGTCAGCGAATTTCAGCGCGGCGACCGCGACCTTGTGCGCCGTGTCGTCGAAGGCCTCGGGCGCCAGGTCGTCGCCAAGGCGCGCTTCCTTCAGCCGCTCGCGGGCCTTGTCGGTGGCCGTGGTGATCAGGTCGTGCAGCTTCAGCACGCCGCCTGCGCGGGTCTTGAAGGGCTTGCCGTCCGGCCCATTCATGGTGCCGAAGCCGAGATGCTCCAGCTCGCCGTCGGCGGCATAGCCGGCCAGCCGTGCGGCACGGAACACCTGTTCGAAATGCTCGGCCTGACGCTCGTCGACGACGTACAGGATCAGCTGGGGGTCGATGCGGTTGCGGCGGTCGACGATGGTCGCCAGGTCGGTCGAGCCATACATGGCCGAGCCCTCTGACGAGACGACCAGCAGGGGTGGCGGGCTGGGCGCCTCCACGACCGAGCCGTCGTCGAGCTTCTTCTTGCGGGTCTCGCCCGGGCCGGCGACGTGGACGACGCGGGCGCCCTGGTCCTCGACCAGCAGGCCCTTGGCATCCAGATCGGCGATCATGCCCGCCATCAGGGGATCGGCGTCGCTCTCGCCGTTCCACAGGTCGAAGGTGACGCCCAGCGCCCCGAACTCGCGCTCCAGGGCCGTGCGGCTGACCGCGACGAAGTGGGTCCAGAGCGCACGGTAGCCGGCGTGCCCCCCCTGAAGTTCGGCGGTCGCCTTGCGGGCGCGGTCGCGGAACGCCGGCTCGGCCTTGGCGCGCGCTGCGGCGGTCGGATACAGACGCTCCAGATCCTCGAGCGTCACCGGACTGTCGGCCGGGAAGGGGCCCTCGGTGGCCATGAACGGTGTGCCGAGGCCTTCGTCCGCACAGGCGACGATCAGCAGGCCCATCTGGAAGCCCCAGTCGCCGAAGTGGGCATCGCCCCAGACGTGGTCGCCCCTGAAGCGAAACAGGCGCTTCAGGCTTTCACCGATAATAGACGACCGCAGGTGGCCGACGTGCATCGGCTTGGCCACATTCGGCCCGGCATAGTCGATGATCACACGGCGGGCATGGTCAACGGCCTCGGCCCCCCGGCGGGTGTCATCCGCCAGCACCTCGGCGGCGCGTGCCGACAGGGCGGCAGGGGATACCACCAGATTGATGAAGCCGGGGCCGGCCACCTCGACCGAGGTCAGATCGGGATGGCCCTCAAGCCGCGCAGCCACACGTCCGGCCAGATCGCGGGGATTGGTGCCGTGCGCCTTGGCGACGGCGAGGGCCGCGTTCGACTGAAAGTCTGCGAGGTCGGGGCGATCAGAGGTCGTGACCCGAACCTTGTCCGAGGCCACGCCTTCGGCGGCGAAGGCGGCCGCGACCGCTTCGCCGAGGCGCGATTTCAGATCGGTCATCGGTTGATGCAGGTCCCGGGGCTGGTGCCCGTGGCGTCGACGCAGAACCGGCTGCCCACGCGATTGAACTCAGCCATCTCGGGGGTAATGTCGAACCCGATCAGGATTTCGAAATTGGCGCCTGACGTCTGGGCACTGGCGCGCGGGATGACGATCGTCTGGGACTCGCTGACACTGGTGCGGTCCTGGCCGTCGAACTGGACCGGCAGATCGAAATACTGCTTGGCCAGAACGGCTGTGTCGCGGCTGGTGACCGCAACCCAATAGCGATAGGTGCGGCCGTCGCCCTCGGCGCTCGGTCCCTTGCCCAGGGTGAACAGCATATTGGTGTCGACCACGATCGGGTCGTCGTTGCGATAGCGGCAGTCCGAGGTCACGCCTTCGATCTCGCCGGTGTATCCGACATTGGCGGCCAGGGCCCGGTTGTCGGCCAGTTCGACATAGCGCGCGGCATCGTACAGCACGCGAACGATCGGGCAGGGGCCCGCATTGGCCTGGCGCCCCAGCGGCAAGGTGCGGGCGCGCTGTCGGGGCTGGATGGACGAGCCGTCGGCGTTCTGGCCACCTTCCTGCGGTCGGCTCTGGGCCTGGGCGGTGTCGGGGAGGACAGCCAGCGAAACGGCGGCGACGAAGGCAAGGGCAAGAACGCGACGCATCTGTGTCTCTACATTTCCCGGGTTTGGTTGGGCCATTTGCCCGGTATCCGAAGGCAACAGCATCCCGCTGATAACGGCTAAAGCGAGGCACCGCAAACGGCCGGTGGCGCAAAGGCCCGGAGATGCCTAGTTTGGAGGCATGGACATGTCAGCCCCTTCCCCCTCTGAACGTCGGCCGCTGGCTGTACGTCTGGCAACCCCGCGTGGCTTTTGCGCCGGGGTCGACCGGGCGATCCAGATCGTCGAGCGGGCCCTCGAAAAGTATGGGGCGCCGGTCTTTGTGCGTCACGAGATCGTCCACAACCGGCATGTCGTCGAGCGGCTGAAGGCGCTGGGGGCCGTGTTCGTCAAGGAGCTGGATGAATGCCCGGACGACCGGCCGGTCGTCTTCTCGGCCCATGGTGTGCCCCGCGCGGTTCCGGAGGCGGCCCGTTCGCGCGACATGTTCTTTCTGGATGCCACCTGTCCGCTGGTGTCCAAGGTCCATGTGGAGTGCGAGCGCCGCCACGACGAAGGTCGGCACATCATCCTGATCGGCCACGCCGGGCACCCGGAGGTGATCGGCACCATGGGGCAGCTTCCGGCCGGGGCCATCTCGCTGGTGGAAACGGTCGAGGATGCCGAGGCCTTTCAGCGCTTGGGTGACCAGCCTCTGGCCTATGCCACCCAGACGACGCTGTCGGTCGACGACACGGCCGAGATCCTGGCGGTGCTGAAGGCGCGGTTTCCGGAACTGCCCGATCCCCACAAGGAAGACATCTGCTACGCCACGACCAATCGTCAGGAGGCCGTCAAGCGACTGGGGGCGGGCAGCGATCTGGTGCTGGTCGTCGGCTCGGCCAATTCGTCGAACTCGGCCCGGCTGGTTGAGGTGGCCTTGCGCGCGGGGGCCCGCGATGCCCGGCTGGTCGATGACGCCTCGGCCATCGACTGGCGCTGGTTCGATGCCGTTCAGACGGTCGGCGTCACCGCCGGGGCCTCGGCCCCGGAGAAGCTGATCACCGATCTGGTGGACGCCATCGGGCTACGATTCGACACGACCGTGATCGAGGATGACGGTGTCCGGGAAGCCGTCACCTTCAAACTGCCGAGAGCTCTGATCGACTGACCGGTCCTACAGGCCCGGCAGCTTGAAGCTGGGCGCACGACGCGGGGTGATGACAATGGCATTCTCGCCACCCGTCAGGGTCTGCAGGCGCTCATATTCCGTAGACGGGTCGATAGGCAGGATGCCATCGGCGGTCAGCACACGCGTTTCAGTCTGGGTCGACGGGTCGTCCTGACGCCAGAACATGACGCGGTTGGCCCAGTTCTCTTCCTTGTGGGCGATGTCGCCGAACTGGTCGTCGATGACATAGCGGATCGTGCCGTCGATCTGGCCGGTGCCGGCACCGACGCGGCTGGCCAGCGCCTGCTCACCGGCGGAGCGGGTCACCGACTGGCGCTCCGAGGCCAGGATCTGGCGGGCGACCAGTTCCGGGGTCACGTCCTGCGGACGCGGCTGGCCGGGAACCGGCGGGCGCAGGCCGTATTCCGGCGGGACCGAGAGGGGCGCGCGCGACACGGTCAGGAACTCATCCGGGACGACCTTGGTCAGGCCCACGCTCTGGCGCAAATTCGAGCAGGCCTGAAGGCTGAGACCGGCAATGGCCACGACGGCGACGGCTAGAACTTTACGGTTACGCATGGATAGGCTCGGCTCCTGTGGCGCGGCGGGCACCTGGGATCTTAGTGAAGACCCTGTGATTACGACTTTTCGTTGGCGACGCCAACCTCGCGGGCCTCACGTTCCGACAGGAAGGCGTCGACGACCAGCAGGATCACGCCAATGGTGATGGCGCTGTCGGCGATGTTGAACACCCACGGGAACAGGCCGGTGCCGGACAGATCGATGAAATCGACGACGCCGCCGAACCGGATCCGGTCAATGACATTGCCCAGCGCCCCGCCCATCACCAGACCGATGGCGGTGATCAGCAGACGGCGATCCGCGCGGGTGGCCCACCAGGCGAGCGCGCCGGCCACCACCAGCGAGAACACCGACAGGATCCAGCGCCCGGCGCCCCCGCCGAACAGGCCGAAACTGACGCCGTCGTTCAGCAGATAGGTGAAGCGCAGATACGGCGGCCAGATATCCAGCAGCCGGAAGCCGTTGGGGATCAGGGCCAGATCGGTCGTGCCCAGCCGGGCCAGGACCCAGGCCTTGGTCAGCTGATCGACGATGATGATCGTCAGGGCAAAGCCGTAGGCGGCGTAGGAGATGCGCGGGAGATTCATGACCGCAGGCGGTTAGCAGGAAGCCGCCATCAGGCGAAGCGAAAAGCGTCAGCGCGCCATGCGGATCAGCTCGTCGGCCAGTTCGGCGGTCAGATAGCCGTCGGCCAGCCGCCCGGTGTCGATCTGCCATTGGCGCAGGGCGGCGCGCGTGTTGGCCCCGATGATGCCGTCGATGCCCTGGGTGTCATAGCCCATGCTGGTCAAGGCGCGCTGGGTGCCGATTCGCTGATCGCGCGACAGGGGGGCGTCGTCCGGCCACGTCCGCGTCAGACCCGGCTTGCCCTGGATGCCGTCGGCGGTCAGGCCGATCGCCAGCGCATAGGAGACCGAGTTGTTGTAGCGACGGATCACATAGTGGTTCGGCAGGGCGAGGAAGGCCGGGCCCCGGGCGCCCTGGGGCAACAGCAGGGTCGCGCCCTCGGCCTGTTCGGCCTCGGTCGGCATGCCGCCGTGGGCCAGACGCACGCCGCGCGCGCTCCAGAAAGCCCAGTCGTGGCGCGGACCTTCGGCCAGGCCGTAATCGAAATTGTCGGGCAGGAGGACCTCATAGCCCCAGCTCTGGCCGCGCTTCCAGCCGGCCTGATCCAGCAGATTGGCGGCCGAGGCGAGGGCGTCGGCGTCCGAGCCCCAGATATCGACCCGGCCATCGCCGTCCTGATCGATGCCGAGCCGCAGATAGTTGTCCGGCATGAACTGGGTCTGGCCCATGGCCCCGGCCCAGCTGCCCTTCAGGCCCGAGCGGGCGCGGCGACCGTCGATGACGATGTCGAGCGCATTCTTGAGCTGGCCCTCGGCCCAGTCCCGGCGGCGACCGTCATAGGCGAGGGTGGCCAGCGACCGGATCACGTCAAAGTCGCCCTGCACCTGGCCAAAGGCGCTTTCCTGGGCCCAGATGGCCAGCAGAATCTCGGTCGGGACGCCGAAGCGCTGGACGACGGCCCACGGCACGCGGTCGGCGCGCTGCTTCGCCTGGGCGATTCGGGCCGGGGTCACGGCATTCTGGACATAGGCGCCGGCCGGTCGCGAGAATTCGGGCTGGTTGCCGTCCAGCCGGATGACGGTGGGATCGGGGCTCAGCCCGGCCAGTTCGCGCTCGTACTCCGCGCGGCGGGCGCCGTCGTGACGATCGAGGAAACCCTGTTTCCAGCCGTCGAACCCGGCCTGATCCGGGGCCGGATCGGCCGCCGGCGGCGTGGTGGCCGGGGGCGTCGTCGTCGGGGTCATCGGCCGGGACGTCTCCGGTTGCGGCAGCGACGGCAGCGGCGGCTCGGGCAGCATGGGGGCGCAGGCCGCGACGGTACCGATCAGGATGAGGCGGGTAGAAATACGCATGATCACGAGGTTTCGGGTCCTGTCGCGGGAGGTCTTCAGATAGGGTGTGCAGTGTAAGCGCGCCGCCCCAACAAAGCGTTGCCATGATGGCGGCATCGGGGCGCGGACTGCGGCATGGGGGACACAGGCGCGTGAACCGCCCCGGCAGATTGACGGGACGGGGGCGTTGACGTCCGCGCCGCCCCTCTTTATAGGCACCGCTCCGCCGCAAGTCCGGTCTTGCGGCTTTTTGTATTCTGATCAGCCCGCAGGACGAAAGACCATGAAGGTCCGCAGCTCTCTCAAGTCGCTCAAGGGTCGCCACCGCGACTGCAAGATCGTTCGCCGCAAGGGCGTGGTCTATGTGATCAACAAGACCGATCCGCGCTTCAAAGCCAAGCAAGGCTGAGCACGGCGGTTTGGCCGGCCACGTCTGTGGCCGGTTGATCCATCCACAGGTCGCGGGCGATGTCCGCGGCCTTTTTCGTGCCTGACGTTGAGCCATCCGGGCCCAGCCGTTAAGCCTGTCGCCTGACCTGCCCCTGCCTTCGGAGACCCCCATGGCCGATGACGCCGCCTTTGAATCCAGCCCCGATGTGCTGACCTCGACCGCCCAGGGGCGCCTGCGCACCCTGATCGAGCGCCTGGAACGTCTGGAAGAGGACAAACAGGCCGTCATGGGCGACATGAAGGAGGTCTTCGCCGAAGCCAAGGGCGAGGGCTATGACGTGAAGGTGCTGCGCAAGGTGCTGCGCATCCGCAAGCAGGACAAGGCCAAGCGCCAGGAGGAAGAGGCGATCCTCGACCTCTATCTGTCCGCCCTCGGCGAGATCTGAACCTGATCCGGCGGTCAAAGCCTGACCGCCCGGAACGGCCGACGCTGGAGCAGCTGCGCACGGCCGAGCGCAAGGCCGCGCAACGCGCCGCCCTCCGCGCCCTGAAGAAAGCCCGCCGCACCGCCGAGGCCGAGGGCGTCGACCTGTCGGAATGGGAATGCGAATTCCTTGATTCGTTGTCCGAACGGATCACCGAACACGGTCGCGCCTTCGCCGATCCTGAAAAGGGCGCCCCCGGCAAGGCCCTGTCGACCCTGCAGGGCCGAAAGCTCAAGGAAATCACGAGGAAGGCCAACGGCGAACTGCCGCCGTGGAAACGGCCGAAAACACCGTCTGAATAGTCTGAATGGTCTGAATGGTCTGAACTCCATTCCTCCCCCATCGGGGGAGGGGGGACTATCCGAAGGATGGTGGAGGGGGCCAACGTCCGTGGATACATGGGGGCTTCCGGCCCACGACAGCGCTGCCCCCGCCACCCCGGCGCAGAGCGCCGCGGTCCCCTCCCCCGGTGGGGGAGGAATAGGCGCAGACGTACTCAAGCGCCTCTCGCCTTTGCGGGCAGAGGTTGGAGGGCAGGCGGAGCGCCGGGCCTTCGCCCGGAGTGAATAGAGTTTACCGTTTCGACGAAGGCTGACGCTCCGCGCAGACGGTTTTCCGGGAGCTTGCGTCGGGTGGCCGTGTTCGGGCCTTACCGCAGCGCCCCCGGCGGGCGGGGGTGTCCTGCGACACCTCCCGGAACGACCGAGTATCCCCCTCAGCCCATGCCACGACCACGCACCCGGAGGCGGTGATCGAGCTCTGAAGTAGGCCTAACGCTCGGCTCGCGGAGCCTCGCTGCTTGAGGCCCGAAAGCTGGGCGTTGGACTCCTCCAACCCCGCTCCATCCGCTCCCGCCGCTTGCAAGGTCGCAGGCCTTACGAGCCCTCCGTGCAACGGGACGGGGGAAGGGTCGCACAGGCCCAGGGTGAGGCGGGAAGAACGGTGCGGGAAACGGCGGGGGTGTTGAAGGGACGGGGGAATTTCGGCGCTGGTTTCATAACCGAGCGCATCGGTTCAGCGGTCCTTCTCCCCTCGGGGGAGAAGGTGGGCCGCGAGAGCGGCCCGGACGAGGGGGCGGTTGAGAGCAAGCGCCCGCGCTTCCGGATCGTGTCAGGCGGCCCCCTCATCCGTCAGGCTCCGCCTGACACCTTCTCCCCCGGTGGGGAGAAGGACGGGGGGCAGGGTCTGCCGGGCGTCAGTCGTCGACGTGTTCGGGTTTGCCCGTGCGCTTGGTGCTGGCCATGTCTTCCAGCTCCTTTTCGGACATGGATTCGACCATGGATTTCGACGCGCCCTTGAGGTCGGATTTGGGCGTGTCGCCGCGCTTGGCCGACAGGGCGGCGCCGGCGGCTTTCTGTTGGGCAGCGGATTTGGCGGGCATGGGGGGCTCCTTTCCTTCCTGAAAGCGGAATGGAATGAGGCCGCAGCCGGTTCCGTGACCGGTCAGCTCAAGGCGGCGATAGAGGCGGCCAGATTGGCGCGCGCCGTTGCCTCGAACCGCTCCCGGCCCCAGTCGCTGAAATAGAGCCGCTCGCGCTCCAGAAATCGCTGCAGAATCCCGCGCCGCGCCTCGCGATAGAGGGCTTCCGGCACGAAGGCATATTCGCGGCGGATGGCCTGTTCATAGGCGTCGAACACATCCGTTCGGGCGCCGAGGATGGAGAGGTCCATGTCGAGGAACTCGGCCATGTCGCCCTGCTCGGCGGGCTCGAGGCCTTCCGGGATTTCGTGACGGGCCGTCGCCTCGATCATCCGTACGGCCCGTGCGCGGACAGCGTCGTCGAGGCCCGGCAGGTCCGCATCCATCAGAAGGCGGGCGCTCTCGGCCTCATTGTCCGACCGGGTCGGATCATAGACGGCATCGTGAAACAGAATGGCCAGCTCGACCGACAGGGGGGCGTGCAGATGATCACGACGCTGGCGGAACCAGCCCAGCAGGGCCTCGATGTGCGCCCAGTTGTGATAGTGGCGCTGCGGCTCGGCGTAGCGGCTCTTGAGGCCCGTAAGGACCTCTTCGGCAACTATCCCGTCCGTAACGGTCACGACCCCAGCAGCTCCCGCCCGATCAGGAAGCGGCGGATCTCGTTGGTCCCGGCGCCGATGTCGTAGAGTTTGGCGTCGCGGACGAGGCGTTCGACGGGCCATTCCTTGGTGTAGCCGGCGCCGCCGAGGGCCTGGACGGCCTCGAGGCTGACCTTCACGGCATTTTCCGAGGCCAGCAGGATGGCACCGGCGGCGTCATAGCGGGTGGTCTTGCCGGCGTCGCAGGCCTTGGCCACCGCATAGACATAGGTGCGGGCGCTGTTCAGGGCGACGTACATGTCGGCGACCTTGGCCTGCATCAGCTGGAAGCTGCCGATCGGCTTGCCGAACTGTTTGCGGTCGCGGACGTAGGGCAGGACCACGTCGAGGGCGGCCTGCATGATGCCCAGGGGCCCGGCGGCCAGCACGGCGCGCTCGTAGTCGAGGCCCGACATGAGGACGGCCGCGCCGCGCCCCTCGCCTCCCATGATGTTCTCGGCGGGGACCTCGCAGTCCTCGAACACCAGTTCGGCGGTGTCCGAGCCGCGCATGCCCATCTTGTCGAGTTTCTTCGAGACCGAGAAACCCTTCATGCCGCGCTCGATCAGGAAGGCGGTGACGCCGCCATTGCCGTCGCCGGTGCGGGCATAGACGACCAGGGTGTCGGCCGAGGGGGCGTTGGTGATCCAGAATTTGGTGCCGTTCAGGACGTATCGGTCGCCCTTCTTCTCGGCGCGGGTCTTCATCGACATGACGTCGGAGCCGGACCCGGCCTCGGACATGGCCAGTGAGCCGACGTGCTCGCCCGAGATCAGTTTGGGCAGATATTTCGCCTTCTGCTCATCCGTGCCCCAGCGGCGGATCTGGTTGACGCAGAGGTTGGAGTGGGCGCCGTACGACAGGCCGATCGAGGCCGAGGCGCGCGAGACCTCCTCCATGGCGACGACGTGTTCGAGGTAGCCGAGGCCAAGCCCGCCCCACTCTTCTTCCACCGTGATGCCGTGCAGGCCCAGCTCGCCCATTTCGGGCCAGAGTTCGCGGCGGAACTCATTCTTCTCGTCGATCTCGGCGGCCAGCGGGGCCAGACGATCGGTGGCCCAGCGGGCGGTGGTGTCGCGGATGGCGTCAGCGGTCTCGCCGAGGCCGAATTCCATGGATTGGGGGGCGTTGGGAATGCTCATGCGGTGCGGGTTAGCACCGATCCTTCGGTCCGCGAAGACCCCCGGGCCCGTGCGACGTCAGGCCGCTTCGTCTTCGGTGGGTTCGGGGGTCGAGGCGCCGCGACCCGGCCCGAAGCGGGTGTAGAGGTTCCAGGCCGAGACCCCGACGCAGGCCGCGCCGATGAAGGCCAGCACTCCGGCGATCAGGGTGGTCTCGCCCATCGGCGAGGGCTGATCGACCGACAGGCGGAAGGCCGCGGCCGAGGCCGTGCAGGCGGCGAGGCCCACGCCGCCCATGATCAGAAAGGCCCCGGTCTCGCGCCAGTCAAAGCGGCGGGCCGGCTCCTCGGGTGTCTCGTGGACCAGCACGCCGGTCTGGGCGCCGTCGTCGATGAACAGGGGGGACTGGTCGAGCTGGAAGTCGGTATTGCGGTCGGCGTCCGTCCACAGGGGGCGGAGCGGCTGGGGCTCGTCGGCCTCGGTCAGCGGGGTCAGTTCGAGCGCGGGTGCCGGGGCGGGCGGGGAGGTCGGCTCGGGCTGAGGCTGAGGCTCAGGCTCAGGCTCAGGCTCAGCCCGGGGGGCCCCCTCGAAGGCAGGCTCCGGCTGGACCTCGGGCACCGGATCCGGCTGCGGGGCGGGCTCAGGCTCCGGCTCTGGTTCGGGCGTGATCTCGGCGGCGCCGGCGGGGGCCAGAGCGGGCAGGGGGCCGACCACCTGAACCGCATAGGGCGAATAGCGCAGGAGGGCCGGATCCATCTGGCGCGACTGTGACGGACCGGACAGCGACAGGCTGAGCGGCGCGTCGGACGGCTCGGGATCGTTGCTCCGGTCGGTGTCGCCGGGGGTCCCGACCATGGGCTCGGCGGGCGCGTCGGACTCCATCGCGACCGGTCCGAAATTCGGAATGTTGACGACCTCGTCGGCCGCAGGGGCGTCGGCGGCGGCTTCGTCCTCTGTTTCGCCCAGCAGGGTGGCGACGGCCTCGGCCCGGGCGTCAGGGGCGGCGTCGCGCTCGGGTTCGACCTCGGGCTCTGCGACGGGCGGCGGCAGGGGCGCGGACAGCAGGGCTGCAAGCGCGACGGGCTGGCCCGGATCGGCCATGAACAGGGCGCGTTCGGCAGCCCGGCGGCGCAGGCCATCCTGGGGCGAGGCCGGCTGGGGCCAGTGGACGAGGGCATCGGCCGCTTCACCCGTCGCGCCGCGCCCGAGGGTTTCCAGCACATCCGAGCTCAGGAAGGTGTCGATGCCGACCGACAGGGCGAAGCTGGCCAGGGCGTCGAACTGGTGGGCGTTGAGCGAGGGGATGCGGCCCTCGTCCATGGCGGCGTTCAGCGCCTTGACGATGGGGATCAGGTCATACTGCAGCAGCAGTTCGGCATCGGCCTCGCCGACCGTCAGGCCCTCACGCGCGGTCAGACGGTGGCCGTAGCCGATCACCCAGCCGCCGTCGGCATCGCGGGTGGCCGAGGCCCGAAAGCCCTCGAAGCTCTTGATGAGCACCACCCCCTCGCGGGAGACCTTCATCTTGTGTCGGATGGCTTCAGACACCGCAATTGACCCAATTCGAGACGGCGACCGTCGCCGTGCCAGTCTTCCAGCAAGGCCCGCGCCACAGCCGCTGTTTTACAGCAGGACGAGGGTGGCGAGGCCGAGGAAGATCAGGAAACCAAAGAAATCGGTCGTGGCCGTGACAAACACCGCCGAAGAGACGGCCGGGTCGAACTTGAGCCGTGACAGGGTCAGCGGGGTCAGGACGCCGACGGTGGCGGCGACGATCAGGTTCAGCACCATGGCTGTCGAAATGACCGCCCCGATCCGCCAGTCGCCCGACCAGAGGCCGGCGGCCACACCGATCAACGGCGACAGCACCAGGCCGTTCGCCACGCCGACGGCGATCTCGCGCCAGAAGGTCCGCACCGAGTTCGAGCGGTTGAGTTCGCGCGTGGCAAGTGCGCGGACAGTAACGGTCAGCGACTGGGTGCCGGCATTGCCGCCGATGGCCGACACGATCGGCATCAGCACCGCCAGGGCGATGATCTGCTCGATGGTCGCCCCGAACCAGGAGATGACGCTGGCCCCCAGGACGGCCGTGCCGAGGTTGATGGCCAGCCAGGGCACCCGGCCCCGCACGATCTCGGAGATGGACGAGCCGCGGTCCTCGTCGGACACACCGGCCAGGCGCAGGATGTCCTCGCGGTTCTCTTCCTGGATGATGTTGACGATGTCATCGACGGTGATCTGGCCGACCAGACGCCCGGCCGAGTCGATCACCGGCGCCGAGATCAGGTGATACTTCTCGAAGACATAGGCGACCTCTTCCTGGTCCTGATCGACGGCGATCTCGTTGATCGGCTCCATCAGGTCGGTGAGGGCGGCGCTGCGTGGGGCGCGCAGCAGCTGGCTGACGGCGACGCCGCCGACGGGCCGGTTCAGAGGATCGACGACATAGATGTCGAAGAACAGCTCGGGCAGTTCCTCGCCCTGGGCGCGGACGTGGTCGATGGTGTCGCCGACGCTCCAGAACTGGGGCGCCGCCATCACCTCGCGCTGCATCAGGCGGCCGGCGGAGTCCTCGGCATAGCCCAGGCTGCTCTCGATCGCGGCCCGGTCCAGATCCGGCATGGCGGCCAGCACGCGTTCGCGGCGGTCGTCCTCGAGGTCCTCGACCACGGCGGCGGCGTCGTCGGAGTCCAGCTCCTGCAGCGCCTCGGCCAGGGTCAGGTGCGGGACGCGCTCCAGCACCTCCTCGCGGATACCGTCGTCCAGCTCGGGCAGGGTGGCGGCCAACAGTTCGGGCGGCAGCCACAGCACGACCACGCCCCGGTGCTCGACCGTCAGGAAGCCCATCAGATCGGCGACGTCGGCGGGGTGCAGGTCTTCCAGCAGGCCGCGCAGCCGCAGGCCATCGCCGTCGTCGGCGGCATCGACCACCTTTTCGACGAAGCCCGCCGTCAGGACATAGTCTTCGTCGAGCGCGACGTGCTCGATTTCGTCGTTGGAGGCGGACGGCAGGGGGGCGTCTGCGGTGGTAATCACGCGTCGTCCTCCCCTGTTTTCGATCAGCTAGCTGCCGATGTTTCGTCCTTTAGAGTCGATGGTGCGGTCGAGAAGACTCGAACTTCCACGGGTTGCCCCACAGCGACCTCAACGCTGCGCGTCTACCAATTCCGCCACGACCGCTCGCATCGGAGCGGGGGCGATAGCGCAGGTCGCGGGGAAAGGGAAGGGGGCATCGTCAGTCCGGGGCCGACCCTTCGGCCTTGTCCGCACCTGGCGCACGGGCGGCGGAACGTCGGCACCCGGTCCACGTTTGGTGGTCCGACAGCAGGGCATCTCGCGAAGAACGGAATATCATGAAAATTCACCTCACCGTGGCTTCTACCCTCGCGCTCTCGGTCGCACTGGCCGGGCCGGTCCTGGCGGCCGATCAGGATCGCGGAAACGGCAATGGCAACGGCAACGGCCGGGGCCAGCAGGCGCGGGCCGAACGGACCCAGGACCAGCCGGGCAACGGCAACCGCGAGACGCCAGGGCGCGGCAACGGCAAGGCGCGAGGCGACGACCGCGGCGCGCCACAGGGTCGGGGCAACGGCAATGCAGCGACGCCCTCCGACCGTGCTGACAATCGTGGAAACGGGCGTGATCGCGAGTCGGGGCTGCGCCCGGAAATCCGGAATGGAGGTGGTGCGGTTGATCGCGACGATCGCCGCACCACGGTTGTCGTGGGTCGGGATGACCGGTCCGAGCCGGTCCTGTCCCTGTTTCGCGGTGATCGCTACGACAGCCGGACCGTGATGCAGGGCTGCCCGCCGGGACTGGCGAAAAAGAACAACGGCTGCCTGCCGCCGGGACAGGCGCGGCAGATGCGGCGTGACGCGTCGGGCCGGTATGACGGCTACTGGCTGCGCGGAGACGACCGTTATCGCTATGACGACGGCTATATGTATCGGTACGACCGGAACGGCGGCCTGAGCGGATGGCTTCCGGCGCTGGGTGGCGCGCTTGGGCTCGGCAACGTCTGGCCCCAGCAGTACAGCTATCAGCCGGCCCCGCAGTACTACAGCCAGTATTACGGGCTGAACGACCGGTACAACTATCGCTATGCGGACGGCGTTCTGTACGGCGTGGACCCGCAGACGCAGGCCATCCAGCAAGTCGCCGCCCTGCTGACCGGGCAGCCGTGGACCGTCGGACAGGCCATGCCGCAGGGCTATGACGTCTATAACGTGCCCTATGACTATCGCGGCCAGTATGCCGACAGTCCGCAGTCCTGGTACCGGTACAGCGACGGCTATGTCTATCAGGTCGATCCGACCACCCGGCTGGTCCAGGCCGTCATTCAGTTGTTGGCCTAGGGCCGGGGAGAGCCATCATGCGCAATCGTCTTCAAACTCTGATGCTGTCCGCCGCCGTTCTGGGCGTGGCCGGCCTGTCGCTGGCGGCCTGTGACCCGGCGCCCGAGGCAGAAACGCCCGGGGCCGAGGTCGCCTCGACGCGATCCGATGCCACCCTGACCGCCGCACTGGGCGATCAGACCGAGGCGGCGGGATTCCGCGACGTGCTGGACAACTCCGGTCTCGCCACCGCGCTCGAGGGCGTCGGGCCCTATACGGTGTTCGCGCCTACGGATGCGGCCCTGGGCGCCGATGTCGACGGGCTGAAGGCCGAGGCCATGTCTGCCGAGGCTGCGGCCCTGGTCCGCGCCCACATCGTGCCGGGCTCGCTGGGCCGGGCGGACATCAATGCCGCCATCGACGCCTCCGGGAACGATCAGGCGCAGATGCGGACCATGGGCGACGACATGCTGACCTTCACTCGCGACGGCGAGACGATCGTCGTCACGGCCTCGGATGGCGCTTCCGCGCGTCTGTCCGGGGCCGAGGTTCAGGCCAGCAATGGCGTGATCCAGCCGATTGATGCGGTGCTGGTGAAGACGGAGGCGGCCGAGTAGCGCCGCCTGCCGCGGGTCAGGCCGAGCCGGCCATGAAGTCGTAGACGTCGGCGGGGCGGGTGACAGTGATGGCGATGCGGTCGTCGCTGATCGAAATCTCGCCGCGCGCGATCGGGTGGTTGTTGGCCAGGATCCAGACTTCGTCCGACTCGGTCGCGTTCAGCGGGATGACGGCGCCCCGGCCCATCTTCAGCAGTTGGGACATGGGCAGCACGGAGCGGCCGAGGACGACGGAGATTTCGACATCGACGGCGTTGATCTGACTCATGACGGACTCGGGCTTACTGGATGGCGCTTGCATGGGGACCCCCATCCGCCACATTGGGGGGGTCATGCTTTCCCAAGCCTTAAGCTCTGCCGATTCGCCGCTGCGGCGCGCCGATTCCCGACCCGTCGAATGGGTCGTGTCGCCGGGCTATGCCGACTATCCGGCGGCGGAGGCGGCGATGGAGGCGCGCGTGGCGGCGATCCACGCCGGTGAGGCCGGCGAGCGGGTATGGCTGCTGGAGCATCCCGCGCTTTATACCGCCGGGGTCTCGGCAAAGGACGAGGACCTGATCGACGCCCGCTTTCCGGTGCACAGGACGGGCCGGGGCGGGCAGTTCACCTATCACGGGCCAGGCCAGCGAGTGGGCTATGTGATGCTGAACCTGGCCGAGCGAGGGCGCGATGTGCGCGGACTGGTGCGCGGGCTGGAGCGCTGGATCATCGGGGCCCTGGCCGAGTTCGGCGTCGAGGGCGAGGTCAAGGACGGCCGGGTCGGCGTCTGGGTCACGCGCAAGGGGCCCGGATGGTCGCGCGAGGACAAGATCGCCGCCATCGGGGTCAAGGTGCGCAAATGGGTCAGCTTCCACGGCATCAGCCTGAATGTGGAGCCGGATCTGGACCATTTCGGCGGTATTGTGCCCTGCGGCATCCGCGAGCACGGCGTCACCAGCCTGCACGACCTGGGCATTCTGGCGACCATGGACGAGGTCGATGCGGCGCTGAAAATCAGCTTTGAGCGTCAATTTGGACCAACCGTCGCAGGGCAACCTTAACCTTGGTGTGCCAACCTCCCCAAGAATCAGGGGGTTGAGATCGGTTTCATGTCTTCGCTGGCGGCACTTTCTTCTCTTCCGGACGATCTGGTCGATGCCAGCACATTCTTCGACGTGTCGCTCGACATGCTGTGCATCCGCGACCTGGAGGGCCGGGTCGTCAAGGTCAGCCGCTCGTGGGAAACGACACTGGGCTGGAGCCCCGAGGAGCTTGAAGGCAAGCCCCTGCTGAGGCTGCTGCATCCCGACGACAGGCCCTGCACCCAGGTGACGGTCAACCAGGTCGAGGATCTGGCCTCGGGCGGCTTCGTCAGCGGTTTCGTCAATCGCTATCGCCACAAGGACGGCAGCTATCGCCAGCTGGAATGGCAGGCCCGCCGATATGGCGGCAAGATCTATGCCGTGGCGCGGGACGTCACGGGGCGCGAGGCCGCGCACAGGGAACTGGAGGCCGCCAAAGCCGCCGCCGAGGCCGCCAGCCAGGCCAAGACCGACTTTCTGGCCAATATGAGCCACGAGATCCGCACCCCGCTGAACGGCGTCATCGGCCTGATCGGGGCGCTGCAGGCCGACGACCTGACGCCGCGACAGCGCGAACTGGTCGACCTGATCGCCCAGTCGGGCGAGAGCCTGGAGCGGCTGGTGTCCGACATTCTGGACGTCTCCAAGGTCGAGGCCGGCCAGCTGGAAATCGTGCCGGTCGACATGGACCTGCTGGACGAGCTGGAGCCCGCCCTCGCCACGGCCCGGGCGAAGGCCGAGGCCCGGGACCTGACCTTTACCGTTACCGTCGGCCAAACGGCGCGGGGCCGGTTTCTGGCCGACGCCGGGCGCATCCGGCAGGTGCTGACCAATCTGCTGTCCAATGCGGTGAAGTTCACCCAGGAGGGTGAGGTCGCCGTGTTGATCGACATCGAGGACGACACGCCGGAGCCGGAGGTCAGCCAGCTGACCCTGGTCGTCACCGATACGGGCGTCGGCTTTGACGCCTCGGCCGGCCAGGGCCTGTTCGAACGCTTCACCCAGGCGGACGCCACCATCACCCGGCGATTCGGGGGGACGGGTCTGGGCCTGTCCATCTGCCGGGCCCTGAGCGAGATGATGGGCGGCGACATTCGCGCGGTCTCGACCCCCGGCCAGGGCAGCACCTTTACCGTGACCCTGCCGCTGTGCCGCACGCGGTCGCTGGAGGTCTATGACGCCGGCAAGGCGGCGCATGAGGCCAAGGCCCAACTGGAGCCGCTGAGCCCCCTGCGGGCCTCGGGCGATGCCCCGGTCCGGGTGCTGCTGGCGGAGGATCACCCGGTCAACCAGCGGGTGGTCGAGGCCATGCTGGCCGGGCAGCCCTATGATCTGACCATCGTCGAGAACGGTGCCCTGGCGGTCGAGGCCGTGGCCTGTGGCGCCTTCGACGTGGTGCTGATGGATATGCAGATGCCGGTCATGGACGGCCTGGCCGCCACCCGCGCCATTCGCGCCGCCGAAGCCGCCCGGGCGGCGGCGGCCGGACAGGCGCCCCGCCGCCTGCCGATCCTGATGCTGAGTGCCAATGCCATGCCCCAGCATCTGGACCAGGCCCGGGACGCCGGCGCCGACCGGCACGTGTCCAAGCCCGTCACGCCCACGACCCTGCTGGGGGCGCTGGAAGCGGCGGTGCGGGCGCACCTGCCTGCATGACGGCGGTCCCGATCAGCGGCGGGGTGGTTCATGACCTGCCGGATGATCTGGGCGCGGCCCTGGCGTCCGACGCCGCAGCCCTGGAGACCTGGGAAGACATTACGCCGCTGGCCCGCAACGAGTGGATCTGCTGGACCATCTCGGTGAAGAAGGCCGAGACCAGGGACAAACACGTGGCCCGGGCGCTCGAGGATCTCGCCGCGGGCAAGCGCCGACCGTGCTGCTGGCCGGGTTGCCCACACCGGGAGCGGAGCGGCAGACCCGCCTGACCCAGCCGTGCGGCGTCCGCGCGCGACGCGATTTCGTCATTCGATGGGGCGTTTGGGGGAGAGCAGGTTCTCCTCGCCGGACGCGCGGCGTTCGGCCTCGATGGTCCGGTCGATGTGGTCGTCGGGGCGGACAGACGGGGCGGGGGCGAGGCGGCTGTCGGCCGGTGCGCCGGTGCGGCGTCGGGCCGGGAGGGCCTCAGCCCTGGACGGGGCAGGGGCGCCCGGGCGCAGCAGGTCCGGCATATGGTCGATGCGCAGGCGATAGATGGGCTCGGGCAGGGTGAAGCCCGCCGCCTCGATCGCCATCTTGGTCGCGCGGATGGCGGCGCTTCGGGCCTTGAGGAAGTCGGCGTCGGCCTGATCGATCCAGCCCATGAATTTCAGCACGATATTGCTGTCGCCGACCGTGACGATGACCCCGGACGGCTCGGGGTCCGCGAGGATGAAGTCGAGGGCCGCCAGCGTCGACACACCGACCTTGATGGCGGCTTCGGGGTCGTCCTCGGCGTCGACGCCCAGCTCGAACTCCATCCGCCGCTGCGGGTTGCGCGTGTAGTTCAGGATGACCGCCCGGAAGACCATCATATTGGGGATGCGCAGGTGGTTGCCGTCCAGCGTCATCAGCACGGTGGCGCGCGAGGTCAGGCGCACGACCTTGCCCTCCTGACCGTCGATGACGACGTGATCATTGGCCCGGAACGGCTGGCGCAGGCTGAGCATGATGCTGGAGATGTAGTTTTCCAGGGTGTCGCGCAGGGCAAAGCCGACGGCGATGCCCAGCACCCCGGCCCCGCCCAGCACGGTGCCCATCAGGGCGGTGGCGCCCAGCAGGTTGAGGGCCAGCACAATCCCGACGATCAGGCTGAGGGCCCGCACCAGCTGCGCCAGCAGGTCACCGACGAAGGGATTGGACGTCAGGCCGCGCCAGAACCGGTTGAACGACGCCGCCCACCAGCCCAGCCCCACGCAGGCCGCGACGATCAGCAGGCTGAGCAGCAGCAGCGGGCCGCTGTCGAGGGTCGACTGCCACAGGGCCGTCAGCTGCTGCAGGAAGGGGGACACCCGCTCGCCCAGCTGGACGCTGGCCTCGATCTCGTTGCGCACGGCCACCACGCCCTCGACGCGGCCGGCGATCGCCTCGGCGCGATCCAGATCGCTGCGGTCGGCCACGACGCCGTCCAGGGTGACCACCCCTTCGGCCACTTGCACCTGAACGGCGGACAGGCTGTCCAGCTGGGCGAAGATGCGGCTGAGGCGCGAGGCGATGGCGTCGTCGGAGCCGGCATCGCTGTCAACGCGGATCGCCGGGGGATCCTGAGCCGGCGCGGGCGTCTGGCCCCAGGCCGGCCCGCCCGCCGTGGCCAGCCCGGCCACAAGCATCAGACAGGCGGCCAGAAAGGCGCGGAAACAGTTGGCTGTCATGTGCTTGGTCCCGGAAACGTCGTGACGGGCATGCTGGCAGCCATGGGCGATGCTGTCACGGGAAACGGCCGATTTGATCGCGCGTCGAGGGCTGGCGCCCGCGGGCGGCCCCTCTGGTCCGCCTGCCTCGACTTCTGGCATAAGGCGCGCCGCGCAGGCTTGGCCGCGCGTCGGTCTGCGAGCGGGTCATGAGCGCCTTTCACCATGTGCTGGTCAACAATCTGGTGGCCAACATCATCAACTTCACGGTGTGGTTCGCCCTGACCTTCTGGGTGTTTCTTGAGACGCGCTCGGTGTTCGCCACCGGGATGATCGCGGGCCTGTATCTGGTGCTAACGGCGGGGCTGGCCTTCTGGTTCGGCAGCCTGGTGGACCATCATCGCAAGAAGAAGGTCATGCTGGCGTCCAGCCTGGTGTCGCTGGGGCTGTACGGCGTGTCGTTCGGGGTGCTGACCGTCGCGCCGGACGGGGCGATGGCCGAGGTGGGAAGCCTCTGGCTGTGGACCTTTATCGGGGTGGTGATGCTGGGCGTGATTGCCGGGAACATCCGTTCCATCGCCCTGCCGACGCTGGTGACGGCGCTGGTTGCAGAGGACCGCCGCGACCGGGCCAATGGACTGGTCGGCATGGTGACCGGGATCGGCTTTCTGACCACCTCGGTGATCAGTGGTCTGCTGGTCGCCTGGGCCGGGATGGAAGGGGCGCTGGTGTTCGCCCTGGCGCTGATCGTGCCGGTGTTCCTGCACCTGCGGTTCGTGCCGGTGGATGAGCCGGACCCGGCGGTGCTGCGGGCCGAGGCGGGGCAGAGCGGACCGGCAAAGGTGGATATCCGCGGGACGATCAAGGTGATCGCGGTGGTACCGGGACTGTTCGCCCTGATCCTGTTTGCGACCTTCAACAACTTCCTCGGCGGCGTGTTCATGGCCCTGATGGATGCCTATGGGCTGTCCTGATGCCGGTCGAGGCCTGGGGCTTCTTCTGGGCCGGGGTGTCGACGGCCTTCATCCTGAGCGGGATCGTCATCTCGCGGACGGGGCTGGGGAAGAATCCGCTGCGCACCCTGATGATCGTCAATCTGATCTGCTGGGTGGTGGCGGCGCTGTTCACCATCCAGTCGTCGATCGTGCTGCTGGCGATCGGCTGTTTCATGTGGATGCTGCTGAGCCCCTATGCCGAGGCGGCCGAGCATACGACGCTGCAGAAGGTGGTGCCGTTCGAGCGGCAGGGGCGGGTGTTCGGCTTTGCCCAGTCGGTGGAGCAGGCGGCCTCGCCCCTGACCGCCTTCATGATCGCGCCTTTGGCCCAGTTCGTCTTCATCCCGCTGATGACCGACGGCTGGGGCGCCGACCTGATCGGCGACTGGTACGGGCGCGGGCCTGAGCGGGGTATGGCGCTGGTGTTCACCGTGGCCGGCGTGCTGGGCCTGATCGCCACGGTGATCGCCTGGAACTCGCGCTATTTCCGCCAGCTGTCGGCGGCGTATGCGAGGGGGACGAAGGCCGAGCCGGTCGAGGGCTGAGCCCTATTCGAACTCGACCAGCACGTCGTCGGCGGCGACGGGGTCACCGGCCTTGGCGCCCACGGTTTTGACGACGCCGTCGCGTTCCGCCTTGAGGATGTTCTGCATCTTCATGGCTTCGATGATGGCGACGGTTTCGCCCTCCTTGACCTCTTGCCCCATGGTGACGGGCACGGCGACGACCAGGCCCGGCATGGGGGACTGGATCAGCTTGGAGGTGTCGGGTGGGACCTTCTCGGGCAGGCGGGCATAGAGCTCGGCATGGCGGGGCGACAGCACGCGGACGCGGGCGCGCATAGCCCGGTGGCGGATGGTGAAGCCGTCGGGCACGCGGGAGACCTCGGCCGTGAACGGCGTGTCGTCCAGCCGGGCGCGGAACTGGGCCAGGCCCGGTGACCAGTCGATCTCGGACAGGACCAGGGTGCGCTCTTCGTCCGGCAGGGTGATGGCCAGGTTCTCGTCGTCATCGACCGCGAGGCTGGCCGAGACGGTTTCGCCGCCGACCAGGACGGTCCAGTCGGCGCGGGCGTCGGGGTCGCCGGACTGTTCGACCTGGACGGCCTTCATGGCCAGGCTTGAGGCCAGCATCACGTCGCGGCCAAAGCCGGCCACGGGCGTACCGTTGAAGCCGTCGGGGAATTCGTCGGTGATGTAGCGGGTGGTCAGGGCACCGGAGCGGAAGCGCTCCTGATCCATGACAGCGGCGAGGAAGGGCACATTGTGGCCGACGCCCTCGAGGTGGGTGTCCTCCAGCGCGCGGGCCATGCCGTCGATGGCAGCCTCGCGCGTTTCGCCCCAGGTGCACAGCTTGGCGATCATGGGGTCGTAGAACATGCTGATCTCGTCGCCCTCGCGGACGCCGGAATCGTTGCGGACCAGATAGCCGTCCTGCTCGCCCTCGCGGGGCTGATCATAGCGGACCAGACGGCCGATCGACGGCAGGAAGCCGCGGTACGGGTCCTCGGCATAGATGCGGCTCTCGATCGCCCAGCCGCGGATCTTGAGGTCCTTCTGGGTGATGTTCAGCTCGTCGCCCCAGGCCGAGCGGATCATCTGTTCGACCAGATCGACGCCGGTGATCAGCTCGGTCACCGGGTGCTCGACCTGCAGCCGGGTGTTCATCTCGAGGAAGTAGAAGCTCTTGTCCTGACCGGCGACGAACTCGACCGTTCCCGCACTGTCGTAGTTTACGGCCTTGGCGAGGGCGATAGCCTGTTCGCCCATGGCCTTGCGGGTCTTGTCGTCGAGCAGGGGGGAGGGGGCCTCCTCGATGACCTTCTGATTGCGGCGCTGGATCGAGCACTCGCGCTCGAACAGATGGACGACGTTGCCGTGCTTGTCGCCCATCACCTGGATCTCGATGTGGCGCGGGTTCTCGATGAACTTCTCGAGGAAGACCCGGTCGTCGCCGAAGGCGGATTTGGCCTCGGCCTTCACCGAAGAGAAGCCGTCGGCCATGTCGGCATCGGAGTGGGCGACGCGGATGCCCTTGCCGCCACCGCCGGCCGAGGCCTTGATCATGATCGGATAGCCGATCTCGTGGGCGATGCGGACGGCTTCTTCGGGCGTTTCGATCAGGCCCATATGGCCGGGCACCGTCGAGACACCGGCCTCGGCGGCCAGCTTCTTGGAGCTGATCTTGTCGCCCATGGCGTCGATGGCTTCGGGATTGGGGCCGATGAAGGCGATACCCTCGTCACGCAGGCGGCGGGCGAAGCCGGCGTTCTCGCTGAGGAAGCCAAAGCCGGGGTGCACCGCTTCTGCGCCGGTTTGTCGCACAGCGTCGACGATGCGGTCGGCCAGCAGATAGGACTCGGACGCGGGAGCCGGTCCGATCAGCACGGCCTCATCCGCCATCTCGACGGCCAGCGAGCCCGCGTCGGCCTCGGAATAGACCTGCACCGTCTGAATGCCCATGCGGCGGCAGGTCTTGATGATACGGACGGCGATCTCGCCCCGGTTGGCGATCAGAATCTTGGCAAACATTCCCGGTTCCATCGACATCGCCGGTTGTGGGAGATCAACGCACTGTGATCTGACCTTGAGGCGACGGCCCCGATTAGGCCGTGATCCGGTGCGAGTAAACCGGCTTACGGACCGGGGGGTTCGCTTGATCGGCGTTCGGGGTTGGCAAGCCCCTGCCTGATCGGCTTTAACGTCCGGGTATCTCCCCTGACACGACCACTGGAGCCTTAAGTATGACGTTCAGACCGTACGCCGCCTTTACGGCCGCGGCCCTCGCCATTACCGCCACGACCTCGGTCGCGGCCCAGGACTTCCGGGCGCTCGCCTCGCAGGACCTGGTCACTGCCCAGCAGGAGATTCGCGAGAATCACCCGGCGCTGGTGGCCGGTGGCCCCGAAGCGGCGGCCTTCCGCAGCTATCTGGATACCGGCCTTGCCGAGGCCCAGGCTCTGATCGGCCAGGTCAACAGCGGCGACAGCCACGCCTATCTGATGCGCTATTTCGCAGCGGGTTTCCGGGATTCGAACCTGCGTATCACCCCGACCTTCGACCTGTTGGGCCCGTATTTCGCGACCAGCTGGGCCGGCATCGCCACCGGCTGGCGTGACGGCAAATATGTCGTGACCTACGTCGCTGACGGCGTGCGCCGTGGTCCGGCGATCGGCTCGGTCGTGACCGAGTGCAATGGCATTCCGATCGAGGAATTCGCCATGGAGAAGCTGGACCGCTGGGAAGGCGACCTGACCACTGAGGCCGGTCGCGTGCGTTCGGCGCCCTATCTGCTGTGGAACCGCAACAACCCGTTCACGCGCGGTGTGCCGCAAACCTGCAAATTCCAGGACGGCCGTCGCCGCGCCCGGGATTTCGACCTTCGGATTCAGCCGGTCAGCCCGGCGGCCATGGAAACGGCCTATCGCGCGACCGTCTATATGCCCGGCGACGTGCCGCTGGCCATCGAGCAGGTCAACGGCCGCCCGTGGGTGCACGCCCATTCGCTGAGCGAGGACGCTGACTGGGCCGCCTTCAACGCCAGCATCGTGGCCCAGGCGGATGCCCTGCGCGGACCGCAAGGGTTTGTGCTGGACCTGCGTGGCGCCAACGGGTCGGAGTTTACCTCGACCCGTCGTGCCTATGGTCTGGTCAACCGCATCTGGACGCCGGAGTTCACCGTCAGCCGCCAGCCGGTGGCCGGGAATGTGACCTATCGCGCCAGTCAGGATAACCGCGACTGGTACGCAGAGACGCTCGCCCGCATGGAGGCCGATCCGCTGTTCGTCGAGGATAACCCCGAGATCATCGAAGAGACCCGCGGCATCGTCGAAGCCTTCGACAGCGCCCTGGCTGCCGGTCAGGAGAGCTTCTCGCTGCCGGGCCGTGAGCCCGTAGCGGACACCGGCGCGCCCAACCCTGTGCAGGGACCGGTGATCGTGCTGGTCGATGCCGGGTGTGCCGGCGGCTGCCTCGACGTGCTGGACCTGCTGGTCAATCTGCCGAACGTGCGTATCGCCGGATCGACCACGGCCGAAGACTCGATCTTCGTGGAGCCGACCGTGCTGCGCCTGCCGTCGAACTATGCGGACCTGACCTATGGCCACAAGGCCTGGACGGCCCGCGAGCGGGGCAACAACGAGCCGCACCAGCCGGCCGAAGGCCTGCGCTACACCGGCAACCCGGCCGATGAGGCCGCGGTCCGCACCTGGGTGTCGAGCCTCTTCGGGGGTTGAACCCAGACTGAGTGATGAGGATTGGGCCGGTCGGGGTGGGAACCTCGGCCGGCCCTTCCTATATCTGGCGCATGACCCAGATGACCTCTGCCTCCGGCTTTGACCTGACCCCGCCCGATGACGACCAGCGCGAGCGCCTGATCGCCGACCTGGACCCCGAGGCCGAGCGCATCCTGCTGGCGCACGGGACCGAGGCGCCCTTCTGTGGGGGGCTGCTGGATGAAAAGCGGGCCGGGGTGTTCTGCTGCCGGCTGTGTGGCCTGCCGCTGTTCCAGACCAGGACCAAGTTCGAGAGCGGTACCGGCTGGCCCAGTTTCGACCGGCCGTATGATCCGGCCCATATCCGCGAGATCCGCGATACCTCCTACGGCATGGTGCGGATCGAGACGCGCTGCGCCCGCTGTGACGGCCATCAGGGCCATGTCTTTCCGGACGGGCCTCCGCCGACCGGGCTGCGCTACTGCATCAATTCCGCGGCTCTCAGTTTCGTGCCGGAGGGCGAGCCCCTGCCGGATCCGATGGGGCGCGGCGAAGCGGTCGCCTGACCCTGAACACATTTGACACTGAGGGTGGGCGATCACGGCAGGCGCTGTTGCCGCCCGCCCGGATACAGGGGAAGATCGCGTAATGATCAGTTTGATGGCAGGTGTCGCCCTCCTGGCTCTGGGCGTCCCCGATCCCCAGGATCCGGATGAGACCATCCGCACGGCCACGGTGCCGGGCGTATCGGCCGAGGCCGTGGCGGCGGAAGGTGAGGCGGCGGCTGAGGCCGAAGCCCCGACCCTGATCGTGGAGCAGGATCCGGAGCCCCACGGCCTGACCACCGATCAGCAAATCAGCCGCTGGATGGCGGCCGCACCGGCGGTGTCGCCCGGTGCCGATGCCGCCTATGACGGACCGATCAATGGGATTGCCTGGGACAACGAGCGGCGTGTGCGCGGCGAATTCAGCGTCGGTGTCGGCACCGAAGGGTATCGCCAGTACGGGGCCTCGGTCTCGGTGCCTCTGGGCGAGAGCGGCCAGCTGGACCTGCACTACAGCCAGGTCAAGAACGGCTATCCGGCCTATGGCGCCTATGGGTACGGCTATGATCCCGACTGGATGGACCCCGCGATCACGCCCTGGCGGTCGGAGGTGGGCCTTGAGCCCATCGACGCGCGGACGGCCAGTCGGCCGGTCCGCTCGCGCGCCTGGATGCCCGACAACAGATGATTGACGGTGGCCGACAGGCCGGCGGCTCTGCAATTGCGCGAACAGAAAAGGCCCGGTCCAGAGACCGGGCCTTCGAGGCGAGCAGCCATAGGTGCTAGGGTTCGAACGGCCCGCAATTGCACCACGGCAGATAGCTTTCGACGAAGTAAGGCGACGTCCGTCCAGTGCGGTAAACCTTCCGGTCGCAATCGATGTAAACGGTACCTATCTCTTCGGTCATACTCGCGTCGGAGTAATAGGTGCGATCGACAATCTGCGGGCACGGGAGATTGCTTCCGGACTGTGCGGCACTCCCGGCCAGTACGCAGCCGAGCAAGCTGATGGAGAACAAGGCAATACGCATCGAAACCTCCTGGATCAGTCGTTGATCCAAGGAGCCTATACCCGTTATGCGCGATGTCAATTCCGGGCGGCCTCAGGAGCCGCGTCGAACGCAAGAGCTTCTTGCAGTGGTGCCGCCGGGGGGAATCGAACCCACGACCTCAGCCTTACCAAGGATGCGCTCTACCACTGAGCTACGGCGGCCAAATCTGAGGAACCGGGCGTATAGCCAAAGCGCGGTGCGGGCGAAAGCCCCTAAACGCAATCTCTTGCCGAAAAGCGCGTTCAGTGGTCGATGGGCGGCATGAGTGAACCGGACGACATCAGGGCGCGGCCCCCGACGCAGGGGGCAAAGCCCGACCGCGAGGCCCGGCTGGCGCAGGCGCTGCGGGCCAATCTGAAGCGGCGCAAACAGGCGGGGCGGGCGCAGGCTCCTGTGGCTGCGGCTGAAACCGGGTCTGACGAAGAAAGCTGAGGATCGCCGCGCCCGGCCCTTTCATCCGGGGGGCGGGTCGCGCTAGATAACCGGTCCCCCCGCAGCGCGATCAGGTGCCGGCGGCCAGGCATCAGGATCGACATGGACAGTATTGCCATCCGCAGCGGCAACACCCTGAACGGCAGCATCCCCATCAGCGGGGCCAAGAATTCGGCGTTGAAGCTGATGGCGGCCTCGATCCTGACCGACCAGCCGCTGCGCCTGACCAATATGCCGCGACTGGCCGATACGCGATTCCTGGGTCAGCTGTTGCGCCAGCTGGGCGTCGAGGTCACCGAGACCGGCAAAGCCGGCGCGCAGCAGACGCTGTTCCATGCGCCCGAGATCACCTCGACCTTTGCCCCGTATGATCTGGTTCGCCAGATGCGGGCTTCGTTCAATGTGCTCGGGCCGCTGCTGGCCCGGACGGGCGAGGCGCGGGTGTCGTTGCCGGGCGGTTGCACGATCGGGGCGCGACCGGTGGACCTGCACCTCATGGCGCTGAAGGCGTTGGGGGCCGAGATCGAGCTGGAAGAGGGCTATGTCGAGGCCCGGGCGCCCGGCGGACTGAAGGGGGCCGAGATCACCTTCCCGTTCGTGTCCGTGGGCGCGACCGAGCATGCGCTGCTGGCGGCCGTGCTGGCCGAGGGCACGACGGTGCTGAACAATGCCGCGCGCGAGCCCGAGATCGGCGACCTGGCCCGCTGCCTGATGGCCATGGGGGCGAAGGTCGAGGGCATCGATACCCACACCCTGACCATCACCGGCGTGACCTCGCTGGGCGGGGCTGAGTGGCCGGTGATCGCCGACCGCATCGAGATGGGCACCTATGCGGTGGCCGCGGCCATGACGGGCGGGGATGTGACCCTGACCGGCAGCCGGCCCGGGCTGATGACCGCCCTGACGGCCAAGATGCGCGAGAGCGGCGTGGACGTCACCGAGACGGAAGACGGCGTGCGGGTGCGGCGCGACCCGGCGGTGCGGCTGAAGGCCGTCGATGTCACGACCGAGGTCTATCCGGGCTTTGCCACCGATCTGCAGGCGCAGTTCATGGCGCTGATGACCACGGCCGAGGGCGAGAGCCGCATCCACGAGAACATCTTCGAGAACCGCTTCATGCACGCGCCCGAGTTGATGCGGCTGGGCGCCGACATCGCCGTCCATGGCGGCGAGGCGGTGGTGACGGGGGTCGAGCGCCTGCGCGGGGCGCCGGTCATGGCCACCGACCTGCGCGCCTCGGTCAGTCTGGTGATCGCCGGACTGGTGGCCGAGGACGAGACCACCATCGGCCGGGTCTATCACCTGGATCGCGGGTTCGAACGGCTGGAGGAAAAGCTGGGCCGTTGCGGGGCTGATATCTGCCGGATCAAGGACGACGGGCATGAGCACTGAGACAGATGCCCTGACACCGCCCCAGCCGGACACGCCGCCCGAGCCGCTGCGCCTGCTGGCCGTGGATGTCGAGGATCTGCAATTTGTATCGGCTGCCTTGCAGGATGCGATCCTGCGGCCCATCGACATTGTCTGGGAACGGTCGAGCCGGCAGGTGACCCTGACGCTAAGCCGCTTCTGCTGGGAGTGCGGGGGCACGCGGGTGATGGCGGCCATGCAGTTCGGAGACGTCATCGCGGTCAAGAGCCGGCAACTGCCGCGTGGGCCCGAACAGGCGCTCGAGCTGCTGGCCCTGCATTTCGAACCGGCCGAGGCGCCGTCGGGTCAGGTCTATATGATGTTTGCCGGGGGCGGGGATCTGCGGATCGACGTTGAATGCCTGGACGTGGTGCTGGCCGATCTGTCGGATCGCTGGCCCGCCCGGGAAAAGCCCAGCCACCCCGAAGTGGACGATGCGGTGGAGCCGGCATGACCGAGACCCGCCCGGACACCGAACGGCTGGCCTCGGTCGAGCTGGACGCGGCGACCCTGCCGGCGGCGACCGCCGAGATCGAGCACGAGCGGCGGGTGGCCATCTTTGATCTGGTCGAGCGCAATGTGTTCAGCCCGGCGGGCGCGCCCGGCGGACCCTATGCCCTGAAACTGTCGCTGCAGGACAGCAAGCTGGTGTTCGATGTGGCCGGCCCGGATCATGCGCGGACCCATGTGCTGTCGCTGACGCCGCTGAAGGGCGTGCTGCGCGATTATCTCATGATCTGCGACAGCTATTATGAGGCGCTGCGTGGATCGTCGCCCAGCCAGATCGAGTCGGTCGACATGGGCCGCCGGGGCCTGCACAACGAGGGGGCGGAGACGCTGAAGGCCCGGCTGGACGGCAAGATCGACATGGATCACGAGACCTCGCGCCGGCTGTTCACCCTGGTCTGCGCCCTCTATCGGCGGTGAAGCGCGGGCCGCACGGCCCGGGGAACTCGACTTTTCGGCAATTCTGGTGCATTAGCCCCGCTCTTTTCGGCATATGCGCTCCGCCCGGCGCGTGTGTCAGACGTTTTCCCAGGGTGTGAGAGGCCGCATGGCTAAGGAAGAACTGCTCGAGTTTCCCGGTACGGTCAGCGAACTGCTGCCGAACGCCACGTTCCGCGTGACGCTCGAGAACGACCACGAGATCATCGCCCACACCGCAGGCAAGATGCGCAAGAACCGCATCCGCGTGCTGGCCGGCGACAAGGTGCTGGTCGAAATGACCCCCTACGACCTGACCAAGGGTCGCATCACCTACCGCTTCAAGTAGGGCCGGACGGGATGGCCCGTCCTGAGCTCATCCTGGCTTCGGCCAGTCCGCGTCGGCGTGAGTTGTTGGTCCAGGTCGGGATCGTCCCGGACCGGGTGGAGCCCGCCGACATCGACGAAACCCCCCTGAAATCCGAAACCCCGGCGCAGCTGGCGGATCGCCTGGCCCGGTCCAAGGCGGCGGTGGTTGCGGAACGGCACCCCGGCGCCGTGGTGTTGGCCGCCGACACGGTTGTGTCGCTGGGCCGACGCTTTCTGGAAAAGGCGGCGGATGGCGAAGAGGCCGCGCGCTTTCTGCGGCTGCTGTCGGGGCGCAATCACCGGGTTCATACGGGGGTGGCCGTGGCCCATGCGGGCCGCATCTCCGTGCGAGTGGTCGAGACGCGCGTCACGCTGAAGGTGCTGAGCGAGGCCGAGATCGCCGCCTATGTCGCCACCGGTGACTGGCAGGGCAAGGCCGGGGCCTATGGAATTCAGGGGCCGGCGGGGGCGTTCGTGCGCCGGATCGTCGGCAGCCACCCGGCGGTCATGGGCCTGCCCCTCTATGAGACCGTCAGCCTGCTGGAAGGCGTCGGGTACCGGCGCGGGTGAGCGGCCTTGTGACATTTCTGGACGACGGCCCGGGCGAGACCTGGGGCGTCGTGTGCCGCGAGGGAGAGCCCCGGCAGATATTCTACGCGCGCGAGGGCGAGGCGGCGGCGAATCGGCTCGGCGCTGAAAGCGTGGGCCGGGTCACGGCTCTGCTGCCGGGCGCCGGCGGGGCCTTTGTCGATCTGGGCGCAGGGGAGCCGTTCGGCTTTCTGGCCAAGGGGCAGGGGGCGGTCGGACAGGCGGTGCGGGTCACGGTTTCGGCAGAACCGCGAGGCGGAAAGGGCCCGGCCCTGACGCTGAAGGGCAAGGGGGAGGGGGCGCCCCGCCTGCTGAAGCCCGGTCCAGCGATTCCGGAATGGTTGGCCCGCGCAGCGCCGGGTGTGGAGCCGGACACCGGCGCCGCGGCGATCGAGGCCGTGCGCGAGGCGCGCGAGGCGGCGCTGGCTGTTGAGGTGACCGCCGGGGGGCTGAATGTCGCCGTCGAGCGCACCCGGGCGCTGGTCGCGGTGGATCTGGACTTTGCGGGCACACCCGGCCGGGACGGCGGCAAGGCGCGAGAGGCGGCGAATCGGCTGGGATTGAGTCTTGCAGCGCGGCGGATTGCCCTGAAGCGGTGGGCCGGCCTGGTCGCGATTGATCTGATCGGCACGTCCCAGCCCCCAGAACCGATTCTGAGCGCGGCGCGGAATGCGTTTCCCGACACCGGTGTCACATTCGGGCCACTGAGCCGGTTTGGCCTGTTGCAGCTGTCGCTGCCGTGGCGGCAGACGCCGATCGAGGAGGCGCTGTTCGGCGTGAAGGGCGAGCACGCGCGCCGCACCCGACAGATCGACGCCGTGCGCGATCTGCGTCATGCGGTGGAGACCCGCCGCTCCGCCCCATGGATCAGCCTGATCGTGCCGGACGTTGAAGTCGGAGAGATGACGGGGCTGGTCGCCGGACTGGGACCACGGGCGCGCCTGGTCAGCGAGGCCGGGCGTCACCCCGGCACCTATAAGATACGAGAGAGTTGACCATGGCTAACTGCCCGATCTGTAAGAAAAATTCTAAACATCCGGACTATAGACCGTTTTGTTCAAAACGCTGTTCTGACGTGGATTTGCAGCGCTGGCTGGGCGGCGTCTATGTGCTTCCGGGCGAGCCCGTGGATGACCTGTCGCAGGACGACCGCGAGGACGGATAGAGAGTTTGTCTGAGGACGCTGGACACCCCGCATCCGCTCGCCTATAGACCCCGCTCCCGCCCGCCGGAGCGCGCCTGGGTAGCTCAGTTGGTAGAGCAGCGGATTGAAAATCCGCGTGTCGGTGGTTCGAATCCGCCCCCAGGCACCACTTCCCTGCAACCGGCCGGGGAAGGAAATTCCAGATATCATGAAAATGTCGCTTTCTGGCGAAAGGTTGTGCCTCAACAACAGGCGTTCTCGCGCCGGGGGAAAAGCACCTTCGCGCACTTGACGCTCTGGTATGCGTTCGCCAAAGGGAGCGTGACTGCTTTCTTTGGGTGGGGTCGTCAGAGGGTTTCGGACCGAGGTTCGAAGGCATCTGTCACCGACACCGGTTCCATTTGGCAACCGGTCGCATCCGAAGGCGTTTCGATGGCGGACCCCCGGGTTCGACATCGAGAAGTCAGAATTTAAACTGGGGTACGACCGCTGGGGTCGGGTCCTTTAGGGTTTCATGGTCAGACCACAACGCAGGAACTGGCGAACTATGCGCGATAGCAAAAAGACGAACATCCTCCTCGCAATGGCCGGCGCTGCCGTCCTCTTCGCGAGCTCGCCGGTCCTGGCGCAGGAAACCGAGGCTCCGGCCCCGGCGACCGCCGAGGCCACCACTGAAGCTCCGGCGACTGACGCCGCTGCGGTAGCCCCCGCTGACGAAGCCGCCACGGACGAAGCTGCCGGCGGTCACGGCGGTGAGTCGCTGACCCCCATCAAGATGTTCATGGACTCGGGCATCGTCGTTAAGGTCGTTATGATCGGCCTGCTGATCGCCTCGATCTTCACCTGGGTCATCCTGATCATCAAAATGATGGAGTTCGGCGGTCTGAACTCGAAGACCAACCGCTTCCTGGAAAGCTTCCGCGGCGCCCGCTCCATCGCGGACATGCGCAAGATCGCGACCTCGGACGAGTTCGACGGCAACCCGCTGGCCGATATGGCCGCCGCGGCCACCGAAGAAGTCGAACTGTCGCGTCAGGCGGGCCTGTCGGTCACCGGTGAGCACCGCGATGCGGCCATCACCCGCGCCTCGACGGCCGTTGCCGCCGTGCAAGCGGGTCTGGCCGGACGCCTTTCGGGCGGCCAGCAGTTCCTGGCCTCGACCGGCTCGACCGCCCCGTTCGTGGGTCTGTTCGGTACGGTTTACGGGGTTATGAACTCCTTCATCGGTATCGCCGAGTCGAACACCACCAACCTGGCCGTCGTCGCCCCCGGTATCGCCGAGGCGCTGCTGGCCACGGGTATCGGTCTGTTCGCGGCTATCCCGGCGGTTATCTTCTATAACTACTTCAACACCCGCATCTCGGCCTACGGCACCCGTTCGGACGGCTTCGCGGCTGAACTGCTCAACGCCATCTCGCGTCAGCTCGACAAGGGAGCGTAAGCCTCATGGCCGCGAAACTCTCAGGAGGCGGCGGCGGAAAGTATCACGTCGAGCAGAACGCAGAGATCAACGTCACGCCTTTCGTTGATATCATGCTGGTTCTCCTCATCATCTTCATGGTGGCCGCGCCTTTGGCCACCGTGTCGATCGAGGTGAAACTGCCCACCGCCGCAGCTGAACCACAGCCGAACCCGCCCACGCCGGTGTACATTTCCATCCAAGAAGGTGGCAGGGTGTACATCGGTGACGACCGGACCACGGTGAGTGAGATTGGCGACAATCTCCGCTACCTGATCCGGACGCGGAACCCCGAGGAAGAGCGTATCTTCATCCGTGCTGACCAGACGACGCGCTATGGCGATTTCATGCAGGTTATGAATGCCCTGCAGGACAATGGCTTCTACAGCGTCGCCCTGGTCGGCGAAGATAACGCACCAGAGTAAAGGACGGGCGACATGACCGATACACCCGTTGAGTACCATCGCAGTCGCTATGACGCCCCGAAGAAAAAGGGCTTCATGGGGGTGTCGATCGGGGTCTGGATTGTTGTTCTGATTGTGGTGACCATCCTGTTCGGGGTGCTGCTCTACTTCGTCGACAAGTCCAGGTTCGAGCTCAAGATTCCGGACTACACGGATGACTCCGTGCAGGTGGATCTGATCGATCCGATCCCGCCGCCGCCGCCGCCGCCGCCGCCGCCGCCTCCGCCTCCGACGGATCAGCCGCCGCCGCCGAAGCTGCAGCCGCGTGAGCCGGCACCGAGCCCCATGGCTCCGCCGGTGACCCTGCCGATCCCGCCCGTGGCCAAGGAAGACCGTCAGGAATACACCGGACCTCCGGTGAACATCCCCGGTCCGCCGCCGCCGCCGGCTCCGCCGGCGCCGCCCAGGCCTTCGGTGATCACCAACCCGACCTGGTCGCGTATGCCCCAGCCGACGGAAAGGGACTTCCCTGATCGCGCGCTGAGCACGGGCACCAGCGGTGTGGCGACGGTCCGTTGTACGGCTCAGGCCAACGGCCGACCGACCAACTGCCAGGTGGTGTCGGAAAGCCCCTCTGGATATGGCTTTGGCCGCGCGGCGGTCCGGGTCGTCCAGCGCGGCGAACTGTCACCTCGCACCGTGGATGGTGCTGCGGAGAACGCGACGTTCAACGTGACCATCCGCTTCCCGATCGCCAACTAAGGCCGGGTAGACATCAGACTGAAACGCCCCGGGGTCCGCTCCGGGGCGTTTTTCTTTGTCCGGACCCCGACCTGCCACCGGATCAAATTTGCCCTCCGCGTGTTCAAACGGCACAGCTATCAAAACACCCGGGAGACCTCTGCATGCCGTTCACTCTCACCAAGGCTACCGTCGCCAAGTCGGTTGTCGGTCTCGTCGCCGCCTCGGCCCTCGTCGGGGGCTGTGCCTATAACGAGGCGCTGGGCCGCAACCAGTTCCTGCTGGTCGACAATGCGTCGCTGACCCAGCAGGCCGATCAGGCCTGGGCCGATGCCCTGCGGACCCAGCAGGTGTCGCGCGATGCGGCCGCCAATGCGCGGATCCGGCGGGTCGGAGACCGCCTGGTGCAGGCGGCCGGCCTGACCAACATCCGCTGGGACTATGCCGTATTCGTGGAGGACTCCCCGAACGCCTTCGTGCTGCCGTCCGGCAAGATCGGGGTCACCACGGGGCTGCTGGCGCTGGTCCAGAATGACGACCAGCTGGCGGCCGTCATCGGTCACGAGATCGGCCATGTGGTCGCCCAGCATGCGGCGGAACGGTATTCCAGCACGGCCGTGGCCAGCATCGGCCTGCAGGCCATCCAGGGCGCTTCGGGCGACTATGCCCAGGCGGTCGGGGCTCTGGGCGGCCTGGGCGCGCAGCTGGGCGTGCTGCTGCCCTTCTCGCGCCAGCATGAGCTGGAGGCCGACCAGCTGGGCGTCGACTATATGGTCCGGGCCGGCTATCGCGCCTCGCAATCCATCGCCCTGTGGCGGTTGATGGCGTCCCAGCGCCAGTCGCAGACGCCCGAGTTCGCCTCGACCCACCCGTCAGACGCCAGTCGCATCGACGCGCTGGAGCGCTATATCCAGTCCAAGGGCTATAACTGATCGCGGGAACTGATCAGGGGCCCAAGGTCGGGCTTGATCCCGGCCCGCGAGGCCGCTAGAGGACGCTCCTCGCGACGCGTGCCGCCTTAGCTCAGTTGGTTAGAGCGCCGGTTTGTGGAACCGGAGGTCCTCAGTTCAAGCCTGAGAGGCGGTACCATCGCGATGCCCGTCCCGCTTGACCGGGACGCGGCGATGGGCAGGCTGTGCCGATGACCGCTGCCCCCTCCGCCCCCGTACGCTGGGATCCCGACACCTATGCGCGGTTCGAGGCCGAGCGTGATCGCGCCGCGCTGGACCTGCTGGTGCGCCTGCCCGGCGATCTGGACCCGCGCGTCGTCTGGGACCTGGGCTGTGGCGACGGTCACCATGCCAGCCTGCTGAAGCGCCGCTATCCCCGGGCCGAGGTTCACGGCCTTGAGCAGAGCGCGGACATGCTGGCGGGGGCCGGGGCGCGGGACGATGCGGTCAGCTGGCATGAGGGCGACATCGCCGCCTGGGCACCCGAGAAGCCGGTCGATCTGATCTTCACCAATGCCGCCCTGCAATGGGTGAGCGACCACGATGGCCTGTTCCCCCGGCTGGCCGGACAGCTTGCCCGGCGTGGCGTGCTGGCGGCGCAGATGCCGATGGCCTTCGAGACACGGCACCATACCGTGATGCGTGCGGTGGCGGCCGAGGGGCCCTGGGCCGGGGTCTTGCAGGATGTGCCGACGATCGCACCCCTTCTGCCCGCCGAAACCTATTACGACCGGCTGGCCCCGGCATGCGCGGACATCGACATCTGGTCCACCACCTATCTGCACGCCCTGACAGGGGAGGACGCGGTCCTCAACTGGATGTCCGGCACGGCGCTGAGGCCGTATCTGACGGCGCTGGCCGGGACGCCAGAGCTGAGGGCCGGCTATCTGGTCGCGCTGGGCGAGGCGCTCAGGCGGGCTTTTCCGAAGCGGTCTGACGGCGTGACGCTTTTGCCTTTCCCGAGACTTTTTCTGCTGGCTCGGGCGCGGTGACGGTTTCGGCCTCTTCGGCCTCGCGGACACGGTTGCGGCGCAGGTCGGTGACCGGGCCGTCCAGATCGTCCAGCGCCGCGCGCGCCGCCTCATAGCCCGCCCGGACGGGGATGTCGTAGGCCTTCCAGTCGCGGATATCCATGCCCTCGGGCTCGGGCTGGATCAGCAGGTCGGTGGCCTTGCGCGAGGTTTCCACATCGGCGTCGCTGGTCAGGGTGGCGGCGCGCATGAGCAGGGCCACGATCGGCGGGCCGTTCTTCCAGTCGCCCGACAGGATCCAGCGCCACCAGGACGGCGGGTTCTGAAGCGCGGCAGGATCGACACCGCGCGCCTGGGACATGTCGACCCCGACTACGGGCCCGGCGTTCATCTGGCGCATGGTCTCGGCCGGGAAGTTGCGCAGCACCGCGCCGTCGACCAGGACCTGATCGTGCATGACGACCGGGGGCATGACGCCCGGGATGGCGATGGTGGCCCGCATGGCGCGCCGGAGCAGGCCGCGCCTGTGCACCTCGATCCGGCCGGTCGTCAGATTGGTCGAGACGGCGAAGAAGGGCAGGGGCATGTCGGCGATTTCCGTATCGCCATAGGCATTGCGCAGCAGGCGCGCGACCTTGCCCGCGCGGGTCATGGCGATCAGGGGAAAGGTGATGTCCGACAGGGGATCGCTGGCGACAAAGGCGCGCTTGATCTCGTCTTCCAGCTCGTCCTGCGACCAGCCGAGGGCGGGGCCGGCGGCGATGATCGCCCCCATGGACGACCCGCCCAGGAAGTCGAGCGGCACGCGGGCTTCGCGCAGGGCCCTGATCGCGCCGATGTGGGCATAGGCCCGGGCGCCACCGCCCGACAGGACCAGCCCGACCGCCGTGCCGGTGACGATCCGCGCCATCCGGGCGGCGTCTTCCGTGCTGCCGTCGGTGGCATGGAACCAGCGCCCCGGCTTGACCGAGTCCAGCCAGATGCCGGTGTTGGCGGGCTTGGGCATGCGCGGGTCGCGCAGCAGGATCAGATCGGTGCGCTGCTGGGCATCCAGCGCCGGGTTGCGCGGCAGGTTCGGCCCCGGGGGCATGTTGAGCGGATTGCCGACGATGAACAGGCGGTCGACCTGGCGCGTGCACAGCTGGGCCCAGGCGGGCTCATCCGCCTCGGCGACATAGAGGACAAAGTCGTGGGTGTCCTCGACCCGGCTGAACCAGTCGGCGACCGAGCTGAGGGCCGAATGGTCGATGATCTGGCAGGTAAAGCCCTGGGCCTGGATGCAGGCGGCGATCCGCTCGACAAAGGCCCGGATCGGGCGGGGCCGGGCCGAGATGAAGCCGAACACACTGGGCTCGCCCCCGCCCAGCGTCTGGTCGCGCGAGCGGCGGATCATCAGGCGTGACAGCTCGACCATCAGGTCCGGCTGGCTGCGGGCGGCCTCGAAGAAGGTCTCGCGCGGCAGGGCCAGGATTTCCGAATCGCGCAGGGCGACGACGCTGGCGGTATGGGGGGTGCCGGCCAGCATGGACATTTCACCGACCGGCTCGCCCGGCCGCACCACGCCCAGGAACCGCGGCGGCTGGTCGGCGCTGTGGCAGAAGACCCCGAGACGCCCGGAGCGCACCAGATAAAGGGTGTCGGCCGGGTCACCCTCGGCAAACAGCTGTTCCCCGCCGGTCAGGGCGAACCAGCTGACCTGGGTCTTGTCCCCACCCGTGAACAGGGTCTGCAGTGCCGCTTCGAGGGTGTCGGTGCGCGCCTTGGCCATAGGGCCTTATGGCAGATTCCGTGCGGCGCGGTCATCCGTTGCCTGTGCCGCTTGCTCCCTTTGCCCATCGGGGGAAAGCTGCCTAAAGGAGGGGCATGCCCAAGCTGACCTCTGCGATCGATCCGTCCAGTCCGGCCTTCAAGGCCCTGGAGAGCACCAACCGGCGTCTGCGCGACGAGCTGGCAGAGCGGGTAGCAGTCACCGTACGGGGCGGTTCGGACAAGTCCCGCGAGCGCCACGTCAGCCGCGGCAAGCTGTTGCCGCGCGGCCGGGTCGAGCGGCTGCTGGATGCGGGATCACCCTTCCTCGAGGTCGGGCAGCTGGCGGCGTTCGGCATGTATGACGATCAGGCGCCGGGCGCGGGCATGATCTGTGGCGTCGGCCGGGTGTCGGGCCGCGAGGTGATGATCGTTGCCAACGACCCGACGGTGAAGGGCGGCGCCTATTTCCCGATGACGGTGAAGAAGCACCTGCGCGCGCAGGAGATCGCCGAACAGAACCGGCTGCCGTGCGTCTATCTGGTCGACTCGGGCGGGGCGAACCTGCCGCACCAGGCCGAGGTGTTTCCGGACCGCGAGCATTTCGGGCGCATCTTCTTCAACCAGGCGCGGATGAGCGCGCGCGACATCCCCCAGATCGCCTGTGTGATGGGCAGCTGTACGGCGGGGGGCGCCTATGTGCCCGCCATGTCTGACGAGACGGTGATCGTGCGCAATCAGGGCACCATATTCCTGGCCGGGCCGCCGCTGGTGAAGGCCGCGACGGGCGAGGTGATCTCGGCCGAGGATCTGGGCGGCGCCGACACCCATGGCCGCAAGTCGGGCGTGGTCGACCATGTGGCCGAGAATGACGAACACGCGCTGGAGATCGTGCGCTCGATCGTCGCCAATCTGAACACGGTCAAGGATGTGCCGCTGGACGTGCGCGAGCCGCGCCCGCCGGCGCTGGACCCGGAAGAGCTGTACGGCATCATCCCCGACGATGTGCGCGCCCCCTATGATGTGCGCGAGGTGATTGCCCGCACGGTCGACGGCTCGGAATTCGACGAGTTCAAGCGCGACTATGGCACGACGCTGGTGTGCGGGTTTGCGCGCATCTGGGGCTATCCGGTCGCCATTCTGGCCAACAACGGCGTGCTGTTTTCCGAAAGCGCGCTGAAGGGCGCGCACTTCATTCAGCTGGCCTGCAAGCGCAAGATCCCGCTGGTGTTCCTGCAGAACATCTCGGGCTTCATGGTCGGCGGAAAGTACGAGGCCGAGGGCATTGCCAAGAACGGGGCCAAGCTGGTCACCGCCGTGGCCAGTGCCGAGGTGCCGAAATTCACCGTGCTGATCGGCGGGTCGTTCGGGGCCGGCAACTATGGCATGTGCGGCCGGGCCTACAGCCCGCGCTTCCTGTTCACCTGGCCGAACAGCCGCATTTCCGTGATGGGCGGTGAGCAGGCGGCCAGCGTACTGGCGACCGTGCACCGCGACGCCGACAGCTGGACCGAGGAGCAGGCCGAGGCCTTCAAGGCCCCGATCCGCCAGAAATATGAGGATGAGGGCAACCCCTATTACGCCACTGCGCGTTTGTGGGATGACGGCGTGATCGACCCGGTCCAGACCCGCGACGTGCTGGGCCTCGCGATCTCCGCCAGCTTGAATGCCCCGATCCCCGACACGCCGTTCGGCGTGTTCCGGATGTAAGTTTTTCCGCCCGTGCCCCATCCGGGGACAGGCCACTGAAAGGCGCTGACATGCCCGACAAGACCTCCACCGACGCCGACCTCAACGCCATGGACATCACCGATGCCGAGGCGCGCGAGATGAACCGCATTGCCCATCCCATGGTGGCGGGGGCGGATACGGATGCCGTCAGCGATCTGGTGTCGATCGAGTCGACGCCCGACGGGGCGGTGTTCATCACCATCAACCGGCCGGACAAGAAGAACGCCTTTGATGCGCGGACCATCGGCGCCCTCTATCAGGCGTTCGAGACCCTGCACGGGGCCGACCACATCCGCGTGGTGTTCGTGCGCGGGGCCGGCGGCACCTTCAGCGCCGGCGCCGACCTGACCTGGATGGCGGCGGCCGTGGACTGGTCCGAGAGCGACAATCGCTCGGACGCGATGGGGCTGGCGAAGATGCTGAAGGCCCTGCACGACGTCCCGGCGCTGACGGTGGCGCTGGTCGAGGGCGCGGCCATGGGCGGCGGCGCGGGCATTGTCGCGGCCTGCGACATGGCCGTGGCGGTCAAGGGCACCAAGTTCGCCTTCAGCGAGGTCAAGCTGGGCCTGATCCCGGCGACCATCGCCCCCTATGTGATCGAGGCGGTCGGCGCGCGTCGCGCCCGTGCGCTGTTCCTGACGGCCAATATGTTCGACGCCGACTATGCCGCCCATATCGGCCTGGTGGATGCGGTGGTGCCGGATACGGCGGCGCTGGACGGCTTTATCAGTCACCTGAGCGGGACACTGGCGGTCTGTGCGCCCGGCGCCATGGGCGAGGCCAAGCGGCTGGTCCACGACGTCGCCCACCACAAGGTCGATCATTCCCTGATGGAAGACACCGCGCACCGGATCGCCCGCGCGCGGGTGTCGAAAGAAGGTCAGGAGGGCGTGCGCGCCTTCCTCGACAAGCGCAAGCCGCGCTGGGCGGAATAGGACGCGCTGATGTTCAAGTCTGTACTGGTCGCCAATCGGGGCGAGATCGCCTGCCGCGTTTTCCGCACCGCCCGTGCCATGGGCCTGCGGACCATCGCCGTCTATTCCGAGGCAGATGCCGACGCCCCGCATGTGCGCATGGCCGATGAGGCTGTGCTGCTGGGGCCGGCGCAGGCGAGCGAGTCCTATCTGGACGGGGCCAGGGTGCTGGCGGCCGCGAAGGCGGCCGGGGCCGAGGCCATCCACCCGGGCTATGGCTTCCTGTCGGAGAACGCCGACTTTGCCGAGGCGGTGAAGGCGGCGGGGCTGATCTGGATCGGGCCGCCCCCGGCGTCGATCCGCGCCATGGGCCTGAAGGATGCGGCCAAAAAGCTGATGATCGAGGCGGGCGTGCCGGTCACGCCCGGCTATCAGGGCGAGGACCAGGCGGCAGAAACGCTTAAGGCCGAGGCCGACCGCATCGGCTATCCGGTGCTGATCAAGGCGGTGGCCGGCGGTGGCGGCAAGGGCATGCGCCGGGTCGACCGGGCCGAGGATTTTGCCGATGCGCTCGCCAGCGCCCAGCGCGAGGGCCAGTCCTCATTCGGCGATCCGCGCGTGCTGATCGAGACCTATATCACCCGGCCGCGGCACATCGAGGTGCAGGTGTTTGGCGACACGCACGGCACCGTCGTGCACCTGAACGAGCGCGACTGTTCGCTGCAGCGCCGCCACCAGAAGGTGATCGAGGAGGCTCCGGCCCCCGGCATGGACGCGGAAACGCGCGAGGCCGTGACCGCCGCCGCCTTGCGCGCGGCGCAGGCCGTCAACTATGAGGGCGCGGGCACGATCGAGTTCATCGCCGACGCCAGCGAGGGCCTGCGGGCGGACCGCATCTGGTTCATGGAGATGAACACCCGGCTGCAGGTCGAGCACCCGGTGACCGAGGCGATCACCGGCGTCGATCTGGTCGAATGGCAGCTGCGCGTGGCGGCGGGTGAACCCATCCCGCTGAAGCAGGACGAGATCGGCATCCACGGCTGGGCCATGGAGGCGCGGCTGTATGCCGAGGACCCCGAGAACGGATTCTTGCCGTCGATCGGGCCGCTGGACCACTTTGTCCTGCCGCCGGCGGATACGGGCACGGGCGACCCCGAGGATTTGACCGATCCGGCGGAAGGACCCCTGCTGCGCGTCGATACCGGCGTCGAGGAGGGCGGCGAGGTCAGCCAGTTCTACGATCCCATGATCGCCAAGCTGATCGTCCATGCGGAGACGCGCGAGGCGGCGGCGGAGTATCTGGCCGAGGTGTGTCGCGAGGTCGAGGTCTGGCCGGTGCGCACCAATGCCGCCTTCCTTGCGCGCTGTCTGGAGCACGCGCGGTTTGTGGCCGGCGATGTGGACACGGCCTTCATCGGCGCCGAGGAGGAGGTGCTCCTGGCCCCGTGGACGCTGGACGAGGGCGGGGCGCTGGCCGCTGCCGTTGCACTGACGCATGAGGCGCGCAAACACATTCTGGACGGCGAAGGGGTTGAGACACCGTGGGCGACCGCGCCCGATCTGGTCGGCTTTCGCCTGAACCGGCCGGCGACCCTGACGGTACCGGTGAGAGCGGGCGCGGAGACGCGCGTGGTCGAGCTGACGCCGGACGGTGACGATGGCTATGCCGGACAGCTGGACGGCGCCGCCATCCCTGTTCGCCCCTGGCCCGGTACCGGCCCGCGCGAGTCCTGGTACCGGACCTCGGTGGGTCTGGGCCCGGACCGGGCACCGGTGCCGTACAGCTATCTCCCCGATGAGCATGCGGTCGTGATGTTCCGCGAGGGGCGGGCCTGGCGCGTCGACGGTCGGGCGGCCGCCGCGATCGGTATGGCCGAAGCGGGCGACGGCAGTCTGCGCGCGCCCATGCCGGGCAAGGTGGTGGCGGTGCCGGTCAAGGCGGGCGATCCGGTGAACAAGGGTCAGCCTGTGGTCGTCATCGAGGCGATGAAGATGGAACAGGCGCTGACCGCGCCCTATGATGGCGTGGTCGAGAGCATCGGCTTTAACGTGGGCGATCAGGTCGGGGCCGATGCGGTTCTGGCGGTCGTCACAGCGAGGGACGAGTGAGATGAAACATGCAGCACTGGCCCTGGCCCTCGCGGCAGGACTGATGGCGACTCCCGCCCTGGCGCAGCCGCAGGACCCTGTGTCGCAGGCGAACCAGCGTGACATGGAATGTGCCGCCCTGTTTGCGGCCATCGGGGGGTTGCAGCCGGAAGAGGCTGAAGGTGCGGCCGTCGGCATGACCTATTATCTGGGGCGACTGGAGGGCCGAAATCCCGGCACCAACCAGGTGACGCAGTTCTTCGAATGGGTCAGTTCCATGACCGAGGAAGAGTTGGCGGTGATGCTGGACGCCGCTGCGCCCCGTTGCGGGGAGGAAATGCAGACACTGGGCGGGTCCCTGATGAAGGCGGGAAGCGCCCTTGCCGGCTGATCCGGTCTGATGCCGCTTCACATGATCAAGCTGTGCGTCGGTGTGGCCAAGGTCGACACGCTGGAACGGCGCGCGGCCAAGGGCGACTGGCTGACCGTCCACACGCGCATGACGCCCAAGCGCGCGAGCGAGCTTGAGGACGGCGGCTCCCTGTACTGGGTGATGAAGGGCTCGGTGGTGTGCCGTATGCCGATCGTCGACATCACCACCCGGGGCGAGGGCAAGACCTCCCAATGCCTGATCCAGCTGGCGCCCGAGGTGATCCGCACCGCGCCCCAGGCCCGGCGGCCGTTTCAGGGCTGGCGGTATCTGGAGCCCAAGGACGCGCCGCCCGACCTGTCGACCATGGACGCCGGTGACCTGCCGCCCGAGCTGGCCAAGCAGCTGCGCGAAATGGGGGCGTGGTGAAGAAGTGGCGAGTGGCGCGTGATTAGTGGCGAGTAAGAGGCTATAGCGCGCGCCCCGGCTCAATCGCCCGAACGCGTCACTCGCCACTCGCCCCATGCCCGTATCCCCCGCGACCCGAACCGTCCTGCGCGACCTGCTGACACTGGCCTGGCCGGTGGTGCTGGCGCGCATCGGCATCATGGTCATGGGCCTGACCGATGCGATCGTGGTCGGCAATTTCTCGAGCACGGAACTGGCCTTTCACACCCTGGCCTGGACGCCGACCTCGATCGTGATCACGACGGCGGTCGGTCTGTTGCTGGGGGTGCAGGTGATGACGGCGCGGCGGCTGGGCGAGGGGCGTCGCAGCGACGTCGGCGCCGTGCTGCGCCGGGGCCTGCTCTATTCGCTGTGGCTGGGTGGCGGGTCGATGATCGGCCTGATGCTGGTCGGGCCGTGGGGACTGGCGTCGATCGGGCTGGAGGAGGGCCTCGCCGAGGGCGCGCGTCTGCCGCTGCTGGTCTTCTCCCTGTCGATGCCCGCCTATCTGGTCAGTGTGGCGGCGCAGTTCTTCCTTGAGGCGCTGGGCAAGCCCAAGCCGGGCATGGTCGCCATGTGGGTGGCCAATGGCGTCAATCTGGCGCTGAACCTGTTGCTGGTGCCGGACCTGCTGGGGCTGGGCGTGGACGGCGCGCTGGCCTCGTCCTGGGCGACCTTCTTTGCGCGGGCGGCGCTGGCCGTGTTTCTGATCGTCTATATCGTGCGCCTGCCGGAAGCCCGGGCGCTGGGCATCTTCCGCAAGGCGCCGAAGGATCCGCTGGCCGAGGCCGAACAGCGCAAGGTCGGCTATGGCGCGGGCTCCAGCTATTTCATCGAGGTCGGGGCCTTTGCCCTGATGACGCTGATCGCCGGTCGGCTGGGCACGAACGAGACCGCGGCGTGGGCCGTGGTGCTCAACATCTCGGCCATCGTCTTCATGATCCCCATGGGCCTGTCGTCCGCCGCCGCCGTGCTGGTCGGGCGGGCGTTCGGAGCAGCGGATGCGCAAGGGGTGATGCGCGCGGGGCTGGTCAGTCTGGCGGTGATCTCGACCCTGACACTGGTCGTCGCCCTGATCGTCTGGCCGACTGCGCCGCTGCTGATCGGCGCCTACAGCCGCGACCCGGCTCTGATCGCGATTGCGGTGCCGGCGCTGGTGCTGGCGACCCTGTTCTTCGTCGCGGACGGGATTCAGGCGGTCGCGGCCCAGTCCAACCGGGCCGCGGGTGATATCTGGTGGCCGACCATCATGCATTTCACCGCCTATGGAGCCGTCATGATGCCGCTGGGCTGGGTGCTGGCGCCGCGCATGGGGGTGGACGGCCTGGTCTGGGCCATCATCATCGCCAGCCTGGTGTCCTCGGCCCTGCTGACCGGCCGGTTCATCCGCATCGCCCGACGCATGGTGCGGCTGGCGCCCGGCTAGGCAGGGGCGAGCGGCAGGGTGACGGATCGCCCGACGCCCTCTATATCCCACGGCTTCCCCGAACCCTGCTGCCCCCGGACACCCATGGCCCGCATTCTGATCACCTCGGCGCTGCCCTACATCAACGGCATCAAGCACCTTGGGAATCTGGCCGGGTCGATGCTGCCCGCCGATGTCTGGGCGCGGTTCAAGCGCGGGCAAGGCCATGAGGTGCTCTATATCTGCGCCACGGACGAACACGGCACCCCGGCCGAGCTGGCCGCTGCCGCCGCGGGTCAGGATGTGCGGACCTATTGCGACGAGCAGCACCAGATCCAGAAAGCGGCGGGCGAGGCGTTCGGCCTCAGCTATGACTGGTTCGGCCGGTCGTCGAACGCGCCCAACCGGCATCTGACCCAGCATTTTGCAAAGGTGCTGGAGGACAATGGCCTGATCGAGGAACGCGTCGATCAGATGATCTATTCGATCGACGACGGGCGCTTCCTGCCGGATCGCTATGTCGAGGGGACCTGTCCGCACTGCGGCTATGAGAAGGCGCGCGGCGACCAATGCGACAACTGCGGGCGGCTGCTGGACCCGATGGACCTCAAGGACCCCTATTCCAGCGTATCCGGCTCGCGGAACCTGGAGGTGCGGGACACCCGGCACCTGTATCTGCTGCAGACGAAGCTGGAGGGCCGCATCCGCGACTGGATCAGCTCAAAATCAGACTGGCAGACGCTGGCGCGCTCGATCGCGCTGAAGCATCTGGACGAGGGCCTGATCGACCGGGGCATTACCCGCGACCTGAAGTGGGGCGTGCCGGTGGTCGGGCCGGACGGCGGACCGCGCCCGGGCATGGAGGGCAAGGTCTTCTACGTCTGGTTCGACGCCCCCATCGAATACATCGGCGCGACCGAGGAATGGGCCGAAGCGACCGGCACGACCTGGCGCGACTGGTGGCGCACCGATGAGGGCGCCGACGACGTTCGCTACGTCCAGTTCATGGGCAAGGACAATGTCGCCTTCCACACCGTCAGCTTCCCGGCGACCATTCTGGGCTCGGGCGAGCCGTGGAAGACGGTCGATACGCTGAAGGCCTTCAACTGGCTGAACTGGTATGGCGGGAAATTCTCGACCAGCCAGGGCCGGGGCGTCTTCATGGATCAGGCGCTGGAGCTGCTGCCGGCGGATTACTGGCGCTGGTATCTGACGGCCTATGGCCCCGAGCATTCGGATTCGGCCTTCACCTGGGAGCAGTTCCAGTCGGCGATCAACAAGGACCTGGCCGATGTGCTGGGCAATTTCGTCAACCGGATCGTCAAATTCACCGAGTCGAAATTCGGCGGCGTCGTACCCGAAGGCGCACCCCTGACCGACGAGGACCGCGCCTTCCAGACGCAGATCAACGACGCGATCGCCGAGGCTACCGCCGCCTTTGAAGCCATGGAGTTCCGCAAGGCGGCGCAGGCCATTCGTGCCGCCTGGGTGCTGGGCAATGAATATCTGCAGGTCGCCGCGCCCTGGACGGCGTTCAAGACCGACCCGGAACGGGCCGCCACGGCGGTGCGGTTCGCGCTGAACCTGGTGGCCCTGTTCGCACGGCTGGCGGCGCCGGTCCTGCCGTTCACCGCGCCGAAGATTGCCGCAAGCGTGGGCGAGAGCGACCTGGGCTGGCCGTCCGCGGATGAGGACTGGCTGGCGCGCGTGCCCGTCGGTCGCCCGGTTCAGGCCGCCGAGGTGCTGTTCCGCAAGATCGAGGACGAGCAGGTCGCCGAATGGGCGGCCCGCTTCGGCGGCGGCGAGGGCTAGTTCGCCGCCGGCTCTTCCGCCGGCATCGTCTGCACGGGCGGGGCGTCCGCCGGGTTTGTCGGCACGGGGGGCGTAGTCAGATCGCTGTCCTCGGTGCGGACGCCGCGCAGGTGCTTGGCCGCTTCCTTTTCACCGATGTCGAGGAAGCCGGGCGCCGAGGCGTTGTGTTCTTCCAGATTGCCGGTGCGGACCACGACCGAGCGATAGCCGTCCCAGATCATGTGCAGGGCGACATAGAGCACGATCACCAGGCCGACGTAGCCGATCCAGCGGTGCTTGTTCAGCAGTTTGGCGATGTAAGTGGCGGCGACCCCCATCAGGGCGATCGACAGCACCAGACCGAACACCATGATCCACGGGTGATCGTGGGCTGCACCGGCCACGGCCAGCACATTGTCGAGTGACATGGTGATGTCGGCGATCATGATCTGGACCAGGGCCGCACCGAACGACTTGCGCTTGATGCCCATCTCTTCGGGCGAGGCACCGCCCCCGTGGTGCGCGGCCAGCGCCATTTCCATGGCCTCACCGGATTCGGCCTGGTCGTGGGTGCGCTGCTCCTGCAGTTCGCGCCACATCTTCCAGCAGACCCACAGCAGCAGGAAACCGCCAGCCATCAGGAGGCCGACGATGGCCAGCAGCTGGACGGTGATCAGTGCAAAGCCGATGCGCATGACGACCGCGGCGGCGAGGCCGATCAGAATGGCCTTCTTGCGCTGCTCGCTGGGCAGGGCGGCGGCGGCCAGGCCCACGGCCACGGCATTGTCGCCGGCCAGCACCAGATCGATCATCAGCACCTTGCCGAGCGCGGTCAGCTGGCTGGCAAGTTCGGGGGAGGCGAGAAATTCCATGGCGGCTCTCTAATGCCAAATCGGGGCGGCTGTCATCAGCCTGTTTGCTTGCGCGACGCCTCATAGAGGGCGATGGCGGCGGCGTTCGAGACATTGAGGCTTTCGAAGCCACCCGGCATGGGGATGCGGGCGAGGGTGTCGCAGTTTTCGGCCACCAGACGGCGCAGGCCGTCGCCTTCCGAGCCCATGACCAGCACGGTGGGACGTTCGTCGAGCGCCTCGTCGAGCGTCATCTCGCCTTCGCCCTCAAGTCCGACGATGTGCCAGCCGGCCTCCTGCAGGGTGCGCAGGGCGCGCGACAGATTGGTCACCCGGGCGCAGGGCAGGCGCTCCGTCGCGCCGGCTGCCGTCTTGGCCAGCGGACCGGCCAGCGCCGGGCTGTGCCGGTCCTGAACGATGATGCCGCGCGCGCCGAAGGCCAGGGCCGAGCGGAAGATGGCGCCGACATTCTGCGGATCGGTCAGCTGGTCCAGCATGACCAGTATGCCGCGTGCCGGGTGGGCCAGGTCGTCCAGATCGGCGCCTTCCAGCGGCTTGACCTTGAACACCAGACCCTGATGCACGGCGCCGGGCGGCACAAGGCGGGCCAGCCGGTCGGCCTCGACCACCTCGACCGCATGGCCGTTCAGCAGCCTGTCGCGCTCCAGTTCGGCGGCACGGTCGGCCGTGGCCATCAGGCGGCCCATGCCCTGACGGGCCGGATTGGCGAGCGCCGCCAGAACCGGGTGGCGACCCCAGATCAGGGAATCAGGATCCAGCCGGTCGCGACCCTTGTCGCGCCCCTGGTCCCGGGGTGGTCTGGCGTCCCACGGGTCGGGTGTGGAGGCGCGATCCCCCTTGCGGCCGGGCTTTGCGGGCTCTGCAGCGCCGCTCCGGGGGGGTGGTTTACGACCTGATTTCCGGTCGTTGCGTTCGCGGTTCGACGACACTATAAGACGCGCTCCGATTTGGGAGCCCAAGGGCTATCCGGGTTGGGCACCCCCTCTAACGCAGGCGATGCCCGAACCCGAAGCCTTTATTCGACATTGATCCTTAGGGGTCGGGTCGGAGGCCTGATGACGATCCGGTACGTGCTTGGGGGAATGTCCCGAGTGGCAAAGGGGGCGGACTGTAAATCCGCTGCGTAAGCTTCGCAGGTTCGAGTCCTGCTTCCCCCACCACGCACGTCCGGGATCGCCAAGGGCCGGTGTCCAGACCGGAACCGGATGGGGTGCCCACCACTTACGGCGGACACCGCATTCTCTGCGCGGGTATAGTACAATGGTAGTACAGCAGCCTTCCAAGCTGAATATGTCGGTTCGATTCCGTCTACCCGCTCCAGGTTTTTGATAGCACTCAGCGCCCCTCAACCCGGGCCATCAGGAGTTTTGGCCATGGCCAAGGAAAAGTTTGAACGCACCAAGCCGCACTGCAACATCGGCACGATTGGTCACGTTGACCATGGCAAGAC
>NZ_JBALUS010000008.1:0-102296 GCF_036963785.1 Brevundimonas sp.
CTTCTGCAAATGCCATCGGGTGGTCTACCGGCCCAGCGCCTCGAGCAAAAAGTGCTCATTCACTGGGCTTACGGACAGAATTAACGCCAAACTCCAGACTCTCCAAGACGGCGGAGACTGGCGGGCGGAAAACGTCCAGAACGGCCGGATTGGACCGCCAGAAGCGGCAGCGATCGTCGGGATTGAACTGATTTAGCTTTGAGAAGACCGGCCCTTCGGAAGGCCGTGGCACCGTGAGCTACGTAGCCCTAAGGTTGTGGCGGACAGAGAGGGATTCGAACCCTCGGTACGCTTTCACGTACACACGCTTTCCAAGCGTGCGCGATCGACCACTCCGCCACCTGTCCATTTCCACATCGCGGAAACGCGCGGGCAGTCGACCCGCGAGAGGCGAGGCTGATAGAACAGACTGGCCCTCTCGGCAAGCGGGGGGTGGCACCCCATATGCCTTGTCTCCCTTGTTTTGTTCGAGAACCGCCATGCTGTCGCAAAAGACCCAGATGCCCACGGCCGAGACCGCCCTGCCGGGCCGCGCCGATCCCCTGCCCACCGACGAGACGCACTTCGTCAGCGGCAACCCGCTGAAGGGGCCCTACCCGGACGGGTTCGAGACCGCGGTGTTCGGCATGGGCTGTTTCTGGGGCGTGGAGCGCATCTTCTGGCAGCTGCCGGGGGTATGGGTGACGGCGGTCGGCTATTCCGGCGGGATCACCCCCAATCCGACCTATGAGGAGACCTGCACCGGGCGCACCGGGCACACCGAGGTGGTCAAGGTGGTGTTTGACCCGAAGGTGATCTCCTACGGCGACCTGCTGAAGGCCTTCTGGGAGAACCACGACCCGACCCAGGGCATGCGCCAGGGCAATGACATCGGCACCACCTATCGCTCGGCCATCTATTATTTGAATGACGACCAGAAGGCGGAGGCGGAGCGGTCGCGCGAGGCCTATCAGGCGGCGCTGGCCAAGGCCGGCCGCGGTGAGATCACCACCGAGATCGAGGCCCTGGGGCCCTTCTATTATGCCGAGGACTATCACCAGGGGTATCTGGCCAAGAACCCGGCCGGCTATTGCGGGATCGGCGGAACGGGCGTCGTCTGCCCGATCGGCATTGGTGTGGAGGCCTGATCGATGGACCGGGCGGGGATCGGCCGGATCTGTCTGGCGCTGCCGGCGACGGAGCTGACCCATTCGTTCGGCGAGGATCACGACGTCTACAAGGTGGGCGGCAAGATGTTTGCCATCGTGGGCGGCGAGGGCGCGATCAGCTTCAAGGTCTCGGACATCGCCTATGAGGTGCTGACCGAGGCCGGCCACGCGGTGCCTGCACCCTATATGGCGCGCGCCAAATGGGTGCAGGTCGAGGATCCGGCCAGCTGGGACGAGGCCGACCTGGCCGATCACCTCAAGACCGCCCACGCCCTGATCGCGGCAAAGCTGACGAAGAAGGCGCGCGCGGAGCTGGGGCTGGGGTAGCTTGTCCTGCGAATAAACACCGTCTGAATGGTCTGATGGCCATTCCTCCCCCCTCGGGGGAGGGGGACCATCCGAAGGATGGTGGAGGGGGCCAACGTCAGTGGACACATGGGGGCTTCCGGCCCACGACAGCGCTGCCCCCACCACCCCGGCGCTAGGCGCCGCGGTCCCCCTCCCCCGATGGGGGAGGAATAGGCGCAGGCGGGAGCCCCTCGCGCCCGTCGGGCAGAGGTTGGAGGGCAGGCGGAGCGCCGGGCCTTCGCCCGGAGAAGATGAATAATACCGTTTCGACGAAGACAGACGCTCCGCGCGGGTGGTTTTCCGGGAGCTTGCGTCGGGTGGCGGTGTTATCGCCTTACGCAGCGCCCCCGGCGGGCGGGCGGGGCCTGCGCCCCGTCCCGGAACGGCTGAGTATCCCCCTCGACCCAATGTTTTGGGGCCTACCGTTCGCGCCGCGGGCGCTCACTGCTTGAGGCCCGAAGTTTGATTGGCAGTGTCCCAACAACCCCGCTCCATCCGCTCCCGCCGCTCACAAGGTCGCAGGCCTCACAAGCCCTCCGTGCGACGGGACGGAAGGAGTGTGGCATGCCGCCGAACCCGGTTGGGAAGGACGGTCCGGGAAATGGTGGGGGCGTTGAAAGGGTTGGGGAATTCGGGAGCGTCTATCCTATCCCCTGTCTCCTCCCTATCGCAGATGGGGAGGTGGCGCGGCGCGCAGCGCCGTGACGGAGGGGATCTTGAGGGCGAGCGCGCGGCCCAGAACCCCTCCACCGCTCCGCGGTCCCCCTCCCCATCAAGATGGGGAGGAGACAGGCGAAATCAGCTGTGTTTCAGGAGCCGGCGGATGCGCGGATGAATTGGGCATAGGCCTGGGCCGAGCCGAAGCTCCGACCGTCCGGTATCGCCCCGTCGCAGACGGCGTTGGCGGCTACGAGGGTCCCGTCCTCTTCACTGACCGGCTCGGGGTCCGACGGCCCGTCAACTTCTTCGATGAGGGTGCCGTCCAGGGCAAAGAAGGCCGCCCTGTCGGCGCTGACGGTGCCGGCCTCGCAGTCGAACACGACGTCCAGCACCATATATCCGGGGAAACCGTCGAGCTCGGCGGAGACCCCGACGCCGCGGGCTTTGCGGGCGGTCGGAGGACCGTTGATACTGGTCACATCCAGAGCCGTATAGAAGTCGGCACCGTCATCGACCTGACGCCAGTCGCCCGGCTCCTGGACACTGGACACGAGGCTGGTTGCAGCCGCGATGATGGCGATGATGTTGAACATGGCGGGCTTTCCTTCGGGCTCAAATCAGGGTGGCGACCGGGTGGGTCCTCAGTCCCCCGCCCGCTGCGTCTCGATCCAGCGGTCCATGCGGGCGTCGAGGAGGGCGAGGTCGTCAGGGCCAAGGCATAGTGTGGTCTATGATCGATACGCCAGACACTTTGCCGTCAGTGATGGTGAAGGCGTAGTGCCAGCGGTCATCGCGATAGGTTTCGATGAATTGGCCCCGTGACCGGCATTCTTCGAACTTTTCGTAGTCCGGGAAATAGGTGCGTCCGTCGCAGCTCCGCGCGAACGGCGTGAGGTGCGCCAGTTCCTCGCGCATGTTTGCATAGCTCGTACCTGGCTGAATGGCCGTTAGTTCAGGCGATGGTTTCGGGCCGCAGCCAACGAGAGTCAGGGCTGCGACCACATACAGGCCTCCTCTCGCGACGCTCACCGCTTCGCCCGCTGCGTTTCGATCCAGCGGTCCATGTGGGCGTCGAGGAGGGCGAGGGGCAGGGGGCCGGGCACGAGCAGGGCGTCGTGGAAGGCGCGGACGTCGAAGTCTTCGCCCAGGGCCGCCTCGGCGCGGGTGCGGATCTGGCGCAGGCGGATCTCGCCGATCTTGTAGGCCGTGGCCTGACCGGGCCAGCCGACATAGCGCTGCAGTTCGGTCTCGATGTTGTGCGGGGCCAGTGCCGAGTTCTCGGCGAAACAGGCGCGGGCCTGGTCAACGGACCAGCCCATCCAGTGCATGCCGGTGTCGGCGACGAGGCGGCAGGCGCGCCACATCTCATAGCTGAGGCGGCCGAAGCGTTCGTAGGGGGTGCGGTAAAAGCCCATCTCCTCGCCGAGGAATTCGGCATAGAGGCCCCAGCCCTCGGTAAAGGCGGTCACATTGGCGTCGCGCCGGAAATAGGGCTGGTCGGCGGCCTCCTGTTGCAGGGCAATCTGCAGATGGTGGCCGGGCACGGCCTCGTGCAGGGTCAGGGCGGGAAGCTCATACAGCGGGCGCTGATCCAGTTTCGAGGTGTTGACCATATAGCCGCCGGCGATGCCGTTCCGCATCGAGCCGGAGAAGTAGCGGCCGGTGGTGTAGTTGGCCTCGATCTCCGCAGGGACGGGCCGGACGCCATAGGGCAGGCGCGGCAGGGTGCCGAACAGGGCGGGGAGGCCGTCGTCGGCGCGCTTGGCCATCTCCGAGGCCTTTTCCAGCAGCTCCTCGCGGGTGGAGGCGTAGAATTGCGGGTCGGTACGCAGGAAGGTCAGGAAGCCGGGGAAGTCCCCGGTCCAGCCGGCGGCGCGCATCTCGATCTCCATCCGGGCGCGGATGCGGGCGACTTCATCGAGGCCGATCTGGTGGACCTGTTCGGGCGTCAGGTCTGTGGTGGTGTAGCCGCGCACCAGCCAGGCATAGATGTCGCTGCCGCCCGGGCGGTGGACCAGACCGGGGGTCTCGGGCGCGACCGGCAGATAGTCGTCCTTGAGGAAGTCCCGCCAGGCGAGGCGGCGCGGCTGGATGTGGTCGCGGACGATGGCCTCGGCCCGGGCCTGATACGCGCGGCGCTCGCCTTCGGGCAGGGAGGTCGGCAGGTTGGCGGTGGGGCGTAGAAGCGGATCGGTGGCGGTGGTCAGGGCCACGTCGGTTTCGGCCAGCAGCAGGGCGCTTTCGACCACGGAGCGCGACTGGAGCAGGCCGGTGTCGAGACCCCGGCGGGCATTGGCCAGGGTGGCGTCGAACAGGGGGCCCATGTTTTCCAGCCGGGTCAGCCAGGCCTCGACTTCGTCGCGGTCGGTCAGGCGCGCGGAGCCGGCGATATAGGCGGCCGACTGGCCAAAGCCGCCTTCGGAGTTGAAGGCCATGCGCGAGACGTCGAGGTCGATGCCCTCGATGGCGCGGGTGATCAGCCAGGTGGCAAAGGCGTGGTTCTGGGCCTCGGCCGGGCTGAGGGCAGTCTCGTCGATGGCGGCCAGCCGGTCGGACAGGGCGACCAGCTCCGGGCGGCGGGCCAGTTCACCGTCGCGCGACAGATCGGGCAGGCGCGACTTGGCGGCCTCGTCGCCTTCCTGCGCGGCGCCGAAGGGGTCATGGCGTTTGAGGAAGGCCTCATAGTCGGTAATGACAGCGGCCAGAGCCTGGCTGGCGGTGGGAGCGGTCGGGGCCGGGGCGGCGGTCGGCGTCGCCGGACCCGAGGCCGGTGTCGCACAGGCCGAGACGCCAATCATGAGCGCCGCGAGCGCCGTGGCCAGAACCGGTTTGTTCATCTGTCTTCCCCCAGAAATCGAGCGGGCAGTCGAGACGAGGGGGGCCGTCCCGTCAAGCGGAGGCTCAGCCGCAGTAGGCGAAGAAGCGCTCTATGCCGTCGGTCGAGGCAGGATGGGCGACCATCAGCACGCGGCCCTCGGCATCGTGAAGGCCCAGCCAGCCCAGCCTGCGAAACCGAAGGAAGACCGGGGGCGTGGTCGGGGCCTCGGCCAGCACTTCGCCGTGCTCGAACAGCTCGGAGGGCTCGATCCTGCCGGTGAAGCGCTCGGTCTCGCCGCCGGACTCCAGATAGATGACCGGTTGGCCGTCGGCGTCGGCGGGACGGAACAGGTCGAGGCGGCCGCTGCCCTTGTCGCAGGCGAGGGACAGCCAGACGTCATCGCTCTCGGCCCGGCCATAGGCGAGGGAGGCCTGCTCGTCCTCGACATAAAAGGCCCAGTCATGGTCCGCGATGGGCTGCGGCGCGGAGTCGGGGGCCTCGGCCGGACTGAGGGCCGTCGGCGCGGCGTCCATCGACGCGCAAGCCCCGAGCGTCAGGAGCGCGACGAGCAGCGGCAATGTGGTGGCGCGCATGATGTCCCCCGAGCCGTCAGGCTCAATCCGCGCAGATTTCCGTGAAACGGCGCAGCTTTGCAAGGTGGGGACGCGAGAAGGTGATCGTGCGGGTCTGGTCGCCGGCCACGACCTCCAGCGATCCGGTGGCGGTGAAATTGGCGATCGCCGGATGATCGGTGCGCAGGGTCAGGGAAAAGGGGTCGGAGGCATCGCCGGCCGCCATCTGGGCCGTGCCGCTGGCATCGCCGGAGCGGAAACTGGCAAAGCCCGGCCGGGCAGGCAGGTCATAGAAGCTGACGACCACCCGGCCTGAGCCGGGGGCGCAGGCGAGGGTCGTGGTCAGGCGGTCGGTGTCGGGGATTTCGCGGGCCAGAACGGTCTCTCGCGCGTCCTCATAGAGGGACCACACCCAGCCATCGGCCTGGGGCAGACCTGTATGCAGGGCCAGTATGGCAGCCAGCGTCATCATCATGGGGTCCCTCTCCCGAACGGAGAAGAGATGATCAGGCCGGCGCCGTTCCGCAAGAGGCGAAGAAGGCCTTCACGGCTTCCTGATCGGCAGAGTCTGAGCCGATGGCGACCTCGCCCTGCTCACTGACGACGGTCATCTTGCCGGTCGCGGCCAGATCGGCCAGGGCCGCGTCGTGCCGATCGATCTCGGCTTCGTGCAGGATGCCGCCGGTCATGGGGTCCTTGTAGGAGGTCTGGCCGGTGGCGGTTTCGGCCTCGGCGCGGACGGAGCCCAGGGTCGAGACCTTGTCCTCGCCCTCCGTGCACATCAGCATCAGCACCAGCTGGTCGGAGTTGGCGACGCCATAGGCCAGTTTGGCGGTGTCACCCTCGGTGTGAAAATGCCAGTCCATGGCCGGCGCCGCAGGGGCGATCTCGACCGGGGTCTCGGCCACCAGCATGATCGGCGCCGCAGCGACGCCGTCTTCGGCGGTGTAGCTCTGGGCAGCGTGGGCGACCAGGCCCAGGGCGGCGACGGCGGGGATGAGAATCTTGAACATGCGAACACCTCTGTTGCGAGGGAAACGCGGTCCGCCGTTAACGGTTCACGGCCAAGCTTCAACCCCCGGCAGAAATTGCCGGGGGCTGGCTGCGAGAGGGGCCGTGGGGGGTCAGAAGGGGCTGAAGCGCTCAACCAGCGACTGGGCGGCCGGGGTGGCCTGCATGCGGCTGATGTCGCCGCGGCCGCCGTAGGAGATGCGGGCCTCGGCGATCTGGGTGTGGTCGATGCTGTTGGCCGAAGAAATATCCTGCGGGCGAACGATCCCGGCGACAGTCAGCTCGCGCACCTCGCGGTTGGTGCGGACCTCCTGACGGCCCTGGATGATCAGATTGCCGTTGGGCAGGACGTCGGTGACGACGGCGGCGATGGTCAGGCTGACCCGCTCGGAGCGGTTGACGCTGCCGGAGCCGGAGGCATTGGCCTGTCCCTGGACGCCGACCATATTCGCCGGGTCAAAGCCGCCGGGGAAGGCCTGGCCGATGCTGTTCTCCAGCCCGAAGAAGTTGGTGACGCCGCCCGAGGCGTCATTGGTGCGGGCGCGCTGGGTGGAGTTCTGGGTCTGGGCGCTGTCGTCGATGTCGATGCGGACGGTGACGATGTCACCGACATAGCGGGCGCGCTGGTCGCCGAAGAAGGTGCGGGCGCCCGTGCGCCACAGGCTGTTGGCGCTGGCCGGACGGGATTCGGGGGCCGGCAGATACTGCTGCTGCACCGGAACGAGGGCGGCCGGATAGCCGATCGGGGCCAGTTCAGGGCCGCGCACCGCCTCGACGGCGGTCGAGCAGGCGCCCAGCGACAGGGCAGAGAGGGCGGTGAGGGCAAGAACGATACGCATGGGAATCCTCTCGGCGGGACGGATCAGCGGGACTGGGCGCGGAAGGTACGGGCGGCGGGGCCGACCATGGCCTGACCGGGGGCGGTGGCGATGGCCTCGATGGTGCGGCCGGACTGCAGGTTCAGGATCGGCACGGGCTCGCCAATCGCGGCATCCCGAGTGGCCCGGCCGGTGATGGTCAGGGTCAGACCCTGATCGACATAGGCGACCTGGACCATGTCATTGCGGGCGATGACCTGGGGCTGGGCGAGGTCCCGGCCCAGCACGGGTGTGCCCGAGCGCAGGGCCCGACGCGCGGACAGGCCGATGACCTCCTCGGCATCCGCCGGGCCGCCGACGGGCGCGCGGTGGGCCTGAACCTCGGTCCAGGCGAGGTCCTCGGGGCGGATGATGTCGCCGGCGGCGAGGCTGCGGGTCCAGGTCAGGACCTCGACCGTCTCGCCCGGGCGGGCGGCGGCGGAGGTGGCGGAGGCGGCGGACGGGGCGGCGCTGCCCTGACGGACGACCACCCGGCGCAGGCCGCGCGGATTGGCCCAGACCAGACCGGCCTGATGGGCGCGCGACTGGACCATGCCGGCGTCGAGCACGACGGTCGGGCCGGCCCGGCGGGCGATGACGATGTCGGCGGCGGCGCCTGCGCCCTCGAACAGTTCGCCCAGCGTGACCTGACCGTCGTCGTCGACCGGATTGTCGCGCAGGGTGACGGGCGCCGTGGCCAGCGCCGCCGAGGCGGTAAAGGCCAGGCACAGGCCCAGCGCGAGGCGGCGGATCAGCCGGGCCATCAGCCCTTCACCTGGGCCGAGACCGACATCATTTCGTCGGCGGTCGAGATGACCTTGGAGTTCATTTCATAGGCGCGCTGGGCGATGATCAGGGCGCTGATCTCGGAGACGGCGTCGACGTTCGAGGCCTCGGTATAGCCCTGCAGCAGCTGGCCGAAGCCAGGCTCACCGGGGGCGCCCGGCGTGGCGGGGCCGGAGGCGGCGGTTTCAAGCAGCAGGTTGTCGCCGATGGCCTCGAGGCCCGCTTCGTTGAAGAAGGTGGCGATCTCGAGCTGGCCGACGACGGTCGGTTCGGTCTGGCCGGACTGGATGACCTGAACCTCGCCCGCCTTGGAGATGAAGACGTCGATGGCGTCCTGCGGGATGCTGATGGCGGGCTCGACCGCATAGCCGTCGTCGGTGACGACCTGGCCCTGGCCATTGACCGAGAAATTGCCGGCGCGGGTGTAGGCGGTCTCGCCCGACGGCAGGGTGATCTGGAAATAGCCCTTGCCGTCGATGGCCAGGTCCAGCCGGTTGCCGGTCTGGGTGGGGGTGCCCTGTTCGGTGATGCGATAGACGCTGCCGGCCTTCACACCGGCACCGATCTGGATGCCGGTCGGGACCACCGTGCCCTGGGCCGACGAGCTGCCGCCCATCCGCTCGACGTTCTGGTACAACAGGTCCTGGAACTCGGCCCGCTGACGCTTGAAGCCGACCGTGTTCATGTTGGCGATGTTGTTGGAGATGACCTCGACGTTCAGCTGCTGGGCTGACATGCCGGAGGCGGCGGTGCGTAGGGCTCTCATGGGATTGCTCTCCTTGAGGGGGAAGGGGGAAGGGGACGGGTCGGCATCAGCCCACGCGTCCCAGCCGCTCGACGGACTTGCGGCTCAGTTCGTTGCTCTGTTCGATCATTTTCGAGATGCGCTCATAGCTGCGGCTGATCTCGATGAGATTGGTGATTTCGAGGATAGGATTGACGTTGGATCCCTCCAGCATCCCCTGATGGATGCGGGCGTCGGGGGCGTCCATCGGCTGGGCATTCGAGGTGTTGCGGTACAGGCCGTCACCGGCCTTTTCGAGCACCGACAGGGTGTCGAAGCGAACGACCGTCAGCCGGCCGACGACCTGGCCGTCCTGGCTGATGGTGCCGTCTCCGGCCACCTGGGGGGCACCGCGCGCCGGATCGAGCAGGATCTCACCGCCGTCGCCCAGCACCGGCAGTCCGGCGGCGGTGACCAGCAGGCCCTCGGGGCTGATGGTGAAGGCGCCGTCGCGGGTATAGGCCTCGGCGTCCCCGTCCTGGACGGTGAAGAAGGCGCCGTCGCCCTCGATGGCGAAGTCGAGAGTGCGACCGGTCTGGGACAGGGCGCCCTGGCCGTAGTCGCGGCCCACACCCCGGTCCAGAACGAAGCTGACGCCCGGGCGGACGGCGTCGTTGCGGGCGCCCTGGCCGATCTCGGTGCCGACCATCAGCTGCTCGACCTTGAAGCCGGTGGTGTTCGCATTGGCGATGTTGTTGGCCACGATGTCGAGCTCGCGGCGCAGCGTCATCTGGCGTGACAATCCGATGTAGGCGACGTTTTCCAAGACGGAACTCCTTCGCTCCGACCGTCGCAAGCACCATGCCAGTGAGGTTAATTCAGTAAAATCAAAGCACTGAGTTTTTGCTGCGACGCTTTGCCCGGCAGAAAATGCCGGTTCTAAACGCCCCGTTAACCAAAACCCGCTTCTTTGGGCCGGTCAGAGTGGGGCCATAGCGCATGCTGAAATTTGGCAAGAAGAAGAAGGCCGAGGGGACCGACGTCGCCGTGGCCGAAGGCGCGGGCGGTGACGGTGAGGGCGAAGCGGCTCCCGCCAAGAAGAAGCTGCCGCTGCTGTTCATCATCATTCCGGTGGCCCTGCTGGTGCTGGGGGGCGGAGGCGCGGGCGCCTTCTTCATGCTGTCGCCCAAACCCGCCACAGCCGAGGGCGCTGACGGGCATGAGGCGCCCAAGGATGACGGCCACGGCGAGAAGAAGCCCGACAAGGGCGGGGGTCACGGCGGCGGCGGCGGAGAGATGGACCCGGCGCTGGGCAAGATCACCGAAGGGCCGGACGGGGTGACCTTCTACACCCTGCCCGACATGGTGGTGAACATTCAGACGGCCGACGGCCGGCCCGCCTATCTGAAGCTGCGGCTGACGCTGGAGCTGAAGGATGCCCATCTGGCCGACCAGCTGATGGCCGAGATGCCGCGTCTGCAGGACATGTTTCAGGGGTTCCTGCGCGAACTGCGCACCGAGGACCTGAACGGCTCGGCCGGCAATTTCCAGCTGCGCGCGGAAATCCTTCGCCGGGTCAATCTGATCCTGGCGCCCGGCAAGGCTGAAGCCGTGCTGATCGAAGAAATGTTGGTGAACTAGGATGAGCGAGGCCGCACTCGCCGATGCCGAGGACGATCCGTTCGGCGCTGACGACGGGGAGGGCCGTGCGGGCCTGATGCCCGAACGGGTGCTGAACCAGGAAGAGATCGACAGCCTGCTCGGCTTCGACATGGGCGGGGACGACGAGGAACGCTCTGGCATCCGGGCGATCATCAATTCGGCTCTGGTCAGCTATGAGCGCCTGCCGATGCTGGAGATCGTCTTTGACCGCCTGGTGCGGTTGATGACGACATCCCTCCGCAATTTCACCAGCGACAACGTCGAGGTCAGCCTCGACAACATCTCGTCGATCCGGTTCGGCGACTATCTGAACTCGATCCCGCTGCCGGCCATCCTGGCGGTATTCCGGGCCGAGGAGCTGGACAACTACGGCCTGCTGACGGTCGATTCCAACCTGATCTATTCCATCGTCGATGTGCTGCTGGGCGGTCGCCGCGGCACGGCGGCGCTCCGGATCGAGGGCCGGCCCTATACGACCATCGAACGGGTGCTGGTGCAGCGCATGGTCGAAGTGGTGCTGAACGATGCCCGGGCCGCCTTCGAGCCGCTGACGCCGGTGCATTTCAACCTGGACCGTCTGGAGACCAATCCGCGCTTTGCCGCCATCGCGCGGCCGGCCAATGCGGCCATTCTGGTCAAGCTGCGCATCGACATGGAAGACCGTGGCGGGCGTATCGAGCTGTTGCTGCCGTACGGGACGCTGGAACCGATCCGCAAGATGCTGCTGCAGCAGTTCATGGGGGAGAAGTTCGGCCGCGACAATATCTGGGAAGGCCACCTGGCGACCGAGCTGTGGACCACCGACACCGAGGTTCGGGCCGTGCTGGACGAGCAGCAGGTGCCGCTGTCGCAGGTGCTGAATCTGAAGGTCGGCGACACCCTGATGCTGAATGCCACGCCCAATTCCGAAATCTCGATCCGCAGCGGCACCATCCCGCTGACGACGGGGCGGATGGGGCGCAAGGGCCAGAATATCGCCGTGCGCGTCGAGGCACCGGTTCGGGTGGAGATCGCCGAGCGTCTGGCCAAACAAAAGGGTCTGTCATGATCGGAACGGTTCTGGATGCCATTCTGATGCTGCTGCTGGTCAGCGCCATCGCCTATGGCGTGCGGCTGGATCGTCGGCTGAAGGCGGTTCGCGAGGGACAGGCGGCGTTCGCCGGCGCGATTGCGGAGCTGAACAGCGCCGCGGGCCGGGCCGAGTCGGCGCTGAAGACCCTGCGCGAGGCGGGCCAGGAAACCGATCTGCTGCACGACCGCATCGTCAAGGCGCGGGCCCTTAAGCAGGAACTGGAAGGCCTGCTGGCACGCGAGGGCCGGGAAGTCCGGGCGGCGGTTGCCGCAGCGCCTGCGCCCGAGCCGAAGCTGCGCATGGCCCCGGGGGCGGATCCGGCGACCGACCTTTACGGCAAGCTGGAGAGTCTGGCGGTGGCCCCCGATGTGCCCGGAGAAGCCGCCGAGCGGTTCGCCCCGGTGCTGCAGGCGCTGGCCGCTAACCACGCTGCGAAACAAAGCCTGAACCGCGCCCGCCGTAGTCTGGACGAAGACCTGTTTGCTGCCTGATCCCTCCTTTCGCGCTGTCTGAAAGCCCCTGATGTCCAAGCTGCCCCGCCTGTTGCCTCTCGTTGCCATCGCCATCGGCGGGGTGATTGCCGTGCGCGCGGCCGGAACCGTGCCGGGCATGTTCCAGGGCGCCGTGGCCTGGGCCGAGGAAGCCGTGCCCGCCGAGGGCGCCGAGACGCCCAAGCCGCCGGTGGCGGGGGTCTGCACCCTGACCGACGAACAGCTGGCGGATCAGGCCGGAATTTCTCCGGCCGAGCTGCGAGTCATCCAGTCGCTGTCGGGACGGCGCGTTGAGCTGGACGCGCGCGAGGAGGAGATGGCGACCATGCTGCCGCTGCTGATCGCCGCCGAGCAGAAGATCGACGCCCGTATCGTCGAGCTGAACGCCGTCGAGGGCGAGGTCGAGGACATGCTGGGCCAGCTGGACGAAAAGGAGCAGGCCGAGGTCGACCGTCTGGTGCAGGTCTATTCCGCCATGCGCCCGCGCGATGCGGCGGCCGTCTTCGTCACCCTGGACGATGAGGTGCGCCTGCCGGTGGCGGCGGCCATGCGGCCCCGGGCGCTCGCCGCCATTCTGGCGCAGATGCCGCCGGCCGAGGCCCGCGAACTGACCGAGAAGCTGGCCGGAATGAACACCCGTCCGGATCTGGAAGCGCGAGCGGCGGCGGCCAGCCGGGGAACACCGGCACCGGCCGCAACGACGCCTGCGGCCACACCCGCCGCGACGCCGGCCGCGCCGCGCGCACAGCCCGCCCGTCAACCCGCGCGCCAGACCCCGCGACAGACGCCGCCGACGCGTGAGACCCCGCCGCCTGCCGCGGAGACGCCAGCTTCCGAGCGTGCCGCCGCCGCCGAGACCCCGGCGCGCGGTCCGGCCCGCCAGACGGTGCAATAGGCGCCACGCCACTTGCCTTGGCGGGCTGAGGCTCTAAGACGCGATCCTGTTTTTGTTTTCGCCCGAGGACCCCTCATGTCCGATACCCCGCCCGATCGCCTGTGCGTCGATCCCGACAGCAAATTCCACGATGAGGCCGTGCTGGCGCGGGGCGTCGGCATCCGCTTCAAGGGCGAGGAAAAGACCAACGTCGAGGAATATTGCGTTTCGGAAGGCTGGGTGCGTCTGGCCGTCGGCAATCGCGTGGACCGGCGCGGCAAGGCCCTGACGGTCAAGCTGCAGGGGCCGGTCGAGCCCTATTTCCAAGACGTCGAATAGCGCTCGGCCGATCGGGCTTTGCGCCCCGCCCGTGAGCCGCTAGGACTGCGGCTCCGGTATTCGGGGGAGATGACGATGCGGCTTGCAGCAACAGCACTGGTGGCGACGCTGGGATTGATGGCGCTCGGAGTGTCGTCGGTCGCCACGGCCCAGACCGCCGAGGATATCCGAATTGCCGAACAGCTGCGCGATCGCGCCCTCGAGGGCAGCGGGGCGTTCGAGATCGTCGAGGAGCTGACCACCCGGTTCGGACCGCGTCCGGCGGGCTCGGCCTCGGAACAGGCGTCGGCGCAGTGGGGCGCCGAGCTGATGACCGGCATGGGCTTTGCCAATGTCGAGATCGAATCCTTCCCCCTGAAGCTGTGGGAACGGGGTGAGACCCGGGTGGAAATCCTGTCGCCCTTCCCCCAGGCGCTGGTGGCGACCGCGCTCGGCGGAACGATTTCCACGCCACCCGGCGGGATTGAAGCCGAGGCGGTGATCTTCGAGACCTATCAGGAGCTGCTGGACCAGCCCGAGGGCGCGCTGACCGGCAAGATTGTGGTGGTGTTGCAGGATACGGTGCCGGCCCAGGACGGGCGCGGCTATGGCACCAGCTCGCCTATCCGCGGACAGGGCCCGTTTGAGGCGGCGAAGCGCGGGGCGGTCGGCTATGTGCTGCGCTCGCTGGGCACCCACGACCACCGCTTTGCCCATACGGGCGCGACGCGGGTCGGCGAGGGCCAGATCCCGGCCTTTGCCATCAGCCCGCCGGACGCCGACCAGCTGCGCCGGGCGCAACGCCTGACCGATGAGCCGATCCGCATGCGGCTGGTCTCGGGTGCCGGCTTTGTCGCCGACAGCCACTCGCAGAACGTCGTGGCCGAGGTCGTCGGCTGGGAGTTTCCCGATCAGGTGATCGTCATCGGCGGGCATCTGGACAGCTGGGACCTGGGCACCGGCGCGATCGACGACGGGGCGGGCATCGCCATCACCACGGCGGCGCTGAAGCTGATCGAGGATCTGCCGGTCCAGCCGCGCCGCACGATCCGCGTGGTCTGGTGGGGCTCGGAAGAGGTCAGCCAGCCGCCGCCCTCGCAGGGTCTGGCCGGGGCGCGCTTCTATGCCGACCGCCGGGCCGGAGAGCTGGAGATGCATGTCGCCGCCAGCGAAAGCGATTTCGGCGCGGACCGGATCTACAGCCTCGCCCTGCCGGCCGGCGCGGGTGACAGCGAGCTGCGCCGGGCCGCCATGCGGGTGCTGACGCCGCTGGGCATTCTGTTCGACGGGGCGCCGGCGACCGGCGGCGGACCCGATACCACCCCGCTGGTGCAGGCCGGCGTGCCCGCCTTTCGCCTGAACCAGCAAGGCATGGACTATTTCGACACCCACCACACGGCCGACGATGTGCTGGACCGGATCGACCCGGAGGCGCTGGACCAGAACGTCGCCGCCTGGGCCGCCTTCCTGTGGCTGCTGGCCAACTCCGACATCGACTTCCGGGCCTTACGGGCGGCGCAATAGGCCCTCTGGCGAGCGTGGCGAAACTGGTAGACGCAAGGGACTTAAAATCCCTCGACTTCGGTCATGCGGGTTCGACCCCCGCCGCTCGCACCACTGCAGGCTAGCGCTTCTTGCCCAGCTCGGCGGCGATGTCCTTGATGTTGCGCCCGGCCTTGCGGTGGGCGGCGGTCAGCTGGTCACGGGTCACGCCCCAGCGCTTCATCCAGTGTTCCATGGCCTGACGCTCGGACAGGTCCAGCCGGTCCTTGTCGATGAAGCCGCGCTTGTCCTTGAGGCCCGCCATGGTCGTCTCCGTTGCTGCGTGTGAGGTAGCGCGAAACGGGTCGCGGCGCGACCGCGGGGCGTAACTTCGTGTTTCGCGCAAAGAACCGCCCTTAACCCGACGCGCTTTCGTGGGCACAAGGGGGAAATCCCCTCCGTTCGCATGGATATTCGATGAAGAGAGCCCGACACGCCCGGATCGTCGCGACCCTGGGACCGGCCAGCCGGTCGCCCGGCATGGTCAAGACCCTGGCCCAGGCCGGGGTCGATGTGTTCCGCCTGAACTTCAGCCACGGCTCGCACGACGACCATGCGGCGGCGCTGAAGGCGGTGCGCGGGGCCGAGATGGCGCTGAAACGGCCGCTGGGCGTGCTGGCGGACCTTCAGGGGCCCAAGTTGCGGCTGGGCCGGTTCCGGGACGTCGAGATCGACATCAAGCCGGGTCACAAGATGCGCTTCGACCTGGACCCCGAGCCCGGCGACGAGACGCGGGTGCAGATGCCGCATCCGGAGATTTTCAAGGCCCTGCGCGAGGGCATGCTGCTGCTGCTGGACGACGGCCGGGTGCGGCTGCGCGTCGGCAAGCGGTCGGACGACTGGGCCGATGTGACGGTCGAGAGCGGCTCGAAACTGTCGGACCGCAAGGGCGTGGCCGTGCCGGAAGCGGTCATCCCCGTGTCGGCCCTGACGCCCAAGGACCGCGAGGACCTGGCCTTTGCGCTGCGGATCGGGGTGGACTGGGTGGCGCTGAGCTTTGTGCAGAAGGCCGAGGACATGGCCGAGCTGAAGCGGCTGGTGAACGGCAAGGCGGCCTGTCTGGCCAAGATCGAAAAGCCCCAGGCGCTGAACGAGTTGGAGGCCATCCTCGACTATTCCGACGGGGTGATGGTGGCGCGCGGGGACCTCGGCGTCGAGCTGGACCCGGAAGAGGTGCCGGTCGCGCAAAAGGCCATCATCCGCGCCGCCCGCCATCGCGGCGTGCCGGTGATCGTGGCGACCCAGATGCTGGAATCGATGACGGGCGCCCCCGCCCCGACCCGGGCCGAGGCCACCGATGTCGCCAATGCCGTCTATGAGGGGGCCGATGCCCTGATGCTGTCGGCCGAGACGGCCTCGGGCGACTATCCGGTCGAGGCGGTGACCATGATGAACCGCATCATGGAGCGGGTGGAGCGCGATCCGGTCTGGCCCAGCCTGATGGACGCCGAACATGCGGGCATGGACGACATTGATGCCGATGCCCTGGTGGCCGCGGCGCGCAAGGCGGGCGAGGCGCAGTCGACCGCCTGTATCGTCGTGTTCACGACCCTGGGCGGCACCGCCCGGCGGATGGCGCGCGAGCGGCCCCTGCATACGGTGCTGGCCCTGACGCCCAATCCGGACACGGCCCGGCGGCTGGCGCTGGTCTGGGGGCTGGAGCCGCGGCTGGGCCGCCAGCCGGACTCGCTGGAACAGGTCACGGACGACGCCGTGAATGGCGCCATGGACTATGGTCTGGCCCAGCCGGGGCAGAGGATCCTGATCCTGGCCGGGACGCCCTTTGGCGCGCCGGGGGCTGCGAATCTGTTGCGACTGGCGCATGCTCCGTCGAAGATGAAACGGCGGAAGTGATCCTCCCCTGTGTAGCGTAGCGAAACGGGGGAGGGGGACCGCGCGCAGCGGGGTGGAGGGGGCGGACCCTGACACCGGTGCCTGTTGTCGCCCCCTCCACCACTCCGTGGTCCCCCTCCCCCGCGGGCGGGGGAGGAGATGAGTGCATGATCAAATATATCGGCTCGAAGCGGGCTTTGCTGGGGCAGGTGACCTCGGCGATCGGCGCGCTGGCGGGGCCGGGGACGACCGTGTGCGATCTGTTTTCCGGGTCGGCGCGGGTGGGGCATGCGCTGAAGCGGGCGGGCTACCGCGTCTGGTCAAATGACCACAATGCCTATGCCCATGTACTGGCCACCGCCTACGTGCAGGCGGACCGCGAGCGCTGGCTGGACCGGGCCGAGGCGGTGCTGGCCGAGCTGCGGACGCTGAAGCCGGAAGCGGGCTGGTTCACCCGGGCCTTCTGCGAGGATGCCCGCTATTTCCATCCGGACAACGGCGCGCGGATCGATGCCATGCGCGCGCGGATCGAGGCGCTGGATCTGGAGCCCGAACTGAAGGCCATCGTGCTGGTCAGCCTGATGGAGGCGGCCGACCGGGTCGATTCCACGGCGGGGGTGCAGATGGCCTATATGAAGCGATGGGCCCCGCGCGCGCTCAAGCCCCTCGAACTGCGGATGCCCGATGTCCTGCCCTCGGTGGGGGGGCCGTGCCGGGCGACGCAGGCCGATGCCGTCGAGATCGCGCCGGAGATCGAGGCCGATCTGGTCTATCTGGACCCGCCCTACAACCAGCATTCCTATCTGGGGAACTACCACTGCTGGGAGAGTCTGGTGCTGTGGGACAAGCCCGAGACCTATGGCATCGCCAACAAGCGGATCGATGTGAAGACGCGCAAAAGCGCCTTCAACAGCCGGCCGGGGATCGGGCCGGCGCTGGCGGCGGTGATCGAGGGGCTGAAGGCACCCAACCTGGTCGTGTCCTTCAACGACGAGGGCTATCTGGACCGGGAAGCTCTCACCGGGATGCTTTCGGGGCGCGGGCATGTGCAGGTGATCGAGATCGCCCACCCCCGCTATGTCGGCGCGCGCATCGGCATCCATAACCCGAAGGGCGAAAAGGTTGGCCAGATCGGGCGGCTGAGGAACGTCGAGTATCTGTACGTCGTGACGCCCGAGCCGGTGGCCCTGCCGCACGCAGCTTGATCTGCGGGAACCGTCGGAGTTTGATGCCGTTTGATCGCCATGGACGCGATCAGAGACATTCAGGCGGGCGAGATGGGCAGCGAGGCCAGATTTGCGGGCCGGGGTCTGGTCCGGTCAGAACGGGCGGTCGACGCCTTTCAGACCGTCGCCTGGCGTGCGCCCGAACCGCGCCGGGACCGGTTCACGGCAGCCAACGTCTCGGACCCTGCAGAGGCCGAGAGCGAAGAGATCCCGCACTGGATGATCCTGGTCGGCGGGGCATTGCTGGCGGCGTTGATGGGCGCCCTGATGGGCGGAGCCATGGCGCTCTAAGCTGGGCGCCCGATCAGATCGGACGTTGTTTCGCGGCAGTGTTGCGCGATAGGTGCCATCTGAGATTTTGCCAGCCAGCGCTGTTGACCGATTTTTTCCCCCGCTGCTAGGGTTCGGCAAGATCAACCTTAGCAGGAGCACGGCATGTCCGAGAGCAAAGCCGAGACCCTTGATCCCAACGCCAAGATGGAATGGGAAGCACCCACACTTCAGCGTCTCGACGTTGAATGCGCTGAGAACTCCATCGGCATCAATGTCGATGGCTTTGATATCAGCAGCTAGGCAGACGCTCTGGCACAGAGCCGAAGCTGGGTGACAAGCATCCGCCATTGGATAACCTGGCCGGTGGCGAACTGAATGCGTGCTTGCCAAACCGACGACGGGTTCATACCTTCGCCGAAGCCAACACTGGCACAGCCGAGAGCCATCAGATGACTGAAGTTACGACCTTGGATCGGGAAGAAAATCTTCCGGAATGGACCGCTCCGGAACTTCAGCGTCTGGATGTCGACAGTGCAGAGGGTAATGCGGCCGCCTCGTTCGATGGTTCCGGATTTAGCTGATACGTCCCAAGCTTTGAAAGCTGTCCTCGTGTTGAGGATTCACTTGACCAACGATGGCATGCCCATCCTGCGGTGTTCCGTGCCGCCGGACTGCAGAAGGTAGCGGATCGGCGCGAACGAGCGCCGGTGCTGGGCGCAGGGGCCGAGGCGGTCCAGCGCCTGACGGTGTAGCGGCACGCCATATCCCTTGTGCCGGGCAAAGCCGTAGCCGGGGTGTTCGTCTTCCAGTTCGTGCATCAGCCGGTCGCGAGCCGTCTTGGCGAGGATCGAGGCCGCGGCGATCGAAGCGGATTTCGCATCGCCCTTGATGACCGCGACCGAGCGGCAGCCCACATCCAGCGCATGATTGCCGTCGATCAGGGCGAGAGCGGCACAGTGCGCCAGACCCTGTACCGCGCGACGCATGGCCAATTCGGTGGCGCGCAGGATGTTCAGGCGGTCGATCTCCTCGACCGTGGCAAAGGCGACTGACCAGCATACGGCCTGCGCCTTGATGTCGGCCTCGGCCTCATGGCGGGCGATCTCTGACAGAACCTTGGAGTCGTTCAGGCCGTCGGGCAGATGGTCGGGATCGAGGATGACGGCAGCGGCGCTGACCGGCCCGGCCCAGGGGCCACGACCGGCCTCGTCCACGCCGCAAACGAGGCCGTGGGCGGCCCATTCCCGTTCCAGCGTCAGATCGGGGCGGGGAAGCATCAGCCCTGACCTGACGACAGGGGGGCATGGCGATGGCAGGTCGCGACGTGATCATTGACCATGCCGGTCGCCTGCATGAAGGCATAGACGATCACCGGACCACAGAATTTGAAGCCCTCGGCCTTGAGGGCCTTGGCCATGGCGACCGACTGCGGGGTCTGGGCGGGGACCTGGGCCATCGAGTGCCAATGGTTCTGGATGGGCTGCCCATCAACGAACGACCACAGCCAGTCCGACATGTCGCGGCCCTGCTCCTGGAGGTCCAGCCAGCGTCGGGCCCCGGAGATGGTGGCGTCGATCTTGGCGGCCGAGCGGACGATGCCGGCGTCGTTCAGCAGGCGCTGGCGGTCGGCTTCGTCATAGCGGGCGACCCTTTCCGGATCGAAATCGTCAAAGGCCGCGCGGAAGGCCTCGCGCTTCTTCAGGATGGTGATCCACGACAGGCCGGCCTGGAACCCGTCCAGCACCAGCTTTTCCCACAGCGCGCGGGCGTCATGCTCTGGCACGCCCCATTCCTGGTCGTGATAGGCGACATAGAGGGGATCGGTGCCGCACCAGCCACAGCGGCCGGTCGTGTCGGGCACGGGCGAGTCGGTCATGGGTTCAGAATCGCCGGGCTGGTCGCCAGACGCAAGAGTCATGTCCCGTCAGACGCCGGGCCGGGTGCGATCTGGCAAGGGGGAACGGTGACCCGCTTGCCGTTCCTGATTGCGCTGATCGCTCTCGGCCTTGCCGCCGCGTTTGCGGGCGAGGCGCGGGCGCAGGACAGCAAGGCCTTTGTGCATCCGCCGGGCGTGGTCGGGGAACTGGGCCAGACCGATCCCGACGCCCTGATCGCCTCACAGCTGTGGCTGGCCGAGCTGTACGAGCGCGAGGGGCTGATCGATGCGGCCATCCAGACCTATGAGGCGGCGCTGCTGTCGATCCTGCAGTTTCGGGGGCAGGGGCATGTTTCCATGGCCGAGCCCATGGTGCGGGTGGCGCGCCTCACCGAGGATCCGGAGACGCGGGTGCGGTGGCTGGAATCCGCCCTGCGCATCCGCGAGGTCACCTGGGCGGCAGGAGACGGTCGCCTGACCGCGCTGCGGATGGAGCTGGCGTGGGCGGAGCAGGTGTCAGAAGTTCGCCGCCGCCCTCAGACCTGATCCGAGGCGGGCGGGTCATTCCGGGGGCCGATCCTCTGGCCCAGTCAGAGCATGACGAGTCGACGCATCCGGTCCGGCTCAGGCCGCCGGCGGCGGTCAAGGGGGTGGACAAGTACCCTCGGACGCGAAAAAACGATGGCTTCCATCAACGGAGGACATAACCATGCGTATTGCCCTGATTACCGTCGCCGCCGCCGCTCTGGCCCTTGCCGCCTGCTCGCAGGAGACCGGTGACAATGCCGCCGAAACCGCAGACGCCGCCGGCGACGCCGTAGCCTCGGCCGCCGAAGACACTGCCGAGAACGCTGACGCCGTGGCCGACAACACCGCTGCCGCCACCAATGAAGCGGCCGAGGACGTCGACGCCGCCGTCGAGACGCCCGCCGAGTAATCGATCCTCGATCGATAAGGAGACGCGCCCGGAGTTCGCTTCGGGCGCGTTTTTCGTTTCAGAGGCCCGTCCAGTCCGGCCGTCGGACCGTTACCGGCTTCGCCTCGACGGTCAGGTCCCCGTCAAGCCGGTCCAGACGGAGGAGGGCCATGACGCGGTGGCCCTGACCCGACAGGGTCTGGCCGGACCGGCGCTCACCGTTCAGGACTTCGCTGCCGAACGGGGGCAGGTCGCCCTCGACCTCCAGCGGCAGCATGCGATTGCGGATGGCGCCGCGCCGCTTCATTCGCGAAGTCGTCTCCTGACCGATGAAACAGCCCTTGGAGAAGTCGATGCCGTTCAGCAGGTCAAAGTTGGCCTCGATCGGATAGGTGGTGTCCTGACCGCCATCGCGGGCGGGGTCGGGGACGCCGAGCGTCAGACGGTGGTCGTGCCAGTCCGCGGCCTCGTCCGTCGGGGGGAGGGCCTCGCCGTAGTGCCGGTGACCGAGGGCGGCAAGGCGCGGGTCGGGGGTGCCGGGCGCGTCGGACGCGGCAGGCCACAGGACCTGGACCGTGCCGTCGACGGGCGTGATCGTGACCTGGGCGCGCAGGCGGTAGAGGCTGAGCCGCTGGATCAGGGCGTCCCGCCGGTCCGCATCGACATCCAGAAGGACCCCGTCGTCCTCGCCGAACAGGAACAGGTCGAACAGCAGACGCCCAGGCGGGGACAGCAGGGCGCCGAAGCGCAGCGCGCCCGGCTGGAGGGTCAGGACCTCCTGCGTCAGCAGGCCGTTGAGGAAGGCCCACGCATCCGGGCCGCTGACCCGGACGAGGGCGCGATCAGGGAGGGAGGCAATGCGGGCGGACATGGTCCACAGATAGGGCGGCCATGGCGGCTTGGCGAGGGGGCGATGCCGCTGCCTGCCTGCGAGAATCCGTATACGGTAGGGTTATGCCCTCGGCCTTTCCCGTCCTCTACATCGCTGAAGCCGACCCGGAGATGGCGGTGATGGGCTCGGGCGTGCTCGATCATCTGGCCGAAGCCCTGCCGCAGGCGCGTTTCACCGTGGTGGGATCGCCCGCCAGTGCGCCGCTGTTCGCCGGTGTGCCGCGGCTGGACCGGCTGGTGACATTGAAGGGCGAGGGACTGGCCGAGCTGACCGGTCTGTGGAACCAGGTGCGGGGCACGCACTGGGGCCTGGTCGTCGACATGCGCGGCACGAAATTGTCGGGCTGGCTGAGACGACAGAAGCGGGCGGTGCGTGGCGAGATGCCGGACGGTCTGCATGCCGTCGAGGCGGCCGCGCGGGTGCTGCAGCTGGACGAGGTGCCGACGCCGCGCCTGCACCCGACGCCCGACGACATCGAGGCCGCCGAGGCGCTGCTGGGGCCGGGCGAGGGGCCGCTGCTGGCCATCGGACCCGGCGCGGACTGGATCGGGCGTCTGTGGCCGGCGGAACGCTATGCCAAGGTGGCCCAGGCCCTGCTGGGCGAGGGCGGGCCGCTGGCGGGCGGGCGGTTGCTGATTGTCGGCGGGCCGGGCGACCGGGATGCGGCCCACACCATCCGGCTGGTGGTGCGGCGCGAGCGGGTGATCGAGGCACAGGGCAAGCTGTCGCCGCTGGCCACGGTGGCAGCCCTGCAGCGGGCGGACTTCTATCTGGGCGGGGATTCGCTGTGGACCCAGCTGGCGGTGGCGGCGGCCGTGCCGGTGACGGCCCTGTTCGGCCCGTCGGACGAGTCGCTGCGCGGCCCGTGGGGCGGACAGACCCTGAGGGGGCCGCGCAGCTTTGAGGAATTCCGTGTCATGGACCCCCGTTTCGACCAGGCGCTCCAGCATATGATGGACCTTCCGGCCGAGAGGGTGTTGAAAGCCTGCATGCGGCGCCTGACGACCGACGCCGCCTGATCTGACCGGCAGGAGTATCGCCATGGGCAACAGCTATGACCTGATCGTGCGCGGCGGCGAGGTCGCCAATCATGCGGGACGCGGGCCTGCCGATGTCGGTATCCGCGACGGCCGGATCGCCTTCATCGGGGACCTGTCGCAGGCCTCGGCCGGAGAGGTGGTCGACGCCGCAGGGCTGACCGTCCTGCCCGGCGTGATCGACACCCAGGTCCACTTCCGCGAGCCCGGTCTGGAATGGAAGGAAGACCTCGAGACCGGCAGTCGGGCGGCGGCGCTGGGCGGGGTGACCGCCGTCTTCGAAATGCCGAACACCGAGCCGACCACCACCGATGCTGATGCCATGGCGGACAAGCTGGCGCGGGCCCGGGACCGGATGTGGACGGACCACGCCTTCTACATCGGTGGCACGCACGAGAATGCGGCCTATCTGGATGAGCTGGAACGGTTGCCCGGGTGCTGCGGGGTCAAGGTCTTCATGGGCGCCTCGACCGGGACCCTGCTGGTCGCCGACGACGACGGGGTGCGCGATATCCTCAAGCGGGTGAACCGCCGGGCGACGTTCCACTCCGAGGACGAGTACCGGCTGGCCGAGCGGCGCAGTCTGGCGCGGACCGGCGACTGGACCAGCCACCCGGAGGTCCGCGATGTCGAAAGCGCGATCCTCAGCACGCGGCGGCTGGTGGGACTGGCGCGGGAATGCGGGGCGCGCATCCATGTGCTGCATGTGACCACCGCCGAGGAGATCGAATTCCTGGCGGGGGCCAAGGATGTGGCGACCGTCGAGGTCACGCCCCAGCATCTGACGCTGGACGGCGATGAGGCTTACGAGCGGCTCAAGGCGCTGGCCCAGATGAACCCGCCGATCCGCAACCGGCCGCACATCGAAGGCCTGTGGCGCGGCATCGCCCAGGGGGTCGTGGATGTGCTGGGCTCGGACCACGCCCCGCATACGCTGGAAGAAAAGGCCCGGCCCTATCCGGCGTCACCGTCGGGCATGCCGGGGGTGCAGACCCTGGTGCCGGTCATGCTGGACCATGTGGCGAAGGGGCGAATGACGCTGGAGCGGTTCATCGACCTGACCTCGGCCGGAGCGCAGCGCATCTTCAACATCGCCGGCAAGGGCCGCATGGCCGAGGGCTATGACGCCGACCTGACGCTGGTCGACCTGAAGGCGAAGACCGTGCTGAAGCACGCCGACATGGCCACGCGCTCGGGCTGGACCCCGTTCGACGGCATGGAGGTCCAGGGCCTGCCGATGGCGACGATCGTGCGCGGCCGGGTGGTCATGCGCGACGGCGAGCTGCAGGGCAGCGCCCACGGCCGTCCGGTGCGCTTCCAGGAAACGCTGAGCTAGATGGATCTCTTCGGCGAGGTGCAGGCGTGGATCTTGACCCACTTCCACCTCATCGCAGGGTTTCTGTTTCCGGCCATGGTCCTTTTGTGGATCTTGCCCGGGGTACTGGTTTCCATCATCGGCGATCAGCTACCTGACGCCGAGACGGGATACCGCAGCAGCGATGCCATTCCCTGCCTGCCACCTGCGCATCGCCGCTCATGGGCCTTTCTGTTCGGCAGGCGAGGCATGGAAGTTTCCGGGCCCACCGGGCGTTTTGTCATCCGGCTTATTCGGCTGCTTAGCGTTGTCGTGTACGGGACCCTGCTCATTCTCTTCGTCGCCTCCGCCACGGAGGGTTATGTCTTCGATCCCAACGCCGACATCCTGAAAACGGACAGGCAGAGGAACGAGGCGCGAGGACAATAAATCGCACTCCCTGGGTTAGAGAGGCTCCAGGATGAACCCGGCGATGTCGGGGACGACCGGCGTGGCCAGCGGCAGGTCCGGATCGGCATAGGTGCGGATGTTGGCGGCCCGCTCGGCGGGGGCGACCTTGAGCACGTGATTGACGCCCTCCCAGACGACCAGGGTGGCGTCGGGCTGTGCGGCCTTCATCGCGTCGGAGTCGGTGGTGGTGACCTGGATGTCGGTAGTGCCCTGGGCGATCAGGACAGGGCCTTCATACGCCGCGATCAGTTCGCGGGGATCGAGCGCCAGCCAGGACATGAGATAGGGCTGGACCGAGGGGCGGAAGAGCGCCTCCAGCCCCGGGATGGGCTCGACTTCGCGCCCGGCCTCGAGTTCGGCCAGCGCGGTGAAGGCCTGGGTCCGCATCGGCTCGGGCAGCTGCGGGCCCAGCTGTTCTTCGAGAATGATGCGGGCCGGGCGACCGGCACCGGACACCAGCACCAGACCACAGATGGCCGAGGTGTCGCGGTCGGTGGCGGCCAGGGCGACCAGCGCGCCTTCGCTGTGGCCGATCAGCCAGGCGCAGGACAGGCCCGCCTGCGCGGCAGCCTGTTCGGCCCAGCCGATGGCGTCATCGACCAGATGGGAGAAGCGCAGGTCCTGCTCGGCCATGCCGGTGAACAGGCTCTCGCCGACACCGCGCTTGTCATAGCGGACGGTGGCGATGCCCTGATCGGCCAGTCCCTCGGCCAGCAGGCGATAGGTGGACGACCGGATGCCCTGGGCGCTGTTGCCGTCGCGGTCAGTGGGGCCGGAGCCCGCGATGATGACGCCGACGGCGCGGGGGGCCTCAGCAGGGGCCAGCCAGGTGCCGTGCAGCGGGCCGGCGTCGGTCTGGAGGGTGACGGTGGTGCCGGGGTCCTGAACGGTCAGGGTGAGGGCGGCGGCGGCGATCAGGGCGGACAGCATGGGGTGTCTCCGTCTTGAAGGAACAGGCTCAGAAGGGCTGGCGGTCGGGGTCGTTGCGCCAGACGCGCCAGCTTTCGACCGCTGCGAGGACAACGGCGCCCAGTACGGCCACGACCACGGCGATGACGCCGAACGGCTGGGGCATGAAGGGTGCGCTCACCAGACCGAACAGGCCGATCAGGAATAGCAGGCGTCCGGCGAGGCGGTTGGAGCGCTCCCACGCCAGCTTGCTCTTGAAGGCCCAGGGCGTGCGCACCCCGACGACAGGGTTCGGCCCGACCCGGCCGAGGAAGGCCCCGGTCGCCATCATCAGGGCGCTGATGGCCGCCATGGGCGCGAGGGTGCCGATCGAGGTGGCGCCGGACAGGCTCAGCGCGGCAGCGAACAGGGAGGCTCCCGTAAGCGAGATCAGCGTCACCAGCTGGGCAAAGCGCAGGGCCCGGCTGCGGACGGGATCGCCGGCCTTGCGGGCAAAATGACCGAGACCACCACTGAGGGCGAGGGTGGCGAAACCGAGCGCGAGGATCAAGGCGCCGACGGTCTCGCGCCCGGCCCAGTCGTCGGCATCCCCGTGGACGTTGAAATGAATGGGCATCAGGCCGGTGGGGCCGGCGAAGAAGATCCACAGCCCGAGGCCCAGCAGGATGGCCGAGATGCCGAGAGTGGCCACATCGAGGGCCGAGGCGGGGGCGGATCGGCGGGTATCAGTCACGGTCCTTGTCTCCATCAGACGGGCTACGGGCCCCGGTGATCGACAGAAGGAAGGCCAGCGCTTCCTCCACGGCGGAAATGTCGAGGCGGTAGCGGATGGTGGTGCCGTCGCGCTCGGGGCTGACCAGCCCCGCCTCCTTCAGTGCATTCAGGTGGCCGGTGACGGTCGGCCAGGTCATGTCAAACGCCCCCGCGATGTCGCCCGACGCCATGGGACCTTTCCTCAGCATCTCGATGATCCGACGCCGCACGGGATGCGACAGGGCCTTGAACAGGGTGTTCATGGGACTTTCCTAATTAGGAAAAGCCCTAAATGCAAGGGTGAAGCATGTCGTCATCCTCGGACTTGATCCGAGGATCGGACCAGGTCGTCGTTTTCCTGTGACGCACAGAATGATTGGCCCCGCCGAACAGGGCGGAGGACTGCACCGATCCTCGGGTCAAGCCCGAGGATGACGGGGGCTGTCAGATCGAGAAGCTGACGCCGCAGCCGCAGCTGGAGGCGGCGTTGGGATTGCGGATGACAAATTGGGCACCGGCGAGGTCGTCGACGAAATCGATCACGGAGCCGCTGAGGAAGGGCAGGGAGACGGGATCGACGAGGGCCGTGTGGTCGTCGTGGGTGATGCGGATGTCGTCGTCATCGGCGGATCCGACCAGGTCGAACCGGTACTGAAAGCCCGAGCATCCGCCGCCATCGACGGCAACCCGCAGCATCAGGGGCGTGCCCCTGGCCTCCGACAGGTGCCGCAGACGCGATGCGGCCGACGGGGACAGCGTCAGCCCATGGGCCGCGGCGCGGGCGCCGGCGTCGCCCGTGGCCTCGACCCGGAAGTCTGTGGATCGTTCGGTCATACCGCCCTATATGAGGCCGCCACGGGCTACCGCAATGCCTGTCACCCCATCGGGATCAAGTCCGCTGACCGATCGTCGCCTCGCCCCCTATGCCCTGGATGCCGCAAACACGCTGGGACGGCGTGTGCCGGAGCCCGCCAGCCGGACGCGCACGGCCTTTGCCCGCGACCGCGACCGCATCATCCACTCGACCGCCTTTCGCCGGCTGAAGGAAAAAACCCAGGTGTTCGTGGCGCACGAGGGCGACCACTATCGCACCCGCCTGACCCACAGTCTGGAAGTGGCGCAGATCGCCCGGTCGCTGGCCCATGCGTTGCGGCTGGACACCGATCTGGCCGAGGCCGTGGCGCTGGCGCATGACCTGGGCCACCCGCCGTTCGGCCATGCGGGCGAGGACGAGCTGCAGGCCTGTATGGAGCCGTGGGGAGGGTTCGATCACAACGTCCAGACCTTTCGCGTCATCACCCGGCTGGAGGAGCGTTACCCGGATTTTCTGGGGCTGAACCTGAGCTGGGAGACGCTGGAAGCCGTCATCAAGCACAACGGCCCGGTCGACGGCATGCTGGATCGCCCGTCGTGGAAGCCGGTCGCGGAATTCTCGAAGGACTGGGACCTGAGGCTGGACAGCTTCGCCTCGCTGGAGGCCCAGGTCGCGGCCATCGCCGACGACATCGCCTACAACAACCACGACGTGGACGACGGGGTGCAGGCGGGGCTGTTCACCCTGGAGGACCTGATGGAGGTGCCGCTGATCGGGCCGATCCTGAAGGGCACGCGCGACGACTGGCCCGATCTGGATGCGCGCATGATCCGGCTGGAGGCCGTGCGGCGCATGATCGGGGCCATGATCGAGGATGTGCTGGCCGAGACAGGGCGCCGGCTGAAGGCGGACGGGATCGGGACGGTCGAGGATGTGCGGAAGGCCCGGCGGATGCTGGTGGCCTTTTCGCCGGACATGCTGGCCGATCTGGGGGCGCTGCGGCGGTTCCTGTTCACGCGCATGTATCGCCACTATCGGGTCAATCGCACCCGCAGCCAGGCGCGGCGCATCCTGTCGGAGATGTTCCAGTTGTTCCTGGCCGAGCCGGACATCCTGCCGCCGGAATGGGCCGAGCGGGCCTCCAGCGGCGATCCGGCCCGCCGGGCCCGGGCGGTCTGCGACTATATCGCCGGGATGACCGACCGCTATGCCATCGAGGAACACAGAAAGCTGTTCACACTCGATCTGGCGCTGGATCTGTGATTCGAATGCAGGGACCGGGAGCGCTAGGATAGGCGCTCAGCCGCGCGATTCGCGGACGCATATGCATTGAGGCCCCTGATGTCGCACGAAGACCCCCATCGCCAGGATCCGGGCGCCGGTCGTGACCGGGGTGCCTATACGCCGCCGACCGACGAGGAGCTGCCGTTCCGCCGGGGCGGCGGCGGGTATGACGCGCGCCGCAGCGGCGTCGGCGGTCCGCCCGTCACGCTGATCATCAGCGCGGCCGTCTTGCTGCTGCTGATCATTGTCGTGGTCATCTATTACCGCGCCGGGGCCCGTGGGTCCGAGGACGCCCCGCCGGCCATCGGCACGCCCGTGGGCGAGCTCAAGGTCGAAGCCGCCGAGGATGCCCAGCCGGTCGATCCGGCCGCGGGCATCGACGTCTATGACGACGCCGAGCCCATCGTCACCGCCCCGACCTATGTCCCGCCGCCCGAGGCGATCCAGCCTGATGCGCGCCCGGCCGAGGCGGCAACGCCGACTCCGGCCCGGCCTGCGGAACGTCCGACGGTGGCCGCGGGCGGCAATTCGGCGGTGCAGATCGGGGCCTTCTCGACGCCCGGGCTGGCGGACACCGAATACAGCCGGGTCGTCGGGCGTTACAGCCAGTACACCGAGGGTGCGGTGAAGCGGGTGCAGGAGGTGACCTCGTCCAGCGGATCGACCCTGTACCGGACCATGATCTCGGGCCTGAGCCGCGAGCAGGCGCAGGGGCTGTGCGATGCCATCAAGGCCTCGGGCGGCGACTGTATTGTGCGCTGAGGCCCGGTGACGCGCGCCATCATCCTGGGCTGTTCCGGCCCCCGTCTGACCGAGGCAGAGGCAGAGTTCTTTGCCGAGGCCCAGCCGTTCGGCTTCATCCTGTTCCGGCGGAATGTCGAAGATCCCGAGCAGCTGGCTGAACTGGTGGCGGCGCTCAGGGGCTGTGTCGAGCACGAGGCGCCGGTCCTGATCGACCAGGAAGGCGGCCGGGTACAGCGGATGATTCCGCCGCACTGGACCCGCTATCCGCCGGGCGCGGCCTATCTGAAGGCCAGCAATGATCTGGCGGGCGCGCGCGAGACGGCGCGGCTGGGGGCGCGACTGATGGCGCACGACCTGCACGCGGTGGGGATCGACGTCGACTGTCTGCCGGTGCTGGATGTGCCGGTGCCGGGCGCGCACGACATCATCGGTGACCGGGCCTATGCGGCCGACCCGGAGCAGGTCGCCGTGCTGGGACGGGCGGCGGCCGAGGGGCTGATGGCGGGCGGGGTCCTGCCGGTGATCAAGCATATCCCGGGGCATGGCCGGGCACTGGCCGACAGCCACCACGACCTGCCGGTGGTCAATGCTGACCGGGCCCATCTGGAGGCCTGGGACTTCATGCCGTTCAGGGCCCTGTCCGATATGCCGATCGCGATGACGGCGCATGTCGTCTACGCGGCGCTGGATCCGGAAGAGCCCGCCACCACCTCGCGCATCGTGCTGGACATGGTCCGCGACGAGCTGGGCTATCAGGGGCTGATCGTCTCGGACGACCTGTCGATGAAGGCGCTGAAAGGCGATCTGGAGCACCGCGCGACAAGCGCGCTGAAGGCAGGTTGCGATGTGGTTCTGCACTGCAACGGCGACATGGCCGAGATGCAGGCCGTGCTGGCGGGGTCCAAGAAGCTGAAGGGCAAGCGGCGGAAGCGCGCCGAGGCGGCGATGGCGCGGCGGGTGCGCCTGCCCGAGCCGCTGGATGTCATGGAAGGCCGCGCCCGGTTTGACCGGATGATGGCGCCCTGGCTGGAGGCCAAGGCCGGGCCGGATGTCGGGGAGGCGCAGGGGTGAGCCGCACCTTCCAGCCGAACCTGAACTTTGCCGCGGTCGAGGCGGTCGAGCCGGAGGAGGCCTTTGTCGTCGATCTGGACGGCTATGAGGGGCCGCTGCATGTGCTGCTGGCGCTGGCGCGGAACCAGAAGGTCGACCTGCTGACCCTGTCGATCACGAAGCTGGCCGAACAGTATCTGGCCTTCGTGCACGAGGCCCGGCGGCGGAACTTTGCCCTGGCGGCGGACTATCTCGTGATGGCGTCGTGGCTGGCCTATCTGAAGTCGCGCCTGCTGCTGCCGCGCACCGAGGCGACACCCGATGCCGAGATCCCGGCCGAGGAGATGGCGGCGGCGCTGGCGTTCCGCCTCCGCAAGCTGGAGGCGATGCGCACGGCGGGCGAAGCGCTGATGCGCCAACCGATCCTGAAGCGCGATGTCTTCACCCGGGGCGATCCCGAGGCCACGGTGATTGTGCCGTCCGACCAGATCGACGCCAGCCTGTACGAGTTGATGACCGCCTATGTCAGCCAGCGGCGGCGGGCCGAGCGGCGGGCCTATAATCCCGGCCTGCGGGTCGAGGCCTTTCCGCTGGAGGCGGCGCGCGACTGGCTGCGCGAGCGCCTGCCCCGCATGGAGGACTGGACCGCGCTGGAGGATGTGGCGCCGCAGGCCGAGGCGGCGGATGAGGCGGGCGAGCGCGAGGGCCCCAGCCCGGCCAGCTATGTCGCCTCGACGCTGTCGGCCAGTCTGGAACTGGTCAAGGAAGGGGCGCTGGATGTCACCCAGGCCGAGGCCTTTGCCGAGGTCTATCTGCGTCGCCGCGCGCACGGCCAGCCGCTGGAGCTGACGCCATGAGCGAAGAGACCGAAGAAAAGAAGGGCCTGGCCTTCCGCCCCGACGACACCGAGATCGAACGCCGGGTCGAGGCGCTGCTGTTCGCGGCGGCGGGACCGCTGTCGGCGGCCGATATCGCCCGGCGCCTGCCCGAGGATGCCGATGTGGGCCGCGCCCTGTCGCGGCTGGTCGAGCGCTACCGCGACCGGGGCGTGACCCTGCAGGTGGTCGCCGATCGCTGGAGCTTCCGCACCGCGCCGGACCTCGGCTTTCTGATGACCGAGGAGCGCGAGGAGCCGCGCCGTCTGTCGAAAGCGGCGCTCGAGACCCTGGCCATCGTCGCCTATCACCAGCCGGTCACCCGGGCTGAGATCGAGAGCGTACGCGGCGTGTCCCTGTCGAAGGGCACGCTGGACCAGCTGCTGGAGATGGGCTTCGTGCGGCTGCGCGGACGGCGGCGCACGCCCGGCCGACCCGTCACCTATGGCACCGCTGACCGGTTCCTGGAGCATTTCGGCCTGGCCAGCCTGAGCGACATGCCGGGCGTGCGGGAGATGAAGGCCGCGGGCCTGCTGGACATGTCGATGCCCAGCGGCTTTGAGGTACCGGACCCGGGGCGGGCCACGGACGGTGACGACGAACTGGACCTCCTGGACCACGAGGACGCGCCCGAGTTTGCACAGGACTTTGTCGGCGAGCGCGACGGCTAGGCGGGCAAGCGAGTGACGCCGAGGATCCAGCCTTCCTCGGTCTCGACCTGACGGATCAGGTCGTCGGAGGCGCCCTTGGGTGGGGCGAAGGCCGCGGCCAGTTCGCCGCGCTCATCCATATTGGCGAAGGCTTCGGCGGTGACGCGGACCTGGGCCTGGTCCTTGAACTCGCCTTCTTTCGGCTGGGCGTTGAACAGCGACGGCCAGACCTCGACGACAAGGGCGGACAGCGGTTCGAGGTCCGAGGCCTCCAGGGCGCGCCAGCCGGTGCCGAACGGCCAGACGGCGGCGGACGGATCCAGCTTCTTCAGCAGGCGGTTGACGGCAGCGATGCCGACCAGGGTCTGGCCGCCGACCGCGCCGGCGCCATGCATCTGCCAGACGCTTTTCGGCTGGAGGCGGCCCTCGCGAGCGGCACGTTCGGTGGCGCGGAACTCAGGGATGTCGGCGCCGGCGCCCTCGGGCGGCTTGGTCGCCGTCAGCCAGCGCTGGGTCTGTTTGGCGGGCGCCCCCCAGAACGGCCAGGCCTGATCGGTCATCAGCCGGTTCATCTTGGCCGCGACCTGATAGCGGTTGTTGGTGTTGTCGGCCTTGTCGACGACGTTCGCAGCAATGAAGTCCCACAGGCCACGCCAGCTGGTGTCCTTGAGGCCCAGCCGCTGGCCGGTGTCGACCGGATAGCCGAGGTTGAAGTCGAAGCCGACCAGCACCCGGTCGCCGCGTTTCCTGTGGTCAGCCAGCAGGGAGGCGATCAGGGCCTCGCCCTCGGCCCGCGAGGCGACATTGTGGGTCTCGGTGTAGAGGCGGAAGCGCACGTCGCGCTTGGCCACGCCGACCCACAGGGACTGGTCGCCCAGCTTGCGCGTCTCGGCGGCGGTCCAGTCGGCGATCAGATAGGCGTCAAACAGGCGGGCCACGGCGGGCGCTCCTCGGGGAAAGGCGAAACAGGAATGGGCGGGCTTCTAGACCCGCAGGGACGGAACGCAAAGCCCAAAGGCGCGGTTCAGCCGCCGGGCTTTATGCGCGCAACAGGGCATCCAGATGCGACAGCCAGCGCCGCCCCAGCCGCAGGGCCTCGGACGGCGAGCCTTCGAGCGTGGGGGCCGTGGCGTTCCAGAGGTTCATCTCGAATTCGGGATAGCGGGCGTCCATGAACATCAGGCGCAGGACGACCAGTTCGGCCTCGGGGGCGAGGACGTCGAGAGCCTTGCGCGGCTCGCCGCGGCGCACCCGGGCGAGGACATGACCGTCGACGATGATCTCCGCGCCCTCGATCTCCTCAAAGCCATAGACCAGGCCGTGGCCGCCCCGGGCCCAGAGGACGGCGATCTGGCCTTCGTCGAAGTCGAGCCCGGCGGCCTTGCCCTCGGCAGGCGAGAAGGCCTCGACTTCGGGGGCGACGCCGAGGGTCTTGAGCAGCGTGCGGCGCAGGCGGCGTTCGCTCTCCATCCACCAGGCGAGGGCCAGCATGAGGGTGGTCAGGGCCGCAGCGGCGAGGGCGACCAGCAGCAGGAACCGCACGGCCTCGCTCACCCTCAGTCCTCCAGCGTCACGACCACGGGCACGTGGTCACTGGGCTTGTCCATGTCGCGCGCCTGGCGGTGGGTCTGGACGGACCCGAAGCGATCGGCGGCCTGGGGCGACAGCAGGTGAAAGTCGATGCGGATGCCGTGGTCGCGCTGCCAGGCGCCGGCCTGATAGTCCCAGAAGGTATAGGTGCCATCGGGCTCGTGCCCCAGCTCATGGCTGTCCGACAGACCCAGATTGCACAGCGCCCGGAAGGCGGCGCGGCTTTCCGGCTGGAACAGGGCGTCGTCCACCCAGGCCTCGGGATTCCGCGCATCGTCAGGCGTCGGGATGACGTTGTAGTCGCCGCACAGGACGAAGGCTTCTTCCAGCGCCAGCAGGTCGCGCGCATGGGCGTTCAGGCGGTCGAACCAGCCGAGCTTGTAGGCGAATTTCTCGGTGCCGACCGGATTGCCGTTGGGCAGGTAGAGGCCGCCGACGCGAACGGGACGGGGGCCCTCGATGACCGCCTCGATATAGCGGGCCTGTTCATCTGACGGGTCGCCCGGCAGGCCCCTGCGGACATCCGAGATCGGCAGCTTCGACAGCAGGGCCACGCCGTTGTAGCTCTTCTGGCCGTGGGTCTCGACATTGTAGCCCAGCGACTCGAACGGCTCGCGCGGGAATTTCTCGTCCACGCATTTGATTTCCTGGAAGCAGGCCACGTCGGGCTGATGCTCTTCCAGCCAGGCGAGCACGGTCTCGAGGCGGGCGTTGACGGAGTTCACGTTCCAGGTGGCGATGCGCATGGGCGGGAAGCTAGTGCGATTTCCGGCGCGAGGCGAGGGCCACAAACGAAGAGGCCCGGAGCACCGAAAGACGCCCCGGGCCGGGATCGGAGTTGACCGTAGACCTTACTCGGCCGGCGCGGCTTCCGGCTCGGTCGAGGCGGGCACGGTCGTCAGCGAGCAGGGCTTGCTGAAGATCTGCACGGCGTCGACGCAGGAGTAGACCTGTTGGGTGGCACCTTCGTGGAAGCGGACGATGACGCCCTCACCCGTCGAGCATTTCAGCTCATAGAAGGCGCCGCGCTCGGGGTTGTCGCCCATCCACGACACGTCCTCGATGTTGCAGGCCGCAATCTCGGTGTTGGCCACCAGCTTGGGCCATTCCAGGCGGCTTTCCTCAGCCGTGGTCAGCTTGCAGGTGTCGGATGCGATCAGGGCATAGCGCCAGCAGGGCATGGCGCTCCAGCTTCCCGCCTCGGACTTTTCAAGACGGTAGCCGTCGGCGCCGGCACAGCCGAGTTCATAAACCCGGGTGTTCCAGGCAACGGCTTCGTCGGTCTGGCACGAGACGCCGGCCTGTTGGCCATAGGCGGTGATCACCTCAACGCGGTTCTGGTTGCCCGGCAGGGTGCACTGAAGGCCAGCGTCGGCTTCGGGATTCTCCTGCCGGAGCTGCCAGGCAAGGCTGGACTGCAGGACGCAGTCGGCCGCCGTCGGCGCGTCCGCCGTGGCCACCAGAATGTAGCCCGGGCCCGTGGCGCAGGCGATTTCATACAGTTTGGTCTCGTCCTCGCGCTGACCCAGCAAAGAGGATTCGGTGACCTGACAGGTCGGCACCGCGACAGCCGCGACGGCGCTGGCATCGGCCATGACCTCTTCGGGCGACGGGCCCGTGCGCTGGCGACCCCGGCGACTCCACCGCTCACGGTCCTGACGTTGGCCGGCGACGCGGCCCTCAGTATTGGCCTGATCCTCAACCTCGCCGGGCGAACCGCCGCTCCGGACGTCTCCGCGACTGTCCTGGGCCAGGGTCGGGGTTGCGGTCAGAAAGGCGAGGGCGAGGGCCGATCCCGCGAGGGTGGCGATTTTGGCGTGGGACACGGAGGAGGCTCCTGAAACAACTTGAACTCGTTCAATCCTTGGCGTGGTGATGTGACAGGGTCAAGGCAAGAACAGGGCACCTACGCCGTCGGTGGACGCAGTCGCGTGAATTGGTCTATCGAAGGTTTCGATTGGAGACGCACTTGGCCGATGGTGTGATACGCGACGAGGGGGAAGGGGATACGGCCCGGGGGCTGACCTATCCGTTTGCGCGTGTGCCAGAGGCCGGCGAGGGCATCGAGGTCGCCCCGGGCGTGGTGTGGCTGCAGCTGCCGCTGCCGATGGCCCTGAACCACATCAATCTCTATGCAATCGACGACGGAGATGGCTGGACGCTGGTCGATACCGGCCTGTTCACCCCCGCTTCGGTCGAGATCTGGGAAGGCCTGTTGACCGGGGCCCTGCAGGGCCGACCGATCCGGCGCGTGATCTGCACCCACATGCACCCCGACCACATCGGCATGGCAGGATGGCTGTGCGCGCGGTGCGGGGCCCCCTTGCTGATGTCGCGGCTGGAATATGTGACGGGACGGATGCTGGTCGCGGACACAGGCCGACCGGCGCCGGAATCGGGGCGGCGCTTTTATCAGGCTGCGGGCTGGACCGAGGCGCAACTGGCCGGCTGGGGCCGTGACTATGGCTCGTTCGGGCGAGTGGTCAGTCCCATGCCCGATGCCTACCACCGCCTGAGCGAGGGCGATGTGCTGTCGATCGGCGGGGATGACTGGCAGGTTGTGGTCGGCCAGGGCCACAGCCCGGAACATGTCTGTCTGTGGCGCAAGTCGGACGGCGTGTTTGTCGGCGGGGACCAGATCCTGCCGAAGATTTCCTCGAATGTGTCGGTGTGGCCGACCGAACCCCTGTCGGATCCGCTGGGGGACTGGATGACCTCGTTGGAGGATCTTCAGACGCGCCTGCCCGATGACCTCCTGGTCCTGCCTTCGCATGGGGCGCCGTTCCGGGGCGTGCAGACGCGGCTGGCGGCCCTGTTGCGAGGGCACGGCCAGGCGCTGGCGCGGCTAGAGCGGCGGATGGAGACCCCGATGCGGGCCGTCGACACCTTTGCCAGCCTGTTCGCCCGCCCGGTCGGGGATGGGCTGCGCGGCATGGCGACCGGCGAGGCGGTGGCACATCTGAACTATCTGGAACGTCAGGGCCGGGCGACCCGTGAGCGCGATGCCGAGGGCGTCGACTGGTGGCGGGCCACGGGCGCGCTGGTTTCAAAAGCGAATGACGACAACGGAGAATGACGGTCGTGTCCGAGAGCATCCAAACAGACGTGTCCGACGGTGTCCTGACGGTGACGCTGGCCCGTCCGGAAAAGAAGAACGCCATCACCCAGGCCATGTATGAGGCGCTGGCCGGGGCGACCGAACGCTGCCGGACCGATGACGGCATCCGGGTGATGTTGATCCGGGCCGAGGGCGACAGCTTTTCGGCGGGCAATGACATCGCCGACTTTATCGCCTTGGGGTCGCAGGCATCGTCGCCGTCGGACATGGCGGTGTTCCGCTTCCTGAAGGCGCTGGCCGATCTGGACAAACCGCTGGTCGCGGCGGTCAAGGGCCGGGCGGTGGGGATCGGCACCACCTTGCTGCTGCACTGTGACATGGTGGTTGTGGCCGAGGATGCCCTGCTGTCGGTGCCGTTCATAAATCTGGCCCTGGCGCCCGAGGCGGCGTCCAGCCTGCTGCTGCCCCGCGTGATCGGCCATCAGAGGGCTTTCGAGATGTTTGCGCTCGGCCAGCCGGTCGATGGTCGCACGGCCCTGGCCTGGGGGCTGGCCAATCGCGCCGTGGCCGCTGACGCCGTGGACGAGACGGCGCTGGACCTGGCCCGCCAGCTGGCGGCGCGGGCGCCCAATTCGATCCGCAAGACCAAGGCGCTGATGCGCGACGCCGAAGACATGTGGTCGCTGATGCAGCGCGAGGGCGCGGCCTTTGGCAGCCAGATGAAGAGCCCGGAGGCCATGGAGGCCTTCATGGCCTTTACGCAAAAGCGCGCCCCGAACTTCGGCTGACACAAATCGACGATTGCGTCGCAGGCCCGTGCCCTGTAGCAGCGCGCGCCTATGGCCGAGCCCCGCACCCTGACCCCGGATGACGCGCCCCTTTCCGGGGTTGCGGTCGTGCGCGTGGAGCAGGCCGGAGACGGCGAGACCATCGACCGGATCGTGCTGGAGGCCTTTGGCCCCGGCCGCTTCGCCAAGACGGCCGAGCGTCTGCGCGAGGGCGCCAGCATCGCGGTGGGCTTTGTCGCCTGTCTGGACGGACGCGTCGTCGGCAGTGTGCGGCTGTGGCGGATCCGGGTGGGCGAGACGCCCTGCCTGTTCCTGGGGCCCATCGCGGTGGAGCGGTCAGAGCGGAGCGAGGGGTTGGGCGCAGCGCTGGTGCAGGCCTGCATTGATCACGCCCGGACGACCGGCGCGGCGGGCATATTGTTGGTCGGGGATGCGCCCTATTTCGGGCGGTTCGGCTTTGCCCGGATTGAGGGTGCCTCCCTGCCCGGGCCGGTCGATCCGGCGCGGCTGCTGTGGCTGCCGATGTTGGCCGAGACAGTCGCCGGTCCGGTGATGATCGGCTGAAGCGACTTTGCGACCGGCGTCGCAGGTCCTAAGTCTGGGGGATGACAGACAAGGACCCGACACGCACGACACCTAAGGGACTGGACGGACTGGCGCAGCTGGCTGCCGAACAGGGCGGGCGCGGCCTGCCGCCTGTGCATCTGTGGCATCCCGAGCATTGCGGCGACATCGACATCATCATTCAGGCCGACGGCCTCTGGATGCATGAGGGCACGCCGATCGGCCGGCCCGAACTGACGCGGCTGTTCTCGACCGTGCTGAGGAAGGACCCCGACGGCTATCACCTGGTCACGCCGGTCGAAAAGCTGAAGATCACGGTTGAGGACCTGCCGTTCCGGGCGATCACCCTCAAGGACGTCGAGGGGCATCTGGTGTTCGACACGGACCAGGGCGACACCGTCATTGCCGGGCCGGAGCATCCGATCGTGGTCGAGACCGATCCGGCGACGCAGGAGCCGGCGCCACGCCTGCATGTTCGGGCCGATCTGTGGGCGCGGATCAGCCGGTCGCTGTTCTATGAACTGGTCGAGCGGGCCAGCCCGGTCGAGGGCCGCCTCTCGGTGCGGTCCGGCGAGGCAGTGTTTGCGCTGGGACCGGTCGGGGCAGGGGTCGAATGACCGAGGCGGCCCGGCTGAAAGCCCGCCTGGTGCGCGCGCTGGACCCCGCTGACGGGGCCGGTGCCGAGGTGGCTGCGCGGTCTGACTTTGACCTGAATCCGGGGGCCGAGCGCCCGGCGCGCGAGCTGCGTCCGGCCGCGGTGCTGATCCTGGTCATTGCCGAGGGCGAGGGGCCGCGCGTTCTGATGACCCGGCGGTCGGACAGTCTGGCCAGCCACACCGGCCAGATCGCCTTTCCGGGCGGACGACTGGACCCCGGCGAGACGACGGTCGAAGCGGCGCTCCGCGAGGCGCGCGAGGAAGTCGCGCTTTCGGTAGAGGGTATCGAGGTTCTGGGGCTGGGCGACCGCTACGAAACCGGAACCGGATTCCTGGTCACGCCGGTGGTCGCCTGGACGACGTCCGCGCCCGTGACCCGGCCCAATCCCGACGAGGTGGCCGAGGTGTTCGAAGTGCCGTGGGCCTTCCTGATGGACGCCGCCAACCACCGGCAGGATCACTATGAGCTGGAGGGGCAGCCCCGCCGCTATTTCTGGGCCATGCCCTATGGCGAGCGCTATATCTGGGGCGTGACGGCGGGCATTCTGCGGGCCCTGCACGACCGGCTGGATGGCGGGAAAGACGAGGCGGCGGCATGAGCACGCCCTCGCTCGCCGATGCGCCGTGGCTGACGGCGGCAGCCACCCGCAAGGTCATGGCCGCGCTGGAAGCCGAAGGCGGGCCGGACGTGGCGCGCTTTGTCGGCGGTTGCGTGCGCAACAGCCTGATGGGGCGGCCGGTGGATGATGTGGACATCGCCTCGCGCCTGCAGCCGCAGTCGGTAATGGCGGCGCTGAAAACTGCCGGCCTGAAGGCGGTGCCGACGGGGCTGGACCACGGCACGGTGACCGCAGTGGCCGACAGGCAGCCGTTCGAGATCACCACCCTGCGGCGCGATGTGACGACCGACGGGCGACGGGCTACGGTCGCCTTCACCACTGACTGGGCCGAGGACGCCGGGCGCCGGGATTTTCACATCAACGCCCTCTACACCGACGGCGAAGGACGGGTGTTCGACCCGACCGGGCACGGGCTGGCGGACATTGCGGCCCGGCGCGTGGCGTTTGTCGGGGATGCCGGACGCCGCATACGCGAGGACCGGCTGCGCATCCTGCGCTTCTTCCGGTTTCATGCTTGGTACGGGGCAGGTGCCCCCGACGCGGACGGGCTGGCGGCCTGTGTCGAGGAAGCGGGCGGCCTCGGCGAACTGTCGGCTGAGCGGGTGTCGAAGGAGTTGCTGAAGCTGCTGGCCGCGCCGGACCCGGTGCCGACGGTGGAGGTGATGGCGCGCACGGGCATCCTCGCGCATCTGTTGCCCGAGGCCGGGACGCTGGAGGCGTTCCGGGCCATGGCGGCGGTGACCGATGATCCTCTGCTGCGCCTGTCGTCCCTGCTGCCGGGGTCGGCGGAGGCGCTGGATACTGCGGCGAGGGGCCTGCGCCTGTCCAACCGCGAGATGGCGCGTCTGCAGGCCCTGACCGGGCCCGTTCTGGATCTGGATGCGCTGGAGGACCGGCAGGTGCGGGCGCTGGTCTATCGTGAGGGCAAGCAGGCGGTGAAGGACCGTCTGGTCCGGGCGCTGGCGCAGAAGCCCGGGCGTCGGGGCCGCCACGATGCGCTGACCGACCTGGTCCAGACATGGGCAGTGCCGCGTCTGCCGGTAGGCGGACGCGAGGTCGCGGCGCTGGGGGTGTCGCCCGGCCCGGAAACCGGGGCTCTGCTGAAGGCCTTCGAGGCGTCCTGGATTGCGGACGATTTTCCCGCCACCGGCCATGTCGAGCGGCTGAAGGCCTTGAGGGATCAGCGCGAGGACTGAGACCGGGACAGGGTGATGCGGGTGACGAGGGGATAGTGATCCGAGCCTGTCCGCTTGCCGATCCGGCGCGAGAGGAAGACCAGTTCGTCGGACCGCCACTGGTGGTCGATGCCAATCCCCAGCCACGAAGGTAGCTCGGTCGGCCAGGTGCCGGGCCAGGCGCCGGCGGGCGTCAGGCCGGTCTGCGCCTTGATCTGTCGGCCGATGCGGGCGCTGGAGACGGTGTTGAAGTCCCCCGCGACGAGGATGGGGTCGGTCACCCTCGCAAGACGATCGGCCAGCAGCTGAGCCTGAATGATCTGGCCCCACTGATACTGGAAGGGCCAGGGTCGGGTCATATGCACACCGGCCAGATGCAGCGGGCCCAGCGGGGTGTCGGCCCGGGCGTGCAGGGCGGACAGCTGATCACGGGGCATGTCGACGGGCGACAAGGGGTAGCGGGCGGCGATGATGACGCTGCCCCTGCTGCCCGGCGGCACCACCGTTTCGGATGCGCGCTGGTAGGGGTAGTCGGCGAGAATGTCCTGCCGCGCGGCGAAGGCAGCGGGGCTGACCTCGATCAGGATGACGATGTCGGCGTTGGCATCGCGGATGCTGGCCGATATGGCTTCCACATCGCCGTTGTCGGCATTCAGGTTGGCCGAATAGACAGTCAGAACGGGCGCCGAGCGATCGGGCGCACCGCGCGCGGGCTCCGCCTGGGGCAGGACCGCGATCACACAGACCATCAGCCCCACGAGGGCGACCCCCATCAGCGGGGGGCGCTTCAGGAATGCGACCAGCACGGTGGCAACCAGAGCGCCGATCAGGGCCGGCGCGGTGAACTGGGCCATGATGTCGACCCAGCGATGGCCGATGCCGCTGAAGTGCGCCACGGCCGGGATCAACCATGGCCCGACGAGCATCAGGCAGACCAGAACCGGCCAGACCGAAAGAAATATGGCCTTGAGTCTTGCCAACATGATGAACGTCGGTCTCCGTGGGGCGTTGGGGGAGCGGGCAGGAGGGCACCATGGTCAAATCGGTCGCTGACGTCGAGAACGTCTGGCTCAGTGTTGAGCGCATCAAGAAGATTTCCGACCGGGTGATCGGGATCGGACCCTTCGGCCTCGGGCTGGACGCGATCCTGACGTGGATCCCGGGTATCGGCACAATCTATACGGTCGGCGCGGGCGGCTGGCTGATCATTCTGGGTCTGCGGGTCAAGGCGGGGCCGGGAACACTGGCGCGGATGCTGGGCTATCTGGTGGTCGATACGGTGACGGGAACGGTGCCGATCGCGGGCGATGCCATTGACGCCCTGTTCCCGGGACACCTTCTGGCGGCCAAGGCGCTGCAGAAACACATCGAATCGACGCACTGGATCGAGATGTCGGAACGCGAGGCACGGGATCAGGGCGTCCATGACACCCATCGCGAGGAAATGAAGCAGGACCGCAAGCTGAAGCGGGTCATCTATCTGGGCGACTGAGACGGCTTTGCCGTCTGCAGGGATTGACGAAACAGGCGACCCTCCGCCTATTGGCGCCCTTGGGGTCGGCAGGAGACCGGATGACCGCTGTATTCGATCGTGATGCCCTGTCCGAAGCGCTCGGTCAGACCGGCCGGGGGGATCGTGCGGCGTTTCGCCGTGTGTATGAAGCGACCTCGGCGAAGCTGATGGGCGTGTGCCTGCGTATCTTGTCTGACCGGCAACTGGCCGAGGACGTGATGCAGGAGATTTATCTGACCGTGTGGAACAAGGCCGCCAGTTTTGACCCCGGCCGCGCCAGCCCCATCACCTGGCTGGTGACGATCGCGCGGAACCGGTCGATCGACCGGCTGCGCTCGGGGGCCATTGCGCGCAACAGCGTGCCGGTGGACGCGGCCTATGATCTGGCCGACGGGGCACCGTCGGCGCTCGATCACATCGAGCTGGCAGATGATGCCGGTCGCCTGGGCGTGTGCCTGGACGAGCTGGACGAAAAGGTCAGCCGGGTGATCCGCACGGCCTTTTTCGAGGGCGTCACCTATGAGGTTCTGGCCCAGCGCGAAGAGACGCCGCTCGGCACGATGAAAAGCTGGATTCGCAGGGGGCTGCTGAAACTGAGGAGCTGTCTGGAACAATGACCGTTTCGGACCACGATGACCGCATCGCGCGGGCCGGCGAATATGCCCTTCGGGTATTGAGCCCGGCGGAAGAAGCCCAGGCGCGCGCCGATGCTGCGCGGGACCCGGCCTTTGGCGCCGAGGTCGACCGCTGGAACGACCAGTTGAGCCGGATGGCGGACGGGATCGCCCCGGTGCAGCCGTCGGCCAGCCTGTGGCCGCGTATCGTGGCGGCGACCGGCGGCGCCGCCAACGACAATGCCGTGACCTTCTGGCGGCGCTGGGCCATCGGCTCGACGGGTCTGCTGGCCGCCAGCCTGGCCGCCGTCGCCGTCATGATCGCCACGCCTGCGCCTGCGCCCGATCCGGCCACCACGCCGGTCGCCGGAGACATCACGCGGGTGGCCACCCTGAAGCTGGACAATGGCGCCACGGCCCTGACCCTGGCCTATGACAGCGTCACGGGTGAGCTGTATCTGGCGCCGACGCGGGAGATGGAAGGCGATACGCGCATTCCGCACCTGTGGCTGGTCCTGCCGGACGAGGGCGGTGTCCAGCTGGTCGGGGCCATCGATGGTCACGACACCTCGCGGCACAATCTTGAGGGTGTCATCGTCGGTCAGGCCACGCAGGCCATTGCGGTGGCCGTGTCCATGGAAGAGCCGGGCCACACGCCCAACCCCGATCACCCCGACGGGCCCGTGGTCGCCCAGGGCGAGTTCCAGCCGCTCTAGACTGCATCCGTTTCTGTCGGGTGGCCGTAGATACAGGTGACGACAGACGGGCAGGGCCTCCTTTGTTTGACTGTCGTCCAGCGGGGAGGCTCCCGTCCCTTCCATTGCCTCCCCGCTGTCCCGGGACGGTCGAATGTGCGCGCTGCGCTCTGAATCCCTATCAAAAACAAGGCGCGAACCGGTTGGCGTAGCGATCTTCCCGACCGGGTCGCCAGGTTGATCACACTGTTTCCGAAGCATTTTCGGGAGAGTGGTGATGAGCGATACGAGCGCACGGCTGGGCCTGCCCTATCTGGCGGCCGGGCAGATGCAGAAACATGTGACCCTGAACGAGGCCCTGACCCGGCTGGATGGTCTGGTGCAATGCTGCGTCACCAGCCGCAGTCTGGGGAGCCAGCCGGAGGCGCCCGCGAACGGCGCGCTCTACATCCTGCCGGACGGCGCGGAGGGGGCGGCGTGGTCGCTGCATCCGGCCGGCAGCCTGATGCGGGCGGAGGGCGGCGGCTGGACCCGCTTGACCGTTCCGGCGGGGCTGGTCTCGGTCATCGTGGACTCGGGCGAGATCGTCGTCTGGCACAAGGCCGACTGGCTGCCCCTGTCGGCTTTCCTCGACGACCTCCAGAACCTCGAGCGGCTGGGCGTCGGCGCCACGGCGGATGCGGCCAATCCCTTTCTGGCCAGGCTCAATTCGGCACTGTGGACCGCGCGGGAAACGGGTGACGGTGGCACGGGTGATCTGAGGCTGGTGCTGAACAAGACCGGTCCGTCGGCCGTGCTGTCACTGATCCTGCAGAGCGGCTGGTCGGGGCGGGCCGAACTGGGGCTGATCGGCGAGGATGCCTTTGGGCTGAAGGTCAGTGCCGACGGCTCGGCCTGGACCGAGGCGATGAAGGCCGATCCGTCGACGGGCCGGGTCAGATTTCCGCTTGGCGCCACGCGACGCGAGGCCACGCTTTTCACCGGGGAGGGAAGCTGGTCTCCGCCGGAATGGGCGCGATGGGTCGAGGCCACCGTCTTGGGGGCTGGCGGCGGTGGTGGCGCGGGCGACTGGGGCGCAAGCGGGACCGAAAGACCAGGTGGCGGTGGCGGCGGTGGCGGTGGACTCAGCCACGCCGTCTGGGCCGTGGACAGCTTGCCGGGCGCGCTGGACCTGAGCGTGGGGGCGGGCGGTGCGCCCGGTGCGGACGGCGGTGTCACACGGATCCTGTCGGGCGGCGTGCAGTTGCTGGCGGCCGGAGGTGGTCGGGCGGGAGTGTCCGGGAGTGCCGGGGGTGAGGCAGGCGTCGCAGGCGACGGCCTGGGGCCAGGCATGACGGGCAGGGGAGGCGCCGGGGGCGGCCTGACCGCAGCGGATGGCGTCTCGGCGGCCGGGGACGGTGGCGCGGGGTCGATCCTGTTGCGACCCACAGAAGGCGGTGCGGGGGGAAGCGACGCCCCCGGCAGCTCGGGCGGATCTGTCGCCGAGCCGGTTCACGGTCCAGCCGGGGGTGGCGGAGGCGGAGGCAGTGCCGCGCTGACCTCCGGCCATGCGGGCGGCGCAGGCGGTCTGTACGGCGCGGGCGGGGGTGGCGGTGGCGCCGGTGTCACGGCGGGCGGCACGGGCGGGGCCGGCGCCGATGGCCTGATCATCGTGGTGGCGGTCGGATGAGCCGGCGCGTGAACGCCCGGGCGCCGCAGGATCGGGGCCTGCCCCTGCTGGATGCCGAGATGTGGGAGGCCCCGGCCCACCTGACGCTGGAAGACTGTCTGGACGAGATCGCCGCCGAGTTCGGGGGGCCGGACCGGCGGGACAGGGAGGACGAGCTTTGAGGGACACTGACCCGATGAACCCACACGATGTGTCGCTGGCCGAAGGACGCTGGCTGTGGCGGCGACTGTTCGTCTTTATCACCAGTCTGGCGCTGTGGGCGCTGGTGCACCGTGCGGTCGAGCGCGCGCCGGCTGAAGCTCTGCCCGGCATCGTCGAACGTCTGCTGATGCTGATCGCCCTGATCACCGTGCTGTATCTGGTGGCGCCCACGGCCCAGCAACTGGTGGCGTTGAGCGTCCGTTTCCGGATCGGGGCGGGAGGGCGGCCATGAGCTATCGCTTTTCCGCCCGCTCGCGCCGCGCGCTTGAGGGCGTGCATCCGGATCTGGCCGCGGTGGCGGAGGCCGCCCTGGCGCTGTCGCCGGTCGATTTCATGGTGACCGAGGGCCTTCGGTCTCCGGCGCGGCAGGCCGCGCTGGTCAAGGCGGGGGCCAGTCGCACGCTCAACTCGCGCCATCTGACCGGGCACGCCGTTGATGTCGCAGCGGTCATCGACGGTCAGGCACGCTGGGACTGGCCCCTGTATCCGCGCATCGCCGCCGCCTTCAAACAGGCCGCGCGCGAGCGCGGGGTGAAGATCGTCTGGGGCGGCGACTGGCCGCGGCTGCGGGATGGCCCGCATTTCGAACTGGACCGGAAGGCCTATCCGGCATGAGGGAACTGCGATCCTGGACCTGGGTGGCGGGCGGTGTGGTCGCTGCGGTACTGGCGCTGGCGGCGGCCCACGGGTTGGGCCTGCGCTGGGACCCCTTTGACCTGCAGGGACGCAGGCTGGAGGCGGCCCGGTCCCGGGTAGCCCTGGCTGAGGCCGACGCCCACGCCCGTCGGGCCGAGCGGGACGGGGATCACACCGTCAGCCGCGAAGCCGCAGTCGTCCGTGACACCGAACTCGAGGTCGGGCGGGTGACCGCCACGGCCATCCAGCAAGCAAGAGAGGCCGATGATGCCGATACGCCGCTGGCGCCCGATCGGGTGCGCCGCCTTGATGATCATGACCGCGAGCTGTGCCGGCATGCGCCCGCCCTCTGCGCCGGAGCCGGTACGGCTGACCCTGCCGGTTGAGGCGACGCGCCCGTGCCGGCTGGCGACGCTCGGCCCGTCGCCCACGATCGTGGATCTGGAAACCGCCTATATGGCGCGCGGGGAGGCGCTGGTGGCCTGTGATGCAGCCCGTCGCCTGGCGGTGGCCACCCTGATGGCCGAGCGGGCTGCGCAGGCCATGGCCGCGAGGGCAAACCGGCAGAATTTGCCGTGAACCCGGCAGATTTTGCCGTTTTCGCTTGGCGCCCGGCAGAACCTGCCGGGCCAAAGGCGTGGTTAAGGCAACCTAACGCATAAAAAACAAGGACTTGAGTTTTGGCCCGCAAATGCGGCGGTGGCGCTGGTCTTGCTTGTCAGTGAACCGAGCAAAATGCTCCCGGCAGCCAAAACGGCGTCGGACACCTTGAAATAAGGACTATCGGTATGCCGCTGAATAGCGTCAACACGAACACGGGCGCCATGATCGCCCTGCAGAACCTGCAATCCACCAATAACGAACTCTCCGTCGTCCAGTCGCGGATCAACACCGGCAAGAAGGTGTCGAACGCCAAGGACAACGGCGCCATCTGGGCTATCGCCCAGGGCCAGCGTTCGGAAATCGGTGCCCTGAACGCCGTCAAGGACAGCCTGCAACGCGGCCAATCGGCCGTGGACGTCGGTATCGCTGCCGGCGAGTCGGTCTCCGAGCTGCTGATCCAGCTGAAGGAAAAGGCCCTGGCGGCCAGCGACACCTCGCTGACCACCTCGGCCCGCAAGGCCCTGAACGAGGACTTCAAGTCGATCCGTGACCAGGTCACGACCGTCGTCGCGAATGCCAAGTTCAACGGCGTCAACCTGCTGGACAACTCGACCGGCACCGCCGGCTTCAAGGCCCTGTCGAACGCCACGGGATCGACCATCAAGGTGGCGGGTGAAAACCTGTCGCTGGGTGGCACGAACGTGACCCTGGCCGCCACGGCGACCATCGGCACCGCCACTCTGGCCAACACCGCCCTGGCGACGATCAACACCTCGATCGACAACGTCTCGTCGGCCCTGGCCCGCCTGGGCACGGGCGCCAACTCCCTCAGCACTCACCTCAAGTTCGTGAGCAAGCTGCAGGACAGCCTGGAAACCGGCGTGGGCAACCTGGTCGATGCCGACCTGGCCAAGGAAAGCGCCCGACTGCAAGCGCTGCAAACCAAGCAACAGCTGGGTGTGCAGGCTCTGTCGATCGCCAACTCCTCGACCTCCATCCTGCTCGGACTGTTCCGCTAAGGAGCGATCTCAGGGGCGGGGGCGTTCGCGCCTCCGCCCCGTCGTCCGAGCCTTGAACCGAGGACGTCGGCTCAGTCCCGACGCAGGGAGACATGGAAACACATGCGAAGATAGGACCCGTTACCGCTGTCGTTGCCCCCGCAGGTTCTGCCGCCGGGGGCGATTTCAACCAGTCCCGTGCCTCCCAGGAGGCAGACCGGGCAGCCCGCTACAAACTGGTCATCGAGCAAGGCGCCCGCCAAGGCGTCTTTATCTACAAGGTGCTCGACCGTGAGACCGGCGAAGTGGTGCGTCAGTTGCCCCGGGAAGAGGTGGTCCGGTTGAAGGATCAGAATGGCTATGCGGCCGGAGCGGTGATCAGCACCACCGTCTGAAGGGTCAGCAGTTCAGTCATCAGGCCACGCAGGGGGTGCCCCGCGTGGTTAAACGTCGTGGTTATCGCGCGTTAACCATGTGCAAATGAAATCATCCCTAGCCTGTCGTCACATCAGCGAGAGGCCCGATTCGGATGACGAACAGCGTCCACACCAATACTTCAGCGGCGATCGCCCTGCAGAACCTGACCACGACCAACAACAGGTTGAGCGATGTCCAGGGCCGGATCAGCACCGGGCTGAAGGTCCAGGGCGCCAAGGACAATGCCGCCATCTGGGCCATCGCCCAGGGGCAGCGCGCTGACATCGGTGCTCTCTCGGCCGTCAAGCAGAGCCTGGACCGCGCGACCTCGATCGCGGATGTCGCCCTCTCGGCCGGCGAGTCGGTCTCGGACCTGCTGAATCAGCTCAAGGAAAAGGTGGTTGCGGCCAAGGATGAGTCGCTCGGCACCCAGTCCCGCAAGCTGCTGGACGCGGACTTCAAGGCGCTGCTGCGCGCGCTCCAGTCGTCGGTTCAGAACGCCAGCTTCGACGGCGGCAACATCCTGAACGGCAGCCTGACGAACGGCATCAAATTCCTCGCCAATGCCGATGCAAGCTCGTCGATCACCCTGTCCAGCAAGGATCTGAGCCTGAGCGGCTCGATCATCAGCCTGTCGCTGTCGGATTCCCTCCTGACCCTGACCGGGGCGACCAACGCCCTGTCGGCGCTGGACAGCTCGATCACAGCGCTGAACTCGGCGCTGGGTGAGATCGGGGCGCAGGCCAAGCAGATCGAGGCGCACAACATCTTTGTGACCAAGCTGGTCGATACGCTGGAATCCGGTGTCGGCAATCTGGTCGATGCCGATCTGGCCAAGGAAAGCGCCCGGCTTCAGGCCCTGCAGGTCCAGCAGCAACTGGGTGCCCAGGCGCTGTCGATTGCCAACCAGGCGCCCCAGGTCATCCTGTCGCTGTTCCGCAGCTAGGGCAGTCTGTCCCGCTGAAGGCGCCCGTCAGGGCAGGCCGGCGCGCCCGATCGAGATCGGGGCCGGCCGGCTCCGGCGCTCGGTTCGGCTGGCGAAGCCGTACAGGGACAGGAAGGAATACAGCAGCCTACTCAACGCAACCATGGACCTAAGCTCCATCGGGCCGTTTCAGCGAACGTGTCATTAACCCCTATGGCGATTCGCGGTTCCGTGGACGGACGTTAACGCTTCATTGCGACGCAGCCGTCAGGATGGCGGGGAGCGCGCCATGATCGACAACAGCTATCTTCTCGGCCTGTTTGGAGGCACATCGACCTTCTCCTCCGGGGGACTGTCAGGCACGTCTTCGCTCGCCACAAAAAAGGCCCAGCCGACACCGCCGTGGTCCTCCAGTGCGGTGGTCCCCGAGCAGGAGGCGCTGGTGCGCTCCGCTCTCGGCGGCCGGCGTCTGATCAACGAGGACGCAGCCAAGCTGGATGTCGCATCGGCGTCCGACGATTATCGCCGCCTGTTCGCCCTCTACCAGGGGCTGGAAAGCCTGAATGCCCTGGCCAACCGGGCCGGGGTCAAGGGCGTCAGCAGCACGGAGTTGTCCCTGATCACCAAGCGGTTCGATCAGGGACTCAAGGAAATCACCAGCTACGTCGCCTCGGCGCCGCTCAACGATGTGCGGTTGGTCGCCGGCGTGACGGAGTCGATCAGCAAGACCAGCGCCGGTGTGCGCCGGGACTCGGCCATCTCGATCACCTCGCCGATCCATGAAGGCGACATCGCCAGCCCGGTGACGGCGTTCGAGGGTGACGTGGTCTTCGACATCAACGTCAAACGGTTGAACGAAACCCATACGGTTCGCATCGACCTGTCCGAGATGGGCGGGGCAGCGCGCACCCTGGGCTCCGTAACCGCCCACATCAACGACAAGCTTCAGGCCGCAGGGCTTGAGACGCGGATCGGCCGCGAGCGCCAGGCGGCGGAGGTGCGCACCCTGCAGGTCGGCGGTCGCACCGTGACCTTGCCGGCAGGCCCGGACCTGTGGTCGCTGGCCATCCGCGGCGTGTCGACCGAGGCTGTGTCCTTCTCGGCGCCGGCCCCTTCGGACGCCGTCTATGTGGTTCAGGGGACGGGCACGGCCGGCGCGCACGAGGTGCTGAAGTTTCAGGCCGATACCGCGACCGCCGCGACCGCCGCCAGCGCCCGCGTGGGCGAGACCCAATGGGTTGACGGACGCGTGTCCCAGACCCCGCTGCCCGAAGGCATCAAGACCGTCCGGGCCAGCGCAACCGGGCCGGACGGCGCCCTGTGGCTGGTGGCCGACATGGAGGAAGGCCCGGGCAATCTGCCGATCAAGGGCCAGTCCGACGTCGCCCTGATCAAGCTGGATTCTGCGGGCCGCGTAGTCAGCACCCGGGCGCTCGGGGCCGCCGATCAGGCTTCCGGATATGCGTTGGCAGTCGATGATGCGGGACGGGTCGCCGTCGCCGGCTCGGTCACGGGGGCCCTGATCCCCGGCAAGAGCGGCGATGTGGCCGGCGAGGTCGACAGCTTCGTCACCCTCTACGACGGCGACGGCGAGGAACTGTGGACCCAGCGGCGGGGCGCCCGCGCGGCGGACGAAGCCACGGGTGTAGCCTTCGGACCCGGCGGCCAGGTGATCGTCACAGGCCGTGCGAGATCGGCCATGCCGGGCGCCGCCGGGGTCGGTGGCTGGGACTCCTATGTTCAGACCATCACCAGCAGCCAGCCCTATCCGACGGCGGCCTGGGACGCGAAGATCGACGGGACGCTCCAGTTCGGCACCACGGGCGATGATGCCGTGCAGGCGACGGCCGTCAGCGGCGACAGCCTCTATACCGCCGGGGAAGAGGACGGCCGCCTGGTCGTGCGCCGCTTCCAGCTGACCGCAGGGGGCGAGCCGCAACTGCTGTCGACGCGCGACCTCGGCGCCATGAATGGCGAGGTCAAGGGACTGGAGATCGATCAGGGCCAGGTGATCGTCGCCGGAGTGACCCGCAACGCGACGCTGGACGTCGGCACCGTCAATCAGGCCCACAACGGCGGGCTGGATGCCTTCGTCGCGGTCCTGTCCGGGGATCTGACGGCCTCCGGGGCCGAGCGCCTGACCTATATCGGCACCGAGAACGAGGATGCGGTCTCGCACGTCAAACTGCTGGACGGCAAGCTGTGGATGACGGGAACGTCGGCCCGCTCGGTGTCGGCCGAGGATGACGACCCCGTGCAGGGCTATCTCAGCCGGGTCGACCCCCTGACCGGCACGGTCGAGTGGAGCCGCAGCTGGGCCGGCCAGAACGAACAGGCCGCCCCGCTGACCCTGGCGGTCGCCAGCGGCGGCAGCAGTGTGCTGGACCGGCTGGGCCTTCCGTCCGGAGAGATCGTCCAGAGCGAGTCGAAGAAGCTGGTCGATGCCACCGCGCTGCGTGTGGGCGACCGGTTCTCGGTCGTGCCGGCCTCGGGCGGACGGTCGGTCGCGGTGACCATTGATGCCCGCGATACCCTGCAGACCCTGGCCCGGAAGATCGAGATTGCGTCCGGATCCCGCCTCAAAGTCACCGTCGCCTCCGAGAGCGCCACGGCCGAGAATGCCCGCGAGGGGCTGAATTCAGTGCTGGCCGGGGTGCAGCGCCTGTCGATCATGGCGCGCGACGGGCGCGAGGGCGCGGTCCTGGTGTCCGGCGAACCGGGGCGGGATGCGCTGGCCGGGCTGGGCCTTTCCGCGGGCTTCATCGGACCGACGGCCACCGAGGATGGGCCCCGGACCTTCGGGCTGGACCTGCCGCAGGCGCTGAGCCTGTTGACCAAGGACGCCCGCACCGCGTCGGGCGAGCGCCTGCAGGCCGCCATGAAGTCGGTCCGGGACGCGTACCGGTCGCTGGCGCCGGCACCGGCCAGCAGCGCGACCTCGGGGGCGGTTCCAGCCTATCTGACGGCACAGCTGGCAAACTACCAGGCGGCGCTGGCGCGTCTGGGCGGCTGAGGGCCGGATCGGGCCAAAGGCGGTTGACGCCACGGGGGCGGTCGGGGTTATTGGTCGCCTTCGCAAGTTCCTGTCGAGCCCCGCCGCATGGCCACCCCTCCTGATAACCGTATCATCCTGGCGATCGGTGCCGGTCTGGCCGTGATCATGGCCATTGTGCTGGCGCTGATCTTCACGCGCGGCGGGGGTGACGAGGCGCCGGAAGGTCCCCGGGGCAACCTTCAGGTCGATGTGGCCGAGCCGCAATCGCTGCAACCCACGCGTGAGCTGCGCTGCTTTGTCGAGGGACAGTTCGTGGGCATGCTGACGCTGGACCAGTGCGCCCAGCGGAATGGTCTGGCGACCGAGGCCCTGGACGTGGGTCTGGACGAAACGGGCGCGCTGGTCGCGGCCCCGACTGCGTCGCTGGCGCCGCCGCCGACCCTGCCCCCTATCGAGGTCGAGGACGTTCCCCCGATCGTGGAGACGCCGGTCGAACGCGCCGAGGTCCCGTCCGGCCCGGTCGCGGCCTGTCTGCGCCACACGGGATCGGACTGGCGCTCGCTGTCCAGTTCCCTGGGTCGGGAGGCCTGTGTCCAGCTTCTGTATTCCGGCACCTGCGTGCGGCCCGGCGAGGCGCGCTACGGGCGGTGGGGTGACCTGACCCTGCGGCTTGTGCCCGGACGGGTGGAGCAGTCTTCGGACAACTCGAACTTCCGCACCTTGGCCGAGCAGGATCGCCGCACCTGCACCTTCCCGGAGATGGGCGGATGAGAGCAGTCCTTGCGGCGATGACCCTGGGCGCGGCGACGGTCGGTCTGGTGGCCTGCACCAATCAGTTTGAGGCGCCGTATGACCCGGGGGTCTGCTACTATGTCGTGCCCGGCGAGACCGAGGGCGAGGATCCCAAGCTGAATGTCGTGGCGCGCGACCAGCCGCAGATTGAACTGTGCGCCGCGCGTCTCGAGGAGATGCGTGTCCGGTTCCTGCGCATGGGCGGCTCGAACCGCGAGATCATCGGGGCCTATCAGGGGCAGTTCATCTTCATCGACCGCCAGGGCGTCAAATTCGGCAAGACCCTGACCGGGGCGCGCTTCTTCGCCCTGGCGCGGACCGGCGACGGGCGGCTGGCCGTTCCGGGCGCCATTGTGCGCGATGAGGAAGGTCGACCCGTGGCGGTGGCCGAAAATCCGCCGACGGCGCCCGCGCAATAATCCCGCGTGGCTTGACGCCGGACACCCGTTGGTCGAGAACATTAACAGAACAAATGGCCCGCAAGAGGGTCTGAGAAACGGAGTTGGAAGATGGCGGGCAGCGTCAACAAGGTCATTCTGATCGGCAATCTGGGCAAGGATCCCGAGATCCGCACCCTCAACAGCGGCGACCGGGTCTGCAATCTGCGGATCGCGACGTCCGAGTCCTGGCGCGACAAGACCTCCGGCGAGCGCAAGGAGAAGACCGAATGGCACCAGGTGGTCATCTTCAACGAGAACATCGTCAAGGTCTGCGAGAACTACCTGAAGAAGGGCTCGACCGTGTACATCGAGGGCTCGCTGTCGACGCGGAAGTATGAGCAGAACGGCGTCGAGAAATACACGACCGAGGTCGTGATCCAGCGCTTCAACGGCAATCTGACCATGCTGGGCGGTCGCGGTGACGGCGGCGGGTCGGGTGGGGGCGGCGGGGGCCGCGGGTCGGACGATGACTATGGCTCGGGCTTCTCCTCGGGTGGTCAGTCGCGGCCGTCGGGTCCGAAGGAGAACTACGACCTCAACGACGACATCCCCTTCTAGGTCACAGGCCCTGAAACCGTCCGTCACCGCTGTTGACGGGCGGACGGGGCGGAACTGTGCCAAGAGCGGCGCGTGACCCAGACCCGCCCCCTGATTCCCCACAATCTGAGCCTGCTGGAGATCGCGGCCATCGTCGCCGTGATCGTCATCTGGGGCGTGAACAACGCCGCCGCCAAGGTGGCGACCGACTCGCTGCCGCCGCTGATGACCGGCTCGGTGCGGTTCGCCCTGACGGCCCTGTGCCTGACCGCCTTCATCCGCCCGCCGTTCCCGAACTGGAAGAGCCTGCTGGTGATCGTGGGCGTGGGCGGGCCGCTGCACTACGGGCTGATCTATGTGGCCTTCTGGCTGGCGGATGACGTCAGCCCGGTGTCGGTGGCGGCACAGCTGTGGATCCCGTTCACCGCCCTGTTCGCCTTCCTGTTGCTGGGCGAGCGGCTGAAGCGGCCGGCGCTTGCGGGGCTGGCGGTGGCCTTCGTCGGCGTGGTGTGGATGTCGGCCGACCCGCATGTGCTGCAGGACTGGGACGCTATCCTGGTCGGCATCGGCGCCGCCTCGGCGTGGGCCCTAACCACGGTGATCGCCCGGCGCACCACCTCGATCCCGCCGCTCAAGATGCAGGGCCTGCTGGCCATGGTGACCATGCCGGTGCTGGGCCTGGCCTCGCTGGCCTTTGAGCGGGACCAGATCGCCGCCGCGATGAGCGCCCCGCCGATCGCCTGGGCCGCCGTGCTGTGGGGCGGTCTGGCCTCGTCCGTCGTGGCCACCACGCTCGTCTTTTGGCTGGTCCAGCGGCGCGAGGCGGGGCGGGTGACGCCCTATCTGCTGGCGACGCCGGTGGTGTCGATCCTGATCGGCTGGGGCCTGATGGGCGATGTGCTGACCCCGCAGATCCTGATCGGCGCGGCCCTGACCATGGGCGGGGTGGCGGTCGTGGCGCTGGCCGAGCGCGGCCTGCGCGCCGGAGCTGCCAAGGCCTGAACCGTCAGGCCGGAACCACGCCCGGCCGGCCCGCTTCGACGGCGAAGGTGGCCCGGGTCGACAGCGTGCCCGACCGGTCCGAGACCTTGTCCAGCACCTTGAACTCGGTCTGCCAGCGCTCGGCCGTCACGTCGCAGACGGCATAGCCCCGCTGGGCGTTGTTGAACTTGAGGAAGGGGTTGTCCTCCAGATAGCGGCCGCCGTCGGCGCGCTGGTCGGTCCCGTCGCCCGAGGAGCTGATCGAGGTGGTGACGAACTCGCTGGCCACGGGCGCCCCGGACGGATCGCGGCCGTCGATGTGCAGGTCGCCGGCATAGTTCTGATGCTCGTCGCCGGTCAGGACCACGAGGTTGTCGATGCGCCGGTCGCGCACCCGCTCCAGCAGGCGCCGGCGCGGAATGGCATAGCCCGCCCAGGTGTCGAGGTTGTAGCCGAGCTCGGGCCCTTCCTTGCGGTCCAGATCCATGACCATGATCTGCTGGGCCAGCACCTTCCAGCGGGCCTGTGAACGGTCGAGGTTGCGGTACAGCCATTGCTCCTGGGCCTCTCCCAGCACCTGGGCCTGGCGGTCGGAAACCCCCGCGCAGGTGGTGGCCCAGCGGTCGTCGCAGGGCTGGTCCGAGCGGTACTGGCGGGTGTCGAGCAGGTTCAGGTCGAGCAGATTGCCCCAGCCGGCCTGGCGGTAAAGCTGCAGCGCCGAGCCTTTCGGGAAGGCTGAGCGGCGGACGGGCATATTCTCGTACCAGGCCTGCATGGCGGCCTGCTGGCGCAGCATGAAGACCTCGGGCGGGGTGCCGTCCTGGTCGATGGCCGCGACCCAGTTGTTGTCGATCTCGTGGTCGTCCCAGGTGCAGAACCAGGCGGTCGAGGCGTGGCTGGCCTGCAGGTCGGCGTCCATCTTGTACTGGGCGTAGCGGCGGCGGTAGTCGTCGAGGCTGTAGACCTCGCCGCCCAGATGCTGGCGGGGGTTCTCGAAGGTGCCGCCCGAGCCGTTGTAGAGGCGGCTGGCCCGGCCCTCATAGATGTAGTCGCCGTAGCAGTAGATGAAGTCGAACCGCTCGTCGGCGGCCTTGCGGTGGGCGGTATAGAAGCCCTGCTCATAGGCCTGACAGCCCAGCACGCCGAAACGGGCGCGGTCGACGGCGGCGCCCGCTGCGGGCGCGGTCACGGCGCGGCCGATGGCGCTGCGCTCACGCCCGGCGACGAAGCGGTAGAAATAGCGGCGGCCGGGCTCCAGACCCTCGACCTCGACATGGACCGCGTGGCCCAGTTCGGGGTGGGCGAGGGCCTCGCCCGAGCGGACCGGGCTGGAAAAGCCGGTGTCGGTGGCGACCTCCCACTTCACCGGCACGGCGGCCGAGGGCATGCCGTGTCCGATCTCGAGCGGATCGGGCGCCAGCCGCGTCCAGATGACGAAGCCGTCGGGCAGCGGATCGCCCGAGGCCACGCCCAGCTGGAACGGATAGTCGATGAAGACGGGGTCGGCGACGACCGCCCGCGCCCCCGACAGCGCCACGCCTCCCATGCCGAGGGACAGCATCATCTGACGACGGGACAGCGAGGGCAGGCGCATGAGAAGGGCTCCGGAAGGGCAGGGCGGTCAGGCTAGAGCCCGATTGTGACGGCTGATGCGGGGCAAGGGGAGGGGCAAGGCGGGAATTCAGACGGTCGGATATGGGGAAAAGACCGTCTGAACCGTCTGAATGGTCTGGAATGAGTCCTCCCCCGAGGGGGAGGAATACACACCGTCTGAATAGTCTGAATGGTCTCAATCTCCTGCGGCGTGGCTTCGGCAACCGGACAGTATGGACGCGGCGGGGACCGGGGCGGGCAAAACGGTGCGGAACACGCAGGGGGCGTTGAAGGGGCTGGGGAAATGGGGTGTGGGTGTCGCAATTGCTGTCTCCTCCCTATCGAAGATGGGGAGGTGGCGCGGCGGCAAAGCCGACGTGACGGAGGGGCTCTTGAGGGCGAGTGCGCAGTGAAGAACCCCTCCACCGCTCCGCGGTCCCCCTCCCCATAAAATGGGGAGGAGACGGGTCGAGCGCGTTACTGCCCCGCCTGCCATTCGCGGAGCTCGGCGAGCTTGGTGGTGTGGGTGTCGAGGGTGGCTTGAGCGATGCGGCGGAGGTCCGGGTCCTGCGACTGGTCCAACACCTGGCGGGCGGTGGCAATGGCCGCTTCGTGGTCGGCGATCAGGGCCGAGGCGAGGGCCGGTTCGGCAGAGGGCGCGACGGGGGCCGGGGCCGGGGCCTGGCGCTGCTGCTCCTCGGTGGTCTTGAGGGCCGCCGCGTGTCGTTCGGCTGAGGCGTCGCGCAGGGCCTGCTGGACCGGGTCGCCGCCGCCGTCGCAGGCGGCGAGGGCAAGGGCAAGGACCGAAACGGCGACCATCCGGGACATCACGGGGCGGCGGCGACAGGGGGACACGCTCATTCGCTATCCTCTCCGAATATGACCAATGAAACCGGACCAGTGGTGCCCTCCGCGTGTTCGGGCAGTAGATCGCCCAGTGCCGCGTAGAAGGCGGAGAACTCCGGATAGTCGAGCTCGGGACGCATCTGCACACAGACGTCAACTTCGCCCTCGCGGCCCCAGGCGTGCTCGGTGACCGAAACTACCCGCGGATCGGACCCCAGAAAATCGGCAACGCGACTGCGGGTCTGCTGGTCGATGCCACAGCATTTGCTGGCGAAGCGAACCACGAGCGTGCATCGGCCATGGCTATCAAGCGCATTCATGGGAGCGGAGCTGCAGGCCGCCAGCAGCATTGCCAGGGCCAGTATCCGCATCGGACTATCCTTGGATCCAGTTGGGCATCCAGCCTTCGTGCATTTCACGCAGGTGGTCGAGCGGAATGCGGAACAGGTCGCCGGACATGAAGTCGCGGCCTTTGGCGCGGCCGACGACCGAGGCGTGCAGGCCGGCGGCCTGGGCGTCGGCGATCAGGGTCGAGGGATCGGCGACGGCGACCAGATAGCGGGCCTGATCCTCGGCAAACAGCAGGACATGGGCGTGTTCGGGCGAGGTGGCATCCAGCTCGATGCCGCAGTCGGAGGCCAGGGCGATGTCGGCGGCCGCGCCGATCAGGCCACCATCGCTGAGGTCGTGGACGCAGGTCAGGGCCCCGGCCTCGATCCGCTCGCGCACGAAGTCGCCGGTCTTCTTCTCCAGTGCCAGATCGACGGGCGGCGGGGCGCCGTCCTCGCGGCCCAGCACTTCGCGGAGATAGAGGGAGGCGCCCAGCTCGCCACGGGTCTCGCCGATCAGGACCAGGGTCTCGCCCTCGGTCATGCCGCCAAAGCCGACGGTGACGTCGTAGTTGGGCAGCAGGCCGACCGCGCCGACGGTCGGGGTCGGCGGAATGGCGACGCCATTGGTCTCGTTATAGAGGCTGACATTGCCGCTCACGACCGGGAAGTCGAGCACGCGGCAGGCCTCGGCCATGCCGTCGATGGCGCGCACGATCTGGCCCATGATCTCGGGCCGCTGCGGATTGCCGAAATTGAGGTTGTCGGTGATGGCGATGGGGCGCGAGCCCACGGCGGTCAGGTTGCGCCAGGCCTCGGCCACGCACTGCTTGCCGCCCTCATAGGGGTCGTTCTGGACATAGCGGGGGGTGCAGTCGCTGGTCACCGCCAGCCCCTTGTCCGTGCCGTGCACGCGGACCACGCCGGCGTCGGCGCCGGTGGCCGAGTCGTGCAGGGTGTCGGCCATGACGTGGCGGTCGTACTGCTCCCACAGCCAGCGCTTGGACGCCATGTCGGGGCAGCAGACCACATTCAGCACGGCGTCGGGCCAGCTGTCGGGCGCGGGCACATCCTTGGGATCGATCCGGGGGTGCAGTTCGGGCTGGACCCAGGGCCGGTCATAGAGGGGGGCGTCGTCGAACAGGGGCGCCAGCGGCACATCGCAGACGACCTTGCCGTGATGGTTCAGAACCAGACGGCCGGTGTCGGTCGTGCGGCCGATGACGGCGGCATCCAGGCCCCACTTCTTGAAGATGCGATAGCCGTCTTCCTCGCGGCCCGGCTTGAGCACGGCCAGCATGCGTTCCTGGCTTTCGGACAGCATCATCTCATAGGCGGTCATGCCCGTTTCGCGCTGGGGCACGGCGTCCATGTCCAGCTCGATGCCGACGCCCCCCTTGCCGGCCATCTCGACCGAGGAGGAGGTCAGGCCGGCCGCGCCCATGTCCTGGATGGCGGCGACCGCGCCCGAGGCCATCAGCTCGAGCGTCGCCTCGATCAGCAGTTTTTCGGCAAAGGGGTCGCCGACCTGGACGGTGGGGCGCTTCGATTCCGACTCGTCGTCGAACTCGGCCGAGGACATGGTGGCGCCATGGATGCCGTCGCGACCGGTCTTTGAGCCGAAATAGACGACCGACAGGCCGGGTCCGGGGGCGGCGGAGTAGAAGATGCTGTCGGCCTTCGCCAGGCCCACGCACATGGCGTTGACCAGGATGTTGCCGTTGTAGCCCCGGTGGAAATTGGTCTCGCCGGCCACGGTCGGCACGCCGACGCAGTTGCCATAGCCGCCGATACCCGAGACGACGCCCGACACCAGACGGCGGGTCTTTTCATGCTCCGGGTCGCCGAAGCGCAGGGCGTTCAGCAGGGCCACGGGCCGGGCGCCCATGGTGAAGACGTCGCGCATGATGCCGCCCACGCCCGTCGCCGCGCCCTGATAGGGCTCGATGAAGCTGGGGTGGTTATGGCTCTCCATCTTGAAGATGCAGGCGTCGCCGTCGTCGATGTCGATGACGCCCGCGTTCTCGCCCGGGCCGCAGATGACCCGCGGGCCCTTGGTCGGGAATTTGCCGAGGTGGATCTTCGACGACTTGTACGAGCAGTGCTCGGACCACATGACCGAGAAGACGCCCAGTTCGACGTCATTGGGCTCTCGTCCCAGACGGTCGAGGACGACCTGATACTCGGCGGGGGACAGGCCGTATTCGGCGGCCAGTTCGGCCATGGATTTCGGTGCGCTCATGGCTGGCGCTTCTAGCGAGGTTCGCTGCCGGAGTCAGCCTTGCGGATCGGTCGGCTGCGTATTTCTGACGGGCTGGAGGCGGAAGCTGAGGATGATGGCCCCCACCAGCACGGCGACGGCTGCGGTCAGGGCCACATAGGCCAGCAGGGCATTGCGCGGTTGCTCGGCCACGAACACGGCCAGCAGGCCCCAGGCGATGGGCAGGGCGTAGGCGATCTGGCGCAGGCGGGCGGTGACGACCAGCCCCGCCAGAGCCACCAGTCCGACCGCCAGAATGGCCCAGGAGGTCGGCGGCAGGATGTCGGGCAGGGCGTCGTTGCCTGTGACCACGGTCAGCAGATTGACCGGGGCGGCAATCGTCAGCCAGCCGGCCAGCAGCATCAGCGGCCAGGCGGTCAGCCACAGTTCGGCATCCTTGCGCCCGAGCGCGCGGATCTGGCGCGCCTTGAGCAGCAGGGGGATCAGGATCACCAGCAGGGAGCCGAAGATCAGGATAATGGTGGTGATCTCGGCATCCAGGGCGGCGGCCACGACCCACCAGCCGATGCCCAGCAGCGCGCCGACCGCGGGCCAGCCCAGCGCCTCGGTCAACGGGCGGTCGCGCCCCTGCGGCAGCAGCTGGAACACCGCATGGGCGAACAGGCCCAGATAGATGAGACCCCAGATGGCGAAGGCGTAGCTGGCGACCTTCAGCGTCTCGTCGCTGTCGGCCGAGAACTCGGCCGGGCTCTGGCCCCAGCCGATGGCCGTCTGGGAATAGCCGATGGCGATGGCGAAGATCACCGCCGAAAGCAGGATCAGGCGGCGGATGAGTGCGGTCGAGAGGGCGTCGGGCGTTTGCATGACGGCATTACGCACCGGAATGGCAAAGGTTCAATGACGAGGGGTCCGTCCCGGGCCCGGGGCGGCGTCGGGTGCGAGCAAAAGGGCGACCAACTCGCCCTGTCGATGGGTGCCGGTCTTGGCGTAGATCGCCTGCATCTGGGACCGGACCGTCGCGCGGCTGACGCCCCGGTCGGCGGCGATGCCAGTGAGGGAAAGTCCATTGACCAGGCCGGCGGCGATGGCGCTTTCGGCGCCGGTCAGCCCATACCGCGTCTGCATCATCTGCAGGGGATCCGCCGCGGCCCGGGTGGGCAGGGCGATGACGAGAACCGCAGGCCCCTGACCGAGTGCGCTCCGTTCCAGAGGGAGCGACTGGACATCGAACTCGCGCGCGGCCCGACCGTCGATCGCGCGCAGGCAGATTGGAGGTGCCGGTGAAGGCAAGCCCTGCTTCGCGGCGGAAAGCGCCGTGGCCAGGCGATGATCGAGCACGGGCTGGTCGATCTTGCAGGCGGCCTTGAGGCGTCCGTACCGGGCGGTCAGCAGGGACCCGTCCGCGATCAGGGCCTGCCCGGCCGCAGACAGGCCGACAATCCGTCCCTCGCCATCCAGAAGAAAGGCTGCGGCCTTCACGGTTTCGAACGCCTGCAGGGTTGCCGCCATCCGTGCCTCGGCGAGGACGGCCGCCAGCCGGACCGCCGTCTGAAGGGACGGAACAAGCTCGGCCATCGCCCGGAAGGCCGCGGCGTCGAACGGGCCCTGCTTGCGGCTGCGGGTGACCGAGGCGCGGACCAGCCTCCCGTCGCGGCGGCCCAGAACGGTCTGACAGTTGAACGGAAAGTCGTTCGGCTCGAACATTTCGGCGTAGATCGGATGCCGGGCGCGGGTTTCGGCATCGACATAGTCCTGATCGGCAATCAGGGCGCCTGTCGCCGCGCGCCGCCCGATCCGGACGCGGGGATTGACCACGGGATTGGCCAGCCCGAAGGCCTCGATGTCCCCGATGAAGGTTTCCGGCGCATTGGTCAGCCGGTGGACGGCGATCTCGCCGTCCGCATTCAGGGCGATGAGTTGTCCGGAGCGGCCCCCGCAGGCATCAGCGACCGCCTGCAAGGCCCGATCCCAGTCGCAGTCTCCGAGTGCGGCCTCCAGAAGGAGCGCCCCGGCCACCACCGTCGGACGTACTGGATCGGACACGCGCGCAGGCCTCCTTCAAGTCTCATATACCGCTGGTTGGGCAGGGCGGCCACTCCCGTCATGCATTTGGATGATGCGCAGCCGGGCTCCCGGTGCTGCTGTAGCGACAGTCAACACGATGGGGAAAAGCTCATGAGACCGTCGACACTCCTCATGACGAGCTTTGGCGCGATGCTCACGCTGGCCACGCCGGTGCTGGCCCAAGAGACCCAATGGTTCGAGATCAGAACCGCCAATGACTGCCTGTTCTACCGCGACTACCTGGTGCCGGGGCAGACGTTCGCATGGAGTGGTTCCTGTGCTCCGGGCGCACCGATTTCCGGCGCTGGCGTTCTGGAAAGCCGAACTGCGCCGGATGCTGACGGGTTCTTCATTCTGGAACGAGAGCGTGGAACCATGCAGGGGGGATATTGGCACGGACCCGTGTCGATCAGCCGTTTTGAGTCCTTGGGAGGCGAGTCCTGGCCAGCGGGCGAACGTCAGTCGCAATACAATATGGGATGTCCGGTCACGATGCAGGCCTGCACTCCCGGCGTGGTCATGGCCGCGGCGGATGCAGAAGAGATAGCGTCCGACAACGGCCCCGTGCCGAACCGGCTCACCAATGATTCCGAGCCCGGTCCCGATGGAATTGAATCCGCGAATCCGCCGGAGTCTGGCATGCCGGTGGCCTTCCTGCACCCGCACACGGGACGGCCGTGTGTGACCCTGACCAGGGTCGAGGCGCGCAACGAAAGCAATGAGCGCCGGCACCGGGTCGTGCATGTCCTGCACTTCCAGAACATCTGCGACGCGACCTTTTCCATCTCCGCACGCCGCATCGCGCTGGGTGAGCAGACGAACGACCCCGATGGCATCAGCGGCAATGGAATAGACCCGGCGCCGTCGGAAGCGACGGTCGTTCGAATCACCTGCATCGAGGAGGGCGAGCGCAATGCGTGCCTCGGCTTTTCCGAATGGTGGGTCCGGGGAGGCGGACAGAGAACCGACGCCTTTCCGGTTGGGTGATTTCGCAACTCAGCGAATCCATGAGCGGAGCATGAAATGCCCAGAATAATTCTCGCAGCAGCCGTCGCGACAGGGGTCTTGGTCTGCGTCGATCCTGCCATGGCCCAGACCGGTCGCTGGAACGACATCACCACGACTTCGGGGTGTGGGGTTTCCGAGTTCCGCAACTCGGCTGCACCGCCCGTGGCGATCTGGAGCGGAGCCTGCCAGGGAGGGCGGGCGCAGGGCCGGGGCACCCTGGAACAGCGATCAGCGACCGAAAGCGACGGTTCCTATGGCGCCAGCCGCTCCACCGGAGAGATGGTCGACGGCTATTTCAACGGGCCCGTTGAGTACGAGGACTATTGGGCGGCGGGAGGTCGACGGCCTTCTGGCGTGGCCCGCCGGACGCATCGCTACACGATGGGGTGTGAGGCGGGCTGGGGCGATGACTGCACGCCCCGCCGGCGCGAGACAACGGCCAGCGTGGACGCTGGAACCGGCCCTTCCCCGTACGGCGGGACAGCCAACCGTGTCGGATCGTCGAATCCGCCGGGGTTTGGTCAGGCCTCGGGTGCGTCTGAAATCGACACCAGTAGCCACAACCAGTGCGTCCAGCCTGTCTATCCGCAGGGAGGGGCGGCACCCTACTTCACGAACAGCTGCGGTTATGGGGTCCGCATCGCCTACTGCGTTCTCCATCCGACGCCGGGGAACAGCAGCCGGGTGAATGACTGCCAGACACGCAGGCCTGCCGTGGATCTGATCGGTGCAGGCCAGCGCCAGGTCGCGCTCATTTCGGGGGACATGGTCTATTGGGTGGCGTGTCGCGCACCGGCCTTGCCGCAGGATTTGCGCTTCCAGCTGGGGGTCGGTCTGAGCGCCCGATGCGGATGACGCCCGGGAGGCGATGATCCGTCGGGGGGAGACGAGCCCTCAGGCCGCGTCCAGAACGCTGCGGAACAGGGTGGCGCCGTCGGCGGAGCCCAGTTCGGCCTCGAAGGCGCGGTCGGGGTGGGGCATCATGCCCAGCACATTGCCGCGGGCGTTCTGGATGCCCGCGATCGAATTCACAGAGCCGTTCGGGTTGTCGACATAGCGGAAGACGACCTGGCCCTCGCCCTCGATGCGCGCCAGGGTCTCGGCGTCGGCGAAGAAGTTTCCGTCGCCATTGCCCTGGGTCATGATGACCTCGGACTGGTCCTGATAGCCGGCCGTGAAGCGGGTTTTGGGGTTGGCGATCTCGAGCGAGATCGGCTTGCAGACGTATTTCAGCCCGGCGTTCTTCAACAGGGCGCCGGGCAGCATGCCGGCCTCGCACAGAATCTGGAAGCCGTTGCAGATGCCGACCACGGCCACGCCGTCGTCGGCGGCCTTCTTCACCGCCTGCATGATCGGGGACTGGGCCGCCATGGCCCCGCAGCGCAGATAGTCGCCGTAGGAGAATCCGCCGGGCAGGACGATCAGGTCGAGGCCTTCGGGCAGGGTGGTGTCCTGATGCCAGACCATGTCGACGTGCGCGCCGGTCGATCGCTCGACGGCGACCTTGCAGTCACGATCACAGTTGGACCCGGGGAAGACGATGACGGCTGCGCTCATGGCGCGGGCCTCTAGCAGGGTTCGCGGGGTTTGTCAGGACGCTGGCGACGCATCGCCGTAGTTGTAGCGATGCCGGATCAGAATGGCGCCGTCATCGTCCTGTTCCGCATAGGTGTACATCTCGACGTCCTGGTAGAAGGGGCTGCCCCGTGTCGTGTTCACCCAGGTCCTGGCGCGCACGATGAAATCCTCGGGGTTCGGGCCGGTTTTCTCGGCCCCGGTGGTCGTGCCACCTTCCCAGCCGCGGGTCATGGCGAGGGCTTCCTGACGCGTCACGCCGGGATCGTGCACCGCGCAGACCAGTCCGGATGTGTGATCGACCCCGGCGACGCCATAGACGTAGCGCGTGCCGGGTCCCAGCTCGCCGATCCAGGCGGTCGTGCGGCGGCCCAGATGGTCGAGGGCCACCCACTGCTCGCGGACGACCTCTGCGTCGCGGACGCCATGCGGGCGGCGGGGTTCGCCGTCGTCCGGGGTGGCGCCGAGCGCCTTCGCGGCCGTGTCGAACGCCTCCCAGGTGAACCCCTCGTTCGGGCACAGCAGGGCGAACTGGCTGGCAAAGTTGACCGCCGCCTTCGTGTTGGGATCGACCGGTTCAGGGGGCTCGCGCCCGCAGGCACCGAGGGCCAGCAGGGTCCCCACGATGAATACAGTTGTGCCCTTGTGGCGCGATCGCTCCATGTCGGTCCCCTTTTCCTGATGAAGGAAGCGTAGCAGCCGCCCATCGAAATTCCAGTGTACGGTATCTGACATTGGGTGTGTGGCAGGGCCGATGGATTGACCGCCGGGGCGGCGCGCGCATCATGGCGCCATGATCCGTACGATCGCCACTGCAGCGCTGGTTCTGGCCGGCGGCGCCTTTGTCCTCACCTGGCTGGAGGTGCAGAAGGCCACGCGCGTGATCGCGCCCGATGTCTACGTCGCCATCGTTGCGGCGCTGTTCGCCGTCGGCGGGATCTGGCTGGGGTGGAAGACTGCGACGCGTCGGCACGGGCCCGATTTCATCCGCAACGAGGCGGCCGTTCGATCACTGGGTCTGACCGGGCAGGAGATGCGGGTGCTGGCGGAGCTGGCGTCCGGACGTGCGAACAAGGACATCGCCCGCGCGCTCGGCCTGTCGCCCAATACGGTGAAGACTCATCTGGCCCATCTGTTCGCCAAGCTGGAGGCGGGCACGCGGACCGAGGCGGTGGGGCGGGCGCGCGACCTCAGCCTGATCCCCTGAGCGGGTGAAACGGTCGAATTCACCCGTTCGGGTGATAGGCGCCGGCCCGATCCCGGCGCAGGGTTGGGCTGACATCAGCGGGGAGGCCGTCATGGCGCGCATCATCTTCATCTACGGGCTGGTTGCCGGCCTGATCATCATCGCCGGGATCATCGGCACGGTCGCGCTTGCGGGCGACCAGCCGCATGGCAATGTCTGGCTGGGCTATCTGATCATGCTGCTGGGCATGTCGGCGGTGTTCATGGGGGTGAAGCGCTACCGCGACCATGAGCGCGGCGGAGTGATCCGCTTCCTGCCGGCGCTGGGCGTGGGTCTGGCGATCGCCCTGCTGGCCTCGCTGGCCTATGTGCTGGTCTGGGAGATCTATCTGGCGGCGACCGACTATGCCTTCATGGACCAGTACATCACCGCCACCCTGGAAGCGCGCCGCGCCGAGGGGCTGTCAGGGGAGGCCTATCGCCAGCTGGAGGCCAGCTATCGCGAGATGGCCGTGGCCTACCAGTCCCCCCTCTATCGCCTGCCGATGACTTTTGCGGAGATATTTCCGGTCGGACTGCTGGTGTCGATCGTCAGCGCCATCCTGCTGCGCAACAGCCGCTTCCTGCCGGCGCGGGCGCGGGCATGAACCTCAGCCAACGTTCTCGTAGGTCGCCGTGATCGACGCCTTGGCGAGCGTGTGGAAATGCAGGTTGAAGCCGTATTTGGCGCCGGAGTCCTCGGGCGTGACCTCCAGACGGTCCGTGTCGACGGCGAAGACGGTGAAGATATAGCGGTGCGGGCCGTGGCCGGGGGGCGGGGCAGCGCCACCATAGCCCGGCTCACCGAAATCGGTGCGGCCCTCGACCGCCCCGGAGGGCAGGGGACCGCCGGCGGCGATCTCGGTCACATCGGCGGGGATGTTGGCGACCGTCCAGTGCCAGAAGCCCGAGCCGGTCGGGGCATCGGGATCGAAGACGGTGATGGCGTAGGACTTTGTGCCCTCCGGCGCGCCGGACCACTTCAGATGCGGCGAGGTGTTGCCCTTCGCCTGGACCTGGGCGTCGGGCAGGATTCCGCCGTCGGTGATGTCCGTGGAGGTAAGGGTGAAGGTCATGGCGTTGCTCCTGTTCCTCTTGCGTCTGTCCCTGAGGAATGCGTGGCGCGCGCGGATGTTCTCGACCCGGGGTTCGCGACGGCTCAGATCAGCCGATTGACCCAGATGACGAGAAAGGCACCGACGCCCGCCCCCAGAAACGCGAGGGCGAGCCCGTTGACGGCCCGGACGTAGCGCGGCGCGGGCTGGAGGGCGTAGCGCGCCTTCACGATCGTGCTGATGCAGCTGATCGACAGAAAGCCGCTGATGGCCAGCGATGCGATGATCACCAGCAGGGTGGCCGGCGGAGGGGCCTCGTCAGCCGTCCCGGTAACGGTCAGCACGCCCCCGAGGACCAGCAGACACAAGGTCAGCAGATATTTGGACAGGTCATACAGCAGCAGATCGGGACTGTGCGCAGGATCGACCGGCGCAAGGGTCGGCGACGTCGCCTCGTCTTCGATGTGCATGACCCGACCTCCCTAATCGACCTCGATACGGTAGCTCTCGATGACCGTGTTGGCGAGCAGGGTGTCGCACATCTTCTTGACCTCGGCCTCGACGTCGTCACCGGCGTAGTCGAACTGGATCAGCTTGCCGACGCGGGCCTCGCTGACGCCGGTCCAGCCCAGACCATTGAGGGCGCCCTCGACGGCCTTGCCCTGCACGTCCAGCACGCCGGGTTTGAGGAAGATGTGAACCTTGACCTTGGCCATCAGTGCAGTCCCCCCTGAATCACGGTCGGCATATCCTTCATGATGCCGAGGCGGCGGGCCACCTCGGTATAGCTTTCGATGACATTTCCCAGGTCGCGGCGGAAGCGGTCCTTGTCCAGCTTTTCGCCGGTGGTGGAATCCCACAGGCGGCAGCTGTCGGGGCTGATCTCGTCCGCGAGGATGACGCGGCTGAAGTCGTTTTCCCAGACACGGCCGAACTCGATCTTGAAGTCGATCAAGGTGATGCCGACCGCGCCGAACATGCCCGACAGATAGTCGTTGACCCGCACGGTCATGGCCAGGATGTCGTCCAGCTCCTGGGTGGTGGCCCAGTTGAAGGCGGTGATGTGCTCTTCGGTGACCATGGGGTCGTTGAGCTCATCCTTCTTGTAGTAGAATTCGATGATCGAGCGGGGCAGGGGGGTGCCCTCCTCGATGCCGAGGCGCTGGCTCATCGAGCCGGCCACGACGTTGCGGCACACGACCTCGAGCGGGATGATCTCGACCTCGCGGATCAGCTGCTCGCGCAGGTTCAGCCGCTTGATGAAGTGGTTGGTCACGCCGATGCCGTTCAGGCGCGACATGACGAATTCGCTGATGCGGTTGTTGAGGACGCCCTTGCCCTCAAGCTGGGCCTTTTTCTCGCCGTTGAAGGCGGTGGCGTCGTCCTTGAAATACTGGATCAGGGTGCCGGGCTCGGGCCCCTCGTAGAGGATCTTGGCCTTGCCTTCATAGAGCTTCTTGCGCTTGGCGTTCATGTGCATTCCGAAGGCCGGATCACCGGCGGGACGAAGGAACTCGCGGGCTGGAATCGCCGTTCGGGCCGGGAATATCCGGGGCGAAAGACTGAGGGCAAGGCCAGGCCGTTGAGGGGGAAGGGATGGTGGCCCTCCTTAGCGGAAGCCGGGCCGGGTGACAAACCTTGGGCGGGTGCCAATCCTGCCTCCTGCGACAACGACTTTTGTTGCGTTCGGTCACGGGCGGGGTATAGACCGCCCTGCGCGCCAACACGGGGCCCGCGACAGGAGCATTTGACGCCCATGACCACCTTCGACGATCGGGAAAAAGGGTTCGAGTCCAAATACGCCCTCGATCAGGAGCAGGAGTTCAAGGTCATGGCCCGGCGCAACAAGCTGCTGGGTCTCTGGGCCGCTGAAAAGATGGGCCTGTCCGCCGAAAGCGCCGAACAGTATGCCGCCGCCGTGGTCCGCGCCGACTTCGAACAGCCGGGCGAGGAGGACGTGTTCCGCAAGATCGCCGGTGACTTCAAGGGCGCTGGCCTGACCGCCTCGGAAGGCGAGATCCGCAGCAAGATGGACGAACTGTCCTCCATCGCCCGCGACCAGGTCCGAAACGACGTCTGATCGTCGTCGCATTCCAGATTCAGATACGACAATGGCCGCGCCCGTGAGGACGCGGCCATTTCGTTTTGGGTGACTTCATGGATCACCCGGTTCGGTCCCGCGCGACGAAGGATGAGGCCGCGCGGGAACGAAGGTCGCTCGATCAGTTCGGCATGACCACGGTGTCGATGGCGTGGATGATGCCGTTCGAGGCGGCGACGTCGGCCATCACCACTTTCGAGGTGTTGCCGGCTTCGTCCGTCAGGGTGACGGTGCCGTCAACGACGGTGGCGGTCAGGGTGCCGCCCTGCACGGTCGTCAGGGTAGCCGAACCGCCGCCCGCGTCGATCTGCTGGGTCAGGGCCGCAGCATCCACCCGGCCCGGAACCACGTGATAGGTCAGGATGCCGGTAAGGGCGTCACGCTGGTCGGGCTGCATCAGGCCGTTACGCGTCTCGGCCGGGATTTTCTCGAAGGCGGCGTTGGTCGGGGCGAAGACGGTGAAGGGGCCTGCACCGTTCAGGGTATCCACCAGCTCGGCCGACTGGACGGCGCTGACCAGGGTCGAGAAGTCGGGGTTCCCTGGGCGACGGCGACAACGGTGCCGTCAGCAGCAGGGGCCATGGTGTCGGTCGCGGCCGGTTCCATGGCGTCGGTGGCGGGGGCTTCCGGCTCGCTGTTGCAGGCGGCCAGGCCGAGGATGGCGACGGCCGATACGGCAGTCATGACGCGGATGCGGGTAAATTTCATTTTTGCTTCTCCTGAGACGAACCGCACAGGGCGGCAGTCAGGGAGATACTGTTGAGACCCGAAAAGGATGCGTCGGTCAGAAATGGGGTGACCGGATCACATGTCCGCGACCGGCCTTAGCTGTTCCCGAAAACACGTGCGAAAACAGTGTCCACGTGCTTGGTGTGGTAGCCGATGTCGAACAGGGCCTCGAGCTCTGCCTGCGACAGGATGACCCGGTCGTCGGCCTTCAGGAAGTCGAGGAAGCGGCCCTCGCCGCGCCAGACCTTCATGGCGTTCTCCTGAACCGCGGCATAGGCGTCCTCGCGCGACACGCCGGCCTGGGTGAGGGCCAGCATGACCCGCTGCGAATGGACGAGGCCGCCCAGCAGGTTGAGGTTCTTTTCCATATTGGCCGGATAGACGTTCAGTCGCTCGACCACGCCGGCCAGCCGGTGCAGGGCAAAGTCGAGGTGGATGGTGGCGTCCGGGCCGATGCCGCGCTCGACCGAGGAATGGCTGATGTCGCGCTCGTGCCAGAGGGCGACGTTTTCCATGGCGGGGGTGACGGCCGAGCGGACCAGACGGGCCAGGCCGGTCAAGTTCTCGGTCAGGATCGGATTGCGCTTGTGCGGCATGGCCGACGAGCCCTTCTGCCCCTTGTCGAAGAATTCCTCGGCCTCGAGCACCTCGGTGCGCTGCAGGTGGCGGATCTCGACGGCCAGACGCTCGACGGAGGAGGCCACCACGCCCAGCGCGGCGAAGAAGGCCGCGTGACGGTCGCGCGGGATCACCTGGGTCGAGACCGGCTCGACGGACAGGCCCATCTTGTCGGCGACATAGGCTTCGACCGCCGGATCGACGTTGGCAAAGGTGCCGACCGCGCCCGAAATGGCGCAGGTGGCGATCTCTTCGCGCGCCGTGACCAGACGGCGGCGGGCGCGCTGGAACTCGGCATGATAGCCGGCCAGCTTGAGGCCGAAGGTCACCGGCTCGGCATGGATGCCGTGGCTGCGGCCGACGCAGGGCGTGAATTTGTGCTCCTTCGCCCGGGTTTCCAGCGCGGCGAGGACCCGGTCGACGCCCTCGATCAGCAGGTCCGAGGCCCGCGCCAGCTGGACCGAGAAACAGGTGTCCAGCACGTCGGACGAGGTCATGCCCTGGTGCAGGAAGCGGGCTTCCTCACCGACGATCTCGGCCACATGGGTCAGGAAGGCGATGACGTCATGCTTCGTCGTGCGCTCGATCTCGTCGATGCGGTCGGCATCGAAGGTCACGTCCTTGCCCTTGGCCCAGATGGCCTCGGCGGCGCTGGCCGGGATGGTGCCCAGCTCGGCCATCTTCGTGGCGGCATGGGCCTCGATCTCGAACCAGATCCGGTATTTGGTCTCTTGCGACCAGATGTCTGTGGCGGCGGGGCGGGAATAGCGCGTGATCATGGGCTGGCGTTTGGGTCGGCACGGCGGGTGAGTCAAGGTTGCGGCGAATCCGGGCCGGGTCCATGCAGTCGCTGACAGCAAGGGAGCCCCACGATGAAGCTGATCCTCGGAGACAAGGCCTATTCCACATGGTCGCTGAGGCCGTGGCTGATCCTGAAGCGGTGCGGGGCCGAGTTTGACGAGGTGATGGTCGCCCTGAACCGGCCCGATACGGCCGACCAGATCGCCCGTCATGCACCGGCCGGCAAGGTGCCGGCGCTGGAGGTGGAGGGGGTGACCATCTGGGACAGTCTGGCCATCGCCCTGTGGGCCGAGGAACACTATCCCCATGCGCGGCTGTGGCCGGTCGACCCGCCCGCGCGGTGGGTGGCGCGGTCGGTGGTGTGCGAGATGCATTCGGCGTTCGGCACCCTGCGCAATGATCTGGGCATGGGGCCGGACCATCCGATGGTGGGTGAGCCGGGTGAGGCGCATGTGCCGTCCGAGGCCCTGTCCGCCGACATCCGCCGCATGGTCGCGATGTGGAAGGACGCCAAGGGGCGCTTCGGCGAGGGCGGGCCATATCTGTTCGGGGACTGGTCGATCGCCGACGCGTTCTTCACGCCGGTGGCGGCGCGGTTCCGCCATTTCCGCATCGACCTGGATGCCCATGGCGATGACGGGACGGCGGCCGAATATTGCCGGACCCTGCTGTCCCAGGCCGATTTTCTGGAGTGGAGCGAGGCCGGTCTGAAGGAACGGGCCTGATAGGGGGCGGTTAACCGTCACCCAACACCGCTTTTTAGGGGAACAGTGGCAGGGTCAGGCACGTTCGACGAAGAACGCGCCCTCGAACCCCCGAGTTCCCGATGCCCTCGCCTGTCGCCCCCGGACCCGTCAACGCCGCCCAGCCCGGCTGGGTCAGCGTGGTGGTGAGTATTGTGGTGGCCTGCAGCCTGTGCGCCCTACTGCTCAGTAGCCTGATCTGACGGTGCGGCCTCCGGAGCCTGACCCTCAGGGGCGGGCGGCGGCGGCGGCACGAAATCCAGATAGATGGAAATGCCGGACTGGCCCGTGGCCAGGGCCTTGAGCGTGTTCAACGGCCGGCCCTGCAGGCGCTGGTAGATCCAATAGGCAGCCATGACCTTTTCGACATAGTCGCGGGCCTGGGGCACATCGATGGTCTCGATCAGCAGCAGGGGATCGGGATCGGGCCCCAGCTTGCGCAGCGCGCCCAGCATCGGGCCGGGTCCGGCGTTGTAAGAGGCCACGGTGCGCAGGACGTCGCCGTTGAACGCGGACAGGCCCAGCATCTTGATCACATAGGCCTGGCCCAGCCGCATGTTCACGCCCGGTTGATAGAGGCGTTCGGGATCCGAGACGAAACTGCGGTCACCGCTGAGTTCTGCGGCGGTGGTCGGCATCACCTGCATCAGGCCATAGGCGCCGGCGCCCGAGCGGACACGCGGATTGAAGTCGGTCTCCTTGCGCGCGATGGCGTAGACCAGCGACCGCTCGATGACGAAGCCACCCTCGGGCTCGAGCAGCGGCATCGGATAGCGGGCGGCGTCGATAACCTCGGCATCGCGGGCGCGGGGCGTCAGCTGGCGCGAGAAGGCCCGGCCGAGCGCCGACCACAGCTTGCGGTCCTCCTCGGTCGTGGCCGAACGGAGCCCGAGGCGGAACTGCTCGCGGGCGTCGTCCAGCCGGCCGACCTCGATCCAGGCGACCACGCGTCGGGCCTGCGGATCGCGCTCGATGAAGGCGATCAGGCTCTCGTCGTCGATGCGGATGTCGGGGGTGAAGGCGATGGCGCGCAGGCCCTCGTCCTGGGTCGCCGAATAGGCCTGGGGGCCCCAGTTGATGAGGGTGGGTTCGATGTCGAGCTGATAGAGGGCGATCTGGCCGTAGAAGGTCGCGGGCCAGGAGGCCGACAGGCGCAGCAGGGGTTCGATCTGCTCCAGCTGGCCGGACTGGGCGGCGGCGCGCGCGGCCCAGAAGGCGGCGCCGGCGCGGACCCAGGCGTCCTCGGTCGGGTCCCAGGCCACGCGCTCGAAGGCGGTGAAGGAGGCGGGGAAGTCGCCCATCCGCCAGGCGGCCAGGCCCACCACCCACCAGTCGCCGATGGCCATACCGGTGGCGCGGGCGTCGGCGAGGTTGTCGGCATTGAGGGCGATGCGGGCGGCCTTGGCGCCCTCGGCCTCGGTCAGGCTTTCCCAGGTGCGGCCATCGACCCGCCGGGGGCGGCGCGGTTCCGGGGCGCCATCCGGGCGGCGCCGGAGCGCGAGGGCATAGACGCGCGGGGCCTCGGGCAGGTCGGCATAGTCCTCAAGCCAGGCGCTGAGTTCCTCGAAGCTGGACACATAGTCGGGGTGGAACAGGCGTTCGAATTCGACCTGGCCCAGAAGGACGCGGTCGTCGGCCTGACGGGCCGAGGCGCGGGCGGTCTCGAGGTCGCCGCGTCGCAGGGCATCATAGGCGGTGGTGTAGCTGAGCCGGTCCGAGTTGCTGAGCACGCGCGGCTGGGCCATGGCCAGGCCCGGCAGGGCCACCGCCAGCGCCAGCAGCAACCCTGCCAGAACCGTGTGCCATGGCCGTGTGACTGTGCCCGTGATCATGCCGCCCCTTTGGATCGTTCTTACTCCCCGTGTCCCGTATCCGGTCAGGTGACTGCCGGATTTCGAAAAAGGGGCAAGGGCGATGCCAGCCTGCATTGCCCCCTTGGACGGGGGTCGATAGCTGTCGCCTCAATGGGGCGATTTTGAGTCAGGCGCCTGAGACGGGGTGTCGAGACGGGCTGCGAGCGCCAGCAGATCGGACCAGACCATGGCCTTGGCCTGGGGCTGGCGCAGCAGGAAGGCTGGATGGAGCGTCGGCATGACGGGGGCAGAGGTGCCGCCCTCGGCCAGATGCCAGTCGCCCCAGTTGCCGCGCAGGCGGGTGATGCCCTCGTTGCTGTGCAGGATGGCGCGGGCGGCGGCGGCGCCGACGGTCAGCACCAGTTTCGGCTTCACCAGTTCGAAGGCGCGCGCGACGAAGGGGGCGCAAATCGCCTGTTCCTCGGGCGAGGGGGTGCGGTTGCCGGGCGGACGCCAGAAGACGGTGTTGGTGATGATCACCTTTCCCTCAAGCTGCGCAGCCTTGAGCATGCGGTCCAGCAGGCGCCCGGCCTTGCCGACGAAGGGCAGGCCCTGGGCATCTTCCTCGGCGCCGGGGCCTTCGCCGACGATCATCACGGGGGCGGTGGCCTCGCCGCGCCAGACCACCGCCTGGCGCGCACCCATACCGCTGAGGGGGCAGGCCTCGAAGCCGCGAATCGCCTCGGCCAGGGATTCGAGCGAATCCGCCGCCTTCGCTGCGGTTCGCGCGAGGGCCACCGCTTCGGCGACCGTGTCGGTCGGGACCTTGGCCGAAGCCACAGGAGCCCGGAGCGGCGTGACCGTGCCGGGCTGGTCGGGGGCAGGCGTGCGGGCCGTCTTTGCGGGCGGCGGTGGTGGCGCCTCGCGGGTACGGTCGACCGGCGCATCGCCGAAACAGTCCTCGACGCCCGCATCGTGCCAGAAGGCCAGAAGCGCGGTCAGGGCATCCGAAGCGGCGGGTGAAGCGTTCATGCAGGCCGGGTCACAGGGTTGATGATGGGGGTGTAAGCCTTGACCACCCCCACGTCACCTTCTGATAAGGGATCAACAGCGGACCGAACCGGGTTCGGACAAAGTTTGCAAGGGGAGCCAACCACATGGCCAAGGATGCCACCGAAGGCGGAGCCAAGAACGCCTGGCAGGAAGCCGTTATCGACCGCCTGCCTGCGGTGGAGGCCCTGACCGGGGCCGAGCGCGAGGCCATGGAATATGATGTCGTCATCGTCGGCGCCGGCCCGGCCGGTCTGGCCGCCGCCATCCGCCTGAAGCAGAAGGCCGCCGCCGAAGGCCATGAGGTCTCGGTCGCCGTGCTGGAAAAGGGCTCGGAAGTCGGGGCGCACATCCTGTCGGGCGCCGTGATCGACCCGACGGGTCTGAGCGAGCTTTTCCCCGACTGGAAGGAGAAGGGCGCCCCGCTCGAGACCGCCGTCACGAAGGACAAATTCCTGGTGCTGGGCCCGCAGGGGCAGCTGGACATCACCCTGCTGCCGCAGCCAGCCTATATGAAGAACCACGGCTGTTATGTCGGTTCGCTGGCCAATCTGACCCGCTGGATGGCCGAACAGGCCGAGGCGCTGGGCGTCGAGGTCTATCCCGGCATGGCCGCCAGCCATGTGGTGTGGGACGAGCCGTCAGGCCGCGTCGCGGGCGTGATCGCCGGCGTGTTCGGTCTGGACCGCGAAGGCAAGCCGACTGACGACTTCGAGCCCGGCATCGAGGTGCGCGGCAAATATGTCTTCATCGGTGAAGGCGTGCGCGGCTCGCTGGCCAAGACCATCATGGCCCGCCACAACCTGTGCGACACGGCCGAGCCGCAGAAATACGGCATCGGCATCAAGGAGCTGTGGCAGGTGCCGGCTGACAGGCATCAGCCGGGCCTGGTGCAGCACACCCTGGGCTGGCCGCTGGACGACAAGACCGGCGGCGGCTCGTTCCTGTACCACTTCGGCGACCGCTATGTGTCGGTCGGGTTCGTGGTGCACCTGAACTACAAGAACCCGTTCCTGTCGCCGTTCGACGAGTTCCAGCGCTTCAAGCATCACCCGGCCATCGCCGAGCATCTGGAGGGCGGCGAGCGCATTTCCTATGGCGCGCGCGCCATCACGGAGGGCGGCTATCAGTCGGTGCCGAAGCTGGCCTTCCCCGGGGGTGTGCTGATCGGCTGTTCGGCGGGCTTTGTGAACGTGCCGCGCATCAAGGGCAGCCACAATGCCGTGCGCTCGGGCATCCTCGCCGCCGACGCGGCTTTCGACGCGCTGAAGGCCGGACGTTCAGGCGACGAGCTGGTCGAATACCAGACGGCCTATGAGGCGTCCGACATCGCCCGCGAGCTGAAGCTGGTGCGGAACGTCAAGCCGCTGCTGTCCAAATACGGCGCCTTCTTCGGCACCCTGCTGGGCGGGATCGACATGCAGATCACCAGCCTGTTCCGCGGCTGGTCGCCGTTCGGGACGCTCGGCCACGGCAAGACGGATGCGGCCTCGACCGAGCCGGCATCCATGCACAAGCCGATCACGTATCCCAAGCCGGACGGGAAGCTGAGTTTTGACAAACTGAGCTCGGTGTTCGTGTCGAACACCAACCACGACGAGGACCAGCCGGCGCACCTGAAGTTGCTGGACCCCTCGGTGCCGATCCAGGTCAACCTGCCGAAGTACGGCGAACCGGCGCGGCTGTATTGCCCGGCCGGGGTCTATGAGGTGCTGTACGACGAGGACGGAAAATCCAATCCGCGCTTCCAGATCAACGCCCAGAACTGCGTCCACTGCAAAACCTGCGACATCAAGGACCCGTCGCAGAACATCGTCTGGACGACGCCGCAGGGGGGCGGGGGGCCGAACTATCCCAATATGTAGGTTCGCGTGTGGGGCGGGGGCTCTTGCGGACGGTCCGCAAACCGTGAAGGCTTGATCGCATGAAGCGTCTCTCCTCCCTCGCCGCCTGTTCTGTCCTTGCTCTCGGGCTGGGGGTGATGTCCGCGCCCGCCCTGGCGCAAGAGGTCCCGCCTCTGCCGACAGGCGAGGCCGAGGTCCCACCGCCCACGCCCATGCCCGAGGTCTGGGCGCCGGTGCCGGTCGATGATGAGGGGCGGTCGGTCTATGGCCTGTTCCTGGTCGGACGGCTGGCGGCGACCGAGGGCGAGGCGGGCATCGGAGCCGACTATCTGCGCCGGGCCCAGGTTCTGGCGCCGGACGTCGAGACCCTTCAGCTGCAGGCCTTTACCTCGTCGCTGATCGGCGGCGATCTGGCCTATGCGGGGCGACTGTCCCCCGAGGGGGAGACGGTGCCGCCGGTGCTGTCCGAGGCCGGGCGACTGGTCGAGGCGGTGCAGCATCTGCTGCGCGGGGACGCGGCGGCCGCCTATGCGGTGGTCGCCACCCAGCCGATCGGACGTCCGCATGCGCGACCGGGGACCTATGTCACCCCCTTTATCGCGGCGTCTGCCGGCGATTGGGAGCGGGCCCTGGCACCGGTTCAGACCCGGGCCAATGACATCAACAGCCTGTTCCAGCGATCGCACCGGGCGCACCTGCTTGAACTCCGCGGGGATCACGTCGAGGCGGAGGCCGAGTATCAGCGGCTGATCGCCAGCCGGGGCGGGCGCCAGCTGTTCACCCTGGCCTATGGCGAGTTTTTGGAGCGGCGGGGCCGCCGGGCCGATGCAGTGGCTCTTTATGACGCGACCCGGGCAGAGGGCGGAGACGATCCGTCGCTTCAGGCCGCGCGGGCGCGCGCCGCGGGACGGGGACGGCCACCGGCCCTGCTGACGCTCCGCGAAGGCGCGGCCCTGGCACTGGAGAATGCCGCCCTGCAGGCCAGTATCGAGGGCGGGCACGAGTTTTCCGCCGTCTATCTGCGGCTGGCCTATGCGCTGGTGCCCGACCCGGAAACCCTGCTCAACGTCGGCGTCAGCCTGGCCGAGGCCGATCTTGAGGTGGCGGCCCGCAATACGTTTGCGCGCATTGGGCCGGACGCCGGTCGCTATTATGTCGAGGCCCGGATCCAGTCGGCGCTGAGCTATCAGCAGGAGGACCGACCGGACGACGCCCTCGCCGAGCTGAACCGGGCCTTCGCCGCCGCTCCGAAGGATCCGCGGATCGCCTATCTGCTGGCCGGGCAGCTGGCCGATCTGGAACGCTATGAGGAGGCGCTGGCGCTGGCCGAGGGGCCGTTGCTGAACACGGCGGATCAGGACTTCTCGGTGCGTTTCCTCAGGGCAGGGCTGTATGACGCCCTGGGTCGACTGGATGAGGCGGAAGCCGAGCTTTGGGCGGCCATGCAGGCGCGGCCCGATGATCCCAACATTCTGAACTATCTGGGCTATATCTGGGTGGACAGCGGGCGGCGTATCGACCAAGGCGCCGAGCTGATCGCCCGGGCGGCCGAGATCGATCCGGGCAATGCCAATATCCAGGACTCGCTGGGCTGGGCCCGCTACCAGCAGGGCCGCTATGAGCAGGCGGTCGGCATTCTGGAGGGCGCGGTCGACGGCGAACCGGCCAATGCCGTGATCAATGACCATCTGGGCGACGCCTATTGGCAGGTCGGGCGGCGGCGCGAGGCGGTGTTCCAGTGGAACCGCGTGCTGACGCTCGAGCCGGACGCGGATCTTCGGACCGCTGTGGAGCAGAAGCTGGACGCGGGCCTGCCCGTGCCCCCGACCGTTTCGGCCAACGGGGCGTCCTGACACCCCATGCAATGGGTCGAGGCGGCTCCGGCCAAGATCAATCTTTTCCTGCATGTCGGGCCGGTCGCGGCTGACGGCTATCACCCCCTGTGCAGTCTGGTGGCGTTCGCCGACGTCGGGGACATGCTGGCGCTGGACCCGGACGGGCCACCGGGCCTGTCGGTGGTCGGGCCGTTCGGCGAGGCGCTGACAGGGGGGCCGGCTGCGCAAGCCGACAATCTGGTGCTGCGGGCGCTGGCGGCGCTGGACGAGGCCACCGGTCTGGAGACCTCCGCCCTGTCGCTGACGCTGGACAAACGGTTGCCGGTCGCCGCCGGCCTGGGCGGAGGCTCGGCGGATGCCGGGGCGGCGCTGAGGCTGGCCGCCCGCTATCTGGCGCCGGACCTCGACGATGCGGTGCTGGTCGAGGTGGCCCGGGCGCTCGGAGCGGACGGTCCCATGTGCCTGGCATCTACGCCCGCCTGGGCCGAGGGGCGGGGCGAGGTGCTGACGCCCGAGCCACGGCTACCCACCTTGCATGCCGTGCTGGTCAATCCGGGCGTGCCGTCGCCGACGGGGGCGGTCTATGGGGCCTATGACCGGCTGGGCGTGGGGCAGGCCGAGCGGCCGGCGGATCCGACCGATTGGGAGGTCGGGACCGTCATCGACTGGCTGGCGGACCAGAGGAATGATCTGGAAGCCCCGGCGCTGTTGAATACTCCGGTCATCGGCACGGCGCTGGAGGCGGTGCGGGCCGAGGGGCAGGCGTGGCTGGTGCGGATGTCCGGCTCGGGCGCCACCGTGTTCGGCCTTTACGAGGATGCGGTCGCGGCGGCCCAAGCGGCCGAGGCGCTGGGGGGTGCCCATCCCGACTGGTGGGTGCGGCCAGCCCGCCTCGGCTGATTTTCGCCGCATCCTGGCCCCGTCCGGGGTCATTTCAGGGCATTTGCGGTCAAGCTGAAACTTCACCGAACATGAATGGATTGTCATGTTGGAGAGATCACTCCTGTGAACCTCACGCCGGTCCTTCCCCGACCCGGCGTCACCGAACCATGGAGTTTACGATGTTGAAGACAGCCATGTTGTCGGCGGTTGCCACCGTCGCCCTGATCGCCGCCGGGCCCGCCCTGGCCCAGGAAACCACCCCGCCCACGACCCCGCCCGTGCAGACCATGCCGGCCTCGCCGCAGGAGGCCTCTCAGGCCCCTTCGGTGACCGAAGTACTGCGTGCCGATGGACGTTTCACCACCCTGCTGGCCGCACTGGAGCAGGCGGAGCTGACGAGCGTGCTGGAGAACCAGGCCGCCGTGTCGATCTTCGCCCCGACCGATGAGGCCTTTGCGGCCCTGCCCGAGGAAGAGCGCACCCGGCTGATGGATCCGGCCAATCTCGGCGAGTTGCGCGCGCTGCTGCTGTACCATGTGATCGCTGCCGATGTGGCCTCTGACCAGATCATGGGGTTGCGCGGTGGCGTGCCGACTGCGGCTGGTGCCCAGGTGCAGTTCGACGGCACCGGTGACGCCATCCGCGTCGATGCCGCGACGGTGGTCGAGGCCGACATCGAGACCGCCAATGGCGCCGTCTTCGCCATCGATACCGTGCTGAGCCCGGCGGCGTCGCAGGCGGCCATGGGCGATGAGGAGGCGGCCGTAGCCGTCGAATCCACGCCGCCGACCTTGCCGGAAGAGCCGACCGAGGACGCGATGGGGCCGAACGACCCCCTGCCGACGACTCCGGAATAAGCCCCGCCGTCGGATCGATGAATGGCCCCGGACATGCGCCGGGGCCATTTGTCTATGCGCCGCTTAACGGCCCGCAAACCGGTGATCCCGTAGGATGGGGCCATGAAAACGCTCAGCCCCGACCTGATCGCCCGCTTCGATGCCGTCCGTGCCCGTGTGCCGGAGGCGGACCGTGCCCTTCTGGCCGCCCTTGCCGATGACGCGGCTGCTTCTGCCGCCGCATCGGCCCCGCACTGGGATTTCGACCAGCCGGGACATCGGGTGGAAGAGGCGCTCTGTGCAGCCTTCGGGACGAAACTGACGGATGACCACCGCCGCGCCCTGATCGCCCACTATGCGCTGGACCTGCCGGGGCGGATTGCGGCCGAGCGACTGCCGCAGGCCAGTCTGGAGCTCTATCCCGAGTGGATCGGTCGGATGGCGGACTTCCTGACCGCGGCCGCCGACCCCTATGACCGCGACTTCTGGGCCAAGGATGTGCGGCTGTCGCTGGCGCTGAGCGTGCCGGGGGCGCGCACCCAGATGCTCGACCTCAGCTCGCCCATGGGTCCCGGACAGGTGCTGCGCCATGCGCGCGAGGGCTGGGGCTGGTCAGTGATCCCGGCCTATGCCGCCGCCCAGTCGTGGAAGCCGTGGCTGGAGGTCCATACCGAAAGCCGCGAGCTGTCCGATTTCAACGAGGCCGGCTGGGACCGGGCCTGGGCCACGGCCGCCGAAATCCTCAAGACCCGGCCGGATATGGCGGGGATGCTGGGCTCCAGCTGGTTCTATGATCCGCCGCTGGAGACGATCAGCCCGCGGCTGGCCTATCTGCGGCTCAATCCGCTGAAGCACGGCGCCTTCATGATCCACCAGGGCCCGGGCGACATCCATACCGAACGCGCGGCCACCAGCTCGCCGACCCGCAAGGCCCTGATCGAGGAGGGCAAATACACGGCCCGCTCATGGATCGTCGCCTGGCCGCGCGCCGCCCTGATCCGCTGGGCCGATGCGCGCAAGGCGGCGGGAGTCGCCGAGGCGGCGTGATTCACCTTTCCCCTCTCCCGTGGGACCCGAAGGGCAGCGCGGAGCCTGAGAGGGGGCAGGGGGTGAGGGGCTCTCCGCATCCTTCGGCGTGAGCCGTCGCACCGGCCCTGCCACGGCGGTCGCCGACACACACCGCCGACCCTCATCCGGCGCTCGCGCGCCACCTTCTCCCATCGGGAGAAGGAAACAGAAAAGACGATCTTTCTTACGCCGCCTTCAACGTGCGGGCCCCACCCACAGACGCCCCCCACGCCTGACCGACGGGCAGGATCGTCAGGCCCGACTGTTTCGCCAGCGTCAGCACGTGGTCGAGGTCGGCGGGCGTGCAGCCATAGGGCGTCGGGTGGTCCGAGACATCATGGGCGTAGGCGGTCAGCCAGCCGGCCTTGTCCGCCGCCTCGGCCATCATGGCCTCGAGGTGATAGCCGGGCAGGCGGCGGCTCTCCATGCCGAAGCTCTTGATCAGCATGCGGTCCTCGCGGCCGACATTCAGACCTTCGCGCACGCCGCGCGCCAGATCGAAGCGGCGCCGCAGGGCGCGCTTGGCGCCAAGGGAAGCATCGCCGAACGGGTAGGCGAAGGTCTGCATGCGATAGCCGTCCAGCCGTTCGGCCACCCAGCGGGCGTTGCGGTCCAGACTGTCGGCCAGCGCCGGGCCGTCCAGCCTGAGCACGCTGTCGTGGCCAAAGGTATGACAGCCCACCTCGTGCCCCGCCGCATGCAGGGCCTGCAGCTGTTCGGTGGTGAACTGGGGCAGGTCCAGATTGGTGCCGCGCTCCAGCCCGCCGCAGACGTAATAGGTAGCCAGAACCCCGTGGTCGGCCAGGATCGGACCGGCGACGCTCCAGGCGTTCTCCGGGAAGTCGTCGAAGCTGAGGCTGAACAGGCCGCGCGCGGGCGCGACGTTCGTCGGCTCGATCTCCAGATAGCGGGCGGCGCGCCTGCGGAATTGGTCCAGCTGTCTCATGGCGCCATCCTGCCCGGCGACGTTTAAGGAACGGTGCAGTCGCCTTGTCGCCACGGCCCGGCGCGTCTAGGGTCCGCCGCCTTCTTCCCCGGACGAAATGCCTGACGTGACCACCGAACCTCTCTCGTTTCAGGACCTGATCCTGACCCTCCACAAATACTGGGGCGATCAGGGGTGTGCGATCCTGCAGCCCTATGACATCGAGGTCGGGGCCGGCACCCTGCACCCGGCCACCGTGCTGCGCGCGCTCGGCCCGCGCCCGTGGAAGGCCGCCTATGTCCAGCCCAGCCGCCGCCCCGGCGATGGCCGCTATGGCGAAAATCCCAATAGATTACAGCACTATTATCAGTATCAAGTGATCCTGAAGCCGAACCCGGAGGACCTGCAGGCCCTCTATCTGGGGTCGCTGGAGGCGATCGGCATCGATCCGAAACTGCACGACATCCGCTTCGTCGAGGACGACTGGGAGAACCCGACGGTCGGGGCCTGGGGGCTGGGCTGGGAGGTCTGGTGCGACGGCATGGAGGTGACGCAGTTCACCTATTTCCAGGGCGTCGGCGGGATCGAGGTCGATGTCGTCTCGGGCGAGCTGACCTATGGGCTGGAGCGTCTGGCCATGTACGTCCAGGGCGTTGATAATGTTTACGACCTTCGCTTCAACAAGGACGGCCTGACCTATGGCGAGGTGTTCCTCGAGAACGAGAAGCAGCAGTCCGAGGCGAATTTCCGCGGCTATGACGTCGACGGGCTGAAGCGCCGGTTCGAGGATATGGTGGCCGAGGTCGAACGCTTCCTGGCGATGACCGGCCCGCAGGGTCAGGCCCTGGTCCTGCCTGCCTATGATCAGGTGCTGAAGGCCTCGCACCTGTTCAACCTGATGGATGCGCGCGGGGCGATCGCGGTCGCCGAACGACAGAGCTACATCGGCCGTATCCGGGATCTGTGTAAGGCCTGCGCCACCGAATGGGTCGAGCAGGAAAGGGGACGTGCGTAATGCCCCAGCTTCTGATCGAACTGTTTTCCGAAGAGATCCCGGCCCGGATGCAGGCCGGGGCGGCGCGTGATCTGGAGCGGATGGCGACCGACCGGCTGAAGGCTGCGGGCCTGACGTGGGAGGCGCTGACGACCTTTGCCGGGCCGCGGCGGCTGACGCTGGTGGTCGAGGGCTTGCCGGCGGCGACGCCCGACCGCGAGGAAGAGATTAAGGGGCCGAAGACCAGCGCGCCCGAACAGGCGCTGGAGGGCTTTCTGCGCAAGACCGGCCTGACCCGCGAGCAGCTGGTCGAGCGGGACGGCGTGCTGTTTGCCGTGATCTCGGAAAAGGGGCGGGCGACCGCGACCCTGATCCCCGAATTGGTCGAGCGGATCGTGCGCGACTTCCCCTGGCCCAAGTCGATGCGCTGGGGCACCGGCAGCCTGCGCTGGGTGCGGCCGCTGAAGCGGATCGTCTGCCTGTTCGACGGGGCGGTGGTGCCGTTCGCCATCGACGGCATCGAGAGCGGCGATACGACCGAGGGCCACCGCTTCATGGGCTCGGGCAGACCGTTCGCGGTCAAGGATTTCGCCGACTATCGCGCCCGGCTGGAGCGCGAGCATGTGCTGCTGGACGCCGCCGACCGGCGGCTGAAGATTCTGGAGGCGGCGCGGGCCGTGTGTCAGGCGCGCGGGCTGGAGCTGGTCGACGACGACGGCCTGCTGGACGAGGTGTCCGGCCTGGCCGAATGGCCGACGCCGATCCTGGGTCAGATGGACCCCGCCTTCCTCGACCTGCCGCCCGAGGTGGTGCGCCTGTCGATGAAGGTGCACCAGAAGTATTTCGCCGTGCGCGACCCGAAGACCGGCGGCCTCGCCCCGAACTTCGTCGTGGTGGCCAATGTCGAGGCCAGCGACGGCGGCACGGCGCTGGCCGCCGGCAATGCCCGGGTGCTGTCCGCCCGTCTGAACGACGCCCGCTTCTTCTGGGACGAGGACCGCAAGGTCGGCTTCGACGTCTGGGCGAAGAAGCTGGACGGTGTGACCTTCCACGCGAAGCTGGGCACCCTGGCCGAGCGGGTCGACCGCATCGCCGCGCTGGCGCGTGAGATCGCCCCGCTGGTCGGCGCTGAAGCCGATCAGGCCGAACAGGCCGCTCGTCTCGCCAAGGGCGATCTGGCCTCTGGCATGGTCGGGGAGTTCCCCGAACTGCAGGGGATCATGGGGGGATATTATGCGCGGCTTGCCCCCACCCCCGCCCGCCGGGCGGACCCTCCCCACACGGGGGAGGGAGACGGCGCCAATCTCCCTCCCCCTGATGGGGAGGGTGGCCGCGAAGCGGACGGGTGGGGCGATGCCATCGCCGACGCCGTCCGCGACCACTACAAGCCGCAGGGGCCGAACGATGCGGTGCCCACCGCGCCGCTGACGGTCGCCGTCGCCCTGGCCGACAAGCTCGACACCCTGGTCGGCTTCTTCGCCATCGACGAAAAGCCGACGGGCTCGAAGGACCCGTTCGCGCTGCGCCGCGCCGCGCTGGGTGTGATCCGGCTGGTGCTGGAGAATGAAAAACGTCTCCAGCTACGAGATATCCTGGGCTCTGCCTTTGCGCTGCTTTCGACCAAGGTGTGGGGTCGCGGTATCGCCCGGCTTGTCGACCTGGAGATGGATGAAGAGGACGGTCAGATTTCGCAGGCGGACGCGAGCGAGCTTGCTTCGCTGAGGGCCGCTGACATCCGAAGCAACGATCCTTCAGGGCACACGGTTGAGGATGATGTTCGAAACGTCGCCGACCTCCTCGCCTTCTTCGCCGACCGGCTGAAGGTCCTGCTCCGCGACCAAGGCCAACGGCACGATCTGGTGGATGCGGTGTTTGCGCTGGGCGACGACGATCTGGTGCGCATCGTGCGGCGGGTGGAGGCGCTGGGGACCTTCCTCGAGACCGAGGACGGCGAGAACCTGCTGGCGGGCTACAAGCGCGCGTCGAACATCCTGCGGGCCGAGGCCAAGAAGGGCGATCTGCCCGAGGGCGACCCCGTCGCGCTGGACGGCGCGCCGCCTGAGGAAACCGCCCTGATCGCCGCCGTGGCGAAGTCCGGGACCGAGGTCGAGGCCGCGCTCGCCACCGAGGACTTCGCCGCCGCCATGACGGCGCTTGCCGCCCTGCGCGCGCCGGTCGATGCCTTCTTCACCGCCGTGATGGTCAACGCCGACGTCCCCGCCGAGCGAGACAACCGCCTGAAGCTGCTGGGCCAAGTCCGCACCGTCATGGGCCGCGTGGCCGACTTCGGAAAGGTCGGGGGGTAGATCCTTCTCCCCTCGGGGGAGAAGGTGGCTCGCGGAGCGAGACGGATGAGGGGGCGGTCGGACCCGACTCGTCCGGTCGTCGATTTTTCGCTACCGTCCCCCTCATCCGTCGGCTTCCAGCCGACACCTTCTCCCCCGAGGGGAGAAGGGGAGGGGCGATGCATCAGTCACCGGACAAAACCCGCCGGGCGCGGCGTCTGCGATCCGACATGTCGCTGGCCGAGACGCGCTTCTGGCAGATGGTGCGGGATCGCAAGCTGGAGGGGCTGAAGTTCCGGCGACAGGCGCCACTCGCTGGACTGACGGTCGATTTCTATTGCGCCGAGCTCAAGCTGGTCATCGAACTGGATGGCGGCATACACCCATTGCGGGAGGCCGAAGACGCCGCGCGCGACGAGCGGCTGCGGGCGGCGGGCTTTGATGTAATCCGCGTCGGCAATGAGGCCTTTCTGAGCAATCCGAACACGCTGATCGCAGCGATCCGGCGACGGGCGGAGCAGATGGGGAAACGGCCCCCTCATCCGTCAGGCCTTGCCTGACACCTCCTCCCCCGAGGGGAGAAGGGTATTCGCAACGTCACACGCACTCACGGATTGTTACGGCTGCGGCCTCGCCTTCGCGGGTGCGGCGCGCTAGTCAGAACCGGAGCAGTGAGGCGAGGACAGGCACGATGACGCAGTGGGTGTATGGCTTTGGCGGGGGATCGGCGGACGGTGAGTCGTCGATGAAGAACCTGCTGGGCGGCAAGGGCGCCAATCTGGCCGAGATGTCGTCGCTGGGCCTGCCGGTGCCGCCGGGCTTCACCATCACCACCGAGGCCTGCGTCCACTATTTCTCGAACGGGCAGTCCTATCCCGACGCCCTGGCCGATCAGGTGAAGGCCGGTCTGGCCAAGGTCGAGGCGATCACCGGCAAGACCTTTGGCGATGTGAAGAATCCGCTGCTGGTGTCGGTGCGGTCGGGCGCGCGGGCGTCGATGCCCGGCATGATGGATACGGTGCTGAACCTGGGCCTGAATGACCAGACGGTCGAGGGGCTGGCGGCGCTGTCGGGGGACCGGCGGTTCGCCCTGGACAGCTATCGCCGCTTCATCACCATGTATTCCAACGTCGTCCTCGGCCTGAGCCACGACGATTTCGAGGAGGTGCTGGACGACCACAAGGACCGTCTGGGCGTCACCATCGATACGGACCTTGAGGCCGACCACTGGCAGGCGGTGATCGCCGACTATCTGGCGGTGGTCGAGGACCGGCTGGGCCAGCCCTTCCCGCAGGACCCGCACGCCCAGTTGTGGGGCGCGATCGGCGCCGTGTTCGACAGCTGGATGAACGACCGGGCGAAATTCTATCGCCGTATGCACGACATTCCCGAAAGCTGGGGCACGGCGGTCAACATCCAGTCGATGGTGTTCGGCAATATGGGCCAGACCTCGGCGACCGGGGTGGCGTTTACGCGCAACCCCTCGACCGGCGAAGCGAAGCTGTACGGCGAGTTCCTGATCAATGCCCAGGGCGAGGACGTCGTCGCCGGCATCCGGACGCCGCAGTCGCTGACCCGGGCCGGCCGCGAGGAGATGGGCGAGACGGCGCCGTCGATGGAAGAGGCCATGCCCGAAGTGTTCGGGCAGTTTGTCGAGGTCGTCGGGCGTCTGGAGACGCATTACCGCGACATGCAGGACATCGAGTTCACGGTCGAGCAGGGCCGGTTGTGGATGCTGCAGACCCGCAACGGCAAGCGCACGGCCAAGTCGGCGCTGAAGATCGCGGTCGATCTGGCCTCTGAAGGCGTGATCTCGGAGGAGGAGGCGGTCAGCCGCGTCGAGCCCTCGGCGCTGGACCAACTGCTGCACCCGACCCTGGACCCCAAGGCCGAGCGCCATGTGGTGGCGGCGGGCCTGCCGGCCTCGCCCGGGGCGGCCACCGGCAAGATCGTCTTTGACGCCGATGAGGCCGAGCGGATGAACCAGCTGGGCGATGCCGTCATTCTGGTGCGCGAGGAGACCTCGCCCGAGGACATCCACGGCATGCATGCGGCGCGCGGCATCGTCACGGCCCGTGGCGGCATGACCAGCCACGCGGCGGTGGTGGCGCGCGGCATGGGGCGCCCTTGCGTCTCGGGCGCCGGGGAAATCCATATCGATGAAAAGGCCGGGACCTTCACCGCCCGGGGCCGGACCTTCAAGACCGGCGAGATCATCACCATCGACGGTTCCAAGGGCGAGGTTCTGGACGGCGCCGTCCCGATGATCGAGCCCGAGCTGACCGGCGACTTCCAGACGCTGATGGCCTGGGCCGACAAGGTGCGCCGCCTGCGGGTGCGGGCCAATGCCGAGACGCCGCTGGATGCCAAGACCGCGCGCGGCTTTGGCGCCGAGGGCATCGGCCTGTGTCGGACCGAGCATATGTTCTTTGACGATGCCCGGATCGCGGCCGTGCGCGAGATGATCCTGGCCGATGACGAGGCGGGCCGTCGCGCGGCCCTCGCCAAGATCGCGCCGTTCCAGAAGTCGGACTTCGTCGAGCTGTTCCAGATCATGGCGGGCCTGCCGGTCACCATCCGCCTGCTGGACCCGCCGCTGCACGAGTTCATCCCGCACAGCGAGGCCGAGATCGATGCCCTCGCCGAGACCCAGGGGCTGGACGCTGCCAAGCTGAAGCGGCGGGCGAAAGAGCTGCACGAGACCAACCCCATGCTGGGCCACCGCGGGTGCCGGCTGGGCGTCGCCTATCCCGAAATCTACGAGATGCAGGTGCGCGCCATCCTCGAGGCGGCGCTGGAGGTGCAGGCCACGTCGGGCGAAGCGCCCCTGCCCGAGATCATGCACCCGCTGGTCGCCCTCGGTCTGGAGATGAAATATCTGCGCGAGCTGACCGACCGGACGGCAAAGGCGGTGTTTGAGGAGACCGGCCAGTCGATCGCCTATCTGGTCGGCACCATGATCGAGCTGCCCCGCGCCGCCCTGCGCGCCGGGGATCTGGCCGAACATGCGCAGTTCTTCAGCTTCGGGACCAACGATCTGACGCAGACCACGTTTGGTATTTCGCGCGACGACTCGGGCCGCTTCCTGCAGGCCTATATGGACAAGGGCATCTTCGAGACCGATCCCTTCGTCCGGCTGGATCAGGAAGGGGTCGGCGACCTGATCCGCATCGCGGCCGAGCGCGGCCGGGCCGTGCGCGCGGACGTCAAGCTGGGCATCTGCGGCGAGCACGGTGGCGACCCGTCGTCCATCGCCTTCTGCGAGGGCGCCGGGCTGGATTACGTCAGCTGCTCGCCCTACCGCGTGCCGATCGCCCGCCTTGCCGCCGCGCAAGCCGCGCTGGATGCCCGCTCCGGCACCGAGCGCGAGAAGGACCGCTAAGGCGGCACCACTGGCTTGCACGTCGCGCGTTTCCTGCCCATCTGTGCGGGACCGCTACAATCTGACCTGACCTACCGACGGAGGCCCGATGCCGCACGCCGACAGCCTGATTCTGACCCTCGTCGGGGGATTCGTGCTGGCGTTTGTGTTCGGCATGATCGCCCACAGGCTGAAGCTGTCGCCGCTGGTCGGCTATCTGGTGGCGGGCGTCGCGGTCGGGCCGTTCACGCCGGGCTGGGTGGCCGATACCGAGCTGGCGCCGCAGCTGGCCGAGATCGGCGTCATCCTGCTGATGTTCGGGGTGGGGCTGCATTTCTCGCCCCGGGACCTGATGAAGGTGCGCAAGGTCGCCGTGCCGGGCGCGCTGTTCCAGATCGCCTCGGCCTCGGGGCTGGGCTGGCTGCTGGGGCGGTTCGCGCTGGGCATGGGCGATCTGGAAGCGGTGCTGATGGGCTTTGCCCTGTCGGTGGCCTCGACCGTGGTGCTGCTCCGGGCGCTGGAAGAGCGCAAACAGGTCAAGTCGGATGTGGGCCGCATCGCCGTCGGCTGGCTGATCGTCGAGGATCTGGTGATCGTGCTGGCGCTGGTGATGGTGCCGCTGCTGGTGGTGCCCGCCGGTCAGGTGCTGGATGCGGCGGCGCTGGGGGCCGATCTGGTGTGGACGCTGGGCAAGGTGATCGCCTTCGTCGGCCTGATGCTGGTGGTCGGTGGTCGGGTGCTGCCGTGGTTGCTGGTACGAATCGCCCATACCCGGTCGCGCGAGCTGTTTACGCTCGGGGTGCTGTCGATCGCGCTGGGGATCGCCTGGCTGGCCTATGCCGTCTTCGGCGCCAGTTTTGCGCTGGGGGCCTTTGTCGCCGGACTGGTGCTGAACGGGACGCCGCTGGGCCATAATGCGGCCGAGCGGGCCCTGCCGCTGCGCGACGCCTTTGCCGTGCTGTTCTTTGTCTCGGTCGGCATGCTGTTCGACCCGACCATCCTGATCGAAAAGCCGTTCGCGGTCCTGGCGGTGCTGGGGATTGTCGTCGTCGGCAAGACGCTGGCGGCGCTGGCGATCACCACGGCGTTCAAGCTGGATCGGGCCACCAGTCTGACGGTCGCCGCCAGCCTCGCCCAGATCGGCGAGTTCAGCTTCATCCTGGCGGCGTTGTCGATGTATCTGGGCGCCATGAGCCGTGAGACCCACGACCTGATCCTGGCCGCGGCCCTGCTGTCGATCACGCTCAACCCGTTTGTCTTTGCCCTGATCGACCGGATCGGGGGGCGTCCGGTGACGGCGTCTGAGCCGACGGCGCCGCGACCGTGATGCGATCCCGGGGCAGGGCCTCGGGGTGTTCGGCCTTCAGCCAGGCGATCATCTGTTCGCGGATGGCGCAACGCAGCTCGAAGGCATCGCCGCCGTTGCGGGCGCTGGCCAGACAGCGGACCTCGATCACCCGTTCGCGCAGATCGGTGACCTGAAGCACGATCGTGTCGCCGTCCCAGAGGGGGGATGACCGGACGATCTCGTCCAGCCTGGTGCGCATGGCCTCGATGGGGGCGGCATAGTCCAGATAGAAGAAGGCGCTGCCGATCAGGGTCGCCGAGTCGCGGGTCCAGTTCTGGAAAGGGTTCTGAATGAACCAGGTCAGCGGCAGCACCATGCGGCGCAGGTCCCAGAGCCGCACCACGACATAGGTGGCGGTGATCTCCTCGATATGGCCGAACTCCGTCTCGACGATGATGGCGTCGTCGATGCGGATCGGCTGGGTCAGGGCGATCTGGATGCCGGCGATCAGATTGGTCAGCAGGGGCTGGAGGGCCAGACCGACGATGATCCCGGCGGCGCCGCCTGCGGCCAGCAGGCTGACGCCCCACTGGCGAAAGCCGCTGATGGTCATCAGGGCGAAGGCGAGGGTGAAGACGATGATCAGGGTCGCGGCTGCCCGGCGCAGGATCCGCACCTGGGTCAGGTGTTTGCGCGCAATCAGATTGTCGGCGACGTCGATCCGGTATTTGCGCAGGTGGATCGCGGCGGCGATGTCGAGGGCGGCCAGACTGGCCCAGCCGGCCGTGATGACCATGCCGATGTGCAGGCCCTGCCGCAGCAGGGCAGCCATGCCCTCCTGAAGCGGCAGGAGCGGCGAGACCACATTGATCGCCAGCAGCACCAGCGCCAGCCGGGCCGGGCGGCGCGTCCGACTGACCAGCGAGCGCCAGAAGACGTCGCTCTGCTTTACCGCCCGGCGAACCAGCGCCGTGGCGAGCGCATGGACCAGCAGGGCGATGCCGATGGCGCCGCCCAGCAGCACCAGCGTCTGGCCCCATAGCGGCAGCCAGTCGAATCGCTCGAGGGCGTCGGCCCATGCGGCGGCGATGTCTGTCATCGGAAATCCGGCAGATCGGTCATCTGCAGGGAAGGGACGGGGCCGGAGAGGGTTCCGAATCGTCGGAAATCAGTCCGGCCCCGTGTCGATCACAGCACCCCGATCATCGAGGCGACCAGCGGGTGACGGACGATGTCGCGCTCGGCCAGTTTCACGACCGCGATATTGGGTACCGCCTGCAGGCGCTCGGCGACGTCGGACAGGCCCGAGATGCCGGGCAGCAGGTCGGATTGTTGCGGATCGCCGGTGACGACCATGGTGGAATGCCAGCCCAGCCGGGTCAGCAGCATCTTGAGCTGGACGTAGGTGCAGTTCTGGGCCTCGTCGACGACCACAAAGGCGTTGTTCAGCGTGCGGCCGCGCATATAGCCGATGGGGGCGATCTCGATCAGGCCCTCGGCCATCAGCGCCTTGACCCGCTTCATGCTGAGCCGGTCGGACAGGGCATCGTAGAGCGGCCGCAGATAGGGGGCCAGCTTGTCCTCCATGTCGCCGGGCAGGAAGCCGATCGATTCGCCGGCCTCGACCGCCGGGCGACTGAGGACGATACGACCGACCTTGCCGGCCTCCAGCGCCTCGACCGCCTTGGCCACGGCCAGATAGGTCTTGCCGGTGCCGGCCGGGCCGAGGGCCAGGACCATATTGTGATCGTCGATGGCCTCCATCAGGGCGGCCTGACCGTCCGACTTGGGCTTGAGCGTCTTCAGATAGGCCTGGTCCCGGTCGTCATTGGACGGATAGGGCGACCAGCCATTGCCCTGCTCCCCGCGTCTCGGTCGTCCCTGCCCCACATGCGGCGGAAGACGTCGGACCTTGGCCTCCTGAATGAACTCCGGCGTATCGAGGACACCGAACTCGCGGGCGGCTTCGCGGGTCTGACGCTTGAGGGCTGAGCGCTTGGTCATGGACGACTCCAGGGCATGAAAAAAGGCGATACCGGAACGGCACCGCCTGACAGGGCTTGGGGGAGGAATTCATCGCCGGTGGCGACGCAACGACCGGGGTCGGGACGGAAGCCGCGGGACGCGGCCCTGTCTTTGAGAGGGATGTCGTTCAACGGGTGACCCCGTCGAGCCCGGCACACCATGCGCCACCTCCGAAAGCGACTGCGCCGGGCGAAACACTCGACGGCGAGGCCAAGACCGATCTGATCTCGAATCGCCTCAACATCCTGATGCTAACGTGGTTTAAGGAGTGTTAAAGCCACTATCTGCTGAATATAGGGACGGGTTCGGATGAGTGTTCACACCTTGGGCGACAAGAAACCTCAGCTTCCTCCGGAGGGGGAATACTGGATCGCGCCGAACGCCACCGTCATTGGTGACGTGATTCTCAAGCCGGGGGCCAGTGTCTGGTTCGGGGCGGTGGTGCGAGGCGACAATGACCCGATCACGATCGGGCGAGACACCAACATCCAGGACGGCAGCGTGCTGCATTCCGACCCCGGCGAACCGCTGACCATCGGCGACGGGGTGACGGTCGGTCATATGGTGATGCTGCACAGCTGCGAGATCGGCGACAACAGCCTGATCGGCATCGGCGCGGTGGTGCTGGGCCGCGCAAGGATCGGCCGGAACTGTCTGATCGGGGCCAATGCGCTGATCACCGAGGGCAAGGAGATCCCGGACAATTCGCTGGTCATGGGCCAGCCGGGCAAGGTGATCCGCACGCTGGAGCCCGGTCAGATCGAGGCGCTGAAGGCCTCGGCCGCCCACTATGTCGCCAATTGGAAGCGCTACGCGACCGATCTGTCGGACGCCTAGGCGACCCGGCGGCCCTGCAGGGCGATCAGCTGGGGCCGGGCGCGGGGCGGTTCTCCGACGGCCAGACTGGCGTGAGCTGACAGGCGCGTGGGCGAACGGCTGACGGGCTGGCCGAAGCCCCGCGGGCGGTACAGGCCAACGATGCGGTCGGCGCGACCGCTGGGCCCCCTCAGCGGGACCAGAGGCATTTCGATGCCGCCGGGCAGGCGTGGGCAGTCCCCGGTCAGAATGACGGGCCGAATCTCGCGCAGGCATTGGGCGAGGGCCGATTCGACCAGCGGCAAGGAGGCATGGTCCCACAGGTCGCGCCAGGCGTGGCCGCTGAGCGGCCGACCGTGCAGGGCCTCGATCCAGTCTCCGGCGAGACGGATGCGGCTGGCGCGGGGGCGATACTCCAGCAGAAACAGCCGGGTCACCAGCGGCCCCAGGGACAGGGCGTCGAGGTCCTGCCGGTCGGGAATACGCGAGGCGCCCGGAAGCTGGCTCCAGGTCTCGATCAGCCGTGTTGTCTCAGTATGAAACATCCCGAACGCTCCTGACGACGGTGTCGCAAGGCGGGGGCCACGGCAAAATGCAACGGAAACGAAAGGGTTTTGCCGCCATCCTTGAGGGTGAACGGCCCGGTTCTTGCTGGAATCGTGGCGACTGATCACTGAAGGAGACCTGCGCATGCGGGTGCGGATCATCCAGGGACTGGTGGCGATGGCGGGCTTTTTTGCCGTCATGGCCGCTGCCGATACGGCCCAGGCGCAGTGCAACTCAGGCTGTCAGCCGCCGCCGCCGCCGTGCTGCGAGCCGCCTCCGCCTCCGCCGCCACCCCCGCCGCCGCCCAATCCGTGCTGCGAGCAGCCGCCCGCGCCGCCGTGCTGTGGCGGAGGCGGCAACGTCAATGTGAACATCAATGTCAATGCCAACGCCAACGCCTCGGCCTCGGCGCGCATCAATGCCCGTGGCAGCTCGACCGTGGTCGTCGGCGGGGGAGGCGGGGCCTATTTCAGCTCGACGCCGCGCTATCCGACCACCATCCAGGGCCTGAATGTCGAGGGCGGCCTGATCCGCGAGACGATTCGCGTGCCCTATACCGAGGTGCGCCGCTTCCGGAAGCGGGTGGTGATCCAGGCGGTCTGTATCGACGACCGCAATGTCCCGCACCCGGCCTCACAGGTGCGTGGCGACCGCGAGATCTTCGAGGACTACGAGGGCGAACTGTACCGCTGCCTCGCCGGCAGCTGGCTGCAGATCACCATGTCCGAATACGAGGGCGAGACCCGGTCCGATCACGGCGAGACCATGGTCTGCCGCAAGGGTGAAGCCCTATGGTACGGCGGGCGCGAAAGCCGGATGGAGTGCCGTCCGCAGCGCCCCGAGCGCGACTGCAACGAGCGTTCGCTGCTGCGTCGCTACGGCGCCGGGGTGAAGATCCTGACGCTCTATCGCGAGGAAACCTACACCGAATATCGCGAGGAGATCGTCGAGCGCGAAGGTCTGGCCGTGTCGGGCTCGTTCCTGATGCTGGACGGCGGGGTCGGGTCGCGCGGCTACTGATCGCCAGGGTGACGCCGGGGTTCAGCCCCCCTTCACCTGCGGAATTGCAAGTTAGAGGCGATCGGCGTCTCCGTCGGTTCTCCTGAGAGAAACTGGCCCCGGAATCGCTTCCGGGGCCTTTTTTCTTATTCGCTGTCGACCGGGGCCTCGGCGCGCGGGGTCACCTGGATGCGATAGGCCTCCGACGGCACCAGATACTTCCGTGCCACCGCCTGGAGGTCCGCCGGCGTGGCCGATTCGAAGTCGCTGATCGCCGAGCGCAGGGCCGGCAGACGCTCCGGATCGGTCTGGGCGTCCTGAAGTTCCGACATCCAGAAGCCGTTGGTGTTCTGGTTGCGGCGCATCGATTCGATCCGCGGGTTGCGCGCGCGGTCCAGTTCGTCCTGGGTAACCGGATTGGCCACGAGCTCGGCGGCGATCGCATCGACGTCGGCGAAGAAGCCGGCCAGCTTTTCAGGCGGGGCGTCGATGGCCGCCGACATATAGCCATAGCCCTCGAAGGTGCTCGAGGCGCTGGTGCTCACCTGCGGCGAATAGGTGACCGCCTGGCCTTCGCGCAGTTCATCCAGCAGGCGCAGGCGCAGCACATCGGCCAGCAGGCGGACCATGCGGGCCTCCCGCGGATTGGTGAAGTTGTCGCCGGTCGGCCAGGCGACAAAGCCCAGCGCCTGATCCGGGCGGCCGCCGTGCTTCAGCTCGACGGGCTCGGTGACGCCATCCGGGAAGGTGGAGGTGCGAGCCTCGGCCGAGGGCGTGGCCGCGGGGCCGCGCGCCGGCAGGGCGCCGACCGTTGCGGCAACCGACTGGATGGCCGCATCGACATCGACGTCGCCGACGATGATGACCTCGATCGGGCCTTGCGACAGGTCGCTGCTGACCAGATTGCGTAGGTCATCGATCGACCAGGCGGCGATCTGTTCCAGCGTCGGGATGGTCCAGCGGGCATCGCCCGAGCGCAGCAGGCCCGATCCGTCGCGCGCGAACACGCCGCCGGTGGTGGCATCCAGCTGCGGCAGGATCAGACGGAACTGGCCGCGCGCCCGCTCGAACGGCTCGGGACGCCAGCCGGCATCGGTCAGATAGGCGGTCAGCACCTGCATTTGCAGGTCCAGGTCCTCGGGGCGGGTCGTGCCCGACAGGCGATAGGACTCTTCATCCGCCGAAAGGGAGGCCGAATAGACCCGGCCCGACAGCACGGTTTCCAGCTGCTCGGCCGTCAGTTGGCCCAGGCCGCCCTCACTGAAGGCCGCACCCAGAGCCAGCGCCGCCGTCGGCTCATCGGTCGGCAGGGACAGGAAGCCCGTGCCGGTGCGGATCGAGACCAGCACCTGATCGTCGGTGAAGTCGGTCGGCTTGATGGTCAGGCGCACACCGTTGTCGAAGGTGACGAAGGTGGTGCCGATGTCCTCGATCATGTCGGTCGAGGCGACCGTGCCGGGGGTGCCGAACTGGGTATAGGGCCAGTCGACGCGGGCCTCGGCCTCAAGGGCTGCGACCTCGGTCTGCTGCGAGGCTTCATAGGCCGCGAGGATGGCGTCATCGCCGCCCTCGATGGCATCGGGGCCGGTGACGAAGATCAACGGACCCTGGCCGGTGAAGGTGCCGTTCAGGACGTCATTGACTTCATCCAGCGTCAGATCGGCGACGATGGCCTCGAACATGGCCAGGTCGGTCTCGGGGGCGGTGAAGACCTCATCATTGTTGACCGAGGCGGCGAGGCTGTTGGCCAGGTTGGGCGTGCGGCGCGTCGCGGCCCCGGCAACGTTTTCCTCGAGCGCGGTGCGGATCTCGGTGATCTCGCGGTCCAGCTCTTCCTGGGTGATGCCGAACTCGACGATCCGACGCTGCTCCTGCTCGATCGCGGCAAGGGCGCCGTCCCAGTTGCCGTCCTGATAGACGGCCGAGACCGTGGCCACCTCGGCCGAGCCGAACAGGTCCGAACGGCTGCCGGACGCACCGATGAAGGGCGGGTTCTCACCCCGGGCAAGGCGCTGCAGACGGCGGTTCAGCACGCGCAGGCCCAGACCTTCGACCAGACCCTCGCGCTGGATGGCCATGGTGTCGGGGCGGGTGTCGGGCGGATTGATCCAGGTGATCTGGATCGAGGGCTGGACGCCGGCCTCGATATAGGAGCCGGCCTCAAGGCCGCGCGGCTGGACCTCTCCCAGAACCGGCTCGGCGCCGTCGGCCGCAGGGTTCTGCCAGTCGCCGAAGGTGGCGATGATCTTGGCTTCCATGACGTCGACGTCGAAATCACCGACGGCGATGACGGTCGCCCGCGACGGGCGGTAATAGGCACTGTAGAATTCGACGAAACGCTCGCGCGGGGCATTGGCCAGCACCGAGGTCGAGCCGATCGGCAGACGGTCGGGGACCAGCTGGTCCTTGAGGAAGAAGTCGAGCTGGGCGATGACCGAGCGCAGGCCCGGCCCGGCGCGGGTGCGCTCTTCCGACAGGACGATGCCGCGCTCGCGGTCGATGGCGTCGGCCGACAGGGTGGCATTGCCCAGCATGTCACGCAGGATCATCAGCGAGGTGTCGACGGTTTCCTCGTCGGTCCGCGGCAGGTCCAGCTTGTAGACGGTCTCGTCAAAACCGGTGGAGGCATTGGTGTCGGCGCCGAACGCCAGGCCGAGGCGCTCGAGCGTCCGGGTCAGCTCGCCTTCGGGGATGTTGGTCGAGCCGTTGAAGGCCATGTGCTCGATGAAGTGGGCCAGACCCAGCTGGTCGTCATTCTCCATCAGCGAGCCGGCGTCGATACGGACGCGCAGTGAGGCCTGACCCGGCGGGGTGGCGTTACGCACGATGGCATAGCGCAGGCCGTTGGGCAGCTGGCCGAAGCGGACGGCGCTGTCGACCGGAATATCGCTGATCTCGTGTGCCCAGGGGTCGGACGGTCGCATGGCGTTGGCCGATACGGCGGCGGCGTCTTGGGCCTGGACCAGGGACGGCAGGCCTGCGCCGGCGAGGACCGCCAGACTGGAGGCGGCAACAAGCAGAAGGCGGCGGGGAGATCGCATGGGGTGGCTCCTTTGGTCGCGCCCCAAACAAATTCCACAGGAAAAGCGGGCACATGACGAATTCACAGGCCCGGTGGCGGGCCGTCGGGAGCACCTTAACGAAGGTTACGCAATGTTTGAACGACTGGGGCGCGAATATTAACGCGAGTTAATTTCCGCTGCGCGAAACATAGAAGGTCGCGGCGTTGCCGACGGCATTGGTGCCGGTGACCACGGCGCGGTTGGCGCCGTTGATCGTGGTCTGTGCCGTAGCACTGACATTGCCGCTGTTGGCCTGGTTGTTCGTGGCATCGATATAGCCCGCGCAATCGGCGCAGGCGAAGCCGGTGACCACATTGCCGGCCGCATCGGCGCCGACATAGGCGTCATAGCCCTGGGTGCCCGCGAACTGGGCGTTGACCGCCACGCCGCCCGTATTGATCTGGGTATTGTCGATCTCGACATAGATGTCGTTGTTGCCGACCGAGACCTCATTGGCGACGCCGCGCGCATAGGAGTTGGCCGCCCCATAGTCATAGGAGGTGACAATCGCCTGCGACTGGATCTGGCTGGTGTTGTCCTGACGGGTGGTGGCGACCACGGACCCGCCCTGGTTCGACAGGACCGCGCGGTTGGCCCCGGCATTGGCGCGCCCGGCCAGATCCCAGGAATTGCCCGCATTGGCACTGACGCCGGAATCGATGATGCCGCCGGTCGAGCGCTGGTCGATGGTCATGTTCTGACCGGTAACCGAAGTGCCGGTGACGGACACCACATTGGCCACGGCCTGGGCGGTGAACTCGGCCTCGGCCGGGATGTACTGGGTCCCGGCATAGTTGGAGGCGCGGACATTGGCATCCGACCATTGCACCAGCGTGCCGTCGAAATAGCTGCGCTCGCCGCCCAGGGCCGCGGTGTTGCCGATGGCCGAGGCATCCACATAGGCCCCGCCCAGCAGGCGCTCATCGCCCTCGGCCATGGTCGAGGTGGCGACGATCTCGACGTCGCTGACCGTCTGGGCCGAATCGACCGTCAGATTGGCGTCATAGGCACTGAGGCCCAGATAGTTGCCGTTGGCCTGGGTGACGCCGCTGACCACCCCCTCGGTATCGCCGCCCAGCACAAAGGTGGTCTCGGCGCGCACATCGCCCTGCATGGACTGGATCGAGGTGACGCTCATGTCGCCGCCCTGGACCCCGCCGGCCAGGCTGTTGCCGGTGGCGGAATTGCTGACGGTCACCTGTTCCGACGAATCGACCACGTCCAGCGTCTGTTCGGCGAACACATCACCGAACTGAATCTGTTCGTTCAGGACAATCGACGGGTCCTGATCCTGCGCGGCAGCCTCAGTAGCGACTGCGGCGCACGTCACCGTCGCGGCGATCATGCCAGCGAGACGGATCGGCACGAGTCTGGCCATTGTTCGTCTCCGTATTGGGATAGGCGGGGTAGTAGTTGCCGGTGGGGCCATAGGTGTCGCGCAGCAGCTCGTTCTGCGTGTCGAGGCAGATTTCCGGGCCGGGGGCGCCATACAGATTGGCCATGAACTCGATGACGGCGCGCTCCACCAGCGAGCGGACGGCCAGCTGAACCGGCTCGAACCCGCCTTCGCCTGCGGAAATGTCGAAGACATTGCCGTTCATGAAGTCGAACACCCCCGCCGAGATTTCGCGACCGATGATCTGCTTCTGATACGAAACCACATCGACGATCTCGAGCGAGGTCGTCTGCACGAGGCGCAGGTCCAGCGCGACGTTCATCACATACATACGGCCCTGGAAGACGCCTGACAGGGGCGTGTCGCTGTCGGCCTCGCCGCCGCCGAAGTCCCAGCCGGCCGAGCGGATGTTGTAGTTCACCTCGGTGATGCCGCCGACGATATAGAAGTCAGAGCCCGGCACCTGACCGGCGATGATGCGGCGATAGCCGGGGTCAGCCGGGTCGCCCGTGCCCTCGTCACCGATCAGCTTGTTGTTGGCATAGCGCAGTTCCAGCTCGGACACCGAGGTGTCGAACCGCTCGACCATCACGGCCCCTGACTTGGCCAGGGCCGAGGTGGCCATCAGCGAGGCACCGCCGGTGATCTGACGCCCGCCGTCCGGCGAGATGGTGCCCGTATAGTCGGCGATCTGGCCCACGGCGATTCGGGGCGAGGGCAGGCCATAGGTCCGCGCATAGTCCGCGAGGCAGAACAGGGCGGTGGAATAGGGGGTCGGATTGGCGGTCACCGGCGCATTGCCGATCGGCGTGGCATACAGACCGGCATTGCTGGCTACCGGAGCGATGCAGCCGCCCAGCAGGGCCGCTGCGGCGCAGGCCGCGCCGGCCGGTTTGAGCCAGCGAAGAATCGGGGAGGGGCTCATGGCAGGTCGATGGTCCCGTTCAGCGCCGTTCCGGCGTTGATGTCACCCGTATTGGTCTGGGTCGAGTTGACGATGACCGTGTTCCAGTTGCCCTGGACCACCACATTCAGATTGTTGCCGATGGCCGTGGCGCCGCCGATGGTGTTGCCGCCGTTGCCGTTTGCCCAGTTCCCCCAGCTGGAGACGCCGCCGCTGGTCTGTGAATAGGCCGAGGCGCCGGTCTGGATCAGGCCGTTGACGATCAGGCGGTTGCCGTTCTGATCTCGGGTCGAGCCGGTCTGGGGCCGGGCTGTCGTATAGCGCGCCGCGCCATAGCCCGCCTGGAACGGTGCCGTGCTGGAGCCGCCGGCGGATTGGGCCTGGGCCACAGCCGGAAGGGCCAGTAATGTTGCCGCGGCCGCAGCCGCCAGTTTCAGTCGCATGAGGGCGCTCCCGCGCTGTCTTGTCCGGGCCTGATACAGCAAGCTCCGTGCCAAAATGGAGCAGGGTTATTAAGAAGCGCTTGAGATCGGCAACGGCCGCGCGCATCTCAGAGGCATGAACAGCCAACCCTGGGGCACCGGCCCGGCCTATCCGCCGCCGCCGCCCGCCCGCGAACCGATTGTAAAGGTGCCTCCTGCGGCCCTGGTGCTCGCAGTGTCGATGCCGCTGCTGTTCTGGTTGCAGGTCCGCCTGCCCGACATGGGCATGACCTGGGCCTTCTATCCCATCGACCTCGGGCGGACGCTCGGATGGCCGGGGATTGTGACGGCCATGCTGCTGCACGGCAGCTGGACCCACGCGGCGCTGAATGCGGTGACCGCGCTGTGTTTTGCCCCGCCCGTGGCGCGGATGCTGCCCGGATGGCGGGGGGCGGGCGTGTTCGCGCTCTTCTATATAGGGTGCGGGATCATTGCCTCCCTGGGATATGGCCTGCTGCATCTGGCCAGCACTGACCCGATGGTGGGGGCGTCCGGTGCGGTGTCGGGATTGCTGGGGGCGGCCATCCGCCTGATGGGGCGTCCGTCCTGGGCGGGGCCCAAACCCCTGAAGGATCGCAGCGCCCTGACCATGGTGGGCGTGCTGCTGGCCATCAATGCCGTGATCGGGCTGATCGGCTATGCCCCCGGGGCAGAGGGCGCCCGTATCGCCTGGGAAGCTCACGCGGTCGGTATGGTGGCGGGATATCTGGCGATCGGGCCCCTGTTCCGGTGGTCGCGCCGATGGGTACCGGCGTTCGGCTGACGCAGCTGTGATTCGGCGCGATTTGCTTAAGGGCGGGGACTGAGCGATCCTGCGGGCACGAGCGGCCCGGTCCGCGGCCGTTCAGTCTCATGAGGGAGGAACGCCGTATGCTTGTCACCGAGATTCTCAAGGACAAGGGCGACGCTGTCTTCTCGGTCGCACCGGACAAGACCCTGGTCGACGCCTGTCGTGAAATGCAGACCCGCCGGATCGGGGCCGTGATGGTCTGTGATTCCGACCGGGTCGTGGGCGTGCTGTCTGAACGGGATGTCGTGCGCGCCGTGTCCGCATCAGGCCCGGAAGCCCTGTCCGAGGCTGTCTCCGTCTATATGACGCCCGATGTGGTGTTCGCCGAGCCGACCGACACGGTCGCCATGCTCATGAGTCGCATGACCGACCGCCGGATCCGGCATTTGCCGGTGCTGCGGGACAAGCGGCTGATCGGCGTCATCTCGATCGGCGACGTCGTGAAATGCCAGATCGAGGAAGCCACGCGCGAGGCCGAAAGCCTCAGAACCTATATAGCGGCGGGCTGAGCCGGGGTCGGCCCGAAACATGCCGGAATTCGGCGATCCGGACTCTTTCAGAAAATCGTCATGAAAGGCGGTTTCGGGGTTGCGGTCTGAAAGGGCGCCTCGTATATCGCCGCCTCGCTCGGAAACGGGCCGACGACGGAACGCGGGGCGCCACGGCGCACAGTGATCCAGGTGGAAATAAAGAGCTTCTGGTTCTTGCTTCCTTCAATGTCTTCGGTTAGGTTCCGCGCCTTCGATCGAATCGTCGGACTGCCTCGGGGAGGTGTTTGCATCTCCCTCTGGCGCTTTGCGGCCGGATCACCTCGAAAGGGTTGAAACGGTCGGAAAAAAGCTCCGAAAGTTCGGTTGACACGGGAATGGCTCCTCTCTAGAGACGCCGCTCCCGCCGCCCACGGGCCTCTCGAGGTTCTGACGGCGGGCCGGTGAAAAAGTTCTCTTCGGGGCGCTTGACACCAACCACCGAGGCGACTACATCGCCGCCTCCGCCGCAGCCGGGCGCTAAACGGTCGGGCCACTCCGGTGGCTCACGGTCTTTGAAATCGTTGATCTGGAAAGAGAAACGCAGGCGGCGGTGTTCTAAGATCGGTTCTTCGGAATCGATTGTCGACACTGACATCTGCGGTCTTTTTGAAAAGACATACCATGTAACCGATCTTCGGATCGGTGAACGTGGGATCTCGTCAAGAATACGTAGAACTAAAGCCAAATCGGATTTCGGTCCGAAATGCTTAGGTCAGAAGTCAACTCAACCTGAGAGTTTGATCCTGGCTCAGAGCGAACGCTGGCGGCAGGCCTAACACATGCAAGTCGAACGGACTCTTCGGAGTTAGTGGCGGACGGGTGAGTAACACGTGGGAACGTGCCTTTAGGTTCGGAATAAGCCCGGGAAACTGGGTCTAATACCGAATGTGCCCTTCGGGGGAAAGATTTATCGCCTTTAGAGCGGCCCGCGTCTGATTAGCTAGTTGGTAGTGTAATGGACTACCAAGGCTACGATCAGTAGCTGGTCTGAGAGGATGACCAGCCACATTGGGACTGAGACACGGCCCAAACTCCTACGGGAGGCAGCAGTGGGGAATCTTGCGCAATGGGCGAAAGCCTGACGCAGCCATGCCGCGTGAATGATGAAGGTCTTAGGATTGTAAAATTCTTTCACCGGGGACGATAATGACGGTACCCGGAGAAGAAGCCCCGGCTAACTTCGTGCCAGCAGCCGCGGTAATACGAAGGGGGCTAGCGTTGCTCGGAATTACTGGGCGTAAAGGGCGCGTAGGCGGACATTTAAGTCAGGGGTGAAATCCCAGAGCTCAACTCTGGAACTGCCTTTGATACTGGGTGTCTTGAGTGTGAGAGAGGTATGTGGAACTCCGAGTGTAGAGGTGAAATTCGTAGATATTCGGAAGAACACCAGTGGCGAAGGCGACATACTGGCTCATTACTGACGCTGAGGCG
>NZ_JBALUS010000009.1:0-1689 GCF_036963785.1 Brevundimonas sp.
CATCTGGCCCGTGTACTGGAACCGGCTGGTGTAGGCGCCGGCGCGGACGCCGTATTCGTCATAGGCCTGAACGCTGGCAGCCCCAGACCCATCGGCCAGGCCGATCACCGACTGGCGCTCATCGGCCAGCAGCCAGCTCCGCGTGCTGGTGCCCGAGCCCGCATAGGAGACGAGCACATCGTCCAGCCCCACGCCCGGCACATAGCGGGCCGAGGGGGTCGAACCGGTCGCGGGGTATTCGCCCACCACCTGCAGGCCGTCGTAGAGGAACCGGGTCGTGGCGGTGCCGGCCACGCGTTCCAGCCGGTTCAGCGGATCGAAGGTGAAGGTCGCCCCGCCCGCCGAGGTCAGATTGTTCTGCGTGTCATAGCCATAGCTGCCGCCCGGTCCGGCAGTGATGTTGCCGCGCGTGTCATAGGTGACCGAGGTGCTGCCCGCTTGGGTCACCCGGTTCAGGCCGTCGTTGTCATAGGCCGTCGCGCCGACGGTGGGGGCGTGGACATACCTGGCTTTCGGCCAGCAGGTCCTCGACGTTACGAAGCGACAGCGGGTATTTGACGTACATCATCACCCCGAGGCGGATGACCTCCGGCGAGCTGTCAAAGTACCAGAAGGGTTCTTCGATTTGGCCATGCCGGAGACGCTAGGTGTCCCCGACGTCACCGGCAATCAGTTTGGGCTGACAGTGCCTGTTCCTACAGTCTCAGGTAAATCAAGTAAGGTGTTTAACCGCTATTCTAGCCACAACGCTGATACCAAACATCATAATAAATACCAGAACGCTAATAGCAGAAAAGATTGCAATGTCACGTACAATATCAGACCTCCAGATTATATATATAACAGCAGATGTGATAAATATTAATAGCGATAAAATGCCAGCGATTAAGGAACCGGAGGCCCATTTATTTAATGCTCGCAGGCTTTTATCATATGAGAAGAAAGAATTTAACATCCAATCGGTCCTGTACTCAAGTGCGCGCTAAACTGTCGGCCCAAGGCGCCATATACTCCGAGTCCGGTCCTCTTGCCAGCAGAGAGAGCGTAGTTGTAGTCATATGTGAGTAGCCGTGTACTAGCCTCTACCCCGCCTCTGTAGGCTGCGCCCAGTTGCATCAGCCAAGGCGCTGATGTGCTGAAGCCGGGGGGAGGGGTGTCCCTGGAAACACCTAGCGAACCCGTCGGCCCAGCGCCCGCAAAGATTCCGAATCCGGCTAGCAGCGTAAAGCTAGCGCTACCAGTTATAGATGATCCCCTAAAGTCAAAGTCTTGTAACGCTGAAGCCGGAATTGAAATTGTGGGGCCAAATTGGGGTGAGCCGCCCACAGCCAATACAAAGAGTGTGGCACTGCCGCTGAGGCCAAGGTCAATAAATGGACCCGATGGGCATGAATCACCGTCGCCTCTCGCGCCGCTTCCACCGCCAGTGGGCGGAGTATTCCAGTCTAGCCGGGCCCGCCCGCTCACGTAAGGGATAGACGCGCAGATCAGCCGGGGGGGATTTGCGGGATCGACCTGATTGGTGGGGATGCCAGGCCAGTCTATGCACTCCTGCCGAGAGATTCCTGGGCCAGGGTCCTGCGTCAGCCCCAGCGGATCTGTGAAGTTCACCGGATCCCCGCCCACATACGCATAGAGGTTCGCCCCCGCCGCATAGCCGATGGGGTCGGTCTGCAGGAACCGGCCCAG
>NZ_JBALUS010000009.1:1699-101851 GCF_036963785.1 Brevundimonas sp.
CATCTGGCCCGTGTACTGGAACCGGCTGGTGTAGGCGCCGGCGCGGACGCCGTATTCGTCATAGGCCTGAACGCTGGCAGCCCCAGACCCATCGGCCAGGCCGATCACCGACTGGCGCTCATCGGCCAGCAGCCAGCTCCGCGCGCTGGTGCCCGACCCCGCATAGGAGACCACCACATCGTCCAGCCCTATGCCCGGCACATAGCGCGCCGCCGGGGTCGAGCCGGTCGCGGGGTATTCACCCACCACCTGCAGGCCGTCGTAGAGGAACCGGGTCGTGGCGGTGCCGGCCGCGCGCTCAAGCCGGTTCAGCGGATCGAAGGTGAAGGTCGCCCCGCCCGCCGAGGTCAGATTGTTCTGCGTGTCATAGCCATAGCTGCCGCCCGGTACGGCAGTGATGTTGCCGCGCGTGTCATAGGTGACCGAGGTGCTGCCCGCTTGGGTCACCCGGTTCAGGCCGTCGTTAGTATAGGCCGTCGTGCCGATGGTGGGGGCATAGACATAATTGGCGTTCGAGACCGTCCGCCCGACGATCTGGCCCGCCGGATTGTGTGTGAACGTGATGGTCACGTCCTGGCCCGTGCCGGCGGGGTTATGGCCCAGCGACGACAGACGCGAGACCGCGTCATAGCCATAGGTCGACGACACCCCGTTGCCGCGCGATACCCCGGTGCGCCGGCCGAGATCGTCATAGGTATAGGTCGCCAACACGCCCGGCCCCGACGTCGCCCCGTTCTCACGCACCGCAGCCAAGCCGCCGTACAGGTCCCAGTCATAGGTCGCATAATAGCCGTCCGGCCAGGTCAGGCGGGTCCGCCTGCCGGCCGCGTCATACTGTGAGGCTATCGTGCCCAGGGCGCCGGTCTCGGTCAGCTGACGGTTCAGGGCATCCCAGGTCCAGGCCATAGAGTAGCCCGTGGCGGTCAGACCCGTCATCCGGCCCAGATTGTCATAGGTCATCGTCCGGGTGGCGATGCCCGGTCCCGCAAGGCTGGTCGCCCGGCCGAGGGCGTCGTAACCGATGGTGAAGGTTTGACCTCCCCGGTCGCGCCAGGTCAGAACATTGCCGGACGCGTCGTAGGTGTATTCTTCATAGTCGGTCGTCGAGGTGCCGCCGCCCGTCGCATTGGGATAGCGCAGCTTGACCACCCGACCGAGATCGTCGCGCTCTAGGACCGAACCATTGCCTTCGCCGTCCTCCAGGCTGACTAGCCAGCCGTTGTCGGAGTAGGCCGCTTCCTCGGTCAGAGCCGCGTTCGTGCCAACCCCGGTCTGCACCGCTGTGACGCGGCCCGCCAGGTCATAGGTGGTCTGGCTAATGCGGTCCGGACCGAACGGACCGACGTCTGACGGCGTGCAGGCGGAGGTGGGCGGACTGGCGAAGGTGGCGGGGTTCATCCGCACCGCCTGGCACTGGACCCGGCCTAAGGTGTCATAGGTGACTTGGGACAGAGCGTAGGTCGGACTGGTACCCGCCCCCTGGGCGCGGGTCTGCACGGGCCGGTTCAGCACATCGTAAGTCGTGACCTGTCGCTGCAGCGGGGTGAAGGACGCCCAGGCGGTATCGCCGTAGTCGGTCACTGTGCCGGCCTCGACCAGGACAGGCAGACCCGAGGCATTGTAGGTCACGCGCTGAGCCCTCTGCTCCAGCGCGCCCGAGCCATCCGGGTCGGGCCCGACCACGCCGGTCACCCGCCGCGAGGCGTCGCGGCGGTACTCGACCAGCTGGCCCGACAGGGGGCCGCTCTCGGTCAGGACGTCGCCGTTGTGGTCATAGGTGCGGGTCACTGTGGCCGAGACCGAGCCGTTGCCGGCTCCGGTCACCACGACCGTGGGGTTCAGGTTGTTGGCGACGTTGTCCGCGCCATAGGTCACGGTGGTCTCTACCTCCGTGGCGGTGTTGTCGCAGGACGTGCCGGTGGTGCAGGCCGAGACCGCCGTCGGCAGCGTCACCGGGTCAGGGTCCTCAACGAAGCTGGAGCTGCCGAAGGGGTCGCGCACCCAGGCATTTTGGTCGGCATAGGTGATGCGGGTCTGGGGCCGGGCCGCACTGGTGGTTGGCGCGGGCTCGGTGATGCTGGTCACCCCGCCATGCGTGGAGTCGTAGACATAGTCGGTAACGCCGCCGCGCGGGTCGGTCGTGCTGGTCGGCTGGTTGCAGGTGACGGGGTTGGAGCAGGTGCCGGGATAGCTGGCGGAGGACACGATGTCGGCCTCGGTCGAGCCCGTAGGGGGCTTCAGCGTCGTGGTGGTGACGTTACCGCGTCCATCATAGGCGTATTCCACCTTATTGCCCTGCGGATAGGTAATGCCCGTCAGTCGCTGATTGCTGTCGTAGGTGAAGGAGGTGGTCTCGTTCAGCGGATCCGTCAGGCTCACCAGCAGGCCGTTGGACAGATTGGTCACCGCAACTGTCTGGCCGGTGTCGGGTGCGGTGACCGTGGTGGTGCGCTGGCCTCCGGCGTCGGCGTAGGCATAGGTCCAGGTTCCGCCCCCGGCCTCATAGCTGATCACCCGCGCCTGACTGTCATATTCGAGGATCACCGCCGCCGTCGAAGGGTTGTCAGGAAGGCGGACTTCCATAGTGTTGGTAGACCTCACCAGGCTGGTCGCCTGCCCGCTCTGGTCGGTGGTGGTGTAGGTCGTGCTGGTCGAGTCGCTGACGCTGGAAAAGCTCGCGCTGGGCCAGGTGATCGACGTGTCGCAGTCGGGATCCAGATCCGTGCAGACGGCCCGGTTGTAAGCCTTCACGCCAGTGATCCGCTGCCACTCCGTGGCGTTGGACCCGTCGTTGTTGATGAAGTCGTCCTGATAGCTGAACTTCAGAACATAGCCCGTGTTGCTGGAGACGTTCATCAGCCGCACGTACTTGTAGTACGGCAGCGTCGAGATCTCCTGCACGACCGTCTCATACTCCAGCCGGAACAGTTCGCCGTTGGGGCGCTCCAGCGTCGCCAGACGCGCCGTGTTGTCGGCGATCGGGCTTTGGCTCGGGCTTACCAGACTGCCCTGGAATACGGCGACCGTCCCATCCGGCATGGTGTAGGTGTAGGTCAGCCCCGAGACCGTCAGCGTCTGGCCGACGTTGCGCACCGGCGTGAACGTGTTGCCCGAGCGCGTGAATATATCCGATACCGGACCGATGCTGAGCGCATAGGTCGATCCCGAGGAGTTGAGTGCGCCGGTCCAGTTGTCCCGCCAAGCGGTCGAGCCGATGTAGGTCCGGCTGTAGGTCAGCGATCCGGGCCCGGATCCGATCGCCACAGGCGTTTCGCCCATGACGAAGATGCCGGTGGCCAGGTCCACCCCGCGCTCATCAACGGAATAGTTGGACGGCGGCGGGGCCTGAAGCGGGGCCTGCGCCGCAGAAGTCGAAGCATAGGCCAGAACGGCGAGGGCGACGCCGGCGCCCAGAAGAGCGCGTCGGGCAGGGCGAAACATTACGGAACCTCCCACAGGACGGTGGTGCCCGCGCTGTTCAGGATCACGGCCGTGCCGTCGTTGCGGACCTCCAGATAGGCACCGCTGTTGCCGTTGGTCGCCGTAGCCCAGAGCGCCGTCCCCCCGGGATCGTAGAGCACCAGATTGCCGCCCGTCAGCATTTGCAAACGCAGCGCCGCGCCGTTGCCCGTGCTGCTCTGCCACAAGACGGTCGAGCTCTGGCGAAGCACGACGTTGCCGTCCTGCTCGAACTTGAACTCCACCTGTCCGTTCGGCGACAGCAGCCGCTGGGTCGGCACCAGGGTGTTCCCGGACGGCAGGGTGCTGGTGAAGGCGGTGTTACCCGTGTCCAACTGGCTCCGCGCAGTGCGGTTGTTCGCATCGTCGTAGCCGTAGCTCGCAATCCGAGACCCGGCCGGCTGGGCCGTCGCGACGCCCGAGACCCGGCCTTGCCCATCATAGCGGAACGTCTGGGTCACCTGGGCCTGGGCCGCGAACGGTGCCGCGAGCGCCAAGGTTGCAGTCACGGCAAAGAACATACGCTTCATGATCAGCCCTCCCAATCCGGAGGGTGGTGCGAGAACGCCGTTCCGCGCAACTAGCGCAGGTGGTTAGGGCGACGATAATCTTCTAAGTGATTGAACCGCCGATCATACAAAACCGTGATCGGTCAGCTTGTGCGTTGGGCCGTCTCCGGCACCTGCGCGGCCCCGTTCCGACCGGTCCGAGCCCGCGCCCAAACCCTCACTTCGGCATCACGAGTGTGAACAGCGGCCTCGGTGTGGCCTCTGCGATCGCGGCCGCCACCGCCCAGAGGTTGATCAGGCCCGCAGCCTCGATCGTCTCATTGGCAGCGTCTTCGCTCAGAGCGTAAAGCAGTCGGCATTCGCCGTCCTCGATGAAGGCGTGCCGATAGACCTGGGTCATGTCCTCGAGTTCGGCCAAGATCAGCATGTAAGCATTGTCGCCGGCACGTTCGAGCGAGTCGATGTAGGCGGCGGCTTCGCCAGCGGCTCCATCGACGGCCAGCGTCCGCTTCTGGTGATCGGCCAAGGCGGCGAACACGACGCCCGGCGCCGCCTCCACCGCCACACGCCGGCTGTTGGGGAGCGAAACGCCCAACCCGCGCAAGCGCATCATCAGTCGCATTTCGGCCAGCTCGCGCGGCGTGAAACTGGCCCGGCCTCCCTCGCGTGGGCGCAGCAGGCCCTGGCTGCGCCAATCGCGCTGTAGGTGGAGAGGCGTGCCGGTGATGGCCGCCGTCTCTGAGGGCGTGAACTGCCCCTCGCGATACCGAAGCGAAATTTGCGCGCTTGACATCCCGACCGTTCCGTGTGAAGCGACTACTAACCGCATCGACGATGCGGTATTTGATGTTGGTTACATTATGAACAGTGTCGGCACGACGCGCAAGCGCAATCACAGGAGGAGAGGATGATCTCGCAGATCGACGTGAGCGGCTACGATATGGCCGAGACCTTGGCGAAGGACCGCCGCCGCCGCAGCGAGGCTGAACTGAGCCAAGGCATGAGCGAACTGGACGCCATGCTGCTGCCGCTCGCCCTGGCGGTGGCGCGCCTGTCGGCGCGGACTCAGGTGACAGGGGGCGCCCAGTGAGCCGCGTCGCCATCCACCTGGCCGCCGCGTCGGTCGACCGGGACATCATCCGGTCCCTGTTCCACGACGTGAACCGGGTTGGAGGACGCGTCGTGAACATCACCCTCGGCACCGACAGCGCCGGTGGTCTGCAGACTGCGATAGAGGGCGTGGGCAGCGACTACGAGCAGCTGCTGCTGGTCGTCGGCCGTAAGGTCTACGAGGCGACCGCGCATGGCCCGCATCCCCTCGTCCAGCCGTCCGAAGCAGGGGGACTGCACTGATGCGCGCCCTGCCCCCGCCCGGCAGCCGGGTCGCCATTTACAGCCGCTTCTCGACCGATCGCCAGAAGCAGACGTCCATCGAGGGCCAGGAGCGCCTCTGCGCCGCCTACGCCGTTGAGCGTCAGTGGATTGAGTACAAGCGGTTCAGCGACTCCGAACGGTCCGGCACCACCACCATGGGCCGGGCGGGGCTGTTCGAAATGCTGGCGGCCGCCGACCGAGGCGAGTTCGACGTCCTGCTGGTCGAAGACATCGATCGCACCAGCCGTGACGCGGCTGACATGCATAAGCTCGCAAAGGACCTGGACGAACTGGACATCGTCATCTGCACGGTGGTCGGCGGCGTGGTGACCAACATCGAACTGGCCTTCAAGGCGGTCCAAAACGAGGAGTTCATCAAGCAGAACGCTCAGAAGTCCAAGCGCGGCCAGGAGCTCGCGATCAGCCAGGGTCGCATGTCCGGCGCCGTCGCCTACGGCTACCGCAAGGTTCTGAAGGTCGACGCACGCGGCGAAGCGATCAACGGCCTGCGCGAAAAGCACCCCGAACGGGCTGCGATCGTCCAACGCATCCATGAGGAGTTCGACGCCGGCCGTACCACGTTCGAGATCTGCGCCACCCTGAACGCCGAGGGCGTTCCGGGGCCGAAGGGCAAGGGCTGGCGACCCGGGGCGCTGCTCGGCAATCGCCACGGCGGCCTCGGCATCCTGCGCAACCCGATCTACGTCGGCGAGTACCAGTTCAGGAAGACGAGCCGCCGTCGCCGCAAGGGTCGGATCAAGACGCGGTTCACCGCCGCTTCCGAGCGCATGATCATGCAGCACCCGGAGCTGGCCATTGTCGATCGGGATCTGTGGGACCGCAATCAGGCGCGTTTGGCGGCGAACTTCGACCGGCCGTTCCACACCAAGCGCAAGGTCGAATACGTCTTCACCGGCAAGGTCCACTGCGGCGTCTGCAACTCCACCTGCATCGTCAGCGGCGGGAAGTACGTCTGCACGGGCCGTCAGCAGAAGGGCATCTGCTCCAACTCCCGGCGCGTGCCGCGCGAGGCGGTTGAAACCTCCATCTTCAACCGCGTTAAGGTCCACGTCCTGAACACGGCCGTCCTCGGTCCCGCCCTGTCGGCCTTCCGCGAGGAGGTCGAACGCGCCCGCGCCGACCACGCCGCCAAGGTCCAGAGCCAGGGCGGTCGTCTCAAGGACATCGACCAGCGCATCTCCAACCTGATGGTCCAGCTGGGCGGCGCCGCAGAATCCTCCTTCGCCAGCCAGATGCTGCTCGCCGAGCTGGAGCGCCTGGGCGCCGAGAAACGAGGCCTGGAGCGTCAGGTCAAGCAGGCACCACCCCCTCCGCCCGTCGGCGGCGACGTCGAGGCGATCATCGCCTCGATCTCGGGCACGCTGGATGACCTGCACGCCATGCTCCAGGCTGACGACGCCGAGGCCTCGCGGGCCAAGGAACTGCTGCGCGGACTGATCACGCGGATCGTGCTGGCGCCGACGCCCGGCTCGGTCACCGACGGTCGGGGCGCCGGCGACATGACCGTCACCGTGGAGGGGCCCATGGCCGCGCTGATCGATCTCGCCAGCTTCAACGTCGATCGCGTTGCCAAGCATGGACATCGGCCGATGTTCGATCTTGGCAACGCGATCGACGTTTGGACCTTCTCCTACGTCCTGGAGTGGCGCGATCCGCGTCTGGCCACGGTGCGGGCCGACCTGCCGATCGTAGCACGCCTGCTGGACGAGGCCGACGTTCCAGTCTCGATGGTGGCGATGGTCAAGGCCCTGGGCGACGCCGGGCCGACTACCGGTCCGGATGCCGACCGCACTCCCGACCAGCGTGCCCGCAACGCCGTCGCCTACCTCCAGACCCAGGGCTTCACCCGCTGCGTCAACATGCGCGGCCCCGACACCGGCTACGTTTGGAACGATCGGGGAATCAGCGACGCGGAATGGAAGGCGCGGATCGCTGAGCCGCCGATGACCCAGACCATCCCGGTCATGCGCGCCATCCCGCCCGAAGCCGTGGTGGTCGTGGTGGGGCCACCGGCCCCCGAAGACGTAACCAACGAGCGGGCTGACGAGTGAAGCATGGCCCACGACCCCGGCGCCCGTCTTCTTCGTCGTCCCTTTCCAGACGACTGGGCCGATGACGAGCCAATGACCTTGGTTGAGGCGGTCGCGGTCTTCTACCCGCACGGGCCGCTCACCCTGTCCTCGCTCCGCACTGAAATCCGCAAAGGCCGCCTCCCCACGGCAAAAGTGGCAGGCAGATTTTACGTCACCCCAGCAGCCTTGAAGTCCCTGTTTCATCCGAGTTCCGTCCCATGGCCCGCAGATCGAAAGGCGCAAGACTCTATCTGCGGCGTGGCCGCCCCGAACGAGGCACGGGGTCGGTCTGGGTCATCCGGGATGGATCGAAAGAGATCAGCACTGGCTTCGGCCCGGATCGCCGTGAAGCAGCTGAGCAAGCGCTCAGCGCCTACATCGACGCCAAGTGGTCGCCGGAAACCGCAGATCGCGGCACCCGCGACCCCGCCGACGTTCTGATCGCCGACGTCATCGCGCTCTACGCCACTGAGAAGGCCCCGCGCGTGGCTGACCCTGTTTCATGCAAGGGGCGCCTTGAGGCTCTCTTGGCCTACTGGGGCGAATCGTCGCTCGCCGACATCAAGCGATCCTCCTGCACCGACTATGTCTCATGGCGCGTGCAGCAACCGATCAAGGCCTACAAAAACTCGTCAGACGCGCCCCGCGTCAGCGACCAAGCCGCAAGGCGGGAACTCGAAGACCTGTCCGCTGCCATAGGCTACTGGGCCGAAGAACATCCCCTCACGCGCCGCCCGAAAGTCGTGCTGCCTGCGAAGGCCGAGGGGTCTCGCGATGCGCTGACCCGTAACGAAGCGGCGCGTCTTTTGAAGGCCGCGATGGGCTGGCGGTTTGACCCGCAGACGGGACGCTGGCGCCGACTTCAGGAATCGAGCCGGAAGAACCGCGCCCACCTTCGCCGCTTCCTGCTGATCGGGCTTTACACCGGCACCCGGCCGGGCGTTCTGCCGAAACTGCTTTGGGAGGAATCCCCGACCCAGGCCTGGGTCGATCTGGAGGCGGGGATCATCTACCGGCGCGGCAGGGCGGAGCGCGACCACAGGACCAAGCGCCGCCCATTGGTGAAGATGCCAGGTCGGCTGCTGGCCCACATGCGTCGTTGGCGGCGTCTGGATGTCGCGGCGGCCAAAGCTCGCGGTGAACCGCCTCCAGTCACCGTTCTCCACCATGGTGGCCGGGCGCTGGCGGGGCGCATCCGCACCGGCTTCGAGGGTATCGTGCGCGATGCCGGGCTGGCGCGGGAAGTCACGCCGCATTGGATGCGTCACACCTGCGCGACCTGGCTGATGGAGCAGGACGTTCCACCTTGGGAGGCCGCCGGCTACACCGGCATGACCATCAAGACCCTTGAGGAGTTCTACGGACATCATCGGCCGAGCCATCAGGCACGCGCGCGTCGGGCTCTTGGCTGACGACGGCAGAATGATCTGGGCGACCGCAATGTCGCGCGGTCGAAGATGCCGTCACCCGAGGATCAACCTGTGCCATACGTTGCCGCATGACTCGACAGCGATCGAAGAGCGCCCCGGATCGCCTACTGGCTGTGTCAGGCGGTGCGATGCACATTTGGATCAAGCTGCAATGGGAAGCGAACCAACTTCAGGCAGCGCGAACCAAGCGCCCTTTCGATGTGATCGCGACGCTCTATGGCGCGATCAATTTCGCCATAACGGCGCAATCACTGGAAGATTGGACCATTAAGGCCCTGATCCAACGGGACAGGCGCAACGGCCTCAATGCTGGCGCATACAAAAAGGCGATCGCCGAAGCCGTGCCGATGCAGCCAGCGTTCAGGGACATCGCCAATACCGCAAAGCATGGAGAACATCGGGAGGACAATTGGCTGGGCGGCACCGTCGAGCTGGTGCACATGCCCGGCTTCACCGGAACGGAGCGGGAGTATGTCCTGCTCTACCACGGCGATGGCCCAACCCTACGAACCAGCCTGGAGCTATTCGGCGACGCGACGCTCCAGTGGCGTCAATATCTGACCCGCATGAGGGTGTCGGGGTTCGAAGCTTTGCCGCAGCCCTGACCGTTCTGCCCCTCCCCCCGGAAATCCCCCAGAAACCCCACCAAAAAAACATGAACGAACCCAGAAACGTCGCGACTTGAAGCTCAACAAAGTCAATGCGTTCGCGGGAGAGCACCTCGTTCACACCGAGGGGGTCACAGGTTCAATCCCTGTCGCATCCACCACTCCTTCCTCTCTCCGATCAAATGTCATGAGCAGGTGACACCGCGCTTGATCGGGGCCTGTAACCGGTTACGTTGACGCCAACGAGAAACGAAGGGCAGGAAGCGCGATGGCAGGCGTCCGTCTCAACGGCGTGCGAAAAGACTTTGGCGCCGTGCAGGTGCTGAAGGGCATCGACCTCGACATCGCCGACGGAGAGTTCGTCGTGTTCGTCGGGCCGTCGGGCTGTGGCAAGTCGACCCTGCTGCGCACCATCGCCGGGCTGGAGGATGTCAGCGCCGGTGAGGTCGTGATCGGCGACCGGGTGGTCAATGAGCTGTCGCCCTCGGACCGGGGCATCGCCATGGTCTTCCAGTCCTATGCGCTGTACCCGCACATGACGGTGCGCGAGAACATGGCCTTTGGCCTGAAGCTGGCCAAGCACGACAAGGCCGAGATCGAGCGGCGCGTCGATGCGGCGGCCGCCATCCTGAACATCACCGACTATCTGGACCGCAAGCCCAAGGCCCTGTCGGGCGGACAGCGCCAGCGGGTGGCCATCGGCCGGGCCATTGTACGCGAGCCCGAGGTCTTCCTGTTCGACGAGCCCCTGTCGAATCTGGACGCGGCCCTGCGGGTCCGCATGCGCTACGAATTCGCGGCCCTGCACCAGCGGCTGAAGACCACCATGGTCTATGTGACGCACGACCAGATCGAGGCCATGACCCTGGCCGACCGGATCGTGGTGCTGAACGGCGGGGTGATCGAACAGGTCGGCGCGCCGATGGACCTGTATGAGCACCCCTGCAACCGTTTCGTCGCCGAATTCATCGGCAGTCCCAAGATGAATATGATCGCCGTCACCCTGGTCGAGGCCGGGCCGGCGGGCGCCGTGCTGAAGACCGCCGGCGGCGATACGCTGCGGGCGGCGGTCAAGGCCGAGGGCGCGAAGCCGGGCGATAAGCTGACGCTGGGGATCCGCCCCGAGCATCTGTCGCTGGACGGGCCGGGCGAGGCCATCCACGGCCGGGCCGACTTTGTCGAGACGCTGGGCAATGCCACCTATGCCTATATCGATATCGGCGAGGGCCACGACAGCATGACGGCCCAGCTGGCCGGGTCGGAACGACCGAAGTCGGGCGACCGGCTGGAGCTGAAACTGCAGGCCGAACACGCCTATCTGTTCGACGCGGACGGCAAGGCGTTCCAGCGGCTGTAGGCCGGCAGCGGGCGCTCCTGATTTCTGACAGCGGTGCCGCCCCCTCCACCACTCCGTGGTCCCCCTACCCGCGAACGGGGAGGAGATGAGTGCACGACTCTTTTCCTCTCGCCTGCAGGGCAGAGGTGGAGGGCAGGCGGAGCGCCGGGCCTTCGCCCGGAGAAGATGAATAATACCGTTTCGACGAAGACAGACGCTCCGCGCGGGTGGTTTTCCGGGAGCTTGCGTCGGGTGGCGGTGTTATCGCCTTACCGCAGCGCCCCCGGCGGGCGGGCGGGGCCTGCGACCCGTCCCGGAACGGCCGAGTATCCCCCTCGACCCTTGCCTCGATCCCGCACCCGGAGGCGGAGATCGAGGGTGCTCAGGCCCTGAGGCCTGATCCCGCTCCATCGCTCCTGCCGCTCACAAGGTCGCAGGCCTTACGAGCCCTCCGTGCGACAGGACGCGAGCAGTGTGGCACAGGCCCCCGGTGAGGCGGGAAAGTCGGCGCGGGAAACGCGAGGGGTGTTGGAAGGACGGGGGAATTCGAGGGCGGTCAGGATGGCTGAGGCGTCCGACCTAGCGCGCGGTCCCTTCTCCCGATGGGAGAAGGTGGCGCGTGAGCGCCGGATGAGGGTCGGCGGCTTCATTCGGCGACGGCCGTGGCAGGACCGACGCGACGGCTCACGCCGAAGGTGAGGGAGAGCCCCTCACCCCCTACCCCCTCTCCCACGGGAGAGGGGAAATGGTCTCCTAGCGCAGCTCGACCCTCCGGGTGCCGGGGGGCAGGATCAGATCGCCGCCGGACCAGTCGACGGGGCGGCCGTCGATGCGGGCTGTGCGGGCCTCGCTGCCTTCGGGCCAGGCAAGGACGAAGCCGCCGGGCGGCGTGGCGGTGGTGTCGAGGTCGAGCACATAGCCGCGGCCCTCCTGCCGCAGGTGCCAGCTGACCGGGCCATAGGGGGTGCGCAGATTGCGGATACCGACCCCCTCCTCCGTCTCGATCCAGTCCAGCGGGATGCCGGCGGCCAGCACCAGGGCGTGGTCGCGGTCGCGTTCGTGGACGAACAGGTCCAGCGCCGAACGGATGTAGTCGGAGCTGATCCAGGCGTGGGGCATGTCGCCGATAAAGCGGGGCTCGCGCGCATCCCGACCGACCACCTCGGCCCAGCCGTTCCAGGCCTGCGGACGCAGGTCGCCGAAGAAATAGTCGAAGGCGGAGATCGCGCGGTCGCGCTGGCCCAGCCGCACGAAGGCGCCGACCGAGCGCAGCTCATAGGGGGTGTAGTCGCCCCAGTCGGGCCGGGGCTCCCAGTCCTCGGCCATCAGGGGGGTCCAGTCGCCGGTGCGACGCGCCTCGAAATTCAGCCAGTAGAGGTCGAAGGTCCGGCGCAGCAGGTCCTGGGGCAGGACGTCGATCAGCCCGCCGGGCGACAGGCCGATGGTGGTCGAGGTGGCGTCGAAATCGCCCCGGTCGGCCGCGCCCGCAATCCAGTCGATGTCATGGAAGGCAGCGGTGGCGACTATGGCATTGGCGATGTCGGTGCTGAACTGATCGCGGCCGGCGGCGAAGCGGGCCTCGGCCGCGTCCTCGCCCAGCACGTCGGCGATGAAGACGGCGTCGCGGTAGCCGACCAGACCCCAGAAATCGTCCCAGTAGGAATAGGCCGGTTTGTCGGAATAGCCCTCGTGGCTGATGGTCGGCGGCAGGAGGCCGTAGAGGTGGCGGGTGTCGGGTGTCTGGAACTCGGCCGTGCGGGTCTCGCCGCGCAGTTCGTCCATATAGGCGATGGCGCCCTCGACCTGGGGCCAGACATCGCGCAGCAGGGCGCGGTCGCCGGTGTAGCGATAGACCTCGGCGGCGAGGAAGACGAACTCGCCGTGGCTGTCGTTCTCGGGGACCGGATCGGCGCCGCGCGCGTCGACGCAGCAGGGCACCTTGCCGTTGTCGAACACATAGGGGGCGAACCAGCGCAGATAGTCGGCCGAGATGTCGGCGTGACCGAGGCGGTTCAGCCCTTCGGCGATCATGGCGCCGTCGCGGATCCAGGAGCGGTTGTAGGAGCGGGTCCCGGGCTGGAGGATCGGCCCCTGACGCGACATCAGGATGTGGGCCAGCGAGGATTTCAGCACATCCTCGACCTGCTGGGCCTGGGGCGGCAGGATCAGGTCGACGCGGTCGATCTTTGCGCGCCAGTCGGCGGCGACGCGGTCCTCGACGGCATCCAGAGCGGCCTCGACCGAGCCGGCGACCGGCAGCGGATCTGGGACACCGGCCATGGGCAGCATCCAGCCGAACTGGCGGGTTTCGCCGGGCTGTAGGGTGACCTCATAGAACAGCGCCCCGGCCATCAGGCCGTCATCGGACTCGACAAGGCGCGCGTCCACGGGCTGGCGACGATCCGGCTGGGTCAGCAGGCTGTGGGGATCCGCACCCGCCGCGAACAGGGAGGCAGCGACCGCATCGGGCATCACCAGCGGGCGCACGCGGGTGTCGTCGTTCAGCACCAGCTCGCCCCCGGTCCAGTCGATCTGGGCGATGGGGCCGACGCCGCCCGGGACGGCGAGGAACTGCTTCGGTCCATTGACCTGATAGGGGCGCGCCATCAGGGCCAGGGTGACGGTCCGGGCGCGGTCCGAGGTGTTGGTCAGATGGTAGCGGCCGAACAGGCGGGAGGTCTCGGGCGTGCCGTCGGCGAAGGCCTCGATCTTCAGCGTCAGGCCGTCGGTCTGCCACTGGACCCAGGGCATGGGCAGGTCGTCGTCGCGCAGCCCCTGGGTGATGTTGACGTCGGCCCAGGTGGTCAGGCGGCCGTCTTCCAGCAGGAAGGGTTCGATCGAGGGGCCGCCGCGGCGCAGCTCGATGGCGCCGTCCTCGCCCATCAGGCCGCTTTCGCCGCCGCCGTCGACCCCGACCAGGGTCCAGTAGGGCTGCTCGCCATGGAACCCCCGGGGGTAGAGACCGCGCCGCGATTCCGAGGCCACGGCGGTGATGAAGGCGGTCTGGTCTGCGCCGAAGGCAAGCGGCTCGATCTCGACCTCCGCGAGGCCATAGGTCGGCATGCCGTCGAGCAGCTGCAGCTGGATGTAGCGGGCCGAGGTCTCGGGCAGGCGCAGCCAGTCAGTGCCGCCGTCGCCGTAGTCGACCTGGGTCAGGAAGGTCCAGTCGGTCCCGTCGTTCGAGATGTCGATGCGATAGCGGTCGGCCCAGCCGTCGTCCTGCCAGCGCAGGGTCAGGCCGCCGAACTCGCGCTCATAGCCGAGGTCGAGGGTCAGGTTCTGGAAGCCGCCGTCGGCGGTGCGCCAGACGGTCGAGGGATCGCCGTCGACGGCGTTGGTGGCGGAAAAGCCCTCGGCCTCGGATGTGGCCGACGCCAGCGGGCGCGGCGGCACGGCGGGCTCGGGCGGCAGTTCGCGCAGGGTCAACTGGTCGATCTCGATATGGCCGGACCCGCCCTCGGCGGCGACCACGACGAACTCCATCCGCTCGGCCTGACGCAGCACGGGGTCCTCGCCCGGGCCCCAGGCCTTGGTCACCTGGCGGCGCTTGATGGTGAACAGGGTCCAGTCGTCGGGGAAGTCATAGCGGGTGGTCTGGCGCCACCAGACGTTCTCGTTCTCCGCGTCGGTGAACTTGACCTCGAAGGTGTTGAGCGGGCCGACGCCGCGCACCCAGAAGCTGATCTCGTAGTTTTCCGGGAGGGTGACGTCGATCTCGCGCGCGGCAAAGGCGTAGCCGGCGCGGCCGTTGAAGTCGAAGTCGAGGCGCAGGGCCTGTCCCTCGCGCCCGGGCACGGTGCGGATGGTCGAGGTCACATCGGTCGAGGCGTCGGCTTCCCAGGCGCCGGTCGTCTCGAAGGCGTCGAGCACGCGGGTGTCCTGGGCCACGACGGGCGCGGCCGTCAGAAGACACGCAGCGATCGCAAAAAGACCGTTTCGGATCATGGGCATGGGCAACACTCCTGTCTCAACCCTTGACGCTGCCGGCCAGCATTCCCCGAATGTAATAGCGCTGCAGCGCGAGGAAGAGGATCAGCACGGGGGCGACGGTGATGACCGAGCCGGCCATCATCATTTCAATGTCCTGCACATGCTCGCGCGACATGGCAGCCAATGCGACCGGCAGGGTGTAGTTGGACTGATCGGTCAGAATGATCAGCGGCCAGAGGAAGTCGTTCCAGCTGCCGAGGAAGACGAACAAGCCGAGCGTGACGATGATCGGCTGCATGGTCGGCAGGACCACGCGACGGAAGATCTGGCCCTCGGTCGCGCCGTCAACGCGGGCGGCCTCGAGCATCTCGTCAGGAATGGACAGGGCATACTGGCGGACCAGGAACAGGCCGAAGATCGACGCCAGCCAGGGCACCAGAGCGCCGGCATAGGTGTTCACCAGCCCCATGCCCTTCAGCATCAGGAACAGCGGCAGGGTGCCGATCTGGGCCGGGATGACCAGGGCGCCGATCAACAGTTGAAAGAGCCGGTCGCGCCCGGCGAACTTCAGCTTGGCAAAGGCGTAGCCGGCCGGGACCGTAAAGCCGAGCGCCAGAAGGGTGGCCATGGTGGCCAGCGCAAAGCTGTTCCAGAGGTACTGCCCCATGCCCTGAGTGACGAACAGGGTGCGGTAGTGTTCGAGCGTCCAGCTGTCGGGCAGCAGCGGCGGCGGGAAGGTGGCGGCCTCACCCGTTTGCATGAAGCTGACCGAGACCATCCAGGCCAAGGGGAACAGCACCATCAGGGCGATGAAGCCCACGGCCAGGTTCAGGGCGATGACGCGGGGTTTGAGCTTCATGACGTGGCCCCCAGACGCTTCGACACCCACAGCTGGATCAGGGTGATGGCGAAGATGCACAGGAACAGGATGAAGGCCACGGCCGAGGCGGAGCCGAGGTTCCACCATTTGAAGCCCTCTTCATACATGAAGTACAGGACGGTCACAGTCGACTGGGCGGGCCCGCCCTGGGTCATCACATAGGGCTCGGCGAACAGCTGGAAGAAGGCGGCGACCGAGATGATGCTGACCAGCAGCAGGGTCGGTGCGATGGCCGGCAGGGTCACATGGCGGAACTGTTTCCACGGGCCGGCGCCGTCGATGCGGGCGGCCTCGTACAGCTCGTCCGGGACAGTCTGGAGCACGGCCAGGAAGATCAGCATATTGTAGCCGAAGGTCTTCCACACCACGAACATCAGGATGGCCGGGATGGAGGTCGAGGGCTGGCCCAGCCAGTCGACGGCGGGCAGGCCGACCGAGGTCAGGCCCCAGTTGATGATGCCGTAGCGGGTGTGCAGCAGATAGTTCCAGAGCACCGCCGTGGCGACCAGGGTCGTCACATAGGGGGCAAAGAACATGACCCGCCAGATGGGCCGCCACAGCACCATGCGGGCGTTGAGGATCACGGCGGCGGCCAGCGACACGGCCAGCGTCAGGGGCACGCCCAGGACGCTGAACCAGACGGTGTTCTTCATCGCGCCCCAGAACAGGGCGTTGCCCAGCAGGTTCTGATAGTTGTCGAGGCCGACGAAGCGCAGATTGTTCAGATCGGCGAGCGCGTAGATGTCGAAGTCGGTCAGGCTGAGCAGCAGGGCCGAGACCATCGGGATGACGAAGAACAGGCCGATGGCGATCAGCGACGGGGCGACAAAGCCCCAGGCGGCGCGGCTGCGCCTGCGGTGATCGGAACGCCGGGGCGGACGGGTCGCCTCGCGCGTGGCGGCGGGGGCCGTGACGGTCTGCATGGTCATGAGGCCCCTCCCCGCTCCAGCATCCAGCGGCGTTTTTCAAGCAGGCGGTCGGCGCGGCGGTCAATCTCGGCGGCGGCGGTCTCGGGTGTGTATTCGCCGCGCACCATGCGCTCGGCGACGATCTGCATCTCGGTCACGATCCGCTCCCACTCCGGGGCCTTGGGCACGGCCTCGGCGCGGGCCAGCTGGGCCTTGAACGGCAGGATCATCGGATCCGAGGCGAGCGCCGGCGCCGACCATGCGCTTTCGCGGGCCGGGAGGCTGCCGGTGATCTGGTTGAAGCGGACCTGGGTCTCGGGCTCGAGCAGGTAACGCACCCAGGCCCAGGCGGCCTCGGGGTGGCGGGTGGAGCGAAACACGGCCAGAGAGGAGCCGCCGGGGGCCGAGGCGCCGGGGCCGTCGGGCCCCGGAATGCCGGCGGTGGCCCACTGGGTCTCGGGCGGCAGGCGGCGACGGAAATCGCCGATCGACCACGGACCCGAGAAATAGAAGCTGAAATAGCCGCGCTGGAACTCGGTCCAGACGTTCGAGATCTGGGTGGCGGACACCAGCGGGGCCAGGCCCTCGTCGAACAGGCTCTTGTAAAAGGCGAGCGCCGCGATGAAGCCGGGGCTGGAAAAGTTTCCGCGTGTGGCCTGATCGGCCAGCAGGGGTTCGTCGGCCTGAAGTCCGAAGGTCAGAAGCTGCTCGAACTCATTGACCGGCAAAAGGATTGCATGGTTGCCCTCGCCCGCCACCCGCTTGATTGCGTGCATGGAAGCCTTCCACTCTGCCCAGGTGACGGGGACGGTGTCATAGCCCGCGCGGGCCAGGATATCGGTGCGGCAGAACAGCAGGCGGGTGTCGACATACCAGGGGGTAGCGACGGCCTGACCGTCGACGCGGTTGGTTTCGAGCACGGCCGCGAACTGATCGGTCAACAGGTCGGAGGCAAAGGCCGGCGTCGGCGACAGGGCCCCGATGGCCGCCATTTCCGACACCCAGGTGTTGCCGATCTGGCTGATGTCCGGGAGGGAGTCGCCAGCATAGGCGGTCAGCAGTTTCTGGTGAGCAGCGGTCCAGGGCACGGCCTGGACCTCGACCGCGATGCCGGGATTGCGGCGCTCGAACTCGGGCACCAGTTGCGGCACGGCCGTGCCCTCCGCGCCCATGGCCCAGAAGGTCAGGGGCGTACGTCCATCGCTGCGGCCCGAACAGCCGGCGGTCGCAAGCGCTGCCGTCGATCCGGCCAGCCAGCCCAGTGCCGTCCTGCGGTCGGGCCGGATCAGTGTCATGCGCGGTCCAGCCAGCCGCCCTCGAACCCGGCGCGCTGAAGGCCCCGGATCAGATTGGGCTCGCCGTGCATGTGGGTCCAGACGAGGTTGCTGCGGTGGTTCTCGATCATGACCACGATGGGGCCCTGGTCGATGCCCAGATAGTCGCCATTCACCCAGCCGATGTCGGGCACGATCTGGCCGTGCATCAGCGGCCCGTCCCGTTCCGTCAGGGTCGGGTTGAAGGAGTCGAGGAAGCCCCACTGCGTGTACAGGGCCTCGCCATAGCGGGCCTTCATGGCCTTGAGGCAGGCGGTGACCGCATCCGGGGCGAAGGGCATGGAGGCCATGGCGGCGGTCGGCGCGATGGTGCCGTCGTCGCGCTCGCCCGGCCCACGCGCGGAATAGCTGAAGAACTCACGCTCGCGGCCGTTGATGGTCTGGGTGAAATCGCCCGGGCCGTCGCAGGCGGTCAGGCCCCACACCTCGTCGTCATAGCCGACCCAGCCCATGGGGTTGGTGCGGGCGTAGAACTGCTGGGCCTCGGCGGCGCGGACGCTGTTCTGGAAATAGTCGAAGTCACCGATCTCGGCCGATCTCTCGCGCATCCAGGCATCGCGGATGCCGCGGAAGTCGATGAACATATGGCTGTACTGATGGCCGAACATCGGGGCGAAATGCAGGTGCGGGGTGCCGTATGCGTCCGTCCAGCTGTCGCCGTAGACGGAGCACCACTCGGTCCAGACCTCAGGCGCGACCGGGTGGGTCGTGCTGCCCATGGCCAGCAGCAGGACGATCATGCCCTCGTTATAGACATGCCAGTCGTGCGGGATGTGGCCGGTCTCGGGGTGCCAGCCCATGGAAATGAGGTTGGGGCGGACGACCGCCCAGTCCCACTCGACCCGGTCGTAGATGGCCTGGGCCTTCTCGCGGATTTCGGCCTCGCCGGCGTCCTCGCCGTCGAAATAGCGGGCCGCGAACAGCATGCCGCCCAGCAGCAGGGCGGTGTCGACCGTCGACAGCTCGGTCGTGCCGAAGCGGTGGCCGGTGTCCATGTCGAGGAAGTGGTAGAAGAAGCCCTTGTAGCCGGTCACGCCGGTCGCCTCGGGCCCCTGGGGGGCGTCGTGGAAGAAGCGGATGGTCGTCAGGGTGATGTCGCGGGCTTCCTCGCGCGTCATCCAGCCGCGCTCGACGCCGACCGGCCAGCAGGCCAGGGCAAAGCCCACAGCCGCGACCGACGAAAATGAGGGGGTGGGCCAGCGATCCGGCGTCAGGCCGGTGCGCGGGTCGGTGACATGGCGGAACCAGTCGAAGGTGCGCTTTTGCAGCTCCTCGACATCGGCATCGAGGGCCACAGGGGTCGCAGTGCCGTTGCTCTGGCCGCGTCCACAGGCGGCAAGGCCAGCCAGACCCGCACCCGCCACCGAAGCCAGAAGAAACCGTCTGCGATCCATACTCACACCTTACGCGACTGTCGGGCGAAACCCGAAAACACAAAAAAGAGGGGCCGCCCCCACGCACGGTGAGAGGCGGCCCCAGGCTCAGGAGATCAGAACTTGTAGCGCGCGCCGATCTGGAAGGTCCGGGTCGGGAACAGGACCGACGAGGGCTGGCCGAAGTTCGGGTTGGGGCTCGCTGCCGAGCCGGTTCCACCATCGAAGCCGTTGTAGTTGTCGAAGTTGAACACGTTGATCGCGTCCAGATAGACCGACAGCTCCGAGCCGTTGGGCAGGCCGATATCCTTGGTCAGGCGCAGGTCCAGATTCCGGTACGCGAAGGCGTTCGGAATGATGAAGCTGTACTTCTCAGGCTCGCCGCCATACGGGCGGAAATAGAAGCGCGAACCGGTGCCGTCGAACACGTTGAACGGCGTGCCCGAGCCCAGGGTCAGGATCCCCGACAGCTGGAAGTCCCACGGCAGATCGACGATGCCGTTGGCGACGATGCGGTGTTCCTCGTCGTTGGCCGAAGGCCGGGTCGGCGAGGTCTCGACGCTGAAGCAGTCGAAGCAGAAGGCATCGTTACCGCCGTTCTGGGTCGATTCCGACCAGGTGTAGGCGACGTTCATGCCCCAGCCGGACTCACGCGTGTAAGGCTTGTCGAGCTTGACGTAGAGGGCGGTGAACTCGCGCTCCTTGTTGTGGTCCGAGACCAGGTAGGTCCGGTAAGGGTTCGAGCCGCTCGGCGAGCAGAAGCCACCGTTGTCGCCGAAGCCACCACCGTCGTTGCCGAACGTAGGTTCGCGGCAGCGGTTCAGATACTGCCAGGTGAACTCGTTTTCGGTCTTGCCGTAGGCCAGGGTGAACTCGGTCTGCCAGTCACCAACGCGCTGACGGACACCGAGGTTGAACTGGTCGGTGCGCGGCGGTTCCCACTCGTTCTGGAGCAGGAAGGCCTCACCCCGGCCGGCGATCGTCGCGAAAACCGGGTCCAGGCCGGCAGCCGTCCGATAGGACTCCTGCCACAGGATCGGGTCACCGGCCGAACCGGACGCCACGCCCAGCGGACCGCCCGTGGTGCTGAAGAAGACGTTCTGGCGGATGTCGTTCGGCTTGACGACTTCGTCGTACGAGAAGTTGAAGTTGATCCGGTCGTAGTAGCGACCGGCGCCGCCGAAGATCACCGTCCCGCGGTCCCCGAACACATCGTACGAGAAGCCGATCCGCGGCTGGAAGGCACCCATGAACGGATCGCGGTTGTCACCGGTCGAGATGTACTCGCTGCGGTCGAACCAGCTGGGTGCATATCCCGCCGGCTTGCCGCCGTCGGTGGAGGCGATCCACTGGTCCAGGCCGGCGATCACACTGGCCGGGGTGACGTAGTCCTTGTTGCCTGCGTTCGACTCATAGTCCCAGCGGATACCGAGGTTGATTTCCAGCTGGTCGGTGATCCGCCAGTCGTCCTGGACGTACAGGCCGATGACGGTGTTATCGAGGTCGACGTTCGGGAAGGACCGGCCCAGTTCGACGCGGTACGGGACCGTGGTCGAACCGCTCAATTCCGGACGGCCGTCCACGTCGTAGTAGAACTGCGGGTTGCGGCCGAACTGCTTCAGGACCTCGTAGTTCTGCATCGAGATCTTGCCGCCGACCTTGATGGTGTGGAAGCCGTTCAGCTCCAGCTGGTCGAACGTCAGGTCGTTGCGGACCGTGAAGGCGCGGTCGTGGATGTCCTGGGCACTGTCACGGCCGCCCAGGTTGAGGATCGTGGCTCCGCCGAAATAGTCGGGCTGGAAGCCCGGCATACCCGGGTTGGTGTCGTTTTCGAACAGGCGATAGCTTTCCCCCACGTCGGAGAAGTTCAGAGCCCCCGGCGCGTAGTTGTAATCGCGATAGTCGACGGCCAGTTCGTTGAGGAAGCCGTCGCCCTGCCACTGCCAGCGCAGGTTGCTGGTCAGGGTCTGCTGGCTGAGGTTGGTCGCACGCTCGTAGGCGTTGGCCCCGCCGAAATCGCGGATATCGAACTCATCACGATAGGTGACGCTCCAGTCGACCAGATGGCCTTCGCGCGGCTGCCAGCTGAGCTTGCCGAAGAACAGGTCTTCCTCGAACGGCGCGGCAAAGGTGCCGATGTATTGTCCGAACTGGGTCTGGAAGCGCGGATCCTGACGGCCCAGATTGACGACGGCCGCGCGGTTTTCTTCCTTGCGCTCGTAGGTGCCGAAGAAGTGCAGGCGGTCACGGATGATCGGGCCGCCGAAGGCGACGCCCCACTGCTCGACGCTGAGGTCGGCTTTTTCGTCGCCGCGGCGCTGCGCGAAGACGTCCTGCTCGATCATGCTCTCGTCACGGTACGAGCCGAAGATTTCGCCCTCGAACTCATTGGTACCCGAGCGGGTGACGGCCGTGATGATGGCCGAGGAGGCCTGCTCATACTCGGCCTTGAAGTTCTGGCTGATGACCCGGAATTCCTGGATACCGGCCTGGGGGAACGGGTTCCCGCGGCTGTCGTCCTGACCGATGATGCCGCCCGAGATGACGTTCGATTTCAGGCTGGCGCCGTCGATGAAGGCGTTGACCGATTCCGCGCGTTGGCCGCCGGCAGTGATGGTCTGTTCCTGCTCGTTCACCGAGACGCGGACGCCCGGCGCCAGGGCGGCGAAGTTCAGGAAGTTGCGGTTGATCTGCGGCAGGGTTTCGATCTGCTGGGTCGTGACGTTGGTCGCGATTTCCGGGGTGCGAACCTCGGGCAGACGACGACCGACGACGACAATGTCATCGACAGAGGTGCCGCCCGGGGCGCCCGCGACGACCGTGCCGCTGACGTCGAGGTCCAGGTCGCCGACCTGGCCGACGCCGATGGTGACGACGTCGCTGGCGGTTTCGCCCTCGGCGGTCGTGACGGTGATCTCATAGGTGCCGGGGCGCAGGCCCGACAGGACGTAGCCGCCATTGGCATTGGCGGTGGTCCGCGAGGTGAAGCCCGAGGCCACATCGCGCGCGACGACCGTGGCGCCGGCTTCGCCCACACCGCTGTCGGTCACTTCACCACGGACCGTGGACGTCGCCACCTGGGCCGTGGCCGTTGCAGCCATGCCCATCGACACGGCTATCGCGAGGGCGGAGGCCGCCCCCAGATATCGAATGTTCATTTTAGCCATCCTGGTTTTCCCCCTGAGCGGAAGCTGTCACGCCCGACGGCCGCCCGTCCGCCGCACGTGTGGTTGAGACCGCCGCCCTTGTGGACGTACGGATCACGAGTTCAGGCCGAACGACCTCGCAGGCGGAGGACGACGCGGTCGCCTCACGTCCGGCCTGCGCGGCCTCGATCTGGCCGACCAGACGCTGCAAGGCGCGGCGTCCGGTTTCGGCGATACGAATTCTGAGCGTGGTCAGGCCCGGCCTGACGAGCGCGGCGATCGGCACATCGTCGAAGCCGACCACGGCCACATCCTCGGGGCAGCGAACGCCGGCCTCCTGGAAGGCCAGCAGGGCGCCGATGGCCATCATGTCGTTGCCGCAGAACACGCCGTCGAACCGGCGCGGGGCGTCCATCAGGGCGTGGGCCGAGGCATGTCCGGAGCCCTGGTTGAAGTCCCCCTCGACCACGTGCGGCTTCAGCCCCGCGGCGGCCATGGCCTCGAGATAGCCGGCCAGACGGGCCTCGGCCTCGAGGTTGCCGGCCGGGCCGGCAATGTGGGCGATGTCGCGGCATCCGCCGGCCAACAGGTGCTCGACGGCCGCATGCGCGCCGCCGTTGTTGTCGACCACAATCGACGGAAGGGTGCTCTCTCCGGCCCCGCCATGCATCAGCACCACCGGCAGCCGTCCGGCCATGGCGGTCGCCAGATTGGCCGAGTCGATCTGGGGTGACAGGACGAACAGGCCATCCACCCGACCGCGCATCGAGCGGATCGCAGCGGCGGCGCCGTCGGCGTCGTCATGGGAGCTGGAAACAATCAGGTGATAGCCGTGCTCGCGCGCGGCCAGATCCATACCCCGGATCAGCTCGGAGAAGAACTCGCCGTACAGGTCGGGAAGGATAATGCCGAGGGTGTGGGTCTTGCTGGTCGACAGGCTGCGGGCGCCGCTGTGGGGCACATACTGGAGGGCCTCGGCCGACTCGAGAATTCGCTTGCGGGTCTCTTGGGTAACTGTGTCCGAGCCGTTCAGGGCACGCGAGACCGAGGCCACCGAAACCTGGGCATGACGCGCCACATCGCGAATTGTAGCCGGTTTCATTTTCCGGCCTCGCGGACTGGCGAAGGACATCGATGGAACGTCACGCTTTCAGACTCCCTGGACAATCCAGCCGTGCCGACCCCTTGACGAGGTTCGTCGGTCAAATCGTGTAATCGGTTACATGACACACGAGCCATGAGGCGCGCAAGTGCCCCGATTTGGACACAGGGGCACGGGGCCGGGTGGTCGAGGCGCCCTGCCCCCGCTCCTGCAAAGGCTGGCAATCGAGGCCGGATAACGTCGTTAACGCTGTAAAGCCTGATATTTTTCGCGCGCAGTCGAGCTGTCGGATGGCGTGCCGGCGCCGGCTCGAACAAGCAAGGCGCTGGCACCGGCGCGCCACAGTTCAGTCGAAAATGTCACGGGGGCGCGACCCGATATGCGGCGCTAGGCCCCGGGACGCACCCGGGCGTAGAAGGATTCGATCAGGTCCAGCCGCTCCGCGTGCGGCATCGGCCGGGCGACCGGACCGTCATTGGTGAACTCCAGCAGTTGGTCCGACGCGGAGCGGATGTCGGGCCAGGTCGGGCGGTCGCTCGCGTTCGGATCCCCCTCCCCTGCAAAGGTGGTCCAGTAACCGGCCATGGCGTCGGCGGCATCGTGATCGCGCTGCCCCAGGGGCCGGCCGACCGTGTCGAGCGTGTCGAAGACATAGGGGCGTTCCGAGGCGTGGGTCGCGCCACCGCTGGGCTCGGGATTGGACTCTGGCACCACATCGAAGCGGTACAGGAAGGTCGGATGGCCGGCGGCTGCGTGCAGGCGCGTCAGATGGCGGGCGGGCTCGTTGAAGATCAGGTCGCTGACCACATGGGCATCATAGCCGTCGGGACCGCCATAGGCCGCCAGCAGGGCGTCATGCTCGGCCTCGGTCAAGGCGTCGTCGGTGCGGCCGTAGGCGCCGGCGTCCGTGGGGCGGATCCACCAGAACTCCGCACTGTTGGTGCCGAGGATCAGCGGCACGGGCGCCTGACGTCCGGCGGCGAAGGCTTCGACCACATCCTCGGTCAGGATGATGCCGTCGACGATCAGATTGTCCGAATAGAAGGCCGGCATGGGAGCGAGGAACGCCTCGGCGGGGACCGCCCGCAGTTGCGAGGCATCGGCTTCGGCGGGCAGGCCGGCGCTGCGGGCGAAGGCCAGACCCAGGGCCTGGGCCGAGGGCCGTCCCGGGCGGTCGAGCGCCAGTTCAGCGGAGCGCTGACGTCCCAGGCCGGACTGGACGATGGCCTTGTGGAACAGGCCGCGAGCGGACGGGGCCACCATCAGCTGGGTGACGGCCACCCCGCCGGCGGACTCGCCGAAGATCGTGACATTGCCGGGATCACCGCCCAGGGCCGCGATATTGTCGCGCACCCATTCCAGCGCTGCGATCTGGTCCATGACGCCATAGTTGCCGGCAGGCTCATCCGCCGGGCGATCGGCGGCCAGCGCCGGGTGATCGAAGAACCCGAGACGGCCGAGGCGGTAGTTGATGGTCACCACCACAACGCCGCGCCGGGCCAGCGCACTGCCGTCATAAAGGGCGGCCGTGCCCGATCCATTGTTGTAGCCGCCGCCGTGAATCCAGACCATGACCGGCAGGGCCCCGTCCCGCTCGACCGGCGCCCAGACGTTGAGCGTCAGGCAATCCTCGCTCATGGGCAGGGGACCGACGCCCGGATCGCCGTTGGCGGGGGGCTGGATGCAGAGGGCGCCATAGGCCGTGGCATCCCGTACGCCCTCCCAGTCCTGAACGGGGCCGGGCGGCCGCCAGCGCCGCTCGCCGGTCGGCGGCGCAGCATAGGGCAGGCCCTTGAAGGCAACGACATCGCCTGAGACCGCACCTTGCACGGCCCCGTTTTCAAGCCGGACGGGGTCGACGGGATCGGGCGCAGAGTCGGGCAAGGGCGCAAACACCATCATCAGCGACAGAAGACTGGAGAGGATCATGGGGCGACCCTAGCCTCGCGTTTCGACAATCCCAAGTCAGTCGCTTGACATGCTTTGGGAACCGCTGTCGGGATCGGGCGTTTCGACGGCTTCGTCGAGGGGGCAGCCGATTGAAGTATCTTGAGTTGAGCGATGTGGCCGCGCGGGACATGGCCCGGGCGTTTGATGCCTCGCCCAATCCCTACACCATGCTGACCGCAGACTTCTGCTATGCCGGGGTCAACCAGGCGTATCTGGATGTGGTCGGACGCGCGCGGGACGAGCTGATCGGTCGCAACCTGTTCGAGCTGTTCGACGGCGGAGGTCAGGACGATCAGGCGCGTGAGAATGCCCGCCAGCTCAGGGCCTCGTTCGAGCGGGTCCTGCAGACCGGAGAGCCAGACCATCTGGCCTTGATCCACTATCCCATCGAAATCATCGATGCCGACGGCCGCATGCGGATCGAGGATCGCTACTGGAGCGCCACCCATACGCCGATCCGGGGCGCGGATGGCAAGGTCGCCTATATCCTGCAGCATACCACCGACGTCACCGAGCTGCAGAATCTGCGAAAGCGCGTGCTGGGCGACCAGGACAAGAGCACCGTCATGGAGCTGCTGAGCAGCAATGTCATGGCCCGGGCCGAGCATTTGCAGAGCGACAATCTGCGCCTGAAGTCGGAGCGCAATCGCCTGCTGGACATCTTCATGCAGGCGCCGGGCTTTATCGCGGTCCTGACCGGGCCGGATTTCGTCTTCCAGATGCACAATGAGGCCTATGCCGAGCTGATCGGACACAGAGCGCTGAACGGCAAGCCGGTGGCCGAGGCGTTACCCGAGATCGTGGCTCAGGGATTTCTGAACCTGCTGATCCAGGTGCGGGAGACCGGCGAGGCATTCGAGGGGCACGCCATGCCCGTCCAGCTGGGGACCGGGCCGGACGGCGCCCTGCGCACCCGCTATCTGGACTTTGTCTACCAGCCCCTGCGGGACGGCGTCGGGGATGTGGCCGGTGTCTTCGTCCAGGGACATGACGTGACCGACGTCGTCGAGTCCGGAAACCGGCAGAAGCTGATGATCGACGAGCTGAACCATCGCGTGAAGAACACGCTGGCGACGGTTCAATCCATTGCCATGCAGACGGCCCGGACGCACGCCGATCCCGAGACCTTTGCCGAAGGATTTCAGGCGCGTCTGATGTCGCTGTCCCATACGCACAACCTGCTGACCCGCACCCATTGGGAGGGGGCGGATTTGGCGGATATCCTGACCCACGAGACCGAAGCGCACGGCTCGACGCGCATCCTGCCCAACGGGCCCGTTGTGTCGCTGGATCCTGCCCAGGCCCTGTCGCTGGGCATGATCTTCCACGAGCTGGCCACCAATGCCGCCAAGCATGGCGCGCTGCAGTCCGGGGAGAGCCGCGTGCTGGTCGACTGGACGGTTCAGGATGGCCAGGTGTCGCTCGTCTGGCGCGAGATTGACGGTCCGCCCGTCGTGATGTCCGAACACCGCGGGTTCGGCAGCCGTCTGATAGAGCGGAATGTGCGCCATGATCTGGCGGGACAGTCCCGCTTCGACTATGCCCTTGGCGGATTGATCTTTTCACTGACCTTTCCACTCGAAAGAACTGCGTCATGAGTATTCCGGGACTGGAAGGCCGAAAGATCCTCGTCGTCGAGGATGAATCGCTGGTCGCCATGCTGCTGGAGACCATGCTTGAAGATATGGGTTGCACGGTTTTCGGAACGGCCGCCCGTATCGAGGACGCGCTGGAGATGATCGCAGGCGAGGCCCGGCCGGACGCGGCCCTGCTGGACGTCAATGTTGCGGGCCAGACCGTGTATCCCGTAGCCGAGGCCCTCGATCGCCAGGGCGTGCCGCTGGTGTTCTCGACGGGCTATGGCCAGGGGGGGCTGGCCGAAGGCTGGGAAGGTCGCCCGACGGTCCAGAAGCCCTATACCGAGGCCATGATCCGCGACGCCCTGATGCGGGTGCTGGGCGTCAGAAACGCCTGAGGTCTCGGACCACCGCCCGAGCCGCATTATGGCCGGGCGCCCCGGTCACACCGCCGCCGGGGTGAGCGCCGGAACCGCACAGATAAAGCCCCGGCACCGGCATGCGGTAGTCGGCGTGGCCCAGCACCGGCCGGGCGCTGAACAGCTGGTCAAGGCTGAGTCGGCCATGGAAGATGTCGCCGCCGATCAGGCCGAAGCGGCGCTCCAGATCGCGGGGACCGAGCGCCAGCCGTCCGACCACTGAATCCCTGAAGCCCGGCGCGTGGGCCTCGACCGTATCGATCATCAGGTCGGCGACCGTGTCGCGGTGCGCGTCGTCGAGATCTGGCGCGACGTGCTGGCAGAACAGGCTGGCGATGTGGTGCCCCTCGGGGGCGAGACTGTCGTCGAGCGTCGAGGGGATCAGCATTTCGACGATCGGCTGGCGAGACCAGCCGTCGCGGCGAGCGTCCTGATACGCGCGGTCCATATAGGCGAGGCTGGGGGCGATGATGATGCCGGCGGTCAGGTGATCGCCGAGCCCTGGCCGGGCCGTAAAGTTCGGCAAACGATCCAGCGCGACGTTCATGCGGAAGGTGCCCGAGCCCGACACATGCCGGTCCATCCGTTCACGGAAGTCCGCGGGCACCACCGCCGGATCGACCAGCCGGTCGAACAGCAGGCGCGGATGCAGGTTTGAGACGACCACGCGCCCCCGCACGACCTCGCCCGCCTCGGTCACGGCGCCCACGGCCCGGCCCTTTTCGGTCAGCACTTCGGCGACCGGGGCATCAAGGGTGATCTCGACGCCCGCCTCGACGCAGGCGGCCGCCATGGCCTGGGTGATCGCCCCCATGCCCCCTATGGCATGGCCCCACGCGCCGCGCTTGCCGTTCACCTCGCCGAACACATGGTGCAGCAGCACATAGGCCGAGCCCGGGGTCCAGGGGCTGCCATAGGCGCCGACCACGCTGTCGAAGCCGAACAGGGCCTTGATCGGGTCGCTCTCGAACCAGCCGCCCAGCCATTCCCCGGCCGAGCGGGTGAACAGATCGATCAGGTCGCGCTGGGTGGTCTGGTCCAGCTGCTTGACGCGCAGGCCCAGCGCCCCGGCGGCCAGCGCAGGCCCCAGGCTGGCGAGCCTCAGGCCGGGGGTCAGATTGGGCGGGGCCTTCAGTATCTGGTCGCGCAGCACATCGGCGACCGCGTCCAGCCGCCGGCCGTAATCATCCAGCCGTGCCGCATCGCGCGCGGAGAAGCGGGCCACCTCGCGTGCGGTCAGCCCGCCCTCGCCCACCGACAGGCTGTCGCCGTCCGGCAGGGGCAGGAAGTTCGACATGCGGCGCTCGACCACGCGCAGCCCGTGGCGCGCCAGCTGCATGTCGGCGATGACCTTGGGACTGAGCAGGCTGACGGTGTAGCTGGCGGTCGAGTTGCGATAGCCGGGATGGAACTCCTCGGTGACCGCGGCGCCGCCGACCACCGACCGTCGCTCCAGCACCCGCACCTTCAGCCCGGCCCGCGCCATATACCAGGCACAGACCAGACCGTTGTGGCCCCCGCCCAGCACCACAGCATCCCACGTTTCGCGCGCCATCCCGCCCTGCCCCCGTCTCGATCCCTGCGACGAGCCTAGAGACTGAACAGGCTTGAGGGAATCGATTCCCGCGCCGTCCGTCACACGCCGTCAGTCGACAGAACGCCGATCCGGGTTCACACAAGGACGAAAGCGGAGGGAGATAGGTGGCGCGCTTCAAAGCCATTCTGGCAGTGTCTGCATCGCTGGCGCTGATGATGTCGACGACAGGGTCTGCCAAGGCCCAGGACGGCGGGATGTGGCAGGTCTATATCGCGGGCGTGCCGCTGCGCTGTGCCAGCTATTACGGCGAGCCGGTACGCATCTATATGACCCGGGGCCTGAACAATGTCGGAATCGCCACCCGGGTTCAGAGAGGCCAGCCGATCATCGTCATGAACCCCGATGTTCTGGCCCGCTTCACGCCGCTGGTTCAGGTGTGGTGGTTCGCCCACGAATGCGGTCATCACGCACTTGGCCCCTACAACAGCGAAACCAATGCGGATTGCTGGGGTGTGCGGGTGCTGCGCGATCAGGGCTTCATCCGCAGCGTCCATGATCTTCAGGCCTTTGCCTATGACCTCAGCAGCCTGCCGGGCAGCGCTGTCGGGCATCTGCCCGGACCGCAACGGGCGCAGAACGTGATCAACTGCTCGCTGACCTGAGTGGCCACAGCCGCCGCACGCGTGTAGCTAGGGGTCAGGGAGGGTGCCCGACCCCATGGTCCGTTTTCTGCTGATCGCGCCCAAGCCGCACTGGGATGCTGACTTCGCCGGAATCTCTGGCGGTGCTGAGGACTCTGTGACCCGGGTTGCGCCCATCGCCATCGCCACCGTGGCCGCCCTGGCCCCGCCCGGGCTTGCCATCACGCTGCACGATGAGGCGCTGGCTCCGGTCGACTTCGACGCCGAAGCCGATTTCATCGGCATCACCGCCAATGTCTCTCAGGCCAAACGCGCGATCGAGATCGCCGGGGAGTTCCGGGCCCGCGGCAAGCCGGTGATCATCGGCGGCCCCCACATCACCCTGGACCCAAAGGCCTTTCACGGGGCCTGCGACGTGGCTGTGACCGGCGAGTTCGAGGAGATCGCCGAGAGCTTTTACGCCGACATGCTGAACGGCACGCTGAAGCCCCACTATTCCGGAGGCCGCCCCGACCTGTCGCGCTCACCCGTTCCGGCCTGGGATCTGTTCGACAATGACCGGGCCCTGGTCGGGGTGGTGCAGACCAGCCGGGGCTGTCCGTTCGAGTGCAACTATTGCGACGTGATCCAGTATCTGGGCCGAAAGCAGCGCCACAAGACGCCGGATCAGGTGATCGCCGAGGTCCAGCGCCTTTACGGCCTGGGCTATAACCGCATTGCCTTGGCCGACGACAATTTCACCGTCTATCGCAAACGCGCCGCCGAACTGCTGGACGCCCTGATCGCCTGGAACGGGCAGGACGGGCGCGATCATGTGATCTTTGCCACCCAGGTCTCGATCGATGTGGCGCGCGACGACGACATGCTGGTCCGCTGTGCCGAGGCAGGTGTGTCGAACCTGTTCATCGGCGTGGAGTCGGTCAACGAAGAGAGCCTGAAGGCCAGCAAGAAGCGCCAGAACCTGAACACCGACATGCAGGCCCAGCTGCGCAAGGTGGCCAGCCACGGGCTGAAGATCGAGGCCGCCCTGATGGTCGGGTTCGACGCGGATGATCTGACGATCTTTGAGCGCCAGTACCGGTTTGGCATGGGCCTGCCGGTCGGGACCTTCAAGGTTTCCTCGCTGGTCGCGCCCATGGCAACGCCCATCTATGACGAGATGCTGAAGGCCGGGCGGCTGGACCTGACGGGCGAGCAGGCGCACTTCCCCGGGGCGGACATGGTGACCAACATCATCCCCGCCCAGATGACCAAGCAGCAGCTGTATACCGGCACACGCTGGCTGATCAGCCGGCTGTACAGCCCGGCGGCTTTCTGGACCCGGTTCGAGGCGCTGGCCGATGTTCTGGGGCCCAATCCGCTGCTGAAGCGCGGGACCGGACGGCTTCACAATCCGCCGTCGCGGGCGCGGGCCAATGCCCATTTCGGACGCATGCTGCGCGCGGTCAGTCGGGGCAATCCCGAGATCGCCGAGGTCATCCGCAAGGCAAACCGGCTGATGCGCGCCCGGCCGGATATCCGCGACGGGCTGGCGGACATCCTGACGACGTGGATGCTGTCGCTGTATGTGCACATGGAAAAGGGCGTCTATGACGTGGAATGGGCCCGGATGGAGGCCCCGCCCTTTGACCGGATCCAGTCTGCGGCCTGATCCTGTCGGTCAGGCGGCTAGGGTGGCTTGGCGGGAGGCGTCCCGTTCGATCAGGAAGATGCGGCCCAGGGTGGCGATCATCTCCAGCCAGTCGGCCAGCGAGGCCTCGCTGACCAGATCGGCGTCGCGCGGCTCAAACTTGGACGACCAGCCGCCGCTGTACATCCGGCATTCCGAACAGACGGCGTCAGAGGTGCCGCACTTTTCCTGACCTTGCTGCAGGTCGGTCTTGAAGTAGCGCATCTGGCCGATCATCCGCGAATGGCAGTCGCGGGCGATGCCGGTCTCGGGGTCAATGTCATAGAGGGGCCCCGACTGGGTCGCCCAGGCGTTGTAGGCCTTGGAGTAGACAACGGTTTCCGGAAAGGCGTCGATCAGGTCGTCCATGGTCCGCCGGACCCGGGCCAGGCTGTCGTCGTCCCAAAGCAGATTGCTGTCGGGGTTTGAGATTCGGAAGAACTGCCGGTCATTCCCCTCCCCCTCCGTCAGCTTGCGCAGATAGGTGTGGGTCGGCGAATACATGTTGAAGGTGACGGGCAGGCCGTTGTCGCGGCCGATCTCGGCCAGGCGGCGAGCATCGCCCAGGTTGGTCTTCGTCAGGGTGTAGAGAAGGATGGCACGGGGATCGCCGGCATAGTTGCGGATGGCCTTGTGAAATGAGCGGCCGCCGCGCAGGTCGGCATCGGTGTCAGCATCGACACCCCAGACGGACACGCCGATGCGGTAGGGCACCGCCGGGTCGATCCGGACCGTGCCGTTGGTGCCGACATTGCCATAGGGGAAATACTTGCTGGCGGCGATCAGGCGGTCCTGATGCAGGGCCGGTTCGGCGCCGACAAAATAGGCCATGGTGACGCCGCGTTCCGCCTCGGCGGCGAAGAAACGATCCCAGGTGCTGATGTCCTCAACGCTCTCGATCGGTTTGAAATCATCCGAGAAATAGTAGCAGCCCTCGCAGAACAGGTTGCAGCGCGTGGCGACCTCATAGAAGGCCGGTTTGCGGAAGGCCCGCACAACCCGCTTGGCCTCCTCATAGGACGGTGCCAGATGCGGCGCGCCCTGCAGGAGGGCCGACAGCCGGATCAGTCTGGCTCTGCGATCACTCGACACACGGCCTCCCTCGCCGACCCACGGTCGGACGCCTGACGCTACCATGCCTTGCAACCGCTGGGGAGTTGGCGACGGAATTCAGCCGGAGCATGTTGTCGCTTCCGCCTGACCGCGGGACTTGAGACGGGCGGCGATATCCCTGGAGAAGAGGCGCGCGCCTTCGGGGTTCATGTGATTGGGATCGACGAACAGCTCGGCCGGATAGAGCCGCGCCGGGTTGCGCCAGGCATTGATGACGACGGCCCCCTGCCCCTCGATCCGATCCAGGGATTGCCACAGTGTCTGAAGTTCGGCGCCCATGTGCCGGCGGGTGGCTGCCTGCATCTGTGGCGAGGCGGGGGGCACGATGATGTAGAGCTGTCCGCCGGCCGCGCGGATGTGCGCGTGGATGTCGGTGATCGCCTGGGCGGCGCGCTCCGACACGCCCGGGTCATAGTAGGCGATGGCGTTGACGTCGGACATGCGATCCGACACCTGACCGTCGGCCAGGCTGGCTTCCAGCGCCGGGTCCAGGGTGCCATCAAGGCGCCAGATCAGGGTGTCGATCGGTTTGGCGGGTGAGCGAAGGCCGACCGTCACCAGCATCTGCTGAAAGCGCTTGCGCCAGTCCTGATAGCCGAGCGCGGGCGAGACCCGGGTCACGGCGTACTGACGCCAGTCCCCGTCGATCAGCCCATGGCGGCCGTTGTCGAACAGGAAGCGATAGGTGATACGCCGGTTATGGCTCCGGCCCGACGCGGGGATGGCGTTGTTGTAGAAGGTCGCGCCCGGGCTGAGGGCCAGGAACCACGTGCGGGGCGGATCGGGACGACTGAGCACCAGCTCGACCATGGCCTCGGTCTCGAACACATCCTGCAGGACAAAGAAGAAGTCGGCGCCGTCAAGGCACAGGGTGTCGAACCGGATCGCGCCGCCGACGGAACTGCCGACGATGATGGCGTCCTTGCCCGAGGTGTCGTGCAGCAAGGCGTTCATGGCGTCGATCTGACGGCCGTCGTCGAACACGCGCGACACAATGTTGAGCCCGGCGACCAGAGCCACGGCCAGGACGAGGAACAGGATCAGGCGGCGCATCGGATCCCCGTCAGAAGTTGAAATAGAGGAAGCCGGGCTTGTCGAAGGTCCCGAACATGAGAATGACCGCGATCAGGGCGTAGTAGAAGCCCCAGGCGACGACCGGGCCGCGCGCCTTCAGCCGTTCAAACACGGACCGGCGGCAATCGAACCACTGGAAGATCTCGAGGGCAACGATGGCGATCACCAGATAGCGCGGCATGATGCTGAAGCCCGACAGCAGGGCACCGGGGTCCTGTATGGCCCAGGCGGGGAGCTCGGCCATCCGGCCCCAGGCCTGGATCGCCAGTTGCCAGCTGGGCGTGGCCACCATGGAGCCCAGCAGGATCAGGAAGCTCCAGAGGACCAGCCGGTTCAGACTGTCCTGAAGGCCGACCTCGACCCCGCGCGGCAGACCGAGGGTGCGCGACAGACCATGCGAGACGGCCACCGCCCGACGGCTGCGACGGACGATGCCCTCACCGATCATCACCAGACCCGCGATCACCCCGGCCGCCAGCCAGGTCCAGGCTGCGCCGTGCCACAGGGCGACGATGGCTATGGTCAGCAGGGTCGCCAGCGCCCGGCGGATGGCCTTGTCATCCCGGCGCCCCCGACTGCGCCCGCCTTCCCGGGCGATCGGCAGATAGACATAGTCGCGGAACCAGGTGGAGACGGTGATGTGCCAGCGTCGCCAGAACTCGGCCACCGAGACCGAGGCCAGCGGACGGTCAAAGTTCCGCGTCAGCTGAATGCCCAGAATGAGGCTGGAACCGATGGCGATGTCGGCATAGCCGGACAGGTCGGCGTAGTAGCGATAGATCTCCCCGACGGCGGCCGTCAGCACCAGCAGGGGGGAATGATCCAGCGGCTGATTCAGCACCGGCGGCACGATGTCCGCCAGCCGGTCGGCGATCACCAGCTTCTTGAAGTAGCCGACCAGCATCAGCGCCCCGCCGGCGGCCGCCCGTCCGACCTCGAACACCTTGTGCTGACGGAACTGGGGCAAGAGGGTGCCCGGCCGCTCGATCGGGCCCGCCAGCAACTGGGGGAAATACATGACGTAGACGGCGAAATAGCCGAGGTGGCGCTCCGGTTCTTTCCGGCCGCGATAGACGTCGATCACATATCCGAGCGTCTGGAAGGTGTAGAAGGATATGCCGAGCGGCAGCAGCAGGCTGATCGGCTCGAACGCCTGACTGTCGCCGCCGTGGAACAGCGTCAGGCCGGTATTGGCGACCAGGGCGAAATATTTGAAGGTGAACAACAGCCCCAGATTGCCGCACAGGCTGACGGCCAGCAGGGCCTTGCGTCGCCAGCCCGGCTGCACGCGGGGCAGCATCTGCCCGACGACATAGTCGATCAGGGTCGAAACCCACAGCAGCCACAGGAAATCCCAGCGCCAGGCCGCGTAGAACAGATTGCTCAGCGCGAGCAGGACGACCCACCGCCACCGCTGGGGGGTGAAGAAATACAGCACCACCACGAGCGGCAGAAACAGCAGATAGTCGAGGCTGTGAAAGCTCATGCCCGGTCAGGACCGCGCGTCGTCGCGGTGCGGCGTGACCCGGATCGGCGCACGACCGTCCGGCCTGAGCGCGAAGTCGATCCAGCAGGTCAGGTCCTGGCCGGGATTCGGTAGCAGGCGGTAGCCGCTGACCACATGGCCGATGGCCCGGCTGAGGACCATGAAGGCGAAGGACGTGCCGACGCAGCCTCTGGGCCCGGCCCCGAACGGCAGCCACAGCCGACGGTGGGCGCTGAGATCCTTGCCCATGAAGCGATCAGGGCGGAAGGCATCGGGGCGGTCCCACAGGCGCCGGTTGCGGTGCATCGCGTAGATGCCGAGAACGGCCGTGAAGTCCTTGTCCAAAACCTGATCGCCGACCGGGAGGTCGACCGTCACGTCCCGCAGGATCTGGGGAATGGGCGGATAGAGCCGCAAGGTCTCGTGGATCACGGCGCTGGTCAGGGGACAGGATCGCAGATCGCGCGCGGGGTCGTCCGGGCCGGGCCCCACGGCCCATTCATGGCGCAGACGGTCCTGGATGTTCGGGTGTTTCGCCAGCAGCCAGAGCGCCCATGTCAGGGTGGCGGTGGCATTGTCGTGCCCGGCGTGCAGGAACAGCAGGGCGGTGTTGAGCATCCGGTAGGGCTCGCCGAAATCCTCGGCCCGCACTTCGACCGCGCGGGCACTGAGCGGACGCAGACATTCGATCTGGTCACGCAGCGGGGCATAGGCCAGACGATCCATGGCGTCCGCGGCCTCGACCAGCAGAGGGTCGCTGTGCCGCGCCCGTTCCTCGTCGCAAAAGAAGGCCCGCCACAGGGCCTGCATTGTCAGGTGTCGCGCGGTCCGGAACAGATCAACCGGGCCTTCGTCCCACCCGGACAGGGCATGGGCGCAGGCAAGGGTCACCCGGTCGATCGTGGTGCGTTCATTGGTGCCGTGAATCGGGCTGAGAAAGGCCTGACGCCATTCGGGCCAGTCCATCTCTTCCCCCTGCAGCAGGGTGTCACCAAAGCTGCTGCCCAGGATCCGGTCGTGAAGGCGGGACCGGGGGAACTGCCCCTGCCGGTTCAGCAGCACTTCGGTCACGACCGGCGGATCGGTCACCATGACCATGCGACGGCGGCCGACGGATGCCTCGACGAACGGATGCGTCAGGCAGGTCTCTGACCAATGCCGATCCGGTGCCTGAAGCGCCCGGATCATGCCGGCAAAGCGCAGGGGATCGCGACCCTGAAAGATCAGACGTGGCAAGTCGGCGCTGGCTTCGGTCTGGTTCTCGCTCATCCCCGCCCCGCCGACTCGGCTCCTTCGACGTCCTGCTTACGCCGTCCCTGAAAAGCGGGCCAGTTCGGTGAACTGTCCGGCCACCTCGCCGCCCACGACCATCTGGTCACCCGAGGTCACCCAGACGTGGGCCTTCAGCTCTCGCTGCTGATCCCCTTCGCGCGCAACACCATAGTGGAGCACGCTGGAGATCCCCCGCCGCCGCAGCATGGCATGGGCCGCCAGCCCCTGTTCGAAACACAGGGCCCGCCAGGGCACATTCCGGGCGGCGCGCCGCACCGCGCGTCGGACGGGCATGATCTCGTCACGGGTCCGCGCCGGCCGTCCGCCGGTCCGGACCCCGTGCTTGGCCACATAACGGAAGGGCACGAAGGCGAGGCAGAAGGCCGCCAGTCCCAGAAGGAGGACGGCCTCTGTCAGAATGGGAACGTCACGCAGCCTCATGCGCGCCCCCGCGCCACGAGACGCCGCGCCTTGCGCCACAGCCACAGCGGAACGCGGATGACGACGTAGAGAAAGCCCAGCCCCTGCGGCAGGGGGATATGAACGCGATCATAGTCCCCGGCCCAGTTGCTCTCCAGTTCGGCCAGGAAGGCCCTGGGCGTCGTGCCGATCAGATGGCGACCGATCGAGGTCATGCGCCACGGCTTGCTGTAGGCCGCGATCTCGGTCACGCCCCCACCGTGGGTCAGGCTGGCGTGAGCGGCACGCACGAGGTAGCGGCCGGCGGCATCCAGCTGTGCCGTCGCGAGGGGGCGGCCAAACAGACTTTGACAGAGCGCCAGCGCCACGTCGGGCGCGCGACCGGCACCCATGGCCACTGCCTGATCCCGCAGGCGGACGATTTCGTCGCGACTGCGCCCCTTCAGAAAGGCGGCGACGTCGGCGATCCATTTCAGCCGTGACCAGCTGTGACGGGTGCCATGCACACACAGATAGGCGAACAGTTCGGGATCGGCGAGCGTCCGCAACGTGCCGGATCCCAGAGCCACGGTCTGGGTCTGGCGCAGATCCAGGCCGGATAGCTCATGCGGATTATCGACGAGCTTCCAGTGAAGTTCGAGATAGATGTTCCGCGCCGGATGGAAGAACACGCATTCCTTGGCAACCTGCTGGAAGCGCTTGAAGGCGTCGGGCGCAAGGTCTGCGGGGTAGTTGAGGATATAGCCCTCCCCGATCAGGAGATCGCAGGCGGCATCGATCTGGTCCGGGCGCACGAGGAGATCGATGTCCCAGGAGTCCTTCATGCCCACGTCGCGGTGCATAAGGAGGGCCAGCGCCGTGCCCTTGACGAAGGTTGCGTCCAGCCCGGCCCGATCAAAGACGGACTGAAGGGACAGGCTTTCCTTGGCCAGGTTCAGACTGCGGCGAGCGGCCTTCCCGGCCATCTGCGCGAGCCGCGCGGCCGTTTCGGGCGGCAGGCGCACGCCCGCCTCCGTCAGGGCCCGATGCACCTGGGGCGCCACCCGGTGTCGCGCCACCGTCTGGATCAAGCGGTCTATGTCGAGGGCGGGACTGGCAACGATTGCCCGGAGGCTCGCACTGCGGCCGGCGTCATCGTCCGGACGGCAGCAATTGGCCACGACGTGAAGGGCCAACGGCAATGGCAGGGCTTCGCCCGCCCTCATAGCGGGCGGTCGTCGATCAGACGTCCCTCGTCGAAAGCCACCCGGCGGCTGCACACGGAAAGGCTTTCCGCCCGGTGCGAGATCATCAGGATCAGCGGTCTGGGATCGAGTTCGGCCAGCGCCTTCAGGACGGCGTCCTCGCTGTCGGCATCGAGGGCCGCCGTTGCCTCGTCCAGCACCAGGACATCGGGCTGCCGCAGCAAGGCCCGGGACAGGGCCAGGCGCTGACGCTCTCCGCCCGAGACCATGGCGCCGTCCTCGCCCACGACACTCTGCAGTCCGAGAGACAGTCGGGCGACGACGCGGTCTGCCCCGGTCGCGGCAAGCGCCTTGGCGATTCCGGCTTCGTCGGCCTCGACGCCGCCCCAGAGCAGATTGGCGCGGATGGTGTCGTTGAACAGAAGCGGGTCCTGGGTGACATAGGCCAGGCGGTCCCGCCAGGCGGAAACCGTTTGCGCGTCAAGGGTCTGGTCGCCGACCGTGATGCGCCCCTGCTGCGGCTGGAGCAGCCCGGCCATGAGATCCGCAAAGGTCGTCTTGCCGGCCCCGGACGAGCCGGTAATGGCGACAAATTCTCCGGGCTGAAGCGTCAGGGACAGGGCACGGACGCCGCGCCCGTCCGTCGCGCCTTCGTGCAGATAGGTGACGTCTTCCAGCCGGACAGGACCGCGCAAAGGGGCCGCATTCGAGCGGGGGCTGACGACGGTGCGGGCGTCGTGGGCCAGGTCATCCAGCGTAGTCTGAACCGCTTCCCAGGCCGGAAGAGCATAGGCGACCTGCTGGAGGCCAGATTGAATCTGCATGGCGGGTCCGGCAATCCGCGCCAGCACAACCAGCAGCGTCAGCATGACGGCCGGGGGATAGTCGAGGACCAGGAACCCGAGCAACAGGGAGATCGAGGCGACAGCGGCGCCCAGCAGACTCCACATGACCCTCATGGCCGCCTGGCGATTGATGAAGGCGATCTGCTGGTGGGCGGCGATGCCCAGATCCCGTTCAAATGCCGCGACAAAGGCAGAATGCAGGTTCTGGCTCATGGCCGCCTTGAGCCCGCCCAGAAACCGCCCCAGCTCGACCATCAGCCGCATATTCGAGTTCGTCACCCGGGCGCCGATATCGCGAGTGGCCCCCAGCCAGCGGCCCATGACAAGGGCACCCAGCCCCATCGACATCAGAGCGATAACGGCCAGCTGGGGCGCAAGGGCGAGGGCCACGCCGGCCTGAATGACCACCAGAATGACGGCGACCCCGCCCTGCAACAGGAAGTGCACACCGGACGCACACCGTTGAATGTCCCCGCTCATCAGGTGGGTCACGCGTCCATGCCCGAGTCGATTCAGCGCTTCCCACCGACTGTCGGCGAGGGCGCGGGCGAGCCTCGACCTCTTGCTCTCCAGATATCCCACCTGCAGCGCGCCCATGCGCAGGTCGCGCTGCCACAGGATCAGGGCGCGCAGGGCCATGACAAGACCGAACAGGCCCAGCACCACGATCAGCCTTGAGGCCCCTTGCATCTCGGGCCACAGATTCAGCAGCAGGCCGAGCGGGCCCGTCTGGCTCGCACTCTCCGCAAAGAGTGTCCCCAGCAGCGGAACCAGCAGGAGCAGGCCGAAGCCATCCAGCAGCGCGCCAAGTGCCACCAGGGCGAAAAGCCCCAGAGCACGGCCACCGATGTAGCCTGCCAGATCCCTGACAAAAGCGAGGGGCTTTTTCATCGGACGGACAGCACGGGGAGATCAGGCATTGGTGCGGGTCGCCTTGCGCATGAAATGGCCGGCAGACACGCCTCGCAAGACCAGCAACCGGTAGTGGCGCATCGTCTCGCGGTTGGTCCAGTCCTTCTCCGGCATGGATTGCAGAAGGGTCTCGAGCCGATCCAGGTCCAGAACTTCCGCGACCCCGTCGACATGGCGCAGGCGGCGGACCTCCTGAAGCAGGGATTCGCGCGACGTCTGCACATTCTCGAACCAGTCGGCAGCCTGGTAGCCTTTGCGACGCTCTTCAAGAACCACGGCCGGGAGCCGGTCGGTCAGCCCCAGACGGGCCAGACGACGGGGCAGACCGTCATTCAGATAGGCCTCGGTCGGAAGGGCCAGGCAGTATTCGACCAGACGCCGGTCCGATGTGGGGTCGCGGACATCGATCCCCCAGCCCCCTGTCACGCCCTTGGCATAGTTGCCAAAATCCACCCGCCGCAGAATGCGCAGGCGCTGGGCAAAGGCATCCGCTTCGGAGCGGTATTCCAGGTCGTGGCCGCTTTGCCGGGCGCGCCCCGCCAGATCATAGGCGAGGACAGCGCTCTCCTTTACGGCCGAATAGTCGCCGAGAACGGCGATGCGACCGCGAAGCCGGTTGGCGAGCCGCCAGAGCGCCGTCGGCATCCAGGGCCCCAGCCCCTGGGCCAGGTAACCCTTCCAGTTCATCCGCTTCTCACGCGAAAGGGTATGGCCCTGGCGCAAAAATCCGACCAGATCCCCTTTCTTGAGCAGTTCGCCGGGCAGGGTCTTGCCGTCAAAGCTGAAGGTCATATTGCCCATCGCGCCGACGAGCAGGACATTCAGGTCAAGTCGCCGTGCCTCCTCATGGATATGATCCATCCAGCGCGCATTGCAGATGTTGAGGGCCGGGCGCTCGGACAGGTGAAAGCCACGATCAAGTCCGGCCGTCAGGTCGCGCCCATCATTGCGCAGCACCACATGGTCCATATTCGGGTAGAGCGCCGCCGTCGCCGCCGCCAGTTCGGTCTCGTCCTCGACCTGGCCGGGCGTGCCGGGGAGGACGAAGCCCGCCCGCGGGGAAGACGTGAAGGCTGTGACCCGGCCGCCGCGCTCCGCCATCAACCGCGCGGCGGTGGCTGCCACTGCCGAACTGTCGAGGCCGGCACTGAGATGGCTGCCGACGCGACGGCCGGCGCCTCTCAGCCGCGACTGAACCGCCCGATCCAGGTGCTGGCGCAGCCCCTCGACCTGCGCCTCAAAGGTTTCAGGGACCGGCATGGACCGGCTGGGGTTCCAGTGGCGGTGAACAGACTGACCCGTCTCATCCACCCGGACATATTCACCCGGCTGGACCCGATAGATGTCCTGGAACCAGGTCTCGGGGCCCCCTTCCGGGAGCAGGGCCAGAAGTTCGGTCACGCGAGACAGATTCGGCCCGATCGGGACATCCGCCAGGGTGTGCAGGCCCTTGGCCATGGAGGCGAAGGCGAACAGTCCGTCCTGACGATGATAGTGCAGCGGCTTGGCGCCGAGGGCATCGCGCGCCAGCGTCAATTGGCGGTCGTGCGCATCCCAGACGGCAAAGGCGTAGTCGCCGTAGACATGATCGAAAAGTCCTGTCTGCCAGCGCTCCCATGCGGCCAGGAGCAGCCGCGTGTCGGAACTGTGCGCAGCGCGGGCGGGATCAAGACCCAGCGCGGCCGACAGCCCGTCCCGGTCATCGAGACGCACATCGGCAACCAGATGATAGCGTCCGCAGCCGCTGGTCAGGGGTGGGGTGTCAAAACGGTCTTCATCCAGACAATCGAACCGGCGCAGGCCGAAGGCGATGTCGCCGCCGTCCCAGAAGCCCTCACCATCGGGACCGTAGAGAGCCTGGGCCATGTTCATGGACCGGCACGATTCGGCGGCAGCAGTCCCGTCCAGACGCCATACGCCCGCAAGCGCCGTCATTGCGTCTCGTTTCCCGGAGTCATGGCGAGTCAGTCAGCCCGATAAGCGAACAGCGCAAGGCCATTCCGAAGTCAGGGAGTGGATACGACAGGCACCGTCACAGGCCAACCGCATTCCCCCGGAGCGCCAGACTGTCAGACGGGATCAGGACGCCGAGCCGGTAGCATCCACCCCTGCCGTCGGGTTGCTCGAGGCGCATTCTGCATCCAGTCGGAGCAGCGAGGGCGCCCGCCAGGTCTTGCGGCCCGACGTGTCGTCCTGGCCCGGAAGGTCGCATTGGTCGTCGATCGGATCACGCATTAGACTCAGTTTCCTCAGAACCCTCAGGGAAGCCTGCCATATCCGCCGCCACTGTCAACGGACTTCCACCATAGCGCGAGCCTCGTCGCCCCGCCGCCCCGCGGGTGATCCGCCTCAGACACGCCGGATCATCCCCTCGGATTCCATGCTGGACAGAAGGGCACAAACGTCGGTCCTGCAGACTGCGGCATCCACCTCGTATTCGCGGGTCAGGCGGACGACCAGATCGCCCACGGTGACCGGCGTTTCGACCAGCTCCCAGATGCGCGAGCCGATCGGGTCAAGGCCGTAGCAGGCCCCGCGCTCCACGCTCATGGCCATGACCTCGCCGTCAACCCGCGTGGTCAGTAAATCCGTGGACGCCACGATCCGGTCCTCGTCCCGGAATTCCTGATCACTCATAGCTCATGCCCCACACCCAGAATCTGCGCCTCGCCGAGGTGGCGAATCAGCCGCTCGACCTCGGCTTCAAAGACCTCGTGCCCCCATTGGCGCGTCCACTCGAGAACGGCAACCCTGGCCGCCACCGAAACGCAATGGCCGAAATGCGCTTCCTGACGGCCCAGGACGGAGACCAGCTGGGGCCGATAGGTTTCGGACATCAGCAATTGCACCGCCGCACGACCGCGCAGCCGGTGCAGGCCGCCCTGCTGTGCGCCCTCCCGGCCCAGGCGGATGACTGCAGCGAGCGGCACAGGGGCCTGATCGGGGTCGGAGGGCAAGCCCAGCTGATATTTGTCCATGTCGTCGTGGATGCGCTCAAGCCCGGCGATGTCATGGCCATGCAATTCGGCCGCGTCGGCCCACAGCTTTACGCGGGGAAGCCCCGGATAGACGATCGGTCGTCCGGCGGAATCAAGACCGATGATGCAGACATCGTCGGTGAGCACCGTATGTCCGGCCGCCGAAAACCAGGCGGCCAGAGTCGACTTGCCCGCACCGGAGTGTCCCGTGAAGGCCACGGCGACGCCGCCGATCACCACCGCATTGGCGTGCAGCGGGAACAGGCCCCTCTGGTGAACCAGGATGCCCAGCGCCGAGCCCAGAAGAAACAGGCGCAGATTTCTCTCGGAGCACCCCGCGTCGATATCCACGGTGATGGACCGGCCGCCTTCGACCCGAAACCGGGCGACACCGGGAAGACTGAGGACTGCGGTGTCGCCATCCCGCTCCACAGGGCCTTCCCCGGTGGCAGCCACCGCGCCCCGTCGTATGTCCACGACGTCACGCCCTGCTGCCGCCCCGACCTCGATCAGCTCGGGGAGCGGAATCTCGGACCGCAGGAGAAAGTCGACACAGGCATAATCGGGCACACGCCCTGCTCGCCTGTTTCCGCAAGGCTGGCAAGAGGTAGGAGGTAGGGTCGCGGCCAAACTCGTCGGGCAATCCCAAGTTGGCGTTGCCTATGTTAGGAAACTCTATTGAGGCGGGAATCGGCTCGCACTAGGGGGACACCGGCGTGAAGGGCATTTTCAACGCTATTTGGTTTTTCGTGTTTTGGACCGCTGCGGTCGTGTTCACGGCGTTTATCGGAACGATCCCACTCGCGATCCTTCTCTTCTGCACCTACGCAGGCGCTCAGGCACGGGCGGAAAAGGCAGCGAAGATCGTCCAAACCACGCTGATGAAAGACGAGCAGCTCGTTGCTCAAGCGATTCAGCATCGGGTCTTCGCCCTTTGGTCGCGCCGCAAGACGGTCGCGATCACCAACAGCCGGATAATCGTCATTACCCGGGGCCTCATCGGCGGGTTCAAAATGTCCGACATTCAGTGGAAAGACTTGAAGGATGCGAAGCTAGAGCAAAACGTCATGGAGTCGATTTGCGGTTCCAACCTTCAGTTCCAGCACTTCAATATGGGCGCTGGCTGGATGGGCGTGGACGGTATTCGTAGCGACGTGGCCTCTGAAATCTACTCGCGCGCTCAATCCGAAGAACAAGCTTGGGAAGAGAAGCGAAGGGTTCGGGCGATGGAAGAGGTCCGGGCCGCCGCCGGTGGCGTTGTGGTGCACACCGGGGCAACCCAAGCGACTGCGCCTGCTGCTCCGGCTGGCAACCGCATGATGGATGAAATCCAACGCGCCAAGACGTTACTGGACGACGGCATCATTAGCGATGCCGAGTTCCAAGAGATGAAATCGAAGATTCTCGCTGCTACTTAGGAAGCTAGCCTTGCCATCCACCAGCTGCCCGCTCGGCGAAGTTAGAGCGAAGCGACACGACGGGACGCCCGTCTTCAGCAGCGTCTATCGGAAGCATGGGGCGGTCTATCTGAGCTTGGGGCAGGAGCCGGGAGGTGCCCCATTCTCTCCCCCCTCTGTCGGTCTCCAATAGCCGTTGCCTTCAGGCTCAAATCACGGTCGTCTTTCCCCATGCCGACAAAATACTCGCCTCGCCGGGATGACGAGAATGCGGTCTTTATCGACTGCTTCCTTTGTCGCCAGCCGTTTCGCTTCGGTGACGGCATCTATGACGGGAAGCATGTTCGAGGCTGGGAAACAAACTTCTGCTGGACCTGCATAAACGGCAATCACGACGGGATCGTGCTGGAGTATCACCCTAGCCTCGTCTCCCATTTGAAGGAGCGGGGGATTCCGATTCGTCTCAATGCGCGCGGCTGGCTCGACATTCCAAACTAGGGTTCGACGTCGCGAGACGAGATCGGATCGTTTGCGAACAAGGCGTAATGTAGACGCTGAACGGCTTGGCTAAACCGCGCCGCTTTCACCGCAAGCATCTCTAAATCTCCCGGCCAGTAATTTGTCCTATGGATGGTGATCTCGCCACCGTCGATAACGATCTCATTGAAGACAATCGCCCATCGCGGGAGAACCTCCATATCTGCGTGAGCCATCCGATTACGGATTACGCGGCTCTTGTCGTATCGATCTAGAACCGCCTTGCCGAGTGTCGCATATCCGGACAAGGGGCCATCGGTTTCGAGGACTTTTCGAAGGTAGCTAATGCGGGCGCCGCTGCTGAACGGAGGCTTCTCCCGAAGATCTCGATACTCCGGTGAATGCGAACACCGGATCGCCACGTCAGTCAGCTTTTGCTCGATATGGCTGTAACTCCACAGTATCGAGGCACGAAGAATCAAAAGGCGGGCAAGGTCGCCATCCTGAACCCATGGATTGATGACGGCTCGCCACTCGTTAGGAACGAGCTGTCCTGATTGCGATTTGCGACCCATCACGCCCCCATCTGTTCAATACACGGACGGCGTCAAAGTGTGCCGCCCTCGATATCGGCGATGAGCTTCACATATTCGTCCTCGCTCCGTTTGAGGCTCTCAATATGCTGCGCTGTGTAGTCTCGGAACTCTTCTCCGGCTCTCTGCGCGCCAATCCTCGCGTTCGGTTGCGACCAGAACCAGATGCTCTTGCGGGTCGATTCCAACTCTTCACGAAGCTGTTGAAGATAGTCGTCCATGTTTCCCCCCTCGTCCAAGCCGACACCGTAAACATTCAAGACGAGTGGCGGGACAAAAAAGTGCGCGGGAACAAGCGGGGGAAGTTACCACGAACCCATGCCACACATTGCCCCCTGGGGGCGGCTTATGCCCCTGATTTGCGGGGTCTTTAGGGGGATCTGGCGGAGACGGAGGGATTCGAACCCTCGGTACCCCTTACAGGGTACGACGATTTAGCAAACCGTTGCCTTCAGCCACTCGGCCACGTCTCCGGCAGGCGCCGTCGATAGCCGAGCCGGCGCGGGTGCGCAACAGGCTGTTCGATGGTGAAAGCGCATATGCGTTAACGGGACAGTCAGCCGCGTGTGGTGTGGTGTGGGCCATCGTCGACAGGAAGCCGCCCTGCCCCATGCCAAGCCCGCTCGCCAATGCCCTTGCCGATGACGTCACCGGTTCGACAAGCGAGCTGGATGCCGCAGGCCTGCAGGCTTTGGCGCGCGCATCGCTGTCGGACGACGCGTCGGTGGACGAGACGGCCGCCCACAAGCGGGGCCCGTTCCGGCCCGGGGTGTGGCTGAATGCCCGGGAACGGGCACGGGCGCGCCTGTCGGTTCACTATTTTCATGCCATCGACGGGCTGGTGGTGACGATCGTCACCCTGCTCAGCCTGTTCCTCCTGACACCGGAGGGTCTGGGCAAGGCGAGCGTCGGCGATGTGCTGCCGGTCATTCTGGGTGCCGTCGTCACCCTGGGCCTGATGCGGTCCATCGACATCTACCGCTTTGGGCGCGACACCTCGGGCATCATCCATCTGGGGACCGTCGGCGCACTGGTCATCGCCGGTGGCCTGGGGGCGGTTGCCACCGGACTGGCTCTGGGCGGCACCAACTATACGCTGTGGCTGGTCTGGCCCGCCCTGATGCTTGTCAGCCTGTACGGCCTTCACCTGTGCTGGCTGGAGCTGATCCGGCGCATGCGGACGACGGGCGCCCTGACCCCCAATGTGGTGCTGGTCGGAGCCACCAGACATGCCGAAACCATGATCCGTGAAGCGATGCAGCGGCGCGACCTCAACATCATCGGCGTGTTTGACGACCGCATGGCGCGGTCCCCCAAGGCCGTCGAGGGGGTGCCTGTTCTGGGTGACAGCGAGGCGCTGATGTCGCACCGCATCCTGCCCTATGTCGACCGGGTGGTGCTGGCCATCGACCCGAAGGCCGAGGAACGGGTGCGCGACCTGACCCGTCGCCTGGGCGCCCTGCCCAATCCGGTCAGCCTGCTGGTCGATTCGGCGGACGGAAAGCTGCGCGCGGCGGCCATGGAGCGCCTCGCGCGCACACGCCTCGCCCGTCTGAACGGCCCGGTCGATGACGATCGCCGGGCCTTCAACAAGCGGCTGCAGGACATGATTATCGGCGGCATCGCCCTGATCCTGCTGATGCCGGTCATGGCGGTCATTGCCGTGCTGGTGAAGATGGACAGCCGCGGACCGGCCTTCTTTCGCCAGCGGCGCCACGGCTTCAATCATGAGGAGATCGTGGTCTGGAAATTCCGCACGATGAAACAGGAAGCCGCCGACGCCACCGCCAGCCGTCAGGTGACCCACGACGACGACCGCATCACGCGGCTGGGCAAGGTTCTGCGCTCGACCAGTCTGGACGAGCTGCCGCAACTGCTGAACGTGCTGAAGGGCGAGATGAGCCTGGTCGGTCCCCGCCCCCATGCGATCGGCATGAAGACCGGCCAGGTCGAGTCCGCGCGACTGGTCGCTGACTATGCCCACCGCCACCGGATCAAGCCCGGCATGACCGGCTGGGCCGCCATCAAGGGGTCGCGCGGTCCCCTGCACACAGCCCAGGACGTCCGGCGCCGGGTGCAGCTGGATGTCGAATATGTCGAGCGGCAGTCCTTCTGGATGGACCTCTGGATCATGATCGTCACCGTGCCCGTGCTGCTGGGCGACCGGCTGGCCGTCCGGTGATCGGCGGGTCCTGATGTTCTGGCGCGGGGTCTGGGGCTATCTGCCCGCCAATATCGTCCAGGGGCTGGTCGGCTTTCTGACGCTGGTGCTGTTCACGCGCCTGCTCAGTCCCGATGACTTCGGGCGCTACGCTGTTGCCTATGCCGTGTTCAGCCTGACCCATGTGGCGGTGTTCACCTGGGTCGAGGCGGCCATGGCCCGCTTCTGGGCGGCCGAAAGCCAGGGGCCGTCGCTGGCCGACCATTTCGCCGGCCTCTATCAGGCGACCTTTGCCCTGACGCTGATCTTCCTGCCGGTCATGGGGCTGGCGATCTGGCTGTGGCCGATGGACATGGCGTTCCGCATCGCGGTGGCGGCCGGCGTCGCGGGTGTGCCGATCCGCTGCCTCGCCCGACTGGTGCAGGAGCGCTACCGCGCCTCGGGCGAGGTCGCGAAATCCGCCTGGATGGACATCTTTACCAGCGTCGGCGGGCTGGGCTTTGGCGTCGTCTTCGCCCTGCTGGGGGCCGGTGCGGCCTCCCCCCTGATCGGGCTGGGGCTGGCGCCGCTGGTGTTGCTGCCCTTCGTGCTGCCGGCGGAGCTGAAGTTTGCGCGCGGCGGCCGGGCCGATCCGCAGCGTCTGCTGTCGTACGCCCGCTATGGCTATCCGATCGCCGTGTCGCTGACACTGACCCTGGTGCTCAGCTCCACCGACCGGATCCTGTTAGCCGTGTTTCTGGATGAGGCCGCGACCGGCGCCTACCACGCGGCCTACAGCCTCGCGAACCGGACGCTGGATGTGCTGTTCATCTGGCTGGGGGCAGCGGGCGGGCCGGCACTGGTCATGGCGCTGGAACGGCACGGTCTCTCGGGACTGAAGGAGGCGGCGCGCGAGCAGGCCTCGACCTTCGTGCTGATCGGCATTCCCGCGGCGGTCGGACTGGCGCTGGTGGCGCGGCCCATGGCGGAGTTCATGATCGGCGAGGATCTGCGCGGCGCGGCTGCGGCCATCACGCCCTGGATCGCCTTCGCGGCCCTGATGTCCGGCCTGTCCAGCTATTACTTCGGACAGGCGTTCACGCTGGGCAAGCGCACCAGCCTGTTGTTCGTGACCATGGCCATCCCGGCGCTGGCCAATGTGGTGCTGAACCTGATCCTTATCCCGGTGCACGGGGTGATGGGGGCCGCCTGGGCCACCGCCGCCAGCCTCGGGCTGGGGCTGGCCTCGGTCATCCTGATCGGACGACGGGTCGTGGCCCTGCCCATTCCGGTCGACAGCCTTATCCGGATCGGCGTCGCCTCGGTGGCGATGGCCGCCGTGGTCATGGCCCTGCCCTCGCCGGGCGGCTTTGTTGAGCTGATGCTGGATGCGGGGGTGGGGGCCGCCGTCTACGGGCTGGTCGCCATCACCCTCAATGCCGCGGATGTCCGCGATGTGCTGGTGGAGCGCTATCGGCGGCTGAAAGCACGGGGAGCCCCGGCATGAGCCGCGCCAGGATGAGCGACAGCCCGGCCTATGGGGCGGCCCGGCCGACCCTGTCGGTGCTGATCCCGTTTCTGCGGGATGATCCGGGTGCCCTGCTGGGCCGGCTGGACGACGAGGCTGCGGCGCTGGGCGGCGCCGTCGAACTGGTGGTGCTGGACGACGGGACGGGCGACGCGGACCTGACCGCCGCCCTGATGCGACAGGTGGGGGCGGCCCGGCTGCCCGTGCGCCTGATCACCCTGACGGCCAATGAGGGGCGGGCGCAGGGGCGCAACCGGCTGGCGACCGCCGCGCGGGGCCGGACCTGGCTGTTCCTCGACAGCGACATGCGACCCGACAGGCCGGATTTCCTGCAGGCCTGGCTGGCGCTGGTCCGGCGGGAGGACCCGGCGGTGGCGTTCGGCGGCTTTTCGTTGCTGCAGGCGCCGACGGACGCGCAGTTCGCCGTGCACCGGGCTCTGGCCGACCGGTCGGAGTGCTTGCCGGTCGAGGTGCGGCGCCTGACCCCGGAGAAATACGTCTACACATCGAACCTGCTGGTCCGGCGCGATGTGTTCGAGAGCGAGGCCTTTGACCCCGGCTTCACCGGCTGGGGGTGGGAGGATGTGGAATGGGCCATGCGGGTCTCGCGCGCCCATCCGGTCCTGCATTTCGATATTCCCGCGACCCATATGGGGCTGGATACGGTCGAAAGTCTGATGCGGAAATATGAGCAATCGGCCGGGAATTTTGCCCGGGTGATCGCGCGACATCCGGATATCATCGCCACCTATCCCAGCTATCGTGCGGCGCAGAAGATCCGGCGCCTGCCCGGGCGAAGGGTGCTGCGCGGACTTGCCCGGGCGTGGGCGTTGCGGGACGGGTTGCCGGTCGCCAGCCGGGCCTTTGCCCTGCGCCTGTATCGCGCCGCCCTTTATGCCGAGGCAGTGTGATGCGCCGGGTGGCTGTCGTTGTCCCCACACTGAGACGCCCCGAGGGGCTGGCGGAGGCGCTCGCCTCGCTGATGGCGCAGCAGGGGGTTGCCGACCGGCTGGGCGAGATCGTGGTCGTCGACAATGACCGCGAACCCAGTGCGCGCGCGGTGGCCGAACGCTTTCAGGGACGGTCCTTTCCGGTCATCTATGTGCACGAGCCGACGGTCGGGGTGGCCTCGGCGCGGAACACCGGGCTGGCGGCGACCGATGCCGAGCTGATCGCCTTTCTGGACGATGACGAGATTGCCTCGCCCGGCTGGCTGGCGGCCCTTCTGGCCAGCCAGTCGAGCACCGGGGCGGATGTCGTGTTCGGACCGATCCGGGGCCGCGCGCCCGGGGCCGCGGCAGACGTGCGCCCGTATCTGGAAGCGTTCTTCGGGCGTGCCGGTCCGGACGCCGACGCCCTGATCGATCACCCCTTCGGCTGCGGCAACAGCCTGATGGTGCGGGCGACCGCCCTGCCCGGCCCGGCGCCGTTCGAGGTGCGCTGGGACCAGTCGGGCGGTGAGGACGATGCCCTGTTCGCCGCCCTGAGCGCGAGAGGGGGCCGATATGGCTGGTCCGCCGCCGCCTGGGTGGACGAGGTCGCCCCGGCTCACCGGGCCAATCTGGCCTATACCCTGTCGCGCGCCTTCGCCTATGGCCAGAGCCCTGCGCAGGCGGCCTGGGCCAGGCGGGACGTGGCCGGGGTGGTCAAGTGGATGGCAGTCGGTGCGGTGCAACTGGCGGGCTGGGGCCTGATCGCCCTGCCGCTGACCCTGCTGCGGCGGCCCGGTCGCGCCCGTGCGCTGGATCGGGCGGCGCGGGGATTGGGCAAGATACTGTGGATGCCGGGGCTGGAGCCACGCTTTTACGGCGCCTCGGAACTGCAGCGACTGGATCGTGCCGCGACCTAGGCGGACCGGCGGCGCAGCAGCTGGGGCGCTCGGTAGGTGGAGCGGTTGACGACCACGCCGGCGATATTGCCGCCTACGGCCTCGATCTCATCGCGCAGGGCCACCGGGGCCGCAGCCTCGGTCGCCTGACCCGCAACGACCAGCACCGTCACATCGACCAGCGGGGCAAGGATCAGGGCCAGGTCGCTGCGGTCGGCGGACGGCGCGTCGATGACGATGGTTTCGGCGTGGGCCCGGATAGCGTCCCAGTAGCGGCTGTCGTCGGTGGCCTCGGCGCGCTGGCCCGAGCGCAGGATTTCCTGATTGAAGCGGGTGACCCACAGGCGACCGCCCAGAGCCGGACGGGCCGTCAGCAGACGCGCGGGGGCCACGGGCTGGCCATCCCGGCCAACCAGCGGCGGGCTTATCGCGAAGAAGCTGGATCCGTCGGGCGACGCCTGGGCCGGGCGTCCCAGCTGGCCAAACCGCTCGGGGTCGTGACCGACGGCCTCCATCTGGCCCTGCTGGCCGAGATCGGCGTCGATCAGCCAGACGGGGCGGCGGGCGCGCACGGCGGCGAGGCGGGCGTATTCCCGCGCGACGGTCGAGGTCCCCTCACCCGCCAGCGCCGAGACGAACAGGATCACCCGGCCGCGATGCCGGCGGCCCGGCCCAAGGGCGGCCCACAACTCTGCCATTTCGGTTGTCAGGTCGATCATCGAATCGCAATCACACGCGCCACTACGCCGTGGAGGCTAGCACGCCCGCGCACTCATCGAGCCTTCATTGGCGCGACCGCCAGAACCGGCATGTCGAGGGTGCGCCCCACCACCTCGGCGGTCGCGAAATCCCGCCGCGAAAAGATGCGGGCCAACCCGACGCACAGGGCGGTAAATCCGGCGAAGAGGATGACAAGCGCCAGCAGGGGCAGCTTCAGGCTCTTGCCGGTCGTGGGCGCGGTGGCCCGTTCGATCACGGTGACATTGTCGGCACCGGCCTGCACCAGGGCACTGTCGGCGCGGCTTTGGGAAGCGCGCTGCTGGAACTCGCGGATGTTGGCCGAAAGCACTTCGCGTTCGCTGGACAGGGTGGCGTTCTGCGATTCGACCTGCACCAGCTCGCTTTGGCGGGCCTTGATCTGCTCCAGCTGACTGTCGAGCGTCGCCAGGCGGGCCTGAAGGGAGTCACGTTCGGCCTGGACGGTGATCCGGGTGGTCTCCAGCTCGGTCCAGATGGGGTTCGGGCCGGTGCGCACCTCCTTGACGCCGACACCGCCGCCCGAGGCGACATAGGCCTCCAGCTGGGCAATGCGGGCCTCGATGTCGCGGACCGGTTGGGAATCCGGCAGGTAGCGCGCCAGCAGGGCCTCGCGCTCGTTGCGGGCCTGAAGAATCTGATCCTGGGCCGAGACGTTGAGGTCCTGCGACAGGGCGACCTCGGGCGGGGTGCGGGCCAGTTGCGCCTCAAGCGTCTGCAGGCGCCGGTCGGTCTGCCTCAGCAGGGCCTGGGTCGCCAGCCGGTCGGCATAGACCGTCTGGTAGCTGGTGGCATAGCCGGCCTTGGCCGCCGCGAAGTCGCCGATGTCGTTGGAGCGCAGGAAGGCCTGATATTCGGCATCGGCCTGGGCCAGGTCGTCCTCGAACGCCTGCTGCTGGGCCAGATTGGCGTCGGTCGAGCGATCGGTGAACAGTTCGCGGCGATAGGACAGATAGGCATCGATGATCGCATTCAGCACGGTGGCCGAGCGGGCCGGATCCGAGCTTTCATAGCCGACGGCAATAATCGGGCTGCCCGGGGCGACGCCGACGGCAAGACCGCCTTCGAGCGCCTTCATGGCCTGGGCTTCCTGAACCGCCCGGCTGCCGCTGGCCTTGTCGCCGAGGATGGCAGCGGGGCCGAGGGACTGGATCACGCGCTGCTTGACCTGATTGCTGTTCAGGATCGTGGACTCCGCATTGGTGACGAGATCGCCCTCGGGCGCCTGCCCCCGTTCCGTGACGCCGACGCGGGGCTGATAGACATATTCCTGGCCGACGCCGGCAAAGATTCGCGCCTCGGCCGTATAGGTCTTTTGCAGGGTCATCACCGCCAGGGTGCCGAGCACCGCGATCACCAGAAACACCAGCAGCATGACGCCGATCTGACGGAACAACAGCCCGACGATGTCCGCCAGGTCGTACCGGGGTCTGGCAGAGGTGTAGGCGGTGGAACGCATACGGGGGGAGAATCCTGTCGGTCGGGTCAGCATGATCCTCGACCCCGCGCGTTAACCATCGGTTACCCACGTTCACCGACAGTGCGGGGGCCATGGTCAGAATGAGTCGAGGTAAGCCCGAATGACGGTCGATCGCAGACACCTGCTTCTGCTGGGCGTGGCGCTGGGTCTGTCGGCCTGTGGCGGCAACGGCGGGCGTATGCCCTCGCCCGGATACGGCCGGGTCGACGCGGCGACCGCGCCCGGGGCGTTCCCCGACATTCCCTTTGCCGACTGGACAGACGCCGAGCCGGAATACGTCCTTTATCCCGGCGATGAGATCGAGGTTGCGACCCCGACGGCGCCGGAGCTGACCCGCACGCTCCGGGTCGGGCCGGATGGCCGGGTGTCCCTGCCCCTGATCGGCCAGGTGATGGCGGCGGACCGCACCCTGTTCGAACTGGAATCGGATGTCAGCGCCGCGCTGTCCACCCAGCTGGTGCGCCCTGTCGTCGAGGTGACGCTGAGACAGGCCGGGCCGCTCAAGGTCTGGGTCGATGGTGAAGTCCGTACGCCCGGCGTCTATGATATGGCGGGCGACATCGATGCCTATCAGGCGATCATTCAGGCGGGGGGATATCTGCCGACCGCCAAGCCGGCGCAGGTGGCCCTGATCCGTCGGGGGCCGGGCAGCACACGCATGATGCGGGTTCTGGATCTCAGGCCGCGCCGGGGCGAGATTGTCGCGCTGCGACGGGGCGATGTCCTGTTCGTGCCGCGATCCAATCTGGGTGAGCTGGCCAACTTCTTCACCCAGATCCGCAATGCCCTGCCCATCGGTTTCAACTATACGATCAACGGGCAGTATCAGCAGTTCTAGGCGGCCAGCGTCACCGTGCCGGCGTCGATCCAGCGGCGGGCCGCGCGCTGGGCCTCGCTGATTTCCTCGCGGTCCATCTCCATCGACATCTCGCGGCGATAGTCGCGCGCCTCGATCGAGCCCTTCATGGCCGCCAGGTTGAAGATCATGTGGGCCGAGACCCGGTCGAGGGGACAGCCCCCCTGCCCGGCTGAATACATCAGGCCCAGTTTGAACAGGGCGTCGCCGTCCATGTCCGGGGTGGGCAGCGGCAGGCCGCCCGTTTCAGCGTCTTGCGCGAGTTCTTGCGCCATCATCACCAGTTCCTCCAGCCAAGGCCTTTCTGGCCCGCCGATGGTCTGGATAAAACAGCCGCGGATTGAAGTTAGCGTTAACAGCAGAGGGGCCGGTGACGACTTTTGTGTCACCAAGTCATGAACGCAAGTTACTGTATTTACTTGGCGTAAATCGGTTGTTCAGACGCGGTTTACGGATGCCCCTGCGGGTTATGTGCGTCGGGCGCGCTGGCCGAACAACAGCTTGCGGGCTTCTTCCGCATCCTTGCCTGTGGCCCCAAGATTGGAGCGCAGGGCGTCGCCGACCGCCCGGCCGGCCTTGACCGCAGGGCGCTCATCCACCCGTTCCATCCAGGCGGCGAGGTTCGGGAACTCGCCCAGGTCCTGCCCCTGCGGCGCCGGCAGGATCCACGGCCAGATGGCCATGTCGGCAATGGAATAGTCGCCGGCTACAAACTCGCGGTCGGCCAGGCGGCGATCCAGCACACCATAGAGACGGTGGGTTTCGTCGGTATAACGGCGGACGCCATAGGCGATCTGGCGCTGGTCCTTGATCATGGCCGGGGCGTACTGGCGGAAGTGGTGCGTCTGGCCGGCCATGGGGCCAAGGCCGCCCATCTGCCAGAACAGCCACTGGTCGATCTCGGTGCGGGTGCGGACGTCCTGCGGATAGAATTGCCCGGACTTGAGCCCCAGATACTGAAGGATGGCCCCGGATTCGAAGATGGACAGCGGCTGGCCGTCCGGACCTTCCGGATCGATGATGGCCGGCATGCGACCGTTCGGGCTGATGGCCTGGAAGGCGGGCTCGAACTGTTCGCCCCGCCCGATGTTCACCGGCTTGAGCTCATAGGGCAGGCCCATCTCTTCCAGCGCGATCGAGACCTTCCAGCCGTTCGGCGTCGGCCAGTACCAGAGTTCGATGGGTCGGGTCATGCGGGGCCTCCTGCGCCTGGCCCTTGCATCTGGGCAGCGGAGAGAGCCGTCACAAGGGGGCTCACCACGCCTTCCTGACCAGAGCGTTCAGGTCGGGTTCATTTCGGACCCGACAGCCTGTGCCCATCGCGGATCGGCTCCGTCGATCCACCGGACCCCTCACCGGAGTAGAGTTATGAGACACCTTGCCCGCGCGGCCGTCGTCGCGCTCACCATGGCCACCCTGGCCGTCCCCGCCATCGCCGAAGCCCAGAGCCGCCGCGACCGCGACGACCGCCGTGAGTGGCGTCAGGACCGGCGCGACGACCGCCGGGACTATCGACGCGATCGCCGCGAAGACCGGCGCGACTGGCGCAGTGACCGCCGGGATGACCGCCGCGACTGGCGCGGAGATCGTCGGGATGACCGTCGCGACTATCGCAACCATCGCCGCGCGGACCGCTGGGATCGCAACAATCGCGACTGGTGGCGCGGCCGGTCCGACTTCCGCGACTATCGCGGGCATCGCAACGGCTACTGGTATGCGCCGGGATACGGCTATTATCGGGTCGAGCCGCGCTACTACGGCTATCGCTGGCAACGGGGCTCGCGCCTGCCCTCGAGCTATCACCGCTATTATGTGCGGGACCCGCACTATTACGGTTTGAGACCCGCCCCGCGCGGCTATCGCTGGGTCCATGCGGACAATGACATCCTGCTGGTGGCCCTGGCCACGGGCGTCATCGCCGACCTGGTGCTGGACATCTGGTAGGCACCCGGCAGGTTTGGGCAGGAAGCCCCGCGTGGTTCGCCTCGCGGGGTTTTCTGTGTCTGAACAAAAGGCCGCGGCGCGGTCAGATTTCGTTCACATACGGTTCAGCCTGTCCCTGCCAAGCCTAGGGACAGATCATCGATCGGGATGACAGACAGGGGCGACAAGGACATCGAGATGAAACGTACTCTTCTGGTCTTCAGTGCCCTGACGGCGTTCATGGCTCCCGCCATCGCGCCTGCGGTCGCCCAGGCCCAGCAGGCCGAGGCCCGTCAGGATCGCGGCGACCGCCGCACCGAGGCGCGCACCCAGCGACGCGAGCAGCGCCGCGAGGACCGTCAGCAGCCGCAGACGCAGCCTCCGCAACAGCCGCGCCAGGATCGCGGCGACCGCCGTCAGGACCGTCGTGAGGACCGACAGGATCGCCGCGAGGATCGGCGGGATGACCGTCAGGACCGGCGCCAGGATCGCCGGGAAGACCGCCGTCCGGACACGCGCCCTGACACGCGCCAGGATCGTCGCGAGGATCGCCGTGACGACCGGCAGGATCGTCGTCAGGATCGCCGCGAGGATCGCCGTGACGACCGTCAGGACCGGCGTGAGGATCGCCGCGAGTGGCGGGGCGACCGTCGGGAAGATCGCGGGGAGCGCCGCGAGGATCGGCGGGAGTGGCGGGGCGACCGGCGCGACGACCGGGCCGACCGGCGCCAGGACCGTCGAGAGGATCGCTTCGAGAACCGGCGTGACCGTCGGGACTACCGTGAGTTCCGGCGCAGCTGGAACCGGGACAACTGGCGCCGTGACTGGAACCGCAGTCACCGGTCGGACTGGTGGCGCAATCACCGCTCGTTCCGCGGTTATTACGGCGTCCGTGTCGGCTTCTACTTCGCCCCGGACTACGGCTACTATTCGGTGCCGCGCCAGTACTGGAACCAGCGGTGGAGCGAGGGCCAGTACCTGCCGTCGATCTTCTGGCGCTATCAGCTAAATGACTATCGCACCTACGGGCTGGGCTTCCCGCCCCAGGGCACGCGCTGGGTCTATGTCGACAACCACGTCTATCTGATCGACGAATACGACGGCTACATCATCGAGGTCGTCTACGACTTCTGGCGCTGGTAGGCGTCAGTCCTGAATGACGAAGGGCCCGGAGATCGATCTCCGGGCCCTTTTCCATGGCGCTCAAGCAGCGAGCGACCGCGTCGCGAGCGTCAGCGCACTAGGCAATGCCCAGCTTGGCCTTCAGGATCTCGTTGACCGCAGCGGGGTTGGCCTTGCCGCCGGTGGCCTTCATGACCTGACCGACGAACCAGCCGAGGGCCTGCGGCTTTTCGGCGACGGCGGCGGCCTTGTCCGGGTTGGCGGCGATGATGTCGTCGATGGCCTTTTCGATGGCGCCGGTGTCGGTGACCTGTTTCAGGCCGTGTTTCTCGACGACCTCGGCGGGAGAGCCCTCGCCGTTCCAGACGTGGTCAAAGACCTCCTTGGCGATCTTGGACGAGATGACCCCCTCCTCGATCAGTTGCACCAACTCGGCGACATGGGCGGCCGGCACCGGGCTCTGGTCGAAATCCAGATGGTCAGCAGCCAGGCGCGCCGACAGTTCATTGGTGACCCAGTTGGCGACCAGCTTGGCATCGCGCCCCTTGGCGGCGGCCTCGAAATAGTCGGCCTTGGCCTGTTCCGAAATCAGCACGATGGCGTCGTATTGCGACAGGCCGTAGTCGGCCATCAGCCGCTTGCGCTTGGCGTCAGGCAGTTCCGGCAGGGACGCCTTGATGCTGTCGATCCAGGCCTGCTCGATCTCGAGCGGCAGCAGGTCGGGGTCCGGGAAGTAGCGGTAATCGTGCGCCTCTTCCTTGGAGCGCATCGAGCGCGTTTCGCCCTTCACCGGGTCAAACAGTCGGGTTTCCTGGGTGATCGAGCCACCGTCCTCGAGGATCTCGATCTGGCGGCGGGCCTCATACTGGATCGCTTGAGAGATGAAGCGGAAGCTGTTGACGTTCTTGATCTCGCAGCGCGTGCCCAGATGGCTAAAGTCGCCCGTCGCCTTGAAGGCGTCATAGCCCCCGGCGCGGCACACCGAGACGTTGACGTCGGCGCGCAGGTTGCCCTTCTCCATGTCGCCGTCGCAGGTGCCCAGATAGATCAGGATGGTCCGGATCTTCTTGACATAGGCGACCGCCTCTTCGGGCGTGCGCAGGTCCGGACGCGAGACGATCTCCATCAGGGCGGTGCCCGACCGGTTCAGGTCGACATAGCTCTCGGTCGGCGACAGGTCGTGGATCAGCTTGCCGGCGTCCTGCTCCAGGTGCAGGCGCTCGATGCCGACGTTGAAGAAGCTGCCGTCCTCGGCCTCGACCTCGACCACGCCCTCACCGACGATCGGGTGATACAGCTGGCTGATCTGATAGCCGGTGGGCAGGTCAGGATAGAAATAGTTCTTGCGGTCGAACTGACTGAATTTGTTGATCTGCGCATTCAGGCCCAGGCCCGTGCGCACGGCCTGTTCCACGCAGAATTTGTTGAGCGTCGGCAGCATGCCGGGAAAGCCCGCATCGACCAGCGAAACCTGTTCGTTCGGGCCGGCACCAAAGCCGACGGCGGCGCCCGAAAACAGCTTGGCCTTCGACGCCACCTGGGCGTGGATCTCCAGCCCCATGACGATTTCCCAGTCGCCCGTGCGGCCCTGGATCAGTTTGGTAGTGGTCGCGGTGTCAGTCATGCCCTGCTTCTAGGACGGTGTTTGCACGGGGTGAAGGTGTTTTCGCGGGCCGGGCGGGAATCCCGTCTTGAGCCTGTCGTGAAAACGGGGTTCTCTGGCTACGAGTTTAACCCCGGAGACGCCCACCATGTCCAAGCTCATTTCCGCCCTCGCCGCCGCCGCCCTCGCCACCGGCAGCCTCGCCGGCCTGACCGCCCCGGCCCACGCCACCGAAGCGGCCGTCGTGTCGGTGCGCGCCAATCCCACCGTCGACAGCCCGATCAAGGAGCTGCTGGCCGATCCGGACACCGCCGCTATCCTCGAAAAGCACCTGCCGGGCATCGGCTCTCACCCCGCCCTGCCCCAGTTCGAGGACATGACCCTGGCCGAGGTCATGCCCTATTCCGAGGGCGAAGTGACCGACGCGATTATCGCCGCCATCGACGCGGACATCAAAGCGCTGGAAGAGTAGTCCGGCCTCTACTCCGCTCATCCCCGCGGAAGCGGGGACCCAGCGTTTTGCCTGCGAGATCATCGATGTCCTGATCGGGCTTGATATATTTTTTGTAGGACTGGGTTCCCGCTTCCGCAGGAATGAGCGAGGGGATGATCTTCAAAGCCGAGTATCGTCGCCCGACCTGCGACGACTTTTCACCATTCGATTCGAGCCGAGATGGGTTTGAAATAGACGGGTCCTCGAACGTCTTTAGGAGCGCAAGTCCCGAATAAGAGCCTCGACAGCGCGCAGCTGAACAGGAGCGTTTTGCTGGGCATATTCTTCTCTCAGGACTTCAGCGAGTTCCAATATAACGGCTTTTCTCTTGCGATATGATTTGAGCTCATCAATCGCCAGCAGCTGTGCGCCCAATCCATACTGCTTCGGGGTGTTGTAAATTACTCGCTCCAAGTGCTCCACGCGTTCATTACGAAGGCGGATTTCGGTCAAGCGTGAGCTCTCAACATACCTGATGGCTGCCCACGCCAGTCCGGCCAACGGCACCACAAGCCCCGCCCAAGCCAGCCAATCCGAAATCGACACTGGAGTCACCACCACCGCTCCGGCTTCGCGACGAACCCTGCTGACTGTTCCAGCACATCTGCCACCTGGAAGACCGTCGCTTCGTCGAGCGCCTTGCCGATCACCTGAAGGCCCAGGGGCAGGCCGCCGCTGTCGACGCCGGCGGGCACCGAAATGCCGGGCAGGCCCGCGAGGTTGGCGGTAACGGTGAAGATGTCGTTCAGATACATCTGGATCGGGTCGATCTCCTTGTCCCCGAGGGCAAAGGCGGCCGAGGGGGTCGAGGGGGTCAGGATGGCGTCGACCTTGTCCCAGACGGCGTCGAAATCCTGGGCGATGCGGCGCCGAACCTTGAGCGCGCGGACGTAATAGGCGTCATAGAAGCCCGCCGACAGCACATAGGCGCCGATGGTCAGGCGGCGCTGGACCTCGGTGCCGAAGCCTTCGGCACGGCTGGTCTCGTAGAGGTCGGTCAGGGACTTGGCCTCGGTTGCGCGGTGGCCGAAGCGCATGCCGTCATAGCGGGCCAGGTTCGACGAGGCCTCGGCCGGGGCGATGATGTAATAGGCCGGCAGCGCATATTTGGTGTGCGGCAGGCTGATCTCGACGATCACGGCGCCCGCAGCCTTCAGCCACTCGACGCCCTTGTCCCACAGGGACTGGATCTCGGCGGGCATGCCGTCGACGACATATTCCTTCGGTACGCCGATGCGCAGGCCCTTCACGCCCTTGCCGAGGCTGGCGGTCCAGTCGGGGGTGTCGATGTCGAGGCTGGTGGAGTCCTTCGGATCGAACGAGCACATGGACCGCAGCAGGATGGCCGCGTCCTCGACCGTCTTCGTGATCGGCCCGGCCTGATCCAGCGAGGAGGCAAAGGCGACCATGCCGAACCGGCTGGCGCGGCCATAGGTGGGCTTGATGCCGACCGTGCCGGTAAAGGCGGCGGGCTGGCGGATCGAGCCGCCGGTGTCCGAGGCCGTGGCGGCCAGGCACAGGTCACCCGCAACCGCCGAGGCGGAACCGCCCGAGCTACCACCCGGCGTCAGCTCTGCGTTCGATGTCTTTGATTTCCACGGATTGCGGACGGGACCGAAGGCCGAGGTCTCGTTCGACGACCCCATCGCAAACTCGTCCATGTTGAGCTTGCCCAGCATGACCGCGCCGTCGGCCCAGAGGTTGGCCGTGACGGTCGATTCGTAGGGCGGGACAAAGCCCTTCAGCATGTTCGAGCCGGCAGTCGTCTGGACGCCGTCGGTGCAGAACAGATCCTTGATGCCGAGCGGCGCGCCTTCCAGCGCGCCACCCTCGCCCTTCGCCAGCCGGGCGTCGGAGGCGCGGGCCATGTCGAGGGCCTTGTCGGCCGTCTGGACGACATAGGCGTTCAGGGCCGGGTTGGCGGTCTCGATATTGGCCACAAAGGCACGGGCGATTTCCTCGGACGAGAAATCGCGGGCCTTGAGCCCGTCCAGCGCGGCCTTGAGGGTCAGTTTGGTCAGGTCGGACATGCTATTCGACCACCTTGGGCACGACGAAGAAGCCATCCGCCGACTTCGGAGCGTTGGAGAGCACCTCGGCGACCTTGTCGCCGTCGGTGACCACATCCTCGCGCAGGCGCAGCGGCTGGGCCACGTTCGAGGTCATGGGTTCGACACCGTCGACGTCGACCTCGTTCAGCTGCTCGATCCAGTCCAGGATGCCGCTCAGCTCGCGGGCCAGCGGCTCCAGCCGCTCTTCGGGGGTCTTGATACGGGCGAGATGCGCCACCTTGCGCACCGTCGCGGCGTCGATCGCCATTCCGGCCTCTCCACAACACGGGTGAACGGGCACGCGGCCCGACACGGCGGGATTAGCGGGACAGACCCGGTTTCACAAGGCGGCGGCGTACAGCCTAGCGCGCGGGCGTTACGGTCACCGTCTCGGGTACCGCCCCGTCCGGACCGGGGGTGAAGCTGAGGATGACGGCGGTCTGGCGGCTGCCGATCTCGCTGGTGGCCTGATCCATCACGCTTTCGCCGAGCCGCAGCTCGACACGCCCCGCCGAGACGGCCTGGATCTGGTAGTCCAGATAGTCGCCGATGCGGAACACCCGCCAGCCTTCGGCCGGGCTCTGGTAAAAGGCGACATAGGTATAGAGGCCGTTCATGGCCGGATCGCCGCCGGCAGTTCCGAACATCTTGGCGGTCAGATCACCCTGATCCGGCAGATAGTCGAGGGCGACCACGGCGGCGGCGGTCTGGAGCGCGTCGTCGGTCTCGGGTTGCAGAACGACGGCCTGACCGACCTCGACCAGGGCGCCGCCCGGGGTGGGCGCTGGCGGCGAGCCCGGCGCGACCGACGGGCGTTCGGCGGGCCCGGGGTTGTTGAACCCCTCCCACGCGGCCGACAGGCGATCACACCCGGCAAGCCCGCTGATCAGCAGCCCGCACGTGCCCGCAATCATGATCCGTTTCATACCCGTCCTCCCGTTTCCCGCGACCAGCTTCGGCCTTGCCAGCCCAAGCGGCAAGGCCTATCGCCTGCCGCGTGTCCGTCCATGCCCTGCCTGACCTCGCCGCCCACTGCCCGCCCGGCACCCCGTGGCTGGGTCTGGACCTCGGCAGCAAGACGATCGGGGTCGCGGCCTCGGACGCCACGCGCATGATCGCCTCGCCGTTCGAAGTGATCCGCCGGACGAAGTTCACCGACGACGCTCACGCACTGCTCCGGTTGATGGAAAGCCGCCGCGCGACGGCGCTGGTCATCGGCCTGCCGCTCAACATGGACGGGTCAGAGGGCCCGCGTGCCCAGTCCAGCCGCGCCTTTGCCCGCAATCTGGACCGCCTGCGGGATATTCCGGTCGCCTTCTGGGATGAGCGGCTGTCGACGACGGCTGTCGAGCGGTTTCTGATCGACGACATGGACATGAGCCGGGCACGGCGCGGTCAGGTGGTGGACCGCAATGCTGCCGCCTGGATCCTGCAGGGCGCGCTGGACAGTCTGCGCACCTGATCGCGGTTCGCGCTTCCGTTTTGTCGCACATGCGACTATAGCCGCCCGTCGATGGCTCGCCCTGACTCAGACCTTCTGACTGTCATTCAAGAACGGCTGAGGCCGTTTCCCCGCGACCATTTCCTGTCCGTCACAGATCTGAATGCCCAGACCGCGCGCGAGCTGCTGGATCTGGCCGACGGCTTTGTCGAGCTGAACCAGGGTTCGGCCAAGTCGCTGGACCTGATGGCCGGGCGCACGGTCGTGAACCTGTTCTTCGAGAATTCGACCCGCACCAGTGCGTCGTTCGAGATTGCGGCGCGACGGCTGGGCGCCGATGTCGTCAGCCTGAGCCCGCGTTCGTCGTCAGTGGCCAAGGGCGAGACCCTGATCGATACGGCGGCGACCCTGAATGCCATGAAGCCGGACATTCTGGTGGTGCGCCATTCGGCCTCGGGCGCCGCCGACCTGCTGTCCCAAAAGGTGGGCTGCGCCGTGGTCAATGCGGGGGACGGCCGGCACGAACATCCGACCCAGGCCCTGCTGGACCTGCTGACCCTGAAACGCGAGTTCGGCGACGTGGGTGGGCTGACGATCGCCATCTGTGGGGACGTGGCCCACAGTCGGGTGGCCCGTTCAAATGTGGCCCTGCTGTCGATGATGGGGGCCCGGGTGCGGCTGGTCGGGCCGCCGACGCTGGTGCCGGGCGATGCCGACCGCTGGGGCTGCGAGGTCTATCACGACATGCGTCAGGGGCTGGACGGCTGTGACGTCGTCATGATGCTGCGCCTGCAGCTGGAGCGGATGCAGGGGGCCCTGGTCCCGTCGACCCGTGAATACTACCGCTTCTGGGGGCTGGACCGCGAGAAACTGAAGGTCGCCGCGCCCGGCGTGCGGGTCATGCATCCCGGGCCCATGAACCGCGGCGTCGAGATCGACTCCGACATTGCCGACGATCCGGTGCTATCGCTGATCCAGACCCAGGTGGAAATGGGCGTCTCGGCGCGCATGGCCGTGCTGGCGGGGCTGTCCCTGCGGCGCGAGGAGGCCGGACTGTGAGCGCGTCGGTCTGGATCGTGAATGCCCGGCTGCTCGACCCCGAGAGCGGCTATGATGGCCCGGGCGCCGTGCGGATCGCGGATGGCCGGATCGCCGACGTGGTCCGCAGTGCCGCCTTTGTCCCGTCCGATGACGCGGAGACGATCAACGCGGGCGGCCTGTGCCTGTCGCCCGGCCTGATCGACATCCGGGTCAAGACCGGCGAACCGGGCGCCGAGCCCAAGGAGACCCTCAAGTCCGCCGCCCTGTCGGCGGCCGCCGGGGGCGTGACCACACTGGTGATCCAGCCGGACACCGCGCCGGCGGTCGATGACCCGGCCATGGTCGACTTTATCCAGCGGCGCGGTGCGGCGCTGGGGCTGGTCAACATCCTGACGGCTGGCGCAGCGACCCAGGGCTGCGAGGGCAAGCTGATGGCCGAGATCGGCCTGATGCAGGAGGCCGGCGCCCTCTATTTCACGGACGTCGACCAAGTCATCGCCGACAGCGGGACGCTGATGCGGGTCATGGCCTATGCCACGGCCTTCAACGCCCTGATCGCCTGTCGCCCCCACGATCCCTGGCTGTCAAAGGGCGCGGTGGCCACCTCGGGCGAACTGGCCACCCGGCTGGGCCTGTCGTCGGTGCCGGCCATCGCCGAGCGCATGCAGATGGAGCGCGATCTGGCATTGGTCGAACAGACCGGTGTGCGGTTCCTCGTCGACCAGATTTCCACAGCCGGCGCGCTGGAGACGCTGGACCGGGCCCGTCTGCGTGGGCTGGAGGTCGCCGCCAGTGTCTCGATCAACCACCTGCGCTTCAACGAGGTCGACATCGGCGACTATCGGACCTTTTACCGGCTGGACCCGCCGCTGCGCGACGAGAGCGACCGGCTGGCGCTGATCGAAGCCGTTCGGGACGGCCGGATTGACGTCATCACCTCGGCCCATTCGCCCGCGCCTGCCGAAGACAAGCGTCGGCCGTTTGCCGAAGCGGCACCCGGGGCTGTGGGCCTGCAGACCCTGCTTCCCGCCGCGCTGGGGCTCCATCACGAGGATGACCTGCCGCTGCTGGATGTTCTGAGGCCGCTTACGACCGGCCCGGCTGACCTGCTGGGACTGGCCGCCGGACGACTGGCCGAAGGCGCGCCCGCCGACCTGATCCTGTTCGACCCGGATGCCCCCGTGGTGATTGACGCCGACGCCCTGCGGTCGAAATCCAAGAACTCGCCCTTCGACAATCGCCGCCTTCAGGGACGGGTGGAGCGCACCTGGGTCGGCGGGCGGTCGATCTTCTCGACCTGACTTGCAGCCCCGCTTGCGAGGCCTCATCGTCTCCGCCTGAATTAAGGGAGACCGAATCAGGTGCAGGATCTGGCGGGAATCGCGGTGCTGACGCTGCTGGCCGCGGCGCTGGGCGGCTATCTGCTCGGCTCCATTCCGTTCGGGGTGCTCCTGACGCGCGCGGCGGGGGCCGGTGACGTCCGCAAGATCGGCTCGGGCAATATTGGCGCGACGAATGTCCTGCGCACCGGCCGCAAGGATCTGGCCCTGGCCACCCTGATCCTCGACGCCGGCAAGGGGGCCGTCGCCCTGCTGATCGCACGCGCCGTCACCGACAATGATGCGGTGGCGGCCCTTGCCGGGGGCGCCGCCTTCCTTGGCCATCTCTATCCCGTGTGGCTGGGCTTCAAGGGCGGCAAGGGTGTCGCCACCTTCTTTGGGCTGATGCTGGCCGCAGCCTGGCCGCTGGGGCTGGTTGCGGCGGCGGTCTGGCTGCTGACCGCTGCCGTGTTCCGGGTGTCGTCCCTTTCGGCCCTGGTCGCCACGCTGGTTACGCCGATCCTCGCCCTGATGCCCCTTGCTGTCCTGAACCTGCCGACCTCGAACAGTGTCTTCCTGCTGGCACTGGCGGCCATGGCGCTGATCTGGTTGCGGCACTTCGACAACATCATCCGGCTGATCAAGGGCAAGGAGCCCCGGATCGGTACGAAGTCGGCCTGATGGCCCCGGGGGCAGCCGAAAGGATTGCCCGGCTGCAACTGGCCCGCAGCGAGCGGATCGGCCCTGTCACCTTCGCCCAGCTGATCGCCCGATACGGCAGCGCGCAAGCGGCCCTCGTCGCCCTGCCCGGCGTCATCCGCAAGGCTGGCGGCGCCGCCTACACCGCCGCCCCCCGCGACCGGATCGAGGCAGAGATCGCCGCCGGCGAGGCCCTCGGCGCCAGACTGCTGGTCATCGGCGACGCCGACTATCCGGAGACACTTGCCGCGGTCGACCCGGCCCCGCCGGTTCTATGGGCGAGAGGCAGCCTCGATGCTCTTCAGACGGAGGCCGTGGCCATCGTCGGCGCGCGCATTGCCTCGGCCGGGGGCCAACGGATCGCCCGGGGGCTGGCATCGCAGCTCGGCGAGGCGGGAATGACCGTCGTCTCGGGCCTCGCCCGGGGGATCGATGCGGCCGCGCACTGGGGATCCCTGTCGACCGGCACGGTGGCCGTGCTGGGCGGCGGCGTCGACGACGTCTATCCCTCCGACAATCAGGATCTGTACGACCGGATCGTGGCCGAGGGCGGTATCCTGTCGGAGAGCCCGCCGGGCACCCGGGCCCAGGCCCGCGACTTTCCACGGCGCAACCGGATCATCTCGGGCCTGTCGCGCGGCGTGATCGTGGTCGAGGCCGAAATCCGCTCAGGCTCCCTGATCACCGCGCGGCTGGCCGCCGAACAGGGGCGCGAGGTGTTCGCCGTGCCGGGGTCGCCGCTGGATCCGCGGTCGCGGGGTCCCAATGCCCTGCTCAGGGACGGGGCAACCCTGTGCGAACGGGTCGAGGATGTGCTGGACGCGCTCGGCACCCTGCGGGCGGCGCGGATCAAGCCCCGTCCCCCGGCTCCCGTCGAGATTTCCGCCGATCTCGACAAGGCCACCCTCGGCGCGGTCGAAGCCCTGCTGTCGCCGACGCCGACGCCGCGCGACGATCTGGCACGCTCGCTGGGACTGCCGGTTGCCGTGGTTTCAGGCGCCCTGCTGGAGCTCAGCCTGGTTGGGCGTGCGCGCCTGTTGCCTGGTGGATTGGCGTCGCGGTGAGCCCCTCGTCGCGCGGGCCGGTCGCGAGCATCGCGGCCTGTTCCAGCACATTTGCCAGAACTTCGTCGCCGTCGCCCTCGGAGCGTGCAAGCTGGGCGAGTTGCCGCGCCATCGCGCTGATATACTCCCGGAAGGGATGGTCCGCCTGGACCCCAGCGCTGTCGTCGGTCGTTCGGGGAGCGGTGGCATGACGGGCGTCAGAGTTTTGCATGCATGTTCCTCGCTGGATGAACGACGCTACCTTAAAGCGCATTGACCGTATATATCAACCTTATCGCGTTTTGATGCCCGGCGATTGACATGGGGCGAGAGGCGAACCACGTTCCCCCGCCTTCTTCTCCGGCCCCGACCCTGGGCCCCTCCCCCCGAAAAGCGCCACGCCCGTATGAATCTCGTCATTGTCGAAAGCCCGGCCAAGGCCAAGACCATCAACAAATATCTGGGCTCCGACTTTGAGGTCCTGGCCTCTTACGGGCACGTTCGAGACCTGCCTTCCAAGGACGGCTCGGTGCTGCCCGACGAGGACTTCGCCATGTCGTGGGAGGTCGATGCCCGGGGGGCCAAGCGCCTGTCCGAGATCGCTGAAGCCGCCAAGCGCGCCGACCGCGTCATCCTGGCCACCGACCCCGACCGTGAGGGCGAGGCGATCAGCTGGCACGTGCTGGAGGTGCTGCAAAAGAAGAAGGCGCTGAAGGACACCCCGGTCGAACGGGTGACTTTCAACGCCATCACCAAGGCCGCTGTGCTGGAAGCCATGGCCAACCCGCGCCAGCTGGATATGGAACTGGTCGAGGCCTATCTGGCCCGCCGGGCGCTGGACTATCTGGTCGGCTTCACCCTGTCGCCGGTGCTGTGGCGCAAGCTGCCGGGCGCGCGCTCGGCCGGTCGGGTGCAGTCGGTGGCCCTGCGCATCGTCGTTGATCGCGAGCTGGAGATCGAACGCTTCAAGCCGCAGGAATACTGGTCGATCGAGGCCGATCTGACGGCCGACAGCCCGCCCTTCACCACCCGACTGGTCAAGCATGCTGGCAAGCGGGTGCAGCGGCTGGACATCAAGGACGAGGCAACCGCGACCGCAGCCCGCGCCGCCATTCAGGCCGGCCAGTTCACGATCCGCTCGATCGAGAAGAAGCCGGTCAAGCGCAACCCCTCGCCGCCCTTCACGACCTCGACCCTGCAGCAGGAGGCCTCGCGCAAGCTCGGCTTCACGGCGCAGCGGACCATGCAGGCGGCCCAGAAGCTGTACGAAGGCGTCGACGATACGGGCGGCCTGATCACCTATATGCGGACCGACGGCGTGTCGGTCAGCCCCGAGGGCATTGCCCAGGCTCGCGACGTGATCGCCGAGCGGTTCGGCCCTGCCTATGTCCCGTCCGAGCCGCGCTACTACAAGGTCAAGGCCAAGAACGCCCAGGAAGCGCACGAGGCCATCCGCCCGACCAATATCGCGCGCCATCCGGACTCGGTGCGTCTCGATGACGATCTGCGGCGGCTGTATGAACTGATCTGGAAGCGCATGGTCGCCAGCCAGATGGAGGCGGCCCGCATGGACCGCACGACGGTAGAGATCGAGGAGCCGTCGGGCCAGACCGGCCTGCGCGCCACGGGCCAGGTCGTCACCTTCGACGGCTTTATCGCCGCCTATGAAGAAGGGCGTGACGACAAGCCCCGCGCCGGGTCGTCGGACGATGACGAGGATGACGCGACCCGCCTGCCCGCCCTCAAGGAAGGCGCGGCGGCCAGGGTCGAGGCCGTCCGCACGGACCAGCATTTCACAGAACCGCCCCCGCGCTATTCCGAAGCGACCCTGGTCAAGAAGCTGGAGGAACTGGGCATCGGGCGACCGTCCACCTATGCCTCGATCCTGACCACCCTGCGGGACCGCGAATATGTCCGCATGGACAAGAACCGCTTCTATCCCGAAGACAACGGGCGTCTGGTCACGGCGTTTCTGGAGCAGTTCTTCGGCCAGTGGGTCGAGTATGACTTTACCGCCGCGCTGGAAAACGAGCTGGACGAGGTCTCGGCCGGCCAGATGGACTGGAAGGCGCTGCTGCGCGAGTTCTGGGCCAAGCTGAAGCCCGCGACCGCCGTTGTGCTGGAGCGTCAGGGCGTCATCGACGAGCTGGACTCGGTGATCGGCCCCTTCCTGTTCCCCGAAAAGGACGACGGGACCGACCCGCGCCTCTGCCCTCTGTGCAAGTCCGGGCGGCTGCACCTGAAGGCCAGCTTCAAGATGAAGTCCTCCTTCATCGGCTGCTCGAACTATCCGGAGTGCCGCTACACGCGGGGATTCGGCGCCGGAGCCAATGCCGCAGGGTCGGCAGACGGCGGCGACCGTGAGCTGGGGCTCGACCCGGATACGGGCCAGCCGGTGCAGCTGAAAATCGGGCGCTTCGGCCCCTATGTCGAAACCACCCCGCCCGAGGCCGAAAAGCCGAAGCGGTCTTCCCTGCCCAAGGGGTGGAGTCCGGCGACGTTGACGCTGGAACAGGCGCTGACCCTGCTGGCCTTGCCGCGTCAGGTCGGGGCACACCCCGAGGACGGCAAGCCGATCACGGCCGGGCTGGGCCGCTATGGCCCCTTCGTCCTGCACGACGGCGTCTATGCCAATCTGCCGGACATCGAGGAGGTGTTCGAGGTCGGACTGAACCGCGCGGTTTCCCTGCTGGCCGAGAAGAAGGCCTCGCGCGGGGCCCGGGGTCAGACGGCACCGCTCAAGGAGTTGGGCGCCCATCCCGAGAGCGGTGACCCGATCCAGGTCATGGCCGGGCGGTTTGGCCCCTATGTCAAATGCGGCAAGATCAACGCCACCCTGCCCAAGGGAACGGCGCCCGAAGACCTGACGCTGGAGGCGGCCCTCGAACTGATCGCAGCCAAGGCGGCAGCGGGCGGCAAGGGCAAGAAGGCTCCCGCCAAGAAAGCAGCGGCCAAGAAGGCTCCGGCGAAAAAGGCGGCGACCAAGAAGGCCCCGGCGAAGGCGAAGGCCAAGCCTAAGACGGCCTGAGGTCTTCCGGGGCCAGTCGGGCCAGCACTCCGGGGATGAGGTCCGGCAGATCCTCGGCGATCAGGCCGGGGCCAAACCCGCGGGCGGCCTCGGCGTGAATCCAGGCTGCGGCGCGGGCGGCGTCGAAGCTGTCCATGTGCTGGGCCGCGAGGCCACCGATCATCCCCGCCAGCACATCGCCTGTGCCCGCCGTCGCCAGCCACGGCGTGCCGTTCGGATTGACGGCAACCCGGCCGTCGGGTGCCGCAATGACGGTCTCATGGCCCTTCAGCAGGACGACGGCATCCGCGCGCACCGCGGCCTGGGCGGCCGCTTCGGCTGGCGGAAGCTCGGCCAGGTCCGGAAACAGTCGCGCGAACTCGCCCCGGTGCGGCGTCAGCACATCATCGCGATCCAGCGAGGCGAACAGATCGTCAGGGTGACTTTCGAAGACGCTGAGCGCATCGGCGTCGACGACGAGCACGGCACCGGTTCTGGCCAGCGCATGCAGATTACTGACGGTCTCCTCGCCCAGCCCGGCAGCCGGGCCGATCACCACGGCATCCGCCTCCCTCAGACGGTGGCCCAGATCGTCGGCGCCGTCGAACGGCTCGACCATCACTGCCTCCAGTGACGTCGCAAGGACGGGAATTGCGGCGGACGTTGCCATGACCCTGACCAGTCCGGCACCGATCCGCAGCCCCGCCCGCGCCGCCAGACGGGCCGCCCCGGTGCGATGGGCAGGCCCCGAAATCACGGCCAGCCGCCCGCGCGCGTGTTTATGGGTCCCGGCTCCCGGCCAAGGCAGGCGGGTTCTCCAGTCTCCGGATTCAGGTGGGACGGTCATGACGCCTCCGTTCACGGATGATGATAATTATCAAAAGGGCCTTGCCTTATTGTGCAATGCAATGTCCCATTGCGTTCCGAGTGCACTGACCAATTCCGGGCCAATTCCGGGTCGCCTCGGGGACGCCATGAAAAAGATCGAAGCCGTCATCAAGCCGTTCAAGCTGGATGAAGTCAAAGAGGCCCTGCAGGACGTCGGGGTCCAGGGTATGACCGTCCTGGAGGCCAAAGGCTATGGCCGCCAGAAGGGGCATTCCGAACTGTATCGTGGCGCCGAGTACGTCATCGACTTCCTGCCCAAGATCAAGATCGAGGTGGTCGTCAGCGACGACCTGGCCCCCGCTGTGATCGAGGCGATCCAGACGTCGGCGCGTACGGGCAAGATCGGCGACGGCAAGATCTTCGTCTCGGACATCGTCGACGTCATCCGCATCCGCACCGGCGAAACTGGTGCCCAGGCCGTCTGACCCATTCACCGACCGTCCGTTGCGGACGGTTTCCCTGCCTTCCTCCCCCAGCCACAGGATACGAAATCCATGAGCGTCAAGGCCATCCTTCAGGACATCAAGGACAAGGACGTCAAATACGTCGACCTTCGCTTTACCGACACCAAGGGCCGACTTCAGCATGTGACCTTTGATATCGACCTGGTCGATGACGAGTTCCTCGAGGAAGGCACGATGTTTGACGGTTCGTCGATCGCGGGCTGGAAGGCGATCAATGAGTCCGACATGCTGCTCAAGCCGGACCTCGACACCGCCTATATCGACCCCTTCTACCAGCACACCACCCTGTTCCTGTTCTGCGATGTGCTGAACCCCGACACCAACGAGCCCTACAACCGCGACAGCCGCTCGATGGCCAAGAAGGCGCTGGCCTTCGTCCAGTCGGCCGGCGTGGGCGACAAGGTGTTCTTCGGCCCCGAGGCCGAGTTCTTCATCTTCGACGATGTCCGCTGGTCCACCCAGGCCCACGACACCGGCTATGCCTATGACTCGCTGGAGCTGCCGGCCAATACGGGCTCGGAATACACCGAAGGCAATATGGGCCACCGCCCGGGGCCCAAGGGCGGCTACTTCCCCGTCAATCCGGTCGACTCCGGCCAGGACCTGCGCGCCGAAATGCTGTCGGTGATGAAGGACATGGGCCTGAACCCCGAGAAGCACCACCACGAAGTGGCGCCCGCCCAGCACGAACTGGGCCTGAAGTTCGCCGAGCTGGTCACCATGGCCGACCGGCTGCAGCTGTACAAATACGTCATCCACAACGTCGCCGCCGCCTATGGCAAGTCGGCCACCTTCATGGCCAAGCCCATGTTCGGCGACAATGGTTCGGGCATGCACGTGCACCAGTCGATCTGGAAGGACGGCAAACCCCAGTTCGCCGGCGACAAATACGCCGGCCTGTCGGACATGTGCCTGTGGTACATCGGCGGCATCATCAAGCACGCCAAGGCCATCAACGCCTTCGCCAACTCGACCACCAACAGCTACAAGCGCCTGGTCCCCGGCTATGAAGCGCCGGTCAAGTTGGCCTATTCGGCCCGCAACCGCTCAGCCTCGATCCGTATTCCGTGGGTCAGCTCGCCGAAGGCCAAGCGTATCGAAGCCCGCTTCCCCGATCCGATGGGCAACCCCTATCTGACCTTCACGGCCCTGCTGATGGCCGGTCTGGACGGCATCGAGAACCGCATCGATCCGGGCGCCCCGGCCGACAAGAACCTCTACGATCTGCCGCCCGAAGAGCGCGGCAACATCCCCGAGGTCTGCGGCAGCCTGCGCGAGGCCCTCGAGGCGCTCGACAAGGACCGGGCCTTCCTCAAGAAGGGCGGCGTGATGGATGACGACTTCATCGACAGCTACATCGAGCTGAAGATGGAAGAGGTGATGCGCCTGCAACTGCACCCGCACCCCGTCGAATTCGACATGTACTACAGCTGCTAATCGGCAGTTTGAGTTGACGACGGCCCCGGTGAGCGATCACCGGGGCCGTTTTCAATTCTCTCGCCGGGATCAGCGGTTGGTCGTTTCGACCTCGATGCCGTTCTCGTCGGCCCGGACAGTAGTCGAGTCACCGGTTTCGCGTTCGACGACGACCGGCGGCGGGGTTTCGGTCTCGACCGGTACGGGGACGACCGTTTCCTTCTCGACAACCGTATGGGTCTCGGTGGTCGGCTCGGCCTCCTGCTCAGCGGGGGTGCAGGCGACGGCGCCGGCAACCAGGGCAGTCGAGGCCAGGACAGTCAGTGTAAGGCGGGACATGAGTGTCTCCTGTCGTGATAGGTCAGGACAGAACGGCGCCGCTTGTCTCCGGTTCCGCCTCAGACCGCGACGCCGTCCTCGATGTCGCGCTTGCGACGGCGCATCTCGATCAGCCGCACGCACCAGATCGAGACCTCATAGAGCAGCACCAGCGGGATCCCCAGCATGATCTGGCTGATCGGGTCGGGCGGAGTCACGAAGGCCGCGACCACGGCGATGGCGACGATCGCGTATTTGCGACCCTTGGCAAGCGCTTTGGAGCTGACGATGCCCGCCATGCCGAGCAGGGTCATGACCACCGGCAGCTGGAAGCACAGCCCGAACGCCAGCAACAGGGCCATCACAAGGTTCAGATAGTCGGACACCTTGGGCAGGAGTTCGGCCGAGATGCCGCCGCCGGTCACCTGCTGGCCGAGCGAGAACAGCATCACGAACGGCAGCATGACGTAATAGACCATCGCCGCACCGACCAGGAACAGCAGCGGGGCAGCGACCAGGAAGGGCAGGAAGGCCCCCTTCTCGTTGCGGTAAAGGCCGGGCGCCACGAACCGGTAGATCTGCCAGGCCAGCACCGGGAAGGTGACCAGCACGGCGCCAAACGCCGCCAGCTTCATCTTGGTAATCAGGAATTCCAGCGGCGCCGTGAAGATCAGGTTCACGGTCTCGCCATCGCCCCGGGGCACCGGGATCAGCCCGGCCGTACCCAGGATCAGGTCGAAGGGCGACACATTGCCCCCGGGGCCGGCCGCCTCGCGGAACTGGGCCGCGACAGCAAAGGGCTGGACCAGGAAGACATAAATCGGGTCGGCGACGATGAAACAGCCGATGAAGCCGACCACAAAGGCCACAACACAGACCACCAGCCGCCCGCGTAACTCGATCAGATGATCCATCAGGGGGGCGCGGGACGACTCGATTTCGTCCTCGTCGCGGTCGGAGCGGCTCACAGGTCCACCGCCTTCTTGCGGGCGACCTTGGGCCGGGCCGTCGTGGTCGTCTTCGTGGCGGGAGGTTTGGCCGCCTTCGCGCGAGGCTTGCGGACGGCCTTGGGCTTGCTGGCGGGCTCGGGCGCCTTCGCTTCAGGCTCCGGCAGGGCTTCGGGCTTCGCGTCCGGAACCGGCGTCACCACGGGCGGTGGGACGGCCAGCGGTTCTTTCAGGCTCTTGTCGATGTCGCGAAAGGCCTCTTCGGCCTCGGCGCCCAGCGGCACGGCCTGGGCATTGCGCAGGGCCTCGACCTCCTTGCGGAGTTCGTCGAGCTCCGCCTGGCGGGCCATTTCGTCAAAGCTGGAGCGGAACTCCGAGGCCATGGCCCGCGCGCGCGCCAGGAACTGGCCCACCTTGCGCATCATCAAGGGCAGGTCTTTAGGCCCGACCACGATCAGGGCCAGCAAACCGATTACAAGGATTTCCAGCCCGCCAATGCCGGGACCCAGACCACCCATGGATCACACGCTTCCGTTCTGAAGGACGATCAGCGCTTCAGGTCTTCTTTTTCAGCCTCGGTGCGGGGCAGAACGCTCTCGCCCGTCGACTTGTCGTCCTCACCCTTCAGGCCTTCACGGAAGGCGCGGATGCCCTTGGCGGCGTCGCCCATCAGGCCCGAAATCTTGCCGCGTCCCCCGAACAGCAGGAGGGCCAGAACGGCGATGATAAGAATTTGCCAGATGCCGGGCTGCATGATTCCACGTCTCAACACGAAGGGCGGCGGGATTGCCGATGATCTTTGATCACACCCCATATAGGCCTTGTGATGGCCACGCGCCAAGCGATCCTGTAGTGCGCCGCCATGGCTGCTGAACTTTCTCACGTGATCATCCACACCGACGGCGCCTGCAAGGGCAATCCCGGTCCGGGGGGCTGGGGCGCGATTCTGCAAACGGGCGGCGGGCATGAGCGGGAGCTGAAGGGCGGCGAGCGCGACACGACCAACAACCGCATGGAGCTGACCGCGGCCATCATGGCGCTGGAGGCGCTGAACCGCCCCTGCCGCGTCGATCTTCACACCGACAGTCGCTACGTCATGGACGGAATCACCAAATGGATCAGCGCGTGGAAGTCACGCGGCTGGAAGACCGCCGACAAGAAGCCCGTCAAGAACGAGGACCTGTGGCGCCGCCTGGACGAGGCCCGCGCCCGGCATCAGGTGAAGTGGCACTGGGTCAAGGGCCACGCCGGTCACGAACTGAACGAACGCGCCGATACCCTCGCCAACGAGGGCATCGACAGCTTGCGCGGTCGTTAGGCGGGCTGTGTCAGACGACAAGGCTCCAGACAACCAGCCCCGTCTGAAGCGACGTCATCACGACCAGCAGGATCGTCAGCCCAGTTTCCCCCCGGTCCGCGCCGAGCCTTCCCCGGGGCGCTGAGGCCGTCGCCGGTGGGGCCTTCGACTGGCTGATCTGCTCTTGCACGGCATCGCTCCTTCGAGCGCACCATAACGCGAATCAATCTCTAATTGTAATCAAAAGACGAATATCGAACGCCCCCATACCTCCGGTAGAGGAGCGGCTTGCCGAGCCAGTAGGACAGTTCGGCGGGGCGGGTTACGTCCCAGACGGCCAGATCGGCGGCCTTGCCGGCCTCCAGCGTACCGACCTGATCGGCGAGGCCGAGGGCCTGGGCGGCATGGCGGGTCGCGCCGGCCAGGGCTTCTTCCGGCGTGAGACGGAACTTCATGCAGGCCAGCGCCATGGAAAGCGTCATTGAGGCCAGCGGTGAGGTGCCGGGATTGCAGTCGGTGGCCACGGCCATGGCCACGCCCACGTCGCGGAAGGCCTGCACCGGCGGCAGTTGCGTCTCGTCCAGCATGACAAAGGCGCCGGGCAGCAGGACGGCCACGACCCCGGCCTCGGCCATGGCCTGAACGCCCTCGTCCGAAATATATTCGACATGGTCGGCCGACAGGGCCTGGTGGCGGGCGGCGAGCGCCGCCCCTCCCCCATCGCCCAGCTGGTCGGCGTGCAGCTTGACCGGCAGGTCGAGTTGGCGCGCCTTGTCGAACAGGCGGGCGACCTCCTCCCCGGTGAAGGCGATGGGTTCCAGATAGGCGTCGACCGCATCGACCAGACCCTCGGCATGGGCGGCGGGCAGGACCTGATCGACCATCAGATCGACATAGGCCGCGCGGCGGTCGGCAAACTCGGGCGGAATGGCGTGCAGGCCGAGGAAGGTGGTGCGGACCCGGACCCCGCCGGCCTGTTCCAGCCCCCGCGCGACGCGCAGCATGCGCAACTCGCTGTCGGCATCGAGGCCATAGCCGGACTTGATCTCGACGGTGGTAACGCCGCTGTCGGTCAGGGCCTTCAGCCGGTCCAGTGCCCGTCCGGTCAGGGTTGCGTCGCTGGCCTCACGGGTGGCGCGGACGGTGGAGGCAATGCCGCCCCCCTCCCGCGCGATCTGTGTATAGGGCACACCGGTCAGGCGGCGCTCGTACTCGCCCGAGCGGTCGCCGCCGAACACCAGATGGGTGTGACAGTCGATCAGGCCGGGCGTGACCCAGCGGCCGTCCAGCCGGTCGGTGTGTGCGGCCTCATGCTCCGGCAGGTCGACGCGGGGCCCGACCCAGACGATCTTGCCGTCGCGGATCAGGATCGCGCCGTCCTCGACCGCCCCATAGGGTTCGCCACGCGGGACCATGGTGGCGAGGCGACAGTCGGTGATCAGCCGGTCGACTTTCATCGGCCCTCGAACCCGGCCAGCAGCTCGCAGAACCAGCGGCCCACGGTGAGCGAGCCCAGATCACCGACCTCGAGCGAGGGGTCGTATTCGGTCAAATCCACGGCCCGCACCTTTGGATGCGACCCGATCACCCGGGTGGCCTCGAAGAAGGCGTGGACGCCCACCCCGCCGGGGCGTGCGCCGGGGCTGGCGGGCCACTGGCTGCGGTCGATGACGTCGATGTCGACGTCGACATAGATGCGGTCGGCGCGCGCGCTGAGCCGCTCCAGTTCCTCGGCCACGACGGCGGCAAAGCCCGTCCGGTGGCATTCGCCTGCGGTGCGCACCGAAATGCCGGCGGCCGTCGCCTTGTCGTGGGCCTTCTTCGTATTGGCGAAGGGGGCGAGGCCTACCTGGCTGATGAGGCTGCCATCCATGCCATCGTCGAGCAGGGCCTGGACCGGATTGCCGTTGGTCAGCCCCTGATCGGTATCGCGCAGGTCGAAATGGGCATCAAGGGTCAGAAGCGCCGTACCCTCCAGGCCCAGGCCGTGCAGTCCGGGGCGGGTGACGGCGTTGTTGCCGCCGATGAGGACGGTCAGGCGCCGGCTGGACTGGGCCGCGACCGCATCGCGCAAGGGCTGGAAGGCGGCGTCGGGGGCGAGCGCCTTGAGCGCCACATCACCCGCGTCGTGCACCCGCGTCTCCAGCAACTGGCCCGTCTCGACGTCATAGGTCGAAAAGCGCGGCAGGACGGCGCGGAAGGCGCGCGGTCCCAGGTCGCACCGGCCGGGCGTCAGCGAGCGCTCATTGAGGGGGGCGCCGATCAAGGCCACCGCCGCGTCGGGGTGATCGCCGATCAGGTCGGCCACCGACCGCCAGCCCAAAGCCTCTGAGTCTTCCATCGTCATGGAGGGGAACGTAGAGACGGGGCCATGACGACTCAACCGATCTCGAACACCCGCATCATTCGCAGCCCGCGCGGTCCGGAAAAGACCGCCGCCACCTGGGCCGCCGAAGCCGCCAAACGCATGCTGATGAACAACCTCGACCCTGAGGTGGCCGAGCGTCCGCAGGATCTGGTGGTCTATGGCGGCATCGGCAAGGCGGCGCGCGACTGGGCCGCCTTCGACAAGATCGTCGAGACCCTGGACGCCCTGGCCCCGGACGAAACCCTGCTGGTGCAGTCGGGCAAGCCGGTCGGCGTGTTCCGCACCCACGCCGATGCGCCACGCGTGCTGATCGCCAACTCGAACCTGGTGCCGAAATGGGCGACCTGGGAGCATTTTGACGAGCTCGATCGCAAGGGCCTGATGATGTACGGCCAGATGACGGCCGGATCGTGGATCTACATCGGCACCCAGGGCATCGTTCAGGGCACCTATGAGACCTTCATGGAGGCGGGCCGTCAGCACTATGGCGGGGACTGGTCCGGAAAGTGGATCCTCACGGCTGGCCTGGGCGGTATGGGCGGGGCCCAGCCACTGGCGGCGACCATGGCGGGAGCGTCCTGCCTCGCCGTCGAATGTCAGGCCAGCCGGATCGAGATGCGGCTCAAGACCCGCTACCTCGACGTCATGGCCGAGGATCTGGACGACGCCCTGGCGAAGATCGAGGCGGCCAAGGCGTCGGGCAAGCCTGTGTCGGTCGGCCTGCTGGCCAATGCGGCGGATGTGCTGCCCGAACTGGTGCGGCGCGGGGTGCGGCCGGATCTGGTCACCGACCAGACCAGCGCCCACGATCTGGTCAACGGCTATCTGCCGAAGGGCTGGACGGTGGCCGAGTGGGAAGACCGCCGCCAGTCCGATCCGGAGGCGGTCCGGACCGCTGCGAAAGCCTCCATCGTCGACCACGTGAAGGCCATGCTGGACTTCCAGCGAATGGGAATCCCGACCACCGACTACGGCAACAACATCCGGCAGGTGGCGCTGGATGAAGGGGTCGAGGACGCCTTTGCCTTCCCCGGCTTTGTGCCCGCCTACATCCGCCCGCTGTTCTGTCGCGGCATCGGCCCGTTCCGCTGGGCGGCGCTGTCGGGCGATCCGGAGGACATCTTCAAGACCGACCGGGCGATGAAGCGGCTGTTCCCGGACAATTCCGGCCTGCACCGCTGGCTGGACATGGCGGGCGAGCGGATCGCCTTTCAGGGCCTGCCGGCCCGCATCTGCTGGATCGGACTGGGCGACCGGCACCGGGCGGGGCTGATGTTCAACGAGATGGTGGCTTCGGGAGAGCTCAAGGCCCCGGTCGTGATCGGCCGCGACCATCTGGACTCCGGCTCGGTCGCCAGCCCCAACCGCGAGACCGAGGCCATGATGGACGGCTCGGACGCCGTGTCCGACTGGCCGCTGCTGAACGCCCTGCTGAACACGGCCTCGGGCGCCAGCTGGGTGTCGCTGCACCACGGCGGCGGGGTCGGCATGGGCTATTCCCAGCACTCGGGCGTGGTGATCGTCGCCGACGGCACGCGGGAAGCGGCGAAGCGGCTGGAGCGCGTGCTGTGGAACGACCCGGCCACGGGCGTCATGCGCCACGCCGATGCGGGGTATGAGATCGCAAAAGATGCCGCCCGCGAGCAGGGCCTGAACCTGCCGAGCCTGAGCTGACCTGACCCCACGACCTTCGCCTGAGGACCCCGCATGGAATTCGCCGCCGTCGCCCTGCCGATCGCCCTCGGGATCATCATGTTCGGCCTCGGGCTGGACCTGACGCCCGCCGACTTTGCCCGCGTGGCGAAACAGCCCAGGGCCGCAGCGGTCGCCCTCGCCTGTCAGCTGTTCCTGCTGCCGGCGATCTGCTTTGCGCTTGTGCTGCTGTTCCGGCTGCCGCCGATCCTCGCGGTGGGGATGATGCTGCTGGCGGCCTCGCCCGGCGGGACGACCGCCAACCTCTACAGCCACCTGTTCCGGGGCGATGTGGCGCTGAACATCTCGCTGACCGCGATCAACTCCGTCATCGCCGTCGTCACCCTGCCGATCCTCACCAACCTGGCCATTGCCTGGTTCCAGCCGGGTGACCTCAGCGTCGGACTGCAGTTCCGCAAGACGCTGGAGGTGTTCCTGATCGTCCTCGTTCCGGTGGCGCTGGGGATGACCGTGCGCAGGCTGAACCCCGGGTTCGCTTCGGCCATGGACAAGCCCGTCCGCATCGCCTCGGTGGCCATACTGGTGCTGGTCATTGCCGGATCGGTGGCGAGCAGTTTCGACCTGCTGGCTGCCAATTTCCTGCTGCTGGGCGGTATCTCGGCCGTCTTCTGTGTGCTCAGCCTGACGGTCGGCTATGTCGTGCCGCGCCTGATGAAGATCGAGAAGCCCCGGGCGGTGGCCAGCGCCTTTGAGGTCGGGATTCACAACGCGACCCTCGCCATCGTCATCGCCCAGGGCGTGCTGGAGCGGCCCGATATGTCCCTGCCGGCGGCCGTCTACGGTGTGCTGATGTTCCCGATCGCGGCCCTGTTCGGTCTCTGGGTGAGTCGACGCAATCCCGTGCGGGAGGCTAAGGGGAGCGCATGACCCTGACCCTCGGACACTCCCCCCTGACCCTGGCCCAGCTTCGTGCCGTGCTGGACGGCCCTGTGCATCTGTCGCTGACCGACACCGCATGGAACGCCGTCGACCGGGGGGCCGCCACCGTGGCCGCCATCGTGGCCGAGGGACGCACGGTCTATGGCGTGAATACCGGGTTCGGCCTGCTGGCCAACACCTCGATCAGGTCGGAGGATCTGGAGACGCTGCAGCGCAATCTGGTGCTGAGCCACGCCTGCGGCGTCGGGCCGGATCTGGAAGACCGGGTCGTGCGGCTGATGATGGTGCTGAAGGTCGCCAGCCTGTCGCGGGGGGCCTCGGGCATCCGGCGCGAGACGCTGGAGATGCTGATCGCCCTGCTGGACGCCGAGGTGCTGCCGTGCGTGCCGTCCAAGGGATCGGTCGGGGCGTCCGGGGACCTGGCGCCGCTGGCCCATATGAGCTGCCTGTTGCTGGGGGTCGGCGAGGCCCGGGTGAAGGGCGAGCGGATGGCCGCGACCGAGGCGCTGGCGACGGCCGGACTCGCGCCCCTGACTCTGGGGCCCAAGGAAGGTCTGGCCCTGCTGAACGGGACCCAGTGTTCGACGGCTCTGGCGCTGACCGGCCTGTTTGCGACCGAGGACGCCTTTGCCGCCGCCCTGGTGGCCGGGGCCATGTCGGTCGACGCGCTGAAGGGGTCGGATGCGCCGTTCGATGCCCGCATCCACGCCCTGCGCGGCCAGCCCGGACAGATCGCGGTGGCCGAGACCCTGCGCGACCTGATGGCGGGATCGGCGATCCGGGACAGCCACCGGACGGACTGCTCCAAGGTGCAGGACCCCTATTCGCTGCGCTGCCAGCCGCAGGTCATGGGCGCGATCCTCGACCTGATGCGGTCCTCGGCGACGACGCTGGAGCGCGAGGCCAATGCCGTGACCGACAATCCGCTGGTGTTCGTCGAGGAGGGCGACGTCATTTCGGGCGGAAACTTCCACGCCGAGCCGGTGGCCTTTGCCGCCGACCAGCTGGCCATGGCGCTGTGCGAGATCGGCAATCTGTCGGAGCGGCGGACGTCGATTCTGGTCGACCCGAAGATGAGCGGCCTGCCCGCCTTTCTGGTGCGCGAGTCGGGCCTGAACTCGGGCTTCATGATCGCCCAGGTGACGGCGGCGGCGCTGGTCGCCGAGAACCGCATGGTGGCCCACCCGGCCAGTGTCGACACCGTACCGACCAGCGCCAATCAGGAGGACCATGTGTCGATGGCGACGCATGGGGCCCGGCGCCTGCTCGACATGGCGCAGAACACGGCGACCGTGGTCGGGATCGAGCTGCTGGCCGGAGCCCAGGGCCTCGATTTCCACCGTCCGCTCACATCATCGGCGGCGCTGGAACGGGCCTGGGCCCTCGTGCGCGAGGCCGCGCCGGAATATGCGTCCGACCACTATTTCGCGCCGGACATTGCGCGGGCGACCGACGGGGTGACCGCCGGCCGCTATCGCGACTTTGTGCCGGGCCTGTTGCCCTCGGCCTAGAGGCCCGAAGCGCCGAGGCAGGCGGCGCGGGTGGGTACTGGCGGCAGTTCGGTCAGGGCGTCCGGGTCCGTAAGCAGCCCCGCTGCCAGCCCGGCGACCTCGTTGCCCACCTCGTCCGATGACTTGCCGATAGCCGCGCCGGACTCTTCGGCGTTGGTGATGAGGACGTAGTTGTCCGCCAGGACCTTTTGCAGTTCCGCATCGCTCAGTTCGCCCTGCATCAGCTCCATCATGCCGATCGTGCCGAACGCGGAGCAGGTCATGTCGAACTCATAGCGGTCCTCGGGATCGCGAGGGCGTTCCAGGTTCGGGATGTGGGCCGTCGAGGTGGTCGTCCCGCGCTCCGTCACGATCAAGCGGTAGGCACCGCTCTCGCCGGCCGCATAGCTGTTGGCGAGAATGAAATAGTCGCCGCCCGAGGAGGTGAAGATCAGGCGCGAATTGGTGTTGTCCTCGCTGACGTCGTCATTGGTCTGCTCCACCGGAGGCTGGCAGGCCCGGCCCGGCCCCATGCCGATGAAGGTGTCGAATTCGGTGGACGTGAGATCGATGGCATAGGACTGCCCGGCCCGGGTCGAGACGATGTAGCAGTCATAATTGCTGCCATCGACCTCCATGACCGGGTCGCTGGCGCTCAGCGTGCCCCTGACAGGCTCGCCGAGGCGGATCGCCGTCTGGGCCGAGGCTGCGCCGGCAAGCGCTGAGGCGGCCAGCAAGGTGGCCAGGCCGGTTGAAATCAGGGTTCCGATACGCATGAGGGTCGCTCCCGCCCGGGCGCCCCGCGCGCCCGTCCTGACGCAAGCCTAGCCAAAGTCAGCGTGACTGTAACTGACGAGCCCTGACGACGTCAGAACCCGCGTCTGAATGCCCCGGCGAACACAGACCCGGGTGCCCCCCCGGCGCTTCCGTCAGGTGCCGCCGACCTGGATACCGGACGCACTGAGGCAGGCGGCGCGCGTCTCGACGAGGGGCAGGTCGGCCAGCAGCTCGGGCGAGCGCGTCAGACGCTCGTCATAGAGGGTGACGTCCTGACCGACCTGTTCCGCAGACTTGCCGAGGGCTGCGCCCGACGCCTCGGCATTGGTGTAGAAATGCAGGTTGTCGAGTTCGAGCTGGACATAGGCCTGACGGCTGGTGTCGGCGGTCACCATCTCGGGGATGGCGCGGGACGAGACCAGCCAGCAGGTGATGTCGAACATGTAGCGGCCTTCCGGATCGGAAGGACGGACGAGGCTTTCCTGGGCAACGGCCGCCGGAGCCACCGCCAGCCCCGCCAGCAGGCAAAGGGCGGCGGCAGCGCCGATGCGGTTCAGGGGTCTCATGGACATGGGCACTGCTCCTGTGGGGATGCCGGAGATCCCTGTGCGAGGTGCCGGATCAGCGGAAGCGCGTGACCGGTGTGAAGCCATTGGCCCGATCACAGTCGGCAAGGGTCGTCAGATACTCGGACACTTGCTGCGGCTTGTCATCGATAAAGCCGCCCAAGGCGATCAGCACGAAATTGCTGGAGGTAAAATCGATGGCGGCGCGCTCGTTTGCGGCCATCTGGGCGGTCACCTGACGGTCGCGGGCAGCATAGTCAATTGTGCCGACGTTGCCGTAGCGACCCACGTTGCGGGCCAGGTCACCCATGGCGCGATAGGCCCCTGCGCAGACATAGGCATCGGTGCCCCATTCGCTGACCACTTCAGGCAGGGCGTCCATCGAACCCAGACGCTCCTCGACCTCCGGCAGGCCCGCCTTGACCTCGATCCAGTAGTTGCCCTCCTCGCCTGCATTGAAGGCGTTGGCGCGGATCAGCAGACGGCGTTCACTGAAGGTGCCACTGATGCGGGCATTGGTATTGTTGCCGCTGTCATCGTCGGCAGCGAGCGGGACCATGGATTCACCGCAGTCCGATCCGGTCCCGACGACCATGAAGGCGTCGAAGAACCCGGTCATCATCTCGATCGTGATGGGACCTGAACCCGGCTCCACGACCCAGCAACCGTAATAGCTGCCGTCATCCAGCTTGGGGGACTGGGCGTTGAGCGTCGCGCCTGACCGTTCGCCCACGGCGATACGGGTCTGGGCCGAGGCGGCACCGCCGGCCGCGACAAGGGCGAGGCCAACAGCGGTGGCGGTAACGAAGCGTGCGAGCATGAGAGTCCCTCCAGATGTGTGCAGGAGCCTAGTGCCGGCGTCGCCGCAAAGCTTCTGACGGAGTCTGACGAGACACGGGTCGGCGAAGGCCCGCCCACGCCCAAGCTCCTCTCGCTCCTGGCGCAGTGGGCGTGGCGCCACCCTTCGGGTTTCCGGGAAGCGGCCCCCGGACAGCAAAACGCCCGGCGCAGGGGCTGCGGCCGGGCGTTCAGGTCGTCGGGACGGCGGGGGGATCAGCCCTCGTCGTCTTCCTTCATCAGCTCGTCCTTGCTGATCGGCTTGTCGGTCATTTCGGCCTGGCTGAAGATCAGTTCGCAGACCTTTTCCTCATAGATCGGCGCGCGCATCTGGGCGGCGGCCTCGGGGTTCTGGCGGTAGAAGTCCAGCACCTGACGCTCCTGACCCGGATAGTTGCGGGCTTCGGCCATCAGGGCGTTGTTCAGTTCCTGGTCGGTGACGCCGACATTGTTCGAGCGACCGATCTCGGCCAGCACCAGACCCAGGCGCACGCGGCGCTCGGCGATCTTGCGGTACTCTTCCTTGAGGGCCTTGTCGGACTTCTTGGCGTCTTCCTCGGGCAGGCGACCGGCTTCCTTGTCGGCCTCGACCTGACGCCAGATGCCGTCGAACTCGGCCTCGACCATCTTGGGCGGCAGGTCAAAGCTGTGACCCTCGTCCAGCTGGTCCAGCAGGGCGCGCTTCAGCTTGAAGCGGGCGGCGTTGGCGTATTGCTGGTTCAGGTTGTCCTTGAGGATGCCCTTGAGCTTTTCCAGGTCTTCCAGACCCAGACGCTTGGCGAACTCGTCATCGATCTTCGTCTCGGCCTCGGCCTTGATCGCCTTGACGGTCACGTCGAAGGCGGCCTTTTTGCCGGCCAGATGGGCGGCTTGATAGTCCTCGGGGAAGGTCACCTCGACGACCTTTTCCTCGCCGACCTTGGCGCCCTTCAGCTGCTCTTCGAAGCCCGGGATGAAGCGGTTGGAACCGATCACCAGATCGGCGTCCTCGGCGGAGCCGCCCTCGAAGGCCTCACCGTCGATCTTGCCGACGAAATCGATGGTCAGCTGGTCGCCGTCGGCGGCCTTGACCGTCTTGCCGGTCTTGTCCTCGTAGGACTTGGACTGCGAGGCCAGTTCCTTGAGTGTCTCTTCGATGTCGGCGTCGGTCGCCTCGTACACGGGGCGCTCCAGCTTGAGCGTCTTGGGGTCGACCGGGGTGAAGTCGGGCATGACCTCGAGCGACATTTCATAGGCGAGGTCGGCCTGGCCGGCGACGACCTTGTCCATGTCGCTGGTCAGCTTCATCTCGGCCGGGGCGGCCGGGCGCAGCTTGGCGTCTTCCAGCGCCTTCTGGCTGGATTCATTCAGGGTGGCGTTGACGATCTCGCCCATGAAGTCACGGCCATAGGCCTTGCGCACGTGCGAGGCCGGCACCTTGCCCGGACGGAAGCCCTTGAGCTTCATCTGGGGGGCCACTTCCTTGATACGGGCATCCAGCTTTTCGTTCAGCTCAGTGGCGGGAACGATAACCTCGATCACGCGGCTGAGGCCGGCGGCGGACTTTTCAACGACTTGCATGGACGATCTGACGCTCTGGGGCGCGACCGTCATCGGGCCGCGCGCGTGGGAGAATAAACGAACAGGGCCGCCCCCTTCGGAGCGGCACCTCGAAGCCCGCCCTTATGTCGAGAACGCCGCCAAAGGTCAACGCGCAGCGCATCCCGAGGGCGGTTCACACGCGCGCCGCCCCGCCCTATGTCTGGGGGATGAGCGCATCCCCCTCCCCCCTCGGCCTGTTCATCAGCCCGGTCACGCCCCTGCAACAGAACTGTACCGTCGTCTGGTGCACGGCGACGAAGAAGGCCGCCGTCATCGATCCGGGCGCATCCGGCCCGGCCATACTGGCGGAAATCCGGCGACGCGGGCTGGAAATGGAGCAGATCTGGATCACCCACGGCCATCTGGACCACGCAGGCGGGGCGGCAGAGCTGCACGAGATTTCCGGAGCCCCGATCATCGGGCCGCACCCCGATGACCAGTTCTGGATCGACGGCATTCCGGCGCAGGGCCAGATGTATGGCCTGCCCGGGGCGCGGAGCTTTACGCCCGACCGCTGGCTGGACGAGGGCGACGAACTGACGCTGGGCCAGACGCGCTGGCAAGTGTTTCGCACCCCCGGCCATACGCCCGGCCATGTGATCTTCTACTGCGAGGCGGCGCGCTTTGCCCAGGTGGGCGATGTGCTGTTCAAGGGTTCGGTCGGACGCACGGATTTTCCGCAGAGTGATCCGCGGGCGCTGGTGACCAGCATCGTCACCAAGCTGTGGCCGCTGGGCGACGATGTGACCTTTGTGCCGGGACATGGTCCGCACTCAACCTTTGGCGCCGAGCGGCGAGACAATCCGTTCGTGTCGGACCGGGCGCTGTCGGGACAGGGCGTGCACCTATCCCCTGAGTCGGAACGTCGCGGCCCGCCGTAAGCGGAACCGGACGGGAGCCACGGGGTTCTTTCTGCACAGTCTTCGATTAGTCAGAAAGGTCAACACCATGGCCGAGGCCAAGCCCCCCGCCCGCCCGTCCGGAGTCTCGAAAAGGGGCTTTGCCTCCATGGATCCGGAGCGTCAGCGCGCGATCGCCCGCAAGGGCGGCGCCAGCGTGCCCAGCGAAAAGCGCAGTTTCTCTCAGGATCGCGCGCTGGCCGCCCAGGCCGGCCGCAAGGGCGGCGAGGCCTCGCACGGCAGCCGCCAGCCCGAAACCACGACGGGCGCTTCCAAGCCCTAGTAATCGTGATGTCGGCCCTCAGCCCTGAAGCAGGGCGAGGGCCACGCTGGGCAAGGCGGACTCGCGCCAGTCGACCAGCCGCCAGCCGGCCTTTTCCACCAGTTCGGTCACCGCCTCCCGCGTGAACTTGCGCGAGCTTTCGGTGTGCAGGGTTTCGCCCTCGGCAAAGCGGAAGCGGGTGCCGTCCAGGGTGATGACCTGATCCCGCATCGAGACCAGATGCATCTCCATCCTGGACCGGTCCGCGTTCCAGACGGCCCGATGCCGGAAGCTGTCGAGATCGAAATCGGCCCCCAGCTCGCGGTTGGCGCGCTCCAGCAGGTTCAGGTTGAAGGCGGCGGTGACGCCCTGGGCATCGTCATAGGCGGCGACCAGCAGCTCGACCGGCTTGACCAGATCCACCCCCAGAATGAAGTGCGAGCCCGGGCCCAGCCGCTCATGCGCCGAAGTCAGGAAGTGGATGGCCAACTCGCTCGTCAGATTGCCGATGGTCGAGCCGGGGAAGAAGCCTGTGCGCGGTCCCTTGCCCAGCTCCGGCAGGGGCGGCAGGTCGAGGAAGTCGCCGGCGACGGGGCTGACCTCAAGTTCGGGATAGGCCTCGCGGATCCGGCCGGTCGCGGCCTCCAGCGCGTCGGAGCTGATGTCGATCGGCATATAGGTGGCGAGGTCCCTGGCGTGGTCCAGGACGATCCGGGTCTTTTCGCTGGCGCCCGAGCCGAACTCGACCAGCACGGCGTTCGTGCCCATGAAGCGGGCGATGTCGGGGGCCATGTCACGCAGCAGGGCGGTTTCCTGACGCGTCGGATAGTATTCCGGCAGGCGGGTGATGTCCTCGAACAGGCGCGAGCCCTCGGCGTCATACAGCCATTTGGGCGACAGGGATTTCTGCGGCTCTGACAGACCCTCGACCAGATCGGCGCGGAACTGGGCGGTCTCGTCATCTACAGGCATCCGGGCTCCGGGCTGGGGGTCAGCATCGCGCGCCAGACGCAGACCGGCGAAGGCCCAGCGCTGATGCGGATAATAGAAGTTGCGATAGGTCAGGCGGCGGTGATCGGGCGGGGTGGCGAAGCAGGAGCCGCGCAGCACGCCCTGATTGGCCATGAACTTGCCGTTGTACTCGGCGGCGACGCCGGGCGTGGCCCGGAAACCGGGATAGGGGGCGTAGGCGCTGGCGGTATGCTGCCAGACCTGCCCGTCGAGGCCGGTGAAGGCGTCGGGGCGGGTGCGGGCCGCGTGTTCCCATTCGGCCTCGGTCGGCAGGCGGGCGCCGGACCAGCGAGCGAAGGCGTCGGCCTCGTACAGGCTGACATGACAGACGGGGGCGTCGGGATCGACGGGCTGACGGCCGGTGAGGGTCATGACGGTCCAGCCGGCGTCACCGGACTGCCAGTAGAGGGGGGCCTGCCATCCCTCGGAGCGGGCGGTGGCCCAGCCGTCTGACAGCCACAGCTCGGGACGGCGATAGCCGCCATCGGCGATGAACTCCAGCCACTGGCCGTTGGTCACCAGATCGCGGGCCAGCTGGAAGGGCTGGAGGTGGACCGGGTGAGCGGGGCCTTCATTGTCGAAGGCGAAGCCTGCGCCGTCATGGCCGAGCGTCACGAGGCCACCGTCGAAGGCCTCCCAGCCGCCGCGCGTCGCGGGGTCGCTGCGCCAGCCGGGCTCGCGGTCATAGGCCGCAGGGTCGAGCGGCGAACAGGACATGAGGTTCAGCAGGTCCATCAGGAACAGCTCCTGATGCTGCTGTTCGTGGTTGAGGCCGAGCACGAACAGATAGCGCCCCTCCCCGTCCGTCAGGCCGGCACGAAGGCGCTCGACCATGCGGCGGTCGATCTCGCGGCGATAGGCCATGACATCGTCCAGCGAGGGCCGGGTGATCAGGCTGCGCTGATCGCGGGCGATCCGCTCGCCCACGCCGTCATAGTAGGAGTTGAACAGGGTGAACCAGACCGGATCGAAGGGGCGGTAGTCCGGGTCGCGGCTGAGGATCAGCGCCTCGTAGAACCAGGTGGTGTGCGCCAGATGCCATTTGCCGGGGCTGCAGTCCGGCATGGACTGGGCCTGCAGATCCTCGGCCGAGAGGCCCTCGGCCAGGGCCGGCATGACCCGACGCGAGGCCTGGTAGCGGGCCACATCCCGGGCACTCTGATCCTGAACGGGGGCCGGCGCGTTCATGGGGGTCTCCGGGGTCTGGCGCAGGAGGATCGAGCCCACGAGCCCGACGCGAGTCGACCTAACGTATCAGCCGATGAAGCGTTGCCGCAAAAACGGCGGTGTTCAGCGGACCGGACGCCCGCCGTGTTTGGCGTATTCGAGACGGGCGATGGAGCGGTTGTGAACCTCGTCCGGGCCGTCGGCGATGCGCAGCGTGCGGACCATGGCGTACATCTCGGCCAGCGGGGTGTCGCCGGACACGCCGGCCCCGCCATAGGCCTGGATGGCGTCGTCGATGATCTGCAGGGCCATGCGCGGTGCGGCGACCTTGATCTGGGCGATCTCGGACCTGGCGTTCTTGGCACCACCGTTGTCCATCATCCAGGCGGCCTTGAGCACCAGCAGGCGGCACATCTCGATCTGGGTGCGGGCCTCGCCGACCCGCTGTTCCCAGACCGAATGCTCGGCCAGCGACTTGCGGAAGGCGGTGCGTGACAGCAGGCGCGCGCACATCAGTTCCAGCGCCCGCTCGGCCATGCCGATGACGCGCATACAGTGGTGGATACGGCCCGGCCCGAGACGGCCCTGGGCGATCTCGAAGCCCCGGCCCTCGCCCGCGATCAGGTTTTCGACCGGCACGCGGACGTTTTCCAGCACGACCTCGGCGTGGCCGATCGGCTTCTCGTCATAGCCGAACACCGACAGCATTCGCTCGACGCGGAAGCCGGGGGTGTCGACGGGGACGATGATCTGAGACTGCTGGGCGTGGGTGGCGGCCTCGGTGTCGGTCTTGCCCATGACGATGGTCACGGCGACGTTCGGGTGGCCCATATTGGTCGACCACCATTTCCGGCCGTTGATCACATAGTGGTCGCCGTCGCGCTCGATCCGGGTCTGGATGTTGGTGGCGTCGGACGAGGCGACCTCGGGCTCGGTCATCAGGAAGGCCGAGCGGATCTCGCCCGCCATCAGGGGCTTGAGCCAGCGCGCCTGCTGGGCCTCGTTTCCGTACATATGGAGTACCTCCATATTGCCGGTGTCGGGGGCGTTGCAGTTGAAGACCTCGGCCGTCCACAGGTGGCGGCCCATCATCTCGGCCAGCGGGGCGTATTCGAGGTTGGTGAGGCCGGCGCCGTGATCGCCGGGCAGGAACATGTTCCACAGGCCCGCCTCGCGCGCCTGGGCCTTCATTTCATCCATGGCGGGGGGCTGACGGGTCGAATCCTCGTGGACCTGGGCCCAGTATTCGGCCTCGCGCGGCAGGACCTTGTCATCCAGGAAGCGGCGGACACGCTCCTGCCAGTGAAGAGCCTTTTCGCTGTGCTGGAATTCCATGGAGAGGTCTCCTTCTCCCTCCCCTTCATGGGGAGGGTGGTCGCGAAGCGACCGGGTGGGGAAGGGTGAAGCCGGCCACCGGCGGTGCATGACCGGTGTTCCCCACCCTGTCGTCGCTTCGCGCCGACATCCCTCCCCATGAAGGGGAGGGAGAACGCAAACAGCCTAGCGCTTCAGCAGCGGCGCCAGCTTCTGGGCGATCATCATGTCGCCGGTGATCTTCAGCTTGCCCTGCATGAAGGCCATCATCGGGTCCAGCTTGCCTTCCGACAGGGCCATGAAGTCGTCCCAGGCCATGGAGACGGTGGCGTCCGCGGGCTTGTCTTCGTTGGTGACGGTGTTCGGCACCGAAGCGCCGTCGATGTAGATGACGCCCTTGTCACCCAGGTCCAGCTTGACGGTCTTGCCGAGGCCGGAGTTGTCGCCCACGGCGGCGCGGATGTGTTCGGTCACGGATGCCAGATCGGCCATGTTGTTTCTCCCTGAGAGGTGTTGCTGATGGCGTAGCCCGCCAGCCGCCCCCTGCCAAGATCACGTGACGTAAAGAAGGGGTGAGCGGTCATCAGGGTTGACCCGGGGGGCGGAGTGGTCCGAACTGGCGCCGACCCCTTCCACGATCCGCGAGTGTTCCATGCGCCTTCGTCTGACCGTTTCCGCCCTGGCCATCGCCCTCAGCCTCGGCGTGGCCGCACCGGCCCTGGCCCAGGTCGGCACGCCCGCCCTGCCCCGCGCCCTGCCGGAAATCCCGGCCCCGGTCGATCAGGCCTATCCGGGTGTGATCCGCTATGAGGTCGATGCCACCGACATCGACCGCAAGATCGTCAGCGTGCGCCAGACCATTCCCGTCAGCGCCGGGCCGCTGACGCTGCTGTATCCGAAATTCATCCCGGGCAATCACGCTCCGACCGGCCCGATCCAGCTGATCGCGGGGCTGACCATTCATGGCGACGGCGAGCGGATCGAATGGCTGCGCGACACGATCGACCCCTATGCGTTTCACGTCGATGTGCCCGAGGGCGTCGACGAGATCGTGGTCGAGTTCCAGTGGCTGACCCAGCCCGACGCCAGCAACTGGCGCGTGGTGATGGCGTCATCCATGCTGAACCTGCAGTGGGAAAAGGCCGTCCTCTATCCTGCGGGATATCGTCACAGCCGCATCACCTTTGCCCCCTCGATCCGCCTGCCCGACGGATGGCAGTATGGCGTGGCCATGGACACGGTCTCATTCGAGGACAGCGTGGCGACCTTTGCCCCCGTCAGCCTCGAGACCCTGGCCGACAGCCCGATGTTCGCGGGAGCGCACTACAAATCCTATGATCTGGATCCGGGCGGTCGCTCGCCGGTGACCCTGCATATCGTCGCCGACCAGCCCGAGCAGATCGCGCCGACGCCCGAGCAGCTGGCCAATTATGAGGCGCTGGTCGATGAGGCCGACCTGCTGTTCGGGTCGCGCCATTTCGACCGCTATGAGTTCCTGCTGGGCCTGACCCGCGAGATGGGCGGCATCGGCCTGGAGCACCACCGATCGAGCGAAAACACCGCCCCGCCCAACTTCTTCGGCGACGGATGGGAGGCCAGCCACGGCACGCGGACCCTGCTGCCGCACGAGTTCGTCCACTCCTGGAACGGCAAGTTCCGTCGGCCCAGCGATCAGCTGACCCCGAACCTGAATGAGCCGGTCCAGAACACCCTGCTGTGGGTCTATGAGGGGCAGACCGAATACTGGGGCGAGGTTCTGACCGCGCGCTCGGGTCTGGGCACCAAGGAGGAGGCGCTGGCCTCCTTCGCCGGGATCGCGGCCTTCTATCAGTATCAATCCGGTCGCGAGTGGCGCTCGCTGCAGGACACGACCAACAACAACCTTCTGGGATACCGGGCGTCCAATCCCTGGCCGTCGTGGATGCGGGGCACGGGCGACTACTACCGCGAGTCCGCCCTGATCTGGCTGGATGCCGACACCCTGATCCGCGAAAAGACCGGCGACACCAAATCGCTGAACGACTTTGCCGCCCTGTTCTTCGGCATCGACGACGGATCGTGGACGGCGACCCCCTATACGTTCGACGACATCGTCACGGCCCTGAATGCGGTCGTGCCCCACGACTGGGCAGGCTTCCTGCGTGACCGTCTGGACGCCGTCGGCGCCGACGCCAAGGCGCCGCTGGATGGCATCGAGCGCAGTGGCTATCGCCTGGTCTATACCGACAGCCCGAGCGAGGTGGAGACCCGCATCAACGGCAGCGGACCGGGCGACTACCTCTACTCGCTGGGCTTCTATCTGGCGGGCGGCAACCGGATTGTGGCCGTGCAGTGGGACAGCCCGATCTTCAACGCCGGGATCGGCGCGGGCTGGACCCTGGTGTCGGTGAATGGGGAGCGGGCCTCGGCCCAGGTGCTGTCGGAAGCCATTACGGCCGCGACGACCTCACCCGAACCGATCGTGCTGGAAGTGCGCAACGCCCGCGGCAGCCGGACGCTGGAAATCGATTACCACGACGGCCTGCGCTATCCGCGCCTGGAGCGGATTCCCGGCACGCCCGACCGGCTGGGTGACATCCTGTCGCCGATGCGGGACTGACGAACGCCCCGTCCCGGGTCTGCTACCAGCAGGCCCGGGGAATGGGTGTGGCGCCCAGCTCATTGTAGATGGCCGTGCAGCGGGCCTGGACGTCACCCTCCGGCAGGGCCTCCAGCTCTGTGCGCAGGCTGCGGAGCGAGTCGATCAGCGGCTGGTCACCCTCGACCAGGCCCCGCTTCACGTCGCACTGGTGCATGTCGAACTTCATGCTGGCGATCGGCTTGCAGGCCAGCGGCAGGCCCTGCATCAGGCTGATGGCCCCGGCCTGGGTCAGCGGCCCCTCCGGCAGGGCCGGTGCCTCGGCCTTGGGCGCCGGCGCCGGAGTTGCGGGAGCCTTGGCCTCCTGCTCGGAACAGGCCGCTTGGGCGACAGCCCCTGCGACAGCGGCCAGCAAGGCCATGCTACGGATCGACATATGTAGTTCCCCCCTCGTGGATCTACGGATGTGACGGGGTCAGGGGCCGTTTGTCCAGCGACATCGAGGCCCTAGCGTCTCAGGACTTCGAGCAGCTTTTCGGCCGTGATCGCTGACGACGCCGGGTTCTGGCCCGTGACCAGCGTGCCGTCGACGACCGCGAAGGCGGCGCCATCATCGCCCCGACGATAGTCGGCACCGGCTTGCTTCAACATGTCCTCGACCAGGAAGGGCACGACGTCCGTCAGGCCGACGCTGTCCTCTTCGCTGTTGGTAAAGCCGGCCACCGTGCGCCCCTTGACCAGCAGGCCGCCGTCCTTGCCCTTAACCGACTTGAGAACGCCCGGCGCATGGCAGACGAAGGCCGTCGGCTTGTCGGCACGGGCGAAGGCCTCGATCAGGGCGATGGAGTCGGCGTCTTCGGCCAGATCCCACAGCGGGCCGTGCCCGCCCGGATAGAAGACGGCGTCATAGTCCTCGGCCTTGACGTCGGACAGTTGAAGGGTGCTGGCCAGTTGGGCCTTGGCCTCAGCATCGTCCTTGAACCGGCGGGTCTCGTCAGACTGGGCGTCCGGGCTGTCGCTCTTGGGGTCGATCGGCGGCTGGCCACCTGCGGGCGAGGCCAGGGTAATTTCGGCGCCCGCGTCCTTGAGCAGATAATAGGGGGCCACGAATTCCTCGAGCCAGAAGCCGGTCTTGTTGCCGGTGTCGCCGAGCTGGTCGTGTGAGGTCAGAACCATCAGAATTTTCATGCGGGTCTCCTTTGTCGGGGGAGAGCCCCCGGGCGCCGGGAAGGTTCCGGGTCGCCCGCACGAAAACGGCCCCGGCGGAGATCCACCGGGGCCGTTCGTCGTTACAGTGCCGAATGGCGCCAGATTACTTGATCTGGACCTTGGCGCCGGCTTCCGTCAGCTTCTTGGCGATTTCGTCGGCGTTCTGCTTGGAGACGTTCTCGACGACGTTCTGCGGAGCGCCTTCGACCAGGTCCTTGGCTTCCTTCAGACCCAGGTCCGAACGCACGCCACGGACTTCCTTGATGACGTTGATCTTCTTGTCGCCGCCGTCGATCAGGACAACGGTGAACTCGGTTTGCTCTTCGGCGGCTTCAGCCGGAGCAGCGCCACCACCGGCGGGCATGGCCATGGCGACCGGAGCAGCGGCGGACACGCCCCACTTTTCTTCCAGCAGCTTGGACAGCTCGGCGGCTTCCAGGACGGTCAGGGCGGACAGGTCTTCAACGATTTTGGCGAGATCGGCCATTTGAGTTTTCCTTCGGAGGATAGGGGTTCAGTAGAGAGGTTGCAGAGATGAAAGAGGTCGGTCCGCTTACGCGGCGTCCTTGCTGGCATAGGCGCTGAAAACGCGGGCCAGTTGAGACGCCGGAGCTTGAACGACGCCGGCGACCTTGGTCGCGGGAGCGTTGAGCAGGCCCAGCAGCGAGGCGCGGATCTGATCCAGCGACGGCAGTTTGGAGAGAACCTCCACGCCCTTCGCGTCCAGAACCTTGTCACCCATGAAGCCGCCCAGAACGACGAACTTGTCGTTGCCCTTGGCGAATTCGGCGGTGACCTTGGCGGCCGTCACCGCATCGTCGGCATAGGCGATGCCCACGGGCCCCTTGAACAGGCCGTGGTAGTCGCTGCCTTCGTCGGCTTCGAGCGCCTTGAGCGCCAGGCGATTCTTGATCACCTTGAACGCGCCACCTTCTTTGCGAAGGCGGCCACGCAGGTCTTCCATGTCCGCAACGGTCAGACCCAGGTTGTGGGTCACGACCACGGCGCCGGCGTCGGCGAACACGCCCTTCAGCGTCTCGATCGACTCGGCCTTTTGTGCGCGGTCCATTGCGGTCTCCAGTCTTGAGGTTCATCGCCGGGCTTATTCCCGACGACGAGATGGCCCATACGCGTTCGCGTCGCCGCGAGGCGTCTGTGCCGGTCGTAATGTCCGAAGGAAGCTCGGAGGCCATGCCGACCGCGCGAGCGCAGGCCGGAGGGCATCGTCTGCATCCCCATCTCCCCACGGTGCCAGAGGGCTCTCTGACGTTTATGGCATGGGTGGCCCCCACGCCCCGAAGTTCTCGGACAGGCAGATCGGACCCGAGAGCCCGATCAAGGCGCGCCCTATACACAGGCGCGCAGGGAAACTCAAGCGTGGACCGCTACTTCGTCGAGGGCACGACCTGCAGAAGGTCGTCGCATTCGAAGGCGGCGCAGTATTTGGTCTGGATATCGAGGGCCATGGCTTCGGCCGCCGTATACATTTCGGTCTCGAAATCAACCTGCAGCATCAGCTCCTTGCGGGCGATGGAGCGCCCCACGGGCGAACTGTAGAATTCGATGGCCGCAGCCAGTTCTTCCTCGGTCATGGAGGCGGCGTAGCGCGGCGCCATATCCGTGATGAGGACGTCCATGAAGGCCTCGAAGAAAACCGGAATATTCTCCCGGTGCCACGACCGCTCTTCCGGGCTGAGATGCGGTTGTGCGGCCAGTTCCTCCTCGATCAGGCTTTCGATCAGGGGGCGCATGTCGTCACCCAGTGTCAGGCGAATGTAGCGCTCTGCCATCGCGGTCCGTCGCTCGAGGCCCGGATCGTCCTGCGCCTGCGCGGCCGGCGCCGCCATGAACAGGCCCAGGCAAAGGGCCAGTGCCGCCAGAATACGCATGAAACTCTCCTGATAGACCGGGCGCAGCGTCGCGGTCCGGGCCACAACCGGCAAGTGCAGGCGCGACACGGCGGGCAAGAAAAAAGGGCGGTGGTTGCCCACCGCCCTCAATCTTGTCGTCAGCGATCCCGAAGGATCAGGCGCCCAGCGAAGCCGGGTCGACCTTGACGCCCGGTCCCATGGTCGAGGACAGGCTGATCTGCTTGACGTAGGTGCCCTTGGCGCCCGACGGACGGGCGCGGACCAGGGCATCGACCATCGCCTTGACGTTGGCTTCCAGGGCGTCCTGGGCGAACGAGGCCTTGCCGATGCCGGCGTGGACGATGCCCGCCTTCTCGACGCGGAACTCGACCGCACCGCCCTTGGCGTCCTTGACGGCCTGGGCGACGTTCGGGGTCACGGTGCCGACCTTGGGGTTCGGCATCAGGCCGCGCGGGCCCAGCACCTTACCCAGACGACCGACCAGCGCCATCATGTCAGGCGAGGCGATGACGCGGTCGAACTCCATGAAGCCGCCGTTGATCTTCTCGTACAGATCCTCGGCACCCACGTGCTCGGCGCCGGCGGCGCGGGCTTCGTCGGCCTTGGCGTCCTTGGCGAAGACGGCGACGCGCACGTCGCGGCCCGTGCCGGACGGCAGGTTCACGACGCCGCGGACCTGCTGGTCAGCGTGACGCGGATCGACGCCCAGGTTGACGGCGATCTCGATCGACTCGTCGAACTTGGCCGTGGCGTTGTCCTTGACGGTCTTGATGGCTTCGGCGAACGGCAGGGCCGTGTCACGGTTGCCGGTCCAGGCCTTGGTACGCTTGGTTTGCTTGGTCATGGCTTAGGCCTCCACCACGTTCAGGCCCATGGCGCGGGCGGAGCCTTCGATGATCTTGGCCGCGGCCTCGATGTCGTTGGCGTTCAGGTCCTTCATCTTCTTCTCGGCGATCTCGCGCAGCTGGGTGCGGGTGATCTTGCCGACGGTCTCGCGACCGGTGGCCTTGGCGCCCGATTTCAGCTTGGTCGCCTCCTTCAGGTACCAGGTCGCCGGGGGCGTCTTGGTGATGAAGGTGAAGCTCTTGTCCTGATAGACGGTGATGACGGTCGGAAGCGGGGTGCCCTTGGCTTCCTTCTCGGTGCGCGCGTTGAACTCCTTGCAGAAGCCCATGATGTTGACGCCGCGTTGACCGAGCGCCGGCCCGATCGGGGGCGAAGGCGTGGCGGAGCCCGCAGGCACCTGCAACTTGATGAAGCCGAGAATCTTCTTGGCCATTGGTCTCTCCTATGAAGCGGGGAAATCAATCCCAGCGGATGAGCCGTGGTCCGGCATGGCTGCCTCCCACGGTTTTATGCGAGCAAGCCCGCACCGCCCTGATCAGAGCGAGGCGCGCGTATAGCGGACGCGGCACCGATTGGCAAATGGGTGACGGGGTCTAGCCCGAGACCTTTTCCACCTGGCTGTATTCCAGATCGACCGGGGTGGGCCGGCCGAAGATGGAGACGGCAACGCGCAGGCGGGCGTTGTCCTCGTCCACGCTTTCGACCTGTCCGTCGAAGCTGGCGAACGGACCGTCGACGACCTTGACGGTCTCGCCGATGTCGAAGTGGATCCTGGGCTTGGGCCGCTCGACGCCCTCTTCCGAGGTGCCGATGATGTTCTGGATCTCTCGCTCAGAGACCGGCAGCGGCTTGGTGCCGCCCTGGGCGCCGAGGAAGCCCGTGACCTTGGGCGTGTTCTTGACCAGGTGATAGGCCTCGTCCGTCAGCTCCATCTTGACCAGCACATAGCCGGGCATGAATTTGCGTTCCGAGTTCACCTTGCGGCCGCGCCGGATCTCGACGACCTCTTCGGCCGGGACCAGGATTTCCGAGAAATAGTCGCTCAGGCCCTGCTGGCGCGCCTGGTCTTCCAGGTGCTGCTTCACCTTCTTTTCGAAGTTGGAGTAGGCGTGGACGATGTACCACTTGTGGCGCGGATTGGCGGGCGCTGCGGCGGGGGCGGCATCAGTCATGTCGAAATCCTCAGGAGCCGATGGCGAGAATGCGCTGCGAGATCGCGCTCAGGCCGAAATCGACCACGAAGAAGAAGGCAGCAGCCAGCGCCACCATGATGAAGACCATCACCGAGGTGATCCAGGTCTCCTTGCGGCTCGGCCAGACGATCTTGCGACCTTCGGCCTGGACCTGCGAAAAGAACTGGACCGGCGAGGTCCGCTTTTTCGGCGCCGGGGTATCGACGGAAACGGTCTGGGCGGCGACCGGGCCTTTGCCCCCCGCCGTCCGACGTCCACCCGGTGTTTTCGCCTTGGCCATATGCTGTCTCTTCAAAACTTTCAGTCTGTCACCACCCACATGGGCATTCCCAGGCGATGGCAACAGGGGAAATGGCAGGAGTGGAGGGACTCGAACCCACGACCCTCGGTTTTGGAGACCGATGCTCTACCAGCTGAGCTACACTCCTGTGGCCCGGACAATGAACAACGCGCCGTGGGCGGACCCATCGGCGCGCGGTCTTGACCAGAAGGGGCGTATGCCCCAGCGCGCGGCGCATTTCAAGCAGACATTCATGCGCCAGGGCGCATTATGACAGCCCGGCGACGGGGGCTCAGTCGCGCTCCGGAGCGGGTGTCGATGCATCCGGCGCGATCACCGCCCGGAACAGCAGCTTGTCGATGCGGCGGTCGTCCATGTCGATCACCTCGACCTCGAACCGGCCCACCTGCAGGACCTCGCCCTCGTCGGGCACGCGCGACAGCTGGTGCAGGATCAGGCCGGCGACGGTGTGGAACCCATCCACCTCGCCGAAGTCTTCGCCAAGGGCGTCGGCCAGTTCCTCGATATCGGCCTGGCCGTCGACCAGCCAGCTGCCGTCCTCGCGCTGGCGGATATAATCCTCTTCCTCGTCGTGGCCCTCGTCGAAGTTGCCGGCGATCATCTCCAGCAGGTCGGTGGCGGTGACCACGCCCTCGAAGGCCCCATACTCGTCGACGAGGAAAGCCATGTGGACCTTCGACGCCTTCATGATCCCCAGCGCCTTCAGCACCGAGGTCGACTGGGGAATGAAGGCGGGCTCCTGCACCAGCTTCTCGACGTTGAACTCGCCATTGTCGAGCAGGCTGTCCAGCAGGTCCTTCTTGTGGACCACGCCCAGCGGATTATCGACGTCGTTCTCACGCGCGACGACGATCCGGGAATAGGGGCAGGTGCGGATTTCCTCGCGAAGGGCCCCCTCCTCCTCGTCGAGCGCGATCCAGAAGACCTCATGGCGCGGAGTCATGGCGACCCGGATCGGCCGGTCGCCGAGGCGCAGGATCTCCTCGATCATCTCCTGCTCTTCGGGCTCGATCAGGCCGGACGCCGTACCCTCGGCGATCATCGACTCGACCTCTTCCTGGGTCACGTCCGACCCGTCCCGGTCCTTGACGCCCATGATCTTGAGAATGCCCGAGGTCGAGGCCGTCAGCAGCAGCACGAACGGGTGCAGGATGATGGCCACGGTCGAGATCGGGGCCGCCATCTTGGCCGCGATACTCTCCGGGAAGATCAGGGCCAGCCGCTTGGGCACCAGTTCGCCGACGATCAGGGAGACATAGGTGATGCAGATGACCACCAGCATCGTCGAGAAGATTTCGGTATAGGCGCTCAGCGCCGGAAAGGCCGCCTCAAGAATCCGGTTCAGGTCCCCGGCAATGGCCGCCTGGCCATAGGCACCCGCCAGAATGCCGATCAAGGTAATGCCGACCTGGACCGCTGACAGGAAGTGAGTGGGATCTTCCGACAGCTTGAGCGCCGAGCGGGCGCCGCGATCGCCGCGTTCGGCACGGCTCTGGAGCTTGGACCGGCGGGATGTCACGACCGCAAGTTCGGTCATGGCGAAAAGGCCGTTCAGCACGATGAGAAGCAGAACGACGACGATGGCGATGAGTAACATTTAGGGGGGCGGGAACCATAACGCGGCGCGATCAGCGAGAGCCGCAGGGTCAATGATAGGGAGGTTTTCCCCTGTCCGCCACGAATTCCTTCGTCTTACCGCTCGCGTCCGGCCTCGACCGATCCATAGGGCCCGGCCACGGTGCCGTCATGAGGCCCGGGCGCGGCACAGGCCGACATGCCCAGCAGGGTGCCGATGAAGATTCCGATGTGAAGCGAGCGGCGCATAGGGTTATCAAATCCTTAATGACCCCCAACTAACCTCCCGACTTCGCGCCGCGCAAGCGTGCACCCCGCAGAGTTGCGAGTTAACCCTACCGCGCCCTCCAGCAGACGAAGGTTGGTTGCCATGGCCCCTCTCCTGTCACGACGGCTCACGCTCATTGGTGCGGTCATGGCGACGGTCCCGCTCCTGGGTGCCGCCGCCATCGTGATCGACGGCCTGACCGACACCGTCGCGCCGAGCGATGTGGCCGTCGTCCTCGGCAATACGGTTCAGCCGGACGGCACGCCGTCGAAGCGGCTCGCCGCGAGACTCAACCGGGCGCTGGATCTCTGGGAGAACGGCACGGTCGAGGCCATCATCGTCAGCGGGGCGACCGGCAAGGAGGGCGTTCCGGAAGGCGATGCCATGCGTCGCTATCTCGTTGGACAAGGCGTTCCTGTTGACCGGATCATTGTCGACAATGCCGGTGTCGACACCGCAGCCACGGCGCGGAATACCGCCAGAATCATGGCGACCCGGGATTACGACAGCGCCATTGTCGTGACCCAGTATTTCCATATCCCGAGGGCGAGATTGGCCATGCAGCGAGAGGGGATAGAAGCCCGGACCGCCCATGCGACCTTCTTTGAGGCACGGGACCTGTACTCCACCGCCCGGGAACTGGTGGCCTATCCGGTGTATTTCCTGCGCTCGCGCGACTGACACGCCCCAACGAAAACGGCCCCCGGATTGCTCCGGGGGCCGTTCTGTCTTTTATCAGGCCTATGCTCGCCTCGCGGAGG
>NZ_JBALUS010000010.1:0-9549 GCF_036963785.1 Brevundimonas sp.
GACACGTCGTTGACATTGTGCCAGCCCGCGTCGATCGCGCCATACCAGCCATTCGGCTCAGCCGAAGCCGCACCAGCACCCAGTGCAAGCGCCGCAGCGGCGCTGGACGCCAGGATTAAACTCTTAACACGCATCGGTGAATGCCCTCCGCAGCCTTCGTTGAAATATGCGACGGACACGCCGCCTCGCGCTCCTAATAACAGCGTCGACCCGGCAGGTCGAGGCTCATCTGACTCGCAAAACGCCTAAACTATGGCAGCGTGATACCGAAGATACAGCCTCAGGTCGCCGTCGCCGGCGTCTCTCCGGCCGCATCAGCGCGCAGCCGCGCCTCGCAGGCGGCGAATTCATCCGCCGTATCGACATCCCAGCCCCGCTCGACCGGCATGACATAACCCAGGGTACCCTCCGGCCGGAAGGTTCGCTCGCCCGAGAGTCGCTCCGGACGGGCCACATAGACGGCGCCATTGATCACAAAGGTGTCCGCCAGGACGTCCGGCGGTGCCTGCAGGCCACCGTTCTTCTCCATCTGCACGTGAAAACCGGCCGGCTTGGACAGGGGCGATACACTGACCACGGCGGGCGCTCCGCGCGCGTCGGCCAGGGCCACGGCGGCATCGATGTCGGCCGCCCGCCTCAAGGGCGAAGTCGGCTGCAGCAACACCACATAGTCCCAGTCCCCGCCGACCTCGCTCAGGGCATGTTCGACCGCATCGATCACCGAGGCCTCGGGGCCTGACAGGGCCGCCGGGCGGGCAAACGGGGCCGGGCAGCCCATCTCTGCGGCGAGGTCCAGCACCGCCGGATCGTCGCTGGAGACGACAATCCGGTCCAGCACCTGCGACCCCTGGGCCGCCGCCAGCGTCCAGCCGATCATCGGTCGTCCCGCCAGCATCCGGGTGTTCTTGCCGATCATCCGGCGCGAGCCTGCCCGTGCCGGAACAATGCCGATCACCCGCCTGTCGCCGATCATCGTGCCCTCCGCGCGCCGCTCGTCTGCCGCAGCGCCATCTGAAGGTGCGCCCGCTTATGGACGGTTAACGCCACACCGTCCTGCGTGTCTGCTTCTTGCGCCGCCGCCGTCACCGCCTATCCTGCCCTCATGTCCGTTCCCCCGCCCTCATCGGCCCTGCCCGGCCAGACCGGCCCACTCCGGCACCTGTCGATCGTGCGGGCCCTGATGCTGCGCGAGCTGATCACCCGCTACGGCCGCGAGGGGCTGGGGTTTCTGTGGGTGATCGGCGAACCCCTGGTCTTCTGCCTCGGCGTGGTGCTGATGTGGAACCTGATCCGGCCCGAATATGAGCACGGCATCCGGCTGGGGCCCATGGTCATGACCGGCTATATGGCCTTGCTGCTGCTGCGCCATCAGATCAGCTTCAGCCTGTCGGCGCTGCAGGCCAACACCGGCCTGCTGCATCACCGGGCGATCGCCGTCCTGCATATCTATACCTCGAGAAACGCCCTCGAATTCCTGGGCACCACGGCCGCCTTCATGGTCGTCTATCTGCTGCTCGGATTTCTGGGCGAGGTTTCTCCGCCGCACGACTGGGGCCTGGTGTTCGGCGGCTGGCTGCTGCTGGCCTTCCTCGGACTGGGGCTGGCCCTGGTCTTCAGCGCGCTGGCCCAGCGGTTCGCCTTCATGGAACGGATCGTGCCGCTGCTGACCTATGCCCTGATCCCCATGTCGGGGGCCTTCTTCATGGCCTCATGGGTGCCGCCCGTCTGGCGGGATGCCTATCTGCTTATCCCCCTGCCCCACGCGGTCGAGATGATCCGGGCAGGGGTCTTCGGCCCCTTTGTCGAAACCCACTACGACGGCCTCTATGCCTTTGGCTGGGGGCTGGCCCTCAATCTTCTGGGCCTGCTCCTGATCGCCGGAGCCCGCGACCGGATCGACGCCGAGTGATCCCGACCCTCCGAACCGATAGCCTGTTTGCCCGTCACGGGTTATCAGTCGCGTCATGACCGATCCCGTGCCGGCAGCCGCCCCTCACCGCCCGTCGCCCCGGCAGCGCCTGCGCCTGCCCGAGCTGCCCCGCTGGGCGCCGTCCTGGCCGTTCCTGATCTGCGTGATCCTGCCGACCCTGCTGGCGGCCTTCTACTTCCTGCTGATCGCCTCGCCCCGCTATGTGTCCGAGGCACGCTTCATCGTCCGTCAGGCCGGACAGGGTCAGCCGGATGCCCTCGGCCTGACCCTGCAGGGCGTCGGCCTCAGCGCCACCCAGACCGATGCCTTCGCGGTCCATGACTATATGCGCTCGCGCGATGCGGTGGCCGAACTGGACCAGTCGCTGGACCTGTCGCGTCTGCTGGGCCCGCCGGGCGCCGACATCCTTTCGCGCTGGCCCCGCCCCTGGGAAAGCCGCAGCCGCGAGGGCCTGCACAAGGGCTATCAGCGCTTCGTCACGGTTGGTTATGACGCCACCACCGGCATCAGCATCCTGCGGGTCGAGGCTTTCCGGCCCGAGGACGCCAAGCGTCTCACCGAGGCCCTGCTGGCCGGCGGCGAGGGGCTGGTCAACCGGCTGAACGCCCGCTCGGTGGCCGATGCGGTGACCCAGGCCGAAACCTCCCGCGATGAAGCCCGCGAGCGGCTCAGCGAAGCCCAGCGCCGGCTGGTCGCCTTCCGCAACCGCGAGCGCTTCATCGACCCGTCGATGGTCGCGGCCGAGGGCGCAGGCCTGATCGGCGAACTGTCCGCCACCCTGGCCGGCCTGCGCGCCGAACGGGCCCAGCTGGCGGCCGAGGCGCCGCAAAGCCCGCAACTGCCCAGCCTCGACAACCGCATCGCCGCCTATGAGCGCCAGATCTCGGCCGAGCGCGCCAAACTGGCCGGGGCGGCGACCTCGCTGGTCCCCGCCGTCAGCGCCTATGAGGACCTGGTCACCGAGCGCGAACTGGCCGACCGGCAGCTGTCCGAGGCCACCGCCGCCCTGCTCGCGGCCGAGCGCGATGCCCGGCGTCAGGCCCTGTACCTGCAGCGGGTGGTGACCCCCAGCCTTGCCGACGAGCCGACCCTGCCGCGGCGCTGGCTGTCGATCCTGATCGTCCTGATCGGCAGCCTTCTGCTGTACGGGGTCGGCTGGCTGGTCTGGTCGGGCCTGCGCGAGCACCGGCAGCAGGGATGACGGACGGGATCGCCCCTGTTCCTGATCCCGGTCTGGTCGTCACCGGACTGGCCAAGGCCTGGGCCCCCGGCCGCACGCCGGTCTTTGCCGATGTCGACTTTTCCCTGTCACGCACAGGCCGGCTGGCGCTTTTGGGCCGCAACGGCCAGGGCAAGTCGACCCTGATCAAGGTGCTGGGCGGGGTGCTGCGTCCGACCGCCGGTCAGGTCCGCTGGCGCATGCCCGCCTCCTGGCCGATCGGCTTCGGCGGCGGCTTTCAGGGCAGTCTGTCGGGCCTCGACAACATCCGCTTCCTCGCCCGCCTGTATGAACGCGACTTCGACCATCTGCTGGCGCGCGTCGATGATTTCGCCGAGCTGGGCCAGGCCCTGAAACAGCCGGTCAAACACTATTCCTCGGGCATGCGGGCGCGGCTGGCCTTCGGCCTGTCGCTGGCCATCGAGTTCGACTGCTATCTGATCGATGAGGTGGTGGCCGTCGGCGACGCCCGCTTTCAGGAGAAATGCCGCGAGGAGCTGTTCGCCCGCCGCGCCGACCGCGCCTTCATCATGGCCTCGCACGACACCCATCTGGTCGAGCGGGAATGCGATCGCGCCCTGATCCTCGAGGGCGGCCAGGGGCGCCTCTATGACAATGTCCACGAGGCCGTTGAGGCGTACGGCTTCCTGAGAGCGGCCTGACAGGCGCGCCTCAGCGTCGCGACAACCACAGCATCCAGTCTTCCGGCTGGTCCTTGTCCAGCAGCTGGGCGCGGGTCACGGGCACCAGTTCGCTGTCATGGGTCACCGTCCGCAGGCGCCGATAGACCCCGACCAGCCGCTCCAGCAGCCCCAGCGGGTCGGAACAGCGGGCATGGTTGAACTCCAGCAGGATGTCCGGCCGGTCCCGGACGATCAACGGCCAGGCCCCCTCCAGCACGGCCTCCTCGGCCCCCTCCACGTCGATCTTGAGGAAGTCCAGCTTGGGCCACTCGGCCAACAGGGTATCCAGTCGGCCACTCCTGACCCGGGTCATGCCGGCCTGGTCGGCCCGCTCGTCGCCGACAACGCGGGCGTTCTTGGGATCGTCCTCGCGCATCTCGAAGGTCAGCAGCTTGTCGTCATGGGCGCCGACCGCCTGCTCGAACACTGTGGTCCGGTCCGCGAACCCGTTGACGCCGACCGTCCGCCGCAACAGCTCGGCTGTCTTTGGATGGGGTTCAATGGCGGCCACGCGCCCTCCGGGCCCGACCAGATCCGCCAGCAACAGGGTGAAATAGCCGTGGTTCGCTCCGGCATCGACAACCCTCATGCCCGGCTTGATCCGTTGCGCCAGGATCGGCGTCATCCATGGTTCCCAGATGCCGTCCAGCAGCAGATGGGGCGTAAAGCCGACATCCTGGGCGGTCAGGAACATCTTGTAGCGGCCCATGGCGCGGCACAGCATCACTCCGTCGCCCAGATAGACGGCCCGGGACAGCGCCCGACTGCGCCGTTCCAGTTCCCAACGATCCACCGTCAGCAGCTCATTGTGGCCGAGAAGGTTCAGTTCGGGCAGCGACGGGGATTCCACAATCATGTCCTGGGCTGAAAAGACTGACGCCCGTCTCATGCGGCCAAGCACGGCAGGACGCAACCTCTGCGGAAAATCGGGTTCCGGGTCGGGGGCCTGTGCGCCTCACTGGTTCTGGCTGTCTGCCTCTGCTAGCTCTGCCGGGACGAGGCGGACACCGCGTCCAGGGGCATGAATGGCTATCCGGTCCATCTTTCTGAAACTGCGGGCCATGGTGCTCGCGACGCAAGCGCAGCCCCGGGTCTCGCCGGTTCGTGCGCCACGGCGTCAGGCCCCCGCGCGCCGCATCTGGACCCCGGCCCTCCAGGTGCGCGAACCCCTGCCGTTCGGCCCGGCACCCGACCCCGCAACGACCACACGGTCTCGTACCCCCTTCAGCAGGACCCCGGTTCGTTCGGCGCGCGTCTGGGCACCGGCGCTGCAGACCCGCGAGGCCCTGCCGTTCGGCCCTGCGCCCGACGCAGCGACAACGACACGGTCGCGCACCCCCTTCCGGAGGACCCTGGTCCGTGCGGCCCGCGCCTGGGCACCGGCCATGGTCCGCCGCACCTTCCCCACGCCTCAGGAAGACAGTCCCGAGCACGTCGGCGACCTGATGCTGGCCCTCCCCGCTCCGGCCCTGCAGGTCGAGCCCGAGCCTGCGATCCAATCGGAACCGGAATACCTGCCCGAGCCCGGGCCCGAGCCCCAGCCCGACCCGGTGCCCGTCACCGTCCTCGCCGCCCCCGTCGAGACCCAGCGCTATTTCCCGATCAGCGCCGACATGGGGATCGCGCGGCTGACCGACGGCCATTTCGTCTATGTCGATCCGCTGGACGAAGCGGTGGGCGCCCATCTGATCGCGCGCGGCTATTGGGAGTCCTGGATCCACCAGGCCGTCTGCGATCTGGTCCAGCCCGGCGATCATATCATCGAGGTCGGGGCCAATTTCGGCGTCTACACCCTGGCCATGGCCCGGCTGATCGGCGAGGAGGGCTGCCTGCTCAGCTTCGAGGCCAATCCGGATCTGGCGGCCCTGGTGGAGCGCTCCATCAAATTCAACGGCTATGCCGGGCGCGCGCGACTGGTGGCCAAGGCGGCGGCCGATGCCCCGGGCGAGCTCAGTTTCGGCGTGTCCCGGCGCAATGCCGGGGGCGGCACCCTGTCCACCGATCCCAGCGGTCTGGGCACCGACAGCCGGCTGATCACCGTGCCCGCTGCCCGGCTGGATGATGAGGCCGATCAGGATGTGCGCCTGATCCGTATGGACGCAGAGGGCTCCGAGCCGCTCATCCTGCGCGGCGCCAAACGGCTGCTGAAGCGGCCGGACATTGTGGTGATCATGGAGTGGGACATCATCCAGATGGCCTCGCGGACCAATGTGCCCGACTATGTGGCCTGGCTGTCCGGCATGGGATTCCGCTTCTGGAAAATCCAGTTCGACTCCACCCTGCTGGAGGTCCCGGCCGCCGAGATGGCGACGCTCAGCTCCTGCGATGTGGTCATGTCGCGCGAACCGCCGCCGGGCGGAACGATCGCCTGATCTAGACCCAGCCCCAGTCGTCTTCGGGCTGAAGGGCCAGGGGCAGGTCGCCCAGGCTGTCGTGCAGGAACAGGTCATCACCCCGACCGGCCCAGAGCTCCAGCCTGAGGGCCAGACCCTCGGGCAGGGCATCCCTGCCGCTCAGAGCGTCCTCCGCTCCCGGCAGGACCTGCGGTCCGGCATCCAGCGCCGCCTTGCCGACGATGAAGTCGTCGCTCTCCAGACCCGGCAGCACCAGGGCGTCGCTGTCCTTGCCTCCGGACTCCTCTGGCGGAGAATACCTCCAGCCGGAGAAGCGCGGATCGTCGGCCGGAATAATCGAAGCCAGCGCCTCGGCCGGGGAGTCCTGCCCCAGGAAGATGAAGTCGGCCGCGGTCAGGTCGGCCATGGTCACGCCCTGCAGGACGATAATGTCGCCATTCCGCAGATTGATGGATCCGTCCGGGCCCACCTGACCGAAGTTGATGGCGAGCTGCTCGAAGCTGGTAAAGCCGTGGTCGCGCAGGTCGATGCGGTCACTGCCGATCGTGAAGTCGCCGATCACATCCGTGCCGGTGCCGCGCGTGAAGGCAAAGACGTCTGCGCCCGCCTCGCCGAACAGCACGTCGTTGCCGGCCCCTCCGGTCAGGACGTCATCGCCGTCTCCACCGAGGAGCCAATTCTCGCTCGCGCTTCCGACGATCAGGTTGTCGAGCTCATTGCCGACACCGAAGGCCGTGGTTCCCACCAGCACCAGATTCTCGACATTGGCGTACAGATAGACGCCGGCACCCGTCCACCGGACGTCCGCATAGACGGTGTCTACCCCACCTCCGACGTCCTCGAACGTCAGATCATCGCCGGTATCGACCCAGTAGAGGTCGTCGCCCTCATCCCCGTCCAGCAGATCGTAATCGGCGCTCAGAGAATCGCCGCGCAAAATGTCGTTCCCCGCGCCCCCGACCAGAATATCCGTGTCGAAGGACTGTCCGCCCCACAGGACGTCGTCGCCATCGCCGCCATAAAGGGCGTCGGCATCGCCGCCCCCGCGAAGCTCGTCGCTCCCCGCACCGCCGACCAGATAATCGATGCCGTCTCCGCCCGTCAGACGGTCATCTCCGTCCTCGCCGAACAGGCTGTCGTTGCCCGACCCTCCGTCGATCACGTCATTGCCGGCGCCACCGATGAGAAGATTCTGTCCCGAGTTGCCGGTCAGATAGTTGTCCAGCGCATTGCCCACGCCGTAGGCGTCTCCGGCGTCCGCCGACAGGGTCAGCTCCTCCAGACCGTCGTAGAGATAAAAGCCCGTCGACGCCGTAACCCGGTCGAAGCCTTCGTCGTCGTTCTCGAAAATCAGGTCTGCCTGGGTATCGACGACATAGTGGTCGTCGCCGGTGCCGCCATACATACGGTCCGTGCCGGTACCCCCGTCGAGCAGGTCGTTGCCTTCGCCGCCGTCAATCAGGTCGTCACCGTCGCCACCATACAGACTGTCCGCGCCGGCATTGCCCCGAATGGTGTCGTTACCCGCAAGCCCGTAATAGGCCTCGGGGTCGGCGCTACCCTCCCAGGTGTTGTCCTCGAGGGTGCCCATGATGGCGCCAAGGGAGTCTGGCGTGAACGCCGAGGCCGTGATGGTCGGCTGGCCGAGGAAGGCCATGAAGTAGTCCGACGGCGACAGCGTGCCGTCACCGTCCATGTCCGCCATCAGCCAGGTGTGGGTGCCGTCATACCAGGTCCAGAGTTGGCGAACACCGGGCGTCAGGTCGTCACTATCGGAATAGCGGGTCCCCATACTGAGGGTGAAGCCCGGGGTCTGGACCTGCCCCCGGAAACCCAGCGTCACCCCGAAAGGGAGATAGGTGTAATCCAGCCTGTCCCCATCACCCATACTGAAGTCGAGGATGAGGTTGACGGAGCCCGGGTTGAGGTCGGGCGTGTAGGTCCTCGCACCGACCCGGAACAGGTCAGCGCCGGCGCCGCCGGTCACCGTGCTGCCCCACTGCCCCAGGAGGAAGGAATCGTCACCCGCACCGCCGTCGGCCAGATCGCCGTTGAGACTGAACCGGTCGTGGCCGGCGCCCCCATAAAGTTCGTCACGGCTGGCGGTCCAGATACCATCCCAGCTGCTGAGGAAATCGTCACCGTCTCCCCCGTACATGATGTCCGTGCCATCGCCCGAGATCAGGCTGTCGTTCCCCTCCTCGCCATAGAGGCGGTTGGTGAACCCTGCATCTGTCCCCGATGTATTGGCGTCGAAGGCGGCATACAGGGTATCGTCCCCGGCACCCCCTCGCAGGGTATCACTGCCCTCCTGGCCTAGGAGATAATCATCCCCTGCGCCGCCGCTCAGGGTATCGTCGCCCTCGCCGCCGAAGATCTCGTCATCGCCACCAGCGCCATCTGCAAGATCGTCACCGGCTTCGCCGATGTAGAGATCCTCCGCCTCGCTTCCGGTCCAGACGTCGTCTCCCGATGTCCCGAAGACGGCCACAAAAGCACCGGCGACGAAGGACTGCTCGGTGATCAGAGGGCTGCCATCAAAAGCGATAAGAAGATCCGTGGCGTCCAGACGTCCATTGTCGTCCCGGTCCACGAACAGGAAGGTCTGTCCGCCTTCGGTCCAGGTCCAGGCATCGGTGACTCCATCGGACCCCAACGGAACCGGGTCGCCCTCCGCCAGCGGCGTGGACAGCGCGCCATTGAAGCGCAGATAGTAGGCCAGGTAGACGCCGTCGTTGACCCGCAGGTCCAGCCGATCGCCCTCCGCCGTCGAAAAGTCGGCGATCACATCCGTGAACCTGGAGGTGCTGGTCGGGGCAGAGAGCTTGAGCATGAACCGGTCCGCGCCGGATCCTCCGATCAGGCGGTCAACGGCACTGTCCGCGGCCTGATCGAAAAAGTCGTCGCCGCCGCCGCCGTCGATGACGTCGCTGCCGTTTCCTCCGAGCAGCGTGTCATCGCCCTCGCCTCCGAACAGCCGGTCATCGCCGTCGCCGCCGTCGATGTCGTCGTTCCCCCCCAGTCCGTAGACCAGGTCGTCCCCGCCATAGGCGTTGATTCGATCATTGGTCTCCGTCCCCGTCAGGGTGTCTGCGTCCTGGGTTCCCCGCACAATCAGCCGCTGGGGGTCGGTGTCCCCGGAGTCGGCGCCACGGGCCGTGATCACCGGGCCGTCGGCGTGAAGGCGTCCGTTCAGGCGGGCGAAGGCCATACTGCGTCTCCGTCAAGGGTGCGAGGTCGTCCCGGTCGACGAAGCGACGCCGAAGACAACCGTAGGTAGGAACGATCCGGGCTGCGACACGCAGCCCGGATCGTGAGCCCTACGCCCAGCCCCAGTCGTTTTCGGGCTGGAGGGCCAGGGGC
>NZ_JBALUS010000011.1:0-5728 GCF_036963785.1 Brevundimonas sp.
GTGGAAATTGGCGCTGGCGCCGGTGGGGGTGACCAGATTGACCGCCCCGCCCAGCTGGGCCCCGCCGAAGCGCAGGGTGTTGGCGCCCTTGTAGACCTCGATGTAGCGGGCGCTCAGGGCGTCGATGGCCTGGAAGTCCGAGAAGCCGTCGGCGTCGGCGAAGGGCACGCCGTCCTGGGCGAGCAGCACGCCGCGCTGGTGGAAGCCCTGGGCGACGCCCGAGCCGCGGATGGAGAGGCGGGATTCCTCGCCGTACCGCTTCTGCGCCAGCACGCCGGGAACGTTGCGCAGGGTGTCGTAGAAGCCCTGGGCGAAGCGGTCCTCGTACGTCTCGGCGGCGACCACGGAGACGGCGCCGGGGGTGCGGGACAGCCGGGCCCGGGCCTCGGCCACCACGGGCGGGTCGTCGGGATCGCGCCGGGCCGTGACGATCACCGAGTCCACGGTCGTGGGCTGGTCGTCGGAGGCGAGGGCGGGGCAGGCGATGGCGCCCGCCAGCGGCAGGGCCATGAGCAGCGCGCGCGGCGCCGCGAAGGGGTGGGAGATCATGAAGTCTGAATCCTGAACGGAAGGCGTCAGGGCGCGCGCTGAGGCGATCAGACGCGCGCCGGCGGTGAGGCTTTCGTCAGGTCAGGGGCGGGGCGGTGGAATGGGGTCGCGGCGGCGCGCGGGCCGGGGGCGGCGCGGCCCGGGCGGCGGCGGTCCAGGCGACGGCGGCGGCGGGGCGGATGACCGGCAGCGGTTGCGGCGGGGACGGCGGGGGCAGGGCGGTCGCGTGGGCTGCGATGCAGAAGGCGCAGCGCGCATCCGCGAGGCCCGAGGTCTGGTCGCCGTCGCCGCCGACGCGGATGGTCTTGGGGCCCTGGGCCGAACACAGGACGATGGGCCGCCCGTCCCGGGACCCGGCCAGGGCCGCGGACGGCAGCAGGGCGCCGAGCACCACGGCGAAGACCGCGGCCAGGAAGGCCAGCGATCGCCACAGCGACCAGGTGTCCGCGCGCGTCGTCATGGGGAGGGGGATAGCCCAGCCGTGTCGCCGCCGCCAGCGTCAGGGCGCCGCACGGATGATCAGGCCGCGGCCAGCTCGCGCTTTCTGGCCTTTCTGGCCTCGATGCGAGCCCAGATGCGGTCGTGCACGGTGAAGAAGACCGTCTGCACGACGGGCTCGATGAAGCCGATGGCCAGGGCCAGCCGCCAGTTGAAGCCGGTCAGCACCCAGGCCACCGTGACGGCCACGGCGAAGTGCATGAGGCTGTAGGTGAAGGTCTTCATGGCGATGTGCCGGAAGGATGTCGGCAGGGCGTGGCTGTGGCCATGGTGCTCGCCGCCGTGGCCGTGGGCGCGGCTCTGCTCGCGGGCGTCCATGAGGTCCAGACGGGCGGTGACGGCCTCGGCGGTCTCCTCGACGCCCGAGCGCATCTTGCGCCGCTCGATGCGGTGCCAGATGCGATCGTGGAAGGAATAGGCGATGGTCTGGAAGAAGGGCTCGATCAGACCCACGGCCAGGGCGAGGCGCCAGTCGCGGGTGATGGCGTAGGCCACCAGGATCGCCACGATCAGGTGCATGACGCCGTAACTGGCGACCTTGAGCGCGAGCGCTTTGACGGATCGGACGATGGCGCGGACCATTGTTGCAACAAATGGCCTCGAGGCGCTGGAGTTGCAACGACAATTCCTTTTATCGCCGTCATAGGCGCGCCGGGCTTCCGTTTCGCGGCGCAGCAAGCTATACGCGCCCCGCAAAACGGAGACTCCCCATGGAGATACGCGAAGGCCTGACCTTCGATGATGTTTTGCTCGAACCCGGCCCGTCCGCGTTCATGCCGGCCGAGGTCGATGTGTCGACCCGGCTGACCCGAGACATCAAGCTGAACATACCCCTGCTGTCGTCCGCCATGGACACGGTGACCGAGATGCGGCTGGCCATCGCCATGGCCCAGGCCGGCGGTCTGGGCGTGCTGCACCGGAACATGACCATAGAGGAGCAGGCCGACCAGGTCCGCGCCGTGAAGCGCTATGAAAGCGGCATGGTGGTGAACCCGGTGACGGTGACGCCGGACACCACCCTGGGCGAGGTGCGCGAGATCGTGGCCCGCAAGAAGATCAGCGGCTTCCCCGTCGTGGATCCGAAGACCGGCAGGCTGGTGGGCATGCTGACCAACCGCGACATGCGGTTCGAGAACGACCCCAACGTCAAGGCGGCGAGCCTGATGACCACGGGCGAGCTGGTCACCGTGCGCGAAGGCGCCGGGCGCCAGGAGGCGCAGGATCTGCTGCGCACCCGCAAGATCGAGCGGGTCATCGTGGTGGACGAGGACTACCGGGCCGTCGGCCTGATCACCATGAAGGACATCGAGAAGGCCCAGGCCTTCCCCCATGCGGCCAAGGACGACCAGGGCCGCCTGCTGGTGGGCGCGGCCTCGACCGTGGGCGACGCGGGCTATGAGCGGGCCATGGCGCTGGCCGAGGCGGGCGCCGACGTGGTGGTGATCGACACCGCCCATGGCCACTCGGCCTCGGTGGCCGCGGTGGTGGAGCGCATCAAGCGCGAATCGAACCGCATCCAGATCATCGCCGGCAATGTGGCCACCTATGACGCCACCCGGGCCCTGATCGACGCGGGCGCCGACGCGGTGAAGGTGGGCATCGGCCCGGGCAGCATCTGCACCACCCGCATCGTGGCGGGCGTGGGCGTGCCCCAGCTGACCGCCGTGATGGAATCGGCGCGGGCGGCGCGGGACTCCGGCGCCCCGATCATCGCCGACGGCGGCATCAAATACTCGGGCGACCTGGCCAAGGCCATCGCGGCGGGCGCCAGCGTGGCCATGATGGGCTCCATGTTCGCCGGCACCGACGAGAGCCCCGGCGAGGTGTTCCTGTACCAGGGCCGGTCCTACAAATCCTATCGCGGCATGGGCTCGGTGGGCGCCATGGCCCGGGGCTCGGCGGACCGGTATTTCCAGAAGGAAGTGTCGTCCGAGAAGCTGGTGCCCGAAGGCATCGAGGGCCAGACCCCGTACAAGGGGCCGATCTCGCCGGTGCTGCACCAGATGGTGGGCGGGCTGCGTGCGGCCATGGGCTATGTGGGCGGGGCGTCCATCCCCGAGTTCCAGAAGCGGGCGAAATTCGTGCGCATCACCAATGCGGGCCTGCGCGAAAGCCATGTGCACGACGTGATGATCACCCGCGAGGCGCCGAACTACCGGCAGGGCTAGGGCCGGGGAGGGCCGCCATGACCATTGAACTGACCTATCTGGCGGCTGTCCTGATCCTGGCGCTGGTGCAGATCCTGCTGCCGGCGGCGGGCCGCACGGCCAGATACGGGCTGAAATGGAACGCCGGGCCGCGCGACGCCGACGTGCCGCCGCCGGGCCGGATCACCGGACGGCTGGAGCGGGCGCAGGCCAATCTGTACGAGACCCTGCCGCTGTTCATCGGGGCGGTGCTGGTCGCGTATCTGGCGGGGCGCACCGGGGCCATGACGGCCTGGGGCGCGGCGCTCTATTTCTGGGCCCGGCTGATCTATATCCCGCTGTACGCCTTCGGCGTGCCCGTGGTGCGCTCGCTGATCTGGCTGGCCTCCCTGGCCGGCCTGCTCCTGATTCTCGCCGCCCTGTTCATCTGAAAGACCTGAGTGACCCCAGCCGCCCGACTTTCCGCCGCCGCCGCGATCCTGGACTCCATCGCCCAGGGGCGCCAACCGGCCGAGGCCGTGCTGAAGGAGTGGGGCCGCGCGAACCGCTACGCCGGGTCCAAGGACCGGCGCGCCATCGCCGACCGGGTGTACCGGGTCATCCGCGCGCGGGCGCGGCTGGTGTGGGCCATGGGCGGGCGCGAGGACGGACGGGCGCTGGTGATCGGGTCGCTGGCCCTGATCGACGGCCTGCCGCTGGACGAGATCGAGGCCCTGCACGCGGGTGACGGCTATGGCCCCAAGCCCCTGTCGAAACAGGAGCGGGCGCGCATCACGGCGCCGGAGGGCCAGCCCCCGGGCTGGATCGCCTCGGGCCTGCCCGAGTTCGTGGTGGACGACTTCAAGGCGACCTTCGGCGACCGCTGGGCCGAAGAGGCGGAGGCGCTGATGAGCCCGCGCGCGCCCATCGACCTGCGGGTCAACGGGGCGAAGACGACGGTGGAGGCGGCGGAGGCCGAGCTGCGCGAGGCGGGACTGTCGCCGGAACGGACGCCGTGGTCGGCGTGGGGGCTGCGGCTGGCCGCCGAGCCGCCGCCGAACGTGCAGGCGCTGGAGAGCTTCAAGGCCGGGCGCGTCGAGATCCAGGACGAGGGCAGCCAGATGGTCTGCTGGCTGGCGGGCGGCGGGCTGGATCTGTCGGGCGCGGTGGTCGTGGACTATTGCGCGGGCGGGGGCGGCAAGACCCTGGGGCTGGCGCAGCAGGGCGTCGGGACCCTGGTCGCCGCCGACGTCAGCCTGAAGCGTCTGGACGCCGTGCGGCCGCGGCTGGAGCGGGCGGGGGTCCGCGCTGATCTGCGGCTGCTGGGCGCGGACGGGGAGGGGGTCGAGGATCTGGTCGGCGGCGCCGATCTGGTGCTGGTGGATGCGCCGTGCTCGGGCTCGGGCACCTGGCGGCGGCGGCCCGAGGATGCGTGGCGCCTGAAAGCCGACGAGGTGGAACGCCTGCACAGGCTGCAGCTGGCGATCCTGGGCCGGGCCGCGGCGCTGGTGAAGCCGGGCGGGCGGCTGGTCTATGTGACCTGCTCGATGCTGACCGGCGAGAATGAGAAGACGGCGGACGCCTTCGAGGCGGCGCATGGGGATTTCCGGCCCGTCGCAGTGGGCGAGGCCCTGTCGAACCCGGCGTTCACGGATGATGCGCGGACGCGCCTGGCCGGGCTGGCGCAGGGCCATCGTCTGCGGCTCAGCCCGGCGACCAGCGGCACGGACGGCTTCTTCGCCGCCCTGTACGAGCGCGCCGGATGAACGGACGGGTTGAGCGCTGGGGCGGGCTGTCGGTGCTGCCGGTGATGGCGGCGCCGGCGGAGTACGGCGCCCATCTGCAGGCGCGCATCCAGCCCCTGATGACCGGCGTCGGCCCGGTGGAGGCGGCGGTGGTCCTGACCACGGCGCTGGGCCGGATGGCGGCGGACGGGGCCCTGCCGGACCTGATCGTGTCGCTGGGCTCGTGCGGCTCGCGAACGCTGGCGCATGCGGCGGTCTACCAGGCGTCGTCGGTCAGCTATCGCGACATGGACGCCAGCCCGCTGGGGTTCGCCAGGGGCGTGACGCCGCTTCTGGACCTGCCCGCGGTCCTGCCCCTGCCGTGTCCGGTTCCCGGCGTTCCGTGCGCCAGCCTCTCGACCGGCGGGGCCGTCATCTCCGGCGCGGCCTATGACGCCATCGACGCGGACATGGTGGACATGGAGACCTGGGCCCTGCTGCGCGCGGCGCAGACCTTCGGGGCGCCCCTGATCGCCCTGCGCGGGGTGTCGGACGGGCGGGCCGAGCTGAGGGCGCTGGAGGACTGGACCTCCACCCTGCATCACGTGGACGAGGCCCTGGCCGCAGCGCTGGACGCCCTGATCGCGCGGCTGGAGGCCGACGGCCTCGCCGCCCTTGAAATACCGGCTGGCTCCAGCCTAGACCCCGCCCATTCCCTCGCCCCGGATTCGACCGCATGACCACCCAGCACCAGAAAGTCCTCATCGTCGATTTCGGCAGCCAGGTGACGCAGCTGATCGCCCGGCGGCTGCGCGAGGCGGGGGTCTATTG
>NZ_JBALUS010000012.1:0-3471 GCF_036963785.1 Brevundimonas sp.
CCCATCCACATGCAGAACGCGCTCTTTGCCGAGTTCATGCGCCGGATTGCCGATCAGACTGAACGGGCGCGCGCGGCGGGCACGCTCGATCTCGGCGTGGAAACCCTGCGTGGCGAAAAGATCGAACAGGTCTCCACAGAGGATCTCTGGACCTGCCCGAAATCCGGCGCGGTGACGCGGATCATCGGACTTGAGGTGACGGACCCGGTCCACGTGCTGTCGGCGGATGACGCCCTGTCGCGCAATCCCGACAAGCTGCCAATGGTGAATCGCGCCTCCGGCCGCGCGGCGCTGATCTCGGCGCGGCCCATGCAAATGTATGACGAGGATATCGTGACGCTGATGCGTAAGGCGGTGAGGCCAAACGGGTCGAGCTATCTCGAAGAGGCGAGGTTCAAGTCCTCCGCCTGGGAAGAGATCGGCAAGCCTGAGTTTGCGCGGCTTTGGGATGCCGAGGCTGCGTCCCTGCCAAAAACCACCACGACCAAGCTCTACCTGCTGACCGGGCTGCTGTTGCCGATCTGGAAGGACATTCCGGCCACCAATGAGCGCATCTACCGGGTCACGCCCGACGGGGCGACCGCGATGATCGGGCGCACGTTGAGCGAAGAAGGGGCGGCCGCGCTCCGCGCCCGCTTCCTTGTCTCCAACCCGCAAACGCCGCAAGAGATGTTGACCGCCGCCCTCGGCACCACTGCGCCTGTCGATCTGGGCCGGGGTCTCACCCTGACCCGTCGCCGGGTCGCAGGCGAGATGCGTCTCGAGCTGGGTGGTGCGGATCGGGGCATGATTGAAGGTCTCAAGGCCATGGGGTGTTTCACGGAGATCATCTCCTTCCAGCTGCGGGTGTTCCTGCCGCATGGAGACGGGATCGACACGGGAAGCATTCTGGCCCGGATCGTGGTGCAGAGGCCTGCCATCGCGACAGACCAAGCCGCCTGAAAAGTCAAAGGGGGCTTTGTGTCGGGCATCGCGGATCAGCGTTTGGCCGGTCTGCGCTTTCCGGGCGCGCGCTGACCAATGCCGCGCCCGGCCCCCCAATTGCAGACAAAAGGACAGACCCATGATCAAACCCCAGATCGATTATGCCGCGCTGGCGGCTCAGTGGCGCGCAGAGCGTGAAACCACCTTGAAGGCAACCCGAGCGGAACTGATCGCGCAATTGCGCGCGCTTGGCATCAACGAGGTCACCGCCGAATACGAAGGCTATGGCGATTCCGGCAATGTCGAGGATGTGACGGTGCAGCCTGCGGAGGTCAAACTGCCGGTAGCGCTTGTCACCGCCGTGGGCGATTTCGCCTGGTCACTCGCCTATCACCATCATCCGGGGTTCGAGAACAACGAGGGTGGCTACGGCACGCTGACCTGGGACATTACAGCAGACAGCATCACCCTCGATCACGCCGACCGCTATGTCGAATGCTCGCACAGCTATGACGAGGGGCTTTGAGATGGCCCATCCGCTTCATCATGCCGAAAGCTCTGCCCGGAAATTCGGCGGGGTGCCGTCTGACTATCAGGCCGTCCACGATCGGTTTGACGCCTCGAAAGAGCACCTCGCGCTTTTCACGCACCGGGCCTTGCGCCACCATACCCAAGGTCTGTTCGATGCTGAACGTGTCTTCGGTCTAACCTTGACCAATAGCGCAAGTCGGGACATTCCGGTGCGCTGGATCGGCGAGCAGCATATCCGTGAAGACTGCCAGGGCCGCATTCCCAGCATGGCGGACTGGCTGCGACGGATCCAGCCCGAGCCATGGATGGCCAATGGCCATATCGACCGGCATGTCGGCTCCGAGCCCTGCGGCGACCCAAGGGCCGCCTGGGCATCTGAAGTCGCCGCCGGCAGAACGGTTCTTGGTTTGAAGGATTGGATGGCGGCGCGCGCGACACAAGTCACGCAAGGTGCCTGACAGGTCTCGGCCGTTGGCCAAACTAATGCTGCATGGAAACCCGGTTGGACGACCGGGCTTCTTGCGTCGTTTCCCCACCATTCTTCGTATGGAGGTTCGCATGACTCTCGATGAAATCAAAGCCGCAGTCGATGCCGGGCAGACCGTGCATTGGGCCAATACCGGCTACCTTGTCCACAAGGACCGGCTGGGTCAGTACCTCATCACCCATCTGCCGAACGGGAGCTGCATCGGTCTGACCGATCAGGGTGGGCACCGGTTGAACGGAAAAGAGGCGGAGTTCTTCATAGCGCGATCGGAGGACGGCGCAGAAAATCCGGGCAGCCAATCAAGACCAGACGGGGAGGGGAGGGGTGTAGCACCCGGAGGCGCGGGGGCCTTCCCACTCGGACGGCAGCTCTGACTCGTGGGCGGGGCTGAAAGGAAAGCAAGCTTTCTGATTTGTGATCCCTCAAGGGGTCGAGAAAGCAATCCCGGATGCGCTGGCAAGGACGTCAGGCACCGGCCAATCAAAGAAGGAACCATCCCATGTTCGCAGGAACCCTCACCCGCAATGTCGAGACCGCAGCCGCTCAGTACACCGGCATGATCCACTCGACGCGCTTTGACATCGCCATCCAGTTGGAGGCGCGGGCCAAGATGTCCGAACGCAGCCCGGATTTTGACGTGACAGCAGTCAACAAGTCAGGCCGCAAGGTGCGCATCGGCACGGCCTGGAACGAGACGGGCAATACCAGCGGCAACCCCTACATCTCGATGCAGATCGATGTCGGCCTCGGCCCGTTCCGGGTCAACGCGGTACAGACGAAAGAAGCGCGCACGGCCCAGAGCGGCGAGTTCGAGATCATCCCGCTGGTCTCGAACGGCCTGATGAAATCTGGCTCGATCTCGGGCGAGCTCACCGCAATGGACGCCGACAATGCCTTCACCGGCTACATCGCCAATATGATGTTCGATCTGGAGTTCATGCTGATCAACACGCCTGATGGCGACCTGCGCGTCAACGCCGTGCAGAACGAAGAGCAGCGCGGCGGGCAAACCTTCTCGATCATTCCGTTCATCGACAGCGGTGAGCAGCCGCAGGACGCAGGCGCGGGGCTGTCGCTGGTCGCGTGATCAACGCGTAAGAATAGACGATCTGAACCGAAAGGGGAGCCGTGAGATCACGGTTCCCCTTTTGCTGTGTTTGTTTCAATAGAGCGATCGAACTGCCATTTCATGTGGAGGCCCGATGTAGATGCGATGCCGAGATAGGGAGCGCTGCGCGGGGTCTCCAATACAGTCAGACTTGTACAACTGCTTGAGCGGCAATCAATGCGTCAACAGCAACTTGAACCTCGGCGTAGAGCTCGGTGTCCAACTCTGCTGCGTCGATTTCCACAATCAGTGCGTAGCGTACGGAAGGCAAACTCTCAGCGAGAAGCTTTTTCGACTTCCACCAACCGGTGACTGGGTGAACAGCCAGCAAGTTGCGCCGCGCCAGATCTGAAGCCCTGCATGTCAGCTGATCTATATGGAGCGACCCGACATGGCGCCGATTGCTACCGAAGTCCCAAAG
>NZ_JBALUS010000013.1:0-1327 GCF_036963785.1 Brevundimonas sp.
CGAGCGGACCGGGACCGAAGCCGCCAGCCCGGCCTCGGACGAGGCGTCGCGGCTGCGCCAGTCCATCGAGTCGGCGACCTACACCCCGCCCGCCGCCGATGAGGACAGCCAGTCCGGCAGCAACGGGGCATCCGACTCCGACAGCGAGGACAGCGCGTCCGCGGATCGCGGCGGCGCTGTGGAGGGCGAACTGGAGGACGCCGAGGCGGAGCCGGCCATGGTGCGGGCGCAGATCCTGCTGGACCGCACCCGCTTTTCGCCCGGGATCATCGACGGCCTGGGCGGCGAGAACACCCGCCAGGCCATCGCCGCCTTCCAGGAGGCCAACGATCTGGAGGTGACCGGCGAACTGAACGCCGAGGTGTTCGACCGGCTGACCTCGGGCGACGGCGGCCGGGTGCTGACCGACTATACGATCGCGGAGGCCGACGTGGCCGGACCGTTCGTCGGCCAGGTTCCGGACAGCATGGCGGCCATGGGGCGCATGGAGACCGTGGGCTATTCGGACGCCCGCGAGGCCCTGGCCGAGAAATTCCACATGAGCCCGGACCTGCTGGACGCCCTGAACCCCGGGGTCGACTTCAGCCGCGCGGGCCAGTCCATCGTGGTGGCGGCGACCGGCCCGGACGCGCTGGACGGCGACGTGGCGCGGATCGAGGTGAACAAGGCCGAGAAGTCCGTGCGCGCCTTCAACGCCGACGGCGACCTGCTGGCCTTCTATCCGGCCACCATCGGCAGCGACGAGACCCCGTCCCCGTCCGGCACGCACACGGTGCGCGCGGTCGCGCCGGAGCCCAACTACACCTATGACCCCGAGCAGGGCGGCGAGACGGTCATCGTGCCGCCGGGCCCGAACAATCCGGTGGGCGCGGTGTGGATCGACCTGTCGCGCGACGGCTACGGCATCCACGGCACCCCCGACCCGGCCCTGATCGGCAAGACCGCCTCCAGCGGCTGCGTCCGCCTGACCAACTGGGACGCCGAACAGCTGGCCGGTGCGGTGGAACAGGGGGTCGAGGTGGCGTTTGTTTAAGGGCTGAGCCCCTTCTCCCTGTGGGAGAAGGGGGAACCCGCGCACCGGAGCGTAGCGGAGGTCTGCGCGCGGGGGATGAGGGTCGTGTTTCGCGGGGAAACACCCGACCCTCACCCTGCGCGCGAAGGACGGATGCTGCCGCATCCGTGCGCGCAGCCCTCTCCCATCGGGAGAGGGAAAAAGAAACGGCCCCGGATCGCTCCGGGGCCACTCTGTATTCGGGTCAGATGACCGAGCTTACTCGGTGATCTTGGCCACCACGCCGGCGCCAACCGTGCGGCCGCCTTCGCGGAT
>NZ_JBALUS010000014.1:0-552 GCF_036963785.1 Brevundimonas sp.
GCGGAATGCTTAATCCGTTAGGTGTGTCACCGAACAGTATACTGCCCGACGACTGGCATTCATCGTTTACGGTGTGGACTACCAGGGTATCTAATCCTGTTTGCTCCCCACACTTTCGTACCTCAGCGTCAGTATCGAGCCAGTGAGCCGCCTTCGCCACTGGTGTTCCTCCAAATATCTACGAATTTCACCTCTACACTTGGAATTCCACTCACCTCTCTCGAACTCAAGACCAGGAGTTTTAGAGGCAGTTCCGAGGTTGAGCCTCGGGATTTCACCCCTAACTTTCTGATCCGCCTACGTACGCTTTACGCCCAGTAATTCCGAACAACGCTAACCCCCTCCGTATTACCGCGGCTGCTGGCACGGAGTTAGCCGGGGTTTCTTTACCAGGTACTGTCATTATCATCCCTGGCGAAAGTGCTTTACGATCCTAAGACCTTCATCACACACGCGGCATGGCTAGATCAGGCTTGCGCCCATTGTCTAAGATTCCCCACTGCTGCCTCCCGTAGGAGTCTGGGCCGTGTCTCAGTCCCAGTGTTGCTGATC
>NZ_JBALUS010000014.1:562-1077 GCF_036963785.1 Brevundimonas sp.
ATTACCCCACCAACTATCTAATCTAACGCGGGCCAATCCCTTCCCGATAAATCTTTCCCCCGAAGGGCTTATACGGTATTACTCTCAGTTTCCCGAGGCTATTCCGTAGAAAGGGGTATGTTCCCACGCGTTACTAACCCGTCCGCCGCTCGGTCCCGAAGGACTGCGCTCGACTTGCATGTGTTAGGCCTGCCGCCAGCGTTCGTTCTGAGCCAGGATCAAACTCTCAAGTTGAAAAGCATCGCTGCTTATCCTTGACGTCGAACCTCTGCACATCAAACCTGCATCACTTACTGAATGATACAGGCGTTTTTCTCCGTTTGAAGTGCTTAAAGTTACCAAAGTAACCGAAAGCCGTCCAAACAGTGAAGCTGACACCGAATAATCGCTAAGCACCTAAGTGCGTCGCTATCGGCGCGATATGTAGAGGTTGATCCATCGAATGAACCAAACCGCCCACATATCTCTTCAGATATCTAATTTTCAAAGAGCGTTGAGACAAAAGAAACCAAGAT
>NZ_JBALUS010000015.1:0-884 GCF_036963785.1 Brevundimonas sp.
GCTTGGTTTGGCAGCGCGTGGTGCACGTGTCATGGTCAACGATCTGGGTGTGACAACCGACGGGCAGGGGGCATCCTCGGCTGCCGCAGAAGCGGTCGCGCAGGAAATCCGCGACGCGGGCGGCGAAGCGATGGCCCATGGCTGTGATGTGTCGGACGAAGCCGGCGTCAAGGATATGGTCGCACAGGTCATGGACGCCTGGGGCCGCGTCGACATTGTGGTGAACAACGCAGGCATCCTGCGGGACAAGACGTTCTCGAAAATGGAGATGTCTGATTTCCGCAAGGTCGTCGACGTCCATTTGATCGGGTCGGCGAATGTCACCCACGCCTGCTGGCCGATCATGCGCCAACAAAAATACGGGCGCATCGTGCTGACATCCTCGGCGTCGGGGCTTTATGGCAACTTTGGTCAGTCCAACTATGGCGCGGCCAAAGCGGCGATGATGGGGCTGATGAACGTGCTGCACCTTGAAGGCGCGCGCGACAATATCCGCGTCAACACGCTGGCGCCCACCGCGGCCACACGGATGACCGCCGATCTGCTGCCCGAACAGGCCCAGGCGTTGCTGGCCCCCGAAACCATCACCCCCGGCCTGCTGTACCTGGTCAGCGAGGATGGCCCCAGCCGCGTGATCCTTGGCGCAGGGGCAGGCGGGTTCGCTCAAACCCGTATTTACGAAACGGAAGGCGTGACCTTGACCGGCGACGAGAATACCCCTGAAGGTGTCGCATCCGCTTTCGACAAAATCACCGACGAGACAGGCCAGCAAGAGCTGACCGATGCCTTTAGTCAAACCAAGAAATACGCTCTCAATGCAGCCAAGGCCCAAGGTCTTGATCTGGATTGGGGCTAACAGACGAAATTTCAAAGGGAGATCACCA
>NZ_JBALUS010000016.1:0-823 GCF_036963785.1 Brevundimonas sp.
GCGCCACGGCATCCGGCACGACAGGTCCCTCATAGGGACATTGCACCACACATGAGACATAGCCCCTTATCGGGATTCGTGCTGCCTTGGCCGCTTCGGCGACGGGCTGAAAACGCATCAGGCTTTCCGCTATGCTGCAGTTGATGTTCTTCTTACTGAAGCTTTCGGAGGCAGAAGCAAAGACTGCCACCTCATCGGCACGAGCGGCAACGGCCGCTTCGCATCCCTTGAGATTGGGGGCCAGAACTGAATAGATCACTCCAGCGCGGCGTTCTATGCCAGCCATGACCTCAGCGGCATCCGCCATCTGCGGTACCCAACGCGGCGACACAAAGCTTGTCGCCTCAATGCGCTTGAAACCGCATCCGCTCAACATGTCGATGAGGGCGATCTTGGACCTCGTGTCGACGAAACCCGGTTCGTTCTGCAGGCCGTCGCGGGGACCGACCTCGACGATCGTGACCTTCATATTGTCCAATCCAGACGCACTCACCGCATGAGCTCCGGCAGCCAGGTGATCAGATCCGGCAGGGCGACGCACACAAGCAGGCCAACGATCTGCAGCAGGAAGAACGGCAGGATGCCGCGATAGACCGTTCCCATGCTGATGTCCTTGGGCAGTGTCCCTTTGATGTAGAACAGAGTGTAACCGAAGGGCGGGCTGATATAGCCCATCTGAATGGTCAGCGCGAAGAGGACACCAAACCAGATCTGGTCGAAGCCGTAGAATTGGACCACCGGCAGGAAGACCGGCACGGTGAGCAAAATGATGCCGATCTCATCGAGCACGGTTCCCAGAAAAATCAGGATCAGCATCATCAGG
>NZ_JBALUS010000017.1:0-739 GCF_036963785.1 Brevundimonas sp.
GTGCCCTGAAAACAGGGAACGCCCCGGGCGTTTATCTCATTGCTAATCTGGTCACGGTCCCAACCTGCGGCGAGATTGTCAGCCCGCACATAGGCATAGTATTTATAGAACCCATGCAAGGTGCCGTTGTCTGAGATCGGACCCGCGTAGCCTGCACAATGCAGATCTGGCAGGCGGACCGGGCCTTCAGTGCCGGAAAATGGCAACAAGGCGTCGGTGATCACTTGGGCATTTCTGGTGCGGGCTTCGGTCCAATCGGCCATCCGGCCCAGTTGAATCCGACCTAAGACACCTTGAATTTCGGTCATGCGCCAGTTGGTGCCAAAGTCTTCATGCAGCCAGCGATAGCCAGGGGGATGCTTGCGTTCATAGACCGCCTCATAACTTTTGCCGTGGTCCTTGAAGGCCCACATTCGCCGCCACAGCGCCTCATCATTGCAAGTGACCATGCCTCCCTCGCCGCCGGTGGTCATGATCTTGTCTTGACAGAACGACCAGGCACCTACATGACCAATGCCGCCCACTGCGCGGCCTTTATAGCGGGTGCCATGGGCTTGGGCACAATCTTCTATGACCTTCAGTTCTTTGACCTCTGCCAGTTCCATGATCGGGTCCATGTCGCAGGGCCAGCCGGCCAGATGCACCGCGATTATGGCGCGGGACCGAGGGGTTATCACGGCCTTGATGGTCTCGGCCGTGATGTTGCCGCTGTCGGGGTCGACGTCGGCAAAGATCGGCG
>NZ_JBALUS010000018.1:0-623 GCF_036963785.1 Brevundimonas sp.
CCAAGGACATCGTCTACGCCCGCATCGACCGTCGCCGCAAGATTCCGGCAACCTCGCTGCTGATGGCGCTTGGCATGGACGGCGAACAGATCCTGTCGACCTTCTACACGAAGTCCAATTACGTTCGTGACGGCGACGGCTGGCGCATTCCCTTCCAGCCCGAGACGCTGAAGGGCGCAAAGACCCTTTCCGACATGATCGACGCCGACACCGGCGAAGTGGTCGTCGAATCCGGCAAGAAGCTCACCCCGCGCCTGCTCCGTCAGCTGACGGACAAGGGCCTGAAGGCGCTTCGTGCCAGCGACGAGGATCTCGTCGGCAACTTCGTGGCCGAGGACATCGTCAACCCGGAGACGGGTGAAGTCTATCTGGAAGCCGGCGAAGAGCTGGAAATGGCGCTCGACGCCAAGTCCGGCGAACGCAAGGGCAACCTCGTCGACCTCATGAAGCTCGGCTTCACCGAGATCCCGATCCTCGACATCGACCACATCAACGTCGGCGCCTACATCCGCAACACGCTGGTGGCAGACAAGAACGAGAACCGTCAGGAAGCCTTGTTCGACATCTACCGCGTCATGCGTCCGGGCGAGCCGCCGACCATGGAATCGGCCGAAGCCATGTTC
>NZ_JBALUS010000019.1:0-595 GCF_036963785.1 Brevundimonas sp.
CGTCGCTCAGGTGTTGCGATCAGCGTCCGGCGTTCGCCGTCACGTTCGATCACGATTTCCAGCGGTTCGCCGGCGCGCATGAACACGGCCTGCGTCACGTCGAAGAAGCCTTCGACGCGCCGGCCCTCAATCGAAACGATCAGGTCGCCGGGCTCGAACCCGGCTTCGGCCGCTGGCGACTCCTCGAGCACCGTGCCGACCAGAGGCTCCATGCGGACTTCACCGCGCATCATGCCGAGCGCGGCAAAGACCAGGATTGCCAGGAGGAAATTCGCAATGGGTCCGGCGGCGACGATCAGGGCGCGTTGCCAGACCGGCTTGAAATGAAAGACCTGATCGGCGCACTCATGGTCGCTGCGCAGCCGGTCCAGAGTCTCGGCATCCGACGCGCTGGCGGCGTTCTCATCGCCCAGAAACCGCACATAGCCACCCAGCGGCAGGGCCGCGATCCGCCAGTCTGTCCCTTTCTTGTCGGTCCAGGACACCAGCGTCGGGCCGAATCCGATGGAGAAGACCTCTGCGTGAACGCCAAAGCGGCGCCCGACCCAGAAATGGCCCAGCTCGTGGATCACCACCACGAAGGAGATCACGGCCA
>NZ_JBALUS010000020.1:0-571 GCF_036963785.1 Brevundimonas sp.
GCGGTCAAGGACACGATCGAAAACTACATCGCTTCGATCATGCTTTCGGTTCGCCAGCCTTTCCGGCCCAACGAGCATGTGGTGATAGACGGGCAGGAGGGCCGGGTGATCCGGCTGACCTCGCGCGCCACCGTGCTGATGACGCTCGACGGCAACCATTTGCGTCTGCCCAACGCCCTCGTCTTCAAGGCGGTGATCCTGAACTACACCCGCAATCCGGAGCGCCGTTTCGATTTCATTCTGGGCGTGGACCCGGACGACGATCCAATGTCCGCGATAGAGACCGGCCTGACCGCGTTGAAGGCCCTGGACTTCGTGTTGATGGCACCGGATCCGGCCGGAGTCATACGCGAGGTGGGCGATTCCACGATCAACCTGTTCTTCGCCGGCTGGATCGATCAGACCGCAGCCGATTTCTTCAAGTCGCGCTCGGTGGCGATCGCGGCGGTCAAGGCGGCGCTGGACCAGGCCGGCTTCACCTTGCCAGACCCGACCTATCGCCTTCGTATCGACAGCGGCGCGCTCCCGGCAGCGCCTGCCGCGCGAACGCCAGCCACGCCGGCCGCAGGGG
>NZ_JBALUS010000021.1:0-563 GCF_036963785.1 Brevundimonas sp.
GCCCATAACGGCAATCTGACCAATGCGCGCGCCCTGCGCGAGGAGCTAGTCGCCTCGGGCGCCATCTTCCAGTCGACCTCGGATACCGAGGTCATCATTCAGCTCGCCGCGCGCTCGCGCAAAACCAACTCCGCCGAACGCCTGCTCCAAGCTTTGCGCCAGATCGAGGGCGCATTTGCCCTGGTCGCCCTCACCAATGACAAGCTGATCGGCGCGCGCGACCCGCTGGGCATCCGTCCGCTGGTCATGGGCCAGCTCGATGACGGCGTGATCTTCGCCAGCGAGACCTGCGCGCTGGACATGATCGGCGCGCGCTTTATCCGCGAGGTGGAGCCCGGCGAAGCGGTGATCGTGTCCGATAACGGAATTGAGAGCCGGCGCTACGCCCCGGCCGAACCTGCCCGGACATGCGCGTTCGAGTATATTTATTTCGCGCGCCCCGACTCGGTGATTTCCGGGCGCTCGGTCTACGAAGCGCGCAAGCGCATGGGTACCCGCCTGGCCCAGGAATGCCCGGCCGATATCGATGTCGTGGTGCCGGTGCCGGATTCCGGCATGACCAG
>NZ_JBALUS010000022.1:0-551 GCF_036963785.1 Brevundimonas sp.
TCCAGCTGCTCTGGTCCCGTGCCATTTCGCCCTATTTTGACTTCCAGGCCGGTCTCCGCCAGGATTTCGAACCCGAGGGGCGCTCACACCTTGTGGCCGGGTTTCAGGGGCTCGCGCCCTATCTCTTCGAACTCGATACGGCGGCGTTCCTGTCCACGGACGGGGATCTCACCGCCCGTATCGAGGCCGAATACGAGCTGCTTCTCACCCAGCGCCTCATCCTCCAGCCGCGCATCGAGGCGGAATTCTCCGCGCAGGACATTCCCGAGCTTGAACTCGGCAGTGGCCTCACCGGGCTCGATGCCGGTCTGCGCCTTCGCTATGAGGTGAAGCGTGAATTTGCGCCCTATATCGGCGTTGAATGGCAGGAGCGGTTCGGCGAGACAGCCGATCTTGCAGAAGCCGCGGGTGAAGCGTCCAGCGGGACGGCCTTCATCATCGGGCTTCGGGCCTGGTACTGACCGGCGATTGCGGCGCGGGAGACGGCCCGCGCCGCAATGATACGCTCATGATACTGCCATGATACGCCCATGATACTCTGGCGATACCCC
>NZ_JBALUS010000023.1:0-531 GCF_036963785.1 Brevundimonas sp.
GTAAAATTAAGGTTCGATTCCTTAGCATCTTTCAAGAAGTTTCTTCTTTAATTAGAGGGAAAGTTATTTGACATATTGAATTGACAACGCGTATTATTTAGAGATAGATAATATTTGAATTAAAACTAGAATGACCATTTTGAGCTCTCTAAGGAGAGTGATTAAATTTCCTTATATCGTGGAATATTATATAAGACACTACGATGAAGAGTTTGATCCTGGCTCAGGATGAACGCTAGCGGCAGGCCTAACACATGCAAGTCGAGGGGTAACAGGGAGCTTGCTCCGCTGACGACCGGCGCACGGGTGCGCAACGCGTATACAACCTGCCCCCCGCTGGGGAATAGCCCAGAGAAATTTGGATTAACGCCCCATGGCAACGCCGCACGGCATCGTGCGGGGTTCAAAGGACACGGCGGGGGATGGGTATGCGTCCCATTAGCTAGTTGGTGCGGTAACGGCGCACCAAGGCGACGATGGGTAGGGGTCCTGAGAGGGAGATCCCCCACACTGGTACTGAGACACGGACCA
>NZ_JBALUS010000024.1:0-525 GCF_036963785.1 Brevundimonas sp.
GTGGGCCTGCCCTGGCTGCTCCTGATCGGGGTTTTCCTCTGGATCTGGCTGAAGCTGGTCTGGCCGCGGGTGCGCCGCCGGAAGCCGGGGGCGACCCCGAAGGCACCGAAGAGCTGATCAGGCTGGCGCGTTCTTCAGAGGTGAGGGCGCGCCACTTGCCTTCCGGAAGGCTGCCGAGTTCGAGCGGGCCGATGCGCGTGCGGTGAAGGTCCACGACGACGAGACCGACCAGTTCGCACATGCGCCGGATCTGGCGGTTGCGGCCCTCCTTCAGGCGAAACCGCAGCCGGCCCGCGCCGACCGTGTCGATCCTGGCCGGCCTCAGCCGCCTGCCGTCGAGCGACAGGCCATGGCGCAGCTGCGAGAGGGCCTGCGGCGTGACCTGGCCCCTCACGGTGACGAGGTATTCTTTCTCGAGGTCCGACCCCGGCCCGATCACGGCCTTGGCGAGCACGCCATCCTCCGACAGGAGGAGCAGTCCGCGCGAATCCATGTCGAGCCGCCCGAGCGGGGCGAGCATTGTCT
>NZ_JBALUS010000025.1:0-525 GCF_036963785.1 Brevundimonas sp.
GGCGCTGTCAGTCCTTCACCTGATGGCCTCGCCGCTCGCAGAGGGCCTGTTCGACAAGGCCATCGCCCAGAGCGCCTACATGGTTTCGGTTCCGTCCCTGAAAGAGCCGGTTCACGGTCAGCCTGCCTCTGAACAGGTGGGGCTCGCCGTGTCCGCCGCCCTCGAAGCGCCGGACCTTGAGGCCCTTCGCGCAATGGATGCAGGCGCCGTCTCGAACGGCGCGCTCAGCAAGGGCTTCTTCACATCCGGAACGGTGGACGGCCATGTCCTGCCGCGCCAGCCGCTCGAAGTGTTCGAGCGGGGCGAGCAGGCCGCGGTGCCAGTCCTTGCCGGCTTCAATAGCGGCGAGATCCGCACCCTCCGCAGGCTTGCCCCGGACGTGCCCACATCGGCTGAAGCCTATGAGACCGCCATCCGCGAGCGCTATTTAGACCTCTCCGACGACTTCCTCGCCCTCTACCCCTCTTCCGACCTTGAAGAGTCCATCCTCGCCACGACGCGGGACGCCCTCTATGGCTGGACGTC
>NZ_JBALUS010000026.1:0-524 GCF_036963785.1 Brevundimonas sp.
GATCATCGAAAGCCACAACGCCTTCCTGAAATCCGAAGCGCTGGCGACCGCGATCGTGCGCGAGCAGGGACTGTCGGCGACGCGCAGCGTGGAGCTTGGCGGCGAGACGGTGCGCCTGGCCATCACCCCGGCGGGGAGCTGACCCACAGGCGATGCGCGATCCGGTCGACAGCTTCGACGCCTCCCTGATCGAGCGGTTCGACGACATCATCGACGTGCGCAGCCCGGCCGAGTTCGATGAGGACCACGTGCCGGGCGCCCTCAACCTGCCTGTGCTCGACAATGAGGAGCGGGCGCGGGTGGGCTATACCTACAAGCAGGTCTCCCGCTTCGAGGCGCGGCGCATGGGCGCGGCGCTGGTCTCGCGCAATATCGCGCGCCATCTCGAGACGGCGCTGTCCGGCAAGCCCGCCGGCTACAGCCCGCTCATCTATTGCTGGCGGGGCGGGCAGCGCTCGGGATCGATGGCGCTGATCATGACGCAGGTGGGCTGGCCCGCGGCCACGCTGAAGGGCGGCTACAAG
>NZ_JBALUS010000027.1:0-515 GCF_036963785.1 Brevundimonas sp.
AGAGCATGCATGGCCGGGCCGGCGCGATGCTTGCCGGCATGGTTCCGATCTATGGATTCGGCATTGCCTGGCTTGCCGTCCATGTTCCGGCCGGCGAGCTTCTCGCGGTTGGCGTTCTTCCCTTCCTGCTCGGCGATCTGGTCAAGATCGGCATCGTGGCGGTGGGCGGCCGTATGCTTCCAGCCTCCATCGCCCGGCTTTGGAGCAGAGGCGAATGACGGTGTGCGATGGAACGATCAGGCACGACTGGACGATCGACGAGATCGTCGGTCTTCACGAATTGCCGTTGCTGGAACTGGTCGGCCGGGCCAACGCCGTGCACCGACAGCACCACGATCCGAACAAGGTCCAGAAGGCGAACCTTTTGTCGATCAAGACCGGCGGATGCCCGGAGAACTGTGCCTACTGCCCGCAGTCGGCACATCATCGCGAGGTCGATCTGACCCGTGACCGGCTGATGGAGCCAGCAAGGGTCATCGCCATGGCAGAAACCGCCAAGGCAGCGGGAGCCGAGC
>NZ_JBALUS010000028.1:0-504 GCF_036963785.1 Brevundimonas sp.
GCCGTCTACAAGCAGGACATTGGTCGTATACGTATTGGCGCACCTGTCGCGCTCAAGACCGACTCAGGAGATGTCCTGGCGTTATCGACTGTCGCTTTCGTGCTTCCCGTCATCAATGAAACCTCTCGCACCGCGACGGCACGGGTGATTGTGGCGAATGCCGATGGCAGTCTGACGCCTGGCCAGTTTGTCACGGCTGATCTCAGCGTTGGCAATGCAAGCCCCGTGGTACGGGTCCCGCAAACAGCCGTCCAGATTGTCGAGGACAAACCGTCGATATTCGTTCCCGTTGAAGGCGGTTTCGCCCCCAAGACCGTGATGATCGGTACAACGGCCGGCGGCTTTGTCGAAATTCGTTCGGGCCTGACGGTCGGCGAGACCTTTGTCTCGCAAGGGGGATTCACTCTCAAGGCCCAGCTTGAAAAAGACGCCTTTGGCGACGGACACGGACATTAGGACCAACAGACATGATCAATTTTATGCACCGTATCGCCGGGGGCCGCC
>NZ_JBALUS010000029.1:0-501 GCF_036963785.1 Brevundimonas sp.
CTACATCCCCGGCTGTGCGGCGATGCGCGATACGCTTGCGGCGCGGCTGGACGGGGCGGATGCGGTTTTCTTTGACGGGACACTTTGGCAGGACGACGAGATGGTGCGCGCAGGACTGAGCCAGAAAACCGGGCGGCGGATGGGGCATATGTCCATGTCCGGCCCCGACGGTTCCATCGCTGCCTTCGAAGATATCAAGATTGCGAAGAAAGTTTTTGTCCATATGAACAATACCAATCCAGTGTTCCGGCCAATGTCGGAAGAGCGCAAAGCTGTGGAAGCCGCAGGATGGATCATTGCGCAAGACGGGATGGAGCTGGAGATATGACGGCCACGCCCGCCGAATTCGAAGCCCGCCTGCGCCAGATCGGGGCCGAGCGGTATCACGACAAGCATCCGTTTCACGACTTGCTGCATGGCGGCGACTGCACGCCCGATCAGGTCCGCGCATGGGTGATCAACAGGTTTTATTATCAGGCCAGCATCCCGATGAAAGATGCC